>NZ_CP115174.1:310000-1510000 GCF_027625475.1 Sphingomonas abietis
CCGTAACTATAACGGTCCTAAGGTAGCGAAATTCCTTGTCGGGTAAGTTCCGACCTGCACGAATGGCGTAACGACTTCCCCACTGTCTCCAGCACATGCTCAGCGAAATTGAATTCTCCGTGAAGATGCGGAGTACCCGCGGTTAGACGGAAAGACCCCGTGCACCTTTACTGCAGCTTCAGAGTGGCATTAGGAAAGAACTGTGTAGCATAGGTGGGAGGCTTTGAAGCATCGGCGCCAGCCGGTGTGGAGCCATAGGTGAAATACCACCCTGTTGTTTTCTGATGTCTAACCTGCGCCCATGAAACTGGGCGAGGGACCCTCTGTGGCGGGTAGTTTGACTGGGGCGGTCGCCTCCTAAAGAGTAACGGAGGCGCGCGATGGTTGGCTCAGGCCGGTTGGAAACCGGCTGTTAGAGTGCAATGGCATAAGCCAGCCTGACTGCGAGACTGACAAGTCGAGCAGAGACGAAAGTCGGTCATAGTGATCCGGTGGTCCCTCGTGGAAGGGCCATCGCTCAACGGATAAAAGGTACGCCGGGGATAACAGGCTGATAACCCCCAAGAGCTCATATCGACGGGGTTGTTTGGCACCTCGATGTCGGCTCATCACATCCTGGGGCTGGAGCAGGTCCCAAGGGTTTGGCTGTTCGCCAATTAAAGTGGTACGTGAGCTGGGTTCAGAACGTCGCGAGACAGTTTGGTCCCTATCTGCCGTGGGCGTCGAAATTTGAGAGGAGTTGACCCTAGTACGAGAGGACCGGGTTGAACGTACCTCTGGTGGACCTGTCGTGGCGCCAGCCGCGCAGCAGGGTAGCTATGTACGGACGGGATAACCGCTGAAAGCATCTAAGCGGGAAGCCTCCCTCGAGATAAGATTTCATAGAGCCGTGAAAGACCATCACGTTGATAGATCGGATGTGGAAGTGGGGTAACCCATGGAGCTAACCGATACTAATTGCTCTATTCGCGCTTGAGAGTTCCACACCGCCAACCTCAAGGTTGAACGGAACAGGATATCCTCAGCATCGTAACCGTTACAAAACCAACATCGATTTCTACCCAATAGGTTACGCGGATCAGGTAGCTTGGTGGCCATAGCGTCTGTGACCCACCCGATCCCATCCCGAACTCGGCCGTGAAACCGGAGTGCGCCAATGGTACTATCGCTCAAGCGATGGAAGAGTAGGGCGCCGCCAGGCTTCCCCATCCGCGTAACTCACAAAAACCCATTCACATACCCTGCATATAAGCAGGACCATTTGGCGCGGGGTGGAGCAGCCCGGTAGCTCGTCAGGCTCATAACCTGAAGGTCACAGGTTCAAATCCTGTCCCCGCAACCACCGAAACCGACACTCCCGAGGCGAAAGCCCCGGGAGTGTTGTCGTTTTCAGACCGTTCGCGCCGCTCGACCCACTCGAGAATGGCGCCGAACTCGCCGTGCAGCGTCGCGTTGACGGCACCCCGCTTCGGTCCCGGTGTCAGCGTCACTTTCTCGATGAGGCTACGGATGGCGTCTGCCGCTTCGTCGCGTTCGGCCGGATGGTTCAGCGCTTCCGCCAGCCGCTCGACCTTCCGCCGGTAGATCTCGGCGATGTTGGGGTGGATGTCGGGTGTGTCGACCGGCGCTGCGTCCATTCTCGCGCGGATCGCATCCTCCTGCGCCTCGAGCGCGAGCAGCTTGTCGACCAGCGCACGCGAGCCGAGGCCCTGTTCTGCCATCGATACCAGGCCCTCGATAGCTTTGACGACCTGGGCGAGCTCGGCCTTGTTGGTCGCGCTGGCCGCCCGTCGCGCGTGATTGAGCCGGTTGGTCTCCTCGACATAGGCGCGTACCGCTTCCGCCGCGATCTCGGGCGCCATCAGTTTGTCGCGCAGGCCGTCGAGCACACGTGCTTCGATGACCTCGCGCGCGATGGTGCGGTTGTTGTCGCAGGAGCGCGTGTCGATGTGGTTGGAGCAGGCAAAGCGGCCCTGGCCACGTAGCGAGAAGGAGCCGCCGCAGCAGCCACACACCAGCAGGCCGGATAGCAGCGATCGCGGGCGATGCGTGCCGTTGAGACGGTTGGCAGCACGGGTCGCTTCGATGGTGGTCGAGTATTTGACGGCGATACTGTCCTGGCGTGCCTTGGCGGCTTGCCAAAGCGCGTCGTCGACGATGCGCAGTTCAGGGACCTCGGTCGTGACCCAGGCGGTTTGCGGATTGATCCGCGACACGCGTTTACCGGTACGCGGGTCCTTCACATAGCGCTGCCGATTCCAGACCAGCCGGCCGATGTAGAGTTCGTTGTTGAGGAAGCCGGTGCCGCGTGTCGCATGGCCGCGGATCGTCGTCCCCGTCCAGAGCTTGCCGCCAGGGCCAGGGATGCCATCCGCATTGAGACGCTGAGCGATGATGCGGGGGCTGAGCCCATTGGCGAAGTCGCGGAAGACGCGGCGGACGATGGTGGCTTCGATCTCGTTGATCGAGCGCTCGCCGCGCACCGGCTCGCCGTCGCTACCGAGGCGTTTGACTACGTCATAGCCATAGCAGAGCCCGCCGCCGGCCTTGCCCTTCTCGACGCGGCCGCGCAGCCCGCGGTGTGTCTTCTTGGCGAGATCTTTCAGGAACAGCGCGTTCATCGTCCCCTTGAGCCCGACGTGCAGTTCGCTGATCTCGCCCTCGGCGAGGGTGACGATCTGGACGCCGGCAAACTGGAGATGCTTATACAGGGTCGCGACATCAGCCTGGTCGCGGGAGACGCGATCGAGCGCTTCGGCGATCACCACATCAAACTTCCTGGCTTGCGCGTCCTGCAGAAGGCTCTGGATGCCGGGGCGGAGCGTCACGCTCGATCCTGAGACTGCCGCGTCCTTATACATGCCGACCACCTGCAAGTCATCTCGCGCCGCCTGCTCTCGACAGATCCGGAGCTGGTCCTCGATGGACGAGGCGCTCTGCTGGTCGGAAGAATAGCGGGCATACAAGGCAACGCGCGTCATGGCCTGTCTCCTCTTGTTCAATCAAATAGGCGATACCGAGCCCCAAATAGCGTAGGGTTCACGTATCCCCGGATCGTCGGTCGGAAAATCCTTCGTGTTACGTGTTACCAGGATCCGTCCCGCGACCTGAGCTGTCGCCCAGATTATCGCATCCGGAAGCTTGATGCGATGAGAGCGACGAAGCGAAACAGCGCGCTCGGCAATGTCATTGTCCAGCTCGACGACCGCAAACCCATCGAGAAAGCGACGAGTGGGCTCAACCAATTCGGCGCCGGCCCCGACCATCACCTCCATCCAGGTGACGATACTGATTGCCGGGTCGCCGTAGCGCGCGATCTCCTTCCGAGCCTGCGGGATCGCGTTCAGGTGGTCGATCAGGATATTAGTGTCGAACAGCGCCCCTACCATTCGCCACGCACCTGTTCCTGATATGCCAATCCGTCCAACTCGCGCTCACCCCACAAACCAAAGCCATCCTCGACCTGCTGGTGGCGATGGCGCGCGAGATAATCATCGATCGCCGCACGAATGAGGGAAGCGCGGGAGCGGCGTTTACGCCGCGCCAGGACATCGAGGGCTTCGACCTGGCTGTCACTCATATCGACAAGGGCGCGCATATTCCTCTCCGCATGATATGCGGTATGCATATCATGACGCCGCGTGCCTTGGAAGCGGATCGCAGCTCGCGATGCATTATCTGGACTGGCTATCATTATCGTTGGCCGCGATCCGTTCTTCGAACGCGTCGCGCGCCATCTGGCGTCCGAGCAGGCGGGCGATGCGCTTGAGCGCCGCATCGACCTTGGCCGACACAATGGGCGGCGCGAGGTTGTCGTTAGCAGCGGCCAGCGAAGCGGGGTAGGGCGCCTTATCTTTCTCCATGGCCATCCGCCTCGTGCTGATCGTCGGTGTCGTTGCTGGCCCGATAGGCAGGAGGATTAGCAATCCATCGATTGACAGCAGACTCGTGCCAGCCGGCACCATGAATGCTGATCTGCATGTTCGAAGGAAATGTGCCCTCTCGCATCTTGCGATAGATCGTCGTTCGCGACAGCCCGGTGCGAGCGATCACGGTGGTCATGCGGATGATGCGGTCTACCTGGCCCGACATGGCTATTCCTACCAAGAGCGAGTGAACAGCCCAATAGGATGGCGATGTCGAGCGAACGCGCAAGAGCGCCAAAAATGGCGCCATGCGCCAGAGTCGGCAGAAAGGTACTTGCTGACGGCTGGAGAGGGTCAAAACGTAGGCTATCGTAGGCAAAATAAATTTCTGCAGATTGCCTATGGCGCCATGAATGGCGCCATAGGGTTTGTGTCTTCAGAACGAATCGGTGATTGACGATTGCGCTACTCGCCAATCACGCGGGCCGGCGGTCAATGGTGGATAATGTTCGGTCCGCTTTTGGGAATTGAAAACCCGAAGCCGCCCATCCGCTTTTCGAGGTGAGTGTCCTCGCGAAGAGGCTCGACGCCAGCTTTCACCATTACTCTATAGCTCAGCTACGCCACCCACCTTATCCCAGTCGCAGTATGCGACGAGAAATGCTCGCGCTATTATGTCTGCCTTACACAGATCAATCACCGTGGGTCCGTGATGAAGCCACCTATGCAATTCTTTGGGATTGGTCCTACCGGGATGGCTCAAGCTACTTGATCTGAACTTATACAACGCTTTTGCCTCCTCCCTTGTGTCGTTTGATATCCCGATCACAGCCGCCACCATGTCAATTGACGGCAGCGTATTCTGCAAACCGATCATTCGCAGACTTGTTGATGCTTCTCGGACAGCCTTGGGTTTATTTGCACGGTTTGGAAGCTCGGCAAGAAACTCCTCGATGAATTTATTTTCGGCCTGCTTGATCTGATCCGCCTTGTAGGATTTCACCTTAATCATCACTCCCGTCACGATCGCTTCCATGCAGAGAGCATAATGCTGCAGGACCGATCGCTGGAGTGGCTTGGAGCCCGGCGTGTCTTGAAGCTGCCACGCGGTCAGTAGATGTAGATAGGCGTTGTCTGCAGTCTCATCGCTTTCGACGCGATCGTAGAGTGTCAGTGCCCGCGCTCTATCACCATCGCCAAGTGGTTCGGGATCGGAAAGAGATGTGATGCCGATCGTTTGCGACCACGCCGATTTTTCTTGATTTTCTCCGACGTGCCGGATTTTCCGAAACTCGGCGTGATAGCGCCCCCCCGGCACGGCGAGCGATAGGCTCGCCAGCAACCGGTTCGCTATCTCGCGCGCATGTTCGCCGGCTTCTTCCTCACCAACGTCGGGAACGTCTATTTGAAGTCGATACCGGCTCTGCACAACGTCTCGCGGAGGGTAGCGCACGACGTAGCTATCAGATGTCATTTTTGCGCTTGGCGCGGGCGTAGCTTCACCCTTGCTCCGGTTGAAATCATCTTCAGACATGGGTGCAATAAAAATGCCCTGTCTTAGCATTAGCTCCGCTGTTGGCAGCTTCGGACCAGCGATAGTCCACCAGGTCTGCCACTTCGGCTTCACGCTTTTCATTAATCCACGCAATCCTGTTGGGCATCCGCGAGCATAGCTCCCGGCTGTGGCTCAGGGCTAGCGTGTATGTCGCTTCCTTTCATGTCTGCAATCGAGATCAGCGCTGGATGACCGGAATGGCAAGGTCTGGGGCGGAAGCCGACCGGCAGCTCTGTCGCGCCGAATATGCATGGGCCGGGCATGCGGTGGCGATGGGCCTGTGTACCGCGCCTCCCTTATTGTCAAAGCGCTTGATGACGTTGAGCGCGGCAAAACAGCTCGCCTTCATGACGCAGTAGGAACGGCGCGTAGGCGCGCGTAGACCCCAGTTCTATGCGCCCAATCTGGGAAGCGCCTCATTATGTTTCCGAGCCGCCTGGATGCGAATGTCCGCCCCGCGGAATGCGACGGCAATACCCGGTGGATGAGTGTGAGGTGGGTGAGCTCTTTCCAGGGAGCTGCGCCTCTGATAAACTAGCTAAGCGCTGCGCAAAAGGCGGCGCCGGGACTGCTAATCCTGCCCAGAGAACCAACTCGGAAAACAAGTTTTCCGGGATGCCGTCGTGTATGTCCAAGCCCTTCGGGGCCAAAGGCGGCGGCGCATGTCTCTGGCATGTTAGCAGTTCCGGCGGCTCCCGCGCCCAGTGCGCGGGAGTTCGGGACCGTGCCGCATCTGCCTGACACTTCCGCTTCATCCGCCGATGCGGACCGGAGGTGCATATGGTTACGCACGCTTCCATGCCTACACGCCGGGCTCTGCTCGGCGCGCTCACTGCAACGCCTGTCGCCACCCTCGCAGTCACACCGATCCGATCACCGTGGCTCGATACCCTGGCGCCGCTCTACGAAGCTTACGATGACGTGCCGGTATCTCTCGTCCGCACGAGAGCGGGACGTCGCCTGAGCCTCGCTCGATATCGAACGGCCCGGGTGTTCTTCCCTCGCGACCCGTTCCCGACTTCGGGTGGCTGGCATGACTTCCTCTATTACGCCGGCATCACCGCCCAGCTCGGCCTCTCGGCTCATCTGCTTGACGTCGGTTTCCCCGACGCGTGGTGCGCGCGCCACATCGGCCTGCGCGTCGCGAAGTCGCTCGCCTATGCCAACGCGACGGGCTTTGGACACGATTGTCCTGACATGAGCCGACTGGCGTCGGTGCTCACCCCCTACTGGATATGGAACCGGCCCGTTCTACTCGGTGACCCGTCGCCTGACGATGGCGGCTTTGCGCACGAGCGGGTCGCCGCGTTGCTGCACGCCCTGCTCAATCATGTCGGCGCGGTTACCGGTCACCAGGACTGCTCCCGCCGACAAAGGAAGGAGCCGCGCGATGCCTGATGCAGCGAAACAACTGCGTCTGCCCGAAGCTCCTGAACCGCGACCGCTAGCAACGCTCGAAATCGTCTTCCGCGATCAGCGACGCGGACTCCACCGCTATTTCAGACGGAAGCTTGGTGACGACGGTGCAGCCGACCTCGTGCAGGATGCGTTTGCGCGGGCCATGGCTGCACCCCAATTTGCGTCGGTCGACAATCCAGCCGCCTATATCTGGCGCATCGCGCATAATCTGATGGCGGATCATGGCCGGCGAAGGAAGACGGGGCTGCTTGATTGCCTCAATCTCGACGATCAACCCGATCCCGTCGCGCCACCCGAACAGGCGTGGCGGATCGAAGCCGAGGAGTTGCTCGGGCACATTGTCAGCGGGCTGCCGAAACGAGCCCGTGAAGCGTTTCTCATGCGCTGCGGTCAGGGTCTGAGTTATCGTCAGATCAGCGAACGACTTGGCATCAGCGTGAAGGGCGTCGAATATCATTTAGCGCATGCCCGACGGCGGTGTCGTCGTGTTCTCGCTTTGCTGGAATCAGACACGCCACTCAAGCGCCTCGCGGATCGGCAAAAACGTTAACGCGGCTGCGGATCCGTAGCGAAGCATGGCGGCAATTCCGGACCTTCGTTCGATCGTGCCGGGCGACGATCGTTAGTCCCGGTCGCCCGGGAGAACGACGGACGCACCGCTGCCATGCCGCTCGCCTTCGCTTTCGAACGCACGCCTGCCGCGTCGCCGCCATAGCTGAAGCGCGACATCGCTATCGTCTCCGCGTAACCGCGCAGCGACATCGAGCAACGCTCCGTAGAGTATTGCGCGGTCGTCACCGGTGAGATCGAGCAGCCCCGCCTTCACGACGAGGCCGCCAAGCTCGATCAGGTGGCGCGTGCGATCACGTCGTCTCGCCATCCAGTCGCGCACGTCACTGCGTGCCTTGACCGCCTGAAGCCGGTTGCGCGCCGCCAACAGCTTCCGGGCTGCTGCCTGCACCCGGATCAGTTCCAGCCGCGGCGCCTGTTGACCGCCCTCGAAAGAAGGCGGTCCCGCGTCGCGCCCATGCCTCCCGCTTTGCGATCTCTTTCGTTTCGGTGACGGCGACGAGCGCACCGGCCAGTTCATCGGGACTGAGGGCGTCGGCTCCCGTCAGTATGACAAGCTCACCCAGCTGTTGAACCTTCCGCGCCTTGAGGCTGCGTGCCTTGTCTTTGAGCGCTTTCAGTTCTCTGTCGAAGTCTCGGGGTTTGCGCATCGAGCGTCTCCATTGAATGTCGAAGCATCTATGGTAGAAGAGCGGCGCAGCGGATGCAGCAGAGCTGTCGATACAATATGGTACGGCCTGGTCCCTTCGGAGAATTTTTCGAGAAGGGCGCGCTTATACGTCGTGCCGACGTCGCTTTGGAAGTGTAGATGGATGGTCGCTATGGCGATCTACCACTTCTCGGCGAAGATGATCTCGCGGGCCAATGGCTCCAGCGCCTTGGCGGCGGCCGCCTATCGCTCGGCCGCACGGCTGCACGACCAGCGGCTCGATCGCCATCACGACTTCTCGAACAAGGCTGGCGTCGTTCATTCCGAGGTAATGCTGCCGGACGGCGTGCCGGCGGAGTTGGCCGACCGCGAGAAGCTGTGGAATGCGATCGAGGCAGTCGAGGTTCGCAAGGACGCACAGCTCGCCCGAGAGATCGAGTTCGCCATTCCGCGCGAGCTCGATCAGGCGGAAGGCATCCGTCTCGCCCGCGAGTTCGCGCAGGCCGAGTTTGTTGACAAGGGGATGATCGCCGATCTCAATGTCCATTGGGATATCGGCGCCGACGGCCTGGCGAAGCCGCACGCCCATGTGATGCTGACTACGCGATCGGTAGACGAGGACGGGTTCGGCCCCAAGGTCCGCGACTGGAATGCGACCGCGCTGCTCGAGCAATGGCGCGAGCGCTGGGCCGGACACGTCAATGCGCGCCTTGCCGAACTCGATATCGACGCGCGCGTCGATCATCGCTCGCTCGAAGCACAAGGAATCGACCTCGAGCCGCAGCACAAGATCGGGCCCGCGGCGTCGCGGATGGCCGGGCAGGGGCTGGAATCCGAGCGCCTCGCCGAGCATGTCGAGATCGCGCGGAGCAATGGCGAGAAGATCATCGCCAATCCCGGTATCGCGCTCGATGCGATCACGAGGCAACAGGCGACCTTCACCACTCGCGATCTGGCGATGTTCGTGCATCGCCACAGCGAGGGAAAGGAGCAGTACGACCGGCTGATCGCGGCGGTGCGCGCGTCGCCAGATCTCGTCGGGCTCGGCAACGACGGGCGCGGCGAAGAGCGTTTCACCAGCAGGGATATGATCGAGACCGAGCAGCGTCTGGAGCGTGCGACGACGGCGATGGCAGAGCGGTCGCGGCACGGCGTCGGCGAGTTGGAGCGAAGCGCCGCGCTGGCCCGTGCCGCACAGCGCGGCATGATCCTGTCGGCCGAGCAGCGCGATGCTTTCGAACATGTCACCGAGGCCAAAGGTCTCGGTGTCGTGATCGGCTATGCCGGCACCGGCAAGTCGGCGATGCTGGGTGTTGCCCGCGACGCCTGGGAGACAGCCGGCTACCGTGTCACCGGCCTCGCGCTGTCGGGCATCGCCGCCGAGAATCTGGAGAGTGGATCCGGCATCGCATCGCGCACGGTCGCGAGCATGGAGCATCAGTGGGGGCAGGGCAGGGAGTTGCTCACGCGCCAGGACGTGCTCGTCGTCGACGAGGCGGGTATGATCGGCTCGCGCCAGATGGAGCGCATCGTCCGCGAAGCCGAGAAGCGCGGCGCCAAGCTGGTGCTGGTCGGGGATCCTGAACAGCTCCAGGCGATCGAAGCGGGGGCCGCGTTCCGCTCCGTCGCAGAAAGGCATGGCGGCGTTGAGATCATGGAAGTCCGCCGGCAGCGCGAGGACTGGCAGCGTGATGCCACGCGCCATCTTGCCACCGGTCGGACGGCGCAAGCGATCCAAGCCTATGACGAGGCTGGTCACGTCCATGCTGCCGAGACGCGCGAGGCGGCACGCGCCGCGCTGATCGATCGTTGGGATGCAGCCCGCAAGGCCGAGCCGGAGCAAAGCCGGATGATCCTGACCCACACCCGCGACGAGGTCGCCGAGCTCAACACGCTCGCCCGCGACCGTCTGCGCCAGGGACATGAGCTGGGCATCGAATATCGGCACGCGACCGAGCGCGGTGATCGCCTTTTCGCCAGCGGCGACCGGATCATGTTCTTGGCGAACGAGCGCAGCCTCGGCGTGAAGAACGGATCGCTCGGTACGATCGAGAGCGTCAGCCCGACCCGCATGGCGGTGCTGATGGACGACGGACGTTCGGTCGCCTTCGACGTCAAGGACTATGCCGATATCGATCACGGATACGCCGCCACCATCCACAAGTCCCAGGGCGTCACCGTCGATCGCACGCACGTGCTGGCAACACCGGGCCTCGACCGGCACGCGACCTACGTCGCGTTGTCACGGCATCGCGACAGCGTCGAGCTTCACTATGGCCGCGACGACTTTGCCAACGAGCAGAGGCTCGTCCGCACGCTGTCGCGCGAGCGAGCCAAGGACATGGTCTCCGACCACCAGATGCCGGCACCGACGCCCGATCAGCCATGCAATCCCGTTGCGGGCATCAAGCCGCGCGATCGGACGCCCGTGCCTACGCCGGAGACAAGCGCTCCTCGCCACCCGTTCGCCGGTCTGCAGATACGGCCGGAGATGTTGGACCCGAAGCCGGAGCGCGCACGCCCGCGGGGCATCTTCGATGGCATCAGGATCGATCCCAGGATCGTCGAGGACCGGTCCCCGCTCGACCGCGCCGTGGAGCGCTATGCGCAGGCGCGCCAGGAAAGCGTGCGACATATGGCCCGCGGGTCGGTCGAACCGGAACCGCAGAAGAAGGTGAGGATGGCGGCAGCCAGGCTGCTGAAGGAGATCCAGCCCGACGCCGCCCGCGATCTCGAAGCGGCGCTTGCGGCGCAGCCTGCTCTCGCCGCGGAGGCAGCAGCCGGCCGCACGGCGGCGGCGCTGCGCGCCATGCAGGCGGAGACGGAGCTGCGAACCAATCCCGAGCTCCGGGCCGATCGCTTCGTCCAGACATGGCAGCAGCTTCGTGCCAGGCGGGAGAAGCTCGGAGGGTGGCAGCATGCCGAGGAGAGGGATGCCACCGACCGGCGGCTCAGCGGCATGGCCAAAGCCGTCGAAAAGGATCCGGCGATGGGAAGCGCTCTCGTCAAGCGCGCCGGACAATTGGGCCTCGGCCGCCAGTGGTCGCCCGAATGGTCGGCGCACAGCATCGACGGCGGGATGGGCCGCGAACTGTCCGAGCAAATCCGCGCTCGCACGGTCGGTGTGGCGCTTGCCGGAATGCTTGGGCGGGAACGAGGGATCGGTTTGTGAGGCGAGCTGGAATGACCGACATTGTGAAGGATATCGTACGTCTGCCGACGCCCGATATCCTTCACACTCTCGGTCGTTTAGTCCGTCCGCCCGTTATCCTGAAACCGGTCATTGACGCGCAGCGCAGCGATCCATCATGTGAGCGGATGAAAGTCTGCCTTCCGATGCTGGCCTTGCTCGTATGCTCGGGATGCTCGGATGCCTGCCAGAACACGGTCTCATCGAGGAGCCTTGCACCCGATGGTGCGTTGGCGGCCGTCTTATTTCAGCGAGACTGCGGTGCGACTACCGGTTTTTCGACGCAAATTTCGATATTGCGGCCTGACGACCAACCAACAGGCAGTGGCAACACGTTCATCGCCGATGACGATCATGGTGCCGCCCGCGTCGGAAGCTGGGAAGGATCGTGGGCGGAAGCAAAGTGGCTAGCCCCCGGTCATTTGCTCATTCGCTACGCCGCCAAATCGAGGCTCTTCAAGCGGAACGACAGCGTTTCCGGCGTAAAGATCACCTATCAAATGGTCCGCAGTTAACGCCCAGCCGCGGACGTCGCGTGAAGCCCTCTCCCGCTTTCGCGGGAGAGGGTTGGGTGAGGGTCTTCTTCTGTTAAACTGAGGCGATGGGGCCGGTTCGTCGTCAGATCAGCGGTCATGCCGCGCGTCTCAGACGCGATGCGACCGATTGCGAACAGCGTCTCTGGCGGGTGCTGCGCAATCGCGGATTGTCCGGCATGAAGTTCCGCCGACAGGCGACACTTGGCCACTATATCGTTGATTTTCTTTGCATAGAAGCAAGGCTCGTTGTCGAATTGGATGGTGGTCAACACCGTCCGGAAGCCGATGCGCGACGGACGCGATGGATCGAAGCCGAGGGCTATCGGGTGCTGCGTTTCTGGAATGGGGATGTCGTCGAAAATCTCGACGGCGTGGTCGATGCCATCCTGAACGACATCGAGAAGAAGAAGACCCTCACCCAACCCTCTCCCGCAAAGGCGGGAGAGGGCTCAAGCCAATGACCGCTGTCCACCAATCCTTGCCCTTCCCGAGTCGGAAACCCAATCTCCGTCAATGGAGGTGCGCCTACATTATACCGCGCTGAATGTTGCTGATCATAGGCCCCCGAACGCCAAACATCGCGCCTATCTCATCGGCGGAGATTAATCGACGTCGACCTCAAGGGCCTCGTCTACAATGAGGTTCATATGTGACGACCAGACGAGATAAGGTCGTGCCCGATCAAGGGTCTAAGGGGAGCCGCCGGACGTCGGCAAGACGACGCTCGCCATTCATGGTTGACGCCGATTCGATTTTCATGGCTACATCCCGTTAGGGATCGCAGAATCCCCACAGACGTCCCCGCCAAGGAGCATGAAGCTTTTATCGGCCGGAGTATGTCTGTGAGTATCGCGATCATTGCCAGCATCATCGGAGCGACCCTTCGCCCTCTATGGCCGCACCTTGCCGACATCATTCGGGCGGTGAAGGGCAAGTGAGGCGCATGAGACATCCGCCCTGAACGTCATGGATCGTCTGAGCGACGGTTCAACTCACGCCGCTTGATGCTTGATGTCCCATTCGGAAACCGCACGAATGATCGCGGGAAGGCGAATGATGACAATCGATACCCAACCCCCTGAAGCGGCCAACGCTGATATGATACTGGCGTGCGCCATTGACGAACCCTTTCGGTGTTCCACACCTTTCGGTGTCGCACGTCGGGCGCACCGCCGTTGAGCCCCGGATGTAAGAGATCGGGCGCGCTTTCAAGTCAGACGGGCATCATAGCTTCCGGCAACGAGACATAGGTTACTGCCGGACGGTTCCGGTTTTGAAACGCTTGACCCCACACGGATGTTGGCCTTTTGTTCACGATAGGAGCGGCACGTAGGAAACGGACAATGAAGCACGATTTTGAACTGCGAGAGGCGGCGCAGCGGATCTATTGCAACCGTAATCTGGAACCCGATTCGAGCTTTGAGCGGGCAGAGAGAAAGCGCGACCCGGACTATCTCGGGGCGATCGACGCCGCGCTGGAGATGCGTCGGGCGTTCTGGGATTTTGATATCAAGTCGCGCCAGCTTCCCCTGCTTTAGGTGGGCAACCGCAACTTCCGTCTGATCTTCGATTTCGCACGGGGCAGGGCAATGACCCGGATCGATTGCCAAGGCTGTAAGCGCAGCGTGACGATCTCAGGCTTGGATGCCGCAAAGCTCTTTGGGCCGGTCGCTGTGAAAGATGCGGAACAGCGGTGCCGATGTAGCGTCTGTAAACACAGGGGAGCACGCATCTTCCCGGTGCCGGAGTGACCACCATGGATGATCCAAAGCCGATCGCTGAGATGACGGATGATGAGATCAGGCGTGAGTTTCAGACAATCGATCTCGATCCGTCCGTGCCCGACGAGCGAGGGGATACACTATGTCAAGCGATGACTGACCGTAAGATCGACATGTAAACATAGATCATAGGTTGCGACGAACCGAGTGGAACGCCTGTCTCACGTCATCGCCGCTGATGCCTCGCTGCGGATCGCAAGGTATGCTGGTGCTCTTGACGGTACGTAGGCACCAAGAGACAAGCGAATACTGATAAGTGCCTAGGGGCTTCCGATGCCAAAGATGACACCGCGATTTGGTATCGCGACCGTAGCGGCGTTGATCGTCACATGGACCGCACCCGCGAACTCCGAAACAGCCGTTCCGCTGGCCGCAGACCCCCTTACGGCCATAATACATACTGCCGATGTTGAGCGTTTTGCGAAGGTCTTCGCCGCGAGTAACGGGCGGCCGACCGCAGATCAGCTACAAAAGGGATACTTAGATCCTGGTTCATATGGCGTTCGTGTCTTTACGCCGGACCGCATCATCGACGCCCGTCACCTGGCGGCTACAATCGCCTTGGATCCGTCCAAGTACCAACGGGCTATAAGCGAGTGCCTTCCACGCCTTGGTCAGGCTGAAGCGGATTTGGTTGTGTAACGCGAGGTCTGGAAATTCGATCGGGTCGTAATCGGTAAGCTGGTGCCGGGGCATGCCCCGGCACCGGCTGCCCATCTTCTACATTCCATGGAGTTGCGAAACACCCGTGGAGAGAGCGAATGGACAGCAGGCATGATAAGGCGATCGAGGCGGTTCTGGAACAGCTGATCGAACACGGCCCCGAGGGCATCGCGACCGTGTTCGCACGCACCTTCGAGATGGCGATGCGGATCGAGCGCGAGCGCTTCCTCGGTGCAGGGCACTACGAACGCACGACCGACCGACGGGGCTATGCCAACGGCTACAAGTCGAAGCGGATCGATACCCCGGCGGGCACAGTAGAGGTGGCAGTTCCCAAGACCGCCGGCCACGGCGCTGAGCCCTTCTTTCCTCAATCGCTGGAGCGCGGCTGCCGCTCGGTGCGCGCAGTCATGCTGGCGGTGGCCGAGATGTACGTGAAGGGCGTCTCTACCCGTCAGGCCGAGGCGGTGCTGCGCGAGTTCGGGATCGAAGGTCTTTCCTCCTCGCAGGTCAGTCGCGCCGCGGCCCTGCTCGACGACGAACTGGAAGCGTGGCGCACTCGTCCGCTCGGCGAGATCCGCTACCTGATCCTTGACGCCCGGTACGAGAAGACGCGCGCAGGCGGCGTCGTTCGCGACGCAGCCGTCCTCTCGGCGATCGGCATCGGCCCAGACGAGCGGCGCCGGGTGCTCGGCGTCAGCGTCGCGCTGTCGGAAGCCGAGGTCCACTGGCGTGCCTTCCTCGACGGCTTGGTCGCGCGCGGCATGCGCGGCGTTGAATTCATTGTCTCCGACGATCACGCCGGCCTGCGCGCCGCTCGCCGAGCCGTACTCGGCGCCGCCACCTGGCAGCGATGCCAGTTTCACCTGGCCGCCAACGCCATCCATCACGCACCCAATACCGCCATCCGCGGGCGCATCGGAACCGAGCTGCGCGGCGTCTGGAACGCCAACTCGCTTCCAAAGGCCCAGGCCGCGCTCGACGAGCTCGTCGCCAACTACCGCGACACCGCGCCCGCCTTGGCCACATGGCTGGAAAACAGCGTTCCCGAGGGGCTCGCCGTCTTCAACCTGCCAGAGCATCACCGTCGGCGCCTGCGCACATCCAACCCCATCGAGCGCGCTGTGCAGCAGGAACTCAAACGCCGGACCGTCAAGGTTCGCGTCTTCCCCAACGACCAGGCACTCCTACGCCTCGTCTCTGCCGTTCTCGTCGAGATCGACGAAACATGGGCCTCCGACAATAAGGGCTACATCAAGTGGGAATGCCGAGATGCGTGATCACGCACCCGTCAATTTCCAGACGTCAGGTTGCGCAATCGCGGATTTACATGCGATCTATTTGGCACTCCACGGATTGCTCCCTGACGAACCGCTTCCGCAAATCTATGTTGTTATGGGTGCCGGCAATTCCGGCGGCACGGCGGGGCCGGGCGCTCAAGTTCTGGGCTTGGAAGTGCTCTGCTCGGTAGACCCGGACGCCGCAGGTTTCGAGCGCTCGCTCCGCCGTTTTTTCGGCCATGAAACCGTCCACACCTTTCAGCACGATCCGAAAAATGCAGACCGGTCGCCGCTTCTGGCGGAAGCCCTCACTGAGGGCTCGGCCGATTTCATTGCAGCGTTGGTGACAGGCCAGACACCAGAGCCTGCTCGTGCCGCCTGGGCCCAACCTCGCGAGGCTGAACTTTGGAGGATGTTCCGTGCGGATATCTTGGTCGCCGGCCCCGATGCAGCTAAGCGCTCGCCGTCGGCCGCAAGCGCCGCTACTCACAGATGGGTAGAGAACTACGGTTCAGCGCCGCCCGGTTGGCCATATGAGGTTGGCTACTGGATCGGGATGCGCGTGTGGCAGAGCTACTATGACGCAGCTGTCGATAAACATGCTGCTATACGGGACATGCTGACGTGGGACGATCCTGAACTCGTGCTCAAGAAAAGCCGTTACGCGGGCGGCAGCCCAGCCCCTTAGGATGTTGCGCAAGGGTTCGCTTTTGCACCGACGGCCGACCGGCTCTCAGATCAAAGGCTTGGTTGATGCAAAAGCCGTTGTGCAATGTCGGCTTCCCAAGGGGCGTCCCCGAAACCTGCCTGTCTCGAATCCACCAATGTCGGTCGTAGACCGGCTCCGCGGGCGTTCCTAATCGGAGACGGTCAGCTTTTCTCTTCATTGAGGGTTCGGAGATGCTCCGCGCGCAGAAAAACGCTTGGCGGGATTGGAAACCTCAGCGAACACCCATTGCGCAAAAAGCGTGCGTAGGTCCCTGCTGCTGGCGGTCTCCATCGCGCGCTCGAGATCGATGCTGGTTACCGTGCCGCCGGCGTGCGTGCGCGTGTAGCGGCGCAGGCCTGCCCAGAAGGCCTGTTCGCCTAGAGTGCGGCGCAGCTCGTCCATGAACAGCGCGCCCTTGCTGTATTGTACGGCGCGGCGAAGGCCGAGGCTGGGATATTGCCCATCCCAGATCAGCGGCTTGTCGAACCCTTTTGCCCGAGCCTTATCTAACCGCGCCCGGGCGACATCGAGTTCGGCGTCATAGGCTGCTCGGCCGTAGCGATGCTCTTTCCAGGCGGCGGTCATGAAGGTCGTGATGCCCTCGTTGAGCCAGAAATCGCGCAGCGTCGCGCAGGTGACGAGATTGCCCCACCATTGGTGAGTGAGTTCATGTATGATCGCCCAGTCGTCCGCGGGACCGCCGGGCGTTGTGGGGAGCGCGTCCTTGCCGAGCACCGAATAGGTCGCGGCTTCCTGTGCTTCGTCGCCCTTGACGAGCAACTGGGTGTAGCGGGTGACGGGGAGCGCTACGCCCGTCTTGGCCTCAAGGAAACGGACCATCTCGCCCGTTTCGGCGAAACGCCGCTGCAGTTCGGCTGCATCAGCCACGTCGCTGAGGGCGGATAGCCGGGCCGATCCGGCGTGATCTTCTGCATGCGCGAAATGGCCCACCGCGAAGCCATAGAGATAGGACGAATAGGGGCGGGGGGCTCGCCAGTCCTGGATCTCGCTTCCATCGGGGCCTGCGCGTCGGGATATCCGTTTGCCAACCGACAGCGCATCCATCCCGGCGTTAATGCGCAACGCGAGGGCGAAGACGGCCTTGTCGCCGAACGCATTTTGGACGCAGACCATCCAGTCGCAGGCAAAATAGCTTGTGTAGAGCGCGGAGCCCGAACGGGCGAAACCGCGCGCTGGCTTGCCATGATAGCTGAGGTCCAATCGGACTTTGTGGCCAGCTCGGAGTGGCGCTGGAAGATCGAAGCTCAAACCATCGCCTTGTGCCGTCACGGTGACGGAATTGCCGTTCAGACGAGCGGCGTCGATGCTCAACGCGTTGGCAGAAAAGCGAAGCTGGCGCACACCGTCTCGGGTCGCGCGCAGCGTGATGATCTCACGCCCGGCAACAGTCGCGTTCTGGATGTCCGGCGTGAGCGCGAGGCGGTAGCGGGTTACATCAAAGCCGTCGCCGGGTGCGATCCCGGCCCATGCGGGGACTGCCGCCAGAACCGCGGCGAGTCCGGTCGCAATCAGGAATGAGCGCATGAAGGCTCCTCTCGGGTTCGGCCGATCTGCGGCCGGCCGCCGGCGCGGCGGATGCCGGCTTCTCGTCCGCCATCCGCCACTCTGTCCAGCCTGTCGGACCAGCCCGACACCGTTACCCGTTATCGATCCGCCGCCATCATGCCGATGCCGTGCAGCCATTGCTCCACGAGCTGCGGCCAGTGCCCGATCGGCAGCGTCGGCTTGCGAAGTCCGAAGGCGTGACCGCCCTGCGCGTACAGATGCATCTCAGTGGGCACGCCTGCCTTCTGCAGCGCGACGTAATAGGCGAGCGATTGCTCGACGCCATCGACATGATCGTCCTCGGCTTGCAGCAGGAAAGTCGGCGGAGTGTCGTGCGTCACATGGATGTCAGGGCGCAGCCCAAGGTCCGTCTCGTTGCGGGTGGTCCGGTCCTCATCCTCGTGAACCCACAGGTGGCCGGGATAGACGGCGATTGCGAAATCCGGGCGGCAGCTGATGCGGTCGGCGGCATCCACGGGGCGATAGGTTCGACGCGTGAAATGGGTGCTGACCGCGGCGACCAAATGCCCGCCTGCCGAGAAACCGATGACGCCGATCCGATGCGGATCGACGTGGTAGCGGGCCGCACGCTCGCGGACGAGGCCGATCGTTCGCTGGGCATCCTGCAATGCGGTCTGCACCCTCGGATAATAGCGATGCCCGTCGACCAGCGTCGGCCCCGAATTGGGCACGCGATATTTGAGCAGCACGCAGGTGGTGCCGGCCGAAGTGAGCCAGGAACAGATCTCGGTGCCTTCCAGATCCATGGCGAGCACCTGATAGCCGCCCCCGGGAAAGACGATGACTGCCGCGCCGCTATCATGCCCCCTGGGCTTATAGACCGTCATGGTCGGCCGGCTGACATGCGCGACCTTGGCCCACCATGTTTCCCCCGGCACGGGGCCGAGCGTCTCCTGTCGGGGATGCGAGAGGGCGTCAGGGGCGGCACCGGGCCAGATCGGTTCCTGCACGGCTCCATCGGACGGTTGCCAGGTTGAGGGATGAGGGACGGGGCTAGGCATGGCATGTACCGGGCCCGCCAAGCCAGCGCATGCTATGGTCGTCATGCAGATCAGCCGCATGATAATCGAGGCGATACGGCTTACCCGCGGGATCGGCGGCCGACGGGGCGGGGCCGCGCGCCCTGAGCCGACGATCTCGTCGGGCTGTGGTCGAAGATGCCGGAGAAGCGCGCCCATCATGATTTCGCCGCTTTCGACGCGTGCGCGAGAGCATGCTCGAAGGCCGCTTGAGACGTGGCAACCAACCGGCGCAGCGCGTCGGGATCCAGGAAAGCATCGGCATCGCCCGCCTCGTGGCGCACCTCTCGTTCGAGCACACCCGCCATCTCGGGATGGCTGGTCAGCAGGATGTCGGGGTGCATCCGGGCCAGTTTCGCAAAGGTCGTGCGATAATCGCGAACCACGGCAGGGTAAGCGTGATTGCCGACTAGGATATTCCCCGCGACGGTGATGCTGCCCAGGAACAGGATCTGGTGCGGCACGCCATGCTCCCGGATCGTCATGCTCCAGCTCGTGCACCCCGGCGTATGCCCGGGCGTGAGATGCGCGGTCAGCGCGACGTTGCCCCAATGGATCGTCTGTCCGTCTGCGACGACGCCAACGACCCTGACCGGGCCGAACCGTCGCACCCCATAATCGGTGTCGCCGCGCGGCGTGCCATGCTCGAGCGCCCAGCGGTCCCCGGCGCTGGCCAGCAGGCGCGCACCGCTATCCCGCTGGATCCGGGCAAACGCGCCGACATGGTCGTCATGGGCATGGTCGCTGATGAGCAGCCGGACCGAATGGAGCGGCACGCCGAGGCTTTCGATATTCCGTTCGATCAGCGGCGCATTGCTGGCGAGCGTTCCGTCCAGCAGGATCGCGCCGCTGCGTGTTCGGATGAGATAGGCGGCGAGCCCCTTGGTGCCGACATAATAGACGGGACCCGCGATATGGAAGGGCTTGACCGGGCTCCACCATTCGGGTGGATCGGTCGCACGCGCAGGCGATGGAGCAATCGCTGCCGCCGCAGCGAGAGTCGCCACTATTCCCATATGAAACTTATGGTGGATCCTCATGCCGATCGCCTCCAGAATCGCTACGCAAGGCAAGTTGACGGCCAAATCGATGCGGCGCAAAAGATCAAAATTGGGCTGAAGCATGAGAAAAACTGGGGATAGATGGCGCGTGCTCCTCTGCCTTTGAATGCGCTACGCGCCTTTGAGGCGGCGGCGCGCCATTTGTCCTTCACCCGGGCAGCGGATGAGCTGTGCGTGACGCAGGCCGCGGTCAGCCACCAGATCAAGGCGCTCGAAGTTCGGCTTGGTTTCGCGCTGTTCCGCCGGTCCAACCGCGGCCTGAAGCTGACCGACGAAGGGGTCGGGCTTGCTCCCACGCTGTTCGAGGCGTTCGGCGCCATCGATCATCTCTTTGAGCGCTTCGAATCCGGCGGGGTCCAGGAGGTGCTAACTGTTAGCGCGGTGGGGACCTTCGTGGTGGGAGCGCTGCTCGAGCGGTTGCCGGCATTCCGCCGGGCTCATCCCGGGATCGACCTGCGGTTGCTGACGAACAACAACAAGGTCGACCTGATCGGCGAAGGATTGGATTGCGCGATCCGGTTCGGCGACGGTGCGTGGCATGGGATGGAAGCGGAGATGATCTGCACCGCCCCGCTCACCCCTTTATGCGCGCCGGCACTCGCCCGCATGCTACGCGATCCGGGCGATCTGGTGCGGGCGCCGCTGCTGCGCTCCTACCGGCCGCAGGATTGGCCCGCCTGGTTTCGAGCTGCCGGGCTGGAGCAGTGGGCAGTGCGTGGTCCGCTGTTCGATTCCTCGCTCATCATGGTCCAGGCCGCGATGCTGGGGGAGGGCGTCGCGCTCGCGCCGCATGGGCTGTTCCGGCGTGAGATCCAAGGCGGCCAGATTGTCCGGCCATTCTCGATCGAGGCCGACGTCGATGGCTATTGGCTAACGCGTCTGAAGTCGCGCCCTCAGAGCAGCGCGATGCGGGTGTTCGGCCAGTGGCTTGCGGAGGAGTTCGCCGGCGGGCTGGTCGGCCAAACGGATGTCGCCCATCCCGGCTGAGCGGTGCGTGCCCCATCTGCGATAAGCACGGCTTGACATTCTTCGTGATGCACTGTGCTATATCACCAACTCAGTTGGAGATGCTGGTGCCCGGTGCGATGCTTGCCTTGGCGATGGGAGCCGCGATCGCCGAACGGCGGCTTGAAGTCGACGCGTTCCATGCGATCGAGATCAGGACACGGGCGACGGCGGAGATCCGCCAGGCACCTGTGTCCAGCGTGGTAGTTTCAGGAGACCCGCGTCTGGTGCAATGCGTCGGCGCCCGGATAATGAATGGCCGGCTCGTGATCGGCTTGCCGGGGCCAGGGTTCGGCGACCGGTCGTCGACACCAGCGGGCGGCTATATCGTCGTCACGGGACGCCGCGCATGTCCTCGCGTGGGCGATGTGCAGCGTCTGCGCATCCAGATAGCGGCCCCGCTGGTGGACGATGTCGTCATTCGGGAACACGACATCGTGAAGGTCTCGCCGATGGTCGTGCCGGCGTTCGCGGCGCGCATCACCGGGCTCGGAGAAGTCGCGATCGACGGTCTGCGCGCAAGCAGCACGAGCCTGTCCGTACCTGGCATGGGGCGGATCGTCGTCTCCGGCACGTTGGGGCAACTCAAGATCGCCATTTCCGGCGAGGGAAGCGTAGACGCCCGTGGCGCCGAGGCACGCGCGCTGGAACTGTCGATCGGCGGGCGTGGCGATGTTGTAGCGATCGTCAACGGCCCCGCCATCGGCAGCGTGGCCGGGCGCGGCACGGTCGCCATAGGGGGCCGTCCGACCTGCGCCATTCGCAAACTCGGGACGGGACGGATCACCTGCCCGGCAGCCATGTGAAAAGGAGACGGCGTATGAAGACATGCCTAGCTATGGTGGCGCTGGCTCTGGGCGTGCCGGCCTGGGCGACAGCGCCCAAGCCTGCGTTGATGATCGTCGGCATGCCGCATCTGGCCAATCCCGGACGCGATATCGCCAACACCAAGGTGGAGAATATCCTCACGCCGCAGCGCCAGCGCGAAATCGAGCAGCTTGTCGATCGGCTTGCCACCTTTCGCCCGACACATGTCGCGGTGGAATGGCCGGCTGGAGAGCAGGCGAAACTCGATCAGCGCTATGACGACTATCGCGCTGGCCGGCGTACCCTCGATAGCAACGAGACGGACCAGATCGGTCTGCGCCTCGCCGCCAAGCTGGGTTTGCCGCGAGTCGATGCGGTCGATTGGAACGACGACGCACCCGGGAAAGACGCGGATTATGACTTTCCGGCTTGGCTAAAGGCACATGGTCGGGGCGAGGAGTGGACGACCTATCAAGCAACGGCGCAACGGCAAGCCGACGCGGAAGGGGCTTTTCAACGCTGCCATCCGCTCGCGGACTGGGTGCGCAAGTTCAACGACAAGGCGGGATTGGACGAGATGGCTCGCCCCTATTTCGAGATTGCGACTTTTGGGGACGATGCGAACAATCCCGGCGCTGCCTGGGTAGGGGCATGGTATGCGCGGAACCTGCGCATCTATGACCATCTTCTGCGCATCGGCGGTGCACCGGGGCAGCGCACGGTCGCGATCTTCGGAGCAGGGCATGGGCCGATGCTGCGAAGCGATGCCGTCGAGTCCGGCCGTTTTACTCTTGCCGATGTTGTCAGCTACCTTCCGCCTCTGAGCGAAGCGGCCTGCTGAGGAAAATCCCCCGATCGCCCATGATTCAGCCCTTCAGCAACGCGCCATTCCCGGTCATAAACGTGCGTCGCGGCCGGTCCTAATTACCGCCAGTCCGCTTCGCGCGGGTTGGAGTATCGTCCGCCGCGACGGAATGGCCGCGCCTGGTGGTTTTCTTCCCGTCGGCTCTTGGCAAACAAGACGGCTATAGCTGCCAGACCGCTTTATCCGTCTACGTTGGTATTAGTCGTGGAGATGCTGACTCCAATGCTAGGAGCACTCGCACAGCCGCCTGTCCGTCGCGTGCACTAATCCCCTTCAAGAGCTCGCTGCGAAGTGCGTCGAGCGCCCGTTCCAATTTTATGGCAAGCTCATGGCCTGCTGCAGTCAGATGCAGCGTTTTGGCGCGCGCATCATTTGCATCAGCTCGTCGAAGCAGCAAACCGTCATTCTCAAGCTGCAATACCGACCGTGCAATGGCCGCCGGATCGATCGCAGCTTCTTCGGCCACGTCCCGTTGTCGTACACCGTCGCCCAACCGTGCAATCACAAGCAGCGGGGCGGCGGCAGAGAGCGATAGGCCCAATCGCGAGAGCGCCACGCCCGCCGCTTGCTGCCATGCCCGGCCCGCCGGCAGCACCATCCACGTGAGGGCCAGCGCCCAATTATCTGTGCCTTTGATCGACATGCTATTGTTGACTCGTCATCTAATACCTACCTGCGGCCGTGCTTGGAACGGGCGAATTGCCACGACCCGATCCCCGGAAGAAGGAGAATGATACGGTGAGCAGACTCGACGGCAAGGTGGCCATCATTACCGGTGCGGCGCAAGGAATGGGCGCATCGCATGCGAGACGCTTCGTTGCGGAAGGCGCGAAGGTCGTGCTGACAGATATCAATGCCGACGGCGGTAACGCGCTCGCTAAGGAACTGGGCGAAAGCGCGCTGTTCATTCGTCACGATGTCACTAGTTTCGATGGCTGGACCGATGTCGTCGCGCAGGCGGAAGCAAAGTTCGGGCCGGTCACGATCTTGGTCAACAACGCCGGTGTGCTGGGGCCGATCGCCAAGACCGCCGATATCTCCGAAGCCGATTACTTGAAGGTCTGCGCGATCAACCAGACCGCAGTGTTCCTGGGCATGAAGGCGGTGATCCCCTCGATGCTGAAGGCGAAGATCGGCTCGATTGTTAACATTTCGTCCATTGCCGGCATGGCCGCGAATTACGGTTTCCCCAGCGTGGCCTATGTTGGCAGCAAGTTCGCGGTGCGCGGTATGAGCAAGGCCACGGCCATCGAATACGGCCCCAACAATATTCGCACCAACTCCGTCCACCCCGGCTTCATCAACACCCCGATGATGGTCGAAGGCACGGATGAGAACGGCGGCGAGGCCCTCAAGCAGATTCCCCTCGGCCGCCTTGCAGAGGCTAGCGAGGTCACGAACCTCGTGTTGTTCTTGGCATCAGACGAGGCCTCCTACATTACCGGCACCGAGCATCTGGTCGATGCTGGGATGCTCGCACAATAAGCTGCAAAAGCTGTCCGCCGCGAAACACCAGCCTGGCCGGGCTTCGCGGCGGAATGTTCCATCAATACCGCCGACCCCAGCTACATGGCGGAGCGGCACGTTCAGACGCGAACGTCGTAATCTGGGGTCTGGTGGACAACGGTTTGGCAGGTTCCGGCAGGCAGACGGCGATAGATGCCGTCCCGAAAGGATGGTTGATCGGGAAAGGCGACGGAAGGTGGTCCTACCTTGTCGTAAGCGGTTTCGCCTTGGCTAGGTTCGCGACCAGCTCGGCGCGGGTCTGATGTTCGTGAGCATGCCATGCCGGTTGACCGGGGCCGCTACGCCAGGACGCGCTTAGCGGGCTGTTGTCGGCCGTATCGAAGCCGAACTGGTCATATAGCCGCGTCACCAGCTCGACCGCCTCGGGATAGTCGCTCGACACCGATAATGCGTGCCTGTCCGGCGTACCGGACGGCTTCGCAGAGAGGAACAGGCGCGGCGCCTGTATATGCGTGAACGCCTTTGCGACCTTCGAAGTGGGGAGCTGTTCCTGCCGCAGCTCGTGCTCGGTCTTTTCACCGGCATCGATCACGGCGTAACGTCCGTCGCGCCAAGGCATGTAGTTGTTGGTGTCGAGCACGATCTTCCCCGCCAGTTGCTCGACGGGCATGTCGCTGACGAGCTTTAGGGGGACCGCCACCACGACGAAATCCCCCGCCTCGGCTGCTTCGGCAGGGCGCGCGGCGCGGGCCAATGGCCCGAGTTCCGCGACCAGCCCGGCCAAGGTCTCCGGGCCGCGCGAGTTGGCGATGACCACCCGGTAGCCGTTCGCGACGGCGGCGCGCGCGCGATCTGACCGCCGACCTCGCCCGCGCCGATGATGCCGATGGTGGTCATTGCCGTCCGCTCCACAAAGTCAGGCGCCGAACGCGCCATCGATGGTGTGCATCGCGCCGGTGACGAAGCCCGCCTCGGGGCCGGCGAGCCACGCCACCATGCCGGCGACCTCCTCGGGCCGGCCATGACGCTTGATCGCCATGAAGCCGTGCAGCAAATCCTTCATCGGGCCGTTGGCAGGGTTCGCGTCGGTGTCGATGGGTCCAGGCTGGACGACGTTGACCGTAATCCCGCGCTGACCGAAGTCGCGGGCGAGGCCGCGCGCGAGGCCCTGAAGCGCCGACTTGCTGAGCGCGTAGGACGCCATGCCTGGCACGGGCATCCGATCGCCGTTGACCGAGCCGATGACAATAATGCGGCCGCCCTCGGGCATTTGGCGGGCTGCCTCGACGGCAGCATGATAGGGCGCGTGGACGTTGATCCGAAACAGCCGGTCAACCGCGTCTGGGTCCTGCTCCAGCGCGTCGCCGAACAGCGCGACGCCGGCGTTGACCACCAGCACGTCGAGCGGGCCACTATCCCTCACGCGGGCGATTACCGCGTCGCGGTCCGCGCTGTCCGTCTCGACGGCGCTGCTGCCCATCTCGGCTGCCAGCGCCTCGGCCGCGTCGCGCGAGCCGGAATAGGTGAAGGTTACGGTTGCACCATCCGCCGCGAAGCGACGCACGATTGCCGCCCCGATCCCCCGGCTACCGCCAAGTACCAGAACGGACTTGCCATCGAACGCACCCATCGGACACTCCTTGATCCATAACTTACGACGCGCTACATAAATAGGAAGAGCGGCTCGTCAAGGTATTTGTAGTGGAATATACAGAAAAGCGCCGGGCGCGCGGCCGTCCCCGCCAATTCGACCCGGACGCGGCTGTCGCAACCGCCCAGCGCCTGTTCCACGCCCACGGCTACGATGCCGTCAGCGTTGCCGAATTGACCCAGGCAATCGGGATCAACCCGCCGAGCTTCTACACCGCATTCGGCAGCAAAGCCGGCCTCTACAGTCGCATCCTCGATCGCTATGCCGGCGAGGGCGCGATCCCGTTGCACGGTCTGCTCGACCCCGATCGCCCAGTTGCCGACTGTCTCGCGGCGGTGCTGGAGGAGGCGGCCCGGCGCTATGCGGCCGATCCGGGAGCGGCGGGCTGCCTCGTGATCGAGGGCGCGCGCTGCACCGATGCTGAAGCAAAGGACGCTGCCGGCGTCTTCCTTGCGGCTGCGGAAGGAGCGATCCGGGCCTTCGTCGCCGCTCGTCATCCCGACCAGGCCGAACGTCTGACCGACTACATGAGCACGGTCATGGCCGGCCTATCCGCCAGCGCCCGTAACGGACACGATCTTGATCGCCTGCTTGGAACGGCCCGGCTCGCCGGGTTCGCTCTTGCACCGGTGATTGCGCCTGATCGAGCAAGCTCGGGCACCCTCCCGTAAACGAACCTACAACGGGACAGCCGGACAAGACAGGGATCGCGCGGCGTGTCGCGATCTGCTGAAGGGCCGCAATTGGGCGCTTCCTTCCGCTCCGGCCTTCTCGCCAACGATGCTTGGGTGACAACGCGAACGGCTTCTCAAAACTCGTCACTGCACGGGAAACGGGAAGCGATCGGCGCCGATCGCGAACGACCGCAGTTGGTGGCGAGCGGTCAGGCGGCTATTGATCTCCGCGAGGGAATAGCGGACGTTCAGATGATGCTCCTCGCTGTCGCGACCACCGCCAGGACATTCTTGCTGCCTCATTGGTCGCGCTGGCATCATTTATGGGGGCCACCCCCACCAGCCATGCCGTCCCAATGGACCTGTGTTCGATCGAGCATGTTTCTTGTGAGGGCGCTTCATCGATGCGGGATCGAGGCAAGGCTACAAAGCGGTCAGCCTCCGAAGAAAGCACCGGGCATTGCGGGCGAGGATTGCGGGCTGTTCACCGCCGAGGGATGGGTGGGTCATGCTTGGGTCGAGGCGAATGGGTTCGTGGTCGACATAACCGCTGACCAGTTCGGACATGCGCCTGTAGTGGTGCTACCTGCCGCCGACACCACATACCGGCCAGCCCGAGATGAAGCGTACACGCTCACTGCAACCAAGAACGGCATGGCGGCGATTGACGAAATTTGGCCGTCGTGGTGCAGCTACGTCGATCAACGATGTCCGCTTATGGGCGGCGAGCCAGGGCTGCCCTAGGGCCGACCTTGGGCGGCAACGGTCGGGCCGCTCTCTCGCCCAGGAGCAGTCGGTCGGCTATCAGGCCAAATCTCGCGTATCAGGCGGGCGGCAACGGGGAAGAATGGTGGTTTTGAGACCGACAGCTTCTGGCGAGCATTCGTTGATTTCAGCCGTTCGTCACCCGATCTTACGCATACTGTTGATTGAACACGATTTTTTGAAATGATCGCCCCAAGAAAAATATCCGGCACCTCCATTCTTAAAAAGGCCGAACCAACTCTCGTATGGCCACCGGACGACATATTCTGACAACTGAGGATCCATATCCGAACCAAGCTGATCCTTGCTCGGCATCCCCTTGCGACTGAGAATGGCATGAGCGTGAAGAGCCGGGACGTCGGAGGTAATTTTATACGGCAACGGCCCTTCAATCTTAAGTTCTACGGAAAGATCGCTGCCTCCGTCGCAATCTGCTTTGCCTTTCCAATCCCCGACTAGAGTCGGTTTCTCTTAGATGGAAGCGTATCCGGAGTTTCGGATGTAGGCGGCGCACTCGTCTGGCGGGAAACGATCGAGTAGCGAGCCGATGCGGCGCCAGGTGTCCTCGGTGGAGCGCTCCGCGGCTCGCCTGAGCATGAGTTTCAGCTTGGCGAAGACCTGTTCGATGGGGTTCAGGTCGGGCGAGTAAGGCGGCAGGAAGAGCAGCTTTGCGCCGGCTGTTCGTATCGCTTTGCGGACCCTGGGCCCTTTGTGGCTGCCCAGATTGTCCATGATAACAACGTCGCCCGGCGCGAGCGTCGGCACCAGGAACTGCTCGACCCAAGCTGTGAAGCTCTGGCCATTGATCGGCCCGTCAAGCACGCAGGGGGCGTCGATCCGGTCGGCGCGAAGCGCGGCCACGAACGTCAGCGTCGACCATTTACCAAAAGGTGCCCGGCCGATGAGCTTGCGCCCGCGTTCGCTCCAGCCTCTGATCGGCGTCATGTTCGTCTTGGCCCAGGTCTCGTCGATGAAGACGAGACGCGCTGGATCAAGCCGGCCCTGATATTTCCGCCACTGCGCTCGCCTTCGCGCGATCGCTGGCCGCTCTTGCTCGACGGCGAACAGAGTTTTTTTTGAACGTCTTTCCGGCCGACGGGACCAGGCGCCATACCGACACCGTGCTCGTAACGACGCCATGGTCAGCCAGATCGGCCACGAGCATAGCCATCGTCATGTCGGGTGACGCATCCAGCAGGGCCAGAACCAGCTCCCGATGCGGCTCGAGCAGCACCTTGCGATGGCCGCCCATCTTGCCTGCTGCGGCCGTCCCCGTCGCTCGTAGACGCTGCGACCATTTTACCGCACTCGAGACGCTCACGTCGAAGGTTTGAGCGACCTCCCGGCAGGACCGTCCCGACACCACTGCTGCGGCAACCCGGTAACGAAGATCATTGGAATAGGGTCTCGCCATCGCTCCCTCCTCAACCCAACAACGAGGTTGAATCAGACCAAGAGCAAAAAGGGAATCCCCGTCGATTCCATCAATCAGAAAACGACTCTAGCGCCCCCGGACTGGAGTTGTCGGCCGTTGAGACTGGCTTTACACCGTGCAAAAGGCTAGCCAAAAGTGCAGATAAGAGAAGCATCTGGAGCCTCACCAGTAATTCGATCATCGCTTCAAATCGTAGCATCCTAGAGCAACGCTGCAATCAGCCGGGCGGAAGATACCGGCCAAGCCGAGTTTGCAGCAGCCTCACAAGCGCCGGGTTCATAAATTCGGGTAGTGCCCCGGGACGTGGTGTAGGAAGCGCGCCCGGATAGGGTAGCCATCGCCGATCTTCGGTAGGGTTCGGATGCGAACTCGAACTTGGAGAAGACGACGATGACCGATGCCAAGATGGCCCTGCTGGAGCTGGTTGAGCAAGACGCAGATACTGATCTGGTGCGCGAGATGCTGGCGTTTGCCGCAGAGCGCATGATGGATATGGAGATCGAAGCCAAGACGGGCGCGGCGGCAGGGTGCCGCTCGGCTGATCGCCTGAACCACCGCAACGGCTATCGTGACGGCAACTGGGACACGCGTGCCGGGCGGATCGAGCTGGCGATCCCCAAGCTGAGGAAGGGCAGCTATTTCCCGAGCTTCCTGGAGCCGCGCCGAACGGCGGAGAAGGCGTTGGTGGCGGTAATCCAGGAGGCCTACATCCAGGGGATCTCGACGCGATCGGTCGACGATCTGGTGAAGGCGATGGGCGGCACTGGCGTCTCGAAGAGCCAGGTGAGCCGGCTGATCACCGAGATCGACGAGCGGGTGAACGCCTTCCTCAACCGCCCGATCGAAGGCGAGTGGCCGTACCTATGGATCGACGGTGCGCCGTGCGGCGCGGGAGGTGGCATGATGTAACGATCACCTCTCAAGCTTGCTGATTTCCGACCGGCGGCTGGAATGCCGCCTTGTTCGCAGGAGTAGCGAACGAAAGGGGGCCGAGAAGCTCGACCGGGCGTCGCCGGTGGAGTGGGATAAGCAGATCGGCCTGAATTGTACCGGATGCGGGCCATTGACCGCAGGCCGGGCTACCGCAGTGCCTATGGCGAGACAACGAAGTGAGCGTGTGAAGCCTCGGAGGGAACACATATCGCTTTCATCACGCGCAATGGCGTGAAGGCACCGAGAACGATCAGGCGCGAGAGGCTCGTCGATCCTCCTGCGTGGGCGTGAGAAACACGTTCGAGATGGGGAAACTCCCGCAGCCCATCTCCCGCATTGTACGGGGCAGAGCTCACCGCCTACGGGCATGAAGGTTGGAAATCGGAACACGGGAACTTGGATCGTCTGCCGGGCACGGAGCCCGGCTCGCCGCGACGGCAGGAGACGGACGACACCAAGGGCGGAGCTTTCGTAGTAGTCCGAGCGCGGGAAAGCCGCGCACATGGCGAAGGGAAGCAGGAAGACGATAGGTTTGCGAGGCGGAGGAGAGATCTGTGGACATGGATCACCAAGCCGATTCGGCATGGGTACTCGGCGTTCAACGCAAGCTTTATCAGTGGAGCAAGGCAAATCCCGAAGACCAATGGCGGGACATGTGGGGTTGGTTAACTGACCTCCGCACCCTCCGTCATGCCTGGCAGCGGGTCGCCACCAATAAGGGCGGCCGTACTGCCGGGGTCGACGGGATGACTGTGGGGCGCATCCGGAATAGGAGTGAGGACCGCTTTCTGGCCGAGCTGCAAGTCGAATTGCGCACTGGCGCGGGACTGTCAGGAATTCCGTGCGCGAGGCCGTTACCGTCATCAGATGACGAACCGTTCGCCGAAGATCACGGCGAACTGGGTCTTTGCCTCGGCCCACTCCCGCGGCGGCCTTTTCCACTCTTGGGCCGCTGTGTTGAGCACGAGGTATAGCAGTTTCATCGCAGCATCGTCACCGGGGAAGTGACCTCTGGTTCGGACCGCGCGGCGTAGCTTTGAGTTGAGCGCCTCAATCGCGTTCGTCGTATAGATGATCCGGCGTACGCCTTCGGGAAACGCGAAGAATGGGATCACCTGGGCCCAATGTCGGCGCCAGCCTTGGGCGATCGCCGGATACTGTTTCCCCCAATGGCCCTGCTCGAACACCTCCAGGGCGGCCAAGCCAGCTTCGGGGGTCTCGGCGCGATAAACGGCGCGAAGCGCTTGCGCGATCGGCTTGCGGTCCTTCCACGACGCAAAGCTCATCGAGTTGCGGAGCAGGTGGACGATGCAGGTCTGAACGATCGTCTCGGGGAACGCGGCGTTGATCGCTTCTGGGAAGCCCTTCAGGCCGTCGACGACAGCAATCAGGATGTCGGCAACGCCGCGGTTTTTGAGTTCGTTCATCACGCGCAGCCAGAATTTGGCGCCCTCGGTCTGCTCGATCCAGATGCCAAGAATTTCTTTCGTGCCGTCGGGAAGGATGCCGAGCGCAATGTACACCGCCTTGTTTCGCACGAACCCTTCGTCCCGGATCGCGTCGAAAAAGACCAGCGGATAACAAGCGTCGAGCGGCCGCCCCTGCCATTCCGCGACGGTTTCCAGCACGGCGTCGGTGATGGTCGATATGAGGTCCGGCGAGACATCGATCCCGTAGAGCTCCTCGAGATGCCCACGGATTTCGCGCACCGTCATGCCGCGTGCGTACATCGAGATGATCTTGCTATCGAAATCGGGAAACCGCCGCTGATACTTCGCGATGAGCTTCGGATCGAACGTCCCTGCCCGGTCACGAGGGATGTCCAACGTTAGCTTCGAAGTGCCTGTCAGCACCGTCTTCTTCGATGAGCCGTTCCGCCGATTGATGGCGCCTGCGGCGCCTTCAGTCTCCAAATGATCATCCAGCTCTGCTGACAACATGCGCTCGGAGAGCGCCTTCTTCAGTTCGTCCAGTAAGCCGTCCTTGGCGAACAGCTCCTGTGGGTCACGACCAGCCAGAAGCTGATCCAGCACGTCTTTCTCGATTGCCATATCGATGGTCCTTTCCATTCCATCTTATGGCCTCGCGCACAAAATTCCCGACAGTCCCCACTGGCGCATATCGGCCAAGCCCGGCTCGATGCAAACTCATACCCAAAGCCGGTAAACCGGGGGAATTCCGACCCCTGGGCATCCCCACGATCAAGGACCGCGTCGTTCAAGGCGCGGCCAAGTTGATCTTGGAGCCGATATTCGAAGCTCAGTTCTGGCACGTCTCCTATGGGTTCCGGCCCGGCCGGAGCGCGCATGGAGCTTTGGAATATATGCGACGAGCGTCGTTGCCCCAGAAACGGGACAGCGACACGCGCCGAAGCCGGATGCCTTACCCTTGGGTGATCGAAGGGGACATCAAGGGCTGCTTCGACAACATCAATCACCATCTACTTCTCGACCGGATACGCAAACGCGTTGCCGATCGCCGGGTAGTGCGGTTGGTAGGACAGTTCTTGAAAGCTGGGGTTCTGGCGGAAGACCAGTTCTTTCGTACGGACGCCGGCACACCCCAAGGTGGGATAATCTCCCCAATGCTCGCCAACATCGCGCTCAGCACGATCGAGGAGAGATATGAGAGGTGGACGTTCCATCGCACGAAAACTCAGGCCCGTCGCAAGAGCGATGGGCTTAAGGCAGCGAAAAGCGCCCGGGACAGCGACCGAATTGCTGGCCGCTGCATCTTTCTCCCGGTGCGCTACGCCGATGATTTCGTAGTTTTGGTCTCGGGGACACAGGAAGACGCGCTCGCGGAGAAATCCGCGCTCGCCGATCACCTACACCGGACGACAGGACTCGAATTATCGCCGGAAAAGACGAGGGTCACGGCAATGACCGACGGATTCGAATTCCTCGGATTCCGCTTCGGTATGCACTGGGACAAACGCTATGGTTACGGCCCGCGCGTGGAAATCCCAGACGCAAAACCCGCCAACCTGCGTCGCAAAGTCAAGCAGCTGACCCGCCCAAATAGTATCAGCGGCAGCCTTGGCGAGAAGCTTCTGGAACTCAACCCCATCCTGCGCGGATGGGCGAATTACTATCGCTACTGTGTAGGGGCAGGCCACGTGTTTGTCGATCTCGACTGGTATGTTGGCCTCCGCCTTTATTGCTGGCTGCGAAGGAAACGCCCAAAAGCGATGGCCAGCGAACTCTGGCGTTCAAAACTCCATAGTCTGCTACGGCCCACGAGGCGCGTGTGGCGGGACGCTCTTGTCGAACAACATCTCCTCGGCTGGACTCCCGTGTGCCGCTATCGTCTCAGTTGGATGAGACAGCCTGATTTCGCCATGTCTTCTGGAGAGCCGGACTTCCTATCCTTTTGCAAACGAGAAGTATCGTAGGAACTGCTCTCGCGGCGTGTGCCGAGAGCTGAGATTGGGGCTGCTGCGCTTCGCTATTTGGGTTTACTGCGCTCCGCATCCCCAATCTCAGATCTTACGGGCGAGCGGCGGCATGCCGCCGAGCAGATGGCAGATCTGTCAGTATTGTAATTAATGCATCGACTTACGCAATGCTGGCGGAAGGGGCTTGCCCGGACGCCGAGCGCAACACCGTGTTGGGATCGAACGTGGTTTGTCGCTCGAGCATAGTGCAGGCAACGCGTAGCAAACGATCAGCAACCCCCCGAAGGGCACGGCTGTAGTTATGGCCATTAGCGCGCAGCGCCTCGTATCGGGCTCGGCTGCGTGGGTCGAGCCTCACTGCTATTCTTGACCAATAATAGATGGCGTTTCGCAAGCGGACCAAGACCGCGCGTCGCATGAGCACTTGGCGGCTTTTACCAGAACGCTTGGTGACCGGTGCCACCCCTGACAGACAGCGCAGAGCGTGATAATCTCTGCGGCGCAGGGCGTCTGAAGCTTCTGCGAGCAGCGTGGCGAGGACGATCTTTCCGACGCCTGGCAGGGACCGCAAGATTGTCACGTCACGCTGCTCCACCTGTTGCCCCTCGGCCGTCTCCTCCTTCGACAAGAAGTGTTCCAGCCGCGCTTCGAGCTGGGCATTGGCCTGTTTGATTTGCCGACGGATCGGCTCGATCTGGCCGATCAGGATTTTAATATGGGCAACAGCAGACTCGACGGCACCGGGCGCCATCGGAATAGCCGGCGCACGGAGTGCCTGGATTATGTCCGCCGCTGAGACCCGGCGGATCCGATGATTTTTAAGCAGCCGCGCGATCGTACTTTCACGCAAGCGCGCTGCTTTTCCCGGAATCGGCGCCAGCTGCCACAAGGCCAGCAGCCACGGTTCTATCGTCCCGTCACTCAATTCTAGAAGCTGTGGAAAATAGCGCCACAGTTGGTTCTGGATCCGGTTGGCGAGACGGAGCTGGTCCTGTCCTAGCTCCTCGGCGATCCGCGACCATTCGCGCAGTTCAACGACAAGTGGATCGACCGCTCGCAGAGCGCGAAAGCTGCGCCGATCGGTTCTGAGCGAGTCGGCTAAAACGAGCGCATCGCGGCTATCATCCTTGGATCCGGAAGGCGAAAAGCGGTCTCGGAATCGATCGAGCTGCTTGGGATTGATGGAGTAAAGCTGGAATCCCCGCTCCATCAGACTTTCAACGACCGGACCGTGCGGCACTTCAATAGCAATGTGAACGGCATCGGGAGAAGCTCCCGTTTTTTGAAGGATCCACGCCGCGAGCTCGGCAAGCCCTTCACCGCCATGGGCGAAGCCACGGTCGCCGAGTGATCGACCACACCGATCGCTAACACGCACCTGGTGAAGTTGAGATCCCCAATCGACACCGGCAAACCATATTTCCTCGGGTTCCTCGGCGTCTGAATCTAATCTTTTTCTCATGGATTATACTCCGATTTGTCTATCCTTCGATAATCGAGTCCACCGCGATCCTGACCTGTTCCTGTACTGGTGGTCGAAGGCACTGACTTCCTATTGGGCGTCATCACGGCCGCCTGCCGGGACACATGTCCGGCTCAGGTGCTCATGGCACGTGGATGCAAATGGTTGCTCCCGGCAGGCTGACCCGTAGTCGCCTTATACTCCAAGGCGACCCGGGCTGAAATGGCGGGTACAGGATGCGTAACGAAAGACGCACGTCCGGTTCGGCGAGAGGCGATGCGAGACCTGCCGTCGCAAGGCGGCAAGGCGCGCATCGCCTACTCCACCCACCTACCTGAAGGAGCGCGAGGGCGGCCGGATCGTCTCGACCGCGGTGATAGTGGCGGTGGGCGCCAACACGCTCGGCAGGCGCGAAGTACTTGGCGTCGCAAGCGGTCCGTCCGAGGCCGAAACCTTCTGGAAGGGCTTCCTGCGTTCGCTCGCCGATCGTGGCCTGCGCGGCGTGAAGCTCGTCATCTCCGACGATCACAAAGGCTTGCGCAGCGCGGCCGGCAAGGTGTTCAATGCGACCCAACAACGGTGCCGCGTGCAGTGGATGCGCAATGCGCTGGCGCATGTCGGCCCCAAGCAGCGTCCCGCCGTTGTCGCCATGCTCAAGACCATCTTCGCCCAGGAGAGCGCCAATGCGGCTCACGAGCAGTGGCGTTACGTCGCCGACGCGTTACGCGAGCGATACGAGAAGCTCGCCATCATGATGGATGGCTCGCGCGAAGAGGTGCTCGCCTACATGGGGTTCCCGAAGGAGCATTGGGCGCAGATTTCGTCGACCAATCCACTCGAGCGCGTCAACAACGAGATCAAGCGCCGGGCCGATGTCATCGGTATCTTCCCCAACACCGCCGCAGTCATCCGCCTCGTCGGCGCGCTCATGCTCGAGCAAAATGACGAGTGGTCGGTATCGCGCCGCCATATGACGCTGGAAACGATCGGCGCGTTGAGCGATAACCCACGCATCAGCCTGCCAGCGCTGGCAGCCTGATCATCCTTGGCCCTGCCGAGGATCGGTGTTCCTACACCACGCCATGGGGCACTACCCGTGATTTCGAAACGGACGGCGCCACAATGGCATCGACCCGATCGGACGGTCGCGTCTTCCGGCAAAGTTTAGGCTCCTCAATCGGTGGGTCTCATCGATGGCTTGAGTGCCGCAACGAAGGGGATGATCGCAGCTGCCGTCAATCCGGCCGACACGATGCCGATCGCCTGGCTGCTATGGTCGGCGATGGCGCCGTAGAGGATCGGAGCAAGACCGCCCGATCCGATGACGCTGGTGTAGAAGATCGCAAAGGCCCGGCTCGTATCGCCGCCCGGTGCCAGCTCGGGAACGGTACCGTAAAGCACCGACGACGTCCCATTCAGCACGATGCCTAGCACGGGCAGCACCAGCAGCGTCGGCGCGAGCGGCGTGAAAAGGGTGAGAATGATGAGCAGCGTGGTTGCGGCCTCGGTCGCCATGACGCTTCCGATCACGCCCAGACGCTCGCTCAGCCAGTTGCAACTCGCCTTTCCGAAGGCGCCGCCGATAAACAGAAGGGCAAGCGCGACGCCGACCGTGGCGGAACTACCGCCACGACCGTGAATAAGGAACGGCAGGAACAGCAGATAGCCCATGCGGGTTGCGGTATCGAGGCCCCCGATCAGGGTGAGGAGCCCGAAGCCCCGTTGCACAGAACGTGCCCGAGCCGGCGCCTCCTCAGCATTACCATGAGCGGCGACGGACGGCGCCAGTCCGATCAGGACGCCGGTGACGGCCAAACCCAGCAGCGCCATGAGGCCGAGGACCGGCCGCCACGCAAGGAGGGGCAGCAGCAAGGCAGCCAGCGCCGGCAGCGTCGCTTTGCCAAGATCGCCGGAGAAATTGTAGATGCCGAGCGGGCGGCGCGATGCCACGCCATAGGTCTCGGTCACCAGCATCGAACCGCGTGGGTGCTGGATGCTCGATCCGATCCCGGCCACGAACAGGCCGATGCAGAGGCCCGCAAAGTCGAGCGGCAGCGCCATGACGGCAAAACCGGCGGCAGCGATCAGCGTCGCAAGCACCAGCGCAGTGCGGGGTGCGACCCCTTGCAGGAGCCGATCGGCGGGGAGCTGAAGGCCGCCCATCGTGCCGTAATAGAGCGCCCGGACCACGGCGAGCCCGGCATAAGAGAGGCGAAACTGGCTCTGCCAGATCGGCAGGAACGCGTAGAGTCCATCAGTATAGCCATCATGAAGCGCATGGACGATACACGCCGCCAGCAGATTGCGGGGCTTGGCCGAACCCGACTCATGCCGGTCGGCCGCGATAGTGATTGATGTTCGCGCAACGGCCACGATGTCCTCCGGCCGCGACCATAGACATACGAGATTTCTGAAAAAAGCGGGTGGTTGCTCACGATACCCGTCAGCTTTACTCAACGGTCATGCGCCGACTGCCGCCCCTCAATGCGTTACGCGTCTTCGAGGTCGCCGCCCGTACAGGCAGCTACGCAGCGGCCGCGGCCGAACTCGGCCTGACCCACGGTGCGGTCAGCCGCCATGTCGCCACACTCGAAGTTTGGCTCGGGCAGCCGCTCTTCCGTCGCGACGGGCGGCGCATGGTCGCAACTCCGATCGCGGCGATGTTCGCCGACGAGGTCGGCCATGCCTTCGACCGTGTGGCCCGGGCGGCAGACGCCTGCAGCAGGCCGACGACACGGCGCATCCTTCGGGTCAGCGCGCCGACCAGCTTCGCGATGCGATGGCTGATCCCCAGGCTTGATCGCTTCCATGCCGACCATCCGCATGTGGAGGTCGTGGTCGGTACGGTCTCGACCTTGCTTGAGGATCTGCGGGGTGGCTTCGATATCGCAATTCGGCGCGGCAACGCGACCGAGGCGGCGTGGCCGGGTCACCGCGCGGTCCGGGTGATCGAGGACATCGACACGCTGATCGCGAGCCCCGCGCTGCTCGAACGGCGTCCGATCAGAACACCAGCTGACATCGAAGGTCATGTGCTGCTCGCGAGCGAGACGCGGGCGGGTGACTGGACCGACTGGCTCGACACGGCCGGCCTGCCGCACCTAGTCGGCCTTCCCCGCCAGACATTCGATCATTTCTTCGTGACCCGTCAGGCAGTCGAGGACGGGCTGGGTATCGGCATCGGCCCCTTGCCGATGCTCGCGATCGACATCGCGGCCGGCAAGCTCACGACCCCGCTTCCCGAGATCCAGGTGCGACGGACGGGCTATGTCGCGGTCGTTCCGGATCACGCGGGCCGGATGCCAGTTATTGGTGTCTTCATCGACTGGCTTGCAGATGAGGGCCAGCGCGGAAGTCCGGCAGCTCCGGCCGGACAGAAGGTTCTAAAGCCTGACCCGCGAGACCGAATGACGTAATCTGATCGACACTCACTACCAGCGGCCGGGCGTCATGACCCATAACCGGCCGCTTAAGACACGCCATCCGCTTCCCGACATCGGACGTTTGTTCATCCGAAGCTAGCAGGGTCTTCATCGAGTGTGGCGACGCCCATCAATGGATGCTTTACGAAGGTCCAATCGTCGATCCCGACGATCATGAGCCGAGATGGTGCTATTCGATAATCGGGGTGCGACAGCACCCGGGGCGCTTTGTCCGGGGGCGGACGTCATTTGTCCCGGTTCGGACGCAGACGGCGCCAGACGCGGACCTCGGGTAGAGGTTTCAGCGGTATCACAGGCCCTTGCGGCGCCGGCATATATCCTGCTCTGCCTGCGCGATGCTGCCGGACGAACCTCGGAATATTCCACCAGCGCTCGGCGATACGTTAATCGAGGACGAAAGGGTGTTTCGATGCCAAGATTGTCGCTGATCCCGCTCCTCCTTGCGATCTCAGTCTCTCTGCCCGCGGCCGCGCGGGCCGTATCGATCCCTCCGCAGTTCGACAGCGTCGGCACGGATCGTAAAGCCATCGAGGCGCTGCTTGCTACCTACACGAATGCCGTGTCCACGAAGGACGAGGCGCTTTTCGAGACGCTGCTGCTCAACGCGAGCATCCCCTTCTCCGGCGTCGGGTCTAGCGGCGTGGCGAGCAGAGACCCCGGCGTGACAAATCAATACCAGGCGTTCCGCGAGGGGGTGTTCGGCGGCAGCCCGTTCACCCAACGTTTTCAGGATATCCACATCCAGCAGGACGGTCCGCTCGCGAGCGTGTCGCTGGTCTTCGTCAATACCTCGCTGCAGGGATCGAGCTGGGGTTGAAAGACGATGCAGCTGCTCAAGGTTGCCGGGCAGTGGAAGATTGCAAGCGAGTTCTATACCGGACATGCCGGCTGAAGGCGCACGTCGGCCGATGATGTCCGCTGCCGTCGATACGAACTGGAAGAGGTAAACTGTGAGTCTATTGGTGCGCGTGCTTTCGGCCGCAGTGGTATTGGTCGCTGCGGCGCCGGTCATCGCCCAGGTCGGCGTCGGTCCCCGTCCATCGAGCTCTCCATCGGTCGTGCCGATCTCAAAAGATCAGCCCTTTGCGGGCGCGATCACGCTTGCGGTCGATGCCGCCGATACGGCGCGCGGAATCGTATCGGTGAACGAGACGATCCCGGTCCAGGCCGCAGGCGATCTGGTCCTTCTCTACCCGCAATGGGAGACCGCGAGCCATGCGCCGACGGTCCCGCTCGCATCGCTGACGGGGCTCGAAATCAGCATCGATGGTCGCCGGGTCGAATGGCGGCGCGATCCGGTCGACGTCTATGCGTTCCATGTCACGGTACCTGCCGGCGCCCGGTCGGTGACGCTCGGCTTCAAGATCATCGCGGATCGCGACACGCTCCACCACGACCGCATCGACCTGCAATGGCAACGGATGCTGCTTTATCCCGCCGGCTGGTTCACGCGCGATTTGCCCGTCTCCGCAAGCCTGCACGTCCCTGCCGGGATGACAGCGTTCACCGCGCTCGATCGCATCGGTCCGGACGCCGCCGATCTGCATTTCGCGACCACACCGCTCGATCGGCTGGTCGACGCGCCAGTCTATGCGGCATCGATCTCGCGGCAGATCGAGCTGGTGTCGGGCGGTCCGCAACCGGTTCGCCTGGATCTCATTGCCGGGGACAGCACGAAGCTCGCGATGGGCGAGAGCGAGACCGCCAGATTACGCGCTCTGATCGCGCAGACGGGCCGCGTCTTCGGACCGGCTCCGTTCCGCCATTATGATGCGATCGTCGTGCTCGACGACAAGGTGGGTGCCGGCGGCATCGAGCATCTCGAGGAAGGCGAGAACGATCTTCCCGCCGACTATCTGCTGCAACCGGGCAAGCAGCTTAACAACCAGGACCTGATCGCGCACGAGCTGGTGCACGCCTGGAACGGCCGTTTCCGCCAGCCCGCGGACTTGTGGACTCCGACCTTCAACGATCCAGTCGGCGGCAGCCTGCTCTGGGTCTATGAAGGGCAGACCGAATATTGGGGACGCGTGCTGGCGGCGCGCTCGGGCATGCGGTCGCGCCAGGAGACGCTGGACAAGCTAGCGCTCGATGCCGCCACCGTCGCCAATCGCCCCGGCCGCGCGTGGAAGTCCCTCACCGACAGCACCAACGACGCGATCTACATGGCCGGCCACCATGTCGGCTGGCGCGACTGGCAACGCCGAGAGGACTATTATCCCGAAGGCGTGCTGCTCTGGCTCGACGTCGATGCCCGGCTGCGCGAGCTCAGCGGCAACCAGCGGAGCCTCGACGATTTCGCGAAGCGCTTCTTTCACGCCGCCCGGCCCGACGGGGTCGTCTCGACCTACACGTTCGACGACGTCTGCCGCACGCTCGACACGATCGCGCATGACGACTGGCATGCCCTCCTGACGCGCCACCTCGACACCCACGACGACTCCGAGGCGACCGCCGGTCTTGCTCGCGCGGGATGGCGTCTTGTCTACACGGCGGTGCCGAGCGACACCTTCCTGCAGAACGAAGCCGAAGCGGGCGGGCTCGATCTCGACTATTCGATCGGTGCCATCGTCGACGACGAGGGCGTCGTAGACAGTGTCGCCTGGGACAGTCCCGCGTTCCGCGCGGGCCTGTCACCGGGAACGCGCATCCTGACGGTGGATGGCACGCCCTATTCCCGCGAGGCTCTGCGCCTCGCCACGGCGCGATCGACGGCGATGATCCGGCTGGAGATATCGACGGATGGCGAACGGCGTTCGCTCGGGATCAACTATGCAGGCGGTCTTCGCTACCCGCATCTGGAACGGATCGCGGGATCACCCGACCGCCTCAGCGCATTGCTGATGAGCCGATGACGGTTCCGCCGGATCATGCCAGCGACGCGATCGGCGCCGGTGGGATGACGACCTAGCCGCACATTCTCCGATCGCAGCTCGGAAGACCCAAAAACCGACATCCGAGGCGCTTAACCGTCTTCCCAGCTTCCGACATTCATTCATCGGTTTGCGATCACTCTCAAGACTCGCTGGAATGGCGAAAAGTGGGACATGTACGGAACCCGCTGCGCGGGAGGGGCGTGTGCGGCAAGGTTAAAGCGATACGGCGGATGTTGCGTCGGTTGAGCAGACTCAACAGGAGGCAGAACATCGAAGCTCCTTAGCAAGAGGAGCCATGCGATGACCGTTCCACAATTACCCGATCAAGTAAGCCCGCTTCGTCGACGGCTGATCGAAGATATGCAGATGCGTCATTTGTCGCCTGAAACGCAGCGCAACTATTTGCGTGATGTTGCGCGGTTTGCGGCGTTCCTTGGGCATTCCCCCGACAGAGCGACGCCTGAAGATGTGCGTCGCTTTCAAGTCGAACAGAACGACGCCGGGGTTCCGGTGCCAAGCATGAATAGTGTCGTGTCGGCGCTTCGCTTTTTCTTCACGCATACGCTCGACCGGCCGGACCTCGCGCGCAAGGCCGTTCATGTCGCGCATCATCGAAAGATCCCGATTGTACTGAGCATGGAGGAGATCGCGCAGGTGCTTCGCGCAACACGCTCTCCAAAGCATTATGCCGCGCTTTCGGTCGCCTATGGCGCAGGGCTTCGGGTTTCCGAGGTTTCTGCCCTCAAGGTGAGTGACATCGACAGCAAACGGATGCTGATCCGCGTCGAATGCGGAAAAGGCGGACGCAGTCGCAACGCCATGCTGCCCGCGGGCTTACTCGACCTTCTGCGGGAATGGTGGAAGATCGGGAGGCGTGAGGGTGTCATGCCCGCCGACGGTTGGCTTTTCCCGGGTCAGCATCCACTGCGACCTCTCAGCGCTCGACAACTGCACCGCATCGTCGTGGAGGCAGCCCGAGCAGCTGACATCGGAAAACGCGTTGGCATGCACACCCTCCGACACAGTTTTGCGACCCACTTGTTGGAGGATGGCGTCGACGTCCGCGTCATCCAGGTGCTGCTTGGCCACGTGAAATTAGGCCGTGTGGACGGATTCACCCGAGCAGAAAGTTCCCTATTCCCAAGCTGAATCTGTTCTGATTCATAGGATTCCGACTGGATGGAAGGTCGGGATCGATGTCGACAAGCATGACGGAGAAGGACTGGGACCACACGCTGCTGGTGTTTCGTGCCTGTCTGCCGCGACGCGGGCGCAAGGCTGCGGATGACCGGTTGTTCCTGGAGGCGATGCACTTCTTCACGGTGGAGAATGTGCGCTGGCGTGCATTGCCGGAGCGCTTCGGCCACTGGAATACGGTCTGGAAACGTTTCGATCGGCTAAGCAAGGCCGGGGTTTTCGAAGCCTTCTTCGACACGCTCGCGGCAATGAGCCCGTCGGCCCACCTCATCCAGATGTTCGATTCCACGATCGTTCGCGCTCACGTCTCGGCAGCAGGCGCAAAGGGGGGCAGTAAGGCGAGGCGCTCGGACGCTCGCGTGGTGGATTCACAACCAAAATCCACGCAAAAGCGGACAATTCCGGCGATATAATCGCATTCGACCTCACCGGTGGCCAGGCCTCGGACTCGACGCATTTCCAGACCCTTCTAGACATCGGACCTGACATCACCCCGCGTGCTGCCCTCGGGGATAAGGGATATTCCTATCGCGCGGCGATCCGTATGAGACAGTAGCGGCGATCAGGATAAGACTCTGCGGGCGTGACGGGAGCGAGATTGTCGCGGCGCGACAGGCAATGCAAGCCGCGTTTGGTGTTGATCGCCGCTCCGCGACAAATGGTGTCTCAAGTTGATTGTCGCTGGAGAGCAGCACGGCGTCGGTAGCTCTCGACGTTCATCTCGAAGATGGTGGAGTGGTGCACAAGGCGGTCGACCGCGGCGAGCGTCATGGCGGGATCCGGGAAGACCCGAGACCAGTCGCCGAACGGCTGGTTGGCGGTGATGAGGGTTGATCGGCGTTCGTATCGAGCGCTGATCAGTTCGAAGAGGACTGAGGTTCGCGGCCGGTGTGCTCCATTCAAAGCTGTCCGGCGGCGACGAGGGTGCCTATTGGTTCGGCCGCTCGCGCGCCCGGGGCAAGCTCTCGAAAGAAGTGGCCGTCTCGGAGATTGGCTGCCCGCGATGCTGACGCAGCAGTTTCCTGCGGACTGATCTCAGCCGAAACCGGCGGCTTGGGCGTAGATAGCCAGCTTAAGCGCCGGATCGTCGTTCGCCTGGAACGTCGCGAAGTCGAAGCGCAGCTCGCCCCGTACCGGATGGTGCAGGGTTTTCGTGCCCGACACCGGCGCGCCGATGTCATGGGAGGTCCACCAGACGCCGAACTCGGGACATCGCGCGCCTAGCGTTTCGACCAGAGTGGCGAACGCTGGATCACCGGCCCACAGATCGTGGGCGACGCGAAACAGCGACACCATGCGCCGTGCCTCCTGCGCCCAGCTTGCGCCGAACAGCCGGCGGCCGGCGGGGTCGGCCAGCACGTAGAGCAGGATGTTGCGATCCTCGGCCGGTATCCGCTCGAAGTCGGTAAAAAGCTCGGCCGCGGCATCGTTCCAGGCGAGAATATCCCACCGCTGGCCGGTCACATAGGCAGGCTGGGGGAGGCTGGCGACGACGTGGATGATGGTTTCGGGCACGACTTCGATCGCGAAAGGTTTGCGCCCCGCGCTTTCGGCCAGCGCGAGTAGATGCGTTTGTTCGATCTTGTCGAGCCTGAGCGCCTCGCCTAGCGCTGCGATCGTCGCCGCGGAAGGTGAGACCGCGCGGCCCTGCTCGAGCTTGACGTACCACTCCACGCTGATGCCCGCCAGTTGCGCGACCTCCTCGCGCCGCAGCCCCGGCGTCCGCCGCCGGCGCTGGGACAGCAGCCCGATATCCTCTGGACGCAGCCTGGCGCGACGCGATCGCAGGAACTCGCCGAGCTGGCGGTTGCCGTCCATTCAGGATCTCCGAAGGTAGGATCGATTTATCCTGGTATCATACCGGCTCTTGTTCCCTGACGCCAGTGCGCCAGATTGAGCCGAGACAGGAGAATAACCAGTGAAAGCAGCAGTGCTTAAGGCGTTCGGAATGCCCCTTCTCGTCGAGGATGTGGCGGAGCCGACGCTCGGAACCGGCGAGGTTATCGTCGACGTGGTGGCTGCGCCTGTGCTGTCCTACGCGGACGAGGTGTTTAGCGGCGCGCGTAACTACCCGCTCGATCTGCCGGTGATCCCGGGGTGCGGTGCGATCGGACGAGTCCGTGCGCTCGGTCCCGATGCGACCAGGCTGAAGGTTGGCGATTGGGTGTTCTGCGATCCCACCGTACGATCGCGCGACGACGCGCTGATGCCCGACATCACGCTCCAAGGATGGAGCGCGCGCGGTGACGGAGGGTTGAAGCTCCAGCATCATTTCCGGGATGGCCCCTTCGCCGAACGGATTCGGGTGCCGACCGAAAACGCTATTCCGATCGGGAACATCGATGCCGCACAAGCGCCGCATTGGTGCGCAATCGGCATCCTCCTTATCCCCTATGGCGGGCTGCTGGCATTGGACCTCAAGGCCGGCGAGACGCTGCTGGTCAGCGGCGCGACGGGCAATTTCGGCAGCGCCACCATCGCCACCGCCCTGGCGATGGGTGCACGTTGCGTGATCGCCCCCGGACGCAACGAAGCGGTGCTCGCCGATCTCAGGCGGCGCTTCGGCGAGCGGCTCGTGCCTGTGCGGCTCACCGGCGATCCGGCCATGGATGGCGAGACGATGAAGCGCGCGGCGCCGGGGCCGATCGACGCCGTAATCGACTTCCTCCCGCCCTCGGTCGGCGCGGATGTCGCGCGCACCGCGATCATGACCGTGCGCCCATATGGACGCGTCGTACTGATGGGCGGCGTCGGCATGCTCGGCGGCGGGGACCTTGGCCTTCCGTACCCCTGGATCATGCGCAACCTGGTCACGATCCGCGGACAATGGATGTACGATCGCACGGCGGTTCCGAAGATGGTTGGGCTCGTCCGCTCCGGCCTGCTCGACCTGCGGCACTTTGCGACGACCGAGTTCGCGGTCGACCGGGTGAACGAGGCCGTGGAGCAAGCCGCAGCCGATGCGGGGCCGTTCCGCCTGACCGTCGTCCGCCCATAACGAGCCGCTCCTCCACCAACTCGCCCAACAGAATGAAAGCCCATGACGATGACGAATTCCACGAGCTGCGCTGCTCCGGCATGGCACTGGATCAGGACCGGCGTTCGCGCCGGCCCGACCGTGCTTCTGATCCACGCCGTCGGGTTGGACCTCACCTTCTGGGACAAGCAGATCGAGGCGCTGCGCGACGCGTACGATGTCATCGCCGTTGACCTGCCAGGTCATGGTCGGTCATCGGCGCCGCCGAGCGACTGGAGCTTCGAGCAGGCGGCCGCAACATTGGTCAGTCTGATGGAAGAGTTGGCGGTGGATGCCGCGCACATCGTCGGCCTGTCGATCGGCGGCATGATCGCGCAACAGATCGCGGCCGACCATCCTGCCCGCGTGAAGTCGCTGACGCTGCTAGCGACTGCCGCGACCTTCCCGGACGAGGCTCGCGCCGGCATGGTAGAGCACGCGACCTTTGCCGAAGCGAACGGCATGGAAGCCGTCCTACCGTTTCTCGACTATTGGCTGGCCGCTGAAACGATCCAAGGCCACCCGGACGTCGTCGACCGCGTCTCCACCAGCCTGTTGCGGATGGAACCGGCCGTCTACGCTTCGATCTGGCGCATGATCGCGGGCTTCGACGTGCTTGAGCGATTGGGTACGGTGCGCTGCCCGACCCTCGTCCTCGTCGGCGACCGCGATCTCAATACCCCGACGGCCTATGCCCAGATGCTCGCCGCTGCCGTCGAGCAGGGCAGCAGCACAGTCCTGCCCGGCGGCTCGCACCTCCTCCCGCTCGACGTAGGACGAGACGTTACAACAAAACTAGAAAGCTTCCTCGCTCGAACGGAGGCAAGCTGTCCGTAGGGCCCATCCTCGGCTCCATAACGAACGCGCAGTGATCGACATGTGCGTCGGCCATAGCCGCTCCTATAAGATCACGCGCCCACAGCCACTCACCTGCCTAAGACGGTAATGCTTTTCCCCACAAGATCATCGTGCCGAAGCGGGATAGATGGCGATCGAGCTAAAAGCGCGGGTGTCATGCGCGGGAACGGCTGTGATCTGAGGATAGCGCGCCGTCATGGCACGGATGCGCGCGATGTCGGTTTGTATCTCGGTGCGGTTTTCACCGATCAGGAACCGCATCATCCATGGCTTCTCCGCTGGCCGCTTCAGCCCTTCCAACTGCCAGACCAGATCGCCGATGAAGGCGTAGCGCTTGCCCGAAGGCAGGTTGACGAAGACGACGATCGAGTCCGGCGTGTGGCCTGGTGCCGGCACGATCACAATCGAGCCGTCGCCGTACACGTCATGGCTGCTGGGGAACCCCAGATAGGCACCGCCCTCGAACCGATAGGGCCGGTAGATGACGCCGTGGAAGCTGTTAAGCACCTCGGTGCCCTCGCTATGCGATCCGATGAACGACTGGCCTGCGGCGGTCACCAGCACGGGTATGCCATGAAAATCATCCACGCCGCTTATATGATCCCAATGAGCATGGGTCGGGATGATGGCGGCGATCGTGTCGGTATGCGCCTTCGCCAGTTGGTCGATGATCGGCATACCGGCCCGATGCGGCGACTGCTGGAGAGAGGGAAGCAGCTTCAATTGCCGATCGACGTTGCGTCCAAACCCGGTGTCGATGAGCAGGTCGCCCTTGGGATGGCGCACGAGGATGCCGGTTGCGGCAAAGGCGCGTGTCTCACGCCAGGAGCCGCCCCGATACGCCATCGCCGCAGGGGTCTCATACGTGCCGGTCGGCATAGCGCTGATCGACATGGCAGCAGGCGGCGTCGCCGGGGGCAGTGCACCGACATCGACATCCGGGACGTCGAGCCGAACCGGCGCGAACGTCCAGGCGAACCAGACCAGTGCGACCAGCAGCAGTATGGCAAGTCCGATGAACGTGCTGCGGATCGGCCGACGACGCATCCGTGCCGTGAGCGAACTTCCACCTTCGATAGCATGAGCCATGGATATGCCCCTTGTATACCGATAACCTTCTCTATCATCGTAGCGATAATGACGATTATAGTTAGGAGTCAATGAGGCGTGAAGGACTGGTCCCCCGATCATCCCCGAGCGAAGGTGATGGCGCGCAAGCGCGCCGCGATCGTGGCGGCGGCCGAGCAGGCGTTCGTGCGGGACGGCTATGCCGGCAGTGGGATGGAGGGCATCGCTCGGGAAGCCGGCGTCTCGATCATGACGTTGTACCGCCATGCTCGCACCAAGGACGATCTGTTCGCGGCCGTGATCGAAAGCGCCTGCCATCCGAGCGATAGCGAAGAGGCGGCCAGGATCGAGAGCGCCATGAAGAGGCCGCTCGGGGACATCCTTTTCTTCGTCGGCGTGATGTTCCAGGAGCGTATCCACGGTCCTAAGACTACCAGCCTGCTCCGTGTTGTCATGACCGAGATGCGGCGTTTTCCGCATCTCGGCGAGTTGGCCTATCGGGGCCTGATCGACGCGCATGTGGAAAGACTGGACCTGTTTCTGTCGGCGCGAGCCGAGACATCGGACATCACGATCGACCGGCGGCGCGCCCTGGGACATTCCTTCTTCAACCAACTGATCGGTCTCGACGCTTATCGCGTTTTGCTAGGACTTAACGTTCCTTCTTCACAAGCCATGCGGGAGCGCGCCGAACTGGCCTCCCGGACTTTCATTTCGAACATGGAGAAGCGTTCCGCTTGAGGGGCCGAAAGGTGACGGCGCCTCGGTCGGCAAGGGGTTGCCCGAAAGATTCAAGCGGTGGATGGCGTGCGGTGACGGCGTGGCGACGCGCCCGTCATCCGTTGATTACGGCGCCAAAAGCGCTTTCGGGCTCGTAGCCGACCGACGCCACAACCTCGGTCAGCGGCATGGCCGACGGCAGTAGGCATCAGGACCATTCTCCAAGGGGTGAGGTAGGCTAGCCGGCATTGTTGACGAGCACGTCGATCGCACCGAACCGCTCGGCAGTCTCGGCGGCGACCGAGTTCGCGGCTTCGGCGTCGGTGATATCGAGCGCGAGGGTGTGCAGGCGATCGTGCTCGCCCCCGTAGGCATCGCGCACCGCGTCGGCAACGCTTCGAGCAAGCAGAGCCGTATGAAGGCTTGCCAAGCATCGGCGCCGGCTCTCGAAAGTCGATCGATTCCTAGAATGCCCGTGCCGTCTCGCTTGCCGTTCCTTTCTGGGAAAGTCGGATTGGTGGTAGCGCGAGATGGTGAGATTTCGGAACTGACTAACCTCGCGGGGCAACTTCGTTGCGGAGCGTGCGGAAGGCGAAGGGGTGTTTTCACTCCACATGGTCGTAGTAGGCGCGAAAGGCATTCATGCCCTCTATAACGGCGTCGGCCGACAGGCGCGGCAGGAGCCATTCGTATTGAGCGATGATAAGGATTATGCCTGGGTAGCGGATGTGCTGGCGGCACGTCCGAAAGCGGTATCGGCCGGAGACTGGCTGGTTGTCGATCTCCGGTCGCTGCGTAGTGGTCCTGCCAGCGACATGACCGCGCAGTGGCGCGAACTGATCCGGCGGTATGACATTGCCGTGCTGGCACCGGAGCTGACGCCATCTAGCCTGATCGGTCTTCCCTGAACGCTGCATCCCAGCGACGCGAATTTGGAAACGGACCAATGCTCCCACTATTCATGAGTATCGCCTTGGCGCAGGCCACCATTCAGGCATCGCCTGCCGCACAGTTGGATCCCCAGGAGGATATCGTCGTAACCGCGCGTCGCTTGAGCAGGGTGCGGTGGTCGTACGAAGCGAAGAATGGCGTCCTTACCAGATGCACGATCAAGCGATCGAGCGGATCGGCCGTCATAGACAAGATGGTCTGCGACGCCTCAAGCCAGTGTGCGGCCGAGCATCCCAACCAAGGAAGTTGGCGGCTTGCCCCCTGCATCAAGGACCGCGTCAAGGAGCAGTTTGCCGCCTATCGGGCGCAGAAGGAGGCGTCATAGCGGAACCGGCTCAACGGGACGCCATCACCGCGCTTCATTATCCCAACAGCAGACTTGATGATTCGCAATAAACAATCGATTCCGAGAACGGCCGCGGTGTCTCGCTGTCATTCGTCTTCGGTAACGGGTCAGCCAGCAGACGATAGCCGGTCCAGTAGCTCAGAGAGCAGCAGGCGCTCTCCCGGTGTGAGAGCCTCGATTCTACCAAGCTGAACCTCTAAGGCGATGGCGAGCGACGCGATGCTACTGCGGTCCTGACCCTTGGGTATGTCGGCGAGGATCGCGGCCATGACAGCTTCTCGCGCCGACGCAGCGAGCTGCGGATCGAGCTCGACACTGGAGGTCGCAAGCAGTGTGGTGACCGTGCCAACACCGGCCGCGTGGATAAGTGCAACGGCCCTCTCCACAGGCACGCCGAGTCGGCCTGCTCGCGCGATCCGCTTTACCCGCTTTCGCAGGACCTCGATGCCCGCGAGGGCGGCTGGAGACGCTGGTCCCGGCACGCCGATCTCGTTAATGATCGCGAACACTGCCGGATTGGCAAGGCCGAACGCGACATAGTCGTCCCACGCGTCCCGCAGGTCCTGCACAGGATCGGAATGGGGCTCCGCCGACACCTTTTGAGCAACAAAGGCGGCTAAACCATGCTGCGCAACCGCGTTCAACAGGCCGCGCTTCTCGCCGAACAGGCGGTACAGCGTAGGGACTTGCATCGACGCAGCCGATGCCACCGCCCGTGTTGTGAGTGCAGCAACGCCCCCTTCAACGATCAGCTTGGCAGCCGCTTCGAGTACGCGGACACGCCCATTCTGAATTTCTGCCGCGCGTTCCGTCTCGCCATCCATGGCATGTGATACCATTGGTCTGGGCAAATTCGTATCGCTGATTTGTAAAAACCAATATCGATGATATCGGGCATCTCATTACACCGATAAGGAGTACGGTTATGATTGTTGTGACAGGTGCCAATGGTCAGCTCGGCCGGGCCGTCGTCGAAAGCCTGCTCGGCCGCGTGCCGCCCGCAAGCATCGTTGCCAGCGTGCGTAATCCAGAAAAGGCCGTTGCTCTCGCCCAGCACGGTATCGCGGTGCGTAGCGGTGATTTCGCCGACCCCGAGGGTTTGAGAGCTGCGTTCCGTGGAGCGGATCAGCTACTGATCGTCTCGGCAGATAAGCTCGGCGACGAGGCATTGCAGCTCCACCGCACCGCGATTGATATCGCTCGCGATACTGGAGCACGCCGCATCCTCTACACTAGTCACATGGGCGCACGCGTCGGCTCGCCCTTCCTCCCTGCCGACCAGCACGCCGGCACCGAGGCCGATCTAGCGGCAAGCGGGGTCGCTTTCACGGCGCTGCGCCACGGCTTCTACGCTGAGAGCTGCCTCCACATGATCAGCGATGGTTTGGCGAGCGGCGAATTGCGTACGCCGGAAGATGGACCGATCAGTTGGACGACGCGGGACGATCTGGCGGAAGCGGACGCCGCTATCCTCGCTAGCGATGGCGGGTGGGACGGTATCACGTCCCCGCTTACGGCAAGCGAGGCTGTCACCATGACACAGCTTGCCGCCATCGCGTCCGAAGTAACCGGACGGGAAGTGCGCCACACGACCGTGACCGACGAAGAGTGGCGCAATGCGAAGATCGCAGGTGGCATGCCCGCGATGTACGCCGACATGCTTTTGGGCACGTTCCAAGCCGCTCGTAGAGGCGACTTTGCTGCGACCCATCCCGCACTTGCAAAACTGCTGGGTCGCCCGCCTAGGAACATGCGCGACGTGTTGTCGCCAGCGAAGCCCTGTGAACCGGCTTGAGGAAGAGGCCCGGATCGGCAAGGCCGGGACCCTGGCCGGTCAGCTCTCCCGGCTCGAGGTGGTCGTGCTCGACGAGCTCGGCTGCCTGCCGTTCGCACGCTCGGGCGGCCAGCTGCTGTTCCACCTCGTGAGCAATCTCTACGAGCGCACATAGGTGATCATCACCACCAACCTGGCGTTCGACGAGTGGCCGAGCGTGTTCGGCGATCCCAAGATGACGACCGCCATGCTCGACCGGCTCACGCACCACTGCGACATCGTCGAGACCGGCAACGATAGCTGGCGCTTCAAGCACCGCAGCTGAGCCCCCTGGGGACACCCGGTGGAAGGACGCTTCGCGCTGGTTGCGCCCAGCATCGACCTGCCGCTGCTCGACGAGGGGTCCTCTATACACGCCGACAAGGGGTCCCGGTTGGATGCCTATTTACAAAGACTGCGCTGATGGTTGCGCTGGCGCGCGAGGGCTAGGTCGTGGTGGCGACCGGCGGCGATAATCCAGCGCGGCAAGCCGCACGATCGGATGTGCGCTGCGATTCAGGTGGCGGGCAGCGAGCCAGAGCAGCGCCGTCCCCGCGGCGGCCGACCATGCTGTCGCCACCCAGGGCACGGGAGGATGCGTCAGCGCCTCCGCCCCCCACAACAGGCAGAAGGACGCGCCGCCGGTCAGCACGAAGCCCGGCCAATCGAACCGCCGACGCTCGTCGCCATGCTTGTCCGGTACGAGCACCATCGTCAGCGCGATCGCGGCGAGGCCGAGCGGCAGGTTGATGTAGAAGATCCAACGCCAAGCCGCGCTCGACCATATGCGCAGGTTGATGGGCAAGCTGAAGCTGACGGTTAACGAGGAAAAGACCCGCATCTGCAAGGTGCCGGACGAGACGTTCGACTTTCTGGGATACCCGTTTGGTCGGATATACTCTGCGCGAACGGGAAGGGCCAACATTGGCTACCGACCATCAAAGAAGAGTATCAAACGGGCTGTGGAGAACATCCACATGCTCACCGACCGACGGACAACATGGCAGGATGCCACAGTGCTGGTGGCAAAGATCAACCGGGCGCTGCGTGGATGGGCCAACTACTTCTCGGTAGGGACCACGAGCAAGGCGTATCGGGCGATCGACAGCTACACAGTGGTGCGGCTGCGTCGGTGGCTCCGGCGCAAGCATGGGAAAGCCGGCAAGAGGGCGGGAGCCTATCTACCTCAGCACCTCTACGAGCAGTACGGGCTCGTACGGCTTACCCAGCTTGGTCGGGGCGCGCCGTGGGCGAAGGCGTGATGCTTTGTCCGAGAGCCGGATGCAGGGAGATCCGCATGTCCGGTTCGATGAGCAGGGGGTGGAAACGGACCGTCTGGTAAGCCCCACAGGCAAGCCGCACGACACCGCGCCACCTCCTGACTCTACTCTACCATCCGAGGCAGGGCGTCATCGACCCTGCGCCAAAACGCCTCCTCAACTGGCGCGCTAACGACCGCTATCCTCGGCCGGCTTCCCGAAAGCCGTCAGCCTTCAATCGGCCAAGTAGAGCCATAGAGCATTGATCCACACGATTGCGATAGCACCGGTTTGGGTGTCAAATAACCGCGACTAGCGAGTGTCGGTTTCGGCCAAATCCTGTCCCCGCAACCAAAAACGCATAACCCCCGGCTCACCACAGCCGGGGGTTTCGTGCGTCCGGACCCCAAGTCGTGGCCGCGCAGGCCGGCATCGCCAACAGGGGGAGGTGCAATTGAACTTCACGATGCTTCCCGCCCCGCGCGCGCCTCGCCGCACGACCATCTTCGATCAAGATTCGGATAGCCTCTCGAGCCGTCGCGCGATCGGATGATGCGAGATGTGCCTCGAACTCGGCCGAGGCGCGGTCGCAGATCGCCTCCATGTCGCCCCGCGACCTGCAAGTCTCGCGCGCACCATCTTCTCGTCCTTCATCTTCCCGCAGCATGATTCGACAAAATCAGCGAGCCATAACTCCGTCGCGAAAGCGCAATGTTGTCTTCCTAGAGGGAGGATCATGCGATTGCGAACGGCCCTTTCGAGATGACATCGCTGCGTCCGATCGATCGGTGGTTCATCGATGAGATCCTGCCGCACGAGGCGCATTTCCTTCGGATCGCACAGCGCCTGACGCGGAGCCAGGACCAGGCCGTCGATCTCGTGCAGGAGGCCTATTGTCGCCTGTTCGACAGCAGCGGCTGGACGGCGTTGCAGGATCCGCGCGGCTATACCGTCCGGATGATCCGCAACCTCGCCATCTCGCAAATGCGGCGCGCCCGCATCGTCGAATTCGAACAATGGGTCGAAGTCGATGGCCTCGCCATTGCGGATGACGATCCCGATCCGTTTCGCATTGCTGCAGGACGGCAGGCGGTCGCGCGGGCGGATGCGGCGCTGGAGACGATGCCGGAGCGGTGCCGCACGGCCCTCGTCCAATGCCGCCTGGAGGAGCAATCGCCGCGGTCGGTGGCCACGGCGATGGGGCTCAGCCTGTCGACGCTGGAAAAACGCCTGGCGCGTGGGCTCAAGCTGCTCGCCGCCGCGCTTTACCCCTGCGACGGTGGCGACGCCCCAGCGGCACCATTGGCCGACACAGCCCCTAGCCAGACCGTTGCCGTCCCCGCATATGAAGACCGCCATGCATCCGGTTCGGCAGACAGATGAGAAAGCGCGCGACCTGATCGCGCAGGAGGCGGCGCTGTGGCACGCGCGGATCACCACCGGCACCGTCGACAGGGCCGCGTTCGAACGGTGGCGGGATCAGTCGCCCCTTCACGCCGTGGCGATGGCGCGTATCGTGTCGGCGTGGGAAACGCTTGCGGCGGTGCCGCTCGCCGAGAAGAGCCGTCACGCCGTCGGCCGTCGGCGATTCCTGCGGGTAGCGGGGGGCGCCACGGTCGCCGGCCTGGCGGCGGCATTCGTGGCGGATCGCGCCGCGGCGTGGCCGTCGGCCCAGACGGCGGTCGGCGAACGCCGGCTCGTCGTGCTCGGTGCCGGCGCGCGGGCCATGCTCAATACCGACAGCGCGCTCGCCTGGCATAGCGGCGAGGCGGGGTGGCGGATCAGGCTGGAGCGCGGCGAAGTCGCGCTGCAACTCGATGATGGCCGGCCTGTGCGGCTGGAGACGGCGGCCGCCGTCTCGATCCTGTCCGCGGGGCGTTTCGATGCCCGGCTCGACGGCGTCCGGCTCGAAGTGGCGGTGCTGCGTGGCCGGGCCGGCCTGCCCGCGACCATGGTCCGGACACCTCAAGTGACGGCCCATAGCGGACAGGCGCTGCTGATCACCCCGTCAGACCATCGGGCGGTCGCCGCTGCCGACCGCATCGATCGCGCGGTCGCGTGGCAGTCCGGCGAAATCCTGTTCCGCGACGAGCCGCTCGCCACCGCCATCGCCGACTATAATCGCTACCTGTCCCGCAAGATCGTGATCGCGGATCCCGCGATCGGCGCGATCCGCGTCGGTGGGCGCTTTACGACGACAGACCCGCAACCATTCCTGCACGGGCTGCGCGACGGGCTTGGAATCGCCGTCGATACCGACGCCAACGGTTTTTCGCTCCGCCGCGCATAATTTCTTGGGACGATGTGGCGGGTTGCCGCCGGCCAAGCGTCCTCCCTGACGAGGGGCACCGGCTGTGGCGCCCAACTGTTCGTGGGGATTTATCACATGCTGAACGGCACCCGCCGTCTGCCGCTGTCGGCAGCGCTGGCTCTTTCCGTTTCGACCTGCATCCTGGCGGCGCCGGCGATGGCGCAGACGATGCACCATTTCGATGTGCCGGCCCAATCGACCGCCGACGCGCTCAACGACGTATCGCGGCAGGCGGGCATCCAGATCTTCTTCCCGACCGCCAAGATCGCCGGCCGCACATCGGCCGCGCTCAAGGGCGCGATGGGCTATCGCCAGGCGATCGACCGGCTGCTGGCCGGCAGCGGCCTCAGCGTCGCGTCCGACGACGGCAAGATCGTCGTGCTCCGGCAATCGCCCGCACCGACGCCCGACAATGCGACCATCTCCGCCGCCCAGCCCGACGGCGGCAAGCAAAACGGTGAGATCGTCGTGACCGGCTCGCGGCTCGCCACGCGCCTCGGCGAACAGGGGCCGGCGCCGGTCACGACGATCGGCAGCGAGGAATATCGCCTGTCCGGCACGCAGAATGCCGAGGCGCTGCTCACCGACATGCCGCAGTTCATCGGCGCGCAGAACAGCGGCGCGACCGGCAACAACGTGCCCGGCGGCAATGCCCTGCTCAATCTGCGGGGGCTCGGCGCGCAGCGCAGCCTCGTGCTCGTCAACGGCCGCCGCTACACGATCACCGGGCCGAGCCAGGCGACCGACATCAATTCCATCCCCACCGCGCTGATCAAGCGGGTCGAGGTCGTCACCGGCGGCTCGTCGGCGGTCTACGGATCCGATGCGATCGCCGGCGTCGTCAACTTCGTGCTCAAGGACGATTTCCAGGGCTTCGAGATCGACGGCCAGAACAGCGTCGATCAGCACACCGGGACGCCGACCTCCACGATCGACGTGACCGCCGGCCGCAATTTCGCGGACGGCCGCGGCAACATCACCGCCTCGTTCGATTATCTCGATCGTCGGGGCATCACCGCGCGCGATCGCGGCGGCTGGGCGGCCGAGCGGGTCGCCGACGGCTGCGTGACCGCCGACAGCTTCAGCAAGAGCCGGCCGGGCACACCGCTCGCCGTCCCGAGCGGGTCCAGCTGCCTTGCGGCCGGCGGCCGGCCGGGCCTGGTGACGACCGGCAGCGGCAGCCTGCTCGACGGGCGCTTCGCCGGCATCCCGACGGTCGGCTCGTCGACCTCGACGCCGGGCCTCAATGCCGCGCTGACCGCGGCCGGGCTGGGATCGATCGGGTCGCGCGGCCTCACCTTCAACGATGCCGGGACGGTCGCGCGGCCGGCGCTGACGCCGCAGGACGATTTCAACCTGCTGCCCGATTCCTACCTGATCGTCCCGCAGAAGCGCGTGATGGGCAATATCTTCGCGCATTACGACCTCAGCGATCACGCCCAGCTCTACACCGAGCTGCATTACAGCCGGAACAAGGTCGACATCCAGCTGACCTCGAGCGACGCGTCCGGCAATTACCTGTTCAACGTCGACAATCCCTATCTCTCGCCCGCCTTGCAGGCGGTGCTCAAGCAACTCGATCTGGCCGAACCGGCGAGCAGCAGCTTCACCACCGGCGCCACCACCCAGACGACCACGCGGGGCGACGGCCTGGCGATCCTCAACATCGGCCGCCGGCTCGGCGAGGTCGGCCATCGGACCGCCGATTACGACACCAATGCGTATCGTGGGTTGTTCGGGGTCAAGGGTGACATCGGCGACCTGTCGTCGGGCTTCCTGCGCGACCTCAAATACGACGTCTATTACAGCTATGCCCGGACCAACGAGCATGATGTCGAGCAGGGCGCGATCTCGGTGAGCAAGCTGCAGGCCGCCCTGCTCTCGCAGAATGGCGCGGCGCCGATCGCCGACATCTTCGGCGCCAACCTGTCCGCCGCGGCGGTCAAGGCGATCTCGGTGACGCTGCACAACAGCACGCAGGCCAGCCAGCAGGTCGCCAACGCCAATCTCACCGGCGAGCTGTTCGCAATGCCGGCGGGCCCGGTCGATTTCAGCGTCGGCGTCGAATGGCGGCGCGAATGGGCGAATTACGCGCCCGACGCGCAATCCGCCTCGGGCGACATCTCGGGCTATGGCGCCTCGCTCCCCACCCATGGCGAGGAAAGCGCGAAGGAGGCCTATGGCGAGGTGCGCGTGCCGCTGCTCGCCGACCTGCCGCTGATCCGCCATCTCGATCTGACCGGCGCCTTTCGCTACTCCAAATATGATCTGAACGGCGTCGGCGGCGTGTGGACCTATTCGGGCGGCGCCCGCTACGAGCCGGTGCGCGGCGTGGCGCTGCGCGGCCAGTATCAGCGGGCGATCCGGGCGCCCAACGTCGGCGAATTGTTCGGCGGATCGAGCACCAGCGGCCCCTCGCTGGTCGATCCCTGCTCGAGCCGCCAGCCGACCGCGCTTCAGACCGACGCGGTTCGCGCGGTGTGCGTGGCGACCGGCGTGCCCGCCGCGCTGGTGTTCGGCCAGAATGTCCAGCCCAACCAGTTCATCACCGTCGTGAGCGGCGGCAATGCGTCGATCGGCCCCGAGACGTCGGACACCAAGACGGCGGGCATCACGCTCGCGCCGGTGTTCCTGCCCGGCTTCCACATGAGCGCCGACTGGTACGACATCGACGTCAAGGGCGCGATCTCGACGCTCGGTGGCGGCGCGTCCAACATCCTCAACCTGTGCTACAACATCGTCCAGAATGCGGGCAGCCCCTTCTGCCAGGCGATCGGGCGCGACAGCGTGAGCGGCCAGATCACGGCGCCCAAATATATCAGCTCGCTCAACGCCAATACCGGCGCGATCAAGACGTCGGGCGTCGATTTCGAGGCCGGCTATTCCTTCGCGGCCGGCTTCGGCTTCGGCGGCGAGAGCCGCTTCGATCTGTCGACCGATATCAACTGGACGGACCAGTTCACCAGCACCCCGGTCTCCGCGCTGCCGACCCTGAAGAACCGATGCGCCGGCAGCTTCGGCCAGACCTGCGGCCAGCCGATCCCGCATTGGAAGGGGGTGACCCGGCTGACCTGGGAAAGCGGGCCGCTCACGCTCAGCCTGCGCCACCGCTTCATCGGCGCGGTGACGGTCGACACCTATATGCTGCCCAAGACCTCGGGCGGGACGGTGCCGAGCCTGGCCTCGCTGACCAATCCGGTGATCCCGACGCAGAATTATTTCGACCTTACCGCCGAGATCGCGATCCAGCACCGGATGACGCTCACGCTGGGCGTCACCAACATCGCCGATCGGGATCCGCCGGTGATCGGCACGCCGTCGCCGACCGCCAACACCTTCAGCTCCACCTATGACATCCTCGGGCGCACCCTCTTCGTCGCCGCGCGCACGTCCTTCTGATCGCGGCCGATCATGACCCTCATCATGGCAGCGCTGGCGGCCTTGCTCGCGGCGGGCGGCGCCCCTGCCACGCAGGTCGAACCGGCACCGGTCTCCTCGGCGCCGGTGTCTTGGGCATCGGTCTCTCCGCGACCGCCGGCGGATCGCCCGCTGTTCAGCATCGGCGCGATCGCCGATTGCCAATATGCCGACGAACCCGACGCGCCGCCGCGGCTCTACTGGACCTGTCCGGGCAAGCTCGCGGCGGCGGTCGAGACGATGAACGGGCAGGATCTCGCCTCGGTCTTCTATCTCGGCGATTTCATCGACAAGGATTGGGCGAGCTTCGACCGGCTGTTGCCGATCGTCGCGCGCTCGCGCCACGATTGGCACTTCGCGCTCGGCAACCATGATTTCGCGGTCGCAGACCCGCTCAAGCGCCGGGTGCCCGCGCATCTCGGCATGCCGCATCGCTATTACAGTCTCCGCAGCCACGGCTGGATGTTCGTCGTCACCGACGGCAACGGGCTCAGCACCTATGCCTGGCCGCGGGCGAGCGGCCGGACCCGGGCATCGACCGCGCTGCACGACCGGCTCTATGCGACCCAGCCGACCTGGGACGGCGGCATCGACGCCCGGCAGATGCACTGGCTCGACGCGACGCTCGCGCGTGCCGATCGCCGGGGCCTGCGCGTGATGATCCTCGATCATTTCCCGGTATGGCCGCAAAGTCGCTACACGCTGTGGAATGCGGCGGACGTGCTCGCGCTGGTCGATCGCCATCCGTCGGTGAAGATCTGGCTGAACGGCCATGATCATCGCGGCGGCTACGCGATCCGCAACGGTGTCCATTATGTGACGATGAGCGCGATGCTCGACACCGAGAAGACCGCCTTCGCGCGGCTCGATTTCTACGCGGACCATGTCTTGCTGCGGGGGGCGGGCAAGCAGGCGGACATCGCGATGCCGATAGGCTAGAGCCGACGGACCAGGGGCCAATGGTCCGCTCGGGCATTCCTATCCTTCGCCGATCCGCGCTCGTCCGCAACGGCCTGATCGCCTGCTGCGCCGCCATCCGATGCCCATCGTCGTGCAGCAATCCGTTAAGGGACGCGGGCTATGGCGGAGACGACCCTCCGCTTCGCTGGACCGATCCGTGCCCCCGCAAATCTACAGGCAAGAAATTTCCTCGGAGCGATGGGTGTTCCGCGCGGCGCTGATCGTGGGTGCGACATCGATCGTCGCCTTGTTGTGCGAGCTGGTCAGTCATTCCGGCGTCGGCGCGGCCACGGGCGAATGGCTGTCGTGGATCAAGATCGCGGTGGGCCTGATCGGGCTTGCCGCGCTGGCGGTGGGAGCGCCGCTTGCGATCCGGGAGCTCGGCGCGCGACGGGTGATGGCCGCCGACGCGCTCCGCGCCCGCCGTGAGGTCGAGCAGCTGTTTCGGATGACGGACATGCTCCAGAGTGCGTCGGGCCATGACGATGCCAACGCCGTCCTGCGGGCGACCGCGTCCGGTCTGCTGGCAGGGTGCGGCGGTGCGCTCTACGTCTTCAACAATTCGCGCGACCGCCTCGATCTCTCCACGACATGGGGCTGGCCGGACGATGCGCCTCTGCCCGAGGCTGTCCCGCCCGCCCATTGCTGGGCGCTCAAACGCGGAAAATCGCATGTCAACCGGATCGGCACGGCGGCGCTTCGCTGCGAGCATCTGGCCGATCATGTCGAGGTGCTGGAATTGCCGATGATGGCGCGCGGCGAAGTGTACGGGTTGCTGTGCCTCCAGGCGGACGGCGAACAGGCCCAGGAAAAGCTCGAGGCGGCAGCGCCACTGGCCTCGGCGATCGCCGACACGATGTCGCTGACGCTCGCCAATATCGCATTGCGCGAGAAGCTGAGGACGCAGGCGCTGCGCGATCCGCTGACCGGCTTGTACAACCGTCGCTATATGGAGGATGTGCTCGAACGGAGCGCCTGTCTCGCCGAACGCAATAACGGCGAGCTTTCGGTTCTCATGATCGATCTGGATCATTTCAAGCATCTCAATGACGCGCACGGCCATGCCGTGGGCGATGCGGTGCTGCGCCAGGTCTCGGCGGTGATCGTCGGCGCGATCCGGCCGTGCGACGTCGCGTGCCGTTACGGTGGCGAGGAGCTTCTGATCGTTCTGCCTGATTGTTCGCTCGACGATGCAATGGCGATGGCCGAGACCCTGCGCAGCCGGATCGAAAACCTGTCGGACAATCATGGCCGCAACGTCACCGCGTCCTTCGGCGTCGCCGCGATGCCGACCAGTTCTGCCACGGTCGCCGATCTTGTCAGCGACGCCGATGCGGCGCTCTACGGCGCCAAGCGCGGCGGCCGCAATCGCGTCCTGTCGGCACCGCGACGTCGCGGGTCGGGTCTCGATCCCGCGCCGGCAGCGGCAAGCGGCGTGATCCGGATCGGCTGACGCGAAAGCGGATATCGCCGCGCGCTATCGACAGGCGGTCCATGCCGGATCGCCGCCGTCGCCGGGCAGGCAGCCTTATTGCGCGGGCTGCGCCAGATCCTTCGATTCCCGCAGCAGATCGAGCCAGGCCTGTGCTGCCCCGCTGAGATAGGCGCCGCGTCGCCAGGCCATCGCCATGGTCCATTCGATCCCCGGCTCGTCCAGCGGCAAATGGCGGACTTGAGGGGACTGGAACTGGCTGGCGATGATTGCGGGCAGAAAAGTGACGCCGAGACCGGCCGCCACCAGCTCCACGATAAAATCGACCTGGCTGCTGCGTGCGGCGACCTGGGGCTGGAAATGGTGGCGCGCGCAGCCGTCGAGGACGATGCGCTGCAGGGCGAAGCCATGATCGAACAGGATGAAGGGGGTATCGCGCAGATCGGTCAGGCGCAGCGAAGACCGGGCGGCGAGCCGATGATCCGACGGCAGCGAGACCATCAGCGTCTGCCGGGTGATCGGTTCCGAATCGAACTCCGCCGCCACGGGCAGGATCGCCGCCGCGAAATGCAGCGCACCCGATCGCAGCCGCTCTTCCAATTCCCGGCTGCCATGCTCGCTCAGCTCGATTTCGATACCCGGATAACGCTGGCGGAACCGTGCGAACAGCGGTGCGAAGAGCAGGCTGCTGCCGAGCGGCGGCAGGCCCAGCTTGAGCAGGCCGCGCCGAATGCCTTGGATCTCGTCGAGTTCGCCGAGCAGATCGTCACGGTCGGCGAGCAGCTTCGCGCCCCGCCGGAAGACGGCTTCCCCGGCGGGCGTCAGCACCGGGCGATGACCGCCGCGCTCCAGCAGAGGCGTCCCGAGTTCCTGCTCCAGCTGATGCACCGCCTTGCTGACGGTCGACTGGGTGGCGAACAGCGTCCGCGCGGCAGGTGAGAAGCCGCCTTGGCGAACCACCTCTATGAAGGCGCGTAGTGTTCGGAATTTCATGAACTATTCCAATGACGACTAAAATATAGTCGATCAATTCATTATCGCAGTCGATCCGTGGCGTCTAGGTTCGGTCCAGGCCATGTGATCGCCGTCTATTCTGAATGGACGCGCGAAGTGTTTGAAAAACAACGACGCTGGGCCGTGTGGAACAGGCAGGTTTTCGATGCCGATCAGGGTTGCGTTGCTCAAGGAGACGAGCGCCGGCGAAAAGCGTGTGGCGATGGTGCCCGCGGTGGCCACGCGGCTGGCGCGTCTCGGCCTCGCTGTCACGATCGAGACGATGGCCGGCGCCGCCGCGACTTTCGCCGACGAGGCCTATGGCGATGTGCCCCGCGAAGCGGATGGCGTGGCGGCGGTGCGCGACGCCGATATCGTGCTCGCCGTCCAGCCGCCGATGCCGGCCGTGGTCGCCGCGATGAAGCCCGGCGCGATCCTGATCTGTCTGCTCTACGGCGGGCAGCATCCGGCCCTCGTCGCGCAGCTGAAGGCGGGGCGGATCACCGCCTTCGCGATGGAGGCGATCCCGCGGATCAGCCGCGCGCAATCGATGGACGTGCTCTCCAGCCAGGCGGCGCTGGCAGGCTATTATGCGCCCCTGCTTGGCGCGGTGCATATGCCGCGCATCCTGCCGATGATGACCACCGCGGTCGGTTCGCTGCGCGCGGCGAAGGTGCTGGTGATGGGGCTCGGTGTGGCCGGCCTGTCGGCACTGGCGACCGCGCACCGGCTCGGCGCGATCACCGAGGGCTATGACGTCCGGCCGGAAACGCGCGAGCAGGCGCAGTCGCTCGGCGCCAAGTTCGTCGACACCGGCGTCGATGCGCGCGGCGAGGGCGGTTATGCCCGCGCGCTGACGGACGACGAAAAGGCGCAGGTCGAGGCCGCGCTCAGCCGCCACATCGCCGAGGCCGACATGATCGTCACCACGGCGGCCGTGCCGGGGCGGCGCGCCCCGCGCCTGATCTCGGCGGCGCAGGTGGCGGCGATGAAGCCCGGCGCGGTCATTGTCGATCTCGGCGCCGAGGGGGGCGGCAATTGCGAAGGTACACGGCCCGGCGAGACGGTCACGATCGGCGCGGTCACGCTGCTCGGGCCGCTCAACGTGCCGTCGGCGCTCGCCCAGCATGCCAGCGAGCTCTACGCCAAGAACCTGCTCAATCTCCTCCAGCTGATCGTCAAGGACGGGGCGATCCAGCTCGATTTCGCCGACGAGGTCATCGCCGGCACGGTCGCCGTCCATGACGGCGCGATCACCAACGAGGCGCTGCGCCGGGCGCTCGAACCCGGCACCGATGCCGCCACGGAGGCCGCCCGATGACCATCGACACCGCGATGACATGGCTGATCGCCCTCTATATCTTCATGCTCGCGGCCTTCACCGGCTATGAGGTGATCAGCCGGGTGCCGTCGATCCTGCACACGCCGTTGATGTCCGGCTCGAACTTCATCCACGGCATGGTCGTGGTCGGTGCGCTCCACGCGCTGCTCACCGCGACCAGCCCGTTCGGCCAGGCCGCCGGCTTCGTCGCCGTCGCGCTCGGCGCGGCCAATGCCGCCGGCGGCTATGTCGTCACCGACCGGATGCTCGCGATGTTCAAGTCGAGCGGCAAGGCCGGGAAATAACATGCTCGCCCAGCATCTCACCGGCCTGAGCGGCCTCGTCGCAGCCGCCCTGTTCATCTTCGGCCTCAAGCGGATGGCGTCGCCCGCTTCCGCTCTGTCGGGGATCGTGCTCGCCGGGGTCGGCATGGTCGTCGCGGTGGCGGCGAGCTTCCTCATCCTGTTCGATCTCGACGTGGCGGCACGCGATCATCTCGCGACCAACCTTGCGCTCGCGCTCGTCGCGCTGGCACTGGGCGGCGGCTGGGCGTGGCGGCGCGGCGGCAAGGTCGAGATGACCGCCATGCCGCAGATGGTCGCGCTGTATAACGGCATGGGTGGCGGCGCGGCGGCGGCGATCGCGGCCGCTGGGCTGGCGGGGCAGGAGACGACCGGCCCGCTCCTGCTCGCCGTGACCGTGATCGGCGCGCTGATCGGCTCGATCTCCCTGACCGGATCGGTCATCGCCTGGGCGAAGCTCGACGGGCGGATCGCCAAGCCGTGGCGCTTCGCCGGGCAGCGGCTGGTCAACGCTACGGTGTTCGTCGCCACGGTCCTGGTCGGTGCCGCCGCGGTCGCGCTGCATGGCGGGCCGGACGGGGCGTGGCTGGCCGGCCTGTTCTTCGTCGGCGCGCTCGCCTTCGGGATCCTGATGACGCTGCCGATCGGCGGTGCCGACATGCCGGTGGTGATCTCGCTCTACAACGCCTTCACCGGGCTCGCGGTCGGGCTCGAAGGCTTCGCGCTGCAAAACCCCGCGCTGATGATCGCGGGCATGGTGGTGGGATCGGCCGGCACGCTGCTGACGCTGCTGATGGCCAAGGCGATGAACCGGTCGCTCGCCAATGTGCTGTTCTCGAACTTCGGCGACGGCGCGGCTTCGGGCGGCGCCGCGGTGCATGGCGAGATGAAGGCGAGCGATGCCGGCGATGCGGCGATCGCGATGCGCTATGCGTCGAGCGTCATCATCATCCCCGGCTATGGCCTGGCCGTCGCGCAGGCGCAGCAGAAGCTCTACGAGCTGGTCAAGCTGCTCCAGGCCGCCGAGGTCGACGTCAAGTTCGCGATCCATCCGGTCGCGGGCCGGATGCCCGGCCATATGAACGTGCTGCTCGCCGAGGCCGGCGTCCCCTACGACATCATCTTCGACATGGACGAGGTCAACGCGGACTTCCCGAATACCGACGTCGCGCTGGTGATCGGCGCCAACGACGTCGTCAATCCGGCCGCACGCACCGACAAGTCTTCGCCGATCTACGGCATGCCGATCCTCGATGCCGACAAGGCACGCCAAGTCTACGTCATCAAGCGCGGCCAGGGCAAAGGCTATTCCGGCGTCGAGAACCTGCTCTTCTTCGAGGAGAATTGCAGCATGGTCTATGGCGATGCGCAGGCGGTCCTCACCCGGATGGTACAGGCCGTGAAGGATCTCGGCGCCTGATCCCGGCGACGCCCCCCATTTCAGGAGAAGATATCATGGCCTATGCGACGATCAATCCCTATACCGGCGACACGCTCGCGACCTTTGCGGACGCGACCGACGATGAGGTCCGCGCTGCGCTCGGCGCCGCCCACACGGCCTTCCTGGGCTGGCGCGAGACATCCTTCGCGCAGCGCGCGGCGATCCTGCAGAAGGCGGCCGACCTGTTGCGGCGGGACAGCGACGGCTATGCCAAGCTGCTGACGCTGGAGATGGGCAAGCTCTTTTCGGAGGCGAAGGCGGAGGTCGAGCTCTCGGCCAAGATCTTCGAATATTATGTCCGCAACGCCGCGACGCTGCTGGCTCCGGAAAAGCTGCCGGTGCTCGATCCGGCCGAGGGCGACGCCACCCTGGTCCATGAGCCGCTCGGCGTGCTGCTCGCGATCGAGCCCTGGAATTTCCCTTATTACCAGATCGCCCGCATCCTCGCGCCGCAGCTGTCGGCGGGCAACACGCTGCTGCTGAAACATGCCTCGAACGTCCCGCAATGCGCTGCCGCCTTCGAGCGGCTGATGGCGGAGGCAGGGCTGCCGCAGGGGGCGTTCCGCAACCTCTACGCCACCCGCACGCAGATCGAGCTCATCCTCAACGACGATCGCGTCCATGGCGTGGCGCTGACCGGCTCCGAAGCGGCGGGGTCTGTGGTCGCCGCGCAGGCCGGCAAGGCGCTCAAGAAATCGACCATGGAGCTGGGTGGCGCCGATGCCTTCGTCGTGCTGGCCGATGCCGATCTGGAGAAGACGACGCGATGGGCGGTGTTCGGCCGCCACTGGAACGGCGGCCAGGTCTGCGTGTCGTCGAAGCGCATGATCATCGTCGATCCGGTCTATGAGGATTTCCTCGCGCGCTATCGCATCGGCGTGGCCGGGCTCGTCGCCGGCGATCCCTTCGATCCGGCGACCACGCTCGCGCCCCTGTCGTCGCGCGGCGCCGCCGATGAGATCAAGGACAAGATTCGCGAGGCGGTCAAGCTCGGCGCCAAGGCCGAGGAAGTGGGGCCGCCGGTGCCCAACCAGGGCGCGTTCGTCCAGCCGACGATCCTCACCGACGTCGGCGAGGACAATCCGGCGCGCTATTGGGAGTTCTTCGGCCCGGTCTCGATGCTGTTCCGGGCGAAGGACGAAGACGATGCGGTGCGGATCGCCAACGATTCCCCCTTCGGTCTCGGCGGTTCGGTGTTCACCGCCGATCCGGCGCATGGCGCCAAGGTCGCCGCGCGCATCTCGACCGGCATGGTGTTCGTCAATCACCCGACCAAGGTCGAGGCCGACCTGCCGTTCGGGGGCATCCGCCGCTCGGGCTATGGGCGCGAGCTGATCGGGCTCGGCCTCAAGGAGTTCGTCAACCACAAGCTCATCGATGTCGTCGACATCGACGCGCATTTCTGAGCGCCGGCGCCCGCGACATCGGGCCGGTGCAGAGGATCACACAAGAAGGAGGCCCTCATGGCCAAGACGATGAAGGCCGCGGTCGTCCGCGCATTCGGACAGCCGCTCGTGATCGAGGAGGTCGCGATTCCCGAGCCCGCCGCCGGGCAGATCGTCGTGAAGATCGCCGCGACGGGGGTCTGCCACACCGATCTCCATGCCGTGGACGGGGATTGGCCGGTCAAGCCCAACCCGCCCTTCATTCCGGGGCATGAAGGCGTCGGCCATGTCGTCGCGGTCGGATCGGGCGTCACGCATGTCCGCGAGGGCGACCGCGTCGGCGTGCCCTGGCTCTATACCGCCTGCGGCCATTGCAGCCATTGCCTGGGCGGCTGGGAGACGCTGTGCGTCGATCAGCAGAATACCGGCTATTCGGTCAACGGCAGCTTCGCCGAATATGTCCTCGCCGATCCGAACTATGTCGGCCACCTCCCGGACAATGTGTCGTTCATCGATATCGCCCCGATCCTGTGCGCCGGCGTGACCGTCTACAAGGGGCTCAAGGTCACCGACACCAAGCCGGGCGACTGGGTGGTGATCTCGGGGATCGGCGGGCTCGGCCACCTCGCCGTGCAATATGCCAAGGCGATGGGGCGCAACGTGCTCGCGGTCGATATCGACGACGACAAGCTCGATCTGGCCAGGCAGCTCGGCGCATCGCTCGTCGTCAATGCGCGCGCGGAGGATCCCGTCGCGTTCGTGAAGAAATCGATCGGCGGCGCGCAGGGCGTCCTCGTCACGGCGGTTTCGCCCAAGGCCTTCGGTCAGGCGATGGGCATGGTCGAGCGCGGCGGCACGGTGGCGTTGAACGGCCTGCCCCCGGGGGACTTCCCGCTGCCGATCTTCGATACCGTGCTGAACGGGATCACGGTGCGGGGCTCGATCGTGGGCACGCGGCTCGACCTTCAGGAGGCGCTGAACTTCGCGGGCGAGGGCAAGGTCAAGGCGACGGTCGAGACCGAGCGCCTTGAAAACATCAACACCGTCTTCGCGCGGATGCACAAGGGCGACATCCAGGGCCGCGTCGTCCTCGATTTCGAGGCCTAGCTCCTCGCCGCGCGGCGGGTGCGGCGGGGCCGTGCCCGCCACGCCGTTCCAGTCGACCGTCGGGAGACGTGTTTCTGGCATCGCCCGCCTCGTGCAGCGAAGCGGCCTACATCTGCGCTCGGCGGCCCCGTCATGGCCTGACGGCGGCGCATTGGTGCGCACGACGCGGCGGTGGTCGCCGCCGCCCCGCCGGGCACTACTTCATGGTTGCGATCATGAGCTTGGCCGCACGCCGATATCGTGCGGCCAGGGCGGGGATTCTCAGCTCAGTCGCGCGTAGCGTCGGCAATGTTCGAGATATCCGATCTCATGCGCGCCGGCGAGATCGACCACCGTTCGCCACAACCATGAGGGGGCTTCGGTCTTGCCGGCACGATCCCGGCCAAAGCATTCCGCCAGGGCCTGCCGGCCCGCTGCGTCGAGCTGTCGCGCATGGGCGCGGCCCACGACATAAGCGAGATAGGCGCCCGCTTCGACGGCTTCACCACGGGAAAATTGACCGACCTCCAATTTCAGATCCTGCGGTGCCAGTTCCCGCAGCACGACCGGGCGGCCGAGCAGGTGGGTGGCGATCATCCGGTCGCCGAGATTGGGCGACAAGGCCATCGCCCCGGCGACGACGCGCTCGCCCGGATCGGACGGCATGGTGGCGGATTTCGCGACCGGTGCGACCGAGGGCAGGGCCTCCTTGATATCGACCAGCGCAAGATATTCCTGCCTGTCGCCCTTGCGCCGGATCCCGAGCAGGACGGCAAAGCGCAGATGACCGAGCGAGCTGCATCCCTTTTTCCAATAGGCCGCATCGACCACGCGCAACCGCGCTTTCCTGCCGGCCTTGGCGAGGTCGAGGGCGCGTTCACGAATCTCCTCGTCTTCGAAGAGCGCGGTGATGGCGTGCCGCTCCTCCGTCGAGAGCGCCCAGAAGCGCTTGCCGAGCGGGAGAGACGGCTCTTCGTCGCCGATCCGCTCCATGGCGAGATGGCGCCAGCCGCGCGCGGATGCCCTCTTCCGAACCGTGCGGACGACGTCCGGCTCCGGCGAGGCCTCGCCGTCATCATGCGGATGCATGGCCTGGCCATAGCCCCGGATCATCGCCTCCAGCATCCTGGCGGTGGTGACGCCGGGCAGATCGGAGCTGCGCGCGGCAGTTTCCAGCGACAGTCCCAGCCGGATCAGATCCAGTGCCGGGTTACCGATCACCGTCTGATCGAGATCGCGTATCTGGAAATCGATGTTGCGCTCGCTGTCGGCGAGTGGACCGAGATTGCCGAGATGACAGTCACCGCAGATCCAGATCGCCGGGCCGGGCGGCACCAGCCGGGCGGCCGGCATCTCGGCCAGCCATCGGTAGAAATTCCCGGTATTGCCACGCACATAGGCATGGACCGAACTCGCCATCTTGCGCGCATGCGTCTCGTCTAGGATCGCGGCGCGCTCATCGGGTGCGATCCTCAACGATGCGCCTCGCGTGCCGCCTTCTGCGCCTTGGCCTGCTGGGCATAATGATGGTGTGCGACGACACAGCCGACCGCCGCACCGGCGATGGCATGACCCCTGCCGACGAAATGGCCGGCGACACCGCCGGCCGCGGCGCCCCGGATGCAACCTTTCGCCAGCGCCGGCGAGGCGCCGACGAGCAACATGGGGACGGCGAGCATGGTGATGGCGAGGCGCATGGGGTTCTCCTTGGGGAGGGGAATACCCCCGCGACGGCTTCGGGTTCCATGAACTCGCGGTAAGGTCGGCCTGCGGCGATGCGTACGTCCGCCGTCGGTGCATCGTGCCGGATCGGGGATGCGGATCTTCTCTTGGCCCAGCGACGGCGCCGCCCTAAGGCGCTCACCCGACTGGAGCCATCGATCCGGCTATATCGGGCCAATGGCTCCAGTGAATTGTTTTACCGCGATTTCTTCATCGACAGATGACCCCATCTGGCCGGGAAACCGCTTGAGAAGTATTGTATCTGTGACCGACACCTACCGCCTCTATCGCATGAACGCGCTCACCGGCGCCATTCTGGACGTCGAGGATTTCCAGTCCTTTTCCGATGATCAGGCGATCGAACGGGCACTGGCCGATGCCGGTGAGCGCCGGATCGAATTGTGGTGCGGCAGCCGCAAATTGCTTGCCATCAGCGGGCGTGGCGGCCCGAGCGAACTGACCATCGCGCGCCCGCCCGAATAACGGGGCGGTCAGGGCTTGTCCGGTCTGGCGGAAATGTCCGGAATCGGTGCCCGGACGACGCTTCCGGCTGGTACGTTCTGGCGAAGAACGATATTCGCGTCGATGGTCACGTCCGCGCCGATGTCGATTGGGCCGAGCAGGGCCGCGCCGGGCAGGATCACGGTGCGGTCGCCGACCGCAGGGTGGCGGCGTTCGTCGCGTGCGCCGCCGAGCCCGCCGATGGTCACCCCCTGGTGGATGTGGACGTCGGCACCGATCATCGCGGTTTCGCCGATGATGACGCCGGTGCCATGGTCGATGAACAGCCCAGGCCCGATCGCGGCGCCCGGATGAATGTCTATGCCGGTCTGGCGGTGCGCGATTTCCGCGATCGACCGTGCCACGATCCGCGATCCTTCGCGATACAGGGCATGGGCGATGCGGTGATGGATGATGGCGATCAGCGAAGGATAGGACAGCAGGATCTCATCGACGCTGCTCGCAGCCGGATCGAGGCGATAGGCGGCCTGCACATCGGCATCGAGCCGACGCCGTATATCGGTGAGGCGCGCGGCGAGCGATCCGATGATCGCGATCGCCCGATCGGCGGCTTCGGCCTGTTCCCCATCGATGTCGGCCAGCTCGAATTCGAGGATCAGCTGCGCCGCCAGCTGGTCCAGCGCCGTCTCGAGCGTGGCGGCGACATAGGCGTTCTCATTGGCGGCGGTGAGCGCGGGCGGCCCGAAGCGAAGCGGAAACAAGGCCGAGATCAGCTCGCGCAAGATCCGCTTCAGGGCGGATTGCGAGGGGAAATCAATGCCCAGTTCCGCATGACGGGCGTGCGCGACCCGCCAATCCTGCCGCGCATGACGCAAGTCCTCGATCGTGCGCTCGATATTGCCGGGGAAGGCAGCGTCGATGGTCTCGGTCATGCGGGGCGATTTCTTTTGCCGATGGGGTGACGGGCCGGCACCCGGACATGGGACGATCCCGCGTGCCGGGCATGATCGAGCCGCAGGCGATCGAGCAGCGCGATGCCATCGGGCCAGTCGTCGGCGCCCGACTCGACATTGATGTGGCCGGCATCCCCCGCATCGATCAGCCTGGCCCCCCAGAGCTGCGCCAGATCGGCGACGCTCGAGAAGCTGGCATGGGGATCGGAGCGGCTCGCCACCAAGATGCTCGGGAAGGGAAGACGGGTTCCCGGTGCGGGCGCAAAGCGCCGGACAAGGCGATGCGCATCGGGGCGATCGACGTCCGGCGGCGTCACGAGCAGCGCCGCCTTGACCTTGTGCAGCCGGTCGGTCGATGCCTGCTGTGCCCACCAGGCGACGGCAAGGCAGCCAAGGCTGTGGGCGACGAGGAATACCGGCTGGCGCCGCCGTGCGATCGCGCGATCGAGGCGCGCCACCCATTGGTCGGTGGTCGGATCATCCCATGCGCCGAGATCCACCTTCAGCGCCTGCGGACGGTTTCGCAACCAATGGCTCTGCCAGTGCTCGGGGCCGCTGTCGAACAGTCCCGGAATGATGAGCTCATCGAACTTGGATGTCATCGGCCCTCTCCTGCGGCTATGATCGGGTGGAGACGGGGATAGCCAGATCGATCTGGGCATGCCAAGAAATCTCTACTACATGAGTAGACAATTACGCTTCGCCCGGTAGGGAGGCCGCCACCGCAGGAGGGATAGGCCTCCGCCGGGCGGCTTCACCCGGCATGCGAGTGGGTATGGGCGGCGCATATGATCGATCGACGGCAATTGGTGGGGGCGTTTCTTCCGCTGGCGATGAGCCTGCGTCCATCGGCGGCCGTCGCAGCGAAGACGGCGGGAAAGGCGGGGGAGCGCTGGACGTTCGATTCGCTCGATGATGTCGGCGGGATGCCGGTTCGGTCGATCGGATCGCCCGGCCTGACGCCGAGCCCCTGGGGGCCGGCCATGGCCTTTGACGGCACGCATGATGCGCTGCTGGTCGATCGTCATCCGCTCGCGGGTGCGGGCAGGTTCACCTTCGAAGCGCTGTTCCGGCCGGACGGCGGCGCGTTCCAGCAGCGCTGGTTCCACCTCGAATCCTGCGACGCGGCCACCGATCCACCGGGGACTAGCGCGACCAGGATGATGTTCGAAATCCGGGTGGTCGGCGAGAACTGGTATCTCGATGCCTTTGTGACCGGCCCCGGCTACAAGCAGCCGCTCATGATGCCCGCGATGCTATGGCCGATCGGGCGATGGCATCATGTCGCGCAGAGCTATGACGGGCAAATCTATCGATCGTTCTTGAACGGGCATTTGCAGGCTTCGGCGGCGATTGATTTCACCCCGCAGGGGCCGGGGCGGGCGTCGATCGGTGCCCGGCTCAATGGCGTCGATCATTTTCGTGGCGCGGTGCGCGCCGCCCATTTCTCGCGCCGGGCGCTGCGGCCGTCGCAATTCCGTCTGCTCGATCGCCATCTTGTGAACGATCCGCCTGCTCCATCCCGATGAGAACAGGCGCTTTCGGATCGCGCGCCGCTCCGGATTCCGGCGGCGACCCCGCAAAAATGGCGGAAAGCTGAGCTTCATTGCGGCGAAGAGAGACGATCTTGATAGCCTAGTACACAACTAGGCTAGTGGGGTTTGCAAATAAGGGGCAGACCGCGACCATGAGCCGAAACTATAACGCTACCACGACAGACACCACGCGCAACGCGCCGCGCGCGCGATCCGGGCGATGGCTCGGCGGGACGATCCTGTCGTCATGGCTGGCATGGTCGCTGGCAGGGCCGGCGCTCGCGCAGGATGCGGGGCAGGCGGTGCCGGCAGCGGCGGCGACGGTCGCTGATGGCGGCAAGACGAGCGCGCCAGCGGCGCCAACCGCGCCAACCGTCCAGCCGACGGTGGTGCCGCAAACCGCCGTTGCGGTCGCGGACACGTCCGCCGAGATCGTGGTGACCGGCTCGCGCATCCGCAACGGCAAGGGTGGTCCCAATCCGGTCACCACCGTCACCGACAAGCAGCTGTCGATCCTCAGCCCGGAAAGCCTGCCCGCCGGGCTCGCCAAGCTGCCGATCTTCCAGCCGGTCAAGAGCAGCGACAGCGCGTCGGACGGCGGCTACCAGCCGACCGGCAATTATCTCGACCTCTGGGGCCTCGGGCCGATCCGCACGCTGATCCTCGAGGACGGCCATCGCGTCGCCTCGACCTATTATGACGGCACGGTCGACGTGAACACCTTGCCACAGTTGCTGGTCAAGCGCGTCGAGGTCGTCACCGGCGGCGCGTCGGCGGTCTATGGCTCGGATGCGGTCTCCGGCGTCGCCAACTTCATCATCGACAAGTCGTTCGACGGCATCAAGGGCCAGGTGCAGGGCGGGGTCTCGACCTATGGCGATGGCGGCTCGTTCCGCGTCGGCGTCGCCAATGGCTTCAAGGTCGGCGAGCATGGCCATTTCGAGTGGAGCGGCGAATATTATCGCCGCAACGGCATTTCCGCGACGCCGCGCGCCTATGGCACGTCCGCCGTCTCGATCGTCGGCACCGGCACCGCGGCCAGCCCCTATGCGCAGCTGACCGACACTCGCCTCAACAATTCGACCTTCGGCGGCCTCGTCACCAACGGGCCGTTCGCAGGCCAGCAATTCCTGCCGGACGGCACCTTGGCGCCTTTCAACAAGGGCACGGTCACGCAGAGTGCCGGTATCTCGGTGGGCGGCGACGGTTCCTACCGCACGCCATCGAACCTGCTGCCCTCGCTCAGGACCGCGCAGATCTTCGGCCGGTTCGACTATGATCTCGGCGGCGACACCAGGGCCTATGTCCAGGGCAGCTTCTCGCGCACCAACACCGTCTCGCACGAGCAGAACCTGATCAGCACGGCCAGTTCGACCCCGATCACGATCTACAGCGGCAACGCCTATCTGCTGCCGCAATATCAGGCCGAACTGACCGCCGCCAACGCATCGAGCTTCAATCTCAACCGCTACAATGCCGATTTCGGCAATCTGCTCGGCCTGCACGACCAGACCACCTCCTATTCGGTGACGGCCGGGCTGGAGGGCAAGATCTTCGGCGGTTTCGACTGGGATGTGTTCTACACCCACGGCGTCGGCAAGACATCGCAGCTGACCACCAACAACACCAACACCGAGCGGCTCTATGCGGCGCTGGATGCGGTGCGCGATCCGTCGAGCGGCAACATCGTCTGCCGCGTCACGCTGACCGATCCGGGTGCCTATCCGGGCTGCGTGCCGCTCGACGTGCTCGGCGCCAACAGCGCGTCGCAGGCGGCGATCAACTATGTCAACGGCGACACCAGCTGGACCGCCACCAACGTGATGGACGATGTCGGCGCCAACATCACCGGCAAGCTGTTCGAGGGGTGGGCCGGCCCGGTCAGGGTCGCCGCCGGCGCCGAATATCGCCACCTGACGCTGCGCGAGACCTCGTCGGTCGACGACAACACGTTCGACGCGACCGATCTGCGCGTCGGGGCCAACGGTAAGACGGTGCCGACGAGCCTGCAATTGTGGACCAAGAACATCACCGCGCCGACCTATGGCGCGCAGTCGGTCTATGAAGGCGATCTCGAGCTCGACGTGCCGGTGCTGCGCGATCTGCCGCTGGCCCGGCTGGTGTCGGTCAGCGCCGCCGGTCGCTTCACCCATTACAGCACCAGCGGCTCGGTGCAGACCTGGCGCGTCGGTGTGGAATGGAACGTGGCGCCGGGGCTCAACGTCCGCGCCACGCGCTCGCGCGATATCCGGGCGCCCACCCTGTACGATCTCTATCAGGGCAGGGCCGCGACGATCTCCGGTTATACCGATTATCTGACCGGATCGAGCGGGCAGATCCTCAACATCAGCCAGGGCAATCCCAATCTGAAGCCCGAGATCGCGCGGAACACCACCGTCGGCGCGACCTATCAGCCCAGCTGGTTCCGCAACCTGACTCTCTCGGCCGACTATTTCGACGTGAAGATCGACAATGCGATCGGTTCGGTTTCGGGGCTGACCGCCTCGGTGGAGAAGCTTTGCATCGCATCGGGCGGCAGCTCGCCGCTCTGCGCGCTGGCGGTTCGACCCAACCCGATCACCGATACCAGCGCCGCCAACGCGCCGACCGCCAACATCAAGGAGAATGAGAATATCGCCAAGGTCGAGGCGCGGGGCGTGGTCGTGGGGTTCGACTATGCGATCAACCTGGCCGAGGCGACGCGGGTCATTCCGGGAAATGCCAACATCCATGTCCAGTGGACGCATGAGCCGGTGCTCAAGAGCCAGCAATTGCCGGGCGCGATCTATACCAACGCCGCCGGCACCGCGCTGGCGCCGGTCGACCGCATCGCGACGACGCTCGAATATGGCGTCTCCGGCATCGATGCGGCGGTGACGCTGCGTTATTTCTCGGGCTTCCACTACAGCGCCGACCCGACGCTGATCGTCGCGCAGCCGGCTTCCAAGGCCTATGTGCAGACCGACTTCAACCTCGCCTACACGTTCAACGTCCGCAACAATCCGCTGAGTGTCTTCCTCAACGTCAACAATGCGTTCAACGTCCATGGCGGGCTGTACGAGGCCAGTTCGTCCAACCCGGGCCTGATCTATCCGGCGGCGCCGTTCGCCGACGAGATCGGGCGGTATTTCAGCTTCGGTGTTCGGGTCGGCGTTTGACGCCGCCCCGAACCCACCGGGATTTTCACACCGTTCGGGGTCTGATCCGCAACGATGGAGTAAGCGTATGATAGGTCGTTTCTGGTCGCGCAGCGTTTGCGCCTTTGCGCTGTGTACGACGCCGCTGGCGATCGCGAGGCCGGTCGAGGCCGCCGCGGTCGCCCGAGCCACGGCGGCCCCCGTCGGGCAGGCCCGGCCCAACATCATCCTCATCCTGTCCGACGACAACAGCGTGCCGCATGACGGCTGCCACCCCTCGCGCGACCTCGATGCCAACAACGTCACCAACAATTTCGAGGCGTTCGCCGCGCAGGGCATGTGCTTCGACCATGCCTATTCGACCTCGCCGCAATGCGCGCCGTCGCGCGGCTCGATCTTCGCCGGGCGCAACCCGGTCGATATCGGCATCACCCGCTTCGCCGAGCCGGCCGGGCTCGACGTGCGCTACTTCTCCGACATCCTGCGCGCGTCGGGCTATTGGGTCGGTCTCGATGCGCGCAACCATCATCTCGGCGGCCGCGAGGACGATCCGCCGCACGTCAAGCAGGCGCTGCGCGACAGCGGCATGACCCGGCTCGAGGATCGGTTCGACTATGTCAACGTCTACGGCACCAAGACGATGACGCCGGCCGCGATCACCGCCCAGCTCGGTGAGACGCTCGACAAGGTGCCGGCCAGCAAGCCTTTCTTCCTCTATTTCGGATTCAGCACGCCGCATCGCCCGTTCGTGTCGGACCATCGCGACATCGATGCGAGCAAGCTGACCCTGCCGCCGGACTGGCCCGATCTTCCCGCCGTGCGGGAGGATTATGCCGGATCGCTGGCCGACATCCGGACGATGGACCGCCAGTTCGGCGCGATGATGAAGCTGCTGAAGGATCGCGGGCTTGCCGACAACACGATCGTGGTGTTCATGGGCGACAATGGCGAATCCATGTATCGCGGCAAGGGCACGTTGTACGAGCGCGGCAACCATGTCCCGCTGATCATCCGCTGGCCGGGCGTGGTGAAGCCGGGTTCGCGCAGCGAGGCGCTGGTCAGCGGCATCGATCTCGCCGAGACCTTCGTCGAGGCGGCCGGGCTCAACGCCGATTCGCACATGACCGGGCTCAGCCTCGTGCCGCTGCTTAAGGGCGCGGCCGGGCCGGGGCACGACTATATCTTCACCGAACGCGGTGAGCATCCGGGCAGCCTCACCGTGTCCGAGGGTGTCGATTACATGCGTGCGATCACCGGGCCGCGCTACAAGCTGATCTACAATGCGATGCCTTCGCAGCCTTATTCGCCGGTCGATCAGGGTGGCCGCTTCCTGGATCCCAAACAGCAAAAGATCACCTCGGACAGCATCGACGTACTGCCCGCGGTCCATCTCAGCGACGAGGAGCGGGCGACGGGCGCGTGGAAGGCGATCGTCGAGGCGCATCAGGCGAAGACGCTGTCGCCTTTGTTCGAGCGGCTCTATTTCCAGCGGCCGCGCCCGATCTTCGAGCTCTACGACATCCAGGCGGATCCCTATGAATTCAACAATCTCGCGGGGAAGCCCGCATACAAGGCGATCGAGGTCGATCTGCGCAACCGGCTCGACAATTGGATGGCGCTGAGCCACGATTATCTGCCGCTCGCCACCGACGCCTATCGCGAGACTGACGACCCGATGCGGTACAAGCCCTGATATACGCGCATGATGAACGATAGGCCGGTCACCGCCGACCTGAACGGTATGCGCCACCTCGATGGTGGTGCATTCCTGATGGGATCGGAACGCTTCTACCGCGAGGAGGCGCCCGTCCGCCGGGTGCGGGTCGATCCGTTCTGGATCGACGAGACACCGGTCACCAACCGGGCGTTCGCGCGCTTCGTCGCCGAAACCGGCTATCGCACCGTGGCCGAGGTCGCGCCGGACCCCGCCGTCTATGCCGATCTGCCGGCCGAGCTGGCCCATCCCGGCTCCCTGGTGTTCGAGCCGACGCGCGGGCCGGTCGATCTCGGCGATCCCAACCAATGGTGGCATTTCCGGCTCGGCGCCTGCTGGCGGCATCCGCTCGGCCCCGACAGCGACCTCGCGGGGATCGAGGACCATCCGGTCGTCCATATCGCCCATGCCGACGCGCAGGCCTATGCCGATTGGGCGGGCAAGAGCCTGCCGACCGAGGCGGAGTGGGAATATGCGGCGCGCGGCGGGCTCGACGGGGCCGACTATGCCTGGGGATCGGAGCTGGCCCCCGGCGGCGCGATGCTCGCCAATTACTGGCAGGGCGCCTTCCCGTTCGCCAACCAGCTGCTCGACGGCTGGGAGCGGACGTCTCCGGTGCGCACCTATGCACCCAACGGGTACGACCTCTACGACATGATCGGCAATGTCTGGGAATGGACGGCGGACTGGTTCGCCCAGCCCCGGATCGCGCGCAAGGCCAAGGGGAGCTGCTGCGTGCCGAACAATCCGAGGGGCGGTCGCGAGCAGGACAGCCTCGATCCGTCGATGCCGGTGCTCCGCATCGGCCGCAAGGTGCTCAAGGGCGGATCGCATCTGTGCGCGGCCCATTATTGCCGGCGCTATCGGCCGGCGGCGCGGCTCGCCCAGATGATCGACTCATCGACCGGGCATATCGGATTTCGCTGTGTCGTCCGTGGGATGGCGTAGGGCGGATCGCCCGGCAATAGCCGTCACCAGACTGCGCGGATGGCGGCGTTCGCTTGTCATCGGCCGCTTCGCCTTCTATGCCGCAGCGCAGCAGGCGAGCCTTCGTCTGGAGTGGATAATCGGGTAAACCGGATCGATCAGCGGGAGCGGATATGGCCGAAAACGCCACGCTGCCCGATGTTCGGGGCCCTGTTCATGGGCCGCGATCCATCGGCGCAGGGTGATCCAGGATGTCCCGATGACCCAGAAGACCAATGCCTTATCCTTCGCGCCGGAGCCTCGTCATGGCGCCCTGACCGGATCGGCGTCCCGCCCGGGCCCCCGCCCGGCTGACGGCGCGATATCCCGCCACATGGGGAGAGTGGGATGAACACCGTCGCCATCACCATCGCGCTGGTCGGGCTGCTCGGCATCGGCGCCCAGTGGGTCGCCTGGCGCACCGGCTGGCCGGCGATCGCGCTGATGCTGGTCGCGGGCATCCTCGCCGGGCCGGTGCTGGGCATCGTGCAGCCGCATCAGGCCTTCGGGCCGGCGCTCGAGCCGGTGATCTCGCTCGCCGTGGCGGTGATCCTGTTCGAAGGCGGCCTCAGCCTCGATTTCCGGGAATTGCGCCGCACCGAAGGCGCGGTATTGCGGCTGGCCCTGATCGGCGTGCCGGTCGGCTGGGCGCTCGGCGCGATCGCCTGTTACTATATTGCGGGCCTGGTCTGGCCGGTCGCGATCCTGCTCGGCGGCATCTTGGTGGTGACCGGGCCGACGGTGGTGCTGCCGATGCTCCGCCAGATCTCGCTGGCGCCGCGGCCACGCGCGATCCTCAAATGGGAGGCGATCGTCAACGATCCGATCGGCGCGCTCTGTGCCGTCGTCACCTATGAATATCTCCGCCATGCCGATCAGGGCGGCAGCATCGCGGGCGTGGCCATCGCCCTGCTGGGCGCGGCGTTCGTCGCCGGTCTGGTCGGTCTCGCGGTGGCCTTCGCGATCGGCTGGCTGCTGCCGCGCGGTCATGTGCCCGAATATCTGAAGGCGCCCGTCCTCCTCGTCGCCGTGATCGGCACCTTCGTGGTCTCGAACATGATCGAGGGCCAGACCGGGCTGCTCGCGGTGACGGTGATGGGGGTCGCGCTGGCCAACATGAAATTGGCGAGCTTTCGGGATTTCCATCCCTTCAAGGAGAATATCACGGTCATCCTCGTCTCCGGGGTGTTCGTGCTGCTGTCGGCCAATCTCAATTTCGCGGCCCTGCAACGGTTTGAGTGGCGCTTTCTGGGCTTCGTCATGGCGCTGCTGTTTCTCGTGCGGCCGGCGGCGGTCTTCGTCAGCCTCGCCTTCAGCCGGGTGCCGTGGCGCGAGCGATTGTTCGTCGCGTGGATCGCGCCGCGCGGCATCGTCGCCGTCGCGATCTCCGGCCTGTTCGCGCTGCGCCTCGACGAGCTGGGATACAGCGATGGCAGCACGCTCGTCACGATCAGCTTCTCGCTGGTGGTGGCGACCGTCGTCTGCCACGGTTTCAGCGCCGGCGTGGTCGCGCGGTTCCTCGGGCTGACCGGCGGTGGCCGGCGGAGCCTGCTGATCGTCGGGAGCACCAGCTGGAGCCGCTCGCTGGCGGAGCAGCTGGGGCAGATGGCGGTGCCGATCATGCTCGCCGACACCAGCCTCCAGCGCTTGCGGCGGCCGCATCAGGATGGCGTGCCGACCTTCCATGGCGAGATCCTCGCCGAGGCGACCGAGCATCATCTCGATTTCAGCCATTTCCAGGCGCTGGTCGCGGCGACGGACAACGAAGCCTATAATGCGCTGGTGTGCAGCGAGTTCGTGCCGGAACTCGGCCGCGACGCGGTGTATCAATTGGGCGGCGAATCCAATGACGAGCTTCATGCGCTCTCCGGTTCGTTGCGCGGGCGCTCGCTGTTCGACACCGGCACCGGCATCGCCGAACTGGATGAGCGCGAACGCGACGGCTGGAGCTTCCGCAAGACGCGGATCAGCGAGCATTTCGATTTCGACGCGCTCAAATCGGTGCTGCCCGATGGCGCCGACATGCTGCTGCTGCTGCGCCCCAACGGCGTGATCCGTTTTTTCACCCATGTGTCGCGGCCGTTGCCGGAGGCCGGCGATATCGTCCTGTCCTACGCGCCACCGGACCCGGATGCGGTGGACGCGAAACGGGCGAAGCGTAGCCGCAAGGCAGCCACGATGTCATTGTCAGATCAGGGAGCGGCATGATGCGGCGCCAAACGACCTCGATACTCCTGCTCGTTCTGGGAACGGCAGGGTGCGATCGCGTGAAGGATTCTCCACCCGGAAAGGCGGTTTTGCAGGCGCAGGACGATGCCAGAGCCGCGCCCCGGCCCGCGCCCCGGTCGATCATGCGGCCTGCGGTGCAACCACCTGCCCCGGTGCCGCCGACGCCCCTGCCGACGGTGATCACGATCCCGTTCGACAAGCCGGGTGTCGCGCTCGACGATGCGCAGCTCGCATTGCTCAAACCGTTGATCGCCCGCCTGTCCGCGACGACCGACGGCATCGTCATCCGCGGCCATACCGACTCGCATGGTGGCGACCGCCGCAATCGGTTTGTCTCGCTGCGTCGTGCGCGATTGGTCGCGACCTATCTGGCGGGGCAGGGCATAGCGCGCGGCAGGATGACACTCGTGGGCCTTGGCGAAGATCGGCCGATCGCCCCCAACGCGATGCCGGACGGTAGCGATGATCCGGTTGGCCGTGCCCGTAATCGGCGGGTCGAGATCGAGATCGTCCCGATCGACGAGGCCGCTGGGAAACCGTCCGGCCCGATAGGCCCGGGAAAGCCTTAGCGGAAGCGGCTTGGCCGGCAGGCGACGGGGCTAGCATTACAGTTGCATATCAAGCGGAACTCTGAATCAATAGGTCTCCATGGTAAGGAGGCCGTGGATGACGGGTGCATCGATAGAAGCGACACTGGAGTTGTGGGCGTCCTCGCTGCGGGACGTGAAGAGCCGTATGCGCGGGTTGTTCACGCAGGAGCGCGTTGCGGCGTCTGCGAACCTGTTTCTGGACGGCTTGCTGAGTGACGAGCGCCGCAAGACGGGTTGGATGCGCGCCGAGGCTGCAGGGGATCCGGGGCCTTGGCGGCAACAGGCTATTTTGGGCCGCGGGCGATGGGAGGCAGACGAGCTTCGCGACATCGTACGAGACTATGTTGTTGAGAGCCTTGCGACCGACGAGGCAGTCCTGGTCATCGACGAGACCGGTTTCCTCAAGCAAGGCAAGGCTTCCTGTGGCGTTGCGCGTCAATATACCGGATCGGCTGGCAAGATCACGAACTGCCAGATCGGTGTATTCGTGGCCTATGTATCGGCTCGCGGGCACGCGTTTATCGATCGCGCTTTGTATCTTCCAAAGAGCTGGACGGGTGATCCCGCACGACTTGCCGCAACCCATGTCCCTGAAGCGTTAGCCTTCGCCACCAAGCCGGCTTTGGCTGTTCAGATGATACAGCGGGCTTTGGCGGCCAAGGTCCCATTTTCATGGGTCGCGGCGGACGCCGTATATGGGGTCGGTGACGTCGAGCAGGCCCTGCGTCGAGCCTGCAAGGGCTACGTTCTCGGCGTGAAGTCGGATCACTATTTTGGCTCTTGGGGCGACAAGCCCCCGGTCGCAGGCAAGGCGGAGGAGATCGCACAAGACCTCGATGCAGACGCATGGAAACGCCTGTCCGCTGGTGAGGGCACAAAGGGCGCCCGTCTTCATGACTGGGCATATTGCGAGCTCGCCGATCTCGATGCCGATGAATATGACGAGACGAAATCAGGCGTGTGGACCCGGGGCCTGCTGATCCGCCGTAACATCAGCGACGGTGACCTGGCCTACTTCACGACCTGGTGCCCGGCCGGCACCAACATCCAGACACTCGTCGCTGTCGAAGGCCGTCGTTGGGCGATTGAAGATAGCTTCGAGACCACCAAAAACGAACTCGGCCTCGATCATAACGAAAGCCGTTCGTGGCATGGCTGGCATCGCCACGTCTCTCTGGTCATGCTCGCCTTCGCCATGATGGCGGTGATCCGATACCGCGCCAATGCCGTGACGCCCCCAAAAAGATCGAGGACGCGGACCGTCAGGATCTGATCCGCTGGTCGATCCAGGAAGTTCGGCGGATCGCCAACAAGCTCGCTCAGCGCCGCATACGGCCCGCGTACATCATCGCCTGGTCATGCTGGCGACGCGCGCACCAAGCCGCTGCCAGACGAGCTCATCTCAAAACTAGAATGCAACTGTAATGCTAGCATTACAGTTGCATATCAAGCGGAACTCTGAATCAATAGGTCTCCATGGTAAGGAGGCCGTGGATGACGGGTGCATCGATAGAAGCGACACTGGAGTTGTGGGCGTCCTCGCTGCGGGACGTGAAGAGCCGTATGCGCGGGTTGTTCACGCAGGAGCGCGTTGCGGCGTCTGCGAACCTGTTTCTGGACGGCTTGCTGAGTGACGAGCGCCGCAAGACGGGTTGGATGCGCGCCGAGGCTGCAGGGGATCCGGGGCCTTGGCGGCAACAGGCTATTTTGGGCCGCGGGCGATGGGAGGCAGACGAGCTTCGCGACATCGTACGAGACTATGTTGTTGAGAGCCTTGCGACCGACGAGGCAGTCCTGGTCATCGACGAGACCGGTTTCCTCAAGCAAGGCAAGGCTTCCTGTGGCGTTGCGCGTCAATATACCGGATCGGCTGGCAAGATCACGAACTGCCAGATCGGTGTATTCGTGGCCTATGTATCGGCTCGCGGGCACGCGTTTATCGATCGCGCTTTGTATCTTCCAAAGAGCTGGACGGGTGATCCCGCACGACTTGCCGCAACCCATGTCCCTGAAGCGTTAGCCTTCGCCACCAAGCCGGCTTTGGCTGTTCAGATGATACAGCGGGCTTTGGCGGCCAAGGTCCCATTTTCATGGGTCGCGGCGGACGCCGTATATGGGGTCGGTGACGTCGAGCAGGCCCTGCGTCGAGCCTGCAAGGGCTACGTTCTCGGCGTGAAGTCGGATCACTATTTTGGCTCTTGGGGCGACAAGCCCCCGGTCGCAGGCAAGGCGGAGGAGATCGCACAAGACCTCGATGCAGACGCATGGAAACGCCTGTCCGCTGGTGAGGGCACAAAGGGCGCCCGTCTTCATGACTGGGCATATTGCGAGCTCGCCGATCTCGATGCCGATGAATATGACGAGACGAAATCAGGCGTGTGGACCCGGGGCCTGCTGATCCGCCGTAACATCAGCGACGGTGACCTGGCCTACTTCACGACCTGGTGCCCGGCCGGCACCAACATCCAGACACTCGTCGCTGTCGAAGGCCGTCGTTGGGCGATTGAAGATAGCTTCGAGACCACCAAAAACGAACTCGGCCTCGATCATAACGAAAGCCGTTCGTGGCATGGCTGGCATCGCCACGTCTCTCTGGTCATGCTCGCCTTCGCCATGATGGCGGTGATCCGATACCGCGCCAATGCCGTGACGCCCCCAAAAAGATCGAGGACGCGGACCGTCAGGATCTGATCCGCTGGTCGATCCAGGAAGTTCGGCGGATCGCCAACAAGCTCGCTCAGCGCCGCATACGGCCCGCGTACATCATCGCCTGGTCATGCTGGCGACGCGCGCACCAAGCCGCTGCCAGACGAGCTCATCTCAAAACTAGAATGCAACTGTAATGCTAGGGCCGATCGACATTCAGCGGATCAGGCTAAGATCTGCGCCTGAAGCGATCGTCATCCTGAACCTGTTTCAGGATCCCAGCGAAGCTTGGCGCTGAGCGCCCGGAGGAGGCGGGATGCTGAAACAAGTTCAGCATGACGTTTTGAAACGAAACGATCGCCCGATATCCCACCAATCCGAATGGCGATCGGCGCTAGCCAACTCATGGGGCGGCGGCGATCGCGAGCAGCGCGCTGTCGGTCGCGGCCTCGGTGGCAGTGGGTGCCTTGTACGCGCTTGTCGGTCTTGCCTAACATGCGTTGGCTGGCATTCGGGAGGCGCGGTTCATGCATCGGCTGATGATATGTCTGGGCGCGGCGGTGCTGCCCGCGATGATGCCGTCGATGGCGGCGGCGCAGGACGGCCCGGCTGTCGATGGCGGGCTGTCCCGCGCGCTGGCCATGCCCTTCGCCTCCGGCCTGACCGGCGCGGCCGCCGTGCCCCGCTTCGCCTGGGTGGAGAATAGCGCGGGCGCCCGCAATGTCTGGGTGGCGGATTCCGGCGCCAGGGCGCGGGCGATTACCGCTTTCACGGCCGACGACGGCGCCGGGATCTACGATCTCGCTTTGTCGCGCGATGGCCGGATGCTCGCTTATGTGCGGGGTGGGGACGAGGAGTTTCCCGATGGCGATATCCCCAATCCGGCCCTCGGCGCCTCGCCGCCGAGCCAGACCGTCTATCTCGCCCGGCTCGATGGCCGGGCGGCCCCGGTGCCGCTGGGGGCGGGCCATATGCCGGTCTTCTCGCCCCGGGGAGACCATATTGCCTTCGTCCGCGCTGGCGATCTGTGGATCGGTGGAATGGATGGCCAGCCGGCATCCAGGCGTCTGTCGGTCAGCGGTACGATCGAGGCGCTGTCCTGGTCGCCAGACGGCACCCGGCTGCTCTTTTCGAACGATCGCGGCGATCATCGCATCATCGGGCTGTTCGATGTCGACAGCGGCACGCTCCGCTATCCCGATGCCGGCTTCCAGCAGGACCAGGATCCGGTCTTCTCCCCGGACGGGAAGCATATCGCCTTCCTGCGCATCACCGATCCGCCGGCGGGCGCCGCGGCGAGCATGGCCTCCTTCTGGTCGATCCGGCGCGTCGATCTCGAGACCGGGCAGGCGCGGACGGTGTGGGCCGCGCCGACCGGTGCCGGCGCGCACTATGGCGGCACCGGCGGCCGCAACCTGCTGTGGAGCGCCGACGACAGGCTGATCTTCCCGTGGGAACGCGACGGCTGGCGCCATCTCTATGCCCTCCCTTCAGCCGGCGGCACGCCGGTGGCGCTGACCCCGCCGGGGCCATGGGAGGTCGAGGCCTTCCAGCTGGACGATGCCGGCCGGACGCTGATCTACACCGGTAACGATGGCGATATCGATCGGCGCCACCTCTGGCGGCTGGCCGTCGGTGGTGGTGCGGCGACGCGCGTCACGGGGGGCGACGGAGCCGAATCCGCGCCGATCTTCGCCGGCCGGCAGATGGCCGTGATCGCGACCGATGCGACCCGCCCGGCCCATCCCGCGCTGGTGGCGGACACGGGACGGATGACGCCGCTGGCCGACCGGGAGGCGGATTTCGCGCCGGCTGCGGGCTATGTCGCGCCGGAGCCGGTGATCCTCCACGCCGACGATGGCCTGGTGGTGCATGCGCAGCTGTTCCGCGCGCAGGGGCATGGCGCGACGCATCCGGCGCTGGTCTTCATCCATGGCGGGCCACGCCGGCAGATGCTGCCCGGCTTCAACCCGATGGGCTATTATGCGAACGCCTACATCATGAACCAGCATTTCGCGGCCGAGGGCTATGACGTGCTGTCGGTGAATTATCGCGGCGGCACCGGCTATGGCCATGATTTCCGCGAGGCGCCCGGCACCGGCCGGGAGGGGGCCAGCGAATATCGCGACGTGCGCGCGGCCGGCCTCTATCTGGCGCATCGCCCGGACGTCGATCCGAAGCGGGTGGGGCTGTGGGGCGGAAGCTGGGGCGGCTATCTGACGGCGCTGGGGCTGGCACGAGACAGCGATCTGTTTGCGGCCGGCGTCGACATGCACGGCGTCCACAATCTGCTGCGCGCGCCGCCGGGCACTTTATCGCCGGACGCGCAGGCCAAGGCCCAACAGCTCATGTGGGACAGTTCGCCCTTTGGCGCGCTGGCGACGTGGCGATCGCCGGTGCTGCTGGTGCATGGCGACGACGATCATAATGTGCCCTTCTCCCAGTCGGTCGACCTGGCGGCCGAACTGACCGCGCGCGCCATCCCGTTTCAGGAACTGGTGCTGCCCAACGAACGCCATGCCTTCCTGCGCCATGAAAGCTGGGTCAGAGCCTATCGAGCGTCGGATGCCTTCCTGGCGGAGAGGCTGAAACCATAGGCCGAAACGGCGCGCGCGCCGGCCCCGATCAACAGGATCCGCCGGACAGGGTGTAGTCGTTGATCTTGCCATCGGTGCGATAAGGATCGCCGCCGCCATTCCGATGCTGCTGGCCCGCCGCGATCCGCGAGGATTCGGTGCCGCTCATCGTCGCCCCGCCGGCGGTCAGGATCCTGCCGGCATTGTCGCGCTCGCCATCGACGTCCGCGCCGATATGGTGGGTGATCTGGAGCGTGAAAAGGCTGAGTCCCACGCCCCGATCGAAGGTCGCCGCCCCGAGCCAGTCATTCTTCCCGATCTGCCAGACGCGGACATGGTGGCGATGGTCGGCGCTCTTGCCCTCTTCCTTCTCGAACGCGATCGTCTGCTGCTTGTCCTGCACGAACAGCGGGCTCACAGGCGCCTCGGGATAAGGCCGCTGGAGGATCACGCTGGCCCCGATCTTCAACGAGGAGATCAGCGTCACCGGATCGGCCACCGACCAGCCGGCGCGCTTGAATGCGCAGACGATGGCGCCCTGATTTCCCTTGAGGTGCAGATTGATCGGGTCGGCCGGAATGTCCTGCGCGGTGTAGGAGACGATCTCCTCGCGGCTGCCGATCCTTTTATGCTCGTGGTGGCTCCAGAGGCGCGGCAGGCCGCCATAGGCCAAGGCGATCCACAAGGCCGGCAGCCCGACGATCACCAGCCCGGCGATCGAATACCAATGCCATGGCTTGACCCGACGGATGAACGAGCGGGAAGGGCTGTGCCCCTCCTGCGATGGCTGTTCCTGCTGACCCCTGGCACGCGCAAAATCCGTCATGTCTTTTTCTCCGGCACGTAGAAGATGTGACGGATCCGGAATGTTTCATGAACTTTCGGTCATGCGATCCGCGCGCGCCTTGGTGGCGGCGCAGCCGCTCTCTTCAGCGCAGCCAGTTCGCCAGAAGCGCGGCGGTCTCGTCGGGGATTTCCAGTGCGGGGAGGTGGCCGCAGCGCTTGAAGACATGCAGTTGCGCATTGGAGATGAGCGCGGCCATCTCTTCGGCATGATCGGGCGGCGTCACCTGATCGCTGTCCCCGACGGCGATGAGCGTCGGGACGCGGATGTCGGGCAGATCCGGGCGCGAATCAATCCGGTCGAGGATCGCGCGCTGCTGCCGCAGGAAGGCCGCTCCGCCCACCCGGCCGGCCATCGCGCGGAGGGTATCCGCGACCGGGCCGACGGTCTTTTCCGGATGGACCAGCGTATCCAGCAGCGCCCGCGTGATGCCGACGAACTTGCCGCGCGCCAGCGAGGACATGCCGGCGCGGCGGACGGCGGCGCGTTCGGGGGTGTCGGCCCGCGCGCTCGTGTCGATCAGCGCCAGCCGGGTGACGCGCTCGGGCGCCTGGCGCATGATTTCGAGCGCGACATAGCCGCCCATCGAGAGCGCGACCAACGCGAAGCGGTTCGGCGCCGATGCCAGCACCCGCCGCGCCATGGCGGCGATGCTGTCATCCAGGGTCAGGTCGGCGACCATCGGCGCGACGCTGCCCGCCAGCGTGTCGATCTGGGTCCGCCACAGGCTGGCGTCGCAGAGCAGGCCGGGGAGGAACACGGTCGGCGTCAGCATGTCCCGGGCTTCGATCATCTCGCCGATGTCGGGCTGGTCGAAGGGGCCGTCGAAGCCCTCGTCATGATGAGAGTGAACGAGGCCGAACGCTTCAAAATCAGTGAACATGCAATGTCTCCGGACACGCATGTGGCGCCGCCGTCGATATCTGTCTAATATCTCGAATCGGCGAACATGATATGTTTTGGAGATAGCGATGGAGTTGCGACATGTCCGCTATTTTCTGGCGGTCGCCGAGGAGGGGAATTTCACCCGCGCGGCCCGGCGGCTGGGCATCGGCCAGCCGCCGCTGAGCCAGCAGATCCGGGATCTGGAGGACGAGATCGGCACCCGGCTGTTCCATCGCATCCCACAGGGCGCGGAACTGACCGAGGCGGGCGAGGCCTTCTATGCCGGCGTCCGCAATTTTCCCGATCTGGCGCTGGCTGCGATCCACGGCGCGCAGCGCGCCGCTCGCGGCGAAATGGGGGCGCTGCGGGTGGGCTTCACCGGATCGGCGGCGTTCAATCCGATCGTGCCGAGCATCATCCGCGCCTATCGCCGCCGCTTTCCCGGCGTCGAGCTGACGCTGCGCGAAGGCAATTCGCTCGATCTCATCGCCTCGCTTCAGGAGGATCTGCTCGATGCGGCGTTCCTCCGCCCGGATGCCGTCGAACTCGACGGTCTGCACATCGACGTGCTCGACGAGGAGCCGATGGTGGCCGCTCTCCCATCGGCGCATCCCGCCGCGGCCCGCGGCGTGCTGGCGCTGTCGGAACTGGCCGGCGAGGCCTTCGTCCTGACCCCGCGCGACATGGGGCCGAGCATCTTCGATGCGGCGGTGGTGGCGTGTCGCACGGCGGGCTTCGAGCCGGAACTGGGCCAGTCGGCGCCGCAGATCGCGTCGGTTCTGGCGTTCGTCGCGGCGGAACTGGGGGTTTCGCTGGTGCCGGCGGCGATGCGGATGGTGATGATCCAGGGCGTGAGCTATTGCGAATTGAGCGATGTGCAGCCCATCGTCCGGATGGCGATCGCCTATCGACACAAGAGCCTGTCCCCCGCTGGCCGTCATTTCCTCTCCGAAGCGCGCAGCCATGCCCATGTGGTCGGGTGAAGTTGACCGGATGGCGCGCAACCGGACGGACGCGCTTGACGCAGGTGCGTGCGGTTGCGAAGGACGGGGCGTCGAGGTTCCTCATCCCATGGATGAGGCTAAGACGGGAAATCGGTGATGCACTCCGGTGCGGATTCCGGTGCTGCCCCCGCAACTGTAAGCGGTGAGCGACAACCCTGTTCGGTGTCACTGGTGCCGTGCGGCGCCGGGAAGGCCTGGGTGGTCGTGACGATCCGCAAGCCAGGAGACCTGCCTCCGACGCGATAACGACCACCGGCGGGGTGTCCGGTCTGGCCGCCGGACTATCGGCCTGCGCGGGGTGCCCGGCTGGCCGCGCGTCGGCGCCCGACCGCATTGCGCGAGCGAAGCGAGACCTATGGCGGTAGCAGGCGACGGCACATCGATCCAACTGATCGACATGGTTTTTCCGGGTGATACCAATCACCACGGCACATTGTTCGGCGGCGTCGCGTTGGCGCATATGGACAAGATCGCGTTTCTGGTCGCGGCCCGTCACGGCCGTGCGCCGTTCGTGACGGCATCGTCCGAGAAGATCGATTTCGCGGCGCCCGCCCACACCGGCGACATCATCGAGGCGAGCGGCCATGTCGTCCGCGTCGGGCGCAGTTCGATCGACATCGAGGTCGAGCTGATCGCCGAGGGCACGGTCAGCGCGGAACGCCGGCTCTGCACGCGGGGGACGTTCACGCTGGTCGCGGTCAAGGGCCCGGAGACGCGGTTGCCGCTGCCGCCGGTCGCGGCCCTCGCCGCCGCCGCCGATGGCCGGCTGCGCATGGTCGATATCGTCTTCCCGACCCAGACCAACCATTATGGCACGCTCTATGGCGGCGATGCGCTCAAGCTGATGGGCAAGGCGGCGTTCATCGCGGCGACCCGGTTCAGCCGCGCGGTGATCGTGATGGCGGCCTCCGATCGCATCGATTTCCGCTCGCCGATCCGCGAGGGCGAGATGATCGAGACGATCTCGGAGGTGCAGAAGGCCGGGCGCAGCTCGATCCGCATCGGGATCGAATTGTGGGCGGAGAATCTGCTGACCGGCGAACGCCGTCATGCGGCGACGGCGGCGTTCACGATGGTGTCGGTGGACGAGCATGGCCGCCCGACGCCGCACCACGCCTCCGTCGCGCAGGCCGTGTCGGCCGGCTGACCGGTGATCCCGATGGCGTGACGTCCCGGATCAGTTCGCCTGGGCCATGGCGACGATGTCGATCGGGTGGTTGTCGCGCCGCAATTCGGTGGTGATCAGCGGCACGCTCGCGCCGGCAGTGCCCAGGGCATCGCCCCGCGCCACGCGCTGGCCGACCTTCGCGTCGATCGCGGCAAGCCCGGTCACGGTGGTCGTCCAGCCGCCGCCATGGGCGATGATGACGACCTGGCCATAGCTGCGGAAGGGCTTGGCGAAGACGATCATACCCGCGGCCGGGGCCGTGACCCTGGCGCCCGGCGCGGTGGCCAGCGTCAGGCCGCGCGATCGCACGCCCGACGGGGCGACCTCGCCGAATCCGGTCGCGACCTCGCCCGATGCCGGAAGCGCATAGCGCGGCGGGCCATCGGCGCCGGGCAGGGCGTCGTCGGCGCCGGCCGGGCGCAGTTCGGGGCCGGGCAGCCTGGCGAGGCGGGCGCGCACGTCGCCGGCATTTTCCAGCGTCTGCATCCGGTCGGCGGCGTCGCGCGCTTCCTCGCCGAGACCGAGGGCATGCTGCCGTTCGTCGGCCGCCTGATCGGCGAGCCGTTGCGATCGGCGAAGGGCGGTCTGCTCGACCTTGCCGAGTTCGGCCTGCCGCTGGCCGAGCAGCGTCTGGCTGGCGGCGAGAGCGGCGATCGCCCGCTCGGCATCGCCGCGCAGCTGGGTCTGCCGGTCGAGATCGGCGCGCAGCCCGGCGGTGCGGGCCTGGATCACCGGCAGGGTATCGGCGAGCAGCAGCCGGATATGGACGATATCGTCGATCGAACCAGGCTGGGCGATGGCGAGCGCCGGCGGGCGGCGCGCCATCGTCTGCAAGGCGGCAACGAGGCTGAGGATCGGCCCCTGCTTGTCGCCGATCCGATCGCGTGCCGCCTGCTGAAGCGTGGCGATCAGCCGGATGCGCGCCCGGGCGGCGGCGATGTCGGCCTGCGCCGCCTGCACCTGCATCCCCAGCGCCGCCGCATGGGCGCGGGCGCGCCCGGCCTCGTCGCCGGCATCTTCCGCGGCCTGGCTGAGGGCGGCGGCATGGGCTTCGGCGGCGGCGGCGGCCTGCTTGGCGGCGAGCAGCGAGACGCGCGCATCATCGAGGCCGGGGGCCTGCGCGGTCGTCGCCAGTGCGGCGATCGCGGTCGCCGCCAGCAGGATCCGCCGCCGGTGCATCAGCCTTCGCGGTGATAGGGATGGCCGGCGAGGATGCTGGCTGCCCGCCACAATTGCTCGGCCAGCATCGCGCGCGCCATCATGTGCGGCCACGTCGCCTTGCCGAAGGCAAGCAGCAGATCGGCCTTGTCGCGCGTCTGCGCCTCATGGCCGTCTGCGGCGCCCAGCAGGAAACGCACTTCCCGCACGCCGTCGTCGCGCCAGCGGCCGAGGATCGCGGCGAGCTCGCGCGAGGGCAGGTCGCGCCCGGTCTCGTCAAGCACGACCAGCCGGGTGCCCGGCGCGACATCGGGCACGCGCCCGCCGACATCAGGCAGTTCGCTGACCTTGGTGGGCCATGTCACGCGCTTCAGATAGCGCTCGACCAGGTCCGCCTCCGGGCTGCGCCCGATCCGCCCGCGCGCCACGATGTGCAGCAGCAACGGGGTGCCGTCAGGCGTCCGGCAGCGGGGCCGGCGGGTTGCTGGGGGACGCGGTGGCGGCGCTTTCGTCGCCGAACGCCCACATCCGTTCCAGATTGTAGAAGCTGCGGACCTCGGGGCGGAACAGGTGGACGATCACGTCGCCTGCGTCGATCAGCACCCAGTCGGCGGCGGCGAGGCCTTCCATCTTGGGGCTCTGGCCGGTCTGGCCCTTCACCTTCTCGGCCAGCTTGGAGGCCATCGAGGACACCTGCCGGCTCGACCGGCCCGATGCGATCACCATGAAGTCGGCAATGCTCGACTTGCCGGCGAGCGGGATCGAGATGGTTTCGACGGCCTGATCGTCATCCAGCGATTGCAGGATGAGCGTATGAAGCGCGTCGGCCTCGGGTGATGCAGCGGGGCCGCCCGTCATGTCACGGGTGGCGGCGGGGGTAGAAGGCAATGGTCCTCCGGGGGAACGGGCCGACGCGTCACGCGATCGCGAGGGGCCCTTGGTTGAATGCGACGATGCCAATCGGGATCGGCGGCCCGTCGGGCGGTAGCGGAAGTCGGATCTGGTACTGTGTGCAGCAGCACGAGCGCCGGCAAACTCCATCGCGTCCACCGTCTCGCGGCACTCGGGGACTGGCCAAAACGGCCAAGCCATCCCATCGCGACCGCGGATCGGGCAGCGCCTTCATAGCCCGGACGGGCGATCACGGCAATGGGAAGCGTTCGGGCGATCCGGCGCCACGCTTTCCAGCGGTGGAACTGGGCGAGATTGTCCGCGCCCATGATCCACACGAAGCGATGGTGCGGATAGCGACGGACCAGTTTTGCGAGGGTATCCGCGGTGTAGCGGGTGCCGAGCAGCACCTCGATTGCGGTCGGTACGATCCGCGCGCGCCGCGCCATCCGCTCGGCCGAGGCGACGCGCGCGGCCAGCGGGGCCATGCCCTCCTGCGGCTTGAGCGGGTTGCCGGGGGAAACCAGCCACCAGACTTCGTCCAGCCCGAGCGCCTCCAGCGCAAACAGGCTGATTCGCCGATGCCCCTCATGCGCCGGATTGAACGACCCGCCGAGCAACCCGATGCGCTTCAAGGACGGGTCTGCCCCGTGCCGCGCACCTGCCACTTGTAGGTGGTGAGCCCTTCGAGCGCGACCGGGCCGCGCGCGTGGAGCCGGCCGGTGGAGATGCCGATCTCGGCCCCCAGCCCGAATTCGCCGCCATCGGCGAACTGGGTGGAGGCGTTCCACATCACGATCGCCGAATCGACCGCATTCAGGAAATGCTCGGCGGCGGCTTCATCCTCGGCGATGATCGCGTCGGTATGGTGCGAGGCATGGGCGGCGATATGGGCGATTGCGCCTTCCACGCCATCGACGAAGCCGACGGTGCAGATCGCGTCGAGATATTCGGTATCCCAGTCCGCGTCCGTGGCGGGGGTGACACGCGGATCGAGCGCCTGCGCCGCCGCGTCGCCGTTGAGCGCGCAGCCGGCATCGAGCAGCGCCGTCACCAGTGCCTCGGGAGCGGGATAGGAGCGGTCGATCAGCAAGGTCTCCGTGGAGCCGCAGACGCCGGTACGGCGCAGCTTGGCGTTGACCACGATCGCCTCCGCCATCGCCGGATCGGCAGACGCATGGACGAAGCTGTGGTTGATGCCGTCGAGATGGGCGAGTACCGGCACGCGCGCCTCGTCCTGCACGCGCGCGACGAGGCCCTTGCCGCCGCGCGGGATGATGATGTCGACCAGCCCCTGCGCGCGCAGCAATGCGCCGACGGCGGCGCGATCGGTGGTGGGGATCAGTTGCACCGCATCGCGCGGTAGGCCGGCGGCGTCGATCCCGTCCGCCAGCGCGGCGTGGATCGCGGCGTTGGAAGCGCGCGCTTCCGATCCGCCGCGCAGGATCGCGGCATTGCCCGCCATCAGCGCCAGCGCGCCGGCATCGGCCGTCACATTGGGGCGGCTTTCGTAGATGATGCCGATCACGCCGAGCGGGACGCGCACGCGGCGCAGCCGCAGGCCGTTGGGGCGATGGCGCTCATCGAGGATGCTGCCGACCGGATCGTCGAGCCCGGCCACCGCCTCCAGCGCGGCGGCGATGCCTTCGAGGCGGTTGTCGTCGAGCCGCAACCGGTCCTTCATGGCAGGGGCCATGCCGGACGCCTCGGCACGAGCGATATCCTCGGCATTGGCGGCCAGGATCGCGGTACGGCGCTCGCGCAGCAGGGCGGCGGCGTTGCGCAGCGCCTCGGCCTTCCGCGCGGTCGGCGTGCCGGCGAGAATGCCGGCGGCATGGCGGGCGCGGGCGCCCATCGCCGCGATCAGCGCGTCGGCATCCTGATCCGAAAGGGGAAACGGCATGTCCATGGCCGGTGGCGTAGCAGGAATCGACAGGCTCGGCATCCTCTCGACCTTCTGGCCGGGGAGTGTATTATCTTGCTGCAACGCAATGAGGGGTAGGGCGTGAGCGGAGCAGCAGATGGCATCGGCGATATCCTGACCGGCGGCCTCGTCGCCGGTGAGGTCGATCGTGTCGGCGGCGGCACGGGCTTCGGTGGCGCGGCCCATGCCGATCATGAAGGCGCGGGCGGCGAATGCCTCAATTGCGGGGCGGTGCGCACCGGCCCCTTCTGCCAGGCGTGCGGGCAGAGCGGGCATGTCCATCGCAACGTCATGGCGCTCGGTCACGATATCCTCCACGGCGTCTTCCACTTCGACGGCAAGTTCTGGAACACGTTGCCGCTGATCGCCTGGCATCCCGGCGAGCTGACCCGCCGCTATGTGCGCGGCGAGCGCGCCAAGTTCGTCACCCCGATGGCGATGTTCCTGTTCTCGATCTTCCTGCTGTTCGCGGCGGTGAACCGGTTGACGATGCCGGACGTCGCGGGTGCCGCGCAGGGGCTGGCCAAGGCCCGCGTGCAGATGGATTCGCAGGCCAAGAAGGCGGGCGACAAGCTCGCCGGCCTCGAGCAGAAACGGAGCGAGCTGGTCGCCGCCGATGCCAAGGCCGACACCGCCGCGCTCGACAAGCAGATCAAGGATTCCACCAACGAGGTGGCCGCGCTCAAGGCTGCGGCTTCGCAATTGCCCGCGGAGGTGCCCAGCGCGTCGAACCTCGTCCAGGTCCACACCAGCGACAAGACCTATGATTACGGCATTGCCGACGACGTGAAGGGCTTCAAGGTCGATACCGGCTCGCGCACGCTCGACCAGCAACTGGAGCATGTGAAGGCCAATCCGGAACTCTACGCCTACAAGCTCAAGATGGCGTCCTACAAGTTCAGCTGGGCATTGATCCCGATCTCGGTGCCGTTCATTTGGCTGATGTTCCTGTGGCGCCGCGATGTCGGTTTCTACGATCATGCCATCTTCGCGATCCACTCGCTGAGCTTCATGACCTTGCTCGCGGTCGGCCTGATCGGCCTCTATCTGATCGGCGTGAAGCAGGCCTGGCTGTGGTGCGCGTGGCTGATCGTGCCGCCGGTCCACATGTATAAGCACCTGAAATATGCCTATGGCCTCGGCCGGTTCGGCGCGACCTGGCGGACCTTCACGCTGCTGGTGATGACCACCATCACCTCCTCGCTGTTCTTCGCGCTGCTGCTGTGGCTGGAGGCCGAATAGAGGCGGTCGGCTGAGACCGTCGTGCCGAACCCGTTTCAGCACCTCGCCGCTGCGGGCGCTCGTCGCCAAGGTTCGCTGGGATCCCGAAACCAGTTCAGGATGATGATGGTTTCAGGCGCCGATCGCAGCCTGGGACCGCCGCCTGGTCCGCAGAAGGCCGATCGGGCCTGGGGATGGCTGCCGCAGCCGGGCCCGTAGGGGATATCAGAGCAGACGGCATCGGCATCGGGCGCGGCCCGAAAACAAAGGGCCGGAGCGTTTCCGCCCCGGCCCCTGCCGATCGTTCGATATCGCCGATCCGGCCGATCAGGCGCCCTGCGGAGCCGGGCCGCTGCCCCAGGCATTGCCGCCGCCGGGGCGCTTGGACTTGGGAATGGACGAACCTGCCGATGCGCGAGGCTGCATCGCGCGATCGGACTTGTCGTCGCGTCCGATATCCTCGCCGCGGATCGCGCGCTTGCTCTCCTCGCCGGTCAGCGTCTCATATTCGAGCAGGGCGAGGGCGAGCTTGTGCAGTTCGTCGAGTTTGTCGGTCAGCACCTGACGCGCATGGCTTTCGCCCTCTTCGACCAGGCGACGGACCTCGCTGTCGATCAGGCGCGCAGTCTCTTCCGACATGTTCTGCGCACGGCTCACCGAATGGCCGAGGAACACCTCGTCCTGATTGTCGCGATAGCGCAGCCAGCCGAGCTTCTCGGACATGCCATATTCCATCACCATCGAGCGGGCCATGTCGGTGGCCTGCTGGATGTCGTTGGAGGCGCCGGTGTTGAGCTCGTCGGCACCATAGATCAGCTGTTCGGCGATGCGGCCGCCGAAGCAGAGCGCGAGCCGCGCCTTCATCTGCTTCATGCTCATCGAATAGCGATCGCGCTCGGGCAGGTTCCAGGTCACGCCCAGCGCGCGGCCGCGCGGGATGATCGTCACCTTGTGGAGCGGATCGCAGCCCGGGACATGGAGCGAGACGAGCGCATGGCCGGCCTCATGATAGGCGGTGGAGCGCTTCTCCTCGTCGGTCATGACCATGGACTTGCGCTCGGCGCCCATCATCACCTTGTCCTTCGCCTCCTCGAACTCGCGCATCGCGACGAGGCGCTTGCCCTTGCGGGCGGCGAGCAGAGCCGCCTCGTTGACGAGGTTGGCGAGATCCGCGCCCGAGAAACCCGGCGTCCCGCGCGCGATGGTGCGGATATCGACGTCGGGTGCCATCGGCACCTTCTTGGCATGGACCGAGAGAATCTTCTCGCGGCCATCGATGTCCGGCCGAGGCACGACGACCTGGCGATCGAAGCGGCCGGGGCGAAGCAGCGCGGGATCGAGCACGTCGGGGCGGTTGGTCGCCGCGATGATGATGATGCCCTCGTTGGATTCGAAGCCGTCCATCTCGACCAGGAGCTGGTTGAGGGTCTGCTCGCGCTCGTCATTGCCGTTGCCGAGGCCGGCACCGCGATGACGACCGACCGCGTCGATCTCATCGATGAAGACGATGCACGGCGCGTTCTTCTTGGCCTGCTCGAACATGTCGCGGACACGCGATGCGCCGACGCCGACGAACATCTCGACGAAGTCGGAGCCCGAGATGGTGAAGAAGGGCACGCCGGCCTCGCCCGCAATGGCGCGGGCCAGCAGCGTCTTGCCGGTGCCGGGCGAGCCGACCAGCAGCGCGCCCTTGGGAATCTTGCCGCCGAGACGGGCGAATTTGGACGGATCCTTCAGGAATTCGACGATCTCCTGAAGCTCCTCGCGCGCCTCCTCGATGCCGGCGACGTCATCGAACGTCACCTTGCCATGCTTCTCGGTGAGCAACTTGGCGCGCGACTTGCCGAAGCCCATCGCGCCCGAACCGGCATTCTTCTGCATCTGGCGCATCACGAAGAAGGCGATGGTGAGCAGCAGCAGGAAGGGCAGCGACTGCAACAGCAGCGCCAGCCAGATATTGGTCTGCTCTTCGGGCTTGACCGAGAATTTGATGCTCTTGGCCTGGAGCCGGTCGACCAATTGCGGATCGTTGGGCGAGATGGTGCGGAAGCCCTGATCGCTGCCGATCTTGCCGGTGATCACATTGTCGGCGATCGTCACTTCCTTGACGCTGCCGTCATCCACCTTGGAGAGGAACTCCGAATAGGGGATGGTGTCGCTGCCGCGACCGTCGCGCATGCCGCCGTCGAACAGCGACACGAACAGGAAGAGCGCGCCGACGATCGCGAACACGACCAGCATGTTCTTCATCCAGGCGTTGCCGCCCGCGCCGCCGCCCTGAGGTTCCTTGTCGTCGTTCTGCATCTGGTCGTCCGATCCCTTCGAAGCCCTGATAATGTAGGGCTGGCCGGGTTAATGGCAATGGAACAACGTCGATCAGGCTGATCGACGCGGCGGTGCGGCGCGGAAATACCACCGCGCGCCGTCCGATCGCGCCAATAAGTCGGCGATCGGGGCGATGTCCCGCTGGTCCAGCGCGGCCATCGCCCGCTCGACGGCCGGGCCATCCGGCGATTTCGCGAATCGATCCGCGAGCAGGCGGACGACCAGGCGGCGCTGGATTTCGCGCGGGAATTGGATGGGCATGGAGACTTCGCGTTCTCCTCCCGCACCGACCTCCTCGATGGCCTTCGCGGCGAGTCCGTCGACGAGCCATCGCAAGGCTTCGTCGGCATCGCGCAGATGGTCGGCGGCGCGGGCGACGCGGACGGTGTCGAGCCAGCCGGCGTCGGCCAGCAGCGCGCGCGCGGCGGTGCGATCGAAGCGGGGGTTGGCGTTGGCGGGGTCGCGCGCCGGCTCGATGCCGGCGGCGGTGACGATCGCCTCGAGCTCCGCCTTGCGCCAGCCGAGCAGGGGGCGGAGCAGCTGCGGGCCGCCAGACTGCGCCGGATCGAGCGGGCGGGCGGGGCGGATGCCGGTCAGCCCGGACAGGCCCGCGCCGCGCGACAGCCGCATCAGCAGCGTCTCGGCCTGATCGTCGGCATGGTGGGCAGTGAGGACGGCGGCCAGTCCCTGCGCGGCCGCCCATTCGGCCAGCGCCGCATAGCGGGCGCGTCGCGCCTCGCCCTGCAAACCCTCGCCGCCGCCGGATACCGAGACGAGGGCAATGCCATGCGGCACCCCGAGCGACCGGGCGACGGCGCCGGCCGTTGCTGCCTCGGCGGCGCTGTCGCCGCGCAGGCCATGATCCACGGTCATCGCTTGCACCGGCCCGTGGGCGGCCGCGAGCAGCAGCAGGGCGAGGCTGTCCGCCCCGCCCGAGAGCGCGATCCCCAGCGGGGCGTCATCCGTGAGCCCGGCCGCGCCGAGCAGGCGGGTCAGCCCCTGCCGGAACCGCGCGACCTGCTGCCCGTCAGGCGCCGCACTTGGCATCGGTGCGGCCCTGCGCGACGCGGGCCTTGAGCGTCGGGTTAGCCGTCGCGCCATAGACGTCCTGAAACTCGCCATAGGCCTGGCAGGCATCCGCGTTCTTCTTGAGCTGGAACAGCGTCTGGCCGAGATAATAGAGGCTGTCGGGTGCCCGCTCGCCGCGCGGGAACTGCTTGTAGCTGGCGTAGAAGGCCTTGGCGGCATCGCTCAGCTGGCCGTCATCCATATAGGCGCGACCCAGCAGATTCTGCGCGTAACTCGCCCGCTTGTGCTTGGAATATTTGGCGACGACCGCCTTCAGCTGGGTCTCGGCCTCGGCATAGCGCTTCTGCGACCACAGCGAGTAGCCCAGCATATACTGGTCCTCCGCCGGATCGCCGGTCTTGGCGATCGGGGGTAGGGCGCCCGCCGGGGCGCCGGCGGGGGCAGCGGCGGCGGACGCGGCAGCAGGCGGCGGCGCAGCGCCGGCTTCGTCGCCCATCGTCGGCGCGGGCGTGCCGACGACCGGTTTGCGGCCCTTGGGGCCGAAGGGCGGCGGGGCATTGCCGTTCGCGCCGGTGACGACGGGCGGCGGCGCGCCGGTTCCGGCGGCGCCATCCGGGCTGGTGCCGGGCGGCGGGGCGCCATGGCCCTCCAGCGCGTTGAGGCGATAGTCGGTATCGCCCTTCATCTTGGTGTAATTCTGTTCCAGCATGTCGAGCCGGTGGCCATTCTCCTCGGCCTGATTGGTCAGCTGCTGGACCTGCTGTTCCAGCGCCGAGACGCGTTGGGTGAGATCGCTGACCACCGAACTCGCCGGGCTGCCATTGTCGACCGGGGCGGCGGCCGGCGGCGTGATCTGCGGATCGAAATAATCGGGATTGGCGCCGGGGAAGACCTTGCGCTGCACCGCGCGCATCTCATGCTCCAGCTTGTCGACTCGGCCCGGCACCGACGGATCGACCGTCTGTGCGAGCGCGGGGGCGGCGGTGCCGGCGAGCAGGAGGGCGAAGATCGCCAGGCGCATGATCATGATCCCTTGAGGTGATGGGCCGCACCCTATCCCAAATCGCAACTGTCGCCAGGATGAAGGGCGGCCAAGAAAAGCCGGAAACGGGTCAGGGTTGGGGCGTGGTCGCCGTGTTGGGCGTCGGTGCCGTGGCGGGCGCCGGGCTCGGCGCATCGGCCGGGGTGCGGAAGGCCGGCGGCACGGCGGCATCGTTGCCGGTCGCCGACGCGGCCGGGCCGGCCTTGCGGGGCGTGCGGGCGGCCGGCGCGCGGGACGGTGCGGGCGCCGTCGCGGTCGTGGCTGCGGCAGGCGCCGGGCGTGCGGTCAGCGAGGCCGCCTTGAGGCTGACATTGGAGATGGTATGCGCCGGTTCGCCGAGCGGGGCCAGGGTCTGCCCGCCGACGGAGACCTGAAGACCCTCCGGCTTGCCGGTGCGGATCACCGGATCGCCCGCCGTCGCCGGCACGTCCCAGCTCTGGCCCTGCGCCAGCACGCCGGTGTAGAGGCGCGTGCCACTGGCCTTGTCGCTGACCTCGAACCAGGTCGGCTGGATTGCGGTCAGGCGTACCGGGCCGGATGCGGGGGCGGCCGCGGGCGATCCGGTGGGCGTAGAGGGGCTGGCCTGGGGTGTAGGTGCCGCGCCGCTATCGGTCGATTCGACGGGTTCGCCGCTGGCGGCGAGGCGGGCGCGCTGGTCGGTGCCTTCGCCGGTCAGAATGCCGCTGCGCCAGATGCCGTAGCCGGCGACCAGCAGCACCGCGATCAGCAGCGCGACGATGGCGAGCAGACGCGGCGGCAGCCGCACCGGATCGGCCGGCTCATAGGGCTCATAGGCGATGCGCGGCGAGGCCTGTACGGCGGCGGCGAATTCGGCGCGGAACTGCTGGCTGGCCGCGACCGGATCGATATCCACGGCGCGGGCATAGGCCTTGACGAAGCCGGCGCTGTAGGGGGCGGCGGGAAGGCCGTCGAGCCGGCCCTCCTCGATCTGCACGAGATGGCGCACCGGCACGCGGGTCTGCTTGCCGATCTCCTCGAGCGTCTGCCCACGCGCCTCGCGGGCCACGCGCAGCCGCGCGCCCACTGTCGTCGGCACGTCCGCCACCCGCTCGCCCTCGTCGGTCATTCTGTCTCCCCGCTGGGCGCCCGGCCCGATAAAGCAACGCAGATCAATATCACGGCTTTTACGCAACAGCCTTGCGCCAATGTCAAATGCCGGCATGACGTCGTGAAAAATAGTGCGGCCGGTCGTGCGCACGGCACGCGCGGCCGGATGGCCGGGTCGGTCAGAGGATCGCTACGCCATGCTCCTCGGCCCAGGTCTCGATCCGCTGGCGCAGATCGCGAGGCGCTTCTTCGAGCAGCGGCGGCATCGCCGCGCGGATCGCGCCGACATCGAGCGAGCGGATCATCGCCTTGACCGGGCCGACCGCGGCCGGCGTGATCGACAGCCGGTTGATGCCGAGGCCGAGCAACGCCATCGCCTCCAGCGGTCGCCCGCCCATCTCGCCGCAGACGCCGACCGGCACGCCCATTTCGTGGCACTTGGCAGACACCCGCGCGAGGAAGCGCAGGATCGCCGGGCTGAGCCAGTCATAGCGCTCCGCCAGCTTCGGGTTGCCGCGATCGGCGGCGAACAGGAACTGGGTGAGATCGTTGGTGCCGATCGACAGGAAATCGAGCTTGGGGAGCAGCTGGTCGAGCATCTCGGCGAGCGCCGGCACCTCCAGCATCGCGCCGTAGCGGACGGCACCCGGCCCCATCTTGCCGCGTGCCGCGAGCCATTTGCGCTGATCCTCGAAGATCGCGTGCGCCGCCTCATACTCCCATGTCTCCGACACCATCGGGAACATGACGTGCAGGGTGCGGCCGGCGGCGGCCTCCAGCAGCGCGCGCGCCTGCGCCTTCATGAGCGCATCGCGGCCGAGGGCGAGGCGCAGCGCGCGCCAGCCCATCGCCGGATTCTCCTCATTCTCGTGCTGCTCGGCCTTCATGTAGGGCAGCGCCTTGTCGCCGCCGATATCGACCGTGCGGAAGATCACCGGGCGATCGCCCGCCGCGTCCATCACATCCTTGTAGAGCCGCTGCTGGCGCTCGCGCTGGGGCATGGTCGCCGAGACGAGGAACTGGAATTCGGTGCGGAACAGCCCGATGCCGTCCGCCCCGGTGACGTCGAGCGCCGCCGCGTCGTCGCGCAGCCCGGCATTGACCATCAGCTGGATGCGCACGCCGTCGGTGGTCATCGCGGGGAGGTCGCGCAGCGCGGCGAATTCGGCGCGGCGCTTGTGGGTGATCGAGAGCCGGGCCTCGAACGCCTCCTCCATCGTCGCGGTCGGGCGCACGACGACGCGCTGCTGCACGGCATCGAGCAGCAGCAGATCGCCCTCGACCACCCGCTGGCGGATATCCTTGGTGCGGCCGAGCACCGGAATCCCCATCGCGCGCGCGACGATGGTGACGTGCGCGGTGAGCGAGCCCTCCTCCAGCACCACCCCCTTGAGGCGGCGGCGATCATATTCAAGCAGCTCGGCGGGGCCGAGATTGCGCGCGATCAGGATCGAATCCTGGCGCAGGCCCAGCTGCGCGGCCGTCCCGAGCTGGCCCGAGACGATGCGGAGCAGCCGGTTGGAGAGATCCTCCAGATCGTGCATCCGGTCGGCGAGCAGCGGATCGGAGATTTCGCGCATCCGCATCCGCTGGCGCTGCTGCACCCGCTCGATCGCGGCCTCGGCGGTGAGGCCCGACGAGATCGCCTCGTTGATCCGGCGGCTCCAGCCCTCGTCATAGGCGAACATCTTGTAAGTCTCGAGCACCTCCTGATGCTCGCCGATCGAGCCGAACTCGGCCTGGCTGGTCATCCGCTCGATCTGCTCGCGCATCTGGCGGAACGCCGAATAGACGCGCTGGCGCTCGACCTCGACATCCTCGGCGATGCTGTGCTCGACGATCACGCGCGGCTGGTGGAAGACGGCATGGCCCCGCGCCATACCCTCGACCAGCTTGAGGCCCGGCAGCTGCGCCGGGCCGGCATCGCGGGCGTCCATGCCGCCGCCGATATTCTCGTCGATCAGGCCGGCGGCGGCGATCAGCTCGGCCAGCACCATCGCCACCGTCTGGAGCGCCTCGATCTCGACATCGTCGTAGCGGCGGGAGGCTTCGTGCTGGACGCAGAGCACGCCGACGGCCCGCTCGCGCCGCACGATCGGCACGCCGGCGAAGCTGTGGAACAGATCCTCGCCGGTTTCGGGCTTGTAGGCGAATTCCGCATGGCTGGTCGCCTCGTCGAGGTTGAGCGTCTCGACATATTTGGCGATGGTGCCGACCAGGCCTTCGCCCAGCGCCAGCTTGGTGACGTGCACGGCGTCCTGCCGCAGCCCCCGCGTCGCGTAGAGCTCCAGCAGCCCCTCGCGCAGCAGATAGATCGAGCACACCTCGCTGGTCAGCGCCTCGCCGATGATCTGGACGACATGGCTGAGCTTGGACTGGGCGTTGGTGCGCCCGGCCATGACATCGTGCAGCCGCGTCAGGATCTCGCGGGCGGCGGTGGCAGCGGGAGTCGGGGTATGAACGGGCATGGATGCCAGCGCTATCAGATGAGAGCGGGGGTTACCAAGCCTCGTTCAGGCCGGCATCGGGTTCTGCCGATATCAGGACGTCTTTCTGGCTTCGTCCTCGGGATCGAGCCCCGATTTCCGTTCGAGCGCGACCTTGGTCATCGCCACCAGCGGATCGGCGAACATCAGGCCGAGCAGCCCGAACAGCGCGCCCAGCAGCAGCTGCATACCCAGCACCAGAGCGGGGGCGAGATCCACCGAGCGGCGCGCGACGGTGGGCACCACGACATAGCCGTCGAACACCTGCACCAGCACATAGACGCCGATCGCCAGGAAGCCGGTGGTGCTGCCCGCCGAGAAGCCGACCAGCACGGTCAACACGCCCGAGACGATCGCGCCGATATTGGGCAGGAAGGCGAGGATGCCGGTGATCAGGCCGAGCAGCAGCGCGAACGGCACGCCGACGATCGACAGCGCGATCCAGATGAAGAAGCCTTCCGCCGCCATGCCGAGCAGGCGGCCCGCCATCAGCCGGCGCAGGGTGCGGGCCATGTCGGCGCTGGTCTGGAAGAAGCCCTCGCGCTTGTCGGCCGGCAGCAGCCAGGCAAAGCCACGCTCGTACATGCGCGGCTCGGCGGCGAAGAACAGCCCCAGCACCACGATCATCGCCAGGCTGGAGATGCCGCCCAGGGCGACGCCGACGGCGCTGGTCAACTGGCCGAGCGAGCCCATCAGCTGGCGGCCGATGCCCTCGATGTCCGGGCCGCCCTTGGGCGCGATGCCGAGCGCGTTGGCCCAGCTTTCGAGTCGTCCGAACTGGTTCATCACCAAGGTCTTGAGCGCCTGGAACTGGCCGATCAGGGTGAGGCCCGCATAGGAGAAGACGCCGAGCAGGAAGGCGAGGGCGAGGATGGCGACGAGCGCCACCCGCCAGCCGCGCGGGATCGGCAGGATGCGGCCGAGCAGCCGCGCGCCGCCATCCAGCATCGAGGCGAAGACGAGCCCGCCGACGATCAGCAGCAGCGGCTGCGCCAGCACATAGACCAGCACCACCGAGAGCACGACCGAGACCCAGATGATCGCCTTGGCCAGCTCCGCCCGCATCCGCGGATCGCGCATTTCGAGCGGCGCGCGGCCCTCCACCGGCTCGGACTTGGCGTCGTCGGATGTCGTGCTCATCAGCGGGGGGACCGTCAGTTCTTCGGTGGCGCGACGCGCACCGGATGGAGATTGATGCCGGTGCGGTGCGGGCGCAGCGCGGTGAACCAGCTGATCGGGTTCCAGATCTCGCCGGTGCCGTCATAGCTGTGGGTGATGAATTCGGCGCGACCGCCCAGATTCTCCCACGGGATCGGGCCGCCGAGGCCCTGTTCCTCGATCGGGTAGCGGCTGTCCGCGGATTCGTCGCGATTGTCGCCCATCACGAAGACATGATCGGCGGGCACCGTGATCGGGCCATATTCGTCGCCGGGGCTGGCATCGACGCCGAGGTCGATCGTGTCATAGGTACGGCCCGAAGGCAGCGTCTCGCGGAATACCGGCATCGCGCAGTAGAGCTTGCCGTCCGGCCCGGTGACCCGATAGGCGGCTTCGAGGCCGCGATCGCAGGGGACGTTGGCATCGACCGGGATCAGCGCCGGCTTCTGCGCCACCCGCTGGATGGGCTTGCCGTTCAGCCAGACGACGCCGCCGCGGACCTCTATGGTATCACCCGGCAGGCCGATCACGCGCTTGATGTAATCGCTGCTCTCGCCCGGCGGGGTCAGGATCACGACGTCGCCGCGTTCCGGCATGTGGCCGAACAGGCGCCCGTGGATGAACGGCAGCACATGCCAGAAGGACGACGCATAGCTCCAGCCATAGGGGAATTTGCTGACGACCAGCCGATCACCCTTGATCAGCGTCGGCATCATCGATTCGGATGGGATGTAGAAGGGCTTGGCGATGAACGTCCAGAAGGACAGCACCGCCAGCACCAGCCAGGCGAGGCCGCGGATTTCCGTGACCCAATCGACCTTCTTGTCGGTCTTGGGCGGTTCCGCCACCGGGGTTGCCGGGGCGGCGGGGGCTTCGGTCTCGCTCAACGTCTGTCTTCCTTACCCGGCCGCCGCCGCGATCGGCGGCGTTTCTATGATGACGGCCTCGATGATGACGAAAGCCTGCGCCCACGGATGGTCGTCGGTCATCGTCAGATGCACATGCGGGGCGTGGCCCGCAGGGATCAACGCGTCAAGCCTCGCCTTGGCCCCGCCGGTGAGTGCGAGGGTCGGCGCACCCGAGGGGAGGTTGACCACGCCGATATCCTTCATGAACACGCCCTGCTTGAATCCGGTGCCCACCGCCTTGGAAAAGGCCTCCTTGGCGGCGAAGCGCTTGGCGTAGGTGCCAGCGCGGGTGAACGGCCGCCGTTCGGACTTGTCGCGCTCCACCGCGGTGAAGACGCGGTCGATGAAGCGCGCGCCGAAGCGATCGAGCGAATTCTGGATCCGCTCGATATTGCACAGGTCCGAGCCGAGGCCGATGATCATGCCGCCCCCGTCATCGCGCGGCATCCATCAGGTCGCGCATCCGGCGGACGCTGGCGTCGAGCCCGGTGAAGATCGCCTCGCCGATCAGGAAATGGCCGATATTCAGCTCGGCGATCTGCGGGATGGCGGCGACCGGGGTGACGTTGTCGTAGGTCAGGCCGTGGCCGGCATGGGGTTCGATGCCGTTCTTGGCGGCGAGCGCCACCGCATCGGTGAGGCGCCGCAGTTCGGCGGCCTGCGTCTCGCCCTCGGCATGGGCATAGGCGCCGGTGTGGAACTCGACCACCGGCGCGCCGAGGTTCATCGCCGCCTCGATCTGGCGGGGATCGGGCTCGATGAACAGCGAGACGCGGATACCGGCCTCGCGCAATTGGGTGATCAGCGGCTTCAGGCGATTATGCTGGCCGGCCGCGTCGAGGCCGCCCTCGGTGGTCACCTCCTCACGCCGCTCGGGCACGATGCAGGCGGCGTGCGGGCGGTGCTTCAGGGCAATGGCGACCATGTCCTCGGTCGCCGCCATCTCGAAATTGAGCGGCACGGCGATCGAACCGATCAACTGGGCGATATCCTCGTCCATGATGTGGCGGCGATCCTCGCGCAGATGCGCGGTGATGCCGTCGGCGCCTGCCGCCTGCGCGATCTGGGCGGCGCGGATCGGATCGGGGTGGAGCCCGCCGCGCGCGTTGCGGATCGTCGCGACATGGTCGATGTTGACGCCCAGCCGCAATTTACCCGGTTTCAGTGTGTCAGTCATTCACGCGCATCCCAAGGCCGAAAGCGCCCTATAGGCGAAGCCCTGATTCTGCCCAACCTCGCCGAGGCCGATATCGTGACGCCCGCTTTTGCGAGGCCGGAACGGGCGGGCGGGGGGCGTGTCGGCGGCGAGCGGCCCGGCATCAGGCCGGGCCGGGCCGGGCCGAAATCGACTCACGAGCGTCGCGAGGGCGCCCGCGAGTCGCTTCAGGCTGCCTTGGCCCGGCTTCCAGGCTTGATCGCGGGGATGGCGGCCAGCGATTCGGGGAGGGCATCCGGCTCGTAGGTGGGCACTTCGAGCGTGATCAACGCGGTCAGCGGCACGCCGACATCGGCCTTGCCGCCCGAACGATCGACCAGGCAGCCCGCCGCGATCACCCGCCCGCCGGCTTCCTCGATCGCCTTGATCGCCTCGCGCGACGACAGCCCGGTGGTGACGACGTCCTCCATCATCAGCACCTTCTGGCCCGGCTCCAGCGAGAAGCCGCGGCGCAGCTCGAAGGTGCCGGTCGGCCGCTCGACGAACATCGCCTCGACGCCAAGCGCGCGCGCCATCTCATAGCCGACGATGACGCCGCCCATGGCGGGCGACACCACAGCGGAGACGCCGGCATGGACGGCCGGGGTTAGGCGCGATGCCAGTTCGGCGCACAGGCGGGCGGCCCGCTTCGGGTCCATCAGCACGCGCGCGCATTGGAGATAGGTCGGGCTGCGCAGGCCCGAGGACAGGATGAAATGGCCGTCCAGCAAGGCATCGGCCGCGCGGAATTCCGCCAGTACTTCTTCGTCCGTCATGATCGCCTCAGAAAGATTGGTCCGAAGTCCCCGGGAGTGCGGCGCTGATAGGCGTCTGGCGGCCAAGCTTCAATGGTCGAGGATCGCCCGTTCCGGACTTCGCGCGCTTGAGGCTTTGCACGGGTGCGCTATACTCCTGCCAAACCGTCGTTCGCGCGGGCCTGCCCGCACGACATAAGACAACGCGGTGGAGGGGTGACATGAAGAGGCATCTGTCCTGGGCCATTGCGGCCGGCATGGCAGTTATGGCGGCCAGCAGTGCTGTCTTCGCCCAGGCTTCTCCCGTCGCCCCCATCGCCATTTCGTCTGCGTCGCCGCCGGCATCGGCGGTTGCCGCTGCGCCTGCCGCCCGGATTCCCTCCTTTTACGGCCCGACGCCGGGCGTCGGGCAACCGACCGACAGGCTGTCGCTCCAGCCGCAGGTGACGGATAACGGCCTGTTCGCGCAGCGTTTCGATACGGTGCTGGTCTATGTCATCACGATCATCTGCCTGTTCGTGCTGGCGCTGATCGGCTGGGTGGCGCTGCGCTACAATCGCCGCGTCCATCCGATCCCGTCGCGCACCTCGCACAATATGGTGATCGAGGTGATCTGGACGGTCGCCCCGGTGCTGATCCTGCTGTCGATCGCGGTCCCGTCGATCACGCTGCTGGCCCGCCAATATGCCACGCCCAAGCCCGATCTCACCGTGAAGGTGATCGGCCACCAATGGTATTGGTCCTACCAATATCCCGACAATGGCGATTTCGAGGTCGTCTCCAACATCCTGACCGACGCGCAGGACAAGGCGACCGGCCAGCCGCGCCAGCTCGGCGTCGATGCGCGGATGGTGGTGCCGGTTCATGCCGTGATCAAGATCATCGCCACGTCGGACGACGTGATCCACAGCTTCGCGGTGCCGGCCTTCTGGACCAAGATGGACGCGGTGCCGGGGCGGCTCAACGAAACCTGGTTCAAGGTCAATCGGCCCGGCCTCTATTATGGCCAATGTTCGGAACTGTGCGGTGCGCGGCATGGCTATATGCCGATCGCGGTCGAGGTGGTGAGCAAGGCGCAGTTCGCGCAGTGGGTGGCCGCGAACGGCGGCACGGTGCGCGGTGATCGGCGAGGTTCTGGCCTCGGCGGCGCCAAGCCTGTATCGGGCGACGCGACCGCGCATGGGCCGGTCAGCCATGCGATGGCGGGTCCACCCGAGACTGCCACCGAGACCAAGACCGCCCCAGCGACGTCCGCGTCGCCGGCCGCTACGACGAACTGAGGCACGGATCATGACCGACACCACGGCCAATGCCCTGCATTTCCACCATGAGGGTGGCCATCCTGGCACCGGGCAGGATCATCATGCCGATCACAAGCCGGCCTTTTTCGCGCGCTGGTTCCTGTCGACCAATCACAAGGATATCGGCACCCTCTATTTGATCTTCGCGATCACGGCGGGGATCATCGGCGGTGTCATATCCGGCATGATGCGGGCCGAGTTGATGCATCCGGGTATCCAGTATCTGAATGGCTGGGCGCATTTTATGGGTCAGCCGGCGGGCAATGATGCCGCGCTGCACCTGTGGAACGTGCTGATCACCGCGCACGGCCTGATCATGGTGTTCTTCATGGTGATGCCGGCGATGATCGGCGGCTTCGGCAACTGGTTCGTGCCGATCATGATCGGGGCGCCGGACATGGCCTTCCCGCGCATGAACAATGTGAGTTTCTGGCTGCTGGTGCCGGCCTTCCTGCTGTTGCTCGGCAGCACCTTCGTCCCCGGCGGCACCGGCAATGGTGCCGGCACCGGCTGGACGGTCTATGCGCCGCTGTCGACCAGCGGATCGGCGGGGCCGGCGGTCGACATGGCGATCCTCGCACTCCATCTCGCCGGTGCCTCGTCGATCCTCGGCGCGATCAACTTCATCACCACCATCTTCAACATGCGCGCGCCGGGCATGACGCTGCACCGGATGCCGCTGTTCGTCTGGTCGGTGCTGGTGACGGCCTTCCTGCTGCTGCTGGCGCTGCCGGTGCTGGCCGCCGCGATCACGATGCTGCTGACCGATCGCAATTTCGGTACGACCTTCTTCGATGCGAGCGGCGGCGGCGATCCGATCCTCTACCAGCATCTGTTCTGGTTCTTCGGCCATCCCGAAGTCTACATCATGATCCTGCCGGGCTTCGGCATGATCAGCCACATCATCGCCACCTTCTCCAAGAAGCCGGTGTTCGGCTATCTCGGCATGGCCTATGCGATGGTCGCGATCGGCGTGGTCGGCTTCGTGGTGTGGGCGCACCACATGTACACGACCGGCCTCGACGTGAACACGAAGATGTATTTCACCGCCGCCACGATGGTGATCGCGGTGCCCACGGGCATCAAGATATTCTCGTGGATCGCGACGATGTGGGGCGGATCGATCGACTTCCGGGTGCCGATGGTGTGGGCGATCGGCTTCATCTTCATGTTCACCGTCGGCGGCGTCACCGGCGTCGTGTTGTCCAACGGCGGCATCGATAATTACTACCAGGATACCTATTACGTCGTCGCGCATTTCCATTATGTGCTGTCGCTGGGGGCGGTGTTCTCGCTGTTCGCGGGCTTCTATTACTGGTTCCCGAAGATGTCGGGCCGCATGTATAACGAATTTCTCGGCCACCTGCATTTCTGGGGCTTCTTCATCGGCGTGAACGTGCTGTTCTTCCCGATGCATTTCCTCGGCCGCCAGGGCATGCCGCGCCGCGTGCCCAACTATCCCGATGCGTTCGAAAAGTGGAACCATGTCGCCACGATCGGCTACATGATCATGGCGGCGAGCATGGTGATCTTCTTCGTCAACATCCTTCACGCGCTGGTCGCGGGCAAGAAGGCGCCGGCCAACCCCTGGGGCGTCGGCGCGACCACGCTCGAATGGACGCTGTCGAGCCCGCCACCCTATCACCAGTTCGAGACCTTGCCGGTCATGGACGGCGGCGATCGTCACGATCTGGGGCGAGTGCCCGATCGCATCTGATATTTTGCATGTTTTCTGCTACAGCGCGCGCCGGGACCATGTGTCGTCCCGGGCGATGACTTAGAGTGAGATGACAGACCGAATGGCGACCGCGCCGATCCAGGCCCCCCCGCAGCTGCCCGCCGAATGGCAGGATTTCTGGGCGCTGACCAAGCCGCGCGTGCTCTCGCTGGTGGTGTTCACCGGGCTGTGCGGCCTGCTGATCGCGCCGGCGCATATCCATCCGGTGCTGGGCTTCACCGCGATTCTGTGCATCGCCCTGGGCGCCGGTGCCGCCGCCACGCTCAACCAGTGGTACGAAGCCGATATCGACGCCAAGATGAAGCGGACGCGCAACCGGCCGCTGCCCGCCGGCCGCATGGATCGCCAGTCCGCCCTGCATTTCGGGGTGGGGCTCGGTGTCTTTTCGGTGATCCTGATGGGCTTCGCGCTCAATCTGGTGGCGGCCGCCATCCTGGCCGTCTCGATCCTGTTCTACGTCGTCATCTACACCGTCTGGCTCAAGCGCCGGACGCCGCAGAACATCGTGATCGGGGGCGCCGCCGGTGCCTTCCCGGCGCTGATCGGCTGGGCGGCGGCGACCGGGCATGTCGCGCTGCTGCCGGTGCTGCTGTTCCTGCTCGTCTTCCTGTGGACGCCGCCGCATTTCTGGGCGCTCTCGCTGTTCGTGAATTCCGATTATGCCGCCGCCGGCGTGCCGATGATGTCGGTGGTGGCGGGCACCAAGGCGACCCGGCTCCAGGCCTTCCTCTATTCCTGGCCGATGGCGGCGGTGGCGATCGCGCCATGGCCGCTCGGCCTGTCCGGGCCGATCTATGGGGTGGCGGCGGTGCTGCTCAACCTCGCTTTCCTGGGACTCGCCGCCCGCGTCGGCTTTTCGCGAGAGGCCGATCCGGCGCTGATGAAGGCCGAGCGCCAGCTGTTCGGCTATTCGATCCTCTACCTGTTCGCGAGCTTCGGCATCCTCGTCGTCGATCGGCTGTGGTACAGCTGATGCCACGCCACGATCCCGTCCCCGATCCCGAACCGCCGGCCGCCCCGATCCTCGATTATGCGGCCGAAATCCGCCGCCGGCAGCGGGCGCGGGCGATCATCACGGCGTTGCTGCTCTTCGCCTTCGTCGTGCTGGTCTACGCGATCAGCATCGCCAAGATGGTGAAGTGAACGCAGGGCGGAACCTGCGCACAGCCCTGATCGCGGGCGCCGTGGCCTGCGCGATGGTCGGCCTGGGGTTCGCCGCGGTGCCGCTCTATCGCATCTTCTGCCAGCAGACCGGCTTCGGCGGCACCGCCCGCATCGAGGAGGGCGCGAAGGCGCCCGGCGACACCGGCAGGATCGTCACCGTCCGTTTCGACGCCAACATATCGAACCGGCTGCCCTGGCGGTTCGCGCCCGAGCAGAAGACCCAGCGCGTCGCCATCGGCGCCCGGCAGCTCGCTTTTTTCGACGCGACCAACCTGTCCGACAGGCCGATCACGGCGGCGGCCGCCTTCAACATCTCGCCCGATCAGAGTGCGGCCTATTTCGTCAAGATCCAGTGTTTCTGCTTCACCCAGCAGACGCTCCAGCCCGGCGAGACCCAGCGTATGCCGGTGGTGTTCTATGTCGATCCGGCTTTCCTGAGGGATCGGGACAATGCCGGCGTCACCGAAATCACGCTGTCCTATACATTCTACCCGGTGGACCAGAAGCCGGCCGAGGGCTAAGATCGCGGGTGACCATGGGCCGAACGAGCCCGGGCACAGGAGAGTAGAGCGATGGCGGGTGCGAAGAACCACGACTATCACATCCTGCCGCCGAGCCCCTGGCCGATCCTGTGCGCCTTCTCGGCACTGGCGGTGGCCGCCGGGCTGATCCTGTTCATGCACGGCCACGCGCTCGGCAACTGGCTTTTGCCGATCGGCTTTGCGGTGCTGATCTACTTCATGTTCAGCTGGTGGGGGGATGTTGTCAAAGAGGCCCATGCCGGCGATCACACGCCGGTGGTGCAGCTTCACCTGCGCTACGGCATGATCCTGTTCATCGCGTCCGAGGTTATGTTCTTCGTCGGCTGGTTCTGGGCCTTCTTCGATGCCTCGCTCTTCCCCAAGGCGGTGGAAGCAGTGGGCGGGGTATGGCCGCCGAAGGGAATTGCGCCGCTCGACCCGTTCCAATTTCCGCTGCTCAACACGCTCATCCTGCTCTGTTCGGGCACCACCGTGACTTGGGCGCACCACGCGCTGATCCATGGCGATCGCAGGGGATTGAAGCAGGGTCTGTGGTGTACGATCCTGCTGGGCCTGCTGTTCAGCGCGATCCAGGCCTGGGAATATATCCACGCGCCCTTCGCCTTCAAAGGCAATATCTTCGGCGCGACCTTCTTCATGGCGACCGGATTCCACGGCTTCCACGTGATCGTCGGCACCCTCTTCCTCGCCGTCTGCCAGTATCGCGCCTATCAGGGCGAGTTCACCCCGCGCCAGCATTTCGGCTTCGAGGCAGCCGCCTGGTACTGGCATTTCGTCGACGTGGTGTGGCTGTTCCTGTTCCTCTCCATCTATGTCTGGGGCGGCTGGGGCGCGACCTACGCGGGTTGACGCGGATACGGGTGCGGTAGGACGGGCGGCGTCCGCTCTTCGTGTTTGCGGGCCGGAGCGGTATAGCGCGTCGATGACCGATCCAGCCGCGCCGCCGCCGACGTCAGGGCCCGTGACCCGCCCTGTCCCGATCCTGCCGACCCTGCTGGCCGCGCTGGCAGTCGCGGCGATGATCGGGCTGGGCACCTGGCAGCTGCACCGGTTGCAGTGGAAGCAGGGGCTGCTCGTCCGCTATGCCGCCGCCATGCACCGGCCGCCGATCGCCTTTCCGCGCGATCCGACCGATCAGTCGCTGCTGTTCCGTCGATCCGAGGCCTTCTGCCTCGAACCGGTCGGCTGGCGGGCGAGTGCGGGGCGCAACGCGGAGGGGCAGGCCGGCTGGCGGCATGTCGCCGATTGCCGCACCGGCGCCGAAGGGCCGGGCATTGCGGTCGACATGGGATGGTCCGAGCAATCCGATCCGCCGGGCTGGAAGGGGGGGGAGGTGAAGGGCATGATCGGCCCCGATCATGACGGCCAGATCCTGCTGGTGTCGGACACGGCCGCGCCCGGCCTCATGCCGAGCCAGCCACCCAGCCTCGCGGACATTCCCAATAATCATTTCGCGTATGCGGTGCAGTGGTTCATCTTCGCCGCGCTGGCGGTGGGGATCTACATCATCGCGCTGGTGCGGCGGCGCCCCGTGCCGCCGGTGCCGCCGTCGCTCGGCTGACGGGGCAGTCGGCTGACGGGGACGGCTGGCTGACGGGTCGGTTGGCTGGCGCGGCGCGACGGTTCGGTGGGATCAGGCGCGGGGCTGTTGATCCTGCGCGGCGGCGATGCGCAGCCGCTGTTCCAGCTGCCGTGCCTTCAGCGCGCGCAGTTCGGTGCGGTAGTAGAAAGCCAGCTCGGCATGGATGCGGCGCTTCTCCAGCGTCGCGCCGGTGCGGGCGCGTTCATCCTCGGCGGCGATCTGCTGGCGCAGATAATCGAGCTGGCTGTGTCGGAACATCATCGGGCGCCTCCGTCTTCGAAACGCCCAATGCACCCGGAATTTTGGTGCGGAATGTCTCTGGCATGTCCCCCGAATGTCGCGATGTGTCGCAGCGGCAGGCAGGCCCGCCCGCCTGTTCGCTTGCCCGCGGGGCGCCCGCCGTCTAAGCCGCGCGGCCATATGCGCTATATCAGCACCCGTGGGCAGGCCGACACGCTCGGCTTCCAAGCCGCCACCCTCGCCGGGCTCGCCTCCGATGGCGGTCTCTACGTGCCCGAAGCCTGGCCGACGCTGACCATGGCCGAGATCGAGGCGCTGGCCGGCCTCTCTTATGCCGAGACGGCGGTGCATATCCTGAAGCCGTTCGTCGGCGATGCGCTGGACGAGGCCGATCTGCGTGCCTTGTGCGAGGCGGCCTATGGTCGCTTCAGCCATGCGGCGGTGACGCCTTTGGTGCAGCTCGATCACCGGCATTTTCTGCTCGAGCTGTTCCACGGCCCGACGCTGGCGTTCAAGGATGTCGCGCTCCAGATGCTCGGGCTGTTGTTCGAGCGCTTCCTGTCGAAGGGCGACCAGCATCTCACCATCGTCGGCGCGACGTCCGGCGACACCGGATCGGCGGCGATCGAGGCGGTGGCGAACCGCGCCCATATCGACATCTTCATGCTCCACCCGAAGGGCCGCGTGTCCGACGTCCAGCGCCGCCAGATGACGACGGTGCTGGCGCCCAACGTCCACAATATCGCGATCGAGGGCGATTTCGACGAGGCCCAGGCGCTGGTCAAGCGCATGTTCGGCGACCGGGATTTCGCCGGGCGCTTCCAGCTATCGGCGGTCAATTCGATCAACTGGGCGCGGCTCGCGGCGCAGATCGTCTATTATTTCTATGCCGCCGTCCGCCTCGGCGCGCCGCATCGCTCGGTCGCCTTCTCGGTGCCGACCGGCAATTTCGGCGACGTGTTCGCCGGCTATGTCGCCAAGCAGATGGGGCTGCCGATCGAGCGGCTGATCGTCGCGACCAACGTCAACGACATCTTGCATCGCGCCCTTTCGGCGGGCGACTATTCCACCGGCACCGTGACCCCGACGCACACGCCCTCGATGGACATCCAGGTCAGCTCCAATTTCGAGCGGCTGCTGTTCGATCTTCACGGCCGCGACGCCGGCGCGCTCGAGGCCGCCATGCGGGGTTTCGAAGGCGATCGGCGGATGAGTCTGCCGCAGGCGTTGCGCACTCGTGCCGCCGCCGATTTCGCCAGTGCCCGCGTCGATCATGCCGGCATGGTCGACGCGATGCGCTGGGCCCACGCCTCGGGCCAGGTGATCGATCCGCACACCGCGATCGGCCTCGCCGCAGCGCGCGCGAGCGATCTGCCGGCCGACGTGCCGGTGGTGACGCTGGCGACGGCGCACCCCGCCAAGTTCGGCGACGCGGTGGAGGCGGCGATCGGCGTGCGCGCGCCGCTGCCCGAGCGCATCGCCGGCCTCATGGAGAAGGAGGAGCGCTGCGCCGTGCTCCCCGCCACCTTCGAGGCGATCACCGGCTATGTTGCCGAGCGCGCGAGGCCTCGCGCATGAACCCCCGTCTCCACCGCCTCGCCAACGGCCTGACCGTCGCGATCGATCCCATGGACGGCGTCGAGACGCTCGCGGTCGGCCTCTATGCCGATGTCGGCAGCCGCTCGGAGGCGGCGCATCTCACCGGGCTTGCCCACATGGTCGAGCATATGGTGTTCAAAGGCGCGGGGGACCGTGGCGCGCGCGCGATCGCCGAGGCGGCCGAGGATGTCGGCGGCCAGCTCAACGCCTGGACCTCGCGCGACACCACCGTGTTCCACGCCCGCCTGCTGCCGAACGACCTCGCGCTCGGTGTCGACCTGATCGCCGACCTGATCCGCGCCCCGCATTTTGCCGCCGACGAGCTGGAGCGCGAGAAGCAGGTCGTGCTGGCCGAGCTGGGCGAATCGCGGGATGCGCCGGACGACATCATCTTCGATCATCTCGCCGCCGCTTCCTATCCGGGCCAGACCTATGGCCGCCCGGTGCTGGGCGACGAGCAGACGATCGCCGCCATCGACGTCGCCGCGCTGCGCCGCTGGCTGGAGGAGCAATATCGGCCGCAGGGCCTCGTCCTTGCCGCCGCCGGCAAGGTCGACGAGGATGCACTGCTGAAGCTGGCGGAGGCCCGCTTCGGTGATCTCGCCGCCGGTGCGCCGCCCGCCTTCGATCCGGCGCGCTTCGGATCGGGCGTCGTCACCGATGCTCGGCGTTTCGATCAGGTCCATGTCGCCTTCGCCCATCCCGGTGTCGATCAGCGCCACGGTGACGCCTATGCGCTCAACCTGTTCGCCAGCGCGGCCGGCGGCGGCATGTCGTCGCGGCTGTTCCAGGAGGTGCGCGAGGAGCGTGGCCTGGCCTATTCGGTCTATGCGTGGAGCTCGGCGGCGGCCGATACCGGCCAACTCGGCGTCTATTGCGCGGCGGCCAAGGCCGATGCGCCGCGCGCCTTCGCGCTCTCCCGCGAGGTGCTCGCCCGCACCGCCGAGGAACTGACCGAGGCCGAGCTTGCCCGCGCCAAGGCCCAGGCCAAGGCCGGGCTGCTGATGGGCCTCGAATCGGTGCAGGCGCGCTGCGATCATCTCGCCCGCCAGATCCAGGTCCATGGCCGCGCCGTGCCGGTGGCGGAGACGGTCGCGCAGATCGATGGTGTGGACCTCGCCCATGCCCGCCGCGCCGGCGCCGAGGCGATCGGCGGCGGCATCGCCACCGCCAGCGTCGGCGGCAAGCTCGCGCGGGTCGCGTAAGGGGTTTTGGCGTGAAGCTCGAAACGCTCATCACCGAGCCATGGCCCGATTACGGGCTGGTCGATTCGGGGCATGGCCGCAAGCTGGAGCGCTACGGCCGCTTCCGCTTCGTCCGGCCGGAGCCGCAGGCGATGTGGGCGCCGGCCGCAGACGACTGGAAGCATGACGGCGAGTTCGTCGGCGCGTCCGACGAGGAGGGCGGTGGCCGCTGGAACCTCGATCGGCGGGTGCCGAGGGATTGGCCGCTCGGCTGGCAGGACGTGAAGTTCCACGCCGCCAACACGCCGTTCCGCCACCTCCAATTCTTCCCCGACATGGCCCCGCAATGGGCGTGGATGCGCGATCGCGTGGCAGACGGCGACGAGGTGATGAACCTGTTCGGCTATACCGGCGTCGGCAGCCTCGCGCTGGCAGCCAGGGGCGCCAAGGTCACCCATGTCGATGCGTCGAAGAAGTCGGTCGAGCAGGGCAAGGCCAATGCGGTGCTGGCTGGTATGGCCGACAGGCCGATCCGCTGGATGATCGACGATGCCGTCAAGTTCACCGCGCGCGAGGTGCGGCGCGAGCGGCGCTATGCCGGGATCATGCTCGATCCGCCCAAGTTCGGGCGTGGCCCGACCGGCGAGGTCTGGCGGCTCGAGGAGGGATTGCCCGGCCTGATTGCCGATGCTGTGAAGCTGCTCGGCCCGGAATCGAAATTCCTCGTCCTCACCGTCTATGCGGTGCGGATGTCGGCGCTCGCCATCGCCGAGCTGCTGCGGCAGGCGACCGCGCATCTCGGCGGCACGGTCGAGGCCGGCGAGATGGCGGTGCGCGAAGAGGCCCGCGGCCTGCTGCTCCCCACCGCCATCTTCGCCCGCTGGTCAGGCGATCAGTAGACCAGCACCTGCGCGGTCATGTTGGAGACGACGTCGATCGCCTTGCTCGACTTGGCATCATAGGGCGCCGGGCGCATCGGCGTCAGGATCAGCGAGTTGCTGCCGTGCGGCGGCACGTTCAGCCGGCCGTCGCGGAGCTTCCATCCTTCCTGCCTGGTGATCTGCGAGCCGTTGAGCAGGCCGGGTGCGAAGAAATCATGCGTCGTCTTGTCGCGGTTCACGAAGCGCAGCCGGTAGGTCTGGCCCGCCTTGAGCCGGATCACCTGCGGGTGGAAACCGCGATCGGCCATTTCCACGGTGACGGTGGTGATGGGGGCCGGGCGGACCACCGGGGCGGCGCCGGCCACGACGGGAACGGCCGCCAGCGTCATCGAAAGAGCAAGCGCGATTCTCTTCATACCAAGTCTCCTCTTCAATCTCTGAGCGCGGTCAACGCCGCACCCGCGGCAAAGGGTGCGCCTGCGGTCAGCAGCAGCGCGGTGGCACCGAGCAGCTTGAAGGCCTGGCCGCCGTCAGCCGCCAAGGCACCGGCGCCGAAGATGAGCAGCGGCACCGCGAGTGGCAAGAGCATGAGCCCCGCCAATGCCCCGGCACCGCGCAGGCCGGCGGTCAACGCCGCGACCGTCACGCCGAGCGCGGCGAGCGCGGGCGTGCCGATCGCGAGCCCCGCCTCCAGCCGGCCGAGCGTCGGTGCGTCGAGCCCGAGCAGCGCCGCGCCGGGCAGTGCCGCGATCATCAGCGGCGGGCCGAAGCTCAGCCAGTGCGCGACGATCTTGGCGAGAGCGATGGCCTCGTCGGAGATGCCGCGCGCCGCGTACTGATCGAGGATGCCGGCGTCCGCATCGGGGGCGACCAGCCGCTCGATCGGCAGCAGCGCGGCCAGCAGCGCCGCCAGCCACAGCATCCCGCCGCCGGCCTTGGCCAGCAGCCGGGCATCGGGGCCGACCGCGAACGGAAACAGCGTCGCCGCGATCAGGAAGAAGGCCACCGGAAGCCCGGCGGCGCGCAATCCCCGCATGGCATCGCGCGCGATGAGGTGCGCAATCATGCCGGCAGGCCATCGAGCGAGAGCTTGGCCGCACCGTCGATCGGAAGCGGCAGGTGAGTCGCGACGATCGCGGCGCCGCTCTTGGCACGATGGCCGTCAATGGCCATGGCGAGACGCGCCACGCCCTCGGTGTCGAGGCCGTTGGCGGGCTCGTCCAGCACCCAGAGCGATGCGCCCGACGCGATGGTGCGCGCGATCGCGGCGCGACGGCGCTGGCCGGTGGAGAGATAGCGAACCGGCACGGGGGCGAGATGCGCGATGCCCATCTTGTCCATCGCAGGCTCCGGCACGCCGCCGTCGAGCCGCGCCCAGAAGCGCAGCGCCTCGATCAGCGGGCGATCGCCGTCGAGCGCGGTGGCCTCGCCGAGCCAGGCCGCCTGGCCCACTCGTTCGATCCGGCCGGCGGACGGGCGCAGCAGGCCGGCGACGATGCGCAGCAGGCTCGATTTGCCGACGCCGTTGGGGCCGGTGACGACGAGTGCTTCGCCGGCATCGAGCGCCAGCGACATTCTCTCGAACAGCAGTCGTGGCCCGCGCAGGCAGGCGATGTCGGTCAGCGTCACGATCATTCGGCGGCGGCTTCCAGGGCGTGCATGTCGGCGTCCGACAGGCCGAAATGATGGCCGACCTCGTGGATCAGCACATGCGCGACCAACGTTTCCAGCGTCACCTCGCCCTCCGCCCATTCGTCGAGGATCGCGCGTCGGTAGAGGTGGATCATGTCGGGCATCGTCGCGGTGTCGTCCACGCTCTTCATGCCGAGCGGGCGACCGCTGTAGAGACCGGACAGCGCGAAGGGATCGTCTATTCCCATCTCGTCGAGCGTGGCGTCGTCGGCATATTCCTCGACGCGCAGCACGACATTGTCGAGATGGGTGCGAAAGGCCTTGGGGAGGCGGGCCAGCGCGGCACGGGCCATGGCCTCGATCGCATCGGCTTTGGGGGCGTGGCCCCAAGGGGTTTGACGAGCGTTCATGCAAGCTGACAGTAGAAGAGGCGGCGATCCGGCGCCAGCGGAGGCGAGATGGACGATTGCGGCCCCGAGGTGCGGTTCGAGACCGTCTCGAAATCCTATGGCGCGCCGGCGGTCGATGCGGTGGACTGCACGATCGCGGGCGGCAGCTTCGTGGCGCTGGTCGGCGGATCGGGCGCGGGCAAGTCGACGCTGCTGCGGATGGTCAACCGGCTGGTCGAGCCCGACGCCGGGCGCATCCGGGTGGATGGCCGCGATGTCGCGGATGGGCCGGCGCCGTGGCTGCGCCGGCGGATCGGCTATGTCTTCCAGTCGATCGGGCTGATGCCGCACATGTCGGTCGCCGAGAATATCGCGCTGGTGCCGCGCATTGCCGGCACAGCGTCGCCCGATGCTCCCGCGCTGCTGAAGATGGTCGATCTCCCCGCCGACTATGCCTCGCGCCGGCCGGACGCGCTGTCGGGCGGGCAGCGCCAGCGGGTCGGTGTCGCGCGTGCCCTGGCGACGGGGGCGAAGCTGATGCTGCTCGACGAGCCCTTCGGCGCGCTCGATCCGGTGACCCGTGATGCGATCGGGCAACGCTATCGCGCGCTCCACCAACGGCTCGGCCTTACCAGCATCATGGTGACGCATGACATGGCGGAAGCGCTGTTGCTGGCGGATCGGGTGATCGTGATGGCGAAGGGCCGGATCGTCGGCGATGCGACACCGGCCGAGATGCTGGCGGGCCAGGCCGGCGCCGAGGCGGATGCGCTGGTCGCGGTGCCCGCCCGGCAGGCCGAAGCGATCGCGGCGCTGCGGGGATGACCGAGCTACTTGGCCTCGCCGCCCATCATATCCTGCTCTCGGCAGCGGCGCTGGGGCTGGCGCTGCTGATCGCACTCCCGCTCGGTCTGGCGGCTGCGCGACGGCCGCGGCTGGCATCGGCGTCGCTCGGCGTGGCGGGGGTGATCCAGACCATCCCCGGCCTCGCGCTGCTCGCGCTCTTCTATCCGCTGCTGCTCGCGATCGGCCATGGGCTGCCGGCCCTGGGCTTCCTGCCCGCCTGGCTGGCGCTGGCGCTCTACGCGCTGCTGCCGATCCTGCGCAACGTCGTGGCCGGCTTGCGCGGGCTCGATCCCGCCGTGATCGAGGCGGCGGACGGGATCGGGATGACGCCTGGCCAGCGGCTGTGGCTGGTCGAGGCGCCACTGGCCGCGCCGGTGGTGATGGCCGGCATCCGCACCGCGACGGTGTGGACGATCGGCGCGGCGACGCTCGCCACCACGGTGGGCGCGGCGAGCCTCGGCAACCTGATCTTCGCGGGCCTCCAGACCGAGGATTGGGCACAGGTGCTGCAAGGCTGCCTCGCCTCCGCCGCGCTGGCGCTGGCGGCGGACGGCCTGCTCGCGCTGATCGAGCGCGGCCTCGCGCGGCGCGAGCGCTGGTCGCTGATCCTCGGCATCGCCGGCGTCGCGATCGGCTTGCTGGCGGCCTGTACACCGCTGGTCGGGGGTGGCCCGAAGACGGTGGTGGTCGGCGCCAAGAATTTCTCCGAACAGTTCATCCTCGCCCGGCTGATCGGCGATCGGCTGGAGAGAGCGGGCTATGCCGTCAGCTATCGCGAGGGGTTGGGTTCGGCGGTGGCGCTGCGCGCGCTCAAGACCGGCGATATCGACGTCTATGTCGATTATTCGGGCACGATCTGGGCGGATTCGATGCACCGCGACAAGCCCGCGCCGAAAGCGCAGACGCTCGCCGCCATTGCCGATTTCCTAAGGCCGGCCGCTCTGATCGGCCCGCTGGGGTTCGAGAATGCCTATGCGCTGGCGATGAAGAAGGGGCGGGGCATCGCCGATCTGCGCGGGCTGACGGCAGAGGCGCCATCCCTCCGGCTGGGCGCCGATCTGGAATTCCTGTCACGGCCCGAATGGCGCGCGGTGCAATCGGCCTATGGGCTACGCTTCGCCACCCAGCGCGCCTATTCGCCGAGCTTCATGTATCGCGCGCTCGAAAGCGGGCAGGCGGATGTGATTTCCGCTTTCTCCAGCGATGGCCGGATCGCGGCGGACGATCTGACTGTACTCGGCGATCCGGCCCATGCGTTGCCGGGCTATGACGCGATCCTGCTGGTATCGCCGGCGCACGCGCACGACGCCCGCTTCATCGGCGCGCTGAGGCCGCTGGTGAACCGGATTCCGGTGGAGGCGATGCGCCAGGCGAACTACATGGTCGATCGCGACAGCGACAAGGCGAGCCCCGATCAGGCGGCGCGCTGGCTTGCCGCGCAGCTGGAGCATCGCTGATGGCCGAGATCATCAACCTCAACCGCGCCCGCAAGGCCAAAGCCAAAGACGAGGCGGCCAAGACGGCCGAGGCCAACCGCACCAAGTTTGGCCGCACCAGGGCCGAGCGCGAGGCCGAAGCGGCCGAGCAGGCGCGTCGTGCCGCGCTGCTCGACGGGGCGAAGCGCGAGGAGCCGTAAGCCGGCGCTCAGGCCGGGACAAGCGCCTCTTCGGGGATGCTCAGCGTGAACACCGCGCCGCCATCGGGATCGGTCGAGACGCTGGCGCCGATGCCGAGCGCGTCGGCGAAGCCCTTGACGATGGCGAGGCCCAGTCCGCTGTCGCCGCTGCGATCGCTGCCCTTGCCGCGCGCGAAGGTCTCGAAGATCGCCTCCTCCGCGCCCGGCTCGATGCCGGGGCCGCGATCGCGGACTTCGAGCAGGACCGCGCCCGATGTCCGCCGTGCCTCGATCGCGATCGGCCCCTCCGGTGCGCCATGCTGGGCGGCGTTGGCGAGCAGGTTGATCAGGATGTGGTGGAGCAGGCGGGGATCGGCGTGGACCAGCGGCAGGTTGCCGGGAATGGCGAGATCGATGCGATGATGGGCGAGCGTGTCGCGCAGATCGTGGACGGCGGCGCTGGCGGCGTCGGTCAGGTCGATCGGTTCGGGGGTAAGGTGGAGCGCGCCGGCATCGATCCGCACCATGTCGACCAGATTGTCGAGGAAGCGCTTGAGCCTTTGCACCTCGGCGCGGGCGACCACCACCTCGGCCGAGCCCGGATTTTCCACACCCAGCGCCTCGATCGCACCGGCGACCGAGGTGAGCGGCGTCCGCAGGTCGTGGCCGATCGAGGAGAGCAGGGCGGCGCGCAGCCGGTCGCGCTCCTTGAGCAGGCCGAGCTCGCGCATCTCGCCCTCCAGCCGCAGCCGCTCATGGGCGAGCGCCGCCTGATTGGCGATGGTGGAGAGCAGTACCATGCGATCGGCGGAGACCGGCTCGGTGCCGTCGTCGCGGGCGAGGCCGAGCACGGCGAGCGTGCCGAGCGCGGTCTTGAGCGGCTGGAACTGCCAGTCGGCCGCGGTCAGCGTCGCGGTGCCGCGCCCGGCAGGCTCGCCCTTGGACCAGCACCATTCGGCGGCGGCCTGGTCGACCGGGCCGAGCGGCGATGCCTCGGGTTCGGCGGCGATGACGGTCAACACTCCCTCCCGCTCGGCGAGCAGCAGGGTGTCGCAGGCGAGCAGCAGGCCGATCTCGTGGCAGACGGTGTTCGCCGTCTCCTGCCGGGTCGAGGAGCGGGCCAGCGCCTGCCCGAAGGCGGCGACCTGCGCATTCTCGGCGGCGCTGCGCGCGGCGAGGCTGGCGCGGATCTTCAGGCGCCCGGCGAGATTGCTGACCAGTGCCGCGATGCCGATCAGCACCAGCATGGTCAGCAGGCTCTGCGGATCGGCGATGGTGAAGGTGTGGAGCGGCGGCAGGAAGAAGAAATTATAGGCGAGCCCGGCGACGAGGCTGGCGAACAGGCCCGGCCGCAGGCCGAAGCGCTGGGCGGTGAGGATCACCGGCAGCAGGTAGATGAGATCGAGCCCGCCCTCGCCGACCAGCGGCGCCGCGAAATGATCGATGACGGTGGTGATCGCGACCATCAGGATCGCGATCATATAGGGCACCGGGCCACCCCAGCCCCGCACGATCGGGGCGAAGCCGCCGCGCCTGTTTTCCGCCGGCCGGTTGGCAGGAATGACGTGGAGCGCGAGGCCTTCCGGCCCCTCGCGCAGGATGCGATCGACCACCGATCCGTGGCGCGCCTCGAACCACCAGCTCCGCCGCGACTTGCCGAGCACGAGCTGGGTGGCGCGCATCGCCAGAACCTGGTCGAGCAACCCCTGACTGACATTTTCCGCCGGCATCCGCGCGATGGTGGCGCCGAGGCTGGCGGCCAGCCGCAGCACCTCGGCGACGCGCTGGCGTTCGACCTCGCCGAACCCGTCGGCGCGCGCCGTCTCGATCACCACCGCCGTCCAGGGTGCGCGCAGCGCGTCGGACAGGCGCTTGGCGACCCGGATCAGCGTATCGCAGCCGGGCTGCTCGGAGACCGCGACCAGCACCCGCTCGCCGCCATAGGCGCCGGGCAGCGCGCCGGCATCGAGCATCTCCAGCATCTGCCGATCGACGTTCATCGCCGCCCGGCGCAGCGCCATCTCGCGCAAGGCCGATAGATTGGGCTTGGAGAAGAAATGCTGGAGGGCGCGGGTCGCCTCCTCCGGCACATAGACCTTGCCCTCCTTCAGCCGGTCGATGAGATCGTCCGGCGGCAGATCGACCACCTCGACCTCGGCATCTTCGAACACGCTGTCCGGCACCGTCTCGCGCACGCGGACGCGGGTGAAGCTGGCGACGACATCGTTGAGGCTCTCGACATGCTGGATGTTGAGCGTCGTGGAGACGTCGATCCCGGCGGCCAGCAGCTCCTCGATATCCTGCCAGCGCTTGGGATGGCGGCTGCCCTCGACATTGGAATGGGCGAACTCGTCGACCAATGCGAGCGCGGGGCGGCGCGCCAGCACCGCATCGAGGTCCATCTCGGGGAGCGGGTGGCCGCGATGCTCGATGATCCGGCGCGGGATGATCTCGAACGGCACCATCAGCGCCTCGGTGTCGGCGCGTCCATGCGTCTCGACCACGGCGACCACCACATCGATGCTGGCGTGGAGCCGCTCGGCCCCGTCGAGCAGCATCTCGTAGGTCTTGCCGACCCCCGGCGCAGCGCCGAGGAAGATCTTGAGCTTGCCACGCCCTTCACGCGCCGACTGGCGGAGCAGGGCCTGGGGGGACGGGCGGGGATCGTCGCTGAAACTGGCCATCGTCTGCATAGTACGCCTGCACAGGCGACGATGCCACGACACTTATCGCAGGCTTATGCGATGCTTATGCCGAGATGGGATTTCCCCATTGCGCGGTGGCTGGCGCGGCCTCATCACCGGCCGATGTCCATTCCCTCCAAGCTGCTGGTGATCGAAGACGACGCCGCCATCCGGCGGCTGCTGCGCGTGACACTGGAACGCGCCGGCCATGTGGTTGCCGAGGCGTCGTCGGCGCGCGAGGCGATGTCGCTGCTGCCGATCGAGAAGCCGGAGGTGGTGCTGCTCGATCTGGGGCTGCCCGATCGTGACGGGCTGGAGCTGGTCCAGTTGATCAAGAGCCAGGCGCAGGCGACCCTGATCGTGGTCTCGGCGCGCGATGCGACCGAGGAGAAGGTGGCGGCGCTCGATCTCGGCGCCGACGATTATCTGGTGAAGCCCTTCGACAGCGAGGAGCTGCTCGCCCGCGTCCGCGCCGGCCTGCGCCACCGGCTCGACGCGCAGGGGGCCGAGCATCACGTGGCGGCAGGCGACGTGCTGATCGATCTCGATAGGCGCCGGGTTACCAGGGCCGGCGAGGAGGTGCATCTGGCACCCAAGGAATATGGCGTGCTGGCCCTGCTCGCCGCGCGGCCCGATCGGGTGCTGAGCCACGCCCAGATCCTGCGCGACGTATGGGGGCCGGCACAGGCCGACCGGGTGGAGTATCTCCGCATCGTGGTGCGGGCGCTGCGCCAGAAGCTGGAGGCGGACCCGGCGCGACCGGCGCTGATCGTCAACGAACTCGGCGTCGGCTACCGGCTGCGGCCGGAACCCGCCGTTTCCAGCAAGCCGTAGCGGCAACCGCCAGAGGCCAGTGCGATCATTCCTGCGGTGGCGGACCACCCCAGCGATGGCGCGACCCCATGCCATGGCTGACCCGCTCGATCGCGTCGAAGCGGGCCTGCTGATCGGGATTCAGGCTTGCGCGAAAATGCTGGGCCGCTTCGATGCGCGCCTGCATCTGGGCCGCATCAGGTGGACCATGGCGATCGCCGCCATCGCCATGGTCGCCGTCCTGCCTGTCGCCGCGCGGCGGGGGCGCTACGGCCTGCAGATACGCTTCGAGTGCCGGCCGCTGCTGCGGGGCCAGCCCGAGGAGGAGCGTCATGTCGTCGGCGCGGCTACCTGCCTGTTGCGGCGAGCCCATGCCGGGCGCCGGCGGCGGCGAGTCGCCGGCGATGGCGGTGCCGGCGAGAAGAGCCGACGCGATGAGCGCGGCGAGCAGAGGTGAGCGCATCAATCGTTCCCCAGACGTGAACGGCGTAGCTTGCCGGTCATTGTGTCAGGCGAATGTCTGCGCGCGAGCACCGTTGAAATCCTCTGCACACATCGTAGCGGCATGCGCTACGACATGACCATGGCTGCCGCACTCGCCGATCGCCCCGCCAATGCGCTCGCCCACCTGCTGGTGGTGGACGATGATGCCGGTATCCGGGTTCTGCTGGCCGAGCGGCTGGGGGCCTATGGCTATCACGTCACCACTGCGGCCAGCGTGATCGAGATGGATCGGGTGCTGGCGCGCGGCGGCATCGATCTGATCCTGCTCGATGTGATGATGCCGGGGGAAGACGGCTTGTCCGCCTGTCGCCGGCTGGTCGAGGATAATGGTCCGCCGGTGATCATCCTCTCGGCGCTCGGGGATGAGCAGGATCGCATCGTCGGGCTGGAGATCGGCGCCGATCATTATCTGTCCAAGCCGTGCAGCCCGCGCGAGATCCTCGCCCATGTGCGCGCGCTGCTGCGCCGGCAGCAGATCGCCGAGGTCGAGGAGGTGCGGCGGGGGTTCAGCTTTCTGGGTTGGCGGATGGATATCGACACCCACGAACTGCTCGATCCCGATGGCGTTCTCGTCCACCTGTCGGATGGCGAGTTCGCGGTTTTGCGCGCCTTCGTCGAGCATCCGCGCCGGGTGCTGACCCGCGAGGCGCTGCTCCATGCCGCGCGCGGGCCGGATTCGGATGCGTTCGATCGCGCGATCGACGTGCAGGTGAGCCGGCTGCGGCGCAAGCTGCGGGGCAATGACAGCGATCTGATCCGCACCGTGCGGAACGAAGGCTATCTGTTCGTGCCCAAGGTCGTGCCGACGTGAGAGGACGGGGGGGGATCATCAGGCCGCCGCTGTTCCTGCGGATCTTCGGCGTGATGCTGGTATCGCTGATCTGTGCGCAGTTGCTCGATTTCGGCCTGTTGCTGACGGTGCCGCCGCCGACGCCGCGGCTCTATTCGATCGCCGAAGTCGCGCAGCTGCTCCGCGGTGCGGCACCGGATACGGAAATCTACCGGGTTTCCGAAAGCATGACGCCGCCGCCCGACGACGACGATACCCATGCCGATCGCCTGCGCAGGCTGCTGGCAGAACGGCTCGAGGTCTCGACCGCCGACGTCCATCTCGATTTCGAGCGCCCGCCCTTGTTCCTGGGGCCGCCGATGCGGCGCTTCCGGCCGCCCGACGGCGCCGGGCGGGAATTGCTGTTCGGCCGGTTCAGCGCCGCCTATCACCTCCCCGGCGGCGCCTGGCGGATCGTCAAGCCGGCGCCGCATGGCATCGAGCCCTGGCACTGGCGGATGCTGCTGTGGCTGTTCGGGCTGCTGCTGGCGGTCGCGCCGTTCGCGTGGCTGGTATCCCGGCGGGTGGCGCAGCCGATCGGGCTGTTCGCCGTCGCAGCCGAGCGCTTGGGGCGCGATCCCCGCGCCGAACCGCTGCCGCTGGACGGCCCTGTCGAGGTGGCGACCGCGGCGCTGGTGTTCAACGAGATGCAGGCCCGTATCCGTCGCTACGTCGATGACCGCGTCACCATGGCCGCGGCGATGGCGCATGACCTGCGCACGCCGCTGATGCGCCTGTCGCTGCGGGTTGAAAAAGCGGGTGCGGATGTGCGGCCGGCGATGGAGGCCGATATCGCCGAGATGAACGAGATGATCGGTGCCGCGCTGGCCTTCGTCCGCGATACCGCCCGGCCGCCGCGCCGGCAGCGGCTGAGCCTGCGCGCGCTGGTCGAAAGCGTGGCGGACGAGATGGTGGACCTGGGCGCCGACGTGACGGTGGAATTGGGCGACGATATCGTCATCGATGCCGATATCGCCGGCCTCAAGTCGCTGTTCGCCAATCTCATCGGCAATGCGATCGCCTATGCCGGGCAGGCGCGGGTACGGATGTCCCGCCCGGATGGCCATGCCTTGATCGAAGTGGCGGACGACGGGCCGGGCTTGCCGGACGATCTGCTGGAGCGGGCATTCGAGCCTTTCTTCCGCGCCGAACCGTCCCGCAATCGCGAAACCGGGGGGAGCGGCCTCGGTCTTGCCAGTGCGAGGGCGGTGGCTCGCGCGCATGGTGGCGACGTCACCTTGCGCAACCGGGCCGGGGGCGGTCTGCTCGCCCGCGTGCTGCTGCCGCTTTGACAGGAGCGGTGGGCAGGCTATCGCCGATATGAGTGCCTCGAACGGGCCATCAAAGGGAATCGACATGCGGACGGTTTGTGTATGCTTGGGCGCCGTGCTTCTGGCCGGGGTTGCGCTCGCCGATCCGCCTGTCACCGCGCCCACCGCATTGCCCGCCGGTACGCAGCCGGCCGCGGCCGCAACGCCGTCCGTCGCCACGCCCGGCGCGGACATCACCGTGAACGGTGCGGCGCCGACGATGGCGCAGCTCGGCGGCGGCCATATCTTCATCAGCCCGATGGGCGAGCCCTATCATACGCAGGGCGGCGTGTCGGCGGCTGAGCAATGGTTTCGCGACGCCGATGCCAATCATGACAATCGCATCACCCCGCAGGAGTTTCAGGAAGACGCCATGCGCTTCTTCGCGACGCTCGACGTCGATCATAATCATCTGATCGAGCCGGACGAGATCGACCGCTACGAAAGTGACGTTGCGCCGGAAATCCGCGTGATCAGCACCTATGGCGATCCGACCCTCGCCAAGACCGACGACGACGGCAACGTCACCGATCCGCCCTATCCGAGCCGCATCGGCGCCGGCCGCTTCGGTTTCCTCGATGCGCCGGAGCCGGTCGTGTCGGCCGATCTCAATTTCGATCGCGCGATCAGCGAGCAGGAGTTCGAGACGGTGGCGCTGCGCCGCTTCAAGATGCTGGACGTCAATGGCGACGGCGTGATCACGCGAGACGAGCTGCCGCGTCTCGATGTCCATCCCGAGCGGCGCAACGGGCGTGGCAATCGCTTCGGCCAGGGCGGCGGCCATCATCACGGGCATGGCGGCGCCGGCGACTGACCTCAGGCGAGGACGGCCGAGAGGAACCAGATTCGGGTCGCCTGCGTCCGCATGATCGGCGCGCGGCAATAGCGGCAGACGCCGCGATGCACGTCCCCGTCGCATTGCTTGTGGGCAGGGACGGGGGTGTGGCGGCCGATGCGGCAGCGCTCGGCGCGGGTCAGCTTCTGGGGCACGGCTCTCTCCTTCGTCAGGGAGAGGACTTGGTCGCCGCGCTTTTCCCTTGGATGTCGCTTTGTTACAGCGCCGTCCGGCCCGGTTGCCTGCCATCCAGCATCGCGATGATCGCCGAGAAGTCCCGTGCGCCGGCGCCGGCATTGACGAACGCCTGGTAGAGCGCGGCGGCGGCCGCGCCCATCGGCACCGCGGCATCGACGCCCTGGGCAGCCACCATCGCCAGCTTCAGATCCTTGAGCATCAACCCGGCCGCGAAGCCGCCTTCATAGCCGCGATCGGCGGGGCTTTGCGGGCCGACGCCGGGCAGCGGGCAATAGCTGGTCAGCGACCAGCTCTGGCCGGAGGCCTGGGACGCGATGTCGTAGAATTTCTGCGGATCGAGGCCGAGCCGCAGCGCCAGCGCCAGCGCTTCGCAGGTGGCGATCATCTGGCTGCCGAGGATCATGTTGTTGCAGATCTTGGCGGCCTGCCCGTCACCCGCCGCGCCGGCATGGATCACCGCCTTGCCCATCTGGGCGAGGATCGGCGCGGCCCGGGCGAAAGCGGCATCCGGGCCGCCGACCATGAAGGTGAGGGTGCCGGCCTGGGCGGCGGCGATCCCGCCCGAGACGGGGGCATCGACCATGGCGAAGCCGCGGTCGGAGGCCGTCGCTGCGACGGCGCGCGCGGTGGCGACGTCGATCGTCGAACAATCGACGAGCAGGGTGCCGGGCGTCGCGGCGGCGAACAGCTGATCGCCATAGACTGCCGCGACGTGCGTGCCGGCGGGCAGCATGGTGATGACGGCATCGGCGCCGAGGCAGGCCTCCCCGGCGGCCGCCACGATCGTGCAGCCGCCGTCGCGCGCGCGCGCCAGTGCCGAGTCCGCCAGATCGAACGCGATCACCTCATGGCCGGCCTTCACCAGGTTGAGCGCCATGCCGCCGCCCATATTGCCGAGGCCGATGAAACCGATGCGTGCCATATCCTCATCCTCTCGCTTGTCGTCGTCCTGATCGGGATCAGCATCCAAAGCCCGGGATATTCCCCTTGTGGCTCTGGATGGGAGCGCTGCTATCCGGTCACTGGCCCTTCCAGGCGCCCAGCCGCTTCTCGACGAAGGCGCTCATGCCCTCGGCCTTGTCCTCGGTGGCGAACAGCCCGGCGAACAGCCGGCGCTCGAACAGTATGCCTTGCGCGAGCGTGGTCTCGAAGGCGGCGTTGACCATCTCCTTGTTGGCGATGGCGGCGAGCGGCGGCATCGCCGCGATCGCCTGCGCGGTCTTGAGCGCCTCCTCGATCAGCTGGTCGGCGGGGACGACGCGCGCGACGAGATTGGCGCGCTCGGCCTCCTCGGCGGCCATCATCCGGCCGGTGAGGCACATCTCCATCGCCTTGGCCTTGCCGATCGCGCGGGTCAGGCGCTGCGATCCGCCCATGCCGGGGGCGACGCCGAGCTTGATCTCGGGCTGGCCGAACTTGGCGGTATCGGCGGCGATGATGAAATCGCACATCATCGCGACCTCGCAGCCGCCGCCGAGCGCGAAACCGGCGACCGCCGCGATGATCGGCTTGCGGGTGCGGGTGAAATCCTCCCAGCCGGCGAAGAAATTGGCGGCATAGGCCTGGGCGAAGCCCATCTGCTCCATCTGCTTGATGTCGGCGCCGGCCGCGAACGCCTTTTCGCTGCCGGTGACGATCATGCAGCGCTGTTCGGGGTCGGCGTCATAGGCGCGCGATGCCGCCACCATGTCGGCCAGCACCTGCGAGTTGAGCGCGTTCAGCGCCTGCGGGCGGTTGATCCGCACCAGCGTGACGGCGCCATGCCGCTCGATCAGCAGGGTTTCGTAGGGTTCACTCATTGCTTCATCAACTCCCGTGCGATGATCATCTTCATGACCTCGTTGGTGCCTTCGAGAATGCGGTGGACCCGTAGGTCGCGCCACAATTTCTCGATCGGATAATCCTGCAGATAGCCATAGCCGCCGAACATCTGGAGCGCGCGGTCAACCACCGATGATCCGGTGTCGGTGGCCAGCCGCTTGGCCATCGCCGCGAACCTGGTCTTGTCGTGGGCGCCGGCGGTCACCTTCGCCGCCGCCATGTAGAGCAGGGCGCGCGCCGCTTCCAGTTCGGTCGCCATGTCGGCCAGCCCGAATTGCGTGTTCTGGAAATCGACGATGCGCGTGCCGAACTGGCGTCGCTCCGCGGTGTATGTCAGCGCCTCGTCGAGCGCGCGCTGGGCGCCGCCGAGCGAGCAGGCGCCGATGTTGAGCCGGCCACCGTCGAGGCCGGACATCGCGATCCGGAAGCCCTCGCCCTCGCCGCCGACCCGATTCTCCACCGGCACGCGCACGCCATCGAAATTGACCTGCGCGGTTGGCTGCGAGCGCCAGCCGAGCTTCCTCTCATTGGCGCCGAAGCTGACGCCCGCCATGTCCTTCTCGATGACGAGGCAGGAGATGCCCTTGGGGCCGTCCGCGCCGGTGCGGACCATGACGAGATAGATCTCGTTCTCGCCGCCGCCCGAGATGAAGGCCTTGGAGCCGGTGACGACATAATGGTCGCCATCCCTCACCGCCTTCGTCTTGAGCGCGGCGGCGTCGGAGCCGGAACCGGGCTCGGTCAGGCAATAGGAGGCGATGGTGTCGCACGTCACCAGCGAGGGCAGATAGCGGGCCTTCACCGCCTCGCCGCCGAACGTGTCGATCATCCACGATGCCATGTTGTGGATCGAGATGAACGCGCTGGTGGACGGGCAGCCATAGGCCATCGCCTCCATGATCAGCGCCGATTCGAGCCGGCCCAGCCCGATGCCGCCGGATTCCTCCGACACGTAGATCGCGCCGAAGCCCAGCTCGGCCGCGGCCTTCACGGTATCGCGCGGGAAGATGTGATGCTCATCCCACTCGGCGGCGAACGGCGTGATCGCGTCGGCGGTGAAGCGGCGCGCCAGCTCCTGGATGGCGCGCTGGTCTTCGGTGAGGTCGAATTGGTCGGTCATCGGCTCTTGCCGCATCCTCTCTCTTGTCGTCATGTTGACGAAGGTCAGCATCCAGACACGCTACGCCCGATGATCGAACGCCATCCCTGCGTCTACATCCTCGCCAGCGGCCGTCATGGCACGCTGTATGTCGGTGTAACGTCGAACCTGCTCGGTCGGCTGCACCAGCATCGTAGCGGCGGCATTCCCGGCTTCACATCGCGCTACCATGTGCATCGTCTCGTCCATTATGAAGTTGCCGATACGATGGAGGCCGCCATCGCGCGTGAAAAGCAGTTGAAGAACTGGCATCGCGACTGGAAGGCGGCCTTGATAGAGCGGTCCAACCCGCTGTGGGACGATTTGTCGCCCAGCCTCGGCCTTCCGCCCTTCTTGTCATCCTGACGAAGGTCAGGATCCAGACGCGCAGCCGCCTGGCGGAGCGAGGCTGCGCGTCTGGATGCTGAACCAAGTTCAGCATGACGGAAAAGACGGACGAGACACTTCACCCCATCGTCGGGATGACGAAGCTGCTGTCGCCCTGCACCGAACCGTCGGGCCAGCGGCCGGTGACGGTCTTCACCCTGGTCCAGAATTTGACGCCTTCCATGCCGTGCTGGTTGGTGTCGCCAAACGCCGAGCGCTTCCAGCCGCCGAAGCTGTGATAGGCGACCGGCACCGGGATCGGCACGTTGATGCCGACCATGCCGACATTCACGCGGCTGGCGAACTCGCGGGCGGCGTGGCCATTGCGCGTGAAGATCGCGACGCCATTGCCATATTGGTGCTTCGAGGGCAGCGCGACCGCCTCCTCGAAATTCTTGGCGCGGACGATCTGGAGGACCGGGCCGAAGATCTCCTCCTGGTAGGTCGTCATGGCGGTGGTGACATGGTCGAACAGGGTCGGGCCGACGTAGAAGCCCTGTTCATGCCCCTGCAGCGTGAAGCCGCGGCCGTCGACGACCAGTTCGGCGCCTTCGTCGACGCCCATCTGGATGTAGCTCTCGATCTTCGCTTTGTGCGCGGCCGTGACGACCGGGCCGTAATGGGCGTCGGGATCGGTCGAGACGCCGACGCGCAGCGCCGCAATCGCGGGGATCAGCTTGGCCTTGAGGCGCTCGGCGGTGTCCTCGCCGACCGGCACGACGACAGGCAGCGCCATGCAGCGCTCGCCGGCGCTCCCGAAGGCGGCGCCCGCCAGATCGTTGACCACTTGGTCGAGGTCGGCGTCGGGCATGACGATGCCGTGGTTCTTGGCGCCGCCCATCGCCTGCACGCGCTTGCCGGCCGCGACGCCGCGCGAATAGACATAATGGGCGATGTCGGACGAGCCGACGAAGCTCACCGCGCTGATCGCCGGATGATCGAGAATCGCATCGACCATCTCCTTGTCGCCCTGGACGACCTGGAGGATGCCGTCGGGCAGGCCGGCCTCCTTGAACAGTTCGGCGAGCATCACCGGCACCGACGGGTCGCGCTCGGAGGGTTTCAGGATGAAGGCGTTGCCGGTGGCGATGGCGACGCCCGACATCCACAGCGGGATCATCGCCGGGAAGTTGAACGGGGTGATGCCGGCGCCGATGCCGAGCGGCTGGCGGAAGCTCCACACGTCGATGCCGGGGCCGGCGCCGAGCGTGAACTCGCCCTTCAGCACATGCGGGATGCCGCAGCAGAATTCGATCACCTCAAGGCCGCGCTGGATATCGCCCCGCGAGTCGGCGATCACCTTGCCATGCTCGGACGACAGGACGTGCGCGAGCTTGTCCATGTCGCGTTCGACCAGTTCCTTGAACCTGAACATGACGCGCGCGCGGCGCTGGGGGTTGGTCGCGGCCCAGCCCGGCTGCGCGGCCTGCGCGGCGGCGACTGCCTGGTCGAGATCGGCCTTCGTGCCCAGCACGACGCGCTTCTGCACCTTGCCCGAATTGGGATCGAAGACGTCGCCGTAGCGCGCGGCCTTCGTCCCGGTGGCGCCTGCGATGAGATGGCCAATATCGTCCACGGGACGCTCTCCTGATTGTTGTTTGCTCCTCCATCGGCCTATGCAAGGTCGCCGGCAAGGTCGACGTTACGCAAGGGGATGCTGCGAAATCGCAGGATGGGGGTCAATGGAATGAACTGGGACGACATGCGCATATTCCTTGCGCTCGCCCGTGCCGGAACCCTGGCGGCGGCCGCACGGCAGGTCGGGCAGGACGCGACCACGGTGGCGCGGCGCATTCAGCGCCTGGAAGCCGCGCTGGCGACCACCCTGTTCGAACATGGCGCGGCGGGCCAGCGCCTGACCGAGAGCGGCCATCGGCTGCTGGCCCATGCCGAGGCGATGGAGGCCGGCGCACGCGCCGTCCGCCAGCAATCGGAGGAGGGGGCGGGGCTGGGCGGATCGATCCGGATCAGCATGTCCGAGGGGTTCGGCATGGGCTTCATGGCCTCGCGGCTGGCGGCGTTCGCGGAGGCCCATCCCGGTGTCGCGCTCGACCTGATCGCGTCGACCGGCTTCCTCAATCCGTCCCGCCGCGAGGCGGACATCGCGATCATGCTGGCGCGGCCCCGGGGTGGCCCGCTGATCGCGGCGAAGCTCACCGACTATCGGCTCGGTGCCTATGCGGCCGCGGATTATCTCGCCGCGACCGGCCCGGTCGAGACGATCGAGGGGCTCACCCGCCGACGGCTGGTCGGCTATGTCCCCGATCTTATCTATGCGCCGGAATTGCGCTATCTCGCGGAAGTCGACGAGCGGCTGGAGCCGGCGATCCGCTCCTCCAGCATCACCGCGCAGGCCCGGCTGATCGCGAGCGGCGCAGGATGCGGCATCCTGCCCTGTTTCATCGGCGACACCATGCCGGGGCTGGTGCGAATTCTCCGGCCGGAGGTGGCGATCACGCGCAGCTTCTGGCTGGTCGTCCATCGCGACATGCGGCGGGTCGCACGGATCGAGGCCTTCATCCGCTGGCTGCGCGATCAGGTTTCCCGCGCGCAATCGGCGTTGCTGGGGGAGAATGTCACCGAGATCTGATTCCCGCTTGCTAAACGTTACTCGCCATATCATTAGGCAGCTAATGGATAGGGATCGCTACCAGGCTGAGGCGTCATTCGGGCGGCGGCTGCTGCCGCTCTCGCGCCGCTGGCATGCGGCGGCGGATCGTGCCTTGCTGGATGTCGGTCTCTCCAACTCGGCGGGGTGGGCCTTGCTTCATGTGGGGCGACTGGGCGACGATGTGCGACAGAGTGATCTGGTCGCGGAGCTGGATATGCAGGGGGCTTCGGTGGTGCGCGTGCTGGATCAGCTGGAAATGGCGGGCCTGCTCGCGCGCAAAGCCGATCCTGCCGATCGGCGTGCGAACCGCCTGCGATTGACCGATGCCGGTCGGGCCATGGTCGGCCGGATCGAGGTGGCGCTTGCCACCTTGCGTCGGGAACTGACCGAGGGCGTGCCCGATTCCGCGCTGGAGATCGCCGACGCGGTGCTCGAGCGGATCGACCAGCGCATGGCGGTGCTGCGCGAGCGCGATCGATGAAGGCCGATGCCCAGGCCGTCCTCTTCTCGGTCAAATGCTTCGTCGCGGCGATGCTGGCTTATTATATCGCGCTCCGGATCGGGTTGAACCGACCCTTCTGGGCGGTGGTGACCTCCTATATCATCGCCCAGCCGCTGGCCGGCGCAGTGCTGTCCAAGGCAGTGTTTCGGCTGATGGGCACCGCGCTCGGCGCCACCGCCTCGGTCATCCTGGTGCCGACCTTCGTCAACGAGCCGGCCGTGCTGAGCCTGGCGCTGGCCCTATGGCTGGGGTTCTGCTTCTACCTGGCGCAACTCGATCGCACGCCGCGCTCCTATATTTTCCTGCTCGCCGGCTACACCGCCAGCATCATCGGCTTTCCCAGCGTCGAAACGCCGGGCGCGATCTTCGACACGGCGATCCTGCGCGTGCAGGAGATCACCATCGGCATCCTCTGCGCCAGTCTGGTCCATGGCGCCGTCTTTCCCCGCACCGTCACCGCGCAGCTGCTGCGGCGGATCGACATCATCCTGGCGGACGCCGGCCGCTGGTCGGTGGCGTCGATGGCCGGCGCGCGCGAGGCGCGGCTCGATCTCGAACGCCGCCGCCTGGCCGTCGACGTGCTGGAATTGCACCAGCTCTCGATCCATCTGCCGTTCGATACCGCGCGAATCCTGCCGCGCGTCCGCACCGTGCGCGCGTTGCAGGATTGCCTGTCGCTGTTCCTGCCGCTCGCCAGCACGATCGAGGATCGGCTGGTGGAGGTGGCGCTGTGCCGCGGCGGCCTGCCCGAGCCGGTCGGCGCGCTGGTCGCCCGCGTCCAGCTCTGGATCGAAAATGACGTGACGAAGCCCGATCGCGAGGAGACGGCGGCGCTGCTGATCGCCGATGCGCGGGCGCTCGAGCCGACGGCGGCATGGGTAAGCGAGCCGGATCTCGTCTGGCGCGACATGTTGCTGCTCAATCTGCTGTCGCGGCTGGCGGAGATGGTGGCGACCCTGCGCGACGCGCATATCCTGCGCGATCAGGTGCGTTCGCACAGCGTCCGCGCGGTGTCGCCGCGGGTCGTCGCGCTGCTCGCCGGCACCAGCAGCCGGCCGCTGCATCTCGATCGCGGGCTGGCGATCCGCGCCGCGCTCGGCACGATCGCGACGATCGGGCTGGGCTGCGCCTTCTGGATCGGCACCGCGTGGAAGGAAGGCGCCGGCGCGGTGCTGATCGCCGGCATCGCCTGCGCGCTGTTCGGCGGCCTGGAGAATCCGCGTGCCATGATCGGCAGGATGCAACTCGGCTCGACCATCGGTCTGCTGACGTCGATCGTCTACGCCTACACGATCATGCCGCGCCTTAGCGACTTCGTGACGCTGGCGGCGACGCTGGCGCCGATGCTTCTCCTGATGGGCGTGCTGATGGGCAAGCCTGCGACATTCCCCGTCGGCGTCGGTATCCTGATCGGCTTTCCGCAGACGGTCGGCCTCTATGCCACCTATACGCCGGCGTTCGGCGCGGCGCTGAACGGCGCGATCGCGCAGTTCGTGGGCATCGGCTTCGCGATGGTGACGGTCGGCCTGTTCCTGACGATCGGCGCGGAGGATCGCGTGGCGCGGCTTGCCCGGGCCGGCTGGCGCGATGTCGCGCTCCGGGCGCGGGGGCGTGCGCCGGACAGCGCGCGCTGGCTGAGCCGGATGCTCGATCGTGTCGGGCTGATGCTGCCGGCGATGTCGGCCGGGTCCAATCCCGGCAAGCCGCTGCTCGATGCGCTGATCGACATGCGGATCGGCTTTGTGGCCGGGGAGCTCGACGCGCTGCGGGGCCGCGCCACGGACGAGGAGCGCGCAGCGATCGCCGACGCGCTGAGTGGCCTGGGTAATCATTTCGGGCGCCTTTCGCCGCGCGATCCGGCCTTGCCGGAGCCCGGCGTGCTCGCCGACATCGATCGGGCCGTGGCGGTCTTCGCCCGCGATGAGGAACTGGGCCGGCGCCGCGAGGGGCTGATCCTGCTCACCAGCCTGCGCCGCAATCTCTTCCCGGCCGCCCCCGCTTATGGAGCCGCAGCATGATCGGCGAGATTTCGATCGGCGGGGTATTCGTCCCGCCGCTGCTGCTGCTCGGGGCGCTGGCGCTGCTGCTCGCCGGCATCCTGTCGCGCCTGTTCCAGATTATCGGCGTCTATCGCTATGTCGCCTATCGCCCGCTTGTCGATTGTGCCCTGTTCGTCCTCCTGCTTGGGCTCCTCGTCGTCCTCTCCGCGCCTTTCGGACCACATTCATGAACCCTATCCTGTCGGCCTTCGCCCGTTGGGTGGTCACCGCGACCATCGTCCTCCTCGCCATCTTCGTCGCGATCTGGCTGTGGAAGCGCTACGAGACCGAACCCTGGACGCGGGACGGCCATGTCCGTGCCGATGTGGTGCGGGTCGCCTCCGATGTCGGCGGCCTGATCACCACGGTGGCGGTGCATGACAACCAGGCGGTGCGGAAGGGCGACCTGTTGTTCGTGGTCGACATGCCGCGCTACGCCGACGCGCTCGGCCAGGCGGATGCCACCATCGCCAGCGCGCAGGCCAAGCTCGATCAGGCGCGCAAGGTCGCCCGCCGCGATCTCGCGCTCGGCGACCTCGTCGCGACCGAGACCCACGAGGCGAATGTCGCCCAAGAGAAGACCGCGGAAGCCAGCGTGCAGGCCGCGATCGCCGCGAAGCAGACCGCCGAGCTCAACGTCCACCGCACCGCGGTGCGCGCCTCGGTCAACGGTATCGTCACCAATCTCGATCTCCACCCCGGCGATTTCGTCGCGCCCGGCGCGCAGGCGCTGGCCCTGGTCGACAATGATTCGATCCGCGTCGAGGGCTATTTCGAGGAGACCAAGCTCGGCCGCATCCATGTCGGCGACAAGGCGCGTATCCGGCTGATGGGCGACGCCCGCGACATGGAGGGCCATGTCGACAGCATCACCGCCGGCATCGCCGACGATCAGAGCAAGGGCACGGCCAACCAGCTCCTCGCGGTCGATCCGACCTTCTCCTGGGTGCGCCTCGCCCAGCGCATTCCGGTGCGTATCCATGTCGATCGGATGCCGGCCGGCACCCAGCTGATCGCCGGGCGGACCGCGACGGTCACGATCCTGCCCGAGCCGGGCGCACATCGGTGAGGCCGGCCTTCGCCACCACCGCGATCGCGCTGCTGCTCGCCGGCTGCACGGCGGGGCCGAACTATCATGTGCCGGACAAGGCGATGGTGAAGGCCCCCAGCGCGAACGGCGCATTCGTCGCCGGGCAGGGCAAGGCGTTCGACCAGGCGCCGCTGCCCGATCATTGGTGGAAGCTCTACGACGATCCGCGGCTCGACGGCTATGTCGCGGAGGCGCTGGCCGCCAACACCAATTTGCGCGCCGCCGACGCCAATCTGCACAGCGCCAGCGAGGTGGTGCGCGAGGTCCAGGCCGGGCGCACCGTGCAGACCCAGCTCGGGGCGGCGGCGTTCGGTGCGCGGGTCGGCGGCTACACGCTGACGGTGCCGCTCGACCTGCCCTATAGCGGGCTGCTTGACGCCACGATCAGCTATCCGCTCGATCTCGCCGGCGGCATCCGGCGCGGGATCGAGGCGGCGCAGGACAATGCCGAGGCGGTGCAGGCGGCGCGCGATCAGGTGCGGGTGACGGTGGCGGCGGCGGTGACGCGCAGCTATGCCGATGTCTGCACCGCCAATGTCACCCTGGCGGCGACGCGCCACGTCCTCGATATCGAGACGACCACGCTCAATTCGATGCAGCGCCTGTTCAAGGGCGGGCGGGGCACGTCGTTCGACGTCACCCGCGCCCGCGCCGCCGCCGACAGGAGCGCCGCGGCGATCCCCGAGATCCTCGCCGGACGGCAGGCCTCGCTGTTCGAGATCGCCGCGCTGATGGGACGCGCGCCGGCCGACTATCCGCGCGAGCTGGAAGACTGCGCGACGCCGCCCACGCTGCACCAGCCGATACCGATCGGCGACGGCACCGCGCTGCTGCGCCGGCGCCCCGATATCCGTGCCTCCGAGCGCCAGCTGGCGGCAGCGACCGCCGGCATCGGCGTGGAGATGGCCAAGCTCTACCCGCAGGTGTCGCTGACCGGCACGGCGGGGCTCGCCAATTCCTTCTCCAGTTTCTTCACCGGCGCCAGCTTCGGCGGATTGACGGGGCCGGTGATCTCCTGGGCCTTCCCCAATCGCAAGTTGCTCCACGCCCAGATCGCGGCGGCGGGCGATGCCGCCGACGCCGCCTCCGCGCAGTTCGACGGCACCGTGATCGAGGCGCTGCGCCAGACCGAAACGGCGCTTTCGGCCTATGCCCGCGAAATCGACCGCGACGCCGCGCTGGAGAAGGCGCGCGACGATGCCCAGCACGGGACCGACCAGGCCAATCGCCTGTTCCATTATGGCCGCACCGACGTGCTGAGCGTGCTCAACGTGCAGGCCCAGCTGGCCGAGGCGGAGGCGACCCTGGCATCGTCTCGGGCGACGCTGGTCGATCGCCAGATCAACCTGTTCCTGGCGCTCGGCGGCGGCTGGGAGGGGCAGGCCGCCACCGCGAAGCCGGAAGCCCTGCCCGCCCAGCATTAGCCGCGACCGGCTGCCAGCCACGCCGTTCTCCTGCGGAAGCAGGAGCCCAGCGGCCGAGCGCATGGCCGTTGCTCACCTGGGCTCCTGCCTCCGCAGGAGCACAAGCGGGGTGGTGTCTCGTGCCCATTCCAGTCGCAGGTCGTTCGGGCATAATGCCGGCGACGCTCCGTTGTACGTCATGTTAACTATCTGATTTCACATCAGAAATGGCGTTTCGGGCGAAGCTGACGAAGTTGACATCCGACCGCCCCGAAAAAAGACCTTTTCGCCGCCCCGATCGGCCGCACGGATCGACGGTGAGAAAGAGCGGCCCGGCATCCCGGTCCACCCAATCTCTCATGCGAAATCCTACAAGGGAAGCCGAGTCGGCTTTTGTTGAGCCTTTGTCGCTCGTGGACGGTGCCGGCGTTGCTGAAACCGGATATGTCGACGTCGCAAGAAGGGGCTTTCTCGACACGCCGTCGATCGGCTCGATTGGGTGGACAGCGGTCATTGGCTTGAGCCCTCTCCCGCCTTTGCGGGAGAGGGTTGGGTGAGGGTCTTCTTCTGCGAGGCAACGACGGCTATCGCCCCACGAGGCGCCCCTTCGCCCTGTCTCGTCACCCCGGCCCTGAGCCGGGGTCCAGCTGCTTTCAGGCGAGCGTGGCGAACAGATCTTGCCAGTCTGGATTCCCGCTTTAGATCAATGCAAACTTCCAGTCTCGCCGCCAGCGTTTCAGCCGTTTCTCATGTGCGATGCAGGCCGTTATGTCGTCGCCACGCTCGGCCCAGACGAGGCGAGTGAGGTCGTAGCGTCTGCAAAAATCGGATCCGCACCGCTACGATGCTGGCCGACCCGCGCACGAAGGTCGGCTGTGACGCCGACGTAGATCGTGCCGCGATAACGACCTGCCATCATGTAGACCCAGCCGCCGGTCGTCATATCCGTTCCCATCCCTCGCATGGAAAGCGAAGACAAGCTGGACCCCGGGTCAAGCCCGGGGTGATGTAGGAGGGAATGCCTGACCTGACGTGGAGATCGCCGGGAAAGTGACCGACAATCAGGTGTTTTGCGCCACCTGAGCGGGCCTGCTGGCGCTTAGCGTATATCTGGGTCCGTTCTATGTGCCGGCCCCAGTTTGTTTCCATCAGCACTGAAACCGGGCACGACCTATTCCAGCGTCAATTGCTACGCGGGATGATGAAACCGAGCAGGCTCCAACTCAGGCCGAGGACGAAAGCAAATAGAAAAACAGCTTGGTGCGCCCCCCTCCAGCCTCCACTACTCAGAAAATATGTAAGGAGCCACGCGATTCCACCAATCAGAAATGGGAAGAAAATGGCACCTACTGTTGGCTGAAAGAAGCGCTGAACAAGAAATGCCAACGGTAGCGCGGTCACCCCCGCGAACAGCAGCATTGGAAGACCAACGATCAACCCGATTCCAAGAAGGCCGTCTGACAGGCGGGTCACGCCTTGCCCCTTCCAGGCAGAGTAACCGATCACGAATGCGAAATTCGTGAACAGCCATGCCGCGATCATTCTTACAATCTGGGTTGCCACGAGCGCCTCCTGCCTGATCGGTAAGCCGAAGACATTTCGTTTCCGCTAATCTCATAGCTCTGCTCGATACGGCGGGTTCTGGCGTTGCTGCGAGCGAGGCGGAATGACCGTCTTTGGAGCGAAAGCAGTCATTCCATTGTTACGTCATCCCGGACTTGATCCGGGATCCCGCTTCTTCCGTGTCCCGCTGAAATCCAAGGAGCTGGGCCCCGGATCAAGTCCGGGGTGACGAGATAGGGCGAAGGGGCGGCTCTTGGGGCGAAAGCCGCCGGAAAGTCCCTTCCTGAAAGGAGGGGCTGGGGTGGGTCGGCCTTCGCATCACCGTCACGCCGGGCTCGGGCGAATCGCCCCCCTCAATCCTCGCCGAACATCGCGCGCTGGGCCTTTTCCAGTTCGTCGGCATAGCGCCTGCGGACATGGGTTTCGGTGAGCAGCCCGAGCAGGGCGCCGTCGCCGTCCACCACCGCGAGATCGTCCAGCCCGAGCCGGTCGAACGCCTGCATCACCTCGGCGATGTTGCGATCGGGGGTCATCGTCTCGTCCGGGCGGCGGGCGAGGGTGGCGATCGCGGCCTCCTTGTCGACGCCGTCGACATAGGCCTGCGCGGTCGGCACCATGCCGGCATAATGCCCGCCCTCGTCGAGCAGGATCACCCGGCTGGTCGAGCCGAGCGGGATGCGGCGGCGGAATTCGGCGATGCTGATCGTGGCGGGCAGCGCCACCGGCGCCTTGCGCATCATCCGACCCGCGGTGAGCTGGCGGACCCAGCCGATGTCGCGCGCCGACTTGATCACCTCGCCGCGCAAATGGAGCCGCCAGGTCGAGAAGCTGTAGCCGAACAGCTCGCGGACCAGCGCCGAGGCGACCAAGGAGGCGGTCAGCACGATCCCGGTCAGCTGGAAATCGCGGGTCGCCTCCAGCACCAGGAAGCTCATCGTCATCGGCCCGCCGACGACCGACACCGCCAGCGCCGCCATCCCGACCAGCGCCGCATCCTGCGCCCACAGATGCTGGCCGGGCAGCAGCAGCTCGGTGACGTCGCCATAGATGCGCCCCAGCATCACGCCGAGGAACAGCGAGGCGAAGAACAGCCCGCCGCGAAAGCCGAAGCCCAGCGAGATCGACGAGGCGAGCAGCTTGAGCGCGAAGATCACGCACAGGATCCTGAGCGGCGCGTCGCCGGCCAGCGCGAGATGGAGCGCGCCATGGCCGGCCGACAGCGCCTGTGGCGAGAGATGCGCGATCGGCATCAGCAACAGCCCCCCGACGAACGGACGCGCCGCCGGCGGCAGCCGGGTCCAGCGCACCGCCGTCTCGACGAGGCTCACCGCGCGCATCAGCAGGATGCCGACGATCGCGCAGGCCAGGCCGATGCCGATGAAGGCGAGATAATCCATGTTGCGCGAGATGCCGGTCGAATCGACCGTGATCAGATAGGGCACCGCGCCGAGGCTCCTGGCGGTGGCGACGCCGGCGATCGCGGCCGCCGCGACCGGGGCGATGGCGGCCGGGGTGTAGGCGCCGATCACGATCTCGAAGGCGTAGAAGGCGCCGGTCAGCGGGGCGCCGAACGCCGCCCCGATCGCGGCGCCGGTGCCGGCCCCGACGAGGATGCGCAGATCGCCGCGGCGGAGACTCAGCCAGCGGCCGATCACCGAGGCGAGGCCGCCGCCGATCTGGGCATAGGCGGCCTCCAGCCCGACCGAGGCGCCGAAGCCGTTGGAGAGGAAGGTCTGCCCGGTGACGCTCAGCGTATCGCGGAAGGGCACGGCGCCGCCGTGCAGCGCATTGGCCTCCACCACGTCGATCGGGGTGCGCCGGCGCCAGCGATCGAGCAGGAGGTGGAGCAGGCCGAGCAGGGCGCCGCCGATCGGCAGGGCCAGCAGCGTGATGGTGTCGAGATGCGGCGCGGCGCTGAGCCGCATCGTGCCGGGGAGATGATAGAGCCAGCGCTGGAGCGCATGGGCGGCGGCACCCAGCACCACCGCGAATCCGCCACCGATCGTGCCCACCGCGACCGCGAGCAGGATGAAGGTCGCCTCACTCTGGCGGAAGCGCCGGCGCACCGCGATTCCGACGCGAAAAAGCTTTTGAACCAGCACGATCCACTCCCGATCGCGGGAGCGTGTAGCATGGCCGCCGATACTGTCACCCAAATCCTCCCGTTTCCGGGAGGAATTACGCCTCGGCCGCGCGCACGCGCTCCATCGCCTCGCGTTCGATCTGGTGGAGTTCGGCGATGGTCTGCTGGATCGCCTCGAGCTGATGTTCCAGTTCGTCGGCGCGTTCGCGCGCGCGCTCGGCCAGCGCCCGCATCTGCTCGACATGCTGGGGATCGGCATCATAGAGATCGAGGAAGCGCTGGATCTCCTTGAGCGAGAAACCGAGCCGCTTGCCGCGCAGGATCAGCTGCATCCGGCCGATCTCGCGTCTGGTGTAGATGCGCGTGGTGCCCACCCGGCGCGGCTCGATCAGGCCCCTGTCCTCATAGAAACGCAGCGTCCGCGGGGTGATGCCCAGATCGCCGGCGACCCGCTGGATGCCCTGTAGTTCTTCCGCCTGTTCGGCCACGCTCACCTGTCCCTCGAATGCGATCAACCCATTGCCGCCTTTGCCTTCTCCTCGGCGACCAGTTCTTTTTTGGATAGCTTGCCTATAAGCGTCTTTGGCAGATTGTCGCGGATTTCGATCTCGCGGGGCATTTCGATCTTGCTGAGCTTGTCCTTGAGGAAGTCGTGCAGCTCGAGGGGCGCGACGCTGTGGCCGGCCTTGAGCGACACGAACGCCTTGGGCGCCTGCCCGCGATATCTGTCGTCGACCGCGATCACCACCGCCTCCGCGATCGCGGGATGCTCGTAGAGCGCTTCCTCGATCGTGCGCGGATAGACGTTGTAGCCGCCCGCGATGATCAGATCCTTCATCCGATCGACGATGAAGAGATAGCCGTCCTCGTCCAGATAGCCGACGTCGCCCGTGCGCAGCGCGCCGTCGATGAAGACCTCGGCATCGGCATCCGGCCGGTGCCAATAGCCCTTCATCACCTGCGGCCCGCGCGCGCAGATTTCGCCGCGCTCGCCCTGCGGCATCAGCTTCGACAGGTCTTCGAGGTCGCGGATCTCGATCAGGGTGCCGGGGAAGGCGGCGCCGGCGCTATTGTCCTTGGGCTCGCCCTTCAGCGGGTTGCAGGTGATGATCGGCGAAGCCTCGGACAGGCCATAGCCTTCGACCAGCGGCGATCCCATTCGCTCCTCGAAGCGGTGGCGCACGTCGAACGGCAGCGGCGCGCCGCCCGAGATCGAGCGCTTGGCCGAGCGCAGCTTGGCGAATTGGGCATCCGGCAGATTGTTCAGCGCGCCATAGATGGTCGGCACCGCGAACAAGGCGGTGCATTGCGTCCGCCCGACGGTATCGACCATCTGCTTCAGCTCGAAGCGGGGCAGCAGCACCATCATCGCGCCGGTGTCGATCGAGTAATTGAGCACGCTGGTCAGCGCGAAGACATGGAACAGCGGCAGCACGCCGAGCGCACGCTCCTGCACCGCCGGATCGAGATCGTCGCCGACGAAGGCCACCATCTGGGCGCTGTTGGCGGTCAGGTTGGCGTGGGTGAGCATCGCCGCCTTGGGCTCGCCGGTGGTGCCGCCGGTATATTGCAGCACGGCGACGTCCTCGGGCTTCACCGTCACCGGATCGGGCCTCGCGCCGGATGCGATCAGCCGGGCGAAGGTGATATGGAGCGCGTCGGGCGGGATCGAGGCGATCTCGCGGCGCTTGAACAGGCGGTAGGCGATCGACTTGAGGGCCGGCAGCGCCCCGGCGATCGGGCAGCCGATCAGCTTTTCCAGCCCGAGCTGCGTCGCCACCCTGGTGACCTTGGCATGGATCGCGGTGATGTCGCAGGTGGCGATCACCTTGCAGCCCGAATCCTGGAGCAGGTGGCAGAGCTCGCGCTCGACATAGAGCGGGTTCAGATTGACGACGATGCCGCCGATCCGGAAGGTCGCGAAGTAGAGCGCGACATAATAAGGCGTGTTGGGCAGGCACAGGCCGACCCGGTCGCCCGGCTTGACCCCGAGATCCTGCAAGCCGCGCGCGGCGCGATCGACCAGCGCGCCGAGTTCGGCATAGCGCCAGCGCCGCGCCATGAAATCGATCGCGACCCGCTCCGGCCATGTCGCGACGGCATGATCGAGCAGGTCGGTCAGCCGGCGAGGGGGGATCGACGGGGAATGGCCGAAGCCGTTCCCCGTCTTATGGCCCGTCGTCGCCGCGTCCGCAGCGCCCGGCCGTTCGGTCGATGCGAGGGCCGGATCGCTCATCAGAAGGCCACGCTGCCGCCGAGCGAGAAGACCAGCGCACTGGCATTGTGCAGATAGCCGTCATTCTGGATGATCGTCTCGAACGGGGTGCCGACATAGGCGGCCTCGGTCTTGTCGATATGGACGCTCTTGATCTTGTCGTAGCTGGCGGCGGCATCCATCGTGAAATGGCTGTTGATCGCATAGCTGCTGCCGGCCGCGAAGTTCCAGCGGCTGCCGTCCGGCACGCGCGGATCGCGATTGCCCTTGCTGATCGGCGAGAGGTCGCGCTGCACGCCGCCCCGCACCGTCCACTTGGGGGTCACCGCATAATCGAAGCCCGCGGCGTAGGAGAAGGTGTTGTGGTAATTCTGCCCGAGCGCCTGATCGGCGGTGGCGCCGAGGTTGGAAAGCTCGATCGCGTCGAACTTGCTCCAGCCGAAGCGGGTGATCTGGCCGTTGAGGGTCAGCTGGCGGGTGACGTGGTAGCGGCCGCCGAAATTGACCTGCCAGGGCGTGGTGAACTGCGCGTGGGCGCCTTCGACCTCCTGATTGGCGCCGCCGAGCGCGAGCAGGCCGCCCAGCCCGTCGACGATCAGATGGCCCTTCAGCTTGTGCTTGATCGCCGACTTGTAGGCGACGCCGAGATCGACCTGGTCGTTATGATATTGGAAGCCCGCGCTCCAGCCCACATCCCAGCCGTCGCCCTTGAGATATTGGTGGCCGTCGCCGGTGTTGAGCAGGCCCGAGAGCGTCGGCCCGACCACCGGGATGCCGGCGAGGTTGGGCAGCGGATCGGGCAGGTAATTGGCGAAGGTGGCGCGGACATATTCGATGTTGGGGCCGGCGCCGATGCTCAGGCCGCCGGTGTGATAGGCCAGCACCGGCTGGAAATCGAAGGTGCGCAGGCGGGTCTTGTCCGCCGCATAGCGCGCCCAGCTGTCCGACGCATAGTTGCTGGTGAAGCTGTAGGGCGAGGTTGCGGTGAAGCCGAAATCGAGATGGTCGCCGATCGGGAAGGCGAAGCCGCCATTGGGCAGATAGCCCTTGTTGACCATGTCGTGCTGGTTCTGCGCGCCGCCGACCGCCGAGGTGGTGCCGGGGATCGAGGGCAGGCCGGGAATGCCGGTCACGCCCGAGAGATTGACGCCGGGCCGGGTGATGGTGGAGCCGAGGTTGCTCGCGTCGGCGCGCGGGATGATGGCGGTGAAGCCCTGGTAGCTCTGGAAGCCGCTGATCCCGCCGATCGAGGCGGGGTTCCACCACATCTGCTGGGCGCCCATTTCGGACACTTCGCCCGAGAAGGCGCGGCCGACCGCCTTGGTCGACTGTTCCTGGATGTAGAAGGCGGCGGCGTGGGCCTGGGCCACCACCATGGTCGCCACGAGCGTGGCCGATGCGAGAAGCGCGCCCTTGCGGGCGATCCGGTTGACTTTCATACTCTCTCCCTAATCCCTTTGCCGGCGATGAAGGCCGGTCTTAGCGCCAACTTGGTTAGCGAATACGGGTCCATGTTTCGGTCTTGCACGCCGGCCAGATGATGCAGCCCCTGAGCTTCAGCGTGTCGGCGTCGACCGGCGTGATCTTGCCGCTGTAGGTGCCGCCGTCATTGGGGTTGTAGACCTTGCCGCCGGTCCACACGTCGCCGTCCTTCGCGAAGCCGCTCAGCATGGTCAGCCCCTTGAGGGTCCGGCCGCGCTGGGCCGCATCCTTGTTGTTGACGTCCTTGGCATCCGGATGCGCGCGGATGTCGTCGCCATTCTCCAGCGTGCCGCAGATCGAAGACCCGCAATGCTGGATGGCGATGACGCCGTTCTTGGTGGGGGAATGCCAGGTGCCGATCACCGAATCGGGTGACGGAGCACTGGATTGGGCGGCGAGCAGCGCCGCGAAAAGCGTCGAAAGCATTGAGGCCTCTCCTCCTCAGGAACATCTCGGCACGCCCTGCGCTCTTTTTGGCGCATGGGGTCACCGCCTACCGCTACGGCAAGGCGACTCGTATCTTGTGACGCAAAAATCAGTTGACGTATAGGGAAATCGTCGCACCTTTAAGGCAACTCGACGCCGCCCTATGTGAGCGGCGTTGCTCAGGAGAGGATTCGCATGACCGACGTCGTGATCGCGGGCTACGCCCGTTCGCCCTTCCACCTCGCGAACAAGGGCGCGCTGGCCCGTGTCCGCCCCGACGATCTCGCCGCCCAGACGATCCGCGGGCTGCTCGACAAGACCGGGGTGGACCCCGCCGAGATCGAGGACATCGTGCTCGGCTGTGCCTTCCCCGAAGGCGAACAGGGTCTCAACGTCGCACGGCTGATCGGGTTGCTGGCCGATCTGCCGCTCCAGGTCGGCGGGGTGACGATCAACCGCTTCTGCGGCTCGTCGATGAGCTCGATCCATTATGCGATGGGCCAGATCGCGATCGGCGCGGGCGAGGCCTTCATCTGCGCCGGCGTCGAATCGATGACCCGCATCCCGATGGGCGGCTTCAACCCGATGCCGAGCCCCGAGCTCTACGCCAAGCGCCCCGGCGCTTACATGGGCATGGGCGAGACCGCCGAGAACGTCGCCGAGAAATACCAGATCACCCGCGCCGACCAGGAGGCGCTGGCGGTAAAGAGCCAGCAGAAGGCCGCCGCCGCGCGCTCGGCCGGCAAGTTCGCCGACGAGATCATCCCGATCAAGACCAAAAGCGGCGACGTCACCGAGGACGGCACGATCCGCCCCGAGACCACCGCCGAAGCTTTGGCGGGGCTCAAGCCCGCCTTCGACAAGGATGGCAGCGTCACCGCCGGCACCTCCTCGCCGCTGACCGACGGCGCGTCCGCGGTGCTCGTCACCTCCGCCGCCTTCGCCGCCCAGCATGGCCTCAAGGTGCTCGCCAAGATCCGCTCGGTCGGCATCATGGGCTGCGCGCCCGAGACGATGGGCCTCGGCCCGATCGGCGCCAGCCGCAAGGCGCTCGAGCGCGCCGGCATCACCGCCGACCAGCTCGACGTGGTCGAGATCAACGAGGCGTTCGCCAGCCAGGCGATCGCCTGCATCAAGGATCTCGGCCTCAAGGACGAGACGATCAACATCGACGGCGGCGCGATCGCGATCGGCCACCCGCTCGGCGCGACCGGCGCGCGCATCGTCGGCAAGGCAGCGGCGCTGCTGGAACGCGAGGGCGGCCATTATGCGCTCGCCACCCAGTGCATCGGTGGCGGGCAGGGCATCGCCACGGTGCTGGAGCGCGCATAACATGGTCGGCCAAAATCCAGCCAACGGCATCCAGAAGGTCTGCGTCATCGGCTCCGGCACGATGGGTGCAGGCATCGCCGCACAGGTCGCCAATGCCGGCGTGCCGGTGCTCCTGCTCGATATCGTGCCGAAGGACGGCAACGACCGCGACGCCATCGCCAAGGGCGCGGTCGCCAAGATGCTCAAGACCGATCCGGCGCCGTTCATGTCCAAGAAGGCGGCGAAGCTGGTCGAGACCGGCAATATCGAGGATCATCTCGACAAGGCGGGCGAATGCGACTGGATCGTCGAGGCGATCGTCGAGCGGCTCGACATCAAACAGGCGCTCTATGAGAAGCTGGAAGCGGTGAAGAAGCCCGGCGCGGCGGTGTCGTCCAACACCTCGACCATCCCGCTCGGCCATCTCGTCGAGGGCCGGTCGGACCAGTTCAAGCGCGACTTCCTGATCACCCATTTCTTCAACCCGCCGCGCTACATGCGGCTGCTGGAGATCGTCGCGGGGCCGCAGACCGACGCCGATCTGGTCGCCAAGGTCGAGGCCTTTGCCGATCGCGCGATGGGCAAGCGGGTGATCCGCACCCATGACACGCCGGGCTTCATCGCCAACCGGCTCGGCACCTACTGGCTGGCGGTGGCGATCAACGCGGCGATGGACCTCGGCGTCACCGTCGAGGAGGCCGACCAGATCGGCGGCGCGCCGATGGGCGTGCCCAAGACCGGCATCTTCGGCCTGGTCGATCTCGTCGGCGTCGACCTGATGCCGCTGTTGTCGAAGAGCCTGGCCGACACGCTGCCGAAGGGCGATCCCTATTTCGACACGATCCGGCCGATGCCGCTGGTCGAGAAGATGATTGCGGACGGGTTTACCGGCCGCAAGGGCAAGGGCGGCTTCTACAAGCTCGACAAGGGCAAGGACGGGTCGCGCACCAAGATGGCGCTCGATCTCGCCACCGGCGAATACCGGCCCGAGAACAAGCCCGGCAAGCTGCCGTCCGGCGCCGATCGCGATCTCGCGAAGCTGGTGACGCTGCCCGGCAAGACCGGCGCCTATGCCTGGGCGATCCTCGGCCCGGTGCTGTCCTATGCGGCGATGCTGGTCGGCGAGGCGGCGGACGATATCGTCGCGATCGATGACGCGATGAAGCTCGGCTACAACTGGAAGTTCGGGCCGTTCGAGCTGATCGACCGGCTCGGGCCGGGTCAGCTCTCCGCACGCCTGACGGCCGAGGGCAAGCCGGTGCCGGCCTTCCTCAAGGCGGCGGGCGACCAGCCTTTCTACCGGGTCGAGAACGGCAAGCGGCAGTATCTCACCGCCGACGGTTCCTATCGCGACGTCCAGCGTGCCGCGGGCGTGGTGCTGCTGGAGGATATCAAGCGCGGCGCCGAGCCTCTGCTGAAAAATGGTTCGGCGGCGCTGTGGGATGTCGGCGACGGCGTGGTCGCGCTCGAGTTCACCAGCAAGATGAACGCTTTCGACGAGGACATCATCAAGCTGATCCAGCAGGCGATCCCGCTGGTGAAGGCGAACTACAAGGCGCTGGTGATCTACAATGAGGGATCGAACTTCTCGGCCGGCGCCAATCTCGGCCTCGCGCTGTTCGCGGTCAATATCGCGGCGTGGAGCGAGATCGAGAAGCTGATCGCCGGCGGCCAGGCGGCGTTCAAGGCGCTCAAATATGCGCCCTTCCCGGTGGTCGCTGCGCCTGCGGGACTGGCGCTCGGCGGCGGCTGCGAGATATGCCTCAACGCGGACGCCATCCAGGCCCATGCCGAAACCTATATCGGCCTCGTCGAATGCGGGGTCGGGCTGGTGCCGGGCTGGGGCGGCAATGGCGAGATGCTCGATCGCGCCGCCAGGGCCAAGATGATGCCCAAGGGGCCGATGCCGCCGCTCGCCAAGGTGTTCCAGACCGTGTCGACCGCGACCGTCGCCAAATCGGCCGCCGAGGCCAGGGAGCAGCTGTTCCTGCGCGAGAGCGACGGCATCACCATGAACCGCGATCGCCTGCTCGCCGATGCCAAGGCCAAGGCGCTGGCGCTGGTCGACGGCTATGCGCCGCCCGAGCCGCCGGTGTTCAAGCTGGCTGGCGCGAGCGGCCGCACCGGCCTCAACATGGCGGTGCGCGACTTCCAGAAGAAGGGCATGGCGACCGCCTATGACGGCGTCGTCTCCGATCGGCTGGCGCAGGTGCTCACCGGCGGCGATGCCGACGTGGTGGACGTCGTCACCGAGGACCAGCTGCTCAAGCTGGAGCGCAAGCTGTTCCTCGAAAGCATGAAGGACGCGCGCACCCAGGCGCGGGTGGAGACGATGCTCACCACCGGCAAACCGTTGCGCAACTGAGAGACAGAGAGCCCCACCCGTTCGTGTCGAGCGAAGTCGAGACACCGTGCGTCCGGATCACGTCCCTCGACTTCGCTCGGGACGAACGGACGGGTTAGGAGACCGGATCAATGCAAATCTACGACGCCCCGCTGCGCGACATGCGCTTCGTGCTCCACGAGCTGTTCGAGGATGACGGCTTCGGCGGCCTCCAGAAGTTCGAGGAGTTCACCCCCGACCTGCTCGACGCGGTGCTGGAGGAGGCCAACAAGGTCGCCAAGGACGTGCTGCTGCCGCTGAACGCCTCGGGCGATCTCGAAGGCTGCACCTACGAGAATGGCGTGGTCCGCACCCCCAAGGGCTTCAAGCAGGCCTATGACAGCTTCCGCGCGGGCGGCTGGGCGTCGCTCGCCTCCGATCCCGCATGGGGCGGGCAGGGCCTGCCGGAGACGGTGAACAAGCTGGTCGAGGAGATGATCTGCGCGGCCAACGTGTCGTTCAGCCTCTATCCCGGCCTCACCCACGGCGCGACCACCGCGATCGAGGGCCATGCCTCCGACGAGCTCAAGCAGGCCTATCTGCCCAAGATGGTCAGCGCCGAATGGTCGGGCACGATGTGCCTCACCGAATCGCATTGCGGCACCGATCTCGGCCTGCTGCGCACCAAGGCCGATCCGCAGGCCGACGGCAGCTACAAGATCACCGGCTCGAAGATCTTCATCTCGGCCGGCGACCATGACCTGACCGACAATGTGATCCACCTCGTCCTCGCCCGCTTGCCGGATGCGCCCAAGGGGGTGAAGGGGATCAGCCTGTTCCTGGTGCCCAAATTCCTGCCCAACGCCGACGGTTCGATCGGCCCGCGCAACGGCGTCTCGGTCGCTGGTATCGAGCACAAGATGGGGCTGAAGGCCTCGGCCACCTGCCAGATCAACTTCGACGATGCGACCGGCTGGATCGTCGGCCAGCCCGGCAAGGGCATGGCCGCGATGTTCACGATGATGAACACCGAGCGCGTCTCGGTCGGCGTGCAGGGCCTCGGCATCAACGAGATCGCCTACCAGTCGGCCGTCGCCTACGCCAAGGAGCGGCTGCAGGGGCGTTCGCTGTCCGGCGTCAAGAATCCGGACGGCCCGGCCGATCCGATCATCGTCCACCCGGACGTGCGGCGGATGCTGATGACGATGCGCGCCTATGCCGAAGGCTGCCGCGCGCTCGGCCAATGGTGCTCGCGCGCGCTCGACGCCGAGAAGCATAGCGACGATCCCGAGGTGAAGCGCCGCGCCACCGATTTCGTCGCGCTGATGACCCCGGTGGTGAAGGCGTTGTTCACCGATTTCGGTTCCGAGGCCGCCAACCTCGCCGTGCAGACCTATGGCGGCCACGGCTATATCCGCGAGCATGGCGTCGAGCAGTTCGTCCGCGATGCCCGCATCGCCCAGATCTACGAGGGCACCAACGGCGTGCAGGCGCTCGATCTGGTCGGGCGCAAGCTGCCGGACCGGATGGGCGCCAACCTCCGCCCCTTCTTCCACGCCGTCTCCAATCTCTGCGAGGATATGGCGGGCGAGCAGGACAAGGCGCTGAAGGCGTTCACCGGCGGCCTCCAGCAGGCGTTCGGCGCGCTCCAGCTGTCGACCGCGACGATCGCGCAGAAGGGCATGAAGGATCCCGAGGAGGCGGGCGCCGCCGCCACCGACTATCTGCGCCTGATGGGGCTGGTCGGCATCGGCTACACCTTCCTCAAGGCGGCGAAGATCGCGTCGACGAAGCTGGCGGCCGGCGCCGGCGACGACGAGGGCTTCTACAAGGCCAAGATCGCCACCGCCTCCTTCTTCTTCGATCGCATCCTGCCGCAGGCGACGGCGATGTTCCTCGCGATCAAGTCGGGCAAGCGCTCGCTGATGGCGTTGCCCGCCGAAGCCTTCTGACCACGGAGGCAGGCGGATGACGGACAGGCCGGGCCGAGCGCCCGGCCTGTCGGCGTGTCAGAGGACCGCGTTTTCAGAATGCGTACCGGACTCCGTTCGTGCCGAGCGCAGTCGAGGTACGTGCCACAAACCAAGCGCCCGCAGCATGTCCCTCGATTGCGCTCGGGACGAACGGTGGTGGATTCTCGGTTCCGGGCCGCGCGATCAACGATGGCAGTTGCGCGTGGCCCACAGCATCATGCGCATCCACAGCCGCATGTCGGCATTATAATGATCGCGCCGGCGCGGCTCCCTCAACAGAGCGCGTGCCCCTTCGTACATCGTGGCCATGATACCCCCCGGTCAGCCTGTGCGTCGTCAGATAGCGGAGAAACATGACCATTTGACGAACGGCGTCAATGGCTGGCGGCGGCCTTGCGCGGGCGCATCTCCAGCCCCTGCCAGATCAGCAGCGCGGGCACGCCCAGCACCACATCGCGCGCGCGCTTGACCAGCGACAGCGCCACCGCGACCTGCGGATCGAGGCCGACCGCCTGCGCCAGCAGCAGATAGGCCGCCTCCTGCACGCCGATCGCGCCGGGGATGAGGAAGGCGGCGCCGCGGATCGCGAAGATCAGGCTTTCGAGCGCCGCCACCCGCCACAGCGGCAGCGGCTGGCCCATCAGCCGGAGCGCCAGCGCGGCGAGCGCCGCCGCCACGATCCAGCCGGCGAGGTTGAACAGGAAGGACAAAGCGACCGCGCTGCGGCGGCGGTAGATGTCGTCGAGCTCGACGCGCAGCCGATCGAGCGAGACCGAGGCGCCGTCGGGCAGCACCTTGCCGGCCAGCGCTACCGCCAGCTTGAGCATCGGCCGCTGGAGAAAGATGAAGGCGGCGGTGGTCGCCAGCATCAGCCCGCCGCCGATCCACGCCAGCGGCGCGACATGGTGGCGGTTGCCCTCGAGCAGCAAGGATCCGAGCACGATCAGGCCGAACAGGGTGAAGGCGATCTGGCTGGCCATTTCGGTCGAGAGATCGACCACCATCGCCGCATAGGTCCGCGCCTTGGGCAGGCCCATGCCGGTCAGCGCCCGCGCGCCGACCACCAGCCCGCCGACCTGGCTGAACGGCAGCAGGTCGTTGGCGCCCTCGCGGGCCAGCCGGGCGAAGGAGAATAGCCCGATCCGGCGCAGCGGCTGCCCCGGCATCGAGACCAGCCAGGCCGCGCCCAGCACCAAAGTCAGTCCCAGGCTGGCGACGCAGAACAGCAGGAAGCCGCCCGGCCCGAGCCGCATCGCGGCATCGACCAGCCCGGACAGCCCGATGCGGCCGATCGCCCAGATCGCGGCGGCCAGCCCGACGATGGTGGCCAGCGCGATCGGCCAGCGGATGTTGGTCTTCATGTCGTGACGGGTTTCGGCTTTCTCATGAAGCGGCTGATAAGCCGGATCGCGCCCGGCACAAAGCGCGGACGGATGAGCCTTTTGTCGTAGGGCGCGAGGCGGCGGTCATTCTCGGCCAGGCAGATCGCGGCCAGTTCGCCGAAACCCAGCTCGACGCCCAGCTCCTTGGAGCCGTTGAGCGTGAAGTTGTTCTCCTGCGCCTTGGTGTTGCTGCCCATGCCCTTGGCCATGTCGATCCGTTCCCAGATCAGGAATGCCCACACCGCGATCACCTTGGCCTCGAACCAGGGCCGGCGCCACCACGGCATGGTGCGCCGCCGCCACGCCACCCAGTTGACGAAGAACAGGATGTGGCGGCCCTCCTCGCGCATCACCGGCTCGAACGTGTCGATCAGCGCGGGCGGGAAGAAGCCGGTATCCTTGGCGACCTTGAACAGGCCGAAGCCGAAGAAGCTGTCGATGCACTCCGAATAGCCGGATCGCATGAATGCCCATTCGGGATCCTTCGGGCGGGGATAATCGGGCTCGGGCTCCAATGCGATGCCATAGGCCTTCACCATGTCGGCGAGCACCACCTTGTGGCGGCTCTCCTCGAAGGCATCCATGTCCACCGCCGCCTTGAGCAGCGGGTCGGTCAGCGTCTCGCCGAAGGTCTTCACGAACAGGCCGGTGCGGCCCTCGGTCTGCACCGCCATGTCCCAGATCGGCAGCGAGACGATCTTTGCGCGCGGCTCCTCCTCCAGCACCGGCCACTCGATCAGCGCCGGGCGATAGGGATCGTGGGTATCCAGCAGCATCCGGCACATCAGCCGGAGATGGGCCTCGGAGCCGAGCTTGACCGGCTCGCGGGGGCCGGGTGCCGGCGCTTCGATCTTTTCCATCATGCTCATGCCGCGATCGCTCCTTTCCGGCCGAAAGCCTGGAAACTGCCGAGCGTGACATTCCGTTGCACGATCGCGTCCCGCACCGTCGGATCGACCAGAGCGGCCAGTTCGGCGCGATATTGGTAGCCGGGCGCGGAGCCCGGATAATGATCGTCGGTCGCGGGGTGAAGATAGAGTTCGGTCAGCCCCGGCGGCAGGCGCTCGATCAGGCCACGGACCCGCTGCGGGGTCATGTGGCCCGACCAGGCGAGGCCGAGCACCCGATCGGGGACGAGCAGCCCGGCGGCGCGGAACCGCCGCGCGACGCCGCGCGCATAGGGCGCCGCGATGCGGCCGGCGATGGTCTGCGGCACCGGCTCGATCGCGGCCAGCAATGCCACCGGCTCGACCGGCGCGCGTGCCGCGGTCAGCCCGTAGCGGGCGCCGATCTTCAGGATCAGCCCGGCGATCGTCGGGTGGAGATGGAAATGCTTGTGCGCGTTGACGTGATCGAGCCGCAGCCCGGTCGCGTGGAAGGCGGCGAACTGCGCCTCGATCTCGGCGGCGAGCTGGCGGCGGACAGCGGGACGGAAGAACATGGCTGCGCCGGCCAGCGCCATGTTGGTGCGGAAATGGCCGCTGGCATCGACCAGGTCGGGCACCTGGCTCGCCGGCAGCGCTGGCCGCCCCTCGACCAGCACGAGATGGAGGCCGACGCCGAGGGTCGGCATGTGCCGCGCGCGGATCAGCGCATCTTCGGCCGCCTCGCCCGCCACCATCAGGCTGGCGGCGGTGAGGATGCCGGTGCGGTGCGCGGCCTCGATCCCCTCGTTGACGGCGATCGACGCGCCGAAATCATCGGCGGTGATGATGAGGTTGGTCATATATCGTCCCCTGCAAGGGGAGGGGGACCATGCGCAGCATGGTGGAGGGGTGGAAGGCTGGATGCGGCCTCGACGATATGGCGGACGACCGCGTCCACGTCTGCGAGCAGTTCGGTGGCACTGATACGCACGATCACGACTCCTTGCGCGGCCAGCCATGCGTCGCGGCATGCGTCGCGCGCCGGCCGGTCGCCCCGGTTATGCGCTTCGCCATCGACCTCGACGGCCAATCGCCGGCCCGCACAGAAGAAATCTAGGACATAGGGCCCTGCCGGATGCTGCCGACGGAACTTCAACCCCGCCGGCCTCGCCCGCAGCGCCTGCCAGAGCTTGACCTCCGGTAGGCTCATGCCTGCCCGCAGCGCGCGGGCTTTCGTCTGCGTGTCCTTCGGGCCGTGGAGCATGCGGCGACTACCCCTCCACCACCGGCTGCGCCGGCGGTTCCCCTCCCCCTCCGGGGGAGGATGGGACGATCACGCAGCCTTCTTGCGGTTGTGCAGGAAGGAGAAGAACTCGACGCCTTCGCGCAGGCGGCGCTTCATCATGTCCCAGTCGCGCATCATCTCGCCGACGATCGAACCGATCTTGCGCGGGCGGAAGTAGAAGCGCTTGTAGAACTCCTCCACCTTGTCGAAGATCACCGTGGACGGCAGATGCGGATAGCTCAGCTGCGCGATCTGGGTGCCGCCGTCGGTCAGCAGATGGTCGCTGCCGTCGAACCACTTGTTCTCGACCGCCTGGTTGTACAGGAAGGTGCCCGGATAGGGCGCCGCCAGCGACACCTGGATGGTGTGCGGGTTGAGCTCGATCGCATATTTGATCGTCTCCTCGATCGTCTCCAGCGTCTCGCCGGGGAGGCCGAGGATGAAGGTGCCGTGGATCGTCAGGCCGAGCGCGTGCGCATCCTTGGTGAACTGGCGGGCGACATCGACCCGCAGGCCCTTCTTGATGTTGTGCAGGATCTTCTGGTCGCCGCTCTCATAGCCGACGAGCAGGACGCGGCAGCCGCCTTCCTTCATCGCCTTGAGCACCGGCTGCGGCACATTGGCCTTGGCGTTGCAGCCCCAGGTGACGTCGAAGCCCTTCTTGCCGAAGCCGAGCTTGGCCAGCTCGCCCGACAGCTCGACGACGAAGTCGTGCGCGTCGGCCAGCGTGTCGTCGTCGAAGAAGATCTCCTTGATCTCCGGCATCTCCTTGAGGACGTACTGGACCTCCTCGATCACCTTGGCGACGGTGCGGTGGCGGTAGCGATGCCCGCCGATCGTCTGCGGCCACAGGCAGAAGGTGCAGCGGCTCTTGCAGCCGCGCCCGGTGTAGAAGCTGACATAGGGGTGGCGCTGATAGCCGCCATAATATTTGGTCAGGTCGAGGTCGCGCCGGTAGATCGGCGAGACCATCGGCAGCGTGTCCATGTCCTCGATCTGCGCGCGGTCCTTGTTGCGGACGATCGTGCCGTCGGCGCTGCGCCAGGTGATGCCGTCGATCTCGGCGAGCGGGCGACCCGCAGCCAGCTCGACGCAGGTGAAGTCATATTCCTCGCGGCAGACGAAATCGAGCGCGGCGGTGGCCTTCAAGCTGGCCTCGTCCTCGATCATCACCTTGGCGCCGACCATGCCGACCAGCGCCTTGGGGTTGCGCTGCTTGACCAGTTCGGCGGTGCGCACATCCTGGTTGAAGCTCGGCGTCGAGGTGTGGAGGATGATGAGATCCTTGTCATCCACCTCATGCTTGATGTCGTCCCAGCTCTGTTCCTGCGCCGGCGCGTCGATCAGGCGCGAGCCCTCGATCATCGCGGCGGGCTGGGCGATCCAGGTCGGATACCAGAAGCTCTTGACCTCGCGCTTCATCTGATAGCGCGCACCGGCTCCGCCATCGTATCCGTCGAAGGAGGGGCCCTGCATGAAAAGGGTGCGCAACGTCATCAGTGAGTCTCCGTCTCGGCCGTCATCCGGCCGTCGTCCGCCATATGTAACCGTGCGCCGCGCCAATCAACACGTCGCGTGAAGAAGGCGGCGACAGCGATGCCGAATGACAACAGGTCGCGCGCCGGCAGCCACCACAAAGGCGCGGTGCGGCGGCCGACGACATAATCGATTCGCGCGGCAAGAATGAGGCGGCAGGCGATCGCCGCCGCCAGCACCCACCCACCGGCCCCGGCGATCCATGCGATCAGCGCCCAGGCGAGGGGATGGGTAACGAGGCTGCCGGCATAGCCCGCCGGATCGAGCATCCGGACAGTGGCGTTCCAGCGCAGTTCGTGGGCGACGAGCGCGCGAAGGCCGGTCTCGGTGCAGCCATGGGTGACGATCAGCGGCGGCACCGCGACGGAAAGCCCCTGTTCGCGCACCGCCGCGCCGATCGCATGATCGTCGGCGAGGAGATCGCCGAATCGGGCGAAACCGCCGATCGCATCGAGGGTTTCGCGGCGCAGCGCGATGGTCGAGCCCATGCAGGGCTTGGCCATGCCGGTCGCGAGACCCACCATCACGCCCGGCAGGAAGCCCCAGCTGATACCCGCCGCCGCCATCCGCGACCAGCCGCCGGTCTCGCCGAGCCCGGCATAGGGCAGGGTCACCGCGCCGACGCCGGGCGCCTCGAGCGCCGCGACGACCCGGCTGGCATAATCGCGCGGCACGATCATGTCGCTGTCGCTGAGGATCAGGATGTCGCCATCGGCCGCGCCGCTCATGTTGACGAGGTTGGAGACCTTGGCGTTCGATCCGTGCCGTGCGGCGGAGACCATGCGGACGGCGCGCGCCGGCACCGACGCCAGCGCCGGATCGGCCGGATCGGCGACGCCGCACAGCATCGCGATCGCGCCGGGATAATCCTGATCGAGGAAGCCGTTCAGCTTGGCCGCCAGATCGGGTTCGGGCCCGTAGAGCGGCTTGAGCATGGTGATCGATGGCCACGCCCGCGCATCGCGGCGGGGCGGCGGCGGCGCGCGCCAGCGCCCCGCCAATACGGCACCCGTCACTGTGTAGGCACAACCGATCATCGCGATCGTCGTTAGGATGTCGGGGATGAAGCCGGGCACTCCGTTTCCTTAAAGCCGCGTCATATTGTGGCAACAACGCTTTCCAAATGGCGTCCTCCGCGCCTAGAAGCCAGCCCGATGGGCGGGACGATCCTGATAACCGGCGTGTCGGGCTTCGTGGGAGCCGCCGTAGCCAAGGCGTTTGCCGCCGATGGCTGGCGGGTGCGCGGCCTCGCCCGCGCGACCAGCCCGGCGACCAACCTGACCGACTTTCCCGGCGAGATCGCGCGTGGCGACATGCTCGATGCGGCGTCGATGGCGGCCGCGCTCGCGGGCTGCGATGCGCTCGCCCATGTCGCCGCCGACTATCGGCTGTGGGCGCCCGACCCGGAGGAGATCGTCCGCCACAACCGCGAGGGCACCCGGATCGTGATGGAGGCGGCGCTCGCCGCCGGGGTGCGCCGCATCGTCTACACCAGCAGCGTCGCCACCATCGCACCGCTGCCCGGCGGCGCGGCGGGCGAGGACCGGCCGCTGACCGAGCAGACCGCGATCGGCGCCTATAAGCGCTCCAAGGTGGTCGCCGAGCGGCTGGTCGAGCAGATGGTGGCGGAACAGGGGTTGCCCGCGGTGATCGTCAATCCGTCGACGCCGATCGGCCCGCGCGACGTCCGCCCGACGCCGACCGGGCGCATCCTGGTGGAGGCGGCGACCGGCAAGATCCCCGCCTTCGTCGATACCGGGCTCAACATCGTCCATGTCGACGACGTCGCGCGCGGGCATGTGCTGGCGCTGGACAAGGGCGTGGCCGGCCGTCGCTACATTCTCGGCGGCGAGGACGTGATGCTGGAGGCGCTGCTTGCCGAGGTGGCGCGTTCGGTCGGCCGCAAGCCGCCGACGATCAGCCTGCCGCGCGCCCCGCTGATGCCGCTGGCGCTGGTCTCCGAAGGCTGGGCGCGGCTGACCGGGCGCGAGCCGATGTTGACCCGCGATGCGCTGAAGATGGCGAAATACCGGATGTTCTTCGCCTCCGATCGGGCGAAGGCGGAGCTCGGCTATGCGGCGCGGCCGTGGCAGCACGCGGTCGCCGACGCGCTCGGCTGGTTCCGCGCGCAGGGGATGATCGGATGATCGGACTCGCGCTGCTCTCGCTGCTGATCTGGATCGGCCTGCTCGGCTTCCGCGACCAGTTCTGGCTGGCCCGCGAGACCGACGAGGGCATGGGGCCGGCGCCCGCCGCCTGGCCGGCCGTCGTCGCGGTGGTGCCCGCGCGGGACGAGGCGGAGGTGATCGGCCGCGCCGTCGCCAGCCTCGTCGCGCAGGATTATCCGGGCGATTTCCATATCGTGCTGGTCGATGACGGCAGCAGCGACGGCACCGCCGCGCTCGCCCGCGAGGCGGCAGTGGCGGCGGGATCGGATCGCCTCACCGTCATCGCCGGCACGCCGCTGCCCGCCGGCTGGACCGGCAAGCTCTGGGCGATGCGCAACGGCATCGAACGGGCGGGCACCGCGCCGCATTATCTATGGTGTACCGACGCCGACATCGCCCATGCGCCCGATACGCTGCGTTCGCTGGTCGCGCGCAGCGAAGCCGAAGGGCTGGTGCTCAACTCGCTGATGGCCGAGCTGCGCTGCGACAGCCTCGCCGAAAAGGCACTGATCCCGGCCTTCGTGCTGTTCTTCCAGATGCTCTATCCGTTCCGGCTGGTGAACCGGCCCGGTGCGCGGATGGCGGCGGCGGCGGGCGGCTGCATGCTGATCGACCGGGCGGCACTGGCTAAGGCCGGCGGCATCGCCGTCATCGCCGATGCGATCATCGACGATTGCGCGATGGGTGAGACGATGAAACGACAGGGTCCGATCCGCCTCTCGCTCACCCGTCGCTCGGTCAGCCTGCGGCCTTATGGCGGCTGGAGCGAGATCATCGCGATGATCAGCCGATCGGCCTATGCCCAGCTCGGCTATTCGCCGTGGATGCTGGCGGCGACGCTCGTGGGGATGCTGATCGTCTATGTCGCGCCGCCGCTGCTGGCGCTGTTCGCGGGCGGTGGCGCGCGGCTGGCGGGGGCGCTGGCATGGGCGGCGATGGCGGTGTGTTTCCAGCCGATGCTGCGCTTCTATCGTCGTTCGCCCTTGTGGGGGCTTGCGCTGCCCGCGATCGGCATGGTTTACGCCGCCGCGACTTTCCTCTCGGCCTGGCAGCACAAGCAGGGGCGTGGGGGCATGTGGAAGGGGCGGGCGCAGGCCCGGATACAATGAATGTGAGCGCGACTGCGATTGCCGAGGAGATGGCCTCGGGCAAGGGCCACAAGGACGAGAATTTTCCGGTCGCCTCGAAGCTGGTGGCGCCGGCCTTCCGTGCGCCGATCATGGCCTTCTACCGCTTCGCGCGGCTGGCCGACGATATCGCCGACCATCTGACCGCCACCCCCGACGAGAAATTGGAACGGCTCGAGGCGATGCGGCAGGGCATCACCGGCGAGAGCATGGCCGAGCCCTCGGCGGTGGCGCTGCGGCAGGTGATGGCGGAGCGCAGGCTCGATCCGGTCCATGCGCTCGATTTGCTGGAGGCCTTCCGCCGCGACGTCACCAAATTGCGCTATGGCAATTGGGACGAGCTGATCGACTATTGCCGTTACTCGGCCTGCCCGGTCGGCCGCTTCGTGCTCGATGTGCATGGCGAGGATCGCGCGCTGTGGCCGGCCAATGATGCGCTGTGCGCCGCCTTGCAGGTGATCAACCATCTCCAGGATTGCGCCAAGGATTATCGCGAGCTGGATCGCGTCTATCTGCCGCAGGATCTGCTGGCCTCGACCGGCGCGCGCACGGCCGAGCTGGCCGATGCACAGGCCTCCCCGGCGCTGCGCCAGGTGATCGCGGCCTGTGCCGAGCGGACCCAGCATCTGCTCGCCGATGCCGCGCCGTTCGCGCGCCAGATCCGCGATCGGCGGCTGGGTGTCGAGGTCGCTGTCATCCAGCGCCTGGCGGTCAGCCTCGCCGCGCGCCTGCGTCGCCGCGATCCGCTCAGCGAGCGCGTCCATCACGGCAAGGCGGAGGCGCTGCTGCTCGCCTCCGGTGCCGCGCTCGGCCGGTTCGTCCGGGCATGAACGCGCCCGCCGCTTCCGGCTCGTCCTTCTACGCGGGGATGAAGGTGCTGCCGCGCGCCGAGCGCCACGCCATGTACGCGGTCTATGATTTCTGCCGCATCGTCGACGATATCGCCGACGATCAGCGGGGCGATCGTGCCACCCGCGCCGCCCAGCTCGATCGCTGGCGTGCCGATCTCGACAGCCTCTATGGCGGCGGCGATCCGGGCGTCGCCGCGATGCTGGCGCCCCATGTCCGCCGGTTCGGCCTGCTGCGCGAGGATTTCGAGGCGGTGATCGACGGCATGGCGATGGACGTCGCGGGCGATATCCGCTGGCCGACGGCGGCGATCCTCGATCTCTATTGCGATCGGGTGGCGAGCGCGGTCGGCCGGCTTTCGGTGCGGATCTTCGGCATGGACGAGGCGCAGGGGATCGCGCTCTCTCACCATCTCGGCCGGGCCCTGCAGCTCACCAATATCCTGCGCGATATCGACGAGGATGCCGGCATCGGCCGCGTCTATCTGCCGCTCGAGGCGATCGAGGCGCAGGGCATCGCGGTCGGCGATATCGATCAGGTGATCGGCGATCGACGGATCGACGGCGCCGCCCGGCTGCTGGCGGACCAGGCGCTGCGGCATTTCGGCCAGGCACAGGATATCCTGCGGTCGCGGCCGAGCGGGCACCTGATCGCGCCCAAGCTGATGGCGGCGGCCTATTCGAGCCTGCTCCGCCGGATGCAGCGTGTCGGCTGGACTCCGCCCCGCACGCGCGTCCGCCACAATCGGCTGGCACTGGCGTGGACGCTGGTGAGGCTCAGGCTCTCGCGGTGACGCAGGGGGCCAAGACGGCACAGGTGATCGGTGCCGGCCTCGCCGGGCTGTCCGCGGCGATCGCACTGACCGAGGCCGGCTATGCGGTCACGCTGAGCGAGGCGGCGCGGCAGGCGGGGGGACGGTGCCGCTCCTATCGCGATCCGCAGCTCGGCCTCACCATCGACAATGGCAACCATCTCGTCCTCTCGGGCAATCATGCGGTGCGCGACTATCTCGCGACCATCGGCGCGAGCGACCGGCTGGCCGGGCCGGCCGAGGCGCGCTTTCCGTTCATGGATGTCCGGGACGGGCAGCGCTGGGAATTGCGGCCCAATGCCGGGCCGCTGCCGTGGTGGCTGTTCGCCAGACATCGCCGCGTGCCGGGCACCAGGCCGCTCGATTACTGGGCGCTGGCCCGGTTGATGGGGGCGACGGCCGACCAGCGCATCGGGCAGCTGGTGCGGCCGGCAGGTGCCTTGTGGGAGCGGCTGCTCGACAATTTCCTGGTCTCGGCGCTCAACACGCCGGCGGCGCAGGGCTCGGCCATGCTCGCCGGCGCGATCGTGCGCGAGACGCTGGCCAAGGGCGGCCATGCCTGCCGCCCGCTGATCGCCGAGCCGACGCTCGCCGCCGCCTTCGTCGATCCCGCGATCGCCTGGCTGGAGGCGCGGGGCGCGACGATCCGCCTCGGCCGCCGCCTGCGCGCGCTGGAGCAGGCAGGTGACCGGATCGTCGCGCTCGACTTCGCCGACGGGCGCGTGGCGATGGCGCCGGGCGAGCCGGTGATCCTGGCGGTGCCGGCCTGGGTCGCGGCCGATCTGCTCCCCGGCCTCACCGTGCCGGATCGCCACCACGCCATCGTCAACGCCCATTTCCTCGCGACTCCGCCGGCCGGCGCCGCCCCGATCACCGGCGTCATCGGCGGCACCGCGGAGTGGGTGTTCGCCTTTCCCGATCGCCTCTCGGTGACGGTCAGCGCCGCCGACGCGCTCGCCGAACAGGATCGCGAGGCGGTCGCGCAGCTGCTGTGGAAGGATGTCGCGGCGGTCCACAATCTCCCGCCCGAACTGCCGAAATGGCAGCTAGTCACCGAAAAACGCGCGACTTTTTCGGCCACACCGGATCAGGAAAAGCGACGACCCGAGGCGCGAACGGCGTGCGACAATCTGTTCCTGGCTGGCGACTGGACGAAAACCGGGCTACCGGCCACCATCGAAGGCGCGATCCGATCGGGGAGGACGGCCGCCGCGTTGGTGAACAGGGAACCATAGGTTAGTGCTCGAAGTGGAAGACATCGCGACCGACCCCCTCGATGGCATCGATGCCGCGATCGGCCGCGCGACGGAGGCCCTCGCACGGGCCCAGCAGCCCGACGGCCATTGGGTGTTCGAGCTGGAGGCGGATGCCACCATCCCCGCCGAATACATCCTGCTGCGCCATTATCTCGGCGAACCGGACGATCTGGCGCTGGAAGCGGCGATCGGTCGCTATCTCCGCCGTATTCAGGGCACGCATGGCGGCTGGCCGCTCTATCATGACGGCGCCTTCGACGTCTCGGCGACGGTGAAGGCCTATTATGCGCTGAAGATGATCGGCGACGATATCGATGCGCCGCACATGGCGCGGGCACGGGCCGAACTCCTCAAGCGCGGCGGCGCGGGCGCGGCCAATGTCTTCACCCGCATCCAGCTGGCGCTGTTCGGCGCCGGCAAGTGGAGCGCCATCCCGGAGATGCCGGTCGAGCTGATGCTCGCGCCCAAGGGCTTCCCGATCAACCTCAGCCGCATGTCCTACTGGGCGCGGACGGTGATCGTGCCGTTGCTGGTGCTGGCGGCGCTCCGCCCGGTCGCGAAGAATCCGCGCGGCGTGCTGGTCGACGAACTCTACACGCCGGGCCGCCACGTCCTCAAGCGCGCGCTGCCGGGCAAATGGGCGTGGGAGACCGGCTTCGGCGCGCTCGACACGCTGCTCAAGCGCGGGCGGTGGATGTGGCCGAAGGCGTTGCGCGCCAAGGCGATCCAGGCCTGCGTCGATTTCGTCGGCGAGCGGATCAACGGCACCGACGGGCTCGGCGCGATCTATCCGGCGATCGCCAATTCGGTGATGATGTACGATGCGCTGGGCCATGGCCCCGCCCATCCCGAACGCGCGCTGGCCCGCGAGGCGATCGAGAAATTGCTGGTCCATCGCGAGGACGGCGACGTCTATTGCCAGCCCTGCGTCTCGCCGGTGTGGGATACGGCGCTGGCCGCCCATGCCATGCTGGAGGCCGGCGACGAGGCGGCCGCCGAACGCGGGCTCGACTGGCTGAAACCGCGCCAGATCCTCGACGTGAAGGGCGACTGGGCCGAGCAGAAGCCCGATGTCCGCCCCGGCGGCTGGGCGTTCCAATATGGCAACGACCATTATCCCGATCTCGACGACACCGCGGTGGTGGTGATGGCGATGGATCGCGCCCGCCCCAAGCTCGGCGATCGCTACGACGCGGCGATCGCGCGCGGCGTCGAGTGGAATCTCGGATTGCAGAGCGCCGATGGCGGCTATGCGGCGTTCGATGCCGACAACACCCATTTCTACCTGAACGACATCCCCTTCGCCGATCACGGCGCGCTGCTCGATCCGCCGACCGCCGACGTGACGGCGCGGGTGGTCTCGATGCTGGCGCAGGTCGGCGAGCCGCTCGACAGCCCGCGCATGGTCGCCGCGCTCGACTGGCTGAAGCGCGACCAGCATGCCGAGGGCAGCTGGTGGGGGCGCTGGGGCGTCAACTATATCTACGGCACCTGGTCGGTGCTGTGCGCGCTCAACGCGGCGGGCATCGACCCGGCCAACGGCATGATCCGCCGCGCGGTGCGCTGGCTGATCTCCATCCAGAACAGCGACGGCGGCTGGGGCGAGAGCTGCGACAGCTATGCGCTCGATCGCAAGGCCCACCAGCCGGCACCCTCGATCGCCTCGCAGACGGCATGGGCGCTGCTCGGGCTGATGGCGGCGGGCGAGGTCGATCATCCGGCGGTGGTGCGCGGCATCGCCTGGCTGGAGCGCCACCAGGCCGAAGACGGCCTCTGGGGGCAGGAGCATTATAGCGGGGGTGGTTTTCCCCGTGTGTTCTACTTGCGCTACCACGGCTATCCGAAATACTTCCCGCTATGGGCGCTCGCCCGCTATCGGAACCTCAAGCGCGGCAATGCGCGGCGCGTAGAATACGGCATGTGATGATCCTGATCGCGACCGGCATGAAGCGCGAGGCGAAGGCGCTCGCCCGCGACGGCGTCACCGTGGTGACCGCCGGCACCGACGCCGCCCGGCTCGAGGCGGAACTGGAAGCCGGCGTCGCCGCCGGTGCCACCGCGATCCTGTCGATGGGCCTCGCCGGCGCGCTGGCGCCGCTGCTCAACGTCGGCGACTGGGTGGTCGGCACGCTGTCGCCGATCGGCATGGAGCGGCGCGAATGGAGCGTCGGCGCGGGCTCGTCGCGGCCGAAGGATCGCCTCCAGGCGGCGGATCTCCAGCCGGCCGGGATCAAGCCCGTCGCGCGCAAGGATGGCTCGCGGGACTGGATCAGCCGGATCGCCAAGATCCTGCCCGGGGCGGTGGTCGGCCGCATCCATGCCGATGGCGCGATGGTCGTGACCGCCGCGCAGAAGGAGCAATATCATTTCTCGGAGCGCGCGCTCGCCTGCGACATGGAAAGCCATATCGCCGCCGCCGTCGCGCGCCGCCACGGCCTGCCCTTCGCGGTGGCGCGGGTGATCTCGGATAGCGCCCACCGCACCCTGCCGCGCGCCGCGCAGGTGGCGATGGCGCCGGACGGCGGCGTCAGGATCGGTGCGGTGTTGCTCGCGATCCTGAGCCGCCCGTGGCAATTGCCCGCCCTGATCGGCGTCGGGCTCGACGCCGGCCGGGCGATGCGGCGCCTAGTCCGCGGTTACGACATGCTTGCTGGCGCCGGGTTTGTTCTTGGCGATCAGCGCCAGCTCCCGCTCGACATGGCTTGAGAAGACGTCCTCGGCCGGCCGGGCCGTGCTGAGGTCGATGTCCTTGGCCATCGGGCCGGACGTGCGGATGCCCTTGCGGCCGACCGACATCATCTTGAGCGGGTGGCGGATCGCATCGGTGGCGGCGGTGCCCTCGAAGCCGCAATGGACCATGCAGTCCGAGCATTTTTCGTACTTGCCGACGCCGAACTGATCCCATTCGGTGCCTTCCATCAGCTCGGCGAAGCTCTTCACATAGCCTTCGCCGACGAGATAGCAGGGCTTCTGCCAGCCGAACACGGTGCGCAGCGGCATCGACCAGGGCGTGCACTGGTAGCTCTGGTTGCCGGCGAGGAAATCGAGGAACAGCGGCGAGTTGGTGAAGGTCCACGCCTTGGCGTTGTCGCCGCGCGAGAAGACGTCGCGGAAGAAATTCTTGGTCTTCTCGCGGCTGAGGAAATGCTCCTTGTCCGATGCGCGCTCATAGGCATAGCCGGGCGACAGCGTGATCTCGACGTCGAGCCGCTTCATCTCGTCGAAGAAGGCGGCGAGGCGCGCGGGATCGGCACCGTCGAACACGGTGCAGTTGACCTGGACGCGGAAGCCCTTGGCCTTGGCCAGCTCGATCGCCTCAACGGCGACGTCGTAGGTGCCCTTCTGGTCGACGGCATGATCGTGCATCGCCTTGTCGCCATCGAGATGGATCGACCAGGTGAAGAACTTATGCGGCTTATAGTCGTCGATCTTCTTCTTGAGCAGCAGCGCGTTGGTGCACAGGATCACCAGCTTCTTGCGCTCGAGATAGCCCTCGACGATCTTGGGCATCTCGCGGTGGAGCAGGGGCTCGCCGCCCGCGATCGACACCGCCGGCGCGCCGCATTCCTCGATCGCGTCCATGCACTGCTGGTAGCTCAGCCGCTGGTTGAGGATGGGATCGGGATAATCGATCTTGCCGCAGCCGGGGCAGGCGAGGTTACAGCGCAGCAGCGGTTCGAGCATCAGGACCAGCGGATATTTGCCGCCCTTGATGTGCTGCTTGACGGTGTAGGCGCCGATACGCGCGGTGACGGCAAGGGGGAGTCCCATACGATAATCCTTCAGGCGACCTTGGCGCGCGGCGTCAGGCGGTTGAGCGCGGGCGGCAGGCGGAATTGCACATTTTCTTCGAGTCCGTCGAGCGTGGCGACGGTTGCCGGCGTGATGGCCCGGATGGCCGCGATCACGCTCTGCACCAGTTCCTCGGGCGCGGATGCGCCGGCGGTGAGGCCGATCGTCTCGACGCCGTCCAGCCATGCCGCATCGAGCTGCGATCCATCGGCGATCAGATAGGCGGCCTTGCCCATCTCGGTGCCGATCTCGCGCAGCCGGTTGGAATTGGAGCTGTTCGGGCTGCCGACCACCAGCAGCAGATCGGCCTTGTCGCACAGCGCGCGCACTGCCGACTGCCGGTTCTGCGTCGCATAGCAGATTTCGGCGGTCGAGGGGCCGGTCAGGTTGGTGAACCGGGCTTCGAGCGCCGCGATGATGACGCGGGTGTCATCCACCGACAGCGTCGTCTGGGTGATGTAGGAGACGGCCGCGTCGATCGGGATCGGCAGCGTGGCCACCTCTTCGGGCGTGCCGACGAGATGGATCTCGCCATCGATCTGGCCGAGCGTGCCCTCCACCTCGGGGTGGCCGGCATGGCCGATCAGCACCAGCGTGCGCCCGGTCGAGACGTAGCGGCGGCCCTGCGCGTGGACCTTGCTGACCAGCGGACAGGTCGCGTCGATCACCGGCAGGCCGCGCGCCTCGGCGTCGAGCTGCACCGAGCGGCTGACGCCATGCGCGGAAAAGATCGTGACCTCGCCGGCGGGCACTTCATCGAGTTCCTCGACGAATACGGCACCCTTGGCCTTCAGCGTATCGACGACGTGCCGGTTATGCACGATCTCGTGACGAACATAGACGGGCGCACCCACCCGATCGAGGGCGCGATCCACAATGTCTATGGCCCGAATGACCCCGGCACAGAAACCACGGGGTTGGGCGAGCAGTATCTTGACCATCCATATCTCCCGACGACGGCACGCACCACATAGTCGCTCTGCCGCAGTTGCGAAAGGGAGCGAAACCAGATCGGCCTCGGACTTGTTCAGACGTGGTTATGACGCCACAGCGCATGAAGCTGCGCTGACCAAAGGATGACGACATTGACATGGAATTTCCGCATCGCCGCGCTGTTTCTGGCCACCATCCCCGCCGTCGCGCAGGCGCAGGCGAGCGATCCGGCGGCGCGCATCGGTGCGTATGACGATGCGGTGATCGCGGTGATGAAGGCGAAACTCGCCACCGCCGCGCGCGCCGATCGATTCGAGCCGCTGGTCAAAAGCTACTACGACATGCCGACGATCGCCGGCCTCGTGGCGGGCCCGGCCTGGGCCAAGGCCTCGGCGGCGGACAAGGCATCGGCGGTCGCGGCGCTCACCCGCCATTCGGCGGTCAGCCTCGCGCGCAACTTCAAAAGCTATGACGGCACCCCCTTCACGGTCGATCCCAAGGTGATCGAGCGCGGTCCCGATCGCGTGGTCAAGGTGACGATCGGCGGCGACACGCTGTTCTACCGGATGCGCGAGACGGGCGGCAGCTACCGGATCGTCGACGTCATCTCGGGCGGGGTGAGCAATCTCGCGCTCCAGCGCGCCGATCTCGCCACCACCATCCAGACGGGCGGGCTGCCGGCGATGGTCAAGAAGCTCGCCCAGCTCGATGCGGTGAAGTGAGGGCTGGGGGCTGCCTGATCCATACTGACCGGTCGTCTTGAGCCTGTCGAAGGACGTGCTACGCGCTCGGCGTCTGCGGCACGCACTTCGACAGGCTCAGTGCGACCGGGAAAAGGGCATGCCGGAGGCTTAGGGCGTCGTCTTCTTGTGCTGGGGGCCGAGCAGCGCCGGCTCGAAGATCAGCGCGCAGACCAGCGTCCAGGCGAGCGAGATCATCAGGATCTTGCCCATGCTGGCGGTGCCGGGATGGCGCGAGAGCCAGAGCGAGCCGAAGGCGCTGCCGGTCGCCAGCGCCGAGAAGAATATGGCGCGGGCGAGCGGCGATTGCAGCAGGTCGGTCGCGCCCGCCCGCCACGCCATCACGAAATAGATGTGGAAGGCGACGCCGACCCCGAACAGCAGCGGGAAGGCGATGATGTTGGCGAAGTTGATCGGCTGGCCGATCAGCACGCAGGTGCCCAGCGTCAGGAAGCCCGAAAGCACCACCGGGGCGAGCGTGAACGCCACCTCGCGGGCACTGCGCAGCACCGCGAACAGCAGCAGGCTGACCGCGATCAGCGCCAGCACGCCGGCCTCCACGAACGCCATCGCGACGGTGTGGGCGGCCGCCTGGGTGGATACCGCGGTGCCGGTCGCGCCCGGCGCGATCGTCTGCACGGCGGCGACGAAGCGGGCAAGCGCGGCATCGCTGCGATCGGTGCCGGCGGCGGTCAGCTGGACGCGGGCCTGCCCGTCCCTGGCGATCCAGTCCTGCTTCACCGCGGCGGGCAGCGTGTCGATCGTCACCGGCTCGGCGGCGAGGGCGCTCCGCATCTGATCGAGCATCGTCCCGAGCGGGGGCACGAGCAGCGCCGTCGCCTGCGCGCGAATGGCCGGCGACGCACCGGCCAGTCGATCGAAGGCGGCGGCGAGCCGGCGCGCATCGGCGGCCGGTCCACCCTGCCCAGCGGCGGTGGCGGCGCCCCGCAGGCCGGCGGCGGTGTGGCCCAGCGCGGCGATCGTCCCGGCATCGCCCGTCGGCGGCGCCGGCGCGAACGGGTTGAGCGTGAAATCGAGCAGCGCCTGCGCGTTGGCGATGGTGGCGAGCTTGGGCGCCTGGTCTGCGGGCACGAAACTCGCGGCGGTGATCGCCTGGCCGACTTCGGGCAGCGCCGACAGCTTGACCGCCAGCGCCTGCGCGGCGGGAAGGTTGGGCGCGAGGATGTCGATCGTGTTGGGATCGCGATCCGGATCGGTCATCAGGTCGGCGAGCGTCGCCATCGCCTCGCCATGCGGATTGCGCAGGTGGAGCGGATTGAAGTCGAAGCGGACGAACCACAGGCTGGCGATGCCGAACGCCATGGCGAGGCCGAACAGGATCAGCACCGGCCGGCGCCGACGGATCAGGAAGCCATCGACCGGGGCCAAGGCGGGATGACCGAGTTCGGCGCGGGGCTGGCCCGGCTTGAGCAGCATCAGCAGCGCCGGCAGCAGGGTGACGGACAGCACCAGCGCGACGATCATGCCCAGTCCGGCGATGACGCCCAACTCGGCGATGCCGACATAGGCGGTCGGCAGGAAGGCGAGGAAGCCGAGGCACACCGCGCCTGCCGCCAGCAGCAGCGGCGCGCCGAGCGCGGTCGCCGCCGCGGTCATCGCCGCGATCGGGGTATCGTGGGTGAGCCGCTCGGCCTGGAAACGGACGCCGAGCTGGATGCCGAAATCGACGCCGAGGCCGACGAACAGCGGGATGAAGGCGACCGAGATCAGGTTGAACTCGCCGACCGCGAGCAGCCCGATCGCGCTGGTGACGATCAGCCCGGCGATCGTGGTGCCGAGGATCGCGCCGACGATCCGCCACGAGCGCACCGCCAGCCACAAGGTCGCCAGCATGGCGAGGACCATCACCGCGCCGACCAGCCAGGCATGATCGGCCAGGCTGGCAAACTCCTCGTCGGACAGCGGCACCGATCCGGTGATCCGCAGCGTGACGCCGTGGGCGGCATCGAGGTTCAGGGCCCTGGCGGCAGCGCGGACGGCGTCGGTCGCCGGTTCGCCGGGCATCAGATTGCCGAAATCCAGCACCGGCGTCGCCAGCACCAGCCGCCGTTTCGGCGCCGCGAGGGCGCCCTTGGCGCTGCCGGCGTCGCTGCCGAACAGGGCTTGCCAGGAGAAGAAGGCGGGCTTGCCGGCGGCCTCGGCGTCCAAGGCATCGGCCAGCGCCGCCATCGGCCTGTCGATCTGGGCGAGCGTCGCGTCGCCCCGCTGGACGCCCTGCAGCATGGTATCGAGCGCGCCGGCGATCCCGTGCAGCGACGGGTCGCCCGCCAGCGGGCCGAGGAACGGCTGGGCGCCGATCATCTGCTTCGTGGCGGCATCGACATCGGCCTGGCTGCCGAACAGCAGGCCCTCGCGCGCGAAATATTCGCCGCCGTCGGGCCGGGTGACGCGGCGGAAATGCCTGGGGTCGGCCGCCATTTTCGCGGCGAGATCGGCGGCCGAACGCTCGGCGATCTCGGGGGTGGCGCCGTCGATCACGACCAACACGCTGTCGCCATTCTGCGGGAAGGCGGCGTCCATCTTCCGCTCGTTCAGGCGCCACGGCACGTCGGGCGAGATCAACGCGGTCGCGTCGGTGGTGATCGCGATGCGGTCGGCGGTGAACAGCAGGGCGGCGACCGTCAGCAGCAGGCCGAGGGCGAGCGTCGCCCAGGGGCGCCGGCAGGCGAGCGCGACGAGGCGGGCGAGCGGATGGGTCATGCGGCCGGAAGACGGTGGATCAGAAGAATTTGGTGCGCAGGCTCAGCGTGATCCGCTGGCTCTCGGTGCCATGATCGAACATCGCATCCGCCCATTTGGGCGGCGCGAAATGGATCGGCGCATCGCGCGAGAAGCCGACCGGCTCCTTGGGAATGCCGAACAGGTTGCGCTTCAGCTTGCCGCTACCGTCGATGTCGTGGAACACCTGGGCCGCATAATGGCCGGGCGGCACGTTCGGTATGGTGACGATGGTGGTGCCGATCACCGCCGGGGCATCGGCCGAATAGAGGCAGTCGCTGCCCATGAAGAGCTTTTCGGAGCAGATATCGACATGCACCTTGCCCTTGGCCTGAGTCACGTTGGTGACGGCGACCTCGATCGGGGCGGCCGCGACGGTGAGCGGCAGGACGGCGAGCAGCATCATGGGGCGGATCGACATGAGGCCGTGTCACCACAATCTGCGCCGCCTGTCGAGGGCGTGGCACCAACCTGTCCAAACTAAAAGGTGATGATCACGTTCACGGTGTCGGTATAGCTGCCGGCCGGCGGCGTGATCTGGGCCGGGTTCACCTTGGCGACATAGGATTGCATCTGGTTGGTGACCCCGCCGGTGCCCGGCGTGGCGCTCTGCTGGGGATTGGTGGTGTCCCAGATCGTCACCCCGTCCGCCAGGTAGATATTATATTGGAGGAGATGGTTGTTGCCGTCGCTCATCGTCCGCCACGGACGGGCCGAGCCGCTGGCGACGGTGCCGGCCGAGAAACTGACCTTGTAGCTGCTGTTCAGCGAGCAATCGACCAGCACCGCCTGGCTGACGGCGCCGAACTGGCTGGCGAGCGGCGCGCTGTTGAAGCTGACGTTCGGCGCGCTGATCCGGCAGTCGGCGCTCACCACCAGCGTGATCTTGATGACCGAGCTGCCGGTGCCATTCTCGGTGCTGACGCACGCGAGGGCGACGCTCACGGTGCAGATCTGATAGACCCAGTTGATGGTCACCGTATCGGTATAGGTGCCGGCCGGGATATTGGGGGGATTGGCGGCGAGACTCGCATAGAGCACCGGCGTGAAGGACGTCGCACCCAGGATGTTGACCAGGGAGAGGACGGCCGTACTCATAAAGTTGATGCTGGCGGTCTTGTTGAAGCTGTTGACGTTGTTCGGGTCCGCCGAGAGCATATAGGGGATGCTGCCGCCGTTGCTGCCCTTGAGCATCAAGCCGTTGACGCTGGTCGCGCTCCCGTTGGCATAGACGGACGCGCCCAGCACGTTGACCGTCGATCCGGTGCAGGTCATGCCGGCCGGGCCGGTGATCTGCGCGACGGCGGCCGCCTTCACGTCATAGGTCGAGCCCGACGTGAAATTCAGCGCCTGCGAGGAAAAGGTGCAGGTCGCATTGGCCGCGCCGGCGAAGCCGCAGGCCAGCAGCAGCGCCAGCACCAGCCGGATCAGCGGGGTGCAGGGGAGCCTCACAGGCATCGCACCGGGCCGATCTGGGCGAGCGGTTTGGCGCCGGCGGGCAGCGTGACGTGCGCATGGCAGGTGGAGCCGTCGCGGTTGGTGACGGCGAGATCGGTCTCGCCCTTGATGTCGTCGAGGAAGGCGATGCCGTCCCAGCCGATTTCGCTGTCCCTGGCGCCGGCGCGGGAAACCCGGCCGCCGGGATCGAGCGCCTTGCCGTTGCGGGCGACCAGCGTCACCGTCGCATTGCGGACGAAGCGTATCGGCAGGCGGATCACCGCACCCGACCCCTGGCGCAGCGCAACATTCTTTTCGACCGCGTCCGCCATATGGTCGGCGGACAGCTCGAGCGTGTCGATCGCGAAGTGGCTGACATGGTAGGAGGTGATCTGCGGCACGAACAAGTGCCCGCGCTGGTCGGTCACGCCGAGCGGCTGGTTCTCGAACGACACCGGCACGTGCGGCGTGCCCGCGGTCGAGACAAGGGCGAAGGCATCGGTCACCGCATTGGCGGCGAACAGGCTCTTGTCCATCATCACCAGCGATCCGGTCGCGCCGACCCAGCCCGATTGCTGGCCGGGGGTGAAGGCGCCGCCGGCCTGTAGCTCGACGGCCTTGCCGCGCCACGTCGCGGTGGCCTGGCCGTAGACCTCGCCATTGTCCCCCCCGGCCAGCGTCGCATTGGCGCCGAACCCGCCCTGGGTCGGCACGGAGCGCGAATAATCGAGCTGGGCGAGGTTGCCGCGGCCGGGATCGTGGGTGATGCCGCCGCTCACGGTGTTGCGGCCGAACGGCACGATCAGGCGGAGCTGAGCGCTGGTGCTGTGGGCGACGAAATCATGATCGGCGCTGAGGAACAGGCTGGCGAAATGGCCGATCGGGCGCGAATAAGACAGCGACAGGATCCGGGTATGGGCGTTCGCCATCGTCTCGCCGTCGATATAGGCGGCGCCGAAGCTGCCCTGATGGGGCACGTTGACGCTGGCGATCACCCGGTCGTTGCGCCGGGTGCCGGCATAATTGGCGAGATCGAAACTGCCGAGATCGCGATAGCCCTGGCTGCGCTGATCATGCTCGGCCGAGATGCTGAAGCGGCGGTTGGAGTAACTGTAGCCGACCGTCCACTGGGTGCCGGTACGGCCCTCGCTGTGGCTGGTCGTGACGTTGGCGGCGAGCGTGCCCAGCAGGCCCGGCGCCCACACCACGCCGCCGCCGACAAGGCCGAGATCCTTGGTCGCCTCGCCATGCGCCTCGAGGGTGATGTGTTGGGTGATGCCGCGGCGGACGGTGCCGCTGGCCGCCGCGGTGCCGTAATCGAAGCTCTTCAGGCCGTAGCCGCGCCGCAGGAAGCCGATTTCGCCGGCGACATCGAGCATCCCCGGCTTGAGCAGGGTCGAGGAGACGTAGAAGGGGATGGTGGTGGCGATCTGCCGGCCGACGGCATCGGTGGTGACGATCGTCGCCTCGCCGGCGCCGTTCACCACCGGCATGTTGTCGAGCACGAAGCGGCCCGGCGCGACGTCGGCGCTCTGCTGGCGATAGCCGTCCACGAACAGGTCGACCGCCGAGGGCACGGCGGTCTGGCCGGCGAAGCTCGGCAGCGGGGTGGTGATGAGATCGGGGCGCACGCGGTAATCCCGCGCGATCTGGATGCCGCCCATCCGCACCGATGTCGTCCACGGCAGCGACTGGGTGATGAGATCGCCGACGGTGTAGGCCAGCGCCCGCTTCTCGTCGACATAGCGATAGCGGGTGTCGTAACGCAGATAACCGCTCGGGCTGCCGCTGCCGCCATTGTGGGTGACGCGCAGCGTACCGTCGGTGGACAGGGTGCCGAACGGGCCGAACAGCCGCTGCTCGGTCCACAGCGAGGCGGTGGTGACGCCCGCGCTGGTCTGGGCATAGGCGTCATAGTTGATCATCGCCCCATAGTCGGTGACCGTCGCCGCCTGTTCGCGGGTGAAGGGCGAGATATGGTTGGTCGGCAGCATGTCCGGCGAGACGTCGAGCTTCAGCGTCTGGTCGTTGGCATCATAGGTCGATTGCACGCCGCGCAGCTGCGACACGTCGATCGGGCCGTCGCCGGCGACGTTCAGGCCGACCTTGCGCAGCGAGGCGGCGTCGATCATGCCGTGGCCGCCCTGCATCCGCATCTGCACGATGTCACCGGCCGCCTGCCCGTTGAGCACGAGCTCGACGAACAGCGGCTGATCGACCGGCGCGGCGCTGAACGCCGGCAACGCCGCCGCGTCCGCCGGTCGGGCGCCGGCCATTGCGAGGACCGACAGGAGGAGGAAGGGAAGGCTGCGCCACATTGCACGCGTCAGGCAGTCGGAGCCAGGCTCGTATCGACCCCGTTGACGTTGACGAGCAGGGCGCCGCTGACGGGTGCGCCGTCGGGCAGCGGCCAGCGCATCGTCGCGCCGGGCAGCACATAGCCGACCAGGCCGGCAGTGACGGTGAAGCTCTTGGCGCCCTGCTGGATGCGCAGGTTGAGCAGCCGCGCATGGCGCTGGCTGACATTGCGGATCTCGGCATAGCGCTTGCCTTCGACCACCACGGTATGGCCCTGGAGCGTCGGCATGGTGGCGATCTCACCGTCATAGGTGAACAGCGGGATCGAATAGCGCATCTGCACGGCGAGGTGCGCGGTCGGCCCGTCGGGCTTGGCCGGATCGAGCGGCGGCGGCAGTTCGTCGATCAGCAGGCGATAGCTGTGCTCGGCCGGCGTGGCGCCGGTGTCGCGGCGGATGACCCGGACGAGCTGGCGCTGGCCGGGGGCGACGCTGGCGATCGGCGGGCTGGTGACGACCTCGTCCTGCGCGGCATATTGATCCTCGCCGCCGGACTGGCTCCAGCCCAGCGAACGGACCTGGAGGGTGACGGGATCGGTGCCGCGATTCTCGACCCAGAGCGCGGTGGCGGTCTGGCCGGTCGCGATCGTCGGGTCGATCGGCCACAGCACGACGGCGGCGGCATGGGCGGGCGCGAAGGCCGGCAGGATGCCGATGGCGAGCAGGGCGGAAAGGAAGGTCTTGCGAAGCACGGGGGGCTACTCCGAAAGGTTGAGGGGAATGCGCGTCACCAACTGAGCGTGACGCGCACCGTGTCCGAATAGGCGCCGGCCGTGGACGGGCTCGACAATGTGGCCTTGGCGACAACCGGGACGGACATGTGCGAGGTGCCTACCGGGAAGGAGAGCGCCACCGCCTGGGTCGTCCATGCCGTGCTGCTGCCGTTGGCGTAGAGCAGATAGGGTATGCGGGCGGTCCCGTTGGCGAGCTGGCGGACGCCCGAAATGGCGTTGTTGCCGGTGTCCGCCGTCAGGTTCGCGGTCATGCCGGGGGTGCAGTCGATCTGGATGCCGGCACTGCTGCCGGACAGCAGGCTGGCCTGGACCGTTCCCGTCGTGATGCCCGAGACGGTGCCGAGGGCGATATTGCCCCAGGTGCCGGTGCCCGAACTCGTCGTGGTGACCGAGCAGCCGTTGGCGATGACGGCCGAGACCTGAAAGCTCTTCGAAGTCTCGGCCGTCGCCGACGTGGCGCACCACCCCCCGGCGGTGGCACCCGCCAGCGTCAGAACGACCATGCGAACGATGACAGGCATGGCCGCTATTCCGCCCCGCCAGCCTGTTACCAGGCCAGCGTCACCTGCACGGTATCGGTGTAGTTGCCGGCGGGAAGCGCCGCGCCGTTGCTGCTCACGCGGCCATAGATCGGCACGTTGAACGCGGTCGACGTGGCCGTCCCGAGGTTGAGCACCTGGCCGATGGTGATCTCGCTGGTACGCCCGGCATCGCTGTAGAGATGATAGGCCACCTTGCTCCCGTTCGAGGCGAGATAATGGAAGGTGCTGTCGTCATTGGCGCCGGCGCCGACCGTGAAGGTCGGGGTCAGGCCCGGCGAGCACAGCACCGAGATGCCGCTGCCGCCGCCGGTGGCGACCATCGCGGCATCGGTGTTGGAGAAGATGCCGGGCTGCGAGGCGAAGCTGATCGAGCCGAGCTGGCCGATCGTGGCGGCCACGCTGGTCGCGGCGTTCACCGCACAGGCGGCCGTGACCGTGAGCGAGACGCCGATCGTGCCGGCGGACGAACCGGCCTGCGCCGGGGCGGAAGCGAACAAGCCGGCAGCGAGCGTCGCAATCAGGACGCCAGCAGCACGGAAACGGGTGAGGACGTTGGTCATGGGTCAATCCTGTGAAACGCGTGACAGGATCGACAAACGCCAACGGACTTAACGAAACCTTCCTACGAACCCTGTGGGGCGGGGCGGTTAGACCAGGGTCGTAACGCCGGTTAGACTAGAGTCTCGTTTCGGGGTCGAAATCATCCCCGGCGTCGAGCGTCACGATCGCTCTGCGCGCGGCGGCGCGGGCCTCGTCCCAGGCCGAGTCGTGGCCTTCGGAGACGGCGAGCCAGTTCCGCGAGACGTCGGCGAAGCCCAATGTCCCGCTGATCCCGGCGATCTTGTGGGCGCGGCTCCGGCGTGCGGTGTGATCGTCGCTGGCGTCCAGCGCCTCGACCAGCTGGTCGCGGAAGCGGCTGAGCAGCGAGGCCACTTCGGTCCGGCCGAAAATCCCGGCCAGCGCCGCGGACGGATGGGGGCCGCCGCCGGGCCGCCAATATTCCACCGCCGCGACCAGGGCCGCCGGGGTGAAGGGCTTGGCGACATGGCCGTCCATGCCGGCCGCCATCGCGCGTTCATGGGCGGTCTCGCGGGGCATGGCGGTGAAGGCGAGGATCGGCACGGATGCCGAAGGGCCGCCGCCGCAACGAATCGCGCGGCTGGCCTGGAACCCGTCCACCTCCGGCATCTGGATATCCATCAGCACGACCGCATATTTTTTATCATGCAGTGCAGCAATCGCGGCGGCGCCATCCTCTGCCTGATCCACACGCCATCCGGCCGCAGTCAGAATCGCTACCGCCATGATGCGATTGCCGATTTCATCATCGACGACAAGAATGGAGGGCGGGTCGACCATCGCGTCTCGATCTACTCCGATCATACGCATGTGCAACATGTCCCATATGGAATTGCCAAAATCTCTTGTAAATCGCCAATTGAAACCAAAACTCGTTTCTGCGACGTCTGTATCTCGAGCTGTGAAAAGTCGGCGATGTCGTCTTAGGGGGCGTCTCGCGGGCATTAAGGGGATGTATTGCCTGGTTCCCGTTTATTGCTGGCCGATGATCATCCGTTGATTCGTGAAGGTCTGGCGCTTGCGGCGCGCGTTGCCATGCCCGAACTGACCATCGATAGCGTCGGTTCGATCGCCGAAGCGGAGGCCGCGATTGGCCGTCATCGTGGTTACAGATTGGCGCTGCTCGATCTCATATTGCCGGACGCGCGTGGCTTTTCGGGGTTCTTACGGCTCCAGCACGCATTGGGGGACGTGCCGATCGTGATCGTTTCGTCCCGGCAGCAGCCCGAGTTGATCGAGGCGGCGCGCGCGCTCGGGGCCGCGGGGTATCTTTCCAAGGCGCAGCCGCTCGATGAGACGCTGGGTTCGCTGCGCGCCATATTGGCGGGGAAGACGGTGTTCCCGGCCTGCAGCGGCAAGGCGCAGGCCGATGTGTCCGAAGCGCGGGCGCGCATTGCGGGCCTGTCGGGCGCGCAGCTACGGGTGCTGATGGCGCTGGCCGATGGTCGGCTCAACAAGCAGATCGCCGGCGATCTGGGAGTCACCGAAGCGACCATCAAGGCCCATCTCACCGCGATCTTCCGCAAATTGGGGGTCAACAACCGGACCCAGGCGATCCTCGCCATGCAGCCGCTGCTCGCCGAGCAGGGGGACGGCGCCGAATGATCGATGCTGCATGATTCAGGGGCTGTCTGAGCCTTCTTCCTTCGTTCCCAGGCCGCCGTCGCGTGTCCGCTTCTGGCTCGTCGGCACGATCGGGCCGCTGGTGCTGCTCGCACTGGCCTTGTGGTTCGGTTCGCAGCAGCGCCAGCTCGATACGGCACGCGCGATCAACCGGCTCTCCTTCGAAAAGCGTTTTGCGGCCGCCGATTTCCTGCGCGGCCTCGATGAAGCGGAGGGTGCGCAGCGCGGCTATCTGCTGACCGGCAACGCCATTTTCGCCGGGAGTTTTCGGCAGAATGAGGCACGTGCCGAGCAGGGGCTCGCACAGCTCGACAGCCTTTATGCCGGCGATGCCGTCCAGACCGCGCGCCTCGCCGAGTTGCGCCGGGTGGTGGAGGCGAAGTTCCGGGAGATGGGGCAGGCGAGCGCGCTGCGGAAGCATGACGGCGTCCTGGCGGCGTCTGCGTGGGCGGCGGATCTGCAGGGCGTGGCGCTGATGCGGCGGGCGGCAGCGCTGATCAACGCCGTGACCGAGACCGAGCGGGCAACGATGAACGCGCGGATCGCGCATGTCCGCGATCAATATTGGGCGATCGACCGGTTCGTCTGGACGATGATGATCATCGCCGGATTCGCCTTGTGGATCGGGCTGTTGTCGATCTGGCGCGCGCAATGCGAGCGATATCGGTTCGAGCGGCGGACCCACGCCGCGGCGGCCCATCTGCGCGCGATCTTCGCGAGCACCACCGACGTCATGATGATCCTCGATACGGCCGGGCGGATCAAGGCCGTGAACGAAGCGAGCACGCGACTGCTCGGGCTGGAGCCCGGCGACATGATCGGGCAGGACGCCTCGGTGTTTCTCGGTGTGGCGGCCGGCGACGAGCCCTTTCACGACCGTATCGGCGTGCATGACGGCAAGATCGTCCAGCCCCACCGGCTCGATCGCACGATCCAGCACCGCGACGGGCATGTCGTGCCGGTCGATATCGCGCTGGGGCTGATGCCGTCGGCGGACGAGACCTACATCGTCGCGGCGATCCGCGATATTTCCGAGCGCAAGGAGGTCGAACGGCTGAAGGACGAGTTCGTCAGCACGGTGAGCCACGAATTGCGTACACCACTCACCTCGGTGGTCGGCGCGCTCGGCTTGCTGCGGGCCGGTTCGGTCGGCGAACTGCCCGATGCCGCGCGCCGGCTCGTCGAGATCGCCGAGAATAATTCGCGCCGGCTGATCCGGCTGATCAACGACATCCTCGATATCGAGAAGATCGGCTCGGGACGGATGCATTTCGAAAGTGCGCCGCTCGATATCGTGGCGTTGCTGGAACGGGCCCTGGAAGGCAGCCGGGGCCTTGCCGAGATGAAGGACGTGATCCTCGAGCTGGAGGCGGAGGAACGCCCGCTGCTCGTGCATGGCGATGCGGATCGATTGTTGCAGGTGGCCACCAACCTGCTGTCCAACGCCATTCGCTTTTCGCCGGAGCGGGGCACCGTCGATATACGCGTCACCCGGCGCGAAACCGACATCATCGTCGCGATCGAAGACGAAGGGCCGGGGATCCCCGAAGAGTTTCGCCTCCGGATCTTCGAGCGTTTCTCGCAGGCGGCGGGGGGCGCTGCGATCAGCGGTGGCACCGGACTGGGCCTCGCCATCTCCCGAGAGATCATCTCGGCCCATGAAGGCCGCATCTGGTTCGGCCGGGCGGCCGGGGGCGGTGCCCGGCTGGTCTTCTCGCTGCCCTTGCCGCCATCCGATCCGGTGACGGAAAGCGGTACGCGCGCCCGCATCCTCGTCTGCGAAGCGCAGCCCGATGCCGCGGCCGCCCTGCGCGCGATCCTGGAGGGAGCCGGCTGCCTGGTCGATTGCGTCGATACCGGGCGCGCTGCGGAGGTGGCCGCGCGATCCGGCCGGTACGATGGCGTGATCGTCGATGTGCAACTGCCCGGCGAGAGTGGCCTCGAGATCGTGCGGGCGTTGCGTCGTCGCGCGGGGACGCGCTCGCTGCCAATCATCGTGATCTCGGGGCTGGATGCCCGCGATGCGACGGTGACGGCGTCGCTCGAAGTGGTCGACTGGATCGACAAGCCGGTCGATCAGGAGCGACTCGTCGTCGCCGTGCGCCGCGCCATCGCGCATAGCGAGGCGACGCGCCCCACCCTGCTCCATATCGATGACGACATCGACATGCTGGAGGTGACTGCCACCGCGCTGGCCGAGCATGGCCGGATGCTGCGTGCCACCACGATCGCGGCGGCGCGCGAGCAGCTCGATCGGGCGACACCGGATATCGTCATCCTCGACATCGTGCTTCCCGATGGTTCCGGCCTCGACCTGCTGCCCGATCTGCTGCGGGCGGACGGCACGGCGATCCCGACGATCATCTATTCGGCCAAGGATGTGGTGCCGGAAACGAGAGGGCAGGTCGATGCGGTGCTGGTGAAATCCCGCCGCTCGTTGCCCAACCTCGCCCAGACCATCCGCCGGCTGCTCGCCAGCGCCGCGCAGACGGACGACCGATGACGAGCCGGATCAGGATATTGTGCGTCGATGACGATCCGGACATCCGGACGATTACGGCGCTCGCGCTCGGCCTCGATGCGGCCATCGAGGTGCGGACGGCCGCCTCCGGCGTGGAGGCGTTGGAGGCGATGCGAGTGGACGGGTGGTGGCCCGACGCGGTGCTGCTCGACATGATGATGCCGGTGATGGACGGGCCGGCGGTGCTTGCCGCGATCCGCATGGGGGAGGAGGGGCGATCGTTGCCGGTGATCTTCATGACGGCGCGGGCCGGCTATCGCGATCTCGAAGGCTATCGCGATCTCGGCGCGGCCGGTGTGATCGTGAAGCCGTTCGATCCGTTGCGGCTGGCCGAGGACGTCCGCGTGCTGATCGGCCAGCCGTCCTAGGCTTCGGTCCTCAGCCTTGTCCGGCAGCCTTGCCTGGCCCCGGCCTCAACTGTCCTCGCGGACCCGCTCATGGTGGCGGATCACCTCGTCGATGATGAAACGGAGAAACTTTTCCGAGAAATCCGGGTCGAGATGGGCGGCTTCAGCCAGTCCACGCAGGCGGCTAATCTGTTCGTCCTCGCGGCCCGGATCGGCCGGCGGCAGCTTGGCTTCGGCCTTGTAGCGGCCGACGGCCTGCGTAACCTTGAATCGCTCGGCCAGCATGAACACCAGCGCGGCGTCAATATTGTCGATGCTTTCGCGAAAGCGCTGCAGCGTCTCGTCTGCCATGATGATCTTTCCACCCACTGATGACGGCGCTCTCTTCGCGACCCGGGCCGCCAGTTGCAACCCCAGCTTGCCTTTAGCCGCGCCAAGCGCCAGAGAACCCGCGCCATGACTGCGAACGTCCATCCTCTTCACCCGGCGCCGGCGTCGGGTGCCTCCGTGCCGTCGCTCGATCCGCTCGTGTCGCTGATCACGGCCGACATGAATCAGGTCAACAGCGTCATCCTCGCGCGGATGCAGAGCGAAGTGCCGCTGATTCCCGAGCTCGCCGGGCATCTGATCGCCGGCGGGGGCAAGCGGATGCGGCCGATGCTGACGCTCGCCTGCGCCAGGCTGCTCGGCTATGGCGGCACGCGCCATCACAAGCTGGCCGCGATCGTCGAATTCATCCACACCTCGACGCTGCTGCACGACGATGTCGTCGATGGCTCGGGGATGCGGCGCGGCAAGCGCACCGCCAATCTGATCTGGGGCAATCCGGCCAGCGTGCTGGTCGGCGACTTCCTGTTCAGCCGCTCGTTCGAGCTGATGGTGGAAGACGGATCGCTGGGCGTGCTCCGCATCCTGTCGAGCGCCAGCGCGATCATCGCCGAGGGCGAGGTCGCCCAGCTCACCGCCCAGCGTCGGATCGAGACCGACGAGGATCGCTACCTGCAGATCATCGACGCCAAGACCGCCGCGCTGTTCGCCGCCGCCTGCCGCATCGCCGCCGTCATCGCCGAGCGCGACGAGGCCGACGAGGAGGCGCTCGACAGCTATGGTCGCAACCTTGGCATTGCCTTCCAGCTGGTCGACGACGCGATCGACTATGCCTCGGACGGCACCACCATGGGCAAGGATACCGGCGACGATTTCCGCGACGGTAAGGTGACCCTGCCGGTCATCCTCGCTTATGCGCGCGGTGACGAGAGCCAGCGCCGCTTCTGGAAGGATGCGATCGAAGGGCGCCGCGTCTCGGACGAGGATCTCGCCCACGCCAATCGCCTGCTGGAGCAGTGCGGTGCGGTCGCCGACACCTTCGCACGGGCGCGCCATTATGGCGAATTGGCGATCGCGGCGCTCGGGCGTTTCCCGGACGGCGAGGCCAAATCGGCGCTGATCGAAGCCGCCGAATTCGCCTTCTCGCGCGCCTACTGAACCGCGCGGATAGAATCGGATCGGCAGCAAGGCGTTCTCCTCGCAGGAGAAAGTCTTATTCATGACGGAAGATCACTGGTTCAACAGGTCCGCGATGCCGCGATCCGGCACAAGATCAGCTGGGGCGAACTGGTGCCGAGCGCCTTCGTGGTCGATCCCGGCGCGGAAGCGGCCGAGGAGGCCGCCTATCAGGATATGGCGGACGCGAAGCGCGCGCTGCGCGATCATATCTGCGAAACCTACGGGATCACCTCGGCCGAGCTGTGCAGCCTGGCGAGCCTCTGACCGAAATGGCCGGCATCCCGCCAGCGTGAAGCCGTGGACAGGGCATCGCCGTCCGTCCTAAGCCGCGCGGCGTGACCGATCTGCCGATCCATGCCGTTATGCCCGATCTTCTGGCCGCGCTGCGGGCGGGATCGTCGGCGGTGCTGGTCGCGCCGCCGGGCGCCGGCAAGACCACGGCGGTCGCCCCTGCGTTGCTTCGGGAAGCATGGTGCAGCGGCGAGATCCTGCTGCTGTCGCCCCGTCGCCTGGCGGCGCGCGCGGCCGCCGAACGGATGGCGCAGCTGGGCGGGGAGCCGGTCGGCAAGACCTTCGGCTATGCCACCCGGCTCGACAGCAAGCGCTCGGCCGCCACCCGCGTGACGGTGCTGACCGAGGGCATCTTCCGCAACCGCATCCAGGCCGATCCCGAACTCGCCGGGGTGTCGGCGGTGCTGTTCGACGAGGTGCATGAGCGCAGCCTCGACAGCGATTTCGGGCTGGCGCTGGCGCTCGATGCCCAGGCCGGGTTGCGGCCCGATCTCCGGCTGGTGGCGATGTCCGCGACCCTCGACGGCGCGCGTTTCTCGCAGCTGCTGGGGGAGGGCACGCCGCTGGTGGAAAGCGCCGGTCGCAGCTTCCCGATCGCGCATCGCTATCTCGGCCGGGATAGCGCCCAGCGGATCGAGGATGCCATGGCGGCGGCCTGCCGACTCGCGCTGGCGGACGAGGCGCAGGGCGGCATCCTCGCCTTCCTGCCCGGCGTCGCCGAGATCGAGCGGACGGCCGAGCGCCTCGATCGTCTGCCGCCGGGCGTGATCCTCCATCGCCTCCACGGCAGCCTCGATCCCGCCGAGCAGCGCGCCGCGATCGCCGCCTCGCCGCCCGGCCAGCGCAAGATCGTCCTCGCCACCGCGATCGCGGAAACCAGCCTGACGCTCGACGGCGTGCGGATCGTGATCGATTCGGGGCTGGCCCGGCGCGCGCGTTACGATCGCGCCGCCGGCGTCACCCGGCTGTCGACCGAGCGGGTCAGCCAGGCGGCCGCCACCCAGCGCGCCGGCCGGGCCGGGCGCCAGGCACCGGGCGTGGTCTATCGCCTGTGGGAAGCGGCGGCGACGGCCGGGCTGCCGCCTTATGATCCACCCGAGATATGGGAGGCCGATCTCTCGGCGCTGCTGCTCGATTGCGCGATCTGGGGCGTCGCCGATCCGGCCGAACTGCGCTGGCTGGATCCGCCGCCGCCGGCCGCCGTGGCCGAAGCGCGCACCCGCCTGGCCTCGCTCGGCGCGATCGACGGGGATGGTCGCCCGACCGCGCATGGCCGGGCGATCGCCGCGCTGCCCTTGCCGCCGCGCCTCGCCCACATGCTGGTGGCGGCCGCGCCGCTCGGGCTGGGCGGGCTGGCGGCGGAGGTGGCGGCGTTGCTGTCCGAGCGCGGCCTGGGCGGCGACTCGGCCGACCTCGCCCAGCGCCTCCAGCGCTGGCGGGGCGAGCGGGGCCGCCGGGCCGAGGCCGCGCGCGGGCTTGCCCGGCGCTGGGCACAATCGGTCGGCGTCGCGGCGGGCGGCGGCGATCCGGCGGACGCCGGGCTGTGCGTGGCGCTGGCGTATCCCGATCGCATCGCGCGCCGCCGCGAGTCCTCGGGCGAGACCTGGGCGAGCGCCGGCGGGCGGGGCTACAAGCTCGATCCGCTGTCCCCGCTGGCGCGCGAGGAGTGGCTGGCGGTCGCCGAGACCCAGGGTATCGCCGCCGGCGCCCGCATCCTGTCCGCGGCCGCGATCGACCGGCCGGCGATCGAGCGCCTCTATGGCGATCGTATCGAGGAGGTCCGCACGGTTCGCTTCGATCCGGCGACCGGCGGCGTCCAGGCCACCCGCGAGGGTCGGCTGGGCGCGCTCCGGCTCGGCGGCGGGCCGGACGACCGGCCGGATGCCGCCGCGCTCGCCGCGGCCCTGCTGGACGGCGTGCGCGCCGCCGGTGTCGGCCTGCTGCCATGGCCGGAAGGCGCGGCCCGATTGCGCCAGCGTGCCGCCTTCGCGCGGCGCTTCGACCAATCGCTGCCCGATCTTTCCGATGACGCGCTCGCCGGATCGCTCGATGACTGGTTGCCCCCGCTGATCGCGGGGCGCCGCCGGCTGGACGCGATCCCGCCCGGCGATCTGGCCGGTGCGCTCCAGGCCCTGCTCGGCTGGGAGGGCGGGCGGACGGTCGATCGCCTCGCGCCCGATCGGTTGGCGACGCCGGCGGGCAGCTCGCATCCGATCGACTATGCCGCCGATGGGGGTCCGACCGCGGAACTCCGCCCGCAGGCGCTGTTCGGCCTGGCGACCCATCCGATGGTGGCGGACGGGCGGGTGCCGCTGATCCTGTCGCTGACCTCGCCGGCTGGTCGCGCGATCCAGACGACGCGGGATCTGCCCGGCTTCTGGGCGGGCAGCTGGTCGGCGGTCGCCAAGGAGATGCGCGGCCGCTATCCCCGCCACCCCTGGCCGGACGACCCCGCCGCCGCCGATCCGACGCTCCGCACCAAGAAGGCGTCCTTACGCTCTTGACGCGGCGTTGCGCGCTGCGGCATCGCGATCCGACGAATTTTCCGAAGGACTTTCCCGATGGCTGCGCGCATCTTCCAGCGGATCAAGAATTCCATGCAGTCCGGCCGCGCCAAGGTCGGCACCTGGACGCTCGAGTTCGAGCCGGCGGAAGCGAAGAAGCCCGATCCGCTGACCGGCTGGGCCGGTTCGGGCGACATGCCCCAGCAGGTGCATCTCACCTTTCCGTCGCTGGAGGCGGCCACCGCCTATGCGGCCCAATATGGCATTCCGGCGCATGTCGTGCCGGGCCATGACCGGTCGCTGAAGCTGCAGGCCTATGCCGACAATTTCGCGGTCGGCCCGATCGTGCCGGCCGGCGAGTAAACTCCCGCCGGTGCCGGTCAGCCGGCGAGGATGCCGGCGCCGAGCAGCAGCAGGATCTTCGCGTCGATCATCAGGCCGGCCGCGCGGCGCGCCGCCACGAAATCGGCGATCTCGGCCAGCGGCACGCGGCGGACGGTGATATTCTCGCCCGGCACGCCGCCGCCTGCGCCGACCTGGGTGAGATCCAGTGCGCGCACCAGCGAGAAGGTTTCCGAGACCATGCCGGGCGACGAGGCGAAATCGCCGATCAGCTCGACGCGACCGGGCCGGTAGCCCGTCTCCTCTTCCAGTTCGCGGGCCGCCGAGGCCAGCACATCCTCGCCCTCCTCGACATCGCCGACCAGGCCCGCCGGAAGCTCCAGGCAGAGTCGCAGCAGCGGCATGCGAAACTGCTCGACGAGCAGGACATGGCCGTCATCCACCGCGACGATCACGGCGGCGCCTATGCCCCGTGCGCGGCCGACATATTCCCATTTCCCGCGCTGCTTGGCGGCGATGTAATCGCCCTGCCAGTGGACTTCCTCGGGCAGCGCCGCGTCCGGATCGATCAAAGCGGGGTCGGCGAGGGCAGGGTCGGTGAGAGCAGGGTCGGTGAGGGCGGGATCGGTCGTCGCGTCATGGGTCATAGCAGGATCAGGCGGTCCGGGAGTTCGTTGGTGTCGTCGGGCGAGCGGGGGAAGTGCTCGGCGAGTATCTGCCCGATCATCGTGACGGATTCCACCATCCCGTCGCCGGGGCGGCCGTCCTTCACCGCATCGATCAGCGCGGCCATCGCGGCGCCCCACATCTCGGGCTTCACCTTAGAGGCGATCGCGGCATCGGCGACGATCTCGGCGCGATGCTCGGCGAGGCTGAGATAGAGCAGCACGCCGGTCTTGGCGCGGGTGCGGTTCTCGGTGGCGAGCCGGAACAGCAGCAGCGCACGGCGGCGGACGCGACGGCCCTTGGTGGCGGCCGGCGTCAACGCCATCCGGATCGGCGGCACGCCGAACAGCCAGCGCGCGGCGAGGAACGTCACCGCGAGGCCGCACAGCAGGATCGCGAGCAGCTCGCCCGGCGTCCACGCCACCCAGCCGCCGATCGTCCGGTCGAGGATCAGGACGAAGAAGGCCGGCGCCGCCGCGACCACGGCGATAGCGAGGAACAGCGCCAGCACCGCGCCATGGACGACGACATCGTCGTAGCGATCCGATTCGGCGGCGACGACGGTGACGATCTCGCCATCGCTGTGGGCCTCGGCGCGGGTGACGGCTTCGCCCACCCGGATGCGATCGGTGTCGTTGAACATGCTACCAGCTCCCCGAGGCGCCACCGCCTCCACCAGAGCCGCCGCCGCCGCCGGTAAAGCCGCCGCCGCCCCAGCCACCGCCACCGCCACCGCCGTCTGAATCGCTTCCTCCACCCCAACCGCTTCCGCCTGAACTGCGGCTGTTGAGAACTGCGTCGAGCGCCCAGAGCGCGATCGGCCAATGCGAGCCGTCATATTGCGTCCCTTGGCGACCGCGACGGAAGAGGCTGCTCAGGATGATGAAACCGATCACGATCGCCCAAAAAATCAGCGCGATCGGGGCGCCATCATGGCTGTTCTTATGGGCTTTGTCCCAAGCGGCGACAGCCGCATCTTCCTTGGCCCGCGCCTGATCGTCAGGGAGGGCAAGAAGCTCGATGATCGCATCGGCGCCAGAATCTATGCCGCCCGGCAGGTCGCCGGATTTGAAGGCGGGGCGAATTTTCGAATTGATGATGACGCTGGAATAGGCATCGGTCAGCACGCCTTCGACGCCGTAGCCTGTTTCGATCCCGATCTTGCGCTCGTTGGGCGCAATAAGAAGGATCGTGCCGTTGTTGGCGTCCTTGAGGCCTACGCCCCAGGCGCGCAGCAGTTTGACCCCATAATCCTGTATCTCGTCATCTTCGAGGCTGTTGACGGTCGCGACGACGAGTTGGCGATGGGTCTTCTGCTGGAAGGCTTCCAGCTTCTTCTCCAGCGCCGCCTTGCGATCGGGAGGCAGGATATTCGCCTGATCGACCACCAGCCCGGTGAGCGCCGGAAAGGTCAGCGCCTGCGCCGGCGTGCCGACGAGCGCCAGCAGGGCGAGCAGCAGCAGGGCGCCCCACCGCGTCAGGCCGGCTCGCACCGGCGTGACGCGGGAAGGCGGCGGCACGGGGAAGGAGGCGGTCACCGCCGCCTCAGAACTTCACGGTCGGGGCGTTCTCGGCATTGGGCGCGGTGGCGGTGAAGGGGGTGATCGGCTTGGCGCCGTAGACGATCTTCGCGGTGATGTTGTCCGGGAAGGTGCGGATCTGGGTGTTATACGCCTGCACCGCCGCATTGTAGTCGGACCGCGCGACCGCGATGCGGTTCTCGGTGCCCTCCAGCTGCGATTGCAGCGCGAGGAAATTCTGGTCCGCCTGCAGCTGCGGATAGGCCTCCTGCACCGACAGCAGCTTGCCGAGCGCGCCGGACAGTGAATTCTGCGCGTCCTGGAACGCCTTCACCTTGGCCGGATCGGTGAGATCGTCGGCCGAGACGGTCATCTGCGTCGCCTTGGCGCGCGCCTCGGTGACGCCGACCAGCGTCGACTGCTCGTGGGTGGCATAGCCCTTCACGGTCGCGACGAGGTTGGGGATCAGATCGGCGCGGCGCTGATACTGGTTCTGCACGTCGGCCCATTTGGCCTTGGTGTTCTCCTCGGCGGTGGGGATCGCGTTCACCCCGCATCCCGCCAATGCGAGAGCGGCGAACGGGGTGGCGAGAGCCAGGCGGCTGCGGAACTTCATGTGCGAACACTCCCAAGCGTTTGATGTGGGCAATACAGCGACGGGCGAGCCGGGGCAATGAGCGGCCTTGAACCCGGGCTTCAAATCGTTAACCTCGATTGGAAGATGAAGAGACGGGAAGAGCGAACCATGCTGAAGGAATTCAAGACTTTCGTGATGCGGGGCAATGTCCTCGATCTGGCGGTCGCGGTGATCATCGGCGGCGCGTTCGGCAAGATCGTGACCTCGCTGACCGAGGACATCATCATGCCGCTGATCGGCAAGGTGCTCGGCGGTCTCGATTTCTCGAGCTACTTCCTGCTGCTCGGGCCGATCCCGGCGAGCTACACCGGATCGCCGACCGATTATGCCGCGCTCAAGAAGGCCGGCGTCGCGCTGTGGGGCTATGGCGCCTTCGTCACCCAGGTGGTCAATTTCCTGATCGTCGCCTTCATCATCTTCCTCGTCGTGCGCGCCGTGGGCAAGGCGATGGCGCTGACCGCCAAGAAGGAGGCCGAGGCACCGGCCACCCCCGCGCCGGATTCGGCCGAGGTCGTCCTGCTCCGCGAGATCCGGGATTCGCTCAAGACGCGGTCCTGAACCGCACAACCACGGGGGGATCGGTTTTCGGAAGGTCGATATGCGCCGATCCCTCGCCCTTTGCTTGGCTGTGATAGCCACGCCGACGCTGGCGGTGCCGCGCGCCGCCGAGGCGCCGACCGGCCCGGAGGTCACCATCCCCTTCTTCGGGGAGGATGGCACCAGCGATTACCGGATCGACGGCGAGCGGGGCATCTACCTGCTCTCCGCGACCGACGGACAATGGTATTATCTGCACGTCTCGCCGGATTGCCCGCGGCTGGCATCGGCGCGCGGCTTCAGCATCGACACCGGGCCGAACGGGCAACTCGATCGATCGAGCACGATCATGGTCGAGGGCTGGCGCTGCCTGCTTTCGTCGGTGACGCGATCACCGGTTCCGCCCGGCTACAAGACGCTCCACCTGGGGCGCCACCGGGAGCATGGCCGCAAGTGAGGCTTGCCGGGCGAGGCTCCGCCCCCTAGCGCGCTCGACCATGACGCAGGACAGGCCGATCAGGCAGGACAGGAACGGGCCGGCCCTCCATGGCTGGCTGATCATCGACAAGCCGCTGGGGCCGGGTTCCACCGACATGGTCTCGGCCGCCAAGCGGGCGCTGCGCGAGGGCGGCTACGCCAAGGTGAAGGTGGGCCATGGCGGCACGCTCGATCCGCTCGCCACAGGTGTATTGCCGATCGCGCTGGGCGAGGCGACCAAGCTCTCCGGCCGGATGCTCGACGCCGACAAGGCCTATGCCTTCACCGTGCGGTTCGGTGCGCAGACCGACACACTCGATCTCGAAGGCGCGGTGATCGCGACCTCCGACGTGCGGCCGACACGGGCGATGCTGGAGGCGGTGCTGCCGCGCTTCACCGGGCCGATCGCGCAGGTGCCACCGGCCTATTCGGCGCTCAAGGTCGATGGCCAGCGCGCTTATGATCTGGCGCGCGCGGGCGAGGCGGTGGTGCTGGCGAGCCGGAACGTGACGATCCATGCACTCACCATCGAGAGCGCGGACGAGGAGCAGGCCACCCTCGTCGCCACCGTCTCCAAGGGCACCTATATCCGCAGCCTGGCGCGGGACATCGCGCTGGCGCTGGGCACGGTCGGCCATGTCACCATGCTGCGGCGGACCAAGGCCGGGCCGTTCACGCTCGCGCCCGCGATTTCACTGGACTCCTTGGCCGAACACGCTAAGGCCCGCACCCTTGAACAGATACTCTTGCCATTGAGGGCAGGGCTGGACGACATCCCGGCTCTTGTCCTCGCCCCCGATCAGGCAGGGGCGCTCCGCCAGGGGCGTCAGGTGATCGGGATCGCTGCAACACCGGGCCTCTATTTCGCGACCGAAGGATCTGTTCCGGTCGCTCTCGTCGAGAGCGACGGGGTGGGGGTGAAGGTGGTGCGCGGTTTCAACCTCTAAAGACAGGAGTAAACCGATGTCGGTGACTGCAGAGCGCAAGACGGCGCTGATCGAAGACAATGCCCGCGCGTCGGGCGATACCGGTTCGCCCGAGGTGCAGGTCGCGATCCTGACCGAGCGCATCCGCAACCTGACCGAGCATTTCAAGACCCACGCGAAGGACAATCATTCGCGCCGTGGCCTGCTGATGCTGGTCAACAAGCGCCGCAGCCTGCTGGACTATCTGAAGAAGAAGGATGTCCAGCGCTATGCCGATCTGATCGGCAAGCTCGGCCTGCGTAAGTAAGAATTTCGGACGGCCCGCCTCTGGCGGGCCGTTTCGCATGGAGGGCCCGGCAATCCGGTCGCAGCCCTCGGGAGCCGATCAACGGGTCCAAACCGCCGCGGGCCGGCTAGCCCGCGAAGCTGTCCCGGCCGACATCGGGTCGCCGGAGAAGGAAACCATATGTTCGATACCAAGAAGGTGGAAATCCAGTGGGGCGGCAAGACGCTGACCCTGGAGACCGGCCGCGTCGCCCGCCAGGCCAATGGCGCCGTGCTCGCGACGCTGGGCGAGACCGTCGTGCTCGCCGCCGTCACCGCCGCCAAGACCGTGAAGGAAGGGCAGGACTTCTTCCCGCTCACCGTCCACTATCAGGAGAAGTATTTCTCGAGCGGCCGCATCCCCGGCGGCTTCTTCAAGCGCGAGCGCGGCGCGACCGAGAAGGAAACGCTCGTCTCCCGCCTGATCGATCGCCCGATCCGCCCGCTCTTCCCGGAAGGCTTCTACAACGAGATCAACTGCATCTGCCAGGTGCTCTCCTATGACGGCGATGCCGAGCCGGACATCCTCGCGATGGTCGCCGCGTCCGCCGCGATGACGATTTCGGGCGTGCCCTTCATGGGCCCGATCGGCGCCGCGCGCGTCGGCTACAAGGATGGCGAGTATCAGCTCAACCCGACCGACGCCGAAGTCGCCGAGGGCGAGCTCGATCTGGTCGTCGCCGCCACCTACGACGCCGTGATGATGGTCGAATCCGAAGCCAAGGAGCTTTCGGAAGAGGTCATGCTCGGCGCCGTCGAGTTCGCGCACAATGCCTGCCGCGACGTGATCAAGGCGATCATCGCGCTCGCCGAGAAGGCCGCCAAGGATCCGTGGGAACTGCCGAGCAGCGCCGACAACGCCAAGGTCAAGACCGAGCTCAAGAAGCTCGTCGGCAAGGACATCGAGAAGGCCTACAAGCTGACCGACAAGTCGGCCCGCTCGAACGCGCTCAACGAGGCGCGCGCCAAGGCCAAGACCGCGATGGCCGAGCGCACCCCGCAGGAGCAGCTCGTCGCCGCCAAGCTCGTCAAGAAGCTGGAGGCGGACATCGTCCGCACCGCGATCCTCAAGGACGGCCGCCGCATCGACGGTCGCGACACCCGCACCGTCCGCCCGATCGTCGCCGAGGCGCACTTCCTGCCCCGCGCGCACGGCTCCGCCCTGTTCACGCGCGGCGAGACCCAGTCGATCTCCACCTGCACCTTGGGCACCAAGGAATCCGAGCAGATGATCGATGGCCTGACCGGCCTGCGCTATGAGAACTTCATGCTCCACTACAACTTCCCCCCCTATTCGGTGGGTGAAGTCGGTCGCTTCGGCGCGCCGGGCCGTCGTGAGATCGGCCATGGCAAGCTGGCGTGGCGCGCGCTGCACGGCGTGCTGCCGACCAAGGAGGAGTTCCCCTACACGATCCGCCTCACCTCCGACATCACCGAGAGCAACGGCTCCTCGTCGATGGCGACCGTCTGCGGCGGTTCGCTGGCGCTGATGGATGCCGGCGTGCCGATCAAGCGCCCGGTCTCGGGCATCGCGATGGGCCTGATCCTGGAAGGCAAGGACTTTGCGGTCCTGTCCGACATCCTGGGTGACGAGGATCATCTCGGCGACATGGACTTCAAGGTCGCCGGCACGTCCGAGGGCATCACCACGATGCAGATGGACATCAAGATCGCCGGCATCACGCAGGAGATCATGAAGGTCGCGCTGGAGCAGGCCAAGGAAGGCCGCGCCCACATCCTGGTCGAGATGGCCAAGGCGCTCGACAGCACCCGTACCGAGCTGAGCGCGCACGCGCCCCGCATCGAGACGATGTCGGTGCCCAAGGACAAGATCCGTGACGTGATCGGCACCGGCGGCAAGGTGATCCGCGAGATCGTCGCCACCACCGGCGCCAAGGTCGACATCGACGACGACGGCACGGTTAAGATCTCGTCGTCCGACACCGCGCAGATCGAAGCCGCGATGAACTGGATCAAGGGCATCGTGGAAGAGGCCGAGGTCGGCAAGATCTACAATGGCAAGGTCGTCAACATCGTCGATTTCGGCGCCTTCGTGAACTTCATGGGCGGCAAGGACGGTCTCGTCCACGTCTCCGAGATGAAGAATGAGCGCGTCGCCTCGCCGAAGGACGTCGTGACCGAAGGCCAGGAAGTGAAGGTCAAGGTTCTCGAGATCGATCCGCGCGGCAAGGTGCGCCTGTCGATGCGCGTCGTCGACCAGGAGACCGGCGCCGAGCTGGAAGATACCCGCCCGCCGCGCGAGCCGCGTGAGGGGGGCGATCGTCCGGATCGCGGCCCGCGTGGCGATGGTGGCCGTGGCGAGGGCCGTGGCCCGCGCCGTGACGGCGAGCGTGGCCCGCGTCGCGATGGCGGCGGCCGTGGTGAAGGTCGGGGCGGTGAAGGTCGGGGCGGCGAAGGCCGTGGCGATCGTGGCCCGCGCCGTGAGCGTTCCGAGGGTGGCAACAGCGACGGCCCCGCGCCCGAGTTCGCGCCGGCCTTCCTGACCCGCGACGACGACTGATCCTTCGATCAGCCGAACAACGAGAAGGGCTCCCGGCGACGGGAGCCCTTTTTCGTGGGTCGGGGTTCAGTGAGGGTGTCGGCGAGTCCTTCGTCTCGCCGGGCAGAGCAATGTAAAGCTTCCTCCCAGCGAAGCTCCGGAGTCCTATTGCCCGCTGGCCGGCGCGGCGCCACCCGCCGTCGGGCCGCCGTCATGGCCCCTGCTCGGCGTCCGGCCTTCCAGCCCCTTTTCGCGGTCCTTGCCCTCCTCGCGGAAGGAATCGGCCTGGTCCTTGTAGATTTCGCGGGCGGTGGGGGTGGACTGGTTGGCGGCCTGCCGGTCGATCTGGTCGGCCTTGTTGTCATAGGCCTGCCGCACGGCGTCGCCTTCGGTCTTCTGCCCGCATCCGGCGAGCAGGGGCAGGGCGAGCAAGCTCAGGGCAAAGATACGGCGCATGATGGTCCTCCCGGTAGGAAGGCATAGCGCGACGGAGGGCCACGAAGTTCCGGCATCGCGCGATTTCGCGCGGATCGGGGAAGGATTGGGGAGCTTCTGTTGCTCGGTGCCCCCCGTACCGCCGGTGTCCGATTCTGTTGCCCGGTTCGGCCCGAACCGCGTTCAAGCCTTGTAATCTAAGCCGTGAGGCCTTGATTACGCAGCAATCGCGAGTGCCTCGTTATCGTTAGCACTTGTGGTTTTGATCGGTTTTACGGCTCAATCAGGCCGGGCAAAAACATCGCACTCGTACACACGTCGATCCTAGTTCGGCCCCATCAGAAGGCCCCCGCCGCCCAAAGGCCAACGAGAGCTTGTGGTGGAGCCGCCGGGTACCGCCCCCGGGTCCGCTGCGCCTCACGCGAAATCATTTATCACCATAGCCGGCCCGAAGGACGGCACCGCCGATATAGGGACGGCGGTAGCGCGTGGCAACTGTCGCCTGGCCGGAGCCGGGCAGGCCCTCAGGCGCGAACGCGATCCATGAAATGGCGGCGGCACAGCGCGACATAGCGGTCATTGCCGCCAATCTCGGTCTGCGCGCCGTGGGTGACGGCATTGCCCTGTTGGTCGATCCGCAGGTTCATCGTCGCCTTGCGGCCGCAGGTGCAGATCGACTTGATCTCCTGCAACACGTCCGCCAGCGCGAGCAGCGCCGCCGCGCCCTCGAACAATTCGGCGCGGAAATCGGTGCGCAGGCCATAGCAGAGCACCGGCACGTCCAGCTCGTCGCAGATCCGGGCGAGCTGGAGCACCTGGGGGCGGGTCAGGAACTGCGCCTCGTCGACCAGCACGCAGCCGAGCGCGCCGTCGTTCGTCGCCAGCACCGCCGTCCCGTGGAGGTCGGTGGTGGCGTCGAAGGGTATGGCCTCGGCCTCCAGCCCGATCCGCGAGTCGATCCGGCCGTGGCCGGCGCGATCATGGACGGCGGCGGTGAACAGCAGGGTCCGCATCCCGCGCTCGGCATAGTTGAACGCCGATTGCAGCAATTGCGTCGATTTGCCCGCATTCATCGAGGCATAATAGAAATAGAGCTTGGCCATCGCGATCCGCCTCTCCCACGCGGGCGGCGGCGGTGCAAGGATCAGAGCTTGGTGAGCGTCATCCGGTCACCGGATATCGAGACCTGATCGATCCGCCCGAGGAAGCTTTCGCCGAGCAGGGCGATGTCGTTGGGCGTGTCGAGCACCGTGGCCTGCACGTTGAGCAGCTGGATGTCGCCGATCCGCAGGCGCGGCAGCGTAACGGCGGCGGCGGTAACCGTGCCGGAGGCGGTCTGCATCTGGCGATCATAGGTCAGCTGGTCGGTATCGACGCCGACGGAGCGCGCCTGCGCCTTGCTGAGCGCGACCGTGGTGGCGCCGGTATCGACCAGGAAGTTGAGCGATTTGCCGGCGACATCGCCGTCGGTGAAGAAATGCCCCTGCCAGCCGCGCGGGATGACGACCGTGCCGCTGCTGGCATGGGGGCTCTGCCAGTCGTCGGCGACCGTGGCCGGCGGTGGAGCGGGTGGGCGCCTGGAGGACAGGCCGCTGCCGACGGCGAGCCCGAACATCGCCGCAGATCCCAATATCATCACCGCGCCGCGCATGTGTGTTCCTCGCCCTGCGCAGCGCAGGATAGGGCAGGGCGCTTAACGGAGCGTTTCGCCCCAGGCGAGGCCGATGGCATGATCGCGGATCGCTATCGGCCAGCGCGCGGCATGGCCCTCGAAGCCCGCCCGATCGTCCGCAAAGAGGCTGCGGATCGCCTCCTCATAATGGGGGCGGTCGCCCGCGATCGCGGTGAGGAAGCGATAGGCGGCGTTGCGGCGGCCATGGCCATCGCCCTCCGCCTTGCGCGCGGCATCGACCAGCCGCCGCAGCGCCGCCGAGGCGCCGCCGGGCTGCTCGCCGAGCCAGTCCCAATGACGGGGCAGCAAGGTCACCTCGCGGGCGACCACGCCCAGCGAGGGGCGGCCCCGTCGCGCGGCCGGAGGCGGTGTCTCCGGCGCTGGCGGCTCGCGCAGGTCGAGATCGATCTGGCGGCCATCCTCGTCATCGAACAGCAGCAGGGCGGAGGCCGGCATATCGGGCATGGCGCGCAGCGTGGCGGCGATCTCGTCGCGCGATCCGGTGGCGAGCCAGGCGTCGCCGGCGAAGGCGGTATAGGTCTTCATCGTCATTCCCCTTCGAGGGAATGATTATATCCGGGTGAAATGCGGGTCAATATACCCGGATATTATTCTTCGCTGGGCGTCGCAGCGGGCGATTCCGGCGCCGGATCATCGACCAGATCCTGCGCCACCTTGGGGTTGCGGAGCAGCTTGTCGATGTGGCTGCCCTCATCGAAGCTCTCGTCGGCGAGGAACTTCAGCCGGGCCGCGAACTTCAGCTGCACCCGCTTGGCGACCTCGCGCTGGAGATAGGCGGTGTTGGTGCGCAGCGCCTTGATCACCGCCTCCTCGTCCTGCCCGAGCAGCGACTTGATGAAGGCGGTGGCGTGCTTGAGATCGGGCGACATGCGGACTTCGGTGACCGAGACGGTGTGTGTCGTCAGCACATCGTCATGCACGTCCCCGCGCGCGAGGATTTCGGACAGGATGTGGCGCACCTGCTCGCCCACGCGCAGCAGACGGACGGAGCGGCCCTCGGAGGATGTTTCGTTATGGCGCATCAAAAATCTTCAACAGCAGAGCGGCACCTGCCGCGACCAGGAAACACGGGACGAAGAGTTGAACCACGCAGCCGCTGAGCGATTCCAGCAAGCAACCTCGCAGGCCGCTGCTCCAGCGTGGCTTGCCCTCTTCGTCCCCCGTCCAATCAGAGAGTCCGTTCGCGCATCTCGACTTCGAAGGTTTCGAGGAAGTCACCCGGCTTGATGTCGGTGTGGCTCTCGAAGGTCACGCCGCACTCGAGGCCGGCGCGGACCTCGGGGACGTCGTCCTTGAAGCGACGCAGCGAGGCGATCGCACCGTTGTAGACGATGACGTCCTCGCGGGTGATGCGCGCCTTGAGCGCCTTGCGGATGAAGCCTTCGACCACCAGCAGACCGGCAGCCTTGCCATGCTTGCCCGCCGAGAAGACCTCGCGGATTTCGGCGCGGCCGACGACATGTTCGATCGCTTCCGGCCCGAGCTGGCCGGCCATCGCGGCGCGGATCTCGTCGAGCAGATCATAGATCACGTCGTAATATTTCAACGCGACCTGATCGCGGGTGGCGAACTCGCGGGCCTTGGCATTGGCGCGGACGTTGAAGCCGATGATCGGCGCGCGGCTGGCGGCCGCCAGCGTCACGTCGCTCTCGGTGATGCCGCCGACACCCGAGTGCAGGATGCGCACCTGGATGAGATCGGTCGAGATCTTGTTGAGCGAACCGACAATGGCTTCCACCGAACCCTGGGTGTCGGCCTTGACCACCACCGGGAACTGCTGGGCCTGCTTCTCGCGCAGCGCCGAGAACATCGTCTCGAGGTTGGCGGGGGCGGTCGTCGTGCGCTTGTTGAGGATGACGCCGGCACGATAGGCCGCGACCTCTCGGGCGCGGGCCTCGTTCTCGACCACCGACAGCGGATCGCCGGCACCGGGAACGCCGGACAGGCCGAGCACCTCGACCGGCTGCGACGGACCGGCTTCCTTGATGGTCTTGCCCTTGTCGTCGATCAGCGCACGGACCTTGCCGCTCTCGGCGCCGACGACGAAGATGTCGCCGACCCGCAGCGTGCCCTTGCGGACCAGCACGGTCGCGACCGGGCCGCGGCCCTTGTCGAGCTTGGCCTCGACCACGGTGGCCTCGGCCTCGCGATCGGGATTGGCCTTCAGCTCCAGGAATTCGGCCTGGAGCAGGATCTTCTCGATCAGCTCGTCCAGGCCGGTCTTGGCCAGCGCCGAAACCTCGACGTCCTGGACGTCGCCGCCCATCTGCTCGACCTGCACGTCATATTGCAGCAGCGCCTCGCGGACCTTCTGCGGATTGCCGCCCGGCTTGTCGACCTTGTTGATCGCCACGATCATCGGCACGCCGGCCGCCTTGGTGTGGTTGATCGCCTCGATCGTCTGCGGGCGGATGCCGTCGTCGGCGGCGACCACGATCACCACGATATCGGTGACGTTGGCGCCGCGCGCACGCATCTCGCTGAACGCTTCATGGCCCGGCGTATCGAGGAAGGTGATCTTCTCGCCGGATTTCACCTGCACCTGATAGGCGCCGATATGCTGGGTGATGCCGCCGGCTTCGCCCGCCGCCACGCCGGTGCCGCGCAGGGCATCGAGCAGCGAGGTCTTGCCGTGATCGACATGGCCCATGATGGTAACGACCGGCGGACGCGCGACCGCATTCTCGTCGACATCGGTGTCGTCGGTCGCGACGATATCGACGTCGCTGTCGCTGACGCGCTTCAGATTGTGGCCGAACTCGGTGACGAGCAGCTCGGCGGTGTCCTGGTCGATCGTCTGGGTCAGCGTGACGGGCATGCCCATCTTGAACAGCGCCTTGACCAGATCGGCGCCGCGCTCGGCCATGCGGTTGGCCAGTTCGGCGACGGTGATCGCCTCGGGCACCACGACATCGCGGACTTGCTTGGCCTGCGGGCCACCCGACTGGTGGTGACGCTTGTCCTTTTCGCGCGCACGCTTGAGCGCGGCGAGCGAGCGGGCGCGGGCGCCGCCCTCATCGTCCAGCGCCTTGGTGACGGTGAGCTTGCCGGACTGGCGGCGATCGTCGGCGCCAAGGCGGCCGGGGCGGGCCGGGCGCGCCGGCGGCTCGGGCCGCTTGGGCGCGATCACCGGCGTGAACCGGCGCGGCGGCGGCACGACGGCGCCACGGGCATCGGTTTCCGTCGTGGCCGCCGCCGTCTCGGCCGGGGCCTCGGCCTCGGGAGCAGCAGCGGCCTGCGGCGCGGCGGCGGGAGCCTGGGCCGGTGCGGGCGGACGCTTGGCGTCTTCTTCCGCCTGCTTGCGGGCTTCTTCCTCGTCGCGCTTATTCTCTTCGGCGCGGCGCTTTTCTTCTTCGCTGGCTTCGAGCTTGAGGCGCTCCTCGCGGCGACGATTCTCTTCGTTCGCCGTCATCCGGGCCTCTTCGGCCTCGCGGAGCAGGCGCTCCTGCTGCTCGCGGCGCTCCATCGGCGTCAGCGGGCGCTGCGGCACGATCGGCTGCGGGCGCGGCGCAGGGGCCGCTGCACGAACCGGCGCGGGCGCGGGCGCAGGGGTGGGAGCGGGGGCGGGCGTCGCCACCGGCGCGGGGGCCGCAGCGGCAGGGGTCGGTGCCGCGGGGGCCGGGGCGGCCGCCTTCTGCACCTCGGGCTCGGCGACGGGCGCCGCCGCCGCGGGGGCGGTCTCGACCTGGGGCTCGGGGTCGCCCGGCCGGCGCAGCACGCGGGAACGCTTGGTTTCCACGATCACGGTATTCGAGCGGCCATGGGAGAAGCTCTGCTTCACCTTGCCCGTCTCGACCGTGCGCTTCAGCCCCAGCGGCGCGCGCATACCCAGCTTCGGCTTTTCAGAATCGCTCATCGACTACCCAAATCCTCAAACATCGTCGCCAGCGGCCGGGCCGCGGACGTTTTCCAAACCAGCAGGGGCCGAAGCGCCCCGCGATATATCGCGAGGCTCGGCCTCACCTATCCGTCCGATAAATCCATGCCCCACGAACGCACGCCATCGGGTGAGCGCGTGGCCGACACGGTGGGCGGCAGCCCGGTCTGTCAGGGCGACATGTACCACATTTTCGCGCCCGAGCGCCATCGCCAATATGGTGCGGGGAAGCGGCAAGTCCAGACCCCGGAGGCCCGAACCCTCGGCATCCGACCCGACTCGCAGCGCCTGATCGAGCTTGCGCGATCCGTCGGTGCCGGCATCGGCGGCGTGCATCAGCATCTGGACGCGGCCCTTGCGCGCCGCCTCCTCGATCCGATCCGATCCGAGCACGAGCATACCGGCGCGCGACTCCAGCCCGAGCCGATCGAGGAAGCTGCGCTCCAGCGCGGTCTCGATCAGCAGGCCGAGATCGTCGGGAATCGAGAGCGGCTTGCCCTTGAAGGCACGCGCGAGCGCGCCCTTGAGCTTGCCCTTCGCCTGCGCCGCCTCCAGCGCCGGGCGATCGACGCCGATCCAGGCGCCGCGGCCGGGCGCCTTGGCGCGCACGTCGGGCAGCACCTGGCCTTCCGGCCCGATGGCGAGCCGGATCAGCGCGTCACGCGGCTCATGCGCGCCGGTGAGGATGCATTTGCGTTCGGGCACATGCGGAGGCTGGCCCCGGCCGGGGGCCTTGCCTGCGTCGGCTCCACGATCTGTCGGATCGACTAGATGCTCATCGTTTTCCATCCGCAGAAGCGACCTCCTGCGGCTGGGCGTCTGGCGACGCGGGGGGAGCGCGGTCGGCGATCAGGATGCCGCCGGCCCCGTAATTCTCGGTATCGATTTCCTCGATCACGATCTGGACGGCGGCCGGGCTCTTGCCCAGCCGCGCGACCAGCGAGCCCGTCACATCGGCGACGATGCCCGCTTTCTGCTCCTTCGTGGCGGAGCCTGCGATCCGGATCGAAACGAACGGCATCAGGCCTCGCTCTCCTCGTTCACCGCGTCCGGCGCGGCATCCGCCGGTGCGGCTTCGCTATCGGCGAACCAGCCGGCGGCATGGCGCGCGGCCATGATGATCTCGTTGCCCTGGGCTTCGGTGAGGCCATATTCGGCGAGGATGCCGGCCTTGTCCTCGGCGCGCTGCGGCTTGACCGGCGCGTTCTCGGCGCGGCGGCGCGGCTCGGCGCGCTTCTTCTGGACCAGCTCGTCGGTGGCGAGATCGCCGATATCGTCGAGCGTCTTGACCCCGGCCTTGCCGAGCGTGACCAGCATCGCCTCGGTCATGTAGGGCAGCTCGAGCAGCGCATCCTCGACGCCATAGCCGATGCGGGCCTCGCGGTTCGCCGATTCCTTGCGATCGAGCGCTTCCTGCGCGCGATTCTGGAGTTCGGCGGCGAGATCCTCGTCAAAGCCTTCGATCGCGCTGATCTCGGCGATGTCGACATAGGCGACCTCTTCGAGGCTGCTGAAGCCCTCGGCGACGAGCAGCTGGGCCAGCGTCTCGTCGACGTCCAGCTCGCCCTCGAACATGCCGGAGCGCTCGACGAATTCCTTCTGGCGCTTCTCGGAGGCGTCGGCCTCGGTCAGGATGTCGATCGCCTTGCCGGTCAGCTGGCTGGCGAGGCGGACATTCTGGCCGCGGCGGCCGATGGCGAGGCTGAGCTGATCGTCGGGGACGACCACCTCGATGCGCTCGTCATCCTCGTCGATCACGACGCGGGCGACATTGGCCGGCTGGAGCGCGTTGACCACGAAGGTGGCGACGTCCGGCGACCAGGGGATGATGTCGATCTTCTCGCCCTGCATCTCCTGCACGACGGCCTGCACGCGGCTGCCCTTCATGCCGACGCAGGCGCCGACCGGATCGATGCTCGAGTCGCGGCTGATCACGCCGATCTTGGCGCGCGAGCCCGGATCGCGGGCGGCGGCCATGATCGTGATCACGCCGTCGTAGATTTCCGGCACTTCCTGCGCGAACAGCTTCTTCATGAAGTCGGGATGCGCGCGGCTCAGGAAGATCTGGGGGCCGCGCACTTCGCGGGCGACCTTGAGGATCAGCGAACGGATGCGATCGCCGACGCGGACGACTTCGCGCGGGATCTGCGCGTCGCGGCGGATGACGCCCTCGGCGCGGCCGAGATCGACGACGACATGGCCGAACTCGACGCGCTTGACGACGCCGGTGATGATCTCGCCGACGCGATCCTTGAACTCACCATATTGGCGCTCGCGCTCGGCATCGCGGACCTTCTGGAAGATGATCTGCTTGCTGGCCTGCGCCTGGATGCGGCCGAACTCGATCGGGGGCAGCGGATCGACGATATAGTCGCCGATCGCCGCGCCCTTCTGGAGCTTCTCGGCATCCGGGACGGACATCTGGGTGAAATAGTTATCGACGGCGTCGACCACCTCGACCACGCGCCACAGGCGCAGATCGCCGGTGCGCGGATCGATCTTGGCGCGAATGTCGTTCTCGGCGCCGTAGCGGGTCTTGGCGGCGCGCTGGATCGCGTCCTCCATCGCCTCGATCACGATCTCGCGATCGATGAGCTTCTCCTTGGCCACCGAATCGGCGATGGCGAGAAGTTCGGCCCTGTTGGCGGAAATGGCGGTGGCCACGATCAGGCTTCCTTTTCGATGATACGGTCCGCACCCTCGGCAGAGAGCGGTGCGGTGGCCTTGATGAGCGCGTCGGTCAAGAGCAGCTTGGCGGACGCGATGGCGGTGAAGGGGAGATGGAACGCGCCACCCTTGGCAAGCTCCATGGTGATGGTGCCGTCGGTGATGCCGACGATGCGGCCGTCGAGCTGCTTGCGCGCGTCGATCGGCTCGACCAGCCGGATGCGGGCGTCGAAGCCCGTCCAGTCGGTGAAATCGGCCTCGCGGGTCAGCGGCCGGTCGATGCCGGGCGAGGACACTTCGAGCCGATAGGCCTCCTCGATCGGATCGGCGGCATCCAGCACTTCGGAGACGCGGCGGCTGAGCGCCTCGCAGTCGGACAGGTCGAGCTGGCGGGTATCCGGTCGCTCGGCCATGATCTGCAACGTCGGATCGGATTTGCCGCCGAACATCTTCACCCGCACGAGGTCGAGCCCCAGAGCCTTGGCTTCGGGTTCGATCAGGGCGGCGATGGTGGCGATATCGGTCATGCAAATCCCGGCTGGCCAAAAGGCTATGGAACGTTCGAGCGCCTTCCAGCCGGCCCCGGTGGGACCAGCCTCGGCAGAGTTTCCAATGTCGAGAAGGCGTGAGCTATATAATCCGGTTGACGGTGATCGGCAAGCGTGGTCGGCATAAAGCCCAGACCGGGCCATAAGGGCCGGATATTGCCAGCTTCGGAGCCGATCCTGATGCGCCATTCCGCCGCCGCTTTCGCTCTCCTCGTGGCCATGCCGATCGCCGCGACGGTCACGATGCCCGCTGCCGCAGAGCAGAATTTCGGCAATGCCACGCCCAATCCGGTGCAGCCCTTCACCGTCACGCCGGTGGCGACCTTCGATACCCCCTGGGCGATCGCCTTCCTGCCCGACGGGCACATGCTGATCACCGAGAAGCCCGGCAAACTCTACCTCGTCAGCCAGGCCGGATCGAAGCAGCAGGTCACCGGCGTGCCCAAGGTGCATTATGAAGGGCAGGAGGGGCTGCTGGATGTCGCGGTCTCGCCCCATTTCGCCACCGATCGGATGATCTATCTGAGCTATGCGGAGCCGGGGGCGGGCGGTTCGGGCCTCGCCGTCGCGCGCGGCAGGCTGATCGGCACGACATTGGCCGGCCTGACCGTGATCTGGCGCCAGCTGCCCAAGGGCAAGGGCGGCCAGGATGGCGGGGTGATGACCTTCGATCCGTCCGGCCAGCATCTGTTCCTCGCGGTGGGCGAGCGGATGCGCTTCACCCCGGCGCAGGATCCCAACCAGTCGCTCGGCAAGATTTTGCGGCTGACCCTCGACGGCAAACCGGCCCCCGGCAATCCGGGCTATGGCAAGACCGGCACGGCGACGGTGCCGCTTACCGATCCGCCCCGGGATACGGTAGCGGCGACGGATGCGCCGGCGCGCCAGGTGGCGCTGCCCGACCCCAACCTCACCCCGGCCGAAACCTGGAGCAGCGGCCACCGCAATCCCTACGGCCTCGCCTTCGATGCGAAGGGCGCGCTCTGGGAGGTCGAGATGGGGCCGAAGGGCGGCGACGAGCTCAACATCATCAAGCCGGGCCGCAATTATGGCTGGCCGGTGGTGTCCAACGGCATCAATTATGACGGCGCCCCGATCCCGAAGCACGATACCCATCCCGCCTTCGAAAAGCCGGTGGTCTACTGGACGCCGGTGATCGCGCCCGCCGGATTCGCCTTCTACGACAAGGGGCTGTTCCCCCAGTGGAAGGGTTCGGCGTTCATCGGCGGGCTGCGCAGCGAGGCGCTGATCCGCATCGCCTTCGGCGGCGCCAACGGCGCGCGCGAGGCCGATCGCTGGGACATGGGCCATCGCATCCGCGACGTCGCCGTCGGGCCGGACGGCGCGCTGTGGCTGATCGAGGATGAGGAAGGCGGCCGCCTGCTCAAGCTGACGCCGAAGACATAGCCCTGATTCCCGCGATCGCGGTCAGTGCGCGGGGGCTTCGGCGTCCTTGGGCAGGAATGCCTGCGAAAGCCCATGATAGAGCCGCTCGCGGCAGACCAGCCCGGCGACCGAATCGGCGATCAGCGCGGTGGCGAGCAGCGGCAGCAGCAGGCCGTGGCTCGCCGTCGCCTCCGAGATGATCACCACGGCGGTGAGCGGCGCGCGCACCACGCCGGTGAAATAGCCGATCATGCCGAGCAGCACGACCGGCCCTGCCGCCGATGCCGGGAACAGCCCGCGCAGCAGATCGCCGAGCCCCGCACCGGCGGCGAGCGACGGCGCGAAGATGCCGCCCGGCAGGCCGGAGAGCGCGGTCGCCAGCGTCGCGGCGAACTTGGCGGGGCCGAACCAGGCCGGCGCGTCGGCGCCGATGATGATCAGCCGCGCCGGCTCGTAGCTGGTGCCCCAGGTCAGCCCGGTCGCGCAGCCGATGCCGGCGACGATCAGCCCCATCACGGCCGCGGTCCGCACCGGCCGGGCACGGACCCACAGGATCGGCGCCCGGCGGGAGACGTTGAAATCGAGCATCAGCCGCGAGAACAGGCCGCCGGTGATGCCGCCGACGATGCCGGCCACCGGCACCACCAGCAGCGCCCGGCCGAACGCCAGCGTATCGGTCATCGCGCCGAAATAGACATAGTCGCCGGCCAGCCCGAGGCTGACCATGCCGGAGATCAGCACGGCGGTCATCACCAGCAACGTCATGCGCTGCTCATAGGCGGCGGCGAGCTCCTCGATCGCGAAGGTGACGCCGGCCAGCGGGGTGTTGAACGCCGCCGCCACGCCGGCCGCGCCGCCCGCCACCATCACCGAGGCGCGCACCGGCACCCGGAACAGCCTGTGGGCATAGGCCATGATCGTCGCCGAAATCTGCACCGTCGGCCCCTCGCGGCCGACCGACGCGCCCGCCAGCAGTGCCAGCAGCGTGACCACGAACTTCACCGTCGCCGTCTTGGCCGAGGCGAGCGTGCGCAGCGATCCTTCGGGATCGACCCGCGCCGCCATGATTTGCGGAATGCCCGATCCGCGGGCTTCCGGCGCGATCCGCCGGGTGATCCACACCAGCCCGGCGAAGGCCAGCGGCGTGAGGATCAGCGGCGCCCATTTGGCGAGATGGTAGAATTGCATGAACAGGTCGTTCGCCTCGTCCGCCAGCCTGGCGAAGAGCAAGGCGGCAAGGCCGAGCGCGACGGCGCCGGTGAGGATCGCGGCGCGCTTGCGCCAGATCGGCGCGGTCGGGCCATGGCGCCGCGCGAGGATCAGCGCGCGATCGAGCGATCCGTGGCGTCTCATGCGCCCTTCATCCGGCGGGGCGCATCGCCATCGGGAGCAGGTGGGCCATCGGGAGCAGGTGGCCCGCCGGATGATGGCGCAGGGACGTTCGTAATCACCGGATAACCACCATCAAGCGTTGGAGTTTGCGCATAGCGCTGCCCCTGACCGGATAGCTTGCCGATCAGCGTAGCGAAACCCGTAACCGGCAAACCTTTTCGGGCATCCGCCGGCAGGCCGGCGGATCGGCAGGCCGGCGATGCCGCGTGTTCAGGCGTCGTGATCCATCGGCGTGCGCGTGCCGACCGGTCGCCATGGCTGGCCGATCCGCTGCTCCAGCCGGTCGCGCAGGCGCCACAGCCAGTTCACCCGGCGTTCCGCGATGCCGGGCAGGCTGAGCAGGTCGCCGCCCAGCCAGGGCAGGAACGGGTTGCGCCGGGCATAGGACCAGATTTCCACCCGCTCGCCGGGCCGCGCGGAGGTGCCGCGGGCGTGGAAGCCCACGGTATCGGCCACCACCAGGGTATTGCCGGGCACCGCCAGCCCCTCGGGCGCCGGCAACTTCATCGCCGCGATCTCCTGGGCGGGAATGCGGGGCGATCCGCGGGCGTCCAGGCGATCGATCATGCGCGGATCGGCGAGAGAGCGACGATGTTCCCATGCGAGTCGCTCGGGCGTGAAGCGGTGCGATCCGCGCACATAGGTGAACGGCCCTTCGTCCTCCGCCACCGGGTTGAGGAACAGCCAGGCCTTGAGTGAGGAATGGAAGCTGTCCGCGTGCAGCGCCTCCTGCGGGTCGGCCTCGTTCGAACCGTCATGGCTGACGATCGTCTGGATATAATGCAGCGGCGTGGTGCGGAAGCTCGCGACATAATGGAACAGGGCGACGATGTCCTCGCGCTCCAGCAGCATCCGCACGGCCGGGATGGCGCTGAGCATGGCAGGGTCGATCGCCATCCGGCGGGTGATCGCATCGCCCTGCCGCATCTCGCGGGCCGGCCCGCGGTAGGACAGGATCGCTTCGCGCAGCGCGGGAAATTCGGCGATCGGCACGACATCGGGAATGGCGACGAACCCGTCGCGATCAAAGGCCTCGCGCCAGTCCGGGCGAACCTTGCGGGCCAGTCGCCGGCGACGCCAGGTACACAGCCCTGCGGCCAGCCTGACCCGGGCAAGATGCAGGCCACGCGCGTTCAGCCGGCGGGAGCCGATCAGCGGATTGTCGAGGAAGCTCTTGGCCGATGTCAGCAGTTGCAGGGCCCAGATCGGCGCCAGCAGCACCGTTCCGATCGTCATTCTCTTCGCGCCTTGGGCCATGCCGGGCATTTCCGCCAAGATCGCGGCCGATGCAACGGGAATGATCGCCGGCCTGGCGTGTTTCAGGCGCCCTTCACCGCCGCGTCGATCGCCTGCAACCGGGCCAGCAGCGGCTCGAAATGATCGAGCGGCAGGGCATTCGGGCCGTCCGACAGCGCCTGGTCGGGGTCGGGGTGGGTTTCCATGAACACGCCCGACACCCCGGCGGCGGTCGCGGCGCGGGCCAGCAGCGGCACATATTCGCGCTGGCCGCCCGACCGTTCGCCGAGCCCGCCCGGCTGCTGCACCGAATGGGTCGCATCGAACACCACCGGGCAGCCGGTTTCCGCCATGATCGCGAGCCCGCGCATGTCCGACACCAGCGTGTTGTAGCCGAAGGACGTGCCGCGCTCGCACAGCAGGAAGGAATCGGGATCATGCCCCGCCGCGGACGCGGCATTGCGCGCCTTGGCGACGACCTGGTTCATGTCGGCGGGCGCCATGAACTGCGCCTTCTTGATGTTGACCGGCTTGCCCGAAGCGGCGACCGCGGCGATGAAATCGGTCTGTCGGGCGAGGAAGGCGGGGGTCTGCAACACGTCGACGACCTGCGCGACCGCAGCGACCTGCGTCGCTTCGTGGACGTCGGTGATGACCGGCAGCCCCGTTTCGGCGCGGACCTTTTCGAGGATGCGGAGGCCTTCCTCCATGCCGAGGCCGCGAAAGGATCGATCCGAACTGCGGTTGGCCTTGTCGAAGGAACTCTTGAAGATGAGCAGGAGGCCGAGGCGACGGGCGACCCCTTCCAACGTTTCGGCGACCCGGAGGGTCAGTTCCTCGCTTTCGATGACGCATGGCCCGGCGATTGCGAATAAGGGGGTGCTGGAATCGACGGTGCGCCCGCAAAGGATCATGGAAAAAGCCTTCCCCGTTCAGTTACTGCAATCCGCCGGAATGATGGGCGCCGCTCTGCCGTGGCAGCGCCGATTCAGCGTGGGGCGCTCTCCTTGGCGGGGAATGAAACTGCTGGCAATCCCTATCGGGTTCAAATATCGGTCGCTTTTAGTGTGAACTGGTAAGCGTCAGTGTAAAGAAAAGGTCGGGAGAATATGAAGAACGGAATTCTTCCGACACGTTACGCGGTGTCGACGTTGAAGACACTGGATATCGAAATGCAGGCGCTTCAGGGGCTCAAGGAGGCGCTGCAAGCCCCCGAATTGAGCCAGGCGGTGGATCGCGCGATCCATGCGCTGGCCGCCACGCGCGGCCGGGTGATCGTCACCGGCATGGGCAAGAGCGGGCATATCGCGCGCAAGATCGCCGCGACGATGCGATCGACCGGCACCTCGGCGCTCTATCTGCATCCGGGCGAGGCCAGCCATGGCGATCTCGGCGTCATCACCCCGCAGGATATCGTGCTGGCCATCACCTGGTCCGGCGAGACGGCGGAATTGGGCGACATCTTCCACTATTGCCATAGCCAGGACGTGACCCTGATCGTCGCCACCTCGCATGCCGACAGCACGGCGGGGCGTGCGGCGGACATCTGCCTGGCGATGCCGGCGGTGCGCGAGGCCTGCCCGAACGAACTGGCGCCGACCTCCTCGACCACCCTGCAGATGGTGATGGGCGATGCGCTGGCGGTGGCCCTGATCGAGGCGCGCGGTTTCACCTCGTCCGATTTCCACGTGCTCCACCCCGGCGGCAAGCTCGGCGCGCAGCTGTGTACGGTGGGCGAGATCATGGGCATCGACGATGCCATTCCGCGCGTCGGGCGCGATGCCTCGCTGACCAGCGCGACGATCGAGATGAGCCGCAAGCGCTATGGCTGCACGGCGGTGGTCGATGAAGCCGGCGGCCTGCTCGGCGCCTTTACCGACGGCGATCTCCGGCGCTGCATCGCCGCCCACGATCTCAACGACAATATCAGCCTGCACATGTCGATGAGCCCCCTGACGGTGGCGCCCGACACGCTGGTTTCCGAGGCGTTGCGGGTGATCAACGAGAATGCCGTGTCGGTGCTGTTCGTCGAGGAGGGCGGTCGGCTGGTGGGGATCGTCCACATGCACGACATCGTCAGGGCCGGAGTTGCCTGATACGGAGCGGGCGTGACTGCCGTTTCCGCAACTCCCGCCACGCTGATCGTCGTGCCTGCGCGATTCGGATCGACGCGCCTGCCCGGCAAGCCGCTGCGGCCGATCGCGGGCCGCACCCTGCTGGAACGCGTGGTCGCGGTGGCGCACCGTGCCGCGATCATGGCGGGCGACTGCGACGTCGTGGTGGCGACCGACGATCTGCGCATCGCCGATCATGCGCGCGATATCGGCGCCGAGGTCGCGATGACCGCGCCGGATCTCGATTCCGGCTCGTCGCGCGCCTGTGCGGCGGCGATGGCGCGGCCGGCGACGCCGCAATGGGTCATCAACCTGCAGGGCGATGCCCCGTTCGTGCCGCCGTCGGTGGTGGCCGGCCTGATCGCGACGCTGCGAGAAGGCGGCGCCGACGTGGCGACGCCGGTCTACCCGCTCGACTGGGCGCGGCTCGATCGCCTGCGCGCCCACAAGCAGGTCGCGCCGTTCAGCGGCACCACCTGCATCCGGGGAGCGGACGGGCGGGCCCTGTGGTTCTCCAAGGCGATCATCCCCGCGATCCGCGACGAGGACCGTCTGCGGGATACGGGGCCGGTCTCGCCGGTGTGGCAGCATCTCGGGCTCTACGGCTATCGCATGGCGGCGCTGCAATGGTTCGCCGCGGCGCCGCCAAGCCCCTGCGAGACGCTGGAAGGGCTGGAGCAGCTGCGTTTCCTCGAAGGCGGCCGCACCATCGCGACGGTCGCCGTCGATGCGCCCGCCCATGCGATGTCCGGCATCGATACCCTCGCCGACCTCGCGCTGGCCGAGGCGACGATCGCGCGGCTCGGCGATCCCTTCTCGGCCGGCTAGTGCGCGCCATGCCTAAATCGCTACCCGAAACCCTGTTCGTCATCGTCCGCCACGGCAACACCTTCGCCGCCGGGGAAGCCCCCCGTCGCATCGGCGCGCGCACCGATCTGCCGTTGACGGCAGACGGCATGGCGCAGGCCCATGCGCTGGGCGCGCATTTCGCGGCGCTGGGCCTGCGCTTCTCCCGGGTGCTGGTCTCGCCGCTGGCCCGCACGCGGGCGACGGCGAGCGCGATATCGGAGCATCTGCCCGACGCGCCTGCGCCGCAATCCTGCGACTGGTTGCGCGAGATCGACCATGGCCCCGATGAGGATAGGCCGGAGGAGGCGGTGCTGGCCCGGATCGGCGCCGAGGCGCTGGCGGCATGGGACGAGCGTGCCGAGCCCCCACCGGGCTGGACCGTGGATGCCGCCGGCCGGCGGGACGCCTGGCGCGCGCTGTTCGCGACCGATGCCGGCCCGACGCTGCTCGTCACCAGCAACGGCGCGGCACGCTTCGCGCTGCTCGCCGATCCGGCCTTGACTGGCTCGGGCACCGGCGCGCCCGGCCGGATGAAACTGCCGACCGGCGCCTATGGGGTGATCCGCCGCGCGGCGGGCGGTGCGCTGGCATTGGTGGAATGGGGGCGGCGGCCATGACCTCGGCCGCTCTGTTGCGCGCGCCGCCTTTTCCGGGCGTCGATGCCGCGATCACCTTTGCGATGACGGATTCGCCGCCGCCGCCGATCGCGGCGCCGGCCGATCCCGCAGGACTGTTCGCGCTGCTGCGCGAGGCGCGGGTCGGCGGCCGCTTCTGGCTCGATCCGGCGGCACTGGCCCGCCCCGCCGGCACGATCGTGCGCCCGCGCCGTATCGCCGATATCGCGGGGCATCGCGACGCGCTGAGCCCTGCCGAGCGGGGCAAGGCCGTGTGGATCGCACCGGCCTCCGACACGCGCTGGGGTGATGCGCTGGCGCGTCTCGTCGCGGCGGATGGCGGCCAATGGTGCAGGGACGTCGATCCATGGTCGCTGTTGCCGGGGGCGCCATCGCTGGTCGCCCATGGCGACGACGAATGGGTGGCGCTGGCGCGCATCGCCGGTGTCCCGGTGCATGTGCTGTCTCCCGGGCGTTTCGGTGCGCCGGACGAGGACGGCGCCGCGCTTGATCGCAGGGCGGCCGCCGCGCTGGCCGCCGCGTGGCGCAATCCTTTCACGGGCGACGCCACCACCCTGGATGCGATCGTGGATATTCTGGCGGGCTGGCGCGCGATGCTGGAAGCGAACCGCACGATCGTCGCCGCCTGCGGCATGGCCTGGTGGAAGCGGGACGAGATCCGGCGCTTCCTGTGGCATCCGCAACGGCCGCTGCGGATCGTCGCCTCGCCGGCACGGGCACTCCGCATCGCGCGTGATGCAGGCGGCGCGGTGGCGATCTGGCCGTCCCGCGCATCACCGGCGCTGATCGCCAGCGCGCGTGCGCAGGCGGTGCCGCTGGTGCGCGTGGAGGATGGCTTCGTGCGTTCGGTGGGGCTGGGCGTCGATCTGGTGCCGCCCTCCTCGGTGGTGGTGGATCATGCCGGCATCCATTTCGATCCGTCCGGCCCGAGCGACCTCGAATTGATCCTGGCCGGCGCCGAGATCAGCCCGAAGCTGGCCGCACGGGCGCGCGCCCTGCGCGAGGCGATCGTGGCCGCGGGCATCAGCAAATACAGCACGGGCACCGGCACGCCCCTTCACCAGCGCCCATCCGCCGCCGCCGCGTCGCACCGCCTGATCCTCGTGCCGGGGCAGGTGGAGGACGACATGTCGGTGCGGATGGGCGGTGGCGGCCTCACCTCGAACCTCGAACTGCTGCGCCGCGCCCGCGCGCTCGAGCCCGATGCCGAGATATGGTTCCGCCCCCACCCGGATGTCGATGCCGGCCATCGCAAGGGCGCGGTGCCCGACGCGGATATCCTCGCCTATGCCGATCGCATCGTGCGGGGCGGGGGGATGGCCTCCCTGCTTGATACGGTCGATGCGGTGCATGTGCTGACCTCCTTGACCGGCTTCGAGGCACTGATGCGCGGGCGGGAGGTGACGTGCCACGGCACGCCCTTCTATGCCGGATGGGGGCTGACCCGCGATCTGGGCGTCATCCCGGCGCGACGGACCCGTGCGTTGACGCTCGATGCGCTGGTGGCCGGGGTGCTGATCCTCTATCCGCGCTATCTCGATCCCGTCACCGGCCTGCCTTGCCCGCCGGAGATACTGGTCGGCCGTATGGCGTCCGCCCGCACCCCCCATCGCCTCGGCTGGATCGCGCCCTTGCGCCGCTGGCAAGGGCGGCTCATGGCGATGCTACGATGACGACCGACGTGATCCTCGACATTTCGCGCCTGATCTCGCGCGTGCGCTATGCGACGCCCTCGGGCGTCGATCGGGTGGAGATGGCCTACGCCAGGGGTTTGGACGCGCATTATGGCGAGCGGCTGGCATTCGCGGCGGTCCATCCCTCAGGGCTATATGGGCGCCTGAAGCGCGGTGCCGCGCTGGCCTATCTCGACGAACTGGAGCGGCGTTGGTCGAGCGAGGCCGATGGCCCGCGCCAGCGATCAATCGGCGCGGTCCTGCCGCAGCTGCTCAGGCTGCTGCCGACGGGGCGCGACGTCGGCAGGGGCGCCTCCGGACAGAGCGTCTATGTGCAGGCCTCGCCGCATCATCTGACGGATGCCGCCAAGGTGCGCCGCATCCTCGCGCGGGAGCAGGCGAAATTCCTGTGTCTCGTCCACGATCTCATCCCGATCGAATATCCCGAATATGCCCGCCCTTCCGGCGCCGCCTTGCATCGCCGGCGCATGACGACGGTGGCGACGGCGATCGCGGAGACGGGCGGGGCGGCGATCGTCAATTCGGCGGCGACCGGCCGTTCGCTGCGGCCCTGGCTGACACCGGAAACCGCGATCCACGTCGCCCTGCTCGGCACGATGGCGCTGCCGGTGGCGGCCCCCGATCCGGGCGAAGGGCGGCCTTATTTCCTGTGCCTCGGCACCATCGAGCCGCGGAAGAACCATCTGCTGCTGCTCCATCTATGGCGCCATTTCGCCGAGACCCTGCCGCCCGAAAGCGTGCCCCGCCTGATCGTCATCGGCCGCCGGGGCTGGGAGAATGAGCAGATCATCGACATGCTGGAGCGCTGCCCCGCGCTGGAAGGCCATGTCGAGGAACTGGGCGGCTGCCCGGATGGCCGGCTCTCCGCCCTGCTACGGGGCGCGCGGGCGTTGCTGATGCCCTCTTTTGCCGAGGGCTATGGCATGCCGGTGGCGGAGGCGCTGTCGGTGGGCACGCCGGTGATCAGCAGCGACATCGCCGCGTTGCGCGAGGTGGGTGGAGCGGTGCCCGAGTATCTCGATCCGCTCGATGGCGCCGGCTGGAAGGCGGCCGTGCTCGATCACGCGGCGCGGGGGACGCGCCATGCCGCGCAGATGGCGCGCCTGCCCGGCTGGCATAATCCAAGCTGGGCAGAGCATATCGACATCGTCGTCCAGGCGATCGGGCAGCTGCAGTCGGCCTGATAACATGGCGTTCCGGAATGCCTCGACCGCCCGGTGACGGCACCGGGCCGGCGCCCGCTCACGCCGTCCGGTCCGGCCCCTTGAGCGAGGTGATCCGCGAACCGAATACGCGATCCCAGAATATCGCCGAAATCGCGTAATTGCCGGTGGTCTTGGCGTAATGGTGGCGCATGTGATGGTGCTTAAGCGCCGACCCCAGCTTCCCGCGCATCGAGAATTGGTGGCAGGAATAGTGGACCGCATCGTAAATGACGTAGCCGAGCATGAAGCCCAGCGCCGGCCATGTGCCCTGCGCACCCAGCGTTGCCACGAAGGCCAGCCAGGCCAGGCCCATCACCGCGATGCTGACCGGCAACGGCATGAGGCCGCGCAGCGGGTCGTTGGGGCTGTCATGATGATTGCCGTGGATCAGGTAGACCAGCCACTGCACGCCCGGCGAGTCACTCTCGAAATGGAACAGGTAGCGGTGCATCGCATATTCGAACACGGACCATATGAGCAGCCCGACGACGAGAAAGCCCAGGGTCTCCAGCGGGGCATCCAGCGGCCGGGTGCGGTAGCATCCCACCCATGCGACCAGCGGCAGCATGACGATCCAGCCCAGCGCGAAGGTTCGCGCCGAGATGAGGCTGAGCCGCTCCAGCCGTTCGTTCTTGAACAGCCTGACGCGTTGCGGACCTGGAGATGGAGCAGGCATGAGGCGGTCTTCTGGACAGGAGGTGTGCGGGGCTGTCAAGCTCGGAACGTCCTACGAAGCCCGAGATGAGAGCTGGCGACGCGGCGCGGCGCGCGCCGACGGGGTGGATCGATCACGGCGCTGCCCGGGCCGGCTCCATCCTGCGTCATTCGGGCGCAATCGGATGACCTTCGAGCCGCGCCACGGCGTGGCGGACCACCCTGTCGAGCGCCTCTTCGGAAAAGAAGCCGCCGGGGATCAGGCAGCGCTCCACCAGCACGCGGCGAAAGGCCTTGAAGGTCTCGGCCGAAGGCGGTTCAGGATTGCACCAGAAGGAATCGAGGCCATCCTGGCAGGTCAGCTCCGGGATGTCGTAGACCGCATGGCCCAGCGCCACGACCGGCACCCCCGCCGCGAGCGCGAAGGTTCCGCTGGTGCTGTTGATGGTCACGACGCCGCGCGAACCCTGGGTCACCGGCACGATGTCGCCCCAGGCGAGATAATCGACACGATCCGCGACGCCGCTGGCGGCGGCGAAGTCGGCGGCGATCTGTTCCCAGTCCTGCACGCCGTTATCGAGCGGATGCTCCTTGACCACCAGGCGGGTGTCCGCGGGGGCATGGGCGGCGAACGACCCGATCACCAGCTGCAAGGCATCAGCGATACCCACGAACGGCGAATGCAGGCGGATCTGCGCATCGGAATCGAGCTGCATCGGGAACAGGAAATAAGGATCGCCGCTGTTCTGCAATCGGGTGACCAGCGCCGCAGCCTTCGCCTCGCGTTCCTTGCGGCGCGATAGCTTGCGCCACCATCCCATGCCTTCGACCAGCGGATGCCACGGCCGGTGGTTGCTCCAGCCGGGATAGCGCCAGCGTGTCAGCACGTCGGCGAGATTATAGGCGACGCCCTCCATCGCGCGGCGACGGAAGGAGGAGGGAACCTGGCTATGGGCGGGAACGGGGGGAAGGGTCGCGGCGATCGCGCGATACCAGGCGGGATCACGCGGCAGCGAGGAGTGGCCGTTGACGCCGCCCAACTCCAGCGTGACCCAATCGGGCCGGATATAGCCTTCCTCGAAGACATGGACCGGAATCCCGAGGGCGCGACAGACGCGGATCGCCGGCATGTGATGATCGCGACAGTCGCCGAACAGCACCACGTCGGTCACCGCCTTCTCGTGCATCAGCCGCTCGAGCCAGTGCGGCCAGTCCGCCAGCGTGCCGCGATAGTCGATCCCGCCGGGCAGACCCCAGAACAGGCGGTCGCCGCCGTTGAAATTGATCTTGTGTACGCGGTGTCCGGCACCGGTGAGTTCCTGGCCGAGGCGGCGGAACAGCCGGCCCATCAGGCCTTGCAACAGCAGAACGGACCGTGTGCCTCCGGCCATGATTCGATGTTCACGCATACCAGAAAACGGGCTCCGTACAGGCACTCCGGGTATAGCTGGCATATCACGCGCCGGCCGACCCAGCTCGGTCTCTCGGTCAGCGTTAGGGAGGCTTGCCATCCGCGGCAAGTTCGCCGGCCCCTGCATTCCTCAAGACCCCATATTTTCATGACGAAGACACTTGATGACAGCCTTGGTCGCCGTCGTTATGAGCCGATCGCCTTTCGCGGGGCAGGGCGCCAAATGGATGGCAGGCATAGTTCGTTATCAGGTAGCGGCGTACCAATGCAGTGACGTGTGACGGACTGACATATGCGGCACTGCCGGTCGGCAGTGCATTGCTCGCGATTGTGATCGATGCGGTGGTGCGCCCCCGGCGGTCGGATTATCCCATGGCCATGCCGCGCGAAGGGCCAGGGCTGTGGCTGCTCGCCTGCATGACAATCGCGCTCTACGGCCTGTTCCTGGTGCTGTGCGGCAATATCTGGGTGTCGGCCACTCTCGCGTTGGCGGTGCAGGCGCTGCTCGTGCTGGCGTCCAACACCAAACATGCCATGCTCGGCGAATCGTTGCTTTTCTCGGATCTCGCGCTGCTCGGTGCGGTGTTCCGTCATCCCCAATTCTATCTGTCGACGGTGAGGCTTTGGCAGCGCGTGGTGGTCGGCCTTGTCGCGGCCGCGTTGCTGGCGGGGATCGGCTGGCTGTCGGTGGCCGATCCCGGCGCGCACCTCGCGGGGGTGCTGATGCTGGCGGCGGGGTTGGTCGCGCTGGCATTCTCGCTGGCGGTGTCGCCATGGCGGAATCTCGCCCGCGTGCCCGATGCCGACAATGATACCTATCGGCTGGGCCTGTTGCCGGTTCTGCTGCTCTACTGGTGGCGCTGGCGTGAGAGCCGCGATCCGGCGCCCTCGTCGCCCCAGGCTCGCCACGCCCCGCAGGATCCGCCCGAACTTGTCGTCATGATCCAATGCGAGAGCTTCGCCGATCCGGCGGATTTGTTCGGCGATCCCGCACTGGCGCTGCCGGGCCTCGCCTTCGCGCGGCAGCATGCGTGGCAGTGGGGCAATCTCGCGGTCAGCGGCTTCGGTGCCTATACGATGCGAACCGAATATGGCGTGTTGTTCGGACGCGACGAGGATGTGCTCGGCTTCCGGCGCTACGACCCGTTCCTGACCGCGCTGGGCGAGGCGTCCTGGGCGTTGCCGGCGCGGCTCGGGCAGGCGGGCTGGCGCAGCGCCTTCCTGCATCCCCACGACATGCGGTTCTACGGGCGAGACCGGATCATGCCGGCCGGCGGCTTCGCCGAACTGGTCGGCGAGGGCCGCTTCACCCCGCCGGGGCCGGGGGAAGGTCGCTATGTCACCGACGCCGCGATCGCGGATGAAATCCTCGCCCTCGCGAGCGACGCGACCGGGCCGAATTTCTTCTACGCCGTCACGATCGAGAATCACGGTCCCTGGGCGCGGGATGGCGGCGGAGATCTTGTCGACGGCTATCTTCGGCTCGTGCGCAACAGCGACGCCATGCTGACCGATCTGGTGACGCGGCTGGCGGCCTTGAAGCGCCCGGCTCTCCTCGTCTTCTTCGGCGATCATCGGCCCAGCATTCCAGGCGCCACCGCGCCGGGCGGTGCGCGCGATACGCCCTATGTGATGATCCGCATCGACGGGGACGGCAAAATCCGTCCGGGCGACAACCGCTCTCGGGATATCACGCCCGCGGGTCTTCACCACGCGGTGCTCGATACCGTTTTCGGGCCTGTCGCCACATTTCCGGAAGCCTGACCGCGATCGGTTCGGGCGGCCTGCCGGCTATGTGCGCCGATACCGGAAATACCAGACCTCATGGCCCTTGGCGCGGGCCTTGGCTTCGTAGCGGGTCTCGGGCCAGTCGTCCGGGCGGACGAGGAAATCCTGCGGCCCTTCGGCCAGCCATTCGAACTGGGGCAGGCCGGCCATCACCATCATCGCCCAGCGGACATAGACGGGGTGATCGGTGCCGAAGCGGAATTCGCCGCCGGGCTTCAGCTTGGATGCCAGCAGCCCGATCGGGCCCGGGTTCATGAAGCGCCGCTTGGCGTGGCGCGCCTTGGGCCAGGGATCGGGATGGAGCAGCCATGCCCGCTCCAGGCTGGCATCGGGCAGCCGCTCCAGCACTTCGATCGCGTCGCCCATATGGATGCGGACATTGGCCGCGACATCGCGATCGCGGACCTGCATCAGCGCGCCGACCACGCCATCGAGGAAGGGTTCGCAGCCGATGAAACCCATCTCCGGGCGCATCGCGGCCTGTTGGGCCATATGCTCGCCCTTGCCGAAACCGATCTCGATCGCCAGCGGACGGGGCTGGTCGTCCGGGCCAGGGCCGAACAGCGTTTCGGCATCGAGCGCGCCGTCGCCCGGCACGGCGAGGCCTGGCAGCATGTCTTCGAGCAGTTGGGCCTGTCCATCGCGCAAGGCATGGCCCTGGCGGCGGCCATAGAGGCGGCGGATCGTCAGCGGGTCGGTCATCGCGCGCGCCTTAGCGCGTGGTGGCGCGCCTTGCACCCCCGGAACGCACCCGATTGCAACTCGTTGAGGAGGAAGAGGAGATCGACCATGGCCGCAGAACAGGATCCGCGTCTCGACAAGGCGCTCGACAGCATATCCGTCGCCCCGCCCAAGCCGGCGGACGGCGAGACGACCGATCAGGAATTGGCCGGGGAACAGCCCGAGGTGCGCGAGGCGCATGATGCCGAGCATCATGAGGAACTGACGAAGGATCCGTCGGACGAGGAAGGAAAGCTGGACGTCGGGCTCGACGAAAGCTTCCCGAGTTCCGATCCGGCGTCGTCCACCCAGCCGGGGCACAGCGATCCCGCCCCATCCTCCGGCTATGACGAGGACGCGGAGAAGGCACGCGAAAAAGCCGGCCAATAGTCCCTCGTCGCCCTGCACGGGCAGGGCACCCGAGGCTGCCGGCGAACATTTTGCGAGTGTTCAGACCGGCGACGCACGGCTCGGCCGCGGTTCGGCCGCGGCTGGCCGGGCGTGGTCGATGCCGAGCAGCCTAGACTTTGGGCTAGTCACGCATCTGCAACACCCGTGTCGTTTTCCCGACTTTCCACAGCTTTGCGACGTACAGATGTTGCGTCGCAACACGATCCATGCTTCGATTCGGCATCGGAATCGTGGTTGGTTAAGCCTCGCGTAACCGGCGAGGTGTAATCTCCACGACACGAATGGTGGGGAATGACGGCATGGGAACGACGGCAAGACCAGCGGACGGTGCGATGACCTTGGCGGAGATGAAGGAGTTCGCTTCCTTCCCCGCCGCGACGCAGCGATACATCCGCCGGTCTCTGGACGTCGGGCTCGAACGGCAGGATGCGCTCGGGCGATGGTCGCGCGACGTGGTGGAGGCGGCGAGCATCCGCGCCCAGACGCGGGTCTATAGCCGGCTTGACGGTCTGCGCGGCATCATCCCGGACGACAGCGGCCTCGATGCGATGGAGCCGTTCATGGCCCCGCTGGTGACGATCTCGGCGTTCGATCTCGGCCAGGACCGGCTGTGCAGTTTCGGCGCCTACCGCTTCCTCTACGAGCGCCTGCTGGGCGCGCCGGTGCGGCCCTGGCTGCCGGGCGCCTTCTGCGCGGCGGCGGCATTGCCGCATCTCCATCCCGATCGGCGACGCGCGCTGCTCCAGTCGATCAGCGAGGCGGCGGCGACGGCGGCGGGCTGGTCGGCACGCGAACCCAGTTTCTACCCGGAGTGGGTGGAGAAGGTGGACAGCCGGCAGGCCAATTGAGGCCTTGTTGACCGGGTTCGCGGGCTGAATCCCGCGAAATCGTCACGGGCGCTTGAGCGGGCGGAGGAAACACGGCAGGGATTGGGGCGTTCGACGACCCTTGCTCCTGGAGATTCCGATGCCCGCCATCCGCCTCGAAACCAAGCGCGTCGAAAAGCCCTGGGGGCGGCACGATCTGTGGCCGGGCTTCGAGGATGCGCCCGCGGGCAGCCCGCCGATCGGCGAGGTGTGGTTCCAGGCACCGAAGGGCGTCGGCGAGGACGATCCCGAGCTGCTGATCAAATATCTGTTCACCGCCGAGAAGCTCTCGGTGCAGGTCCACCCCACCGACGATTATGCCCGCGCCCATGGCCATGAGCGCGGCAAGAGCGAGGCGTGGCAGATCCTGTCCGCCGATCCGCACGCCACCATCGCGATCGGCACGCTGAAGCCGATGACCAAGGACGAGCTGCGCGCCGATGCCGAGGATGGCTCGATCGACGGCAAGCTGGACTGGAAATCGGTGAAGGCGGACGAGTTCTGGTATTCGCCGGCCGGCACCATCCATGCGATCGGGCCGGGGCTGGTGCTGGTCGAGATCCAGCAGAATGTCGATCTCACCTACCGGCTCTATGATTATGGCAGCGATCGCGAGCTGCATCTGGACGATGGCGTCGCGGTGTCCGATCCGGTGCCCTATATCGCCCCCTTCACGCCTTATGATCTGGGCGAGGGCCGCAGGATCCTGTCCGGCGAGGGCGCCTTCGTGGTCGAGCGCTGGACGAGCGCGCGCGCCGGCACGCTCAAGGCGACGCATGACCGGCCGGTGTGGCTGGTGCCGCTCAAGGGCGACGGGGTGCTGGCGGGCGAGGCGATCGGCGCCGGCGGCGTGTGGCTGGCCGACAGCGACGTCGCGCTGGAGGCGAAGGACGGCATCGATCTGCTGATCGCCTATCCGGGCGGCGCGGTGAACGAGGCGGTGCTCGCCTGAGCGGGCGAGCGGCGTGATGACCGGGGCGCTGCCGCGGCCGGGGTGAACGGCCTGAGCTCCGTTCAGCCTGTCGGCAGCCAGCTGGTGTCGATCGTCGCGAAGCGGTCGATATGGTTGGCGACGCCCGCCAGTCGGGTTTCGTCGAGGATATGAACGCGGCCATGGGTGCGCGCGATCAAGCCCTCTTCCGCCAATTGCCGCATCATCCGGTTGACATGGACGGCGGTGAGCCCGGTCGCGTCGCCAATCTCTTCCTGGGTCAGCGGCAGCGGGATGCCATGGGTGACGTCCTCGCCGCCCGCCCGCAGCCGGCTCGATATGTCGCAGATCAGGGCGGCGACGCGCGCCTTGGCGGAGGTGCGACCGACCGAGGCGAGGCGATCGGCCAGCGCCACCCGCTCGGCCTGCGCCAGCGTGTAGAGCAGCAGGCCGAGGCGCGGATGCCGCTCGAACAATGCCCGCAGGGCGGCCTTGTCGATGATCCGCACCATCGCATCGGTGGCGGCGATCAGCGTGAACGGCGCCTTGTCCCACGGCATGCCGGCATCGCCGGCAAATTCGCAGGGCAGGTGGATCGAGAGGATCTGGCGATTGCCGTCGGGCAGCAGGATCGAGGAATAGAGCCAGCCGCGCTCGACCACATAGAGTTCGCGCGCGGAGGCCTGTTCGGCGCGCAGCACGGTGCCGCGCGGCACCAGCCGTTCGGCCTCTCCCAGCTCCCCGAGCGCATCGCGCTCTGACTCGACAAGACGCAGATACCGGCCGAGCCGCTCCGCCAGAAAGCCTTGATTCACCTGTTCTCCGCTCAAATCCCCGGCGACGCGAAAGCTGTAGGCGGAACGATGCCGTTGCGCGCTAACAACGATCAAGATTTGAAGGACTTGGCGGAATGAGGCGACGAAGCGCCGATGGCCGCCTTGTGCGGCCGCGCGGATGCTCTAGGAAGCGCTGTCATGGATAGGATCGTCATTCGCGGCGGCGCCAAGCTTTCGGGCCGCCTTCCCATCTCCGGTGCCAAGAATGCGGCGCTGACGCTGCTGCCGTGCGCGCTGCTCACGGACGAAGCGCTGACGCTCGGCAATTTGCCGCGCCTCGCCGATGTCGATGGGTTCGGCCATCTGCTGAACGGCATGGGCGTGTCGACCGCGATCGCCGGCGGCAGCCCCGACGAGTTCGGCCGCACCATGACGCTGGACGCGACGCGGATCACGTCCACCACCGCGCCCTATGATTTCGTGCGCAAGATGCGCGCCTCGATCCTCGTGCTCGGCCCGCTGATCGCGCGGATGGGCGAGGCGACCGTCTCGCTGCCCGGCGGCTGCGCGATCGGCAACCGCCCGATCGATCTCCACCTGAAGGCGCTGGAGCAGCTCGGCGCGAAGCTCGAGATCACCGCCGGCTATGTCAAGGCGATGGCGCCCGACGGCGGCCTCAAGGGCGGCCGGATCGTGTTCCCGATCGTCTCGGTCGGCGCGACCGAGAATGCGCTGATGGCGGCGAGCCTCGCCACCGGCGAGACGATCATCGACAATGCCGCGCGCGAGCCGGAAATCGTCGATCTGTGCCATTGCCTCGTCGCGATGGGCGCGGAGATCGAGGGGATCGGCAGCGAGCGGCTGATCGTCCACGGCAAGCCGCGGCTCCACGGTGCCAGCTATCGGGTGATGCCCGATCGCATCGAGGCGGGCAGCTATGCCTGCGCGGCGGCGATCACCGGCGGCGAGCTCGAGCTGGTCGGCGCCGATGCCGAGGCGATGGGCGCGATCCTCGACGGCCTGCGCGAGACCGGGCTGCACATCGCCCCGACGGCGGACGGCGTGAAGGTGGCGGCCGACGGCAAGCTGCGCCCGCTCACGCTCTCGACCGCGCCCTATCCGGCCTTCCCGACCGACATGCAGGCGCAGTTCATGGCGATGCTGACGCTGGCCGACGGCGCCTCGGTGCTGACCGAGACGATCTTCGAGAATCGCTACATGCATGTGCCCGAGCTGGCGCGCATGGGGGCCGATATCCAGGTCCATGGCCGCACCGCGGTGGTGCGTGGCGTCGACCGGCTGGTCGGCGCCGAGGTGATGGCCACCGATCTGCGCGCGTCGATGAGCCTGGTGCTCGCCGGCCTCGCCGCCGAGGGCGAGACGCGGGTGCATCGCGTCTATCATCTCGATCGCGGCTATGAGCGGCTCGAAGAGAAATTGAGCGCGGTCGGCGCCGATATCGAGCGCGAAGCCGATAGCTGAGCGACGCGGATCTCCGCACTTTGTTGAGGATTGATCCTTAGAAGAAACTGGTCCGCGGCCGTGAAGGAGTCGCAAGCCCAGGAGTCTCGCGGTGATCATCAGCAGCAACAGCGCGACCAGCGCCCTGACCCAGCAGCTGCAGGCCAACGGCCTGTCGGACGCGGCGGTCAAGCAGGTGAATGGCGATCTCGCCGCGGCCGTGAAGGACGTGACCGGCGCGAGCGGCGGCTCGGCCGATGCCGCTTCGGTGCGCGCGGCGCTGGATCAGCGGATTTCGGCGGATGTTGCGTCCGGCAAGCTGTCTGCCGGCGATGCCGCGAAGGTCAGCAAGACGCTCGACCAGATCGATGGCCAGGCGAGCGGATCGGGGATCACCAGCCAGTCGGCGCCTGTCGCCGCGGCACCGGCGTCCGGCGCTGCCGGCGCTGCGCAGGGTGGCGGCGGCGGTGGCGGTGGGGGCGGCGGAAGCGCCTCCAAGACCGAACTGTCCCGCGCCGTCACCATCTCGGGCGCGACCGAGACGACGATCATCACCTATACCGACGGCAGCACCGCGACGACCACGACGGTCGCCAGTGATGCCGACAAGATCAAATATGGCAAGCCGGCCGCGACCGATGCCAACGGCACTACTAGCGCCGCCACCGCCGCGCAGGATTATCTGTCGACGATCGAGCCGGGCAGCCTGATCGACCAGCAGGCCTGATCCCCGTCGTCTCGGGGAGCTACAGCCAGATATCGACGAGGTGGATGGCGAGGCCGACCAGCCCGCCGACCAGCGTGCCGTTGACCCGGATATATTGCAGGTCGCGACCCACCGCCTGCTCCAGCCGCCCGGTGACCGTCTGGGCATCCCAGCCGCGCACCGTATCCGAGACCAGCCGGACGATGCCGTCGCCATAGGTGGCGGCGATGCCGACCGTCGCCCGGCGCGCGAACAGGTTGATGGTGCGGGCGAGGCGCGGCTCGGTCTGGAGGGTGGTGCCGAGCTGGCGCAGCGTCTCGCCGAGCCGCCCGGCCATCGCCGCCTGCGGATCGCGCGCGCCCTTCAGCAGCGCGGTGCGCGCCTGCGCCCACAGCCCGTCCAGCCAGGCCGCGACCGCCGGGCTGGCGATCAGCTCGTCCTTGAAGGCGTTGACCTTGTTCTGGAGCAGCGGGTCTTCGCGCAGGCGCCGCGCGAAATCGACCAGCCCTTCCTCGGCCTTGTCGCGCAGCGGATGCTCGGGATCCTCGCCGACCTCCTCGATCAGCCGATAGAGGCCGTCGAGGATCTTGTTGGCGAGCTTCTCGTCCAGCCCGGTCCAGCGCATCACCGATCCGGCGCGCTCGCTGATCATCGCGCGGATCGTCTCCTCGTGGGCGACGAGGGTGCGGCCGACCCATTCGATCGCATTGTCGAGGATCGGCACATGGCGGTTGCGATCGATCGCGGCGTCGAGCGCCTGGCCGAGGATGGGGGCGATGTCGAGCGCGGCGAGACGCTGCGATACGGCGGCGCGGACCATGCCGCCCAGCCGCTCGGCATCCAGCGCACCGACGATATCGGCGATCAGCCGGGAGGCGCCGAGCCGCAGCCGGCTGGCGCGGGCCAGCGCAGGATCGGCGGCGGCGGGGCCGGGGGCGGCGAGGAACCGGCCGGTGGCGCCGGCCAGGTCCAGCCGGCGCATCCGCCGCGCGACCACCGAGGGGATCAGGAAATTCTGGCGCAGGAAGGAGGCCAGCGCATCGCCGATGCGATCCTTGTTGCGCGGGATGATCGCGGTGTGCGGGATCGGCAGGCCGAGCGGGTGGCGGAACAAAGCGGTCACCGCGAACCAGTCGGCGAGGCCGCCGACCATCGCCGCCTCGGCGAAGGCGCGGACATAGCCGAGCCACGGATGACGCGGCTCGAACGCGCGCGCGGCGACGTAGAGCAGTGCCATCGCCACCAGCAGCCCGGTCGCGACCCGACGCATCGTCCGTGGGCCGGCCTCGGCGGGATTCAGGCCGGGCCGGCTATGGGCCGGTGCGGACGGCAATGGTCTAACGGGTGCGACGCTCATGCCTCCTCAAAGGCACGAGGCGGCGGAAGGTTCATTCCGCCGCCTGTGCAGCCCCACGATGCCCCGATTCGCCGCCATTGGTAAAGATGCGGCCGAGGCGCGGGCCGATCCGGCGCTCGAACCCGTCGGCGAGGCTGAAGCCGGCCGGCACGATCAGCAACGTCAGCACGGTCGAGAGGATCAGGCCGCCGATCACCATCACCGCCATCGGCTGGTTGAACGATCCGTCGCCGCCGATCGAGAGCGCGGTCGGGATCATGCCGGCCACCATCGCCACGGTGGTCATCACGATCGGCTGGGCGCGCTTGTGCCCGGCATCGAGGATGGCGGCATCGCGCGGCACGCCGTGGCGCATCTGCTCGATCGCGAAATCGATCAGCAGGATCGAGTTCTTGGCGACGATGCCGAGCAGCATCAGCAGCCCGATCAGCGTCGGCAGCGAGTTGGGCATCCCGCAGATGTGCAGCGCGATCAGCCCGCCGAGCGGCGCCAGCGCCAGCGAGCAGAGGTTGACGAACGGCGGCACCACGCGGCGGTAGAGCAGCACCAGCACCGCGAAGACGAGCAGGATGCCCGAGACCAGCGCGATGATGAAGTTGGTCACCATCTCCTCCTGCCACTTGGCCTGGCCCGATGCCGCATAATGGACGCCGGTGGGCAACGCCTTCATCGCCGGCAGATCGAGGATATGCTGGCGCTCCTCGCCGGCGATCGCGCCGGGCACCAGATCGGCGCTCAGGATGACGCGGCGCTCCTGGTTGTAGCGCTTGATCTCGGACGGGCCGGCCCCGAAGCTGATGTCGGCGACGACGCGCAGCGGGATCGATCCGCCGGTGGTGGTGGGCACCGGCAGGTTGCGGATCGTCGAGATGTCCGACCGGCTATTCTGGTCGAGCGCGACGCGGATCGGGATCTGGCGATCGGACAGCGAGAATTTCGCCGCATTCTGGTCGATCTCGCCGATCGTGGCGATGCGGATCGTCTGGCTGAGCGCATCGGTGGTGACGCCCATCTGCGCGGCGAGATCGAGGTTCGGCTTGATCACGATCTCGGGGCGCGGAATCTCGCCCTCGATCCGCGGCGCGACCAGCTTGGGCAGGTGCTTCATCTGGGCGAGCACCGCCTGCGCGGCCTGTTGCAGCTTGGCGGGATCGTCGCCGGCCAGCATCATCGAGATGTCGCGCGAACTGCCGTCGCCGCCGCCATTCTGCGATTCGAAGGTCACCCGCGCGTCGGCGATCTTGTTGAGCGTCGGCGCCAGGGCGCGTTCGAATTCGGTGCTCGTGCGCGTGCGCTCCTTGCGCAGCGTCATCGCGATCTCGGCATTGCCGACATTGATGAACTCGACGGCGACCTGCACCTCCGGCTGCGCCCGCAGGATCGCGCTCACCCTGTCGGTCATCGCGGTGGTCTGCTCCAGCGTGGTGCCGGGCACCATCTGGATCTCGACATGGCTGGTGTCCGAATTCTGCTCCGGCTGGAACGTGAAGGAGAGGGTCGCGAACGAGACGACGGTGAGGACGAGCGCGATCATCGCGATCCCCATCGTCCAGGCCCGATGGTCCCACAGCCAGGCGGTGTAGCGCTGGCCGGCGGCCTTGCGGGCCTTGGCGCTGCTGGTGTCGAGCGTCCAGCGCAGCAGCGACTGGTAGCGATCGGCCAGATAGCCGCCGGAATGCTCCTGCTGGCCATGCGGCTTGAGGAAATAGGCGGCGATCATCGGCGTGATCAGGCGCGCGACGAGCAGGCTCATCAGCACCGCGACGACCACGGTCATCCCGAAATTCTTGAAATATTGCCCGGCGATGCCCGGCATCAGGCTGACCGGCAGGAACACCGCGACGATGGTGAAGGTGGTGCCGACGACGGCGAGGCCGATCTCGTCGGCGGCATCGATCGAGGCCTGATAGGCGGTCTTGCCCATCCGCATGTGGCGCACGATGTTCTCGATCTCCACGATCGCGTCATCGACCAGCACGCCGGCCACCAGGCTGAGCGCGAGCAGGGTCATGGTGTTGAGCGTGAAGCCCATCATGTCCATGATCCAGAAGGTCGGGATCGCCGACAGCGGGATTGCCAGCGCCGAGATCAGGGTCGCGCGCCGGTCGCGCAGGAAGAAGAACACCACGACCACCGCCAGCACCGCGCCTTCGACCATCGAGCCGAGCGCTTCGTGATACTGGTCGATCGTGTAGTCGACCCCGGCCACGCGCTTGACGAAATGGACCTTCGGATTCTCCTTCTCGATCTGGGCGAGAATCTGGACGGCCTGGTGGTAGATGGTGACGTCCGACGCGCCGCGTGCGCGCATGATCGAGAAGGCGATCGTCGGCTTGCCGTTCATCTTGGCGGTCTGGCGGACCTCGCCGTAGAGATCCTTCACGGTGGCGATGTCGGAGAGCTTGATCGACCGGCCGCCCCCCAGGCCGATCTGCACCTGGGCCAGATGGAAGGCATCCTGCGCGTTGCCGAGGATGCGCACCGACTGTTCCGCGCCGGCGATCTCCGCGCGGCCGCCGGCGGCGTTGGTGTTGATCGCCATCAGCTGCTGGTTGACCTGGCTGGCGGTGACGCCGATCGCCTGCATCTTCACCGGATCGAGGATCACGCGGATCTCGCGGCTCACCCCGCCATAGGTGTTGACGGTCTGCATCCCCTCTATCCCGAGCAGCCTCCGGGCGACATCATTCTGCACATACCAGGAGAGCTGCTCCATGGTCATGTCGTTGGCGCTGACCGACCAGCGGGCGATCGCATTGCCGGTGACCTGCGCGCGCGACACCTGGGGTTCCAGAATGCCGTTGGGCAGCGATCCGCGGATCTGCGAGATCGCCTCGCGCACGTCGTTGGTGGCGCGATCGACCGGGGTATCCAGCGTGAACTGGACGAACATCTGCACGTCGCCCTCGTCGATCGTCGTCTGGATCTCGTCGACGCCTTCGAGGCTGCGAACCGCCGCCTCGACCTTCTGGGCGATCTGGGTCTCCATCTCGACGGGGGCGGCGCCCGGCTGCGAAATCTCGACGATCACGCCGGGGAAGGTGATCTCCGGATCCTGGTTCACGTCCATGCGCATGAACGAGACGATGCCGGCGAAGGTGAACGCCGCGAACAGCACCAGCGCGAACACCGGATTGCGGATCGACCAGGCGGAGATGTTACGCATGTTTTCGAATCCTGTGCGTGAGGCGCGGGCCTCAGTTCCGCTTCAGCTCGGGGACCACCTGCTCGCCGACGTTCAGGAAGGCGCCGGCCGAATAGACCACCTTCTCGTCGCCCTGCAGGCCGGACAGCACGGCGATGCCGGTATCGGAGACGTCGCCGATCTTCACCGGGCGGCGCGCGATCTTGTCGTCCTTGTCGATGACATAGACATAGTTGCCCTGATCGTCGCTCAGCACCGCCGATTCCGGCAGCACGGGCGCATTGGTGTGCTGGGAGGAGAAGTTGGCGGTGGCGAAGCCGCCGGGGCGCAGCGACGGATCATAGCTCAGCTGCACGCGGACGGTGCCCTGGCGGCTGACCGAATCGATGATCGGTGCGATCTGCCAGATCGTGCCGACATAGCTGCGGCTGGCGCCGATGGGGGCGACCTGTACCTGCATGCCGACGCGCAGGCCGGACATGTCCTGCTCGGCGAGCCTGGCCTGCATCTCGAGCGTGCCGTCCATCGCGATCTGGAACAGCGCGTTGGAGCCGGAGCTGACGATCTGCCCCGCTTCGACCGCGCGGGCCAGCACGAGGCCGGAAGCAGGAGCGCGGATGTCGAGCCGGCCGAGACGCGCCGACTGCTCGCGATATTGTGCCTGCGCGAGCTGCACGGCGGCATTGGCGGCATCGCGCGCCGCGATCCGCGAATCGATGTCGGACTTGGAGATGAAGCCGCGGGCGACCAGCGCCTGGGCGCGATCGAGATTATTCTGGGCGAGCTTGGCATTGGCCACCGCAGACGCGATCTGCGCCTGCATCTGGCTGGTCTGGGCGGCCTGCACGGCCGGATCGACGGTGGCGAGCGTCTGGCCCGCATGGACCCAGTCGCCGGCATCGACCAGCACGCGGCTGACCATGCCGCCTTCGCCTGCAACGCCGACCGGCATGTTGCGCTTGGCCATCAGCGTGCCGGTGGCGGTGACGTTGGCGGCGACCGAGGTGCGACCAGGCACGATCACCGTGACGGTGGGCGCGGCGCTGACCGGGGCGACAATCGGGGCATGGCGACGACCGATCAGGATGCCGGCGACGATGACGATCGCGAAGATCGCCACGAAGATCAGGATCAGCCTGCGGCGACGCGCCCTGGTGGCGCGATCGACATCCTCCGCGCTCGCGTCGGCGTTCCATCCCTGCTCGTAGTTCATGCCCTCACCCTGCGCATACTGCACCCCTCCAAGGGCCCCCGAAGTGTGTTATCTTAATATATCACTGCCGACAAGCGGATGTTGCCGATCCCGTGCGTGCCTCTGTTATCATGAACCCAGGCTGCTGCCCATGTTCAGCTTCGGTTGATCGTCGGACGGGCACGCCTCGCGGAATGCGCCGGGCAGGGGTCGTCCGGCCAAGGGAGATGATCGCCATGAACACCCGTATCCGTTCCGCCGCCGTGCTGTCGGCATTGGCCATGGGCCTGGCCGTGCCGGCCGCCGCACTGGCCGATGACGTCGCGACCGTGCCGATCGCCGGCACCCGGCTCGACATCAGTGCCGAGGGCGAGGTGACGCGCGCGCCCGACATCGCGACGCTCAGTGCCGGCGTCGTGACCCAGGCCGCGACGGCCGCGTCCGCGATGGCGGACAATGCGAAGACGATGGCGGCGACGGTCGCGGCGCTGAAGCGGGCCGGGGTGGCCGACAAGGACATCCGCACCGCTTCGCTCAGCCTCCAGCCGCAATATCGCTACGCCGACAACCAGCCGGCGGTGGTGACCGGCTATCAGGCCAGCAACCAGCTGACCGTCACCTTCCGCGACATCAAGCAGGCCGGGCCGATCCTCGATACGCTGGTGGCGCAGGGGGTGAACCAGATCAGCGGGCCGGACTTCGCACTGGAGCATCCCGACGCGGCGATGGACGAGGCGCGGATCGCGGCGATGCGCAAGGCGCGCGCCAAGGCCGATCTCTACGCCCGGGCATCCGGCATGACGGTGAAGCGCATCGTCGCGATCAACGAGGGCGGCGGCTATTCGCCGCAGCCGCCGCGCCCGGTGTTCATGATGGCGCGCGCCGCCCCCAAGGTGGCGGAAAGCGACCTCCAGCCCGGCGAAGAGAAGATCGGCGTCACGGTCAACGTGACGTTCGAGCTGCAATAGGCAGGCGGGCACGAACAAAGGGCCGCCCTGCCGGATGGCGGGGCGGCCCTGATCGCACGCTCAAGCAACGCAACGATCGGCGTCAGCGCACCGTGCCGCGACGCACCAGATTGACGATCGCGAGCAGGATCACCGCACCGATCAGCGAATAGATGAACGTGGTCACGGTGATCGCCTGGTTGATGCCGGCGCCGAACAGGAACGACGCGATCACCGAGCCGATAATGCCGACGACGATATTCAGGATGATGCCCTGCTGGCCGTCCGTGCGCATGATGATGCTGGCAAGCCAGCCGCAAATGCCACCAATGATCAACCAAATGAGAATACCCATAACAAGCCTCCTACCTCGCCGCGCACAGGCCCTTTGCCTGCGGGGCGCTCCGGCTTCTTGATACGCGTGAGGAACGACTTCGTTCCTCTCCGGCCTTGACTGCAAGGGGTGGCCGAAACGCGAAAGGGCCGCCCGCATCTGCTGCGGACGGCCCTTTCAGGGCGATGGTCGATCGGCGATCAGAACTTCTGCTGGCGCTCGTAGACCGACTTATAATGCTGGATGCGGGTGACGCGCAGCCCCGGCATGCCCGAGCGATCGACGGCCCGCTGCCAGCCGGCAAATTCCTCCAGGGTGAGCGAATAGCGATCGCACACTTCGTCGACGGTGAGCAGGCCGCCATTCACGGCCGCCACCACTTCGGCCTTGCGCCGCACGACCCAGCGGCGGGTCTCCGGCGGCGGCAGGCTGTCCAGCGTCAGCGGCTCGCCGAGGGGGCCGATTACCTGAGCTGGACGAAATTTCTGATTCTCGATCACATCACACCTCGAACTGGGCCGTAGCCGGCGATGCTCCCCCATCGCGTTCGCCCCTTCTAACCGGGACCGGTTGAAGGAACGCTAAAATGCCAAGGTAAATCCCGCCTTCATCAATCTTGACGGCGTCTTCCCGGCCGATGCCTGGGCGATGCGCGGATGGAAGCTGCCGTGCAGCGCATGGCCCGCACCGGCATCGCAGCCCGCGAACAGTTCGACCAGCGCGCCGAGCGAATCGCCAAGCGGCTGGCGCGGCTGTTGCGCGATGCGTTCGGCGAGGACGGCCGTGGACGTCGAGGCCTGGCTCACCGCCACGCCCGCGATCAGCAACGCATGGTCGAGCAGCGGCTCGGTGGATAGGGATATTGGTGTCATCGGTTCGCTTCGCGTCGCCTCGTCACGGGGACGCAACATTGCGGTAATCATGCCTAACATTCGGTAAATGCGGCACTCGATCCGTCGCTTTTTGCGGATATGATCGGGATCGGCTAAAGGCGCGCGCATCATGGACGCGGATTTTCAGCTGGGGGGCGATCTCAAGGGTCGCCGCATCGTCGTCGCCATGTCGGGCGGGGTCGACAGTTCGGTGGTGGCGGCGCTCGCCGCGCGCACCGGCGCCGAGACGATCGGCATCACCCTGCAACTCTACGATCATGGCGCCGCCGTGAACCGCGCCGGCAGCTGCTGCGCCGGCCGCGACATCCGCGACGCGCGCGCCGTCTGCGATCGGCTCGGCATCGCCCATTATGTCTTCGATTATGAGAGCGCGTTCCGGGAAAGCGTGATCGATCGCTTCGCCGACGATTACATGGCCGGGCGCACCCCGATCCCCTGCGTGCGCTGCAACCAGGGCGTGAAGTTCACCGATCTGCTGCGCCTCGCGCGCGATCTGGGGGCGGACTGCCTCGCCACCGGCCATTATGTCCGCCGGTTGGAAGGGGAGGCTGGCGCCGAGCTGCATCGCGCCGCCGATCCGGCGCGCGACCAGAGCTATTTCCTGTTCGCCACCACGCAGGACCAGCTCGACTATCTGCGCTTCCCATTGGGTGGGATGCCCAAGCCGCGGGTGCGCGAACTGGCGGCCGAGATCGGCCTCGGCGTCGCCGCCAAGCCGGACAGCCAGGACATCTGCTTCGTCCCCGACGGCGATTATGCCGCCGTCGTCCGCAAGATCCGGCCCGAGGCGGAAACTACCGGCGAGATCGTCGATCTGGCCGGGCGGGTGCTCGGCGCGCATCGCGGGCTGATCCACTTCACCGTCGGCCAGCGCCGTGGTCTGGAGATCGGCGGATCGCCCGAGCCGCTCTACGTGGTGCGACTGGACGCGGCGGCGAACCGCGTCGTGGTCGGGCCGCGCCGCGCGCTGGCGGTGCGGGCGGCGGCGCTGTCCGACATCAACTGGCTGGGCGGGGATTTTGCCGGGCCCCTCACCGCCAAAGTGCGTTCGATGGCAAAGCCGGTGCCGGCCCGCTTCGATGGCGCGACGCTGCATTTCGATGCGCCCGAATATGGCGTCGCGCCGGGGCAGGCGGCGGTGTTCTATGCCGGCGATCGCGTCCTCGGCGGCGGCTGGATCGAGACGACCGTGCCCGCCGAGGATGCGCTGGCGGTCGCTTAAAGCAGGAACGTCCCTTCGATCACGGTCACGCAGCGGCCCGACAGGATCACCCGGTCGCCCGCGAGGGTGCAGCCGACATGGCCGCCGCGTGCCGAGGCCTGGAAGGCGGTGAAGCGATCCCGGCCGAGCTTCTCCGCCCAATAGGGCGTGATCACGGCGTGGGCCGATCCCGTCACCGGATCTTCATCGATGCCGCCGCCAGGGGCAAACATGCGGCTGACGACATCGGTCGCATCGCCGGGCGCGGTCACGATCGCCTGGCGGTCCCCGCCGGCCGCAATGGCGCGCATATCGGGATCGACGGCGCGAACGGCGGCCTCATTTTCCAGCACCACCACGCAATAGCCGCCCTCGCGATAGAGCGTCTCCACCGGCGCGACGCCCAGCGCCGCGACCAGTTCGGGCAGCGGCTTGGGGGAAGGCGCCAGCGCCGGCAGCGACAGCGTATAGGCATCGCCGTCGCGGCCGACCTCCAGGATGCCGGCCCTGCGGGTGCGGAAGGTGACGCGCTCGCGCGTCGGTTCGGCGGCGAGGATGGCGTGGCCGCTGGCCAGCGTCGCGTGGCCGCACATCACCACCTCGACCGTGGGGGTGAACCAGCGCAGCTCATAATCGGCCACGCCGCTGGCATCGGGCAGCAGGAAGGCGGTTTCGGAGAGGTTGTTCTCCGCCGCGATCTTCTGGAGGAGATCGTCGTCCAGCCAGGCGTCGAGCGGCATCACCGCGGCGGGATTGCCAGTGAAGGCGGCATCCGCGAAGGCGTCCACCTGGATGATCGGCAATCTCATATCTCGCTCCTCTCGGCGATGGCGGCGGGCAGGGTGCCCTCTTGATCGACATGGCCGATCGGATCGGGGTGGATGATCAGTTCGAGGCCGGGAAAGGCGGCCATCAGCTTCGCCTCGATATCCTCCATCACGTCGTGCGCGGTGCCGATCGTGGTCTCGCGCGGAAACGACATGTGGAACTGGGCGAAATCATGGGCGCCGCTGGTGCGGGTGCGCAGATCGTGCATCCCCGCCAGCGCCGGGATGGTGGCGGCGACGTCGAGCAGGGCGCGGCGTTTCTCCTCGGACCATTCGCGGTCCATCAGCTGGTCCATGGAATGGCGCGCCGATCGCCACGCGCCCCAGCCGAGCCAGCCGGCGATGGCGAGCCCGAACAGCGCGTCGGCGCTGGGCAGGCCGGCATAGCGATCGAGCAGCAGCGCCACTGCCACCGCGCCGTTGAGCGCGAGATCGGATTGGTAATGGAGATTGTCGGCCCCGATCGCCAGGCTGTGGGTGCGGGCGAGCACCGCGCGCTGATAGGCGAGCAGGCCCATCGTCGCGATCGCCGCGACCAGCGAGACGATGATGCCGGCCTCGGGCGAGGCGGTGGGCGCGCCGTGCGCCAGCGCCATCACCGCGCGCACCGCGATCGCGATTGCCGATGCCGCGATCAGCGCGACCTGGAACAAAGCCGCGAGCGCCTCGGCCTTGCCATGGCCGAAGCGATGATTCTCGTCGGCGCGCTGGGCGGCGACACGCACCCCGTAGAGGGTGACGAGGCTGGCGATCAGATCGAGGCCGGTATCGGCGAGCGAGGCCAGCATCGACACCGATCCGGTCTTGGCGGCGGCATAGCCCTTGAGCAGCAGCAGCAGCGACGCGAGGCTGACCGACGCCAGCGCCGCGCGCTGGTTGAGGGCGCCGCTGTCGACGTCTGCACTCACGCGCCCTCTCCGTTCGTGCCGCGCGCAGTCGAGGCCCTGCTCCGGCCGCGGCTCCGTTCGGCCAACCCCTCGACGGCGCGCGGGGCGAACGGAGAGGCGGCGGAAGTCATGGGTAGAGCAGCCCTTCGGACCATGCTTCTCCCGACGCGACGCCCGTGCGGGTGAAGACGCGGCGCTCGTGCAGGCGATGGGCGCGATCCTGCCAGAATTCGATGCGATCGGGCGTGACGCGATAGCCGCCCCAATGCGGTGGGCGCGGTACGTCGCCGCCCTCGAAGCGGGCCTGCACCTCGGCGAAGCGCGCCTCGAAGATGGCGCGATCGGCGAGCGGGCGGGATTGTTCGGAAGCCCAGGCGCCGAGCTGCGAATCGCGCCCGCGCGAAGCGAAATAGGCATCGGATTCGTCGTCGGCGACGATGCTCACCGGCCCTTCGATCCGCACCTGGCGGCGCAGGCTCTTCCAGTGGAACAGCAGGGCGGCCTTGGGATCGCCCGCCAGCTCGCCGGCCTTGCGGCTCTCGCGGTTGGTGTAGAAGACGAAACCGCGCGCGTCATGGCCCTTGAGCAGCACCATCCGCACCGACGGCATCCCGTCCGCGCCGACGGTGGCGAGCGCCATGGCGTTCGAATCATTCGGTTCGGAGGCGCGGGCCTCCTTCATCCAGCTTTGGAACAGCGCGTGCGGATCGTGGGTCATGCGCTTCACATAGCGTTTGGCGCGGGCTTGCGTTAGTCGTGGCGAGACCACATCTGATCTGTTGTATTTAGGCAACAGTTCCTGAACCACGAAGCTGCGAACCACGAAGGCATCATGGCAGATCCCTATTCGACCCTGGGCGTAGCCCGCAACGCCGACGACAAGACGATCAAATCGGCCTATCGCAAACTCGCGAAAGAGCTGCATCCCGATCGCAACCAGGACAATCCCAACGCGGCCGATCGCTTCTCGGCGGTGACGCAGGCCTATGACCTGCTCTCCGACAAGGACAAGCGCGCCCAGTTCGACCGGGGCGAGATCGACGACAAGGGCGATCCCAAGGCGCCGTTCGGCTTTGGCGGCGGCGCGGGCGGCGGCGGCAACCCGTTTGGCGGCGGCCGCGGCTTCCGGCCGGGCGCCGGCCCCGGTGGCGCCGGCGGCTTCCAGGCCGAGGGCGGCGATTTCTCCAGCATCTTCGACGAGCTGTTCGGCGGCGCGGGCGGCGGCGGCGGCCATCCGTTCGGCGGCGGCGGCCGACGCGGCGCGGCACGGCCGCAGGCCAAGGGTGCGGACGTCGCCTATCGCCTGCCGGTGAGCTTCGAGGATGCCGCGGCGCTCCGCCCGCAGCGGGTCAGCCTCTCCAACGGCAAGACGATCGAGTTGAAGATTCCGGCCGGGGTCGAGACCGGCACCCAGCGTCGCCTGCCCAACCAGGGCGAATCCGGCCCGGCCGGCCCCGGCGACGCGATCGTGACGATCGAGGTCCAGCCGCACCGCTTCTTCACGCGCGAGGGCGACGATGTGCGGCTCGATCTGCCGGTGCGGCTCGACGAGGCGGTGCTCGGTGGCAAGGTCAAGGTGCCGACCGTCGATGGCGCGGTGATGGTCACCATCCCCAAGGGATCGACCTCGGGCCGGGTGCTGCGGCTCGGCGGCAAGGGCTTCCATCGTGCCACCGGCGGCACGCGCGGCGATCAGCTGGTGACGTTGGTGATCGATCTGCCGGCGGGCGATGCCGAACTGGAGGCGTTCGCCGAGAGCTGGCAGGGCGACAAGGCGCGCAATCCCCGCGCCGGGCTTGGCGTCTGAAGGATCTGTCCCCCGAAAGCCCGGAGGCCCGCTCGCATCGCCCCGGCGCGATCGAACGGGCCACCGTGGCGCTCGGGCTGCCGCGGCGGCTGTTCCGGATCGTCAAGCGGGTCGCCGTCGGCGTCTATTCGGATGGTTTCATCCATGCCGGCAATCTTGCCTATCTGACGCTGCTGGCGCTGTTTCCCTTCTTCATCATCGTCGCGGCGCTGGCGCAGCTGTTCGGGCGATCGGAGGATGGCGGGCAGGCGGTCGCCCAGATCTTGCGGCTGATGCCGCATGGCATCGCCAACATGCTGCATCCGGCGATCGATTCGGTGCTGGCGGCGCGCACCGGGCCGCTGCTGTGGCTGGGCGCGGTGGTCGGCCTGTGGACGGTCGGCAGCTTCATCGAGACGATCCGCGATATCCTGCGGCGCGCCTATGGCACCCAGCCGAGCGGGGCGTTCTGGCATTATCGGCTTGGCTCGGTGGCGATCATCGTGGTGGCGGTGATGCTGATGATGCTCGCCTTCGCGGCGCAGGTGGCGCTGACCGGCGTCGAACAATTTCTCGATCGTGTGGTGCCGATGACGCACCAGTTCACCGGCTGGATCGGCCTTTCGCGCCTGGTGCCGACCGCCGTGGTGTTCGTGGCGCTGTACGTCCTGTTCTACACATTGACGCCAAGTGCCTATCGTTACTCGAAAAATCGCAAATGGCCGGGGGCTGCGTTCACCGCCGGCTGGTGGCTGGCGGTGACCGTGATCCTGCCGCTCGTGCTGGGCCGGCTGGGCAATTACAATCGCACCTATGGCAGCCTGGCGGGCATCGTGGTGATGCTGTTCTTCTTCTGGTTGATCGGTTTCGGGCTGGTGATCGGCGCGCATCTCAACGCGGCACTGGCGGAATCCCCCTCGAACGGCTTAAAGGACGCCGCCGAGGAGACTGAGGAAACAGCATGGCCGGTTTGATGGACGGTAAGCGGGGGCTGATCATGGGCCTCGCCAATGACAAGAGTCTCGCCTGGGGCATCGCCAAGATGCTCCGCGAGCATGGTGCGGAACTCGCTTTCTCCTACCAGGGAGATGCGATCCTCAAGCGCGTGAAGCCGCTGGCCGAGCAATTGGGCTCCGCGCTGCTGATCGATTGCGACGTGTCCGACATGGCTGCGCTGGACGTGGCGTTCGATACGCTGGCCGAGACCTGGCCGACGATCGACTTCGTCGTCCACGCCATCGGCTTTTCGGACAAGAGCCAGCTGCGCGGCAAATTCTACGACACCACGCTCGACAATTTCCTGATGACGATGAACATCTCGGCCTACTCCCTGGTCGCGGTGGCGCAGCGGGCGCGGGCGATGATGCCGAACGGCGGATCGATCATCACCCTCACCTATTACGGCGCCGAGAAGGTGATCCCGCACTATAATGTGATGGGCGTCGCCAAGGCCGCGCTGGAGACCAGCGTGAAATATCTCGCGGTCGATCTCGGGCCGGAGAATATCCGCATCAACGGCATCTCGGCCGGCCCGATCCAGACGCTGGCGGCCCGGGGCATCGGGGACTTCAATTACATCCTGAAGTGGAACGAGCTGAACTCGCCGATGCGCCGCACCGTGACGATCGAGGATGTCGGCGGCTCCGCCCTCTACCTCCTGTCCGATCTGGCTTCGGGGGTGACCGGCGAGATCCACCATGTCGATGCCGGCTACAACGTCATCGGCATGAAGGCCGAGGATGCGCCGGATATCGCACTGGCGTGAGTGAGAAGCGGTGCCGGTCGTCTTCCGTGAACAGGGCGTCCGGTTCCACTTCTATTCGAACGAAGGCGATCCGCGCGAGCCGGCCCATATTCATGCGGTCAAGGCCGATGCCGACGCGAAGCTCTGGCTTTATCCGGAGGTGTCGTTCGCCTATAATCGCGGCTTCGACGCCCGCACGCAGCGCTGGCTTCTCGCGCTCGTCGAGGAACGCCAGTCGGACATCGAGGATGCTTGGAATGCCCATTTCTCCTAAGGCGCTTGGCGTCGAATTTGACGACGACCAGATGTGGGTGCGGCTGGAGGACGGGCGGACCCTGGGGGTGCCGCTCGCATGGTTCCCGCGGCTGCTCCATGGATCTGCCGAGGCGCGCGGCGCGGTGAGCATCAGCCCGAGCGGCCTGCACTGGGAGGAACTGGACGAGGATATCTCGATCGCGGGCCTGCTGGCGGGCCATGGCGATCTGTCGCGGACGCGCAGAAGCGCCGCATGAGCTTCAATTCCTTCGGCCGGATCTTCCGGTTCACCACCTGGGGCGAGAGCCACGGGCCGGCGCTCGGCGCCGTGGTGGATGGCTGCCCGCCCGGGCTGGCGCTGACCGCGGCCGATATCCAGCCGTGGCTCGACAAAAGGCGCCCCGGCACCTCGCGCTTCACCACCCAGCGGCAGGAGCCGGACCAGGTCCGCATCCTCTCCGGCGTGTTCGAGGCGCCCGACGGCATACAGCGCACCACCGGCACCCCGATCAGCTTGATGATCGAGAATGTCGACCAGCGCTCCAAGGATTATTCGGAGGTCGCGCTCGCCTATCGGCCCGGCCATGCCGATTATGCCTATGACGCCAAATATGGCTTCCGCGATTATCGCGGTGGCGGGCGTTCGTCGGCGCGCGAGACGGCGGCGCGGGTGGCGGCCGGCGCGGTGGCCCGCGCCGTGATCCCCGAAGTGCGGATCAGGGCCTATCTGGTCGAGCTCGGCGGCGATGCGATCGACCGCGCGGCGTTCGATGATGCCGAAATCGACCGCAATCCCTTCTTCTGCCCCGATCCGCAGGCGGCCGCGCGCTGGGAGGCGATCATGGATCGCACCCGCAAGGCCGGATCGTCGGTCGGCGCGATCGTCGAATGCGTCGCGGAGGGCGTGCCGGCGGGCTGGGGGGCGCCGCTCTATGCCAAGCTCGATTCGGAGCTGGCGGCGGCTTGCATGTCGATCAATGCCGTGAAGGGCGTCGAGATCGGCGACGGCTTCGAGGCGGCGCGGCTGACCGGCGAGCAGAATGCCGATCCGATGCGGCCGGACAGCCTGGACAATGGTGGGGACGGGCATCCGCTGTTTCTCGCCAACCATGCCGGCGGCATCGCCGGCGGGATCGCGACCGGGCAGCCGGTGGTGGTCCGCGTCGCGCTCAAGCCGACCAGCTCGATCCTCACCCCGGTCGAGACGATCACCCGCGACGGCGAAGCCTCCGAGATCCGCACCAAGGGGCGCCACGACCCTTGCGTCGGCATCCGGGCGGTGCCGGTGGTCGAGGCCATGGTCGCGCTGGTGCTGGCCGACCAGAAATTGCTGCACCGGGCGCAGACCGGCCGCTGAGATCGTTGCGGCGACGGCGAACGGGCCGGAAATGGAGGCGGGGCGCGGCACCGGCCGGCATCGCCGCGCGTTGCACAGTCACCTGAAACGATAAGATAATCCAGGAGAGTATCGATGCGCACTCTGTTGATCGCCACGGCCGCGGCCGTCCTGTTGCCGGCCGCTGCCCTTGCCCAGGATGGCATGGCCCCGGCTTCGCCGCCGGCGGGCATGACCCAGCAGACCACGACGACGACTGCGCCCACCACCGACGCGATGGGCACGCCGACCGGCTCCGCCACCAGTTCGACCACGACGACGGCGCCGACGGACTCGACCATGGCGCCAGCATCCAGCGATGCCAGCACCAGCACGACGACGAGCACCACCGATCCGATGACCGGCGCGACCACCACCAAGACGAAGACCAAGCATAAGCCGCATTGATCGCGCGAGGCTGAATCGCTCGACGCCGATCGGCGGCCCGCCAAGCGGGTAGGGAAGCCCGCCACGCAGGGAGGGCCGGACATCTTCGGGTGGCCGGCCCTCTTCCTATGTGTCGCGATAGAAATCCATCAACGTCAATATGTTGGCATATTGGCCGGCACTATCGCGGCGACCGGTCGTTGATCCAGTTCCAGCTTTGAAGGGACGATGACATGCGTAATTTCATCATCGCAGCGGCCGTGGTCGCGCTGTTGCCCGCCGCCGGAATCGCGCAGAGCGCGGGCTCGGCCGGCACCGGCGGATCGGGCACCGCCGGGTCCAGCGGCAGCGCCGGATCAACGATGGGCACGGGCTCGACCGGTGGCGCGGCATCGGGATCGATGGGGTCAAGCTCGACCGGTTCAAGCTCGATGGGGAGCATGACGCCGGGCACGGATAGCGGTGCCAGCGGCAGCGCTGCGACCAACAGCGGCAGCAGCCCGTCGACCGGCTCGCAAAGCCCCTCCGGCAGCCCGTCGTCGGGCTCCTCCTCGTCCGGTGGCGCCGCCGGCAGCACCGGCGCCAGCGCGTCGTCGTCGGGCGGCCCCCACTAAGGTCGCCGCCCCTTCGCCGGCTCAGTCGGCGAAGGGATCGCGAACGAGGATGGTGTCGTCGCGCTCGGGGCTGGTCGAGACCAAGGCCACCGGGCAGCGGATCAGCTCCTCGACGCGGCGGATATATTTGATCGCGGCGGCCGGCAGATCGGCCCAGCTGCGCGCGCCGGCGGTGTTCTCGCTCCAGCCGGGGATCGATTCGTAGATCGGCACGACGGCTGCCTGATCGGCGGCGTGAGGCGGCAGATAGTCGAAGGTCTGATCGACGATCCGGTAGCCGACGCAGATCTGAAGCTCCTCGAAGCCATCGAGCACGTCGAGCTTGGTCAGCGCCACGCCGGTGATGCCGGAGACGGCCGCCGCCTGGCGCACCAGAACCGCATCGAACCAGCCGCAGCGGCGCTTGCGCCCGGTGACGGTGCCGAATTCGTGGCCGCGCGTGCCGAGCCGCTCGCCGACGTCGTTATCCTGTTCGGTCGGGAACGGGCCGGAGCCGACGCGCGTCGTATAGGCCTTGACGATCCCCAGCACGAAGCCGGCCGCATTCGGGCCGAGGCCGGAGCCGCCCGCCGCCGTGCCGGCGATGGTGTTGGACGAGGTGACGAACGGATAGGTGCCGTGATCGACGTCGAGCAGAATGCCCTGCGCGCCTTCGAACAGGATGCGCTTGCCGGCCTGCTTGGCCTCGTTGAGCGTCACCCACACCGGCTTGGCATAGGGCAGCACGGTGTCGGCAATGGCGCGCAGGTCGCCCAGCAGGCGCTCGCGGTCGATCGGCGGCTCGCCGAAGCCGGCGCGCAGCGCGTCGTGGTGGGCGCACAGCCGCTCGATCTGGGGGCCGAGATCGTCGAGATGGGCGAGATCGCACACCCGGATCGCGCGCCGGCCGACCTTGTCCTCATAGGCCGGGCCGATGCCGCGCCGCGTCGTGCCGATCTTGCCGGCGCCGCTGGCATCCTCGCGCAGCCCGTCGAGGTCGCGGTGGAAGGGCAGGATCAGCGGGCAGGTCTCGGCGATCTGGAGATTGTCCGGGGTGATCGTCACGCCCTGGCCGCGCAGTTTGGCGATCTCGTCGCGCAGGTGCCACGGATCGAGCACCACGCCGTTGCCGATCACGCTGAGCGCGCCGCGCACGATGCCGGACGGCAGCAGGCTCAGCTTGTAGACATTCTCGCCGACGACGAGCGTGTGGCCGGCATTGTGGCCACCCTGGAAGCGGACGACGACCTCGGCCCGCTCGGTGAGCCAGTCGACGATCTTGCCCTTGCCCTCATCGCCCCACTGGGCGCCGACGACGGTGACGTTGGCCATGGCTAAACTTCCTCAGGCGATGGGTTGGAGGGCGCCGCCGGCCCAGATGTGGGTGCAGCCGAGCGCGTGCGGCTCGTCGGCGGCGGCCAGGGCGGCGACGGTGGCGTAGCCCTGCGCGTGGATCATGGGGGCGATGTCGACGGCGGTGCCGAGCGGCAGGAAGACGCGCTCCCGGCCTTCCGGGGCGACGCCGGCATCGACGATCGGATCGAGATAGAGCGAGAAGCCGACCGCCGGCTCCTCGCGATCGTCGGCGTGGAGGATCGAATAGGAGCCGCCGCGGCCGACCTCGCCGCGCACCCCGTCGGCGAACAGCGAGAAGCCGATCCAGCTCTGATATTCGAAGCCGTGGCGCTCGGTGGGATCGAGGGTGACGGTGGCGCGATGGCCGATCGCGTCGGCGATGGCGCGGGCGCCGTCGAGCCGCGAGGCGAGCAGCCCGCCGGTGTCGATCGCGGACAGGCGTTCGATCGCGGCATCGACCGGGCCGGCCGCCTCGATCAGCGGCAGATAGGCGGTGGCGCCCAGGGCGGCGAGTGCGCCGGCATCCTTGCCGTCGAGCTCGTGGATCAGCGCGGCGACGTCGGCGACCGGCATCGGCCCGGCGGCGAGCAGCGGCACCAGATCGGGCAGGGTCAGATCGACCGACAACCCGGTCGCGCCGGCGGCGGCCAGCGCATCGAGCGCCACCCGGATCGCCTCGATCACGGCCGCCACGGCATCGGTGCCGACGATCTCGGCGCCGGCCTGGCACATCTCGCGCTCGGGGCGCAGCTGGGTGCCGCGCACCTTGAGCACCTGGCCGGCGTAGCAGAGCCGCAGCGGGCGCGGGCGATGGGCGAGGCGGGTCGCGGCGATCCGGCCGACCTGCGCGGTGATATCGGGCCGGAGCGCCAATGTGCGCTGCGAGATCGGATCGATCACGCGGAGCAGATCGGTGCCGCGCGAGCTTTTGAGCCGGCCGAGCAGCGTCGTCTCGAACTCGGCGAGCGGCGGCTCGACACGGGCATAGCCGTTCAGCTCGGTGGTCAGCAGCACGGCGCCGCGCACACGGCCGAGCGCCTCGGCCTCCGGGGGCAACCGATCGCGCAGGCCTTCGGGCAGAAGAGAGGGGCTGGTCATCGCGTGAAGCCCTTTAGCGGGATTTCGGGGGGATGCTAGGGGCGAGCGGCCCTTGCGGCAGGGCGCCGCCGCCGCAGGTGGCGAAGTTGACAGGCGGGGGACGGAAAGAAGGCATTCCTACAGGCGGATCGACGATGGGACGAAACCGATCGGCCGGGGCCGGCGTGCCGGGTGTCGAAAAAAGCTGGTCGGCGACGATTTCGCGACAAAGGCGGCACGAGTGGCGCCGGATTCCCGTCTCGGATTTTCAGGCTGAGAAAGGGCGGCGGCGAGAGGAGTCGCGGCGACCGGGGCAGACGAAATCCTAAATTGGGAGGGCTGTTTAATCGTCTAGATCGTTCGCAATTCCATCGGATATGATAATGTTAGCGATAGTTGGTCGACGTTCACTAAGGGCACCACATGCACGGACAATGGATAGGTCGGTACCAAGGGACTAACAAGGGCACAGTCATGGTCGATATTGACCGACGTGAAGGCTACCTGTCCGGTGCTGGAGTTGTTTTTGACGACGCGGGTTTGCCAGGAAGCATCGTAAAATTTCAAACCAAGGATTGTGCTGGAGAGCAGTCCTTTCAAGATTTACCTATTACTCCGATTGATCCTCTTACGGGAAACATCGTCGATCTTGAATATCTCAAGCAGCGTTATGCGGACCGAGGCGAGGAGTTATTTTTCCCCTCGAAAGCTGCTGTCGATTTAAAACTCGATGGAGACGAGCTTGAAGTGAATTGGACGACCGACATCGGTTCGGCCGGATTGGCAAAACTTCCTCGCAGTAGAGCGGCATCCCCGTCTGCAGTAGTGCCGCAAGCAGGTGTAACTGATTGGGGGACATTTAAGGCGGCCGTAACTGCGTTAGAGCGCGGCCGATTTATTTTTCGTGGGCAACCAAGTGTTTGGAGGCTCCAAACGGCCTTTCACCGCACAAAGCGGAAGGACGTTTTTCGGTTCATGGTCGAGGATATCCCCCGGCTGCATCAGCGGCTGTCAGGATTGACTGCACATTTTTTCAATCTAACTGATAACCAGCAAAATGGAGCGTTTTGGAATTTGGTCCAACACCACGGTTATCCTACGCCGCTGCTCGATTGGTCAAATTCTCCGTTTGTCGCTGCCTTTTTTGCATATCGGAATAAGCTGCAAGACGATGAGGATGCACCAAGGGTTCGAATCTACGCGTTTGATCGGCAGGAGTGGTGTAAAGATTTCTCACAACTCGCCAAGATAGCGCCAGCCTTCCCTCATTTCTCAATTCTCGAATGTCTCGCGTTGGAGAATCCACGGTTGGTTCCGCAGCAAGCGCTCTCTAGCATTACAAACGTTGACGACATTGAGAGTTATATCAAGCAGCGAGAGGCAGAGAAGGAGAAGGTCTATCTCACCGCCTACGATCTTCCTGCGAGCGATGTCGACGCCGTGCTTGGGGAGTTGGGAGTGATGGGTATTGCAGCCGGAGCTTTGTTTCCTGGCTTGGATGGCGCTTGTGAAGAGTGGAAGTACCGAAACTTCGGTTTCCGCTAGAGATTGTGCAAATTGAGAAGTGAGCGGGCGACCTTGTCTAAGGCCGCCCGCCCATCACATCAAAACGTCAGCGCCTTCACCGTCTTCACGCCCGGCAGGCGGCAGACCGTCCACAGCAGCGGCTCTTCCACCGCGGTGTCGACCGAGAGCAGCAGCACCGCCTCGCCGCCGGCATCGCGCCGGCCGAGGTGGAAGGTGCCGATGTTGACGCCGGCCTCGCCCAGCGTCGTGCCGAGCCGGCCGATGAAGCCCGGCGCGTCCTCGTTGACGATGTAGAGCATCGCGCCCGACAGATCGGCCTCCACCTTGATGCCGAACATCTCGGTGAGGCGCGGCGAGGCGTTGCCGAACAGCGTGCCCGCCACCGAGCGCTCGCCGGCGTCGGTCTTCACCGTGACGCGGACCAGCGTGTGATAGTCGCCCTCGCGATCGTGGCGGACCTCGCGGACGTCGAGCCCGCGCTCCTTGGCGAGCGGGGCGGCGTTGACCATGTTCACCGTGTCCGAATAGACGCGCATCAGCCCGGCCAGCACCGCGCCGGTGATCGGCTTCTGGTTGAGCTCGGCGGCGGCGCCTTCCACTTCGATCGCCACGCTCTTGATCGCGTCGCCCTCGAGCTGGCCGATCAGCGAGCCGAGCTTCTCGGCGAGCGCCATATAGGGCTTGAGCTTGGGCGCCTCCTCGGCCGACAGGCTCGGCATGTTGAGCGCGTTGGTGACGCCGCCGGCGACGAGGAAATCGGCCATCTGCTCGGCGACCTGGATCGCGACATTGACCTGAGCCTCGGTGGTGGACGCGCCGAGATGCGGGGTGGAGATGAAGTTCGGCGTGCCGAACAGCGGGCTCTCCTTGGCCGGCTCGGTGACGAACACGTCGAGCGCGGCGCCGCCGATATGGCCCGAATCGAGGCCGGTCTTGAGCGCCGCCTCGTCGATCAGCCCGCCGCGCGCGCAGTTGACGATGCGCACGCCCTTCTTGGTCTTGGCGAGATTCTCGGCCGAGAGGATGTTGCGGGTCTGGTCGGTCAGCGGGGTGTGCAGCGTGATGAAGTCGGCGCGGGCGAGCAGCTGGTCGAGCTCGACCTTCTCGACGCCCATGTCCTTGGCGCGCTCGGGCGTCAGGAAGGGATCATAGGCGACGACCTTCATCTTGAGGCCGAGCGCGCGATCGGCGACGATCGAGCCGATATTGCCGGCGCCGATCAGGCCGAGCGTCTTGGAGGTCATCTCCACGCCCATGAAGCGGTTCTTCTCCCACTTGCCGGCTTGCGTGGACTTGTCGGCCTCGGGCAGGTCGCGGGCGAGCGCGAACATCAGCGCGATGGCATGTTCGGCGGTGGTGATCGAGTTGCCGAACGGGGTGTTCATGACGACGACGCCGGCGGCCGACGCGGCGGGGATGTCGACATTGTCGACGCCGATGCCGGCGCGGCCGACGACCTTGAGGTTCTTGGCGGCGGCGAGGATCGCCCTGGTCACCTTGGTGGATGAGCGGATGGCGAGGCCGTCATAGTCGCCGATGATGGCGATCAGCTCCTCGGGGGTCTTGCCGGTGATCTCGTCCACCTCGACTCCGCGCTCGCGGAAGATCTTGGCGGCCTGCGGGTCCATCTTGTCGGAAATCAGTACCTTGGGCATGGTTCGGGTGTCCTTGCGGAAAATCGGTGCTCCTGCGCACGCAGGAGCCTAGGGCGTCGGGCGCCGCGCTTGCGGCTCTGGGCTCCTGCGTTCGCAGGAGCGCGGCAAGGGCGTTCAGCCCGCCTTGGCGGTGGCGAAGGCGTAATCGAGCCAGGGGCCGAGCGCCTCGATGTCGGCGGTCTCGACGGTGGCGCCGCACCAGATGCGCAGGCCCGGGGGGGCGTCGCGATAGGAGCCGAGATCATAGGCGGCTTCCTCGGCCTCGAGCTTGGCGACCATCTTCTTTTCGATGGCATTGGCCTGCTCATCGTCGAGCCCGGCGAACTTCAGGCACACCGAGGTGTTCGAGCGCGAGGCCGGATCGGCGGCGAGATGGTCGAGCCAGTCGCGTTCGGCGACGAGCTGGTCGAGCGCCGCGGCATTGGCGTCGGCGCGCGCGATCAGGCCGTTCAGCCCGCCGAGGTTGAGCGCCCATTCGAGGCTGTGGATATAGTCCTCGACGCACAGCATCGAGGGCGTGTTGATCGTCTCGCCCTTGAACACGCCTTCGCTGAGCTTGCCCTTGGCGGTGAGGCGGAAGACCTTGGGGATCGGCCAGCTTGGCGTGTGGCTCTCCAGCCGCTCGACCGCGCGTGGCGAGAGGATGATCACGCCATGCGCGCCCTCGCCGCCGAGCACCTTCTGCCAGGAGAAGGTGACGACATCGAGATCGGCGATCGGCACGTCCTGTGCGAACACCGCGGAGGTGGCGTCGCAGATCAGCAGGCCTTCGCGATCCGCCTTGATCCAGTCGCCGTTCGGCACGCGCACGCCGGACGTGGTGCCGTTCCAGGTGAAGACGACGTCATGGTCCTGATCGATCGCGGCGAGATCGGGCAGTTCGCCATAGGGCGCCTTGACCACGGTCGGATCGAGCTTGAGCTGCTTGGCGGCATCGGTCACCCAGCCTTCGCCGAAGCTCTCCCACGCGACGGTGGTGACGGGGCGGGCGCCGAGCAGCGTCCACATCGCCATCTCGACCGCGCCGGTATCCGAACCGGGGACGATGCCGATGCGGTGCGTATCGGGCACCTGGAGGATCTTGCGGGTCAGATCGATGGCGTAGGCGAGGCGGCTCTTGCCGATCTTGGAGCGGTGCGACCGGCCGAGCGAGGCGTGCGGCAGGGTCGCGGCGTCCCAGCCCGGAGGCTTGGCGCAGGGGCCGGAGCTGAAGAAGGGGCGCGCCGGCTTGGGCGCGGCGGGGTAGTCGGTGGACGCAATGGTGGCGTCGGCATGCAATATATCAGTCATGTCAGTCTCTCCTTACAGAGAGCACGCGCGGCGTTGGGACCGCGTGGCCCGTCGGCGGGTTTAGAGGGGTGGGAGGGCGTGTCAACCTGCCCCGGCGAGAGGGCGGTCGTGCCATGCGACGGCCGGGCGTTCATCGCGCGCTCAGGCTGGCAGGATGAGGAAAGGCGATGCACCGGCTTCGCGCGCTCCTGATCGTCACGCCGTTGATCCTGATATCCTGCGTGCCGTCCGGCCATCGCCCGCCGCCGGTTCGCAGGCCTGTCCCCGTGCGTCCGGCGCCCGCGCGCCCCGCCTATGACGCCGCGGCGCGGCGCCAGTGCCTGAGCGATCTCTCGGCGGACGGCGCCCGCTACACGCTGCTGCCGGATCGGGTCTTCGCGGGCGGCTGCTCGGCGATCGGGACGGTGCAGCTGTCCGACATCGGGATGCCGGTCAGCAATCTCGGCGCGATGACCTGCCCGCTCGCCGATGCCTTCACCCGCTGGACCCGCGACGCCACCCAGAAGGCGGCGATTGCCTGGCTCGATTCGCCGGTGGTGAAGATCGAGAGCTTCGGCACCTATAGCTGCCGCCCGGTCAACGGCGTGGAGGGCAATCGCCTGTCCGAACATGGCCTGTCCAACGCGGTCGACATATCGGGCTTCGTGCTCGCCAACGGGCGGCGGATCACGGTGCTGAACGACTGGAACGGGCCGGACCAATATGCCCGCAACTTCCTGCGCGCGGTGCATGATGCCGGCTGCCGGCGCTTCCATGTCGTGCTTGGCCCCGATGCCAATGCGTTCCACCGCAACCATCTGCATTTCGACATGGGGCGGGGGCCGTACTGCAGGTAAGATTGCGGGGGCGCCGACTTTCCTCTGTCGTCCAGCGCGGCTAAGCCGGGGCGATGAGCCATGAAAACCGCACTCCGGCCGGCGAAAAGGCCGGCGTTCCCAAGCGCATCTTCGCCCCCGCCAGCGCCGACGCCAAGACCGCGCGCGAGACGGTGGCGACCCCGCAGACGGAAGACCCGTCCTACCGTCTCGCCTTCCAGGACGACGAATTCCTGCTGCGCGAGGATCTGCGCCCGGTGCGCTTCCAGCTGGAACTGCTCAAGACCCAGCTGACGCTGGACGAGGCCGATATCGGCTCGACCTTCGTGATGTACGGATCGGCGCGCATTCCCGAGCCCGATCGGGTGCCGATCATGATGGCGGCGGCGAAGACGCCCGAGCAGCAGGCGGTGGCCGAGAAGCTCGCGAGCAACGCCAAATATTATGACGAGGCTCGCCAGCTCGCCCGCCTCGCCAGCCAGGTCGGGCGGGACGCGGAGGGCAAGAAGCAGTTCGTGGTCTGCTCGGGCGGCGGCCCCTCGATCATGGAGGCGGCCAATCGCGGCGCGCGCGATGTCGGCGCCGATACGATCGGGCTCAACATCGTGCTGCCGCACGAGCAGGCGCCGAACCCCTATGTGACCCCGCATCTGTCGCTGCGCTTCCATTATTTCGCGCTGCGCAAGATGCACTTCCTGCTCCATGCCCGCGCCGTCGCGGTATTCCCGGGCGGCTTCGGCACGTTCGACGAGTTCTTCGAGCTGCTGACCCTGGTGCAGACCGGCAAGACCCGGCCGCTGCCGATCCTGCTGTTCGGCCGCGAATTCTGGGAGACGGTGGTGAACTGGCAGGCGCTCGCCGATTATGGCGTGATCTCGGCCAAGGATCTCGACCTGTTCCGCTACGTCGATACCGCCGAAGAGGCGTGGGACGTGGTGCGCGAATGGTATGGGATGGACGCGAGCGCCTAGCGTCACGAGCGGGCGGCCTCATCGCTTCGCCGTTAGCGTGGGGACGCCTCGCCCGCGGCGACGACCGGCTGCTTCTTGGCGCCCTCGCCGACGCTGTTGTTGCCGGCCTTGGCGTCGGCATCGGTGCCGGCGGCGACGGCAGGGGCCTCGGCCGGCGTGGTCGGCAGCGGCTTCGGGCTGTCGCTCTGCGCGTTGAGATAGGCGATCACATTGGCGCGATCCTGCGGGTTGGAAAGGCCCGCGAAGGTCATCTTGGTGCCGGGCGCATAGGCCTTGGGGCTCTTCAGCCATTGGAACAGCTCGTCGAAGGTCCAGGGGCCGCCATGCGCCTTGATCGCGTCGGAATAAGCAAAGCCCGCCTCGCTTCCGACCGGCCGGCCGACGACGCCCCATAGCTGCGGGCCGATCTGGTTGGGGCCGCCCTTCTGGTCCGAATGGCAGACGCCGCATTTCTTGAAGACATCGGCGCCTTTCTGCGGATCGGCACTGGAGAGATAGAAAGCGGCGGGCTTCTCGGCGGCGGGCGCGTCGCTGTCCACCTCGGCCTCGACGCCCTCGACGACATAGCCCATCTTGGCGGGGCGTTCGGAGCGGAAATAGCCGCCGGTCGCGATCCATAGCCCCAGCGCCGCGATGGCGGCGGCCAAGACCCAGCCGGCGATCATGTTGGTCCGGTTGTCCATGCCCCGCGATCCTCCCCTGCCGGCCGATCCTGGCTTTTCGGCGCCATTTTTCGGGTGCCGCCGCAGGGGCGGCCCGCATCGGCGGAGCATAGAATTGCAGGCTGGCCCACGCAAGCGCGCTTGCGGCGCGGGCGCGTCTGCGCCATCGCTCCGGCGCCATGCAAAGCTATCCCGCCAATGCCGCCATCCTTGTCGAGGAAATGGTGGCCGCCGCCGCCGCCGAGCCGCACCGGGCCGTCGCCTTCCAGGGCGCGCCGGGCGCGAACTCGCACATCGCGGTGGGCGAGGCGTTTCCCGACGGGCTGCCGCTGCCCTGCTTCGGCTTCGAGGATGCGATCGACGCGGTGCGCTCCGGGGCGGCGGATTGCGCGCTGATCCCGATCGAGAATTCGCTGCACGGCCGGGTCGCCGACATGCATTTCCTGCTGCCCGAAAGCGGATTGGTCATCACCGGCGAGCATTTCCTGCCGATCCGCCACTGCCTGCTCGGCACCGGCTCGCTCGCCGAGGTGACCGAGGCGATGAGCCATCCCCAGGCGCTCGGCCAGTGCCGCCACTGGCTGCGGGCGCGGGGCATCCGGGCGATCCCCTACGCCGACACCGCCGCCGCCGCCGCCGAGGTGGTCGCGATGGGGGCGCCGCGCCACCTCGCCGCGCTGGCCCCCAAGCTCGCCGCCGAGATCTACGGGCTGCCGCTGATCGAAGAGGCGGTCGCCGACGAGGAGAGCAACACCACCCGCTTCGTCGCGCTCGCGCTGGAGGCGCCGAACGAGATCGCGCCCGGCCCCTATATGACGACCCTGATGTTCGCGGTGAAGAATGTGCCGGCGGCGCTGTTCAAGGCGCTCGGCGGCTTCGCCACCAACGGCGTCAACATGACCAAGCTGGAAAGCTACCAGCGCGGCGGCGCCTTCCAGGCGACCGAATTCTACGCCGACATCGAAGGCCATCCCGATGATCGCGCGGTCGCCCGCGCGCTGGAGGAGCTGGCCTTCTATTCACGCTGGGTGCGCATCCTCGGCACCTATCCGCAGGCGCGCCGGCGGGGCGATTGAGCGGATAGGACGTCCGCGACCTGGTCCGTGCTCCTGCGCAAGCCGGAGCCCAGGTGAAGAGCTGCCGCGCCTGGCGCGCGAGGCTGCTGCTTTCGCAGGAGCACGAACAGGCCGGATATCGATCGCCTGCGCCTGCGCCTACGCCTCCGTCAGCCAGCGGCTGAGCAGGGTGTGGGCGATGGCATAAGGCGGCGGCGGCAGGAAGCGGGCGCCGGGTTCATGGGCCAGCGCCGCCGCCACCTCCGTGCGCGTCACCCAGAAGGCCTCTTCCAGTTCGGTGCGGTCGATCGTCAGCGCGTCGTCGTCGGTCAGGCCGATGCAGGCGATCATCAGCTGGGAGGGGAAGGGCCAGGGCTGCGAGGCGAGGTAGCGCACCGAATGGACGGTGACGCCGGCCTCCTCCTTCAGTTCGCGGGCGACCGCCTCCTCGATCGATTCGCCGGGCTCCAGGAAGCCGGCCAGCGCCGAATAGCGGCCCGGCGGAAAGGCCGGCTGGCGGCCGACCACGATGCGGGCATCGGCGCCGCGGCCATGCTGGGCGAGCATGATCACCACCGGATCAACGCGCGGGAAATGCTGGGCGTGGCAGGCGGGGCAGGCGCGGCCCCAGCCGGCCCGGAACACGAGCGTGGCGGTGCCGCAATTCGCGCAGAAGCCGTGGCGGGCATGCCAGTCGACCAGGCTGCGCGCGGTCGCATAGGTGCCGGCGTCGCTGGCGGGCAGCGCGGTGATCGCGGCGAACAGCTCGGGCGTCCGCCGCACCGCCGAGACGCCGGGCTGGAGCGCCACGAAGCGCGGGGTGCCCTCGATCGTGCCGAGCAGCGCCAGCTCCGTCTCGATCGTCACATGGCGGAGCCGCGTCCAGCCGAGCGCGCCCTGCTCGGCGCCGATCGGGTGCAGCCCGTCCATGTCCAGCAGCAGCGCGTCGGGGTCCGCTCGCATCGCGCCGACCACCGCCTCGTCATGGCGCGCCTCGTCCGCGCGATCGAGCAGCGAGCCGGTGAAGCCGGGAAGGGTCATGCGGGCGTTACCTCGGAAAAAGCGCGGCCAAGGGCGGCGGCGTGCGCATAGAGAGTGGGGAGCCCGGCCTCCTCGATCAACGCCACCGGCCACCATTCGGCCGCCACGGCATCAGCCGCGGGGCGGCCGGGCAGACGCACGGCGTGGATATCGAGCGAGAGCGAGAAGTGGGTGAAGACATGCTCGACCGTGCCGATCATGTGCCAGGCCGCCGCCACCGGCGGTGCGGCCTCCGCGATATCGGCCCAGTCGCCGCCGGGCAGCGCGCGCATCCCGCCCAGCATCCCCTTGTCGGGGCGGCGGACGAGCAGCACGGCGCCGTCCGCTTCCAGCCAATAGGCGATGCCGCGCCGGTGCGGCCGGACCTTCTTCGCGGGCTTGACCGGATAGCGATCCGGCGCGCCCTCGGCCCGCGCGGCGCAGGGGTCGGCGAGCGGGCAGAGCAGGCAGCGGGGATTGCGCGCGGTGCAGACGGTCGCGCCGAGATCCATCATCGCCTGCGCGAAATCGCCGGCGCGGACATCCGGCGTGATCGTGTCGGCGTGCGCGCGGATGCGCGGGCGCGAGCCGGGCAGCGGATCGGGGATTGCGAACAGCCGCGAGACGACCCGTTCGACATTGGCGTCGACCACCACCGCGCGCTCCCCGAAGGCGATCGCGGCGACCGCGGCGGCGGTATAGGCGCCGACGCCGGGCAGCGCCCGCAAGCCGGCTTCGGTGGCGGGGAATATCCCGCCATGATCGCGCACCACGCTGCGCGCGCAGGCGATCAGGTTGCGGGCGCGGGCATAATAGCCGAGCCCCGCCCAGGCCGCCATCAGCTCGGCCTCGTCCGCCGCCGCCAGCGCTTTCACGGTGGGCCAGCGGCCGGTGAACTTGGCGAAATAGGGGCCGACCGCCGCCACCGTGGTCTGCTGGAGCATGATCTCGGACAGCCACACCCGATAGGGATCGGGGCGTGCGGCGGCCCCCGGCGGCGTCCGCCACGGCAGGCTGCGGGCGTGGCCGTCGTACCAATCGAGCAGGAGGCCGGCGACGGACTGTTTCACGGGCATATCGACGGGCATGGGGCGGCTATGGCATGGGGAGCAGGATGACGGAACGGACTATGACGACCGCGGGAAGCGGAAAGGCACGGAAGGCGGCGAAAAAGCCTGCCGAGCCGGCGCGCCAGAACCGCGCGCGCGCCCTTTCGGAGATCATGCCGGAGATTGGCGGCGCCGCGTTCCGCCGCTTCGGCTTCGTCCAGTCGGCGGTCGTCACCCGCTGGCCCGAGATCGTCGGCGAGCGGTACGCTGGCATATCCTCGCCCGAATCGATTCGCTTTCCCGCCGGCAAGCGGGGGGACGGGGTGCTGACCCTCTCGGTCGAGGGCGCCCATGCGCCGATGATGCAGCATGTCGCGCCGACCCTGATCGAGCGGGTGAACCGCTTCTTCGGCTATCCCGCCGTCGCCCGCGTGCAGATCCGCCAGGGCGCCGCCCAGCCCCGGCGCAAGCCCGCAACCCGGCCTGCGCCGCCGTCGCTCAAGCCCGTGGCGATCGGCGACAGCCTGCGCGCGGTCGGCGATCCCGAACTGCGCGCGGTGCTCGAATCGCTTGCCGAGGGCCTGTCCTTCACCATGGGTGCCCCACGCCTGCCGGAGCCTTCCGAATGATCCGACCCGTTCTTGCCCTGCTTGCCCTTGCCGCCCCGCTCGTCGCGCCGGCCGCCTCTGCCGCCACCACCCGGCACCTGCCGACCCATCGGGTCCAGCATGGCCCGGTCGACTGGTCGCATACCGTTACGCTGACGCCGGACGGCGGCATCCGCATGGGCAATCCGGCCGCCAAGGTGAAGGTGGTGGAATTCTCCTCCTTCACCTGCCCCCATTGTGCGGTGCTGGCGGGCGAGGCGTTCACGCCGCTGACCGACAAATATGTGCGCGGCGGCCAAGTCAGCTTCGAGCTGCGCGCGGCGCTGCGCGACGCGATCGACCTGACCGTGGCGCTCGCCGCGCGCTGCGTCGCGCCGCCGCGCTATTTCCCGGCGGTCGAGCAGATCATGGCGACCCAGCAGGAGTGGTTCCCCAAGGCGGCCGATTATGTCGACGCCCACCGCGACGAGCTGAACGGCACCGGCAAGACCCAGGCGATCCACGCGATGCTGACCAGCATCGGGATCGAGGCGACGCTCGCCCCGCAGGGCGTCACGCCCGCCGCGCTCGATGCCTGCCTGATCAGCAAGCCGGCCGAGGATGCCTTGCAGAAGACCACCAACGATGCCTGGAACGTGCGCAAGATCAACGGCACGCCGGGCATCATGATCAACGACGTGCTCAAGCCGGATATCCATAGCTGGGCACTGCTCGAGACCGCGATCCAGGCGGGACTCAAGGGATGACAGGAGTAAAGCGCATCATGACGACCACTCGCTTCCTCGTGCCGGCGATCGCCGCGCTCGCCCTCGCCGGCTGCAACAAGCAGGCCGACACCAGCACCGCGCCCGCCGCCAACACCAGCGCCGCTACCGGCCCGGTCGCGGCCGCCCCTGCCGGCGGCTGGGTGGCGCAGGTCGTGCGAACCGCTGACGGCGGCTACCAGATGGGCAACCCCGATGCGCCGGTGAAGCTGATCGAATATGGCTCGCGCAGCTGCCCGCATTGCGCCGCCTTCACCAAGGAAGGCGCGCCGCTCCTCCAGTCGCAATATGTCGCCACCGGCAAGGTGAGCTACGAGTTCCGCGATTTCCCGATCCATCCGATGGATCTGGCCGCGATCCTGGTCGGCCAGTGCAACGGCGCGGCGACCTTCTTCCCGATTCTCGATCAGATGATGGCCGATCAGCAGACGGTGTTCGACAAGCTCCAGAAGCTGCCCGCCAGCTTCACCAACAGCCTCACCGGCTCGCCCAACGACCAGGCGATGAAGTGGGCGGACGAGCTCGGCTACATCCAGTTCGTCGGCCAGCGCGGCGTGCCCGAATCGAAGGCGCGCGCCTGCCTCGCCGATCCCAAGGCGACCGACGCCATCTCCAAGCAGCTGGCCGACGCGCAGGCGAAGTACAACGTCAACGCCACGCCGACCTTCATCATCAACGGCACCCCCGTCGCCAATGCCTATGACTGGGCGACGCTGGAGCCGGCGCTGAAGTCGGCCATCGGCTGACGACACGGGCCGGCGGAAGCGACAGATGCGTATCCGCCGGCTCAAGCTTTCGGGCTTCAAGAGCTTCGTCGATCCGGCCGAACTGGTCATCGAGCCGGGGCTGACCGGCATCGTCGGCCCCAATGGCTGCGGCAAGTCCAACCTGCTCGAAGCGATCCGCTGGGTGATGGGCGAGGCGTCGTCCAAGTCGCTGCGCGGCAGTGGCATGGAAGACGTGATCTTCGCCGGCACCACCACCCGGCCGGCGCGCGATTTCGCCGAGGTCGCGATGCTGCTCGATCAGCCCGGCGGTGGCGGGGATGAAATACGCGAGGCGGAGATCGTCCGCCGGATCGAGCGCGGCGCCGGCTCGGCCTATCGCATCGACGGGCGCGACGTGCGGCAGAAGGACGTCGCCTTGCTGTTCGCCGATGCCGCGACCGGCGCGCATTCGCCGGCGCTGGTCAGCCAGGGCCGGATAGGCGCGATCATCGCCGCCAAGCCGACCGACCGCCGCGCCATGCTGGAGGAGGCGGCGGGGATCGCCGGGCTCCATGTCCGCCGCCGCGATGCCGAACTCAAGCTGCGCGCGACCGAGACCAATCTCGAACGGCTCGACACCCTGCTCGGCGACATGGAGGCGCGGGCCTCGGCGCTGCGTCGGCAGGCGCGCGCGGCGGAGCGCTACCGGCTGCTTTCCGCCGACATCCGCATTGCCGAGGGGCGGCTGATCTATGCGCGCTGGCGCGACGCGGCGGCGGCGGCGGCGGCGGCGAAGCAGGAGGCGGCGGCGTGCGACGCGCAGGTCGAGGAGAGCGCCGGCCAGCTCCGCCGCGCCCAGGCGCTGACCGGCGAGGCAGCCCAGCGGCTGGCCGCAGCGCGCGCCGCGGCGCAGGCCGCGCGCGACGTGGTGGCGGGGCTCGGCCACCGGCTCGACACCCAGCGCGCCGAGTTGGCGGCGGTGCAGCGCCGGATCAAGGACATCGCCCGGCTGCGCGACACGCTGGAGAGCGACCGCGCCCGCGAAGGGGCGCTCGCCGAGGATGCTGCCGCCGCGATCGACACGCTCAACGCCGAGGCCGACCGGCTGACGGCGCGCGCGACCGAGGCGGAGGCGGCGCGACCGGCGCTGGCCCAGCGGCTGGCCGAGCGCGAGGAGGCGCTGCGCGATGCCGAGGTCGCGCTGGCGCAGGCGCTCGCCGCCGAGGCCGCCGAGCAGGCCGATGCGCGGATCGCGCGGGCGGCGCTGACGGCGGCCAAGACCCGGCTCGATCGCGCCGACGCCGAAGTGGCGCGGATCGGGCGCGATCTCGCCGGCGTCGGCGACGCGGCGCAGCATGAGGCGCAGCTGGCCGCCGCGACGGCGGCACGCGCGTCGGCCGAGCAGGCGGCGCAGGCCGCGACCGCCGCGATCGCCGCCGCCGAGACGGCGCGCGCCGCCGCCGCCGCCGAGCGCGAGGGGGCACAGAGCGCGCTGGCGACGGCACGCGCGGATCTCGCCTCGCTCGAATCGGAGGCGGCGGCGTTGCGCCGCTCGCTGCCCCAGCGCAGCGGGGCGGCGCGCGCGATCGACCGGATCGAGGCGGCGCCCGGCTATGAGCGCGCGCTCGCGGCCGCGCTGGGCGACGACCTGGAGGCGCCGCTGGGGGCCGGCCGGGTGCGCTGGGCGGGGGCCGATGCGGCGGGCGATCCGGGGCTGCCGCCGGGCTGCGTGCCGCTCGCCGATCATGTCGGCGCGCCGGCCGAGCTGGCGCGGCGGCTGGCGCAGATCGGCGTGGTCGACGCCGATGACGGAACGCTGCGGCTGGCGGTCGGTCAGCGGCTGGTGACCCGCGACGGCCGGCTGCGGCGCTGGGACGGCTTCGTCGCCGAGGATCAGGGCGCCGCCGCCGCCGAGGGGCTGATCCGCTGCAACCGCATCGCCGAGATCGAGCGGCTGCTCGGCCCCGCCCGCGACGCGGCGAGCGGCGCCGAGCAACGCGCCGCGGCGGCCCAGGCCGCGCTCGACGCCGCGCAGCGCGACGGGCAGGCGGCCCGCACCGCGCTGGCGGCGGCCGAACGGCAGGGGCGCGACGAGGCGATGATCGAGGGCCGCGCCCGCGTCGCCATCGAACGGATCGAATCGCGCCGCGCCGAGCTCGGCCAGCGCGCCGCCGGTGCCGAGGCCGAACGCGTGGCAGCGGCGGGCGAGATGACGCAGGCGGCCACCACCGTCGCGGCGCTGCCCGATGGCGCCGCCACGGCCCGCGCGGTCGCCACGCAGCGGGCCGCGACCGAGGCGGCGCGCAGCGCGGTCGGCCAGCTGCGCCTCGATGCGGCGGCGCTCGATCGCAACCTCGCCGCCGATCGCGATCGCGCGGGCGCGGCGCGCGGCGAGGCCAAGGGCTGGCGCGCGCGCGCCGGCGACGCCGCCAAGCGGGTGAAGGAGATGACCGGGCGGATCGCGGCGGCGGCGGACGAGGCCGAGATCCTGGCGCCTGCGCCCGCCCAGTTCGCCCAGCGGATCGCCGCCGCCGAGGCCGAGCAGACCAGCGCGAGCGCCGCCGCCAGCGCCGCCGTCACCGCCGAGGAACAGGCGGAGGTCACCCAGCGCGCGGCGGATGCGGCGGCCGCGCAGGCCGGCGAACAGGCGGCGTCGGCGCGCGAGGCCCGGGCGGCGGCGGCGGCGCGTTACGAGAATCAGGAGGCGCGGCGCGTCGAGATGGGACGCGTCGCCGGCGAACGCTTCCAGTGCCCCGCGCCGGTGCTGCCCGAAAAGGCCGGCTTCGCCTCGGCCGAGGTCGGCGAGGTCGCCGCCGAGTCGGCGCGCTTCGACCGATTGACCCTCGACCGCGAGCGCATCGGCCCGGTCAATCTCGTCGCCGAGCAGGAATTGTCCGAGCTCGACGGCGAGCGCGTCACCCAGGCGGCGCAGCGCGATGAGCTGGCCGAGGCGGTGTCGCGCTTGCGCGGCTCGATCGGCAGCCTCAACCGCGAGGGCCGCGCCCGGCTGCTGGCGGCGTTCGAGGCGGTCGACGGCCATTTCCGGCGGCTCTTCACCCGGCTGTTCGCCGGCGGCGAGGCGCATCTGGCGCTGATCGACAGCGACGATCCGCTCGAAGCGGGGCTGGAGATCATGGCCCAGCCGCCGGGCAAGAAGCTCGCCTCGCTGACCCTGCTGTCGGGCGGCGAACAGGCGTTGACCGCGGTGGCGCTGATCTTCGCGCTGTTCCTCACCAACCCGGCGCCGATCTGCGTGCTCGACGAGGTCGACGCGCCGCTCGACGATGCCAATATCGAGCGCTTCTGCGACCTGCTCGACCAGATGTGCCTGGAGACCGACACCCGCTACCTCGTCGTCACCCACAATGCGGTGAGCATGGCGCGGATGCACCGGCTGTTCGGGGTGACGATGGTCGAGCGCGGGGTCAGCCGGCTGGTCTCGGTCGATCTCGGCGGCGCCGAATCGCTGCTCGCGGCGGAGTAGCGGGGCGCTTCCGCACCCCGTACATCATCCGTTCGTGCCGAGCGAAGTCGAGGCACATGCCTTACGCGCGGCGCTCGCAGCGCGTCGCTCGACTTCGCTCAGGGCGAACGGGAATGGGAAAGCGCCGCCCCTGCCGAACCTTTTTGCCGCCTGCCGAGTTGGAGGGGCATGGACATCACCCACGCCCCCATCGAACAAGCCGTCGTCCGCCTGTCGGACGGCCACATCATGCCCCAGCTCGGCTATGGCACCTGGCAGGTGACCGACGGCACCGCCGATCTCGTCGCCGATGCGATCCGCGCCGGCTATCGCTCGATCGACACCGCCGCGATCTACAAGAATGAGCGCGAGGTCGGCCAGGGCATCGCCGACAGTGGCATCGCCCGCGACCAATTGTTCGTCACCACCAAGCTGTGGAACGACGATCAGGGCTTCGACAGCGCGCTCGCCGCCTGCGAGGCGAGCCTCGATCGGCTCGGCCTCGATCATGTCGATCTCTATCTGATGCACTGGCCGGTGCCGGCGCAGGATCGCTATGTCGAAAGCTGGAAGGCGATGATCCAGCTGCGCGAGCAGGGCAAGGTCCGCTCGATCGGCGTCTCCAACTTCCTGCCCGATCATCTCGATCGCATCATCGGCGAGACCGGCGTGGTGCCGGTGCTCAACCAGATCGAACTGCATCCCCGTTTCCAGCAGCGCGACGTGCGCGACTATCATGCCGCCAAGGACATCCTGATCGAGAGCTGGAGCCCGCTCGGTCGCGGCGGCGTGCTCGATCATCCCACCATCGAGGCGATCGCGAAGAAGCATGGTCGCGCGCCTGCGCAGGTGGTGATCCGCTGGCATCTCGATCAGGGGCTGATCACCATCCCCAAGGCCTCCGATCGCCGCCACATGGTCGACAATCTCGCGGTCGGCGGCTTCGGTCTCGACGGGGAGGACATGGCGGCGATCGCGAAGATCGACGCTGCCGACGGGCGCACCGGCCCCGATCCGGCGACCTTCGGGGCGGGCTGAGCGGCCGGCGATCGGCGGGCCGGCGCGAACCGTGCAGAAGGCGGGTCCGATGGCGGGCTCCGCACCCACCGAAATCGCCTCCGAAGCGTTACAGCAACCGCCGACATGCTCTGTCGGCATATGGAAGAGGAAAAGATGAGGAAGCTCCTTCTATCCGCGCTCGCCACGGGCGCCGTGCTCATGGCCATCTCACCCGCCAATGCCCGGGAAGGCTGCGGCCCCGGTGGGCATCGTGGCCCTTACGGCCATTGCCGCGCCAATCGCGGCCCGGTGGTGGTCGCCGGCCCCGGCGCGCTGGTGGTCGGAACCTACTATCCGCGTCGCGGCTATTGGGATGGCCGCCGCTATTGGGCGCATCGCGATCGCTGGCACGGCGGCTGGCGCTACCGCTGATTCAGGCCGGATCGGCGAGCGCCGTCACGCGCTCGCCGATGCGCCGGAGATCGGCCACGAAGCGGGCATATTCCTCCACGCGCCGGTCCTCGTCGGGCAGGCGCAGCAGGAAGCTCGGATGGACGGTCACCCAGCCCTCGGATCCATCCGCCAGCGCCATCGGCTGGCCCCTGATCCGGGATATCGTCACCGCCCTGCCGAGCAGCGACTGCGCCGCGGTGGCGCCGAGCGCGACCGTCACCGTCGGGCGGATGATCGCGCGCTCCTGCTCGATCCACCAGCGGCACGCCTCGATCTCGCCGCCATTCGGCTTGGCGTGGATGCGGCGCTTACCGCGCGGCTCGAACTTGAAATGCTTCACGGCGTTGGAGACATAGGCGCGCGCGCGATCGACGCCGGCCTCGGCCAGTGCGCGATCGAACAGCTGACCGGCCGGGCCGACGAACGGCCGCCCGGCGAGATCCTCCTGGTCGCCCGGCTGCTCGCCGATGAACAGCAGCCTGGCATCCGCCGGGCCTTCCCCGAACACCGTCTGGGTCGCCGGTTGCCATAAGGGGCAGCGCTGGCAGCCCGAGGCCTCCGCGCGCAGCGCCTCGAGCGCGGCGTGGGCATCGCCGCCCGACGCGGTGCGGGCGGTGGCGACCATCTGGGTCTCGCGGGCCTGCGCGCCGGCGATCAGCGCCGGGACCAGCGCGGTCTCGGGCATGTTCTTCCAATATTTCTTCGGCATCTCCTTCAGCATCGCGCCGGTCTTCAAGCGGGAGGGGTTGAAGATCGAGGCATAATAGGTCTTCCACACCTCCTCGATCGGATCGCCCTCGGGCGCATCGGCGCGCGCTGCGCCGGGGCCTTGGGTGAGCGTGTCGCCGTCCCAGTGGATCGCGATTTCGGGCGTCAGGATCGACCAGCGCATCGTCGCGAAGCGGCGCATGAAGAAGCCGGCATTGGCGCGCACGATATGATGCTCGGGCTCGAACCAGGCGACGTAGCGCGGCGCGTCGTCGGCGTCGGTCACTTCGCGGAAACGCAGGAAGGCGCGCATCTTGTGGATGTCGCGCCGCACCGCCTTGGCCATCTCCTCCAGCCGGCGGCGCAGCGGATCGGTCTGGTCCTCGATCAGCCGGGGCTGGTCGCGCAGCCGGACGAGCATCGCATAGAGCAGGGCGAAGCGCTCGGGATCGGCATGGAGCACCACCGTCTCGGCCAGCGCCACGAAGGTCTTCGACACCGAGAAGGCGGCGCCGGCGGGCGCGGGCGGCAGCGGCGGCTCGGTGGCGCCGGCGAACAGATCGGCGACCTGATCGCCGACCTGCCAGTGCAGCCCCTCGGGCGGCACCCCGATCAGCGCGGCGGCGCGCGCGGCGGTGCGCCAGCCGTCGAAATCATCCTCAGCGGCAAGCTTTACAAGCGGCATGGCCAGAAACTCGCCCTCCCCGTTCGTCCTGAGCTTGTCGAAGGACTGTTCTTTCCTTCGGCGAGAGAACGGAAGGACGGTGCTTCGACAAGCTCAGCACGAACGGGATGGGGATTGTCGTTGTTCATCTCACCGCTTCAAGCCGCGAACAGCTCCAGCTGTTCCCGCTTCGGCTTCGCCGTGGGCAGCGGATCGGCGCGTTCGGCGAGCGCGACGGGGCGCCAGTCCTCGGTGATCAGGAAGGCGCGCAGCTTGGCGATCGAGCGGGTCAGCCGGCCGACATCCTCCAGCCGCAGCCGCCGCCAGCGCCGCGCCGCGATAATCCCGTCGACCGCCTTCACCCCCAGCCCCGGCACCCGCAGCAACGCCTCGCGCGGGGCGCGGTTGACGTCGACCGGGAAGCGCTCGCGGAAGCGCAGCGCCCAGGCGAGCTTGGGATCGATGTCGAGCGGCAGCATCCCGGTCGCCGGATCGGCGGCGGCGGCGACCTCCTCCGGCTTGTAGTCGTAGAAGCGCATCATCCAGTCGGACTGGTAGAGACGGTGCTCGCGCATCAGCGGCGGGCGCTGGAGCGGCAGCACGGCCGAGGCATCCGGGATCGGGCTGAACGCCGAATAATAGACCCGCCGCAGCCGGTAGCGATCATAGAGCGTGCTCGCCCGGCCGACGATGTCGCGATCGGTGGCGGCGTCCGCCCCGACGATCATCTGGGTCGATTGGCCGGCGGGCGCGAAGCCGGGGGCGGATTTGTAGCGCCTGGTCGCATCCCGCCCGTCGTCGATCGCATGGCGCAACCCCGCCATCGCGCCTTCGATGCGGACGGCGGATTTCTCGGGCGCGAGCCGGGTGAGGCCGGCGACGGTCGGCAGCTCGACATTGATCGACAGCCGATCGGCGTGACGGCCGGCGGCCTCGAGCAGCAGCGGATCGGCGTCGGGGATGGTTTTCAGGTGGATATAGCCGCGAAAGCCATGGTCCTCGCGCAGCGACCGCGCGACCTCGACCAGCTGCTCCATCGTATAGTCGGACGACCGGATGATCCCGGACGAGAGGAACAGCCCCTCGATATAGTTGCGCCGGTAGAAGGAAAGGGTGAGGTCGACCACCTCCTTCGCGCTGAACCGCGCGCGGCGTACGTTGGCGCTCTTGCGGTTGATGCAATAATGGCAGTCGAAGATGCAGCTGTTGGTCAGCAGGATCTTGAGCAGCGAGATGCAGCGCCCGTCCGGCGCATAGGCGTGGCAGATGCCCATGCCCTCGGTCGATCCGATGCCGTCCTTCTGGCCGGCCGAGCTGCGCTTGGCGGTGCCGGACGAGGCGCAGGACGCATCATATTTCGCGGCATCCGCCAGGATCGCGAGCTTGGACTGGACATCGAGCTGGGCCATATGTTCTTCATACGTTCCAAGACGTTGCGTCGCAAGCCCCGACGAAGACCATGGCCGGATCAGTTCTGCGGGATGCCGTCCGGGCTGTCCGACTGATCCTGCTTGCGTTGGCGCTGCGCGGCGGCGGCCTGGCCGAGAAACTGCGAATAGCATCCCGACTGGCCGCCGGTGCCGACCGCCGAGCAGGTATCGGGAATGCCGGCCGCCATACGGCCCGCATCGTCCAGCGAGCGATTCTTGTTGGCCCAGCTGTTGCCGACCGCCGGCTCGGCCTTCTTGCCGCGGAAGCGCTTGGGGATGCGATAGCGCTCGCCCTCCGGCTCGCGCGCGCACACGACGATCTCGTCGCCATTGCTCTGCGGGCAGGCATCGTCGCCATAGACCACGATCGAGATGGTCTTGGCGTCGTTGTCGACCGGCTGCTTGGCGGTGCCGGCCGGCGCCGCCGGAGCGGTCGCGGTCGCCTTGGGCGCCTCGGCCCGGGCGGCGATCGGCAACGCCAGGGCCGCCAGCATCAGGCCGAACAGGAAACCGACCACGGCGATGGCGATCGAACGGACGGCGGCGAACGCGGGCATCAGCTGGACCTCTGAAGAACGAAACACGGGGGAGCCAAGCCACCGGCCGGCTTTCGCGGTGCTGAACGAGACGAACCGCGCATGATCGCGGGCAGAGTCAGGGATTTCCGTCCTCGGCCTTCTTGTCGGCGCGCTGCTGCGCCTTCCAGGCGTCGATCCCCTTCTTGGTGCAGCCGGCGTTGACGCCGCCGCCGATCGCGTTGCAGCTGTTGACCTGCACCCCGGTGCCGCCGGTCGTGGCCTGCGCGTTCATCGCATTGGCATTGCCGCCGCCCCGCTGCGGCGACGGCTCCTCGTCGCGCAGATCCTTGGGGATGCGATATTTTTCTTCCGCATTGTGGTGGCGGCAGACGACGATCTGCTGGCCGTTGCTCGACGGGCATTTCTCGTCGCCATAGACGTCGATGATGCGATCGGTGCCGATCTGGGCGAGCGCCGGTGCAGGCGCGAGCGCCGGCAATCCGATCGTGCCGGATGCGAGCAAGGAGAGAAGGAGCAACCTGCGCATGATGGGGGTTCCCTGTGGGGGCCGTTTCGATGTGCAACGCATGACCGAGCCAGAGGGTTCTCGCAAGCGGTAAGCACCGGCCCGAAAGACGCCGGGCGGGGCGCTCAGATTCGCTTGGAGAGGCCGATGGCGGCGCGGCAGCCGAAGCGGATCGCGGCGGACAGCAGCGGATAGCCTGGCGCCCGCTCCGCCCCCTCGGCGATCGCGGTGGCGCGATGCTCGACCTCCTCGGCCTGGAATTCGGCGATCGTCTCGGACAGTTCCGGGTCGCTGGTGCCGAGCTGTTCGAGCTGCTCGGCATAATGGAGATCGATCTCGGTCTCGATCGCGGCGGTGCAGGCCATCGCCGCCTCGGGCGAGATCAGCGCGGTGGCGGCGCCGAGCAGGAAGCCGGCGCGGTCCCAGATCGGGCCGAGCAGGGTCGGGCGCACGCGGCGCTCGGCGATCAGCCGATCGAACACCTGGCGGTGCCGTTCCTCCTGCGCCGCCATCCGCGCCACCGAGCGCGCCGCCTCGACGCGATTGCCGAGCACCGCGAGCTGCCCCGCATAGATGCGCGTCGCGCCGAACTCGCCGGCCTGGTCGACGCGGATCATCGATTCGGTCTCGGCGCGGGTCATCGGGCCGCCTTCCGGCTGGCGAAGCCGATCACGGCGAGCCCGGCGACGATCGAGATGATCGCGTTGAAGCCGGCGAGCGAGATGCCGGCGAGCTTCCACTGGGGAATATCGCACATCACCACCGGCGCCTTCATCAGGTCGGCCAGCGAGGTGAAGCCGCCGCCGGTGCAGCGCGGCGGGCCTTGCCACCAATGATATTCGACGCCGGCATGATAGACGCCGATGCCGCCCGACACGAGGATCGCCAGCGCCGCGAGCAGCGTGAACAGCCGCGACGCCGCAGGCTGGCCGCGCAGCAGGATCGCGACGAGCGCCAGCACGATCGCGGCGAGATGGGGCCAGCGCTGCCACATGCACATCTCGCAGGGCACGAGATGGCCGATATATTGCGAGCCGATCGCCCCCCACAGCAGGGCGTTGGGGACGAGGATCGCGATCAGGCGCGCGCGCGACAGGCTGGTCATGGCAGGGCCGATCAGTTGGCGGTGGGGATTTCGGCGCCGGTCGGCGGCAATATGTCGGCGACCTTGGTGCCGGGCGCGGCCGGCGCGAGCCGGGCCAGCGTCTGCAACGCGTAGCTCAGCTGATAGTCGTTGACGCCCTGCTTCTTGAGCGCATCTGCGGTGGCGGCGAAGCGCGGATCGGTCTTGGCGTCGGTTTCCAGCACGCTGTCGTCCACCTTGGCCTCGTTGATCAGGTGGCGGCGCAGATCGTCCTCGCGGAACTTCGGCCGGTCCTTGTAATCGGGATCGGAGAGCTGCGGCACGGCGATATCGGGCTGGATGCCACCCTCCTGCACCGAACGGCCCGACGGCGTGAAATAGCGCGCCGTGGTCAGGCGCAGCGCGGTGTCGTCGGTCAGCGGCAGCAGCGTCTGCACCGATCCCTTGCCGAAGCTGCGCTCGCCCATCACCAGCGCGCGGCGCTGATCCTGGAGCGCGCCGGCGACGATCTCGGCGGCCGACGCCGAGCCGGCATTGACCAGCACGATGATCGGCAGGCCGTGGGCGTCGTCGCCGGGCTTGGCATAATAGCGCTCGATATCGTCCTTCTCGCGGCCGCGCTGCGAGACGATCTCGCCATGGTCGAGGAAGGCGTCGGCGGTCTCGATCGCCTGGTCGAGCAGCCCCCCGGGGTCGTCGCGCAGATCGATGATGTAGCCGGTCGGCCGGTGGCCGAGCTGCTTGTCGATGCCGGCGATCGCGGCGCGGGTATCGGCGCCGGTCTGCTTGGAGAAGCTGTTGATGTTGATGATGCCGATATTGCCCTTCACCTGCCACTTCACCGGCTTGATCACGATATTCTCGCGGGTGAGGGTGACGTCGAAGGGCTTGTCGCGGCCGGGGCGCACGATCGTCAGCGTGATCTTGCTGCCCGGTTCGCCGCGCATCTGGTCGACCGCCTCGTCCAGCGTCGTGCCGTAGATCAGCTTGCCGCCGATGCGGGTGATATAGTCGCCGGACTTGATGCCGGCGCGCCAGGCCGGGGTATCCTCGGTCGGCGTCACCACCTTCACCACGCCGTCCTCGGCCTGCACGGTGAGGCCGAGGCCGCCATAATTGCCGTCGGTGGTCAGCTTCATCTGCTGGAAGTCGTGCGCGTCCATATAGGAGCTGTGCGGATCGAGGCTGGCGAGCATCCCGTCGATCGCGCCCTTGATCAGATCCTTGTCGTTGGTCTTGTCGACATAGTCGGCGCGGACCTTCTGGAACACGTTCATGAACTGATCGAGCTGCTTGTAGGTGTCGCTGTCGCCCGGCGCGGACTCGGCGGCGCGCGCGGTCTGCACCGTCATCAGCGCGGTCGGGATGGCGGCGCCGGCGGCGAGGAGGGCGAGGGAGCGCAACAGGGACTTAGGCATCACAACACGACTTTCCGGGAAACGGCGCAGGGGATCATGGGCCTGTTACCGCGTTTCGATCGCCGGCAAAAGGGCGGCAACATGGGCGGTGACATGGGGCGGCGACATGGGGCGGCGACCCATGGGGCCGCCGCCGTCATGCTTTAGCGATCATAGGCCTTGGGCAGGCTGCCTTCGGTGGGCGTCATGTAACGGTCGCGCAATTCGGTCTGGCGCGAGGTCATCGGCTGGGGCTGGCCGTCGATGAACACCGCGACCGGGGCCGAGGCGAGCTCCAGCGGATCGCCGTCCCACACCACCACATCGGCATGGCGGCCGGGTCGGAGCGAGCCGATCTCGCCATCCAGGCCGAGCGCCTGCGCCGGGCCGGAGGTGATCGCGGCGAAGGCCTGGCCCCAGCCGAGCCCGGTCGAGCCCGGCACCCGGGTGATCGCCACCAGATTGCCGGCATATTGCTTGATGTTCCGCTCGACCGCCGGCGCGCTGGCATCGACCAGCGAGATGGCGGGGGTGACGCCGGCCTGGGCCATGCGGCCGACGTTCGATTCGGTCGCGGCGACGCGCTCGAACGCCTCGGGCAGATCGGCGAGCGCCGCGGCGATCACCGGCACATGCGCGGCAGCGATCTCGCGGGCGACCATCCAGCCCTCGCTGGCGCCGACCAGCACCAGCCGGATCTGCGGATATTGGGCTTTCAGCGCCAGCACCGAGCGGATGTCGCTCGCCCGCTCGACATGGACGAGCAGCGGCTCCTTGCCGTCGAGCACCGCCAGCAGCGCCTGCGCGTCCGGCCGCTTGAGCAGCGAATCCTTCTCGCGCCCGCCGAAGCTCGCCGGGCTGCGGCGATAATCCTGCGCTTCGGCCAGCGCCTCGTGCAGCGCGACATAGGCGGCGGGGCGGCTGCCGCCGGCGGCGTCGGCACCGCCTTCGCCCAGCTCGACATATTGGAAGGCGCGCGGGCGGGTGACCGACGGGCCGTTCCGGGCGAGCGAGATCACCGCGCCCTGGCCCTGGAAGATCGACTTGCGGTTGCCCGGCGCGACGATCGCGCGGGTGACGCCGCCGGCACGCTCGTTGCCGACCATCACGCCATCGGGGTTGATCGCGGGCGCCACGTCGATCGCGGCCGAGAAGGGCGAACCCGCGGCCGAGCCGTCATTGCTCTCCTCGATCCCGTCCGAATCGGCGAGGCCGAGATTGGACAGGCCGACGACGAGGCCGGCCGAAACCCATTTGCCCTGCGCGTCGATCACCGTCGCGCCGGCCGGCACCGCCACGCCCGCGCCGGCGGCGACGACGCGGCCGTCGGTGAAGACCACGGTGCCGCCGGGGATCGGGGCGGAGCCGTCGCCGATCGCGACGGTGCCGCCGACGATGGCGGTGGTGGCGGCCATGGCGGGGGCCGCGATCAGCGCGGCGGCCAGTGCGGCCGCAGCAGCGGCGGAGCGGAGCAGGGCCTTCATTTCACGTCTCCCGAACCCGGCTGGCCCAGCTCGAAATCGCTCACCGGCCGCAGCTTGGGATTGTTCGCATCATAGAGCATCGCACCATCGATCCAGACCTTCTCGGGCCGCGAATAAACCGAGAGCGGATTGCCGTTCCACAGCACCACGTCGGCCATCTTGCCGGGCTTGAGGCTGCCGGTCCGGTCGGCGATGCCCAGCGCCCTGGCCGGATTGTAGGAGAGCCATTCCCACGCCACCTCGTCGGGGATGACGATGCCGGCGCGGCGACCCGCCGCCTGCGCCTTGGCGACTTCCTGGTTGAGCCGCTGGATGCCGTTCTGGTCGTCCGAATGGATCATCGCGCAATTGCCGTTCTTCTGGAGCAAAGCGAGATTTTCGGGAATGCCGTCGTAGCTTTCCATCTTGAAGCCGTACCAATCGGCCCAGACGGCGGCGCAGATGTCGTTGGCCTTGAGCAGGTCGGCGATCTTGTAGGCCTCGACCGCGTGGTGGAAGGCGGTAACGTGATAGCCGAACTCCTTCGACATATCGATCACATTGGCCATCTCGTCGGCGCGGTAGCAATGGTTGTGGACGAGGATCTCGCCGCCCAGCACGCCGGCCAGCGTGTCCATCGCGATGTCGCGGGAGGGCGGATCGCCGCCGTCCTTCTCATATTTGTCCCACTTGCGCTTATACTCGACCGCCTTCGCCCAGGTCTCGCGATCGACCGCGATATTGCCCATCCGGGTCGAGGGCTCACGGCCCTTGGAGCCGTAGACGCGCTTGGGATTCTCGCCGCACGCCATCTTCAGGCCATAGGGCGCGCCGGGGAACTTCATGCCCTGCACGGTGCGGGCATAGACATTCTTGAGCACCACCGAGCGGCCGCCGAACAGATTGGCCGAGCCGGGCAGGATCTGGAGGGTGGTGACGCCGCCATTGGTCAGCGCGCGCGAGAAACCGGGATCCTGCGGCCAGACGCTGTGTTCGGCCCACACCTCGGCGGTGACCGGCGCGGTCGCCTCATTGCCGTCCGACAGCGCGCTGATGCCGGGCGAGGGATAGTCGCCGAGATGGCTGTGGACGTCGATCACGCCCGGCGTCACCCATTTGCCGGTGCCGTCGATCACCGTCGCGCCGGCCGGCGCCGCGATGCTCTGGGCGACCTGCACCACCTTGCCGTCGGCGAACAGCACCGCGCCATGATCGATCCGCCCGCCCTCGCCATCATAGACGGTAACGTTGGTCACCAGCGTCGGCACGCCCGGATAGGCATGATAGGTCGAGGGGAAGGGATCATGGTTGTAGCCCAGCGCCTTGCCCGGCGGCGGCGAGGAGGAGGCCGACTTGGCCGGCGGGGCCGCGGCCGTGCAGGCCATCAGGCTGAGACAGGTCGCGACCGAGACGGTCGCGCGGATACCGCGCGCTACGAGGGTGATACTCACAATGGCCCCTTGCCCTGTTAAGCCACCAACCTGCGGGTTTTCCGGCAGGGGTCAAGGGGCTGCGTTCTGGGGGGCTGGTTCAGGGGGGCTGATTCAGGGGGCCGCGTTCAGGCGGGGGGCGGTCGCGTCGCCGACGGGCCGAAGCGCGCCACCAGATCATAGGCGCTGCCGACGAACAGCTGGCGCACGGCGGTGATCCGTTCGTCGCCCCGCCAGGTGTGGCGCTCGACCGAGAGGCAGGCGGTGCCGGGATCGAGGCCGAGCAGGCCGGCGCTGTCCGCATCCGCGCCGATCGCGGCGATGCGCGTCTCCGCCTCGGTCCAGGGGACGTGGCGGAGCAGCCAGCTGCCCGGCGGTTCGCTGGAGAAGTCCGCCTCGGCCATGGCCGGAGCCGCGGCGAGGCTGACGAGGCGATGCTCGACCGCCAGCGGGATGCCGTCGGCGAAATGCAGCCCGTCGATCTGGAGCAGCGCGCCATCGGCGGCGAGCAGCGCCTCCGTCGCGTCGGCCGGGGCACGGCGGGTCCGGCCGAGCAGCCGATAGCGATAGGCCTGGCCGCGCCCGGCGACCTCGATCGGCAGATCGGGCACGTCGAGCACCATCGAATGGACGCGGGGCCGCGCCACGAACGATCCCGCCCGCTTGCGCCGCTCGATCAGCCCGGCCGCGGCGAGCGCCGACAGCGCCTTGCTGACCGTCATCCGCGAGCAGCCATGCAGGCGCATCAGCTCATGCTCGACCGGCAGCCGCGTGCCCGGTGGCAGCGCGCCGGAGAGGATATCGGCCTCGATCCCCGAGCGGATGCGCTCGTGCAGTGGGATCATGCGAGGATGTCGCGCAGCACGGCGCGATAGCGGCCGGCGACGGCATCGCGGGCGACGTGGCGCCCGCCGACGACGACGCTGCGCCCGCGCCGCCACACCCGGTCGATCGCGCCGCGCCCCGCCGCGAAGACCAGCCCGTCGAGCAGCGCATCGCCGCGCCGCGCGAGCAGCGAGGGGTGGCCGGCATCGAGCCCGACGATATCGGCGGGCGCCCCGACCCGCAGCGCTGCGGTGGCACCGAGCGCCTGCCCGCCACCGGCCAGCGCCGCGCGATAGAGCGCCCCGCCGGTCGATCCGCCCGGACCTTCCGCCAGCAGGTTGCGTCCTCGCCGCGCCAGTCGCTGGCCATATTCGAGCAGGCGCAGCTCCTCGGTGGCATCGATCCGCACGTTGGAATCGGAGCCGACGCCATAGCGGCCGCCGGCAGCGAGGAAGGTGTCGGCCGGGAACAGCCCATCGCCCAGATTGGCCTCGGTGATCGGGCATAATCCGGCGACCGCGCCGCTGGCCGCAAGGCGTGTGGTTTCGTCGTCGGTCATATGCGTAGCGTGGACGAGGCACCAGCGATCGTCGACGGCGGCATGATCGAGCAGCCATGCCACCGGGCGGGCGCCGCTCCAGGCCAGGCAATCCTCCACCTCGCGCAGCTGCTCGGCGATATGGATATGGACCGGGCCGCTACGGCCGAGCCCTTCCAGCGCGGCGAGTTCGCCGGGCGCCACCGCGCGCAGGCTGTGCGGGGCGATGCCGACCACCGCATCGGGCAGCGCGCGCGCCGCATCGCGGGCGGCGTCGAGCAGGCGGGCGAAGCCGTCGATATCGTGGAGGAAGCGGCGCTGGCCGGCGCCCGGCGCGGTGCCGCCGAAGCCGGCATGGGCGTAGAAGACCGGCAGATGGGTGAGCGCGATCCCGCTCGCGTCGGCCGCCGCCATGATCGCGACGCTCATCGCGGCGGGATCGGCGAAGGCGCCGCCATCGCGATCATGATGGAGATAATGGAACTCGCCGACGCGGGTGAAGCCGCTTTCCAGCATCTCGACATAGGCCATCGCGGCGATCGCGGTCAGGTCGTCGGGCGAGAGCCGGTCGACGAAGCGGTACATGATCTCGCGCCACGTCCAGAAGCTGTCGTCGCTGGCGCCGCGCACCTCGGCGAGCCCGGCCATGCCGCGCTGGAAGGCGTGGCTGTGGAGGTTGGGCAGGCCGGGGATGGCGACGGCGTGGCGTTCGTCGCCGGGGGCGACGCGCGCGCCGGTCTCGATCGTGGCGATCAGGCCGTCGATCACCGTGATCCGGACCTCGTCGGCCCAGCCGCCGGGCAGCAGGGCGGTGGCGAAATGCAGCTGCAATCCGGTGTCGCTGTCCATCGGGCCATCTCCTCGGGCGATCAATTATGTCTATACATTATCGATCGACGGTGCCAGTCTTGATCCGTCGATCGAGCGGAGACGGACATGCGCTGCGACAGAATGTGGACCGATGCGCGTCTCGCGACGATGGCGCCATCCCCGGGCGGAGCCGGCCTCGGTATCGTCGAGGGCGGCGTCGTCGCGAGCCGCGATGGGCGTATCCTCTATGCCGGTGCGGCGGCCGACGCGCCGTCCTTCGATGCGAACGAGACGATCGCGTGCGAGGGGCGTTGGATCACGCCGGGCCTGATCGATGGCCACACCCATCTCATCCACGGCGGCGACCGCGCGCACGAATTCGAGCTGCGCTTGCAGGGCGCCTCCTATGAGGAGATTGCGCGCGCCGGCGGCGGCATCGTTTCGACCATGACGGCGACACGGGCGGCAAGCGAGGAGCAGTTGGTGGCCGCCGCATTGCCGCGGCTCGATGCGCTGATCGCCGAGGGCGTCACCACCGTCGAGGTCAAGTCCGGCTACGGGCTGGAGCGCGAGGCCGAACTGCGGATGCTGCGTGCGGCGCGGGCGCTGGGGCATTGTCGCCCGGTCGGCATCGCCACCACTTTTCTCGGTGCCCATGCGCTGCCGCCCGAATATGCCGGCGATGCCGATGGCTATATCGAGGCGGTCTGTACGCAGATGCTGCCGACGGTCGCCGCCGAGGGGCTGGCCGATGCGGTGGATGCGTTCTGCGAAGGCATCGGCTTCACCATCGCCCAGACCGAGCGAGTGTTCGCGGCGGCGACCGCGCTCGGCCTGCCGGTGAAGCTGCACGCCGAACAGCTCTCCAATCGGCACGGCGCCGCGCTGGCCGCGCGCCACGGTGCGCTCTCCGCCGATCATCTCGAATTTCTCGACGCGGCCGGCATCGCCGCGATGGCGCAGGCCGGCACGGTCGCGACCCTGCTGCCCGGCGCCTATTATTTTGTGCGCGAGACCAAGCTGCCGCCGATCGATGCGCTGCGCGCCGCCGGCGTGCCGATCGCGCTGGCGACCGACTGCAATCCGGGCACCTCCCCGCTCACCTCGCTGCTGCTGGTGCTCAACATGGGGGCGACCCTGTTCCGGCTGACCGTGGAGGAATGCCTGCTCGGCGTCACCCGCCATGCGGCGCAGGCGTTGGGGCTGTCTGCCGAGATCGGCACGCTGGAGGCCGGCAAGAGCTGCGATCTCGCCATCTGGGATATCGAGCGCCCCGCCGAACTCGTCTATCGCATGGGCTACAACCCGCTCCATGCGCGCATCTGGAGAGGCCATTGACCGACATCATCCTCGTGCCCGGCAGCGTGCCGCTGGCCGATTGGCGCGCCATCTATCGCGGCGCCACGCCACGGCTCGATCCGGCCTCGGCGCCGGTGATCGCCGAAAGCGCGGCGGCGGTGGCGCGCATCCTCGCCAAGGGCCAGCCGGTCTATGGCATCAACACCGGCTTCGGGAAGCTCGCCAGCGTCCGCATCGGCGACGAGGATCTCGCCACGCTCCAGCGCAACATCGTGTTGAGCCATGCCGCAGGGACAGGCGAGCCGTCGCCGGTGCCTGTGATCCGGCTGATGATGGCGCTCAAGCTCGCCAGCCTCGCGCAAGGCGCCTCGGGCGTGAAGCCCGAGACGGTCGCGCTGCTCGAGGCGATGCTGGTCAAGGGGCTGACGCCGGTGATCCCGTCGCAGGGCTCGGTCGGCGCGTCGGGCGATCTGGCGCCGCTGTCGCATATGGCGGCCGCGATGATCGGCGTCGGCGAGATGGTGTATGGGGGGCGCCGCTGGCCCGCCGACGAGGCGCTGCGCGAGGCGTCGCTCGCGCCGCTGTCGCTCGGCCCCAAGGAGGGGCTGGCGCTGCTCAACGGCACGCAATTCTCCTGCGCCAATGCGCTGGCCGGGCTGTTCGAGGCGGAACGGCTGTTCCAGTCCGCGCTGGTGACGGGCGCGCTGTCGACCGAGGCGGCCAAGGGCTCCGACACGCCGTTCGATCCGCGCATCCACGCGCTGCGGCGCCATCGCGGCCAGATCGAGACGGCGGATGCGCTGCGCACGCTGATGGCGGGCTCGGCGATCCGCGCGAGCCATCTGGTCGACGACATCCGCGTGCAGGATCCCTACTGCCTGCGCTGCCAGCCGCAGGTGATGGGCGCCGCGCTCGACGTGCTGCGCCAGGCCGCGACCACGCTGGAGACCGAGGCCAATGGCGTCTCCGACAATCCGCTGATCTTCCCGGAAGCCGACGAGGCGCTGTCGGGCGGCAATTTCCACGCCGAGCCCGTCGCCTTTGCCGCCGACATCATCGCGCTGGCGATCTGCGAGATCGGCTCGATCGCCGAGCGGCGGATCGCGATGCTGGTCGATCCGGCGCTGTCGGGGCTGCCGGCGTTCCTGACGCCCCGGCCGGGGCTCAATTCGGGCTTCATGATCCCGCAGGTGACGGCGGCGGCGCTGGTCTCCGAGAACAAGCAGCGCGCCACTCCGGCGAGCGTCGATTCGATCCCGACCTCGGCCAACCAGGAGGATCATGTCTCGATGGCGGCGCACGGCGCACGGCGCCTGCTGGAAATGGCGGCGAACGCGCAGGCGGTGATCGGGATCGAGCTGCTCGCCGCGGTGCAGGGCTGCGACTTCCATGCGCCGCTGCAGTCGAGCGAGGCGCTGGAGGCGGCGCGCGCGCGGCTGCGCGGGCAGGTGCCGCATCTCGACGACGACCGCCATTTCCACCCCGACATGGAGGCGGCGAACGCGCTGGTGCGATCGGGCGCGCTGATCGAGGCGGCGGGGCTCGCCCTGCCGGGGGTGGCATGATGGGGGCGACGGACATTCCTCCCCGAGTTCACTCGGGGAGGAATGTATGACGTCCTTCCTCGACATCCATCGCGGCACCGCGCCGCTGATCGTCGCCTTCCCGCACACCGGCACCGATCTGCCGCCCGAGTTGGACGACGCGTTCGTCTCGCCCTGGCTGGCGCGGCGCGACGCCGACTGGTGGATCGACCGGCTCTACGCCTTCGCGCACGATCTCGGCGCGACGACGGTGCGCACGCGGCTGTCGCGCAGCGTGATCGACTGCAACCGCGATCCCTCGGGCGTCTCGCTCTATCCCGGCCAGACGACGACGGGCCTGTGCCCGACCGAGACGTTCGACGGCGAGCCGCTCTATGCGGGCGATGGCCCCGACGACGCCGAGATCGAACGCCGGCGCGCCGCCTATTTCGATCCCTATCACGCCGCGCTCGCCACCGAGATCGATCGCCTGCGCGCGACGCATGGCACGGTCGTGCTCTACGACGCGCATTCGATCCGCAGCCGCATCCCCCGCCTGTTCGAGGGCGAGCTGCCGCAGTTCAACATCGGCACCAACAATGGCGCGACCTGCGGCCCGGCGCTCGCCGAGGCGGTGACGGCGATCTGCGACGCCAGCGGCCACGATTATGTGCTCAACGGCCGCTTCAAGGGCGGCTGGACGACGCGCCATTATGGCCGCCCGGCCGACGGCGTCCACGCGATCCAGATGGAGCTGTCGATGCGCGGCTATATGGCCGATCCCGCCGAACTGCCCACCCCCGACAGCTGGCCGACACCGCTCGATCCCGAGCCCGCCGTGCTGCCGACGCTCCGCACCATCCTCGCCGCTGCGCTTGCTTTCGCGAAAGGCCCCGCATGACCCGTCTCGACAATAGCCGCACCATCAAGCCCGCCACCGGCACCGAATTGTCGGCGAAGAGCTGGCTGACCGAGGCGCCCTTGCGGATGCTGATGAATAACCTTCATCCCGACGTCGCCGAGCGGCCCGAGGAGCTGGTCGTCTATGGCGGCATCGGCCGCGCCGCGCGCGACTGGGAGAGCTACGACCGGATCGTCGAGACGCTCCGGCGTCTGGAGGCCGACGAGACCTTGCTCGTCCAGTCGGGCAAGCCGGTCGGCGTGTTCCGCACGCACGAGAACGCGCCGCGCGTGCTGATCGCCAACTCCAACCTCGTCCCCCAATGGGCGACCTGGGAGCATTTCAACGAGCTCGATCGCAAGGGTCTCGCGATGTACGGCCAGATGACCGCGGGCTCGTGGATCTACATCGGCACGCAGGGCATCGTGCAGGGCACCTACGAGACCTTCGTCGAAATGGGGCGCCAGCATTATGGCGGCGACCTCACCGGCCGCTGGCTGCTCACCGCGGGTCTCGGCGGCATGGGCGGCGCGCAGCCGCTCGCGGCGGTGATGGCGGGGGCGTCGTGCCTCGCGATCGAATGCCAGCCGAGCCGGATCGAGATGCGGCTGCGCACCGGCTATCTCGACAAGCAGGCGGCGACGATCGACGAGGCGCTGGCGATGCTCGGCGCGGCCAAGGCGGAAGGGCGGCCCGTGTCGATCGGCCTGCTCGGCAACGCCGCCGAACTGCTGCCCGAGATGTTCGCGCGCGGCATCCGCCCCGACCTGCTCACCGACCAGACCTCCGCGCACGACCCGGTCAACGGCTATCTGCCCGCGGGCTGGACCGTTGCCGAATGGATCGAGGGCCGCGAACGCGAACCCGAGAGGGTCGCCGTGGCCGCGAAGAAGTCGATGGCGGTGCATGTGCAGGCGATGCTCGATTTCCAGGCGGCGGGGGTGCCGACGGTCGATTATGGCAACAACATCCGCCAGGTCGCCAAGGACGAGGGCGTCGCCGACGCCTTCGCCTTCCCGGGCTTCGTCCCCGCTTACATCCGCCCGCTCTTCTGCCGCGGCATCGGCCCGTTCCGCTGGGCGGCGCTCTCGGGTGATCCCGAAGATATCTACAAGACCGACGCCAAGGTGAAGGAGCTGCTGCCCGACAACGCGCCGCTGCATCGCTGGCTCGACATGGCGCGCGAAAAGATCAAGTTTCAGGGGCTGCCCGCGCGGATCTGCTGGGTGGGGCTGGGCGACCGGCACCGGCTCGGGCTCGCGTTCAACGCGATGGTGGCGTCGGGCGAGCTGAAGGCGCCCGTCGTGATCGGCCGCGACCATCTCGATTCGGGCTCGGTCGCCTCGCCCAATCGCGAGACCGAGGCGATGAAGGACGGCAGCGACGCGGTCTCCGACTGGCCGCTGCTCAACGCGCTGCTCAACACCGCGAGCGGGGCCACCTGGGTGTCGCTGCACCATGGCGGCGGCGTCGGCATGGGCTATTCGCAGCATAGCGGCATGGTGATCGTCGCCGACGGCACGCCCGAAGCGGCCAAGCGGCTCGAGCGCGTGCTGTGGAACGACCCCGCCACCGGCGTGATGCGCCACGCCGACGCGGGCTACGACATCGCGATCGACTGCGCGCGCGAGAAGGGGCTCGATCTGCCCGGCATCCTCGGCGGCTGAACGCCCGCGCGCCCGCAAAGATCGCTTTGCGGGCGCGAACCCGCCGCTATGATGCGTGCCGTTCGCCGGGCGTCGCCGCTGTTGGAGTGGCGACGGCTCGGAAGGATTTCTCATCGCGCATTGTCATCCCCCCGCTGTTGATCGGCTCGCATTCGATCGACCCGCTTTCGACCGTGCCGCCATGGCGCGGGCCGCGATAGACCGGGCCGGCGTCACGCTCCGCGATGGCGCGCGCTTTCTCGGGGCCGGGCTGGGCGGACGCTGGGCCGGGCTGATCGACGGGCCGTCGCGCGGCAAGGTGCTGGGCAATGGCCTGCGCGAGCTCGATCGCTTCCTGAGCGTCCTGCTCGGCGAGATCGCGGCCTTATATTGTGACGGGGAGGAGCAGGATCGCTTCGATCGCCTCCGCAACACCGCGCGCAAATTCGAATCGCTGTGCGCCCTACTCGGCCGCCCGCCCCACGAACTGGCGCGGCTGCGGGCGATCGGGCGCTGCCGCGATTGCCTGTTCCACACCGGCGGCATCGTTCGCCGGGCCGACGATCGGGGCGGGGCGAGCATGACCATCGGCTGGCCGGGGCAGGGAGGGCACCATGTCGTGGCGCTCGGCGCGATCCTGCCCGTCACCGCCGAGGATCTGACCTCGATCTGCCGTTTCTACGAGGCGACGGCCGATGCGATGATGGGCCTGATCGACGCACGGTTCGCCGCCTGATCGCGTGCCGATCGCGGTCGGCCGGGGTCGGCAAGGTTGCTATTTCGCCGATTCGGGTCCATATCAGCATCGCTAACGTCGCCTGCGACGGATTTGGATGCCGCAGGCATCGTCTTCCCTTCCTCGCTTCCTGGCCTCGCGGGTCGCTTTGCCCGCGGGAATTCCTGTACGTGAAAGGGAACCATCATGCCGATCGGCACCGTTAAATTCTTCAATGCAGACAAGGGCTATGGCTTCATCGCGGCCGAAGATGGCTCGGGCGACAGCTTCGTTCACATCAGCGCCGTCGAGCGCGCCGGCATGGCCACGCTCGAGAAGGACCAGCGCGTCCGCTACGAGCTCGAGGAAGACCGCCGCGGCAAGCAGGCGGCCGTGAACCTCCAGCAGGCCTAACGGCTTTGCTATCGGGCGGGTGCGGTTCGCCGCATCCGCCCGACAGGTTCGGCCAGACCGGCCGGGCCGCACCACGGGCCAGCAACACGGATTCACCGTGAGCGCCCATTCCCCCTATCGCGCGACCCATCGCGCCAAGGACTTATGAACTTCATCACATCCATTTCGCGTCGTTCCGATTCTTCGATTTCTCATTTTCCGGCCCACCGCGCACCATCCGCGTCGCGCACTTCGGCCCCTCCGGGTACGCTGTCCCGCCGCGAACTGCGCCAGATCGTCGCCGATCTGCTGGGCTGAGCCCTCACCCCGTCCCGGGAGCATCACCATGTCGACGACCAGCGATTTCTATCTCGCCCGTGCCGCGGAATGCGCGCAGGACGCCGATGCCGCCCTCCTCGACAATGTCCGCGATCGCTGCCGCCGCTCCCAGGCGGCCTGGCAGGAGATGGCGGATCGGGTGATCCGGGGCGAAAAGATGCGCGATACGCTCGAAGCCGCGAAGGCGGCCCGCGAACCGGCTGCCTGACCGGCGGCATCGCCCGAGCCGTCGCGCAATCCGGGGACCGGCATCCGATTGCCGGATCGCCGGTGTGCTCCCTGCTTTGCCATGACGTCCCTGTAGGGATGGCCCTGTCCGGTTTGGCTGTCCGCGCTGGCTGAACGCCGGGCGGCGTTGGCGCCTGGTCGGCTTTTGCCCGCGCGATCCACGGACGAATCTCAAACGAAAACGCCGCCCGAGCAAGCTCGAACGGCGTATCCGGCCCGTCGATGCGGGCCGCACGGTCAGGCGGGCATCGCGCCCGCCGGCCGCTTACTTGATCTTGGCTTCCTTGAACTCGACATGCTTGCGCACGACGGGATCATATTTCTGGAAGCTCAGCTTCTCCGTCTTGGTGCGCGGGTTCTTCTTGGTGACATAGAAGAAGCCGGTGTCGGCGGTGGAAACGAGCTTGATCTTGACGGTCGTCGGCTTGGCCATGATGCCCTCTGATAATCCTGAGCGCGTTTCGCCGCCGCCGGAAGGCCGGGCACGCCGAATCGCCGAAAAACAAAAAAGCGGCGCTGACGCCGCTCCATCGGGCGCGCTCCTGCGGCAGGGAGCGTCTTCTGTCAAGAGCGGAGCCTGAACCCCGGCCTTTAACCGCACTGCAATGCTCCTGCGCTAGGCTGCGCGCCGTGACAAGTGGAGAGCGGTGATGGGCGTACAATCGAGCGAAGGAATGATGCTGGTGCGCGCCGATCTGTGTGGCCGGCTGGATGCGCTCGAACAGAGCCTGGCCCGGCGGGGATCGATCGGCGCGTCCGGTCAGGCCGCCGCGATGGCGGGGCTCGCCGCCGATTTCGGGCTCGCCCCGGTGCAGCGCCTCGCCGAAGGCTTGGCCGTCGCGCTCGATTCGGGCGGCCGCGGCGCCGCGATCGGCCCGTGGATCGAGCGCCTGCGCGACGCGATCGGCTGCGAATCGGTGGACGATGTCGCCGGCACCAGCTGGCTGGCCTCGGTCTGGGTCCGTCTCGCCGGATGATCCCGTTTCGGGCAAGGCGTGCCTGATGGACGCGCTGGTTCCCGCCTTCATGGTCGCTCTGCTCGCCGAATTCGGCGATCGTACCCAGTGGCTCGTGATGCTGCTGGGCGATCGCTTCCGCACGCCGGCGGCGGTGATCGCGGGCATCGCGCTCGCCGCGGTCCTCAACATGGCGATCGGCGGCGCGGTCGGCATGGAGATCGCCGCCTATATCCCGCACCGCCCGGTCCAGCTGATGACCGGCGTCGGCCTGATCCTCGCGGCGAGCGGCGCGCCGTTCCGCGTCAAGCCGCCGCCGACCGTCGCGACGTGGAAGCTCGGTGCCTTCTTCTCGTCGGCCGGCGCCTTCTTCATCCTCGCTTTGGGCGACAAGACCCAGTTCGTCACCGGCGCGATCGCGGCGGGCAGCGGCTCGCCGTGGCTGGCGGCGGCGGGTGCGGCGGCGGGCGTCACCGTCGCCAATGTCCCGGCCGTCCTGCTCGGCGAGCGCTGGTCGCAGATCGTGCCGCTGCGCGCGATCCGGATCGCGGCGGGCGTGCTGCTGGCGCTCGCCGGGATCGTGCTCGTGCTGAAGGCGCTCGAAATCGCCTGACCGCCGATCCGATCACGGCGATCGGATAAATTCCCCCCTTGTTGCGAACCGTTCGGCTATACATTCGTTATGGCAACGAACCGATCACACACCGATCACAAGGAGCATGAACCGATGGCTGACACGCCTCCCGCCAAGCTGGACACCCCCACCGACATCAAGACCAACCAGGCGGCGACCGTCGCGGATGCGCTGAACGCGATCCTGGCGGACAGCTTCGCGCTGTACCTCAAGACCAAGAATTTCCACTGGCACGTCTCGGGCCCGCACTTCCGCGATTACCATCTGATGATGGACGATCAGGCCGCCCAGATCCTCGGCACCACCGATGCGATCGCCGAGCGCGTGCGCAAGACCGGCAACACCACGCTGCGCTCGATCGGGGACATCAGCCGTCATCAGCGCATCAAGGACAATGACCAGGATTTCGTGTCGGCTGAGGCGATGCTGGCCGAGCTGCGCGAGGATAATCTGGCGCTGGTCGAGTCGCTGCGCGACGCCAAGGACATTGTCGACGAGGCACGGGACAACGCCACGTCGGGCATCCTCGACGAGTGGACCGATCAGGCCGAAGAGCGCGCCTGGTTCCTGTTCGAAGCCAGCCGCAAGGCCTGACCCACGGGCTGAAAAAGGCGCTTCGGCGAGCTTTTTCAGATCTCTCCCCGGATCGCGGTGGAACGCCGTCGCGATCCGGGTCGTTGTTTCCCCGTTATCAACTGGGGAATATCGACCATGATCGGCGCAGCCTTCACCTTTCTCATCATCGGCCTGATCGCCGCCCTGTTGGGCTTCACCAGCATCGCCGGCGCCTCCTTCGCGATCGCGAAATTCATCTTCGTCATCGCGCTGGTGATCTTCGTCGTGCTGCTGGTGCTGGGCCTCAAGGCCGGCAAGGCCGTGGCGGACAAGCTCTAAGTCCCGGCGAGGCGCGCAGGGCGATCTTGCAATGCGCGCCTTCGCCAAACTGCTCGACGGGCTGGTCTATACCCGCTCGCGCAACGCCAAGCTCAAGCTGATCGCGGACTATCTGCGCGCCACGCCCGATCCCGATCGCGGCTGGGCGATGGCGGCGCTGACCGGCGCGATCGACATCAAGGCGGTCAAATCCTCCGCGATCGGCGACATGGTACGCCGGCGCGTCGATCCCGAACTCTTCGCGATGAGCCGCGATTTCGTCGGCGATCTCGCCGAGACGGTCGCCTTGATCTGGCCGGTGCCGGACGGCGAGCCGGCCGATCTCGATGACGGCTCGCTTCCCATATCCACTGCGATCGCGCGGCTCGACGCGGCCCCCCGCGCCAAGGCCGGCGACGAACTGGCGGCGATGCTCGACCATCTCGATTCGTCGGGCCGCTATGCGCTGATCAAGCTGGCGACCGGCGCGCTGCGCGTCGGCGTCTCCGCCCGCCTTGCCAAGACCGCGCTGGCCCAGGCCTTCGCGCTCGACGTCGATGAGGTGGAGGAGCTGTGGCATGGGCTGGAGCCGCCTTATGCGCCGCTGTTCGACTGGGCCGAGGGCCGGGGCGCGCGGCCGGCGCCCGAGGATAGGCCGGTCTTCCGCCCGTTCATGCTCGCCCATCCGCTCGAAGACACGGTGGTCGATCTCGCCGACTATGCCGCCGAGTGGAAATGGGACGGCATCCGGGTCCAACTCGTCCATGTCGCCGGACCAGCCGGGGCGGGCGAGACCCGCCTCTACAGCCGCGCCGGCGACGATATCACCGCCAGCTTCCCCGATGTCGCGGCCGCCTTCTCGGTGGCGGGCGTGCTCGACGGCGAATTGCTGGTGCGGGGCGAGGGGCAGGGCCGTGCCGAGCATGGCGGCGAGACGGCCAGCTTCAACGCGCTCCAGCAGCGACTCGGCCGCAAGGCAGTCTCGGCCAGGATGCAGGCCGAGCTGCCCGCCTTCGTGCGGCTCTACGACATCCTGTTCGACGGAGCCGAGGATGTGCGCGCGCTGCCGTGGCATGAACGCCGGGCCCGCCTCGAAGCCTTCGTCGCGCCGCTGCCGGCCGATCGCTTCGACATCTCCGCCTTGATCGAGGCGCCGGATTTCGCGGCACTGGGCGACATCCGCACCGGCGCGCGCGATGCCGCGATCGAGGGGGTGATGCTCAAGCGGCGCGATTCGCCCTATGTGGCGGGCCGCAAGACCGGGCTGTGGTATAAATGGAAGCGCGATCCGCTCGTCGCCGATTGCGTGATGATGTACGCCCAGCGCGGCCATGGGAAGCGATCCAGCTTCTATTCGGATTATACCTTCGGCTGCTGGACGGCGCCGCCCGAGGAGGGCGGCGAGCTGCTGCCGGTGGGCAAGGCCTATTCGGGCTTCACCGACGAGGAGCTGAAGGGCCTCGATCGCTTCGTGCGCAACCATACGACACAGCGCTTCGGGCCGGTGCGTGAGGTCGAGAAGACGCTGGTGCTGGAGGTGGCGTTCGATTCGATCCACGAATCGAAACGCCACAAATCCGGCCTCGCCATGCGCTTCCCCCGGATCAGCCGCATCCGCACCGACAAGCCGGCGCAGGAGGCCGATCTGATCGACACGCTCCGTCGGATGATCGCCTGAAACCCTGTGCCCGAACCTTGCCCCGAATCATATTCACTGCTAGGGCGCGCGCTTTCCGGCCGTGGGGATGTCTCCACGACCGCAACTTTCGACGTGCTGGCGTGGTTCTGCGAGGCATAGGGCTTCGGTTTCCCACGCGGCCGGCTGGAGATAGACGGGTTTATGCAGATCATCGTTCGCGACAACAATGTCGACCAGGCGCTCCGGGCCCTCAAGAAGAAGCTCCAGCGTGAGGGCGTCTATCGCGAGATGAAGCTTCGCCGCCATTACGAGAAGCCCTCCGAGAAGCGCGCCCGCGAGCGTGCCGCCGCGATCCGTCGCGCGCGCAAGCTCGAGCGCAAGCGTGCGGAGCGTGACGGCGTCCGGTGATTCCGGCTCGGCCGCAAGGCCGATCCTGATTCTTCGCCCGAAGCGCTGGCTAAAGCGCTGGACGTGATCGAACGGGCGGTGCAGAAGCCGCCCGTTTCCGTTTATTCGCTGCGAGGCCGTTCATGTCCGAAGTCACCGCCGTTCCCCTGCGTCCCGTCGCCAAGGGCACGCTGACCAAGATCTGGCTCGGTGTAGGCGTTGCCGTGGTGATCGGCATCGGCCTCGCCTGGGCCGGTACGGCCAAGCAGGTCGCGATGGGCCAGCCGCCGAGCATGTTCCTGGCCAAGAACGCCAAGAAGCATGGCGTGGTGACGACCGCTTCGGGTCTCGAATATGAGATCCTGTCGCCGGGCGACGGCAAGACGATCCCCGGCCCGCAGGACGTGGTCAAGATCGACTATGACGGCAAGCTGCTCGACGGCAGCACCTTCGATTCGACCGCGCAGCATGGCGGCCCGGCCGCGATGCCGGTGGCCGGATCGATTCCGGGCTTCTCCGAAGGCCTGATGCTGATGAGCCGTGGCGCGCGCTACCGCTTCTGGATTCCGCCGCAGCTCGCTTATGGCGAGCAGGGCGCCGGTGACGGCATCATCCCGCCGAACAGCGTGCTCCAGTTCGACGTGACCCTGCACGACATCGCCTCGCAGCAGCCCGGTTACGGCACGGCCGGCATGGGCGGCGCACCGCAGCAGTAACGGCTTAGCGGGGCATCGCCGGGCGGCTGCCGAGGCGGCGCCCGGCGTGGGGGGCGGCGGCGTAGGGCGTCCGGCAGGAGCTGAACCGCCTCACCCCCAACCGTTCGCACTGAGCCCGTCGAAGTGCGTGCATGAAGCGTGACGTTTGCGGCACGTCCTTGGGCAAGCTCAGGACGAACGGGGGCGATCCCCACTCATCGCATCATGCTTAGGTCGTCGGCCTCACGTCGCCGCCGGCTCGATCCGGTCGATGCCGAGGCGCGGGATCTCGATCGCGGGGCAGCGGTCCATCACCACCTGTAGGCCGGCGGCCTCGGCGCGGGCGGCGGCAGCCTCGTTGACCACGCCGAGCTGCATCCACACTGCCTTGGCACCCGCCGCGATCGCCTCGTCCACCGCGTCGCCGGCCGCTGCCGAATTGCGGAAGATATCGACCAGATCGATCGGCTCGCCGATCTGCGCCAGCTCGCGCCAGACATATTCGCCATGGATATGCTCGCCGGTGATCTGCGGATTGACCGGGAACACGCGATAGCCATGCATCTGGAGCGCCTGCATCACCCCATAGCTCGGCCGGGTCGGGCGATCGGAGATGCCGATCAGCGCGATCGTGCGGGTGGTCGACAGCAGTTCGGCGATATCGGCATCGGCGGTGAGCGGCATGGGGCGTCTCCTCGGGCCAGGGGGTCTATCTAACATCTGCCCCAACATCTGGCGATGCCGATCCGCTCCCTCGGTCGCGACCGCCCGGTCCCCCGCCGGGATGTCGGACGCCGGGGTGTCGGGAGCGGCTATCGGGACCGGATCGCCGCCGCTACCTGCTCAGCGATGCGCAGGAACGGCTCCGCCCCGGCATCGTCGCGGGCGGCGGGCGGCTCGCCGGCGTCGGACGCGCGGCGGATCGCGATGTCGAGCGGCACCCGGCCGAGGAACGGGATGCCGAGCCGGGCCGCTTCGGCCTCGGCGCCGCCCGATCCGAACGGATCGGATATCTCGCCGCAATGCGGGCAGGCATAGCCCGCCATATTCTCGACGATGCCGATGATCGGGATGCCGGCGGTGTTGAACAGGTCGATCGCGCGGGCCGCGTCGATCAGCGCCAGATCCTGCGGGGTCGAGACGATCACCGCGCCCATCGGCCGATGCTTCTGGATCATCGAGAGCTGGACGTCGCCGGTGCCGGGCGGGAGATCGACGACCAGCGTGTCGGTCTCGCCCCAGCGCGCGTCGACCAGCTGGCCGAGCGCGCCCGACGCCATCGGCCCGCGCCACGCCAGCGCCTTCTCCGGTGCGACGAGCTGGCCCATCGACAGCATCGGCACGCCCCATCGGGTCGGGATCGGATTCAGCTGCTTGTCCTGCGCGGTCGGCTTCTCGCCCTCCGCCGCCATCAGGCGTGGCTGCGAGGGGCCATAGACGTCGGCGTCGACCAGCCCGACCCGGAAGCCGAGCCGGTGGAGCGCGATGGCGAGATTGGCCGACAGCGTCGACTTGCCGACCCCGCCCTTGCCCGATCCGACCGCGATCAGCCGCCGCTCGGGCTTCTCGGCGGTCTGCACCACGCGGACCTCGCGCACGCCCGCCACGGCGAGCAGCAGGCGGCGCACCTCGGCCTCCAGCGCATCGCGTTGCTGCGCGTCCATGCCGGACACGTCGAGGATCACGCTGGCGACACCGTCGCCCGAAATGCGCGGCGGGGCGACCCGTGCGGCATCGGGGAGGGTGGCGAGGGCGGCGGCGAGGAGGGCGGAGTCTGTCATGATGCCGCAGCGCATAGGCAGAGCCGGCCGCGATGGCACTATTTTTCCTCGGCCGGCCTTTCTATAATGGCGGGATGATCGAAGATATCGGGCACGCCGCCCGCGACACGCCCCCAGCGCTCCTGAACGAAGAGGGGCCGTGGGGTTCCGGTGAGGACAAGGCGCCGGGCGGCCGCAAGAGCGGCGCGTCCGGCAGCGAAGCCGATGGCCCGCGCAATCCGTGGACTCAGCCGGCGCGCCGCAAGCCACGGTCCCCCAAGGGCGACGGCCAGCCCTCCCTCGAGGAGCTGATCCGGCGTGGCCGCGAGCGTTTCTCCGGCGGATGGGGCGGCGGACTGTCCGGCGGCGGTCGCCCGATGTGGGGCTATGCGCTCGGCGCCTTCGTCGTGCTGTGGCTGATCACCACCTGCATCCACCGCATCGATCCGCAGGAGCGCGGCGTGATCACCCGCTTCGGCCGCTATGCCGGCATCCTCCAGCCCGGCGTCGGCCTCACGCTGCCCGCGCCGATCGATGTCGTCACGCCGGTGAATGTCGACAAGCGGCGCAACTTCGACGTGCCGGCCTCCGGCGGCCCGAACCTGCTGCTGACCCGCGACCAGAATCTGGTGAACCTCGTCTATACGGTGAACTGGTCGGTTCGCGATCCGGAACTCTATCTGTTCAACGTCAGCGGCGTGCCCGAGGAGATGGTCCGCAACGTCGCCGAAAGCGCGATGCGCGAGGCGGTGGCGCGGCTGCCGCTCGCCGATCTCACCGCGCCGAATCAGACCGATCTCGCCGATCGGGTGGCGGCGCGGGTGCAGGATCTGCTCGATCGCTACCATGCCGGGGTGCAGGTGCAGGGCATCACCATCCGCGAGGCCGAGCTGCCCGCGCAGCTGTCCGATGCGGCCAAGGATGCCGCCGACGCGCAGACTGCGGCCCAGGCCGCGATCGCGGCGGCACGCGGCGACGCGGCGGCGGCGATGGCCGATGCCGATGTCCAGACCAAGACCTTCGACAAGGTGTATCAGGCCTATCGCCTGTCGCCCGAGGTGACGCGGACCCGGATGTATTACGATACGATGGAGGCGGTGCTCGCCAAATCCGGCAAGGTCGTCGTCGATGCGCCGAACGCCCATGTCACCCTCCCGGCGCCGGCGGCGCCGGCCAAGCAGCCTGCTCCTGCCTCCGCAGCCCAGCAGGGAGACGGCCAGTGACCGCGATGACCCGCATCCTGCGCAATCCGATCGGCTGGGCGGCGTTGCTGATGCTGTTCGTGCTGGCCTGCGCGAGCGTCTTCACCGTGGTGCCCGAAACCAAGCAGGCGCTGATCGTGCGGATGGGGATCCCGCGGGCGGTGGTGAACCTCTATCGCGCCGATCAGGCATTCGGAGAGACCGGTGCCGGGCTGATCGCGCGGGTGCCGCTGCTCGATCAGGTCGTCTATATCGATCGGCGCGCGCAGACGGTGGAGCTGGAGAATGCGCCCCTGCTCGCCGCCGACGGCCAGCGGCTGACGGCGGATGCCTTCGCGCGCTACCGGATCGTCGATCCCACCCGTCTCTTCGAGCAGACCCATGGCGATCCGCACCGGATCGGCGATACGCTCAAGACGGCGCTGGCAGCGGCCTTGCGAACCGAGCTCGGCCGTCTGCCCGCCCGCAGCCTGCTCGCCCCCGAGGGCACGCCCCAGATGCGGGCGGTGGCGGCCGCGCTCGATCGCGTCGCCCAGGGTTATGGCGCGCGGGTGAGCGAAGTGCGGCTCGATCGGGTCGATCTGCCCGATGGCGCGCCGTTCGATGCCGTGATCGCGCGGATGCGCGGCGCCGGCGATCAGAATGTCGCCGCGATCCGCGATGCCGGCGCCCGGCAGGCGGCGGCGATCCGCGCCGACGGCGATGCCCGCGCCGCCAAGGCCTATGCCGACGCCTTCGGGCAGGATCCGCAATTCTACGATTTCTATCGGGCGATGCAGTCCTATCAGAAGACGCTGGCCGACGGATCGACCCAGTTCGTGCTGTCACCCGATAGCGAATATTTGCGCCAATTCCGGAGCGGTGGGAAACAGTGACCCCCATGGCCCGTTCAAACCGCGTTCAGGCGGCGGCCCGCAGCCTTTGCGGCGCCCATCCCGGCAAGCCGAACTTGTTTTCCTGAGCCATTTTCCCGTGGGGAGGCCAATACCCGTGCGTTACGCCTATGCCATTACCGCCGCGCTGCTTGCCGGCGGCGCCGCCGCGACCTTCACCATGCAGCAGCCCGTCGGCGCGCAGGTCGCGCAGAATGCCGGTTCGCAGGCCCATGGCCCGATCGGTGGCCCTGCCAGCTTCGCGGATCTGACCGCACGTCTCTCGCCGGCGGTGGTCAATATCTCCACCACCCAGCGGGTGAAGGTGCCGCAGCAGCAGAACCCCTTCGCCGGCACGCCGTTCGACGATCTGTTCCGGCAGTTCAACGGCGGCGGCAATGGCGGCGGGGACGATGACGACAATAGCGGCGGCAACAATGGCGGCGGCAGCGGCAATGGCGGCTCGTCCGGCAACGGCAAGCCGCAGACCCGCGAGGCGATGTCGCTCGGTTCGGGCTTCATCATCTCGGCGGACGGCTATGTCGTCACCAACAACCACGTCATCGCGGGCGATCCCAATTCGGCCGAGAGCAAGGGCGCGACGCTCGAATCGGTGACGGTGACGCTGCCCGATCATACCGAATACAAGGCGCGCGTCGTCGGTCGCGACCAGACCGCCGATCTCGCGGTGCTCAAGATCGATGCGCCCAAGCCGCTGCCGTTCGTGCAGTTCGGCGATTCGACCAAGACCCGCGTCGGTGACTGGGTGATCGCGATCGGCAATCCGTTCGCGCTCGGCGGCACGGTGACGGCGGGTATCGTCTCGGCGATCCACCGTTCGATCGGCCAGGGGCCTTACGACCGCTACATCCAGACCGATGCGGCGATCAATTCCGGCAATTCGGGCGGCCCGATGTTCGATATGGCGGGCAACGTCGTCGGCATCAATTCGGCGATCTACTCGCCGTCGGGCGGCAATGTCGGCATCGGCTTCGCCATTCCCGCCGAGGAGGCCAAGCCGGTCATCGACGTGCTGATGAAGGGCGGTCGCGTGAAGCGCGGCTATCTCGGCGTCGCGATCCAGACGGTGACCGACGACATCGCCTCGGCGCTCGGCCTGCAGAAGAACCATGGCGAGATCGTCGGCCGGGTCGAGCCGGGCTATGCCGCCTCGAAGGCCGGCATCCAGTCGGGCGACGTGATCGTCAAGGTCAACGGCACCGACGTGACGCCGGACAACACGCTCTCCTATCTGGTCGCCAACCTGCCGATCGGCTCGCGCGTGCCGATCGAGCTCTACCGCCGTGGCCAGAAGCTGACGGTGACGGCGGTGATCGCCGAACGTCCGCCGGAAGACGTGCTGGCGGGCCAGCTCGGTGCCACTGACGATGGCGACGACAATGGCGGCGTCGACAAGAAGGCCGAAGCGCAGAGCAAGGCGGCGTCCTCCGCACTCGGCCTCGGCCTCCAGGCGCTGACCCCGCGCATCGCCCAGCAGCTCGGCGTGTCGGGCAGCACCCGCGGCGTGGTGATCGCCTCGGTCGATTCGTCCAGCGATGCCGCCTCCAACGGGCTCAAGCGCGGCGACGTGATCCTGTCGATCAACCAGCAGCCGGTGCTGACCGTGGGCGCCGCCGCCCAGGTGATCGCCGATGCGCAGAAGGCCGGTCGCGATACCGTGCTGTTGCAGGTCCAGCGGGGCACGCAGCAGGCGATCTACATCGGCGTGAAGCTGCAGAAGAAGTAAGCGCGACACTCGTGCTATGAGGAACGGGGTCGGCCGCGAGGCCGGCCCCGTTTCGTATCCAGGGAAGGGCAGGGCGTGGTCGATCAGGGCGTGGTGGATCAGAACGGGGCGGATCAGGACGGTATCTTCATCGGTGCCAGCGCCGATGGCCGGCGGCAGAGCCTGGTGTTCCAGCGCGCCAACCGCCACGGCCTGATCGCGGGCGCCACCGGCACCGGCAAGACCGTCACCCTCCAGGGCATCGCCGAGGATTTCTCGCGGGCCGGCGTCCCCGTCTTCCTCGCCGACGTGAAGGGCGATCTCTCCGGCATCGCGATGGCCGGATCGCCGACCGCCAAGACCCACGACGCCTTCGCCCAGCGCGCGAAGGAGATCGGCGAGGCCGACTGGTCCTATGCCGACAATCCCGCGATCTTCTGGGATCTGCTCGGCGAGCAGGGCCATCCGATCCGCACCACCGTGTCCGAGATGGGGCCACTGCTGCTCGCCCAGCTGCTCGACCTCAACGAGGTGCAGGAGGGCGTGCTGACCGTCGCCTTCACGCTCGCCGACAAGGAGGGGCTGCTGCTGCTCGATCTCGACGATCTCGGCGCGATGCTGGGCGAGATCAGCGCCCGCGCCGACGAGCTGGCGACCACCTACGGCAATGTCTCCAAAGCTTCGGTCGGCGCGATCCAGCGGGCATTGCTCCAGCTACGCAGCCAGGGCGGCGAGCATTTCTTCGGCGAGCCGGCGCTCGACATCCATGATTTCATGCTGCTCGACGAAAAGGGCCGGGGCCAGGTCTCGATCCTCGCCGCCGACAAGCTGATGGCATCGCCGAAGCTCTACGCCACCTTCCTGCTGTGGATGCTGAGCGAGCTGTTCGAGGCGCTCCCTGAAGTGGGCGATCCCGACAAGCCCAGGCTCGTTTTCTTCTTCGACGAGGCGCATCTGCTGTTCGATGCGGCGCCGCCGTCGCTGCTCCAGAAGGTCGAGCAGGTGGTTCGCCTGATCCGCTCCAAGGGCGTCGGCGTCTATTTCATCACCCAGAATCCGATCGACGTGCCGGATACGGTGGCCGGGCAGCTCGGCAACCGCGTGCAGCACGCGATCCGCGCCTTCACGCCCAAGGACCAGAAGGCGGTGAAGGCCGCCGCCGAGACCTTCCGCGCCAACCCCGGCGTCGACGTCGCCAAGGCGATCATCGAGCTCAAGACCGGCGAGGCGCTGGTCTCGCTGCTCCAGCCCGATGGATCGCCGGCGCCGGTCGAGCGCACCCTGATCAAGCCGCCGCGCAGCCGGGTCGGCCCGATCACCCCGGCCGAGCGGGCGACGCTGCGCGCGCTGTCGCCGGTCGGCGGCAAATATGACACGCCGGTCAACCGCGAGTCCGCCTATGAGAAGCTCGCCGCCAAGGCGCAGGCCTCGGCCGCCGCCGCGCAGGCCGCCCCCGCTCCGGCCGGCCGGGCGCCCGCTACGGCCCCGCCGTCGGTGTGGGACAAGGCGCTGACCTCGGCGACGCGCGCGGCCTCCTCCTCGATCGGGCGGCAGATCGCCAACCAGGTCGGCAAGCAGATCTTCGGATCGGGGCGCGGCGCTTCGGGTGGCGGCCTCGCCGGATCGCTGGTGCGCGGTGTGCTGGGCTCGCTGATCCGCAATATTTAGCGGATTACGTCGCGAAATTTCCCTCTCGTTAACGGACGCGAGCCTAAATCCTTTAGACGAAAGTCGGGGAGCGACGTGATCCAACAGACCGCCACCTACAGTCCGCCCGTCACCAGACTGGGGCGTTGGCTGGTCGAACCCGGTGTAGATGTGCCGGCGGAGATCCGCCCGATGCTGCTCGCCGGGCTGTTCGGCACGCTGGTGATCTTTTTGGGTGGCGTGTTCAACACGGTGGCGGTGTCCGCCGTGGCGTCGTGGCGCCATCCGGAACCGCTGTTCATCGGCTGGGCCTTCTACGAGATGATCCTCGGCGGCATCCGCCTCTATGTGCTGCGCCATGCCCGGCGCAACGCCGTCAGCGGCGGCAGGACGTATACCGATGCCTATGTGATCCTGGCACTGCTCTGGGCGATCGGCGTGGGCTATGGCAGCCTCGTCGGCCTGCTCAGCCGGGATTGGCTGATCGGCGGCATCACCACCATCTCGGCGGCGGCGATGGCCGGCGGCATCGCCTTCCGCAATTTCTACGCGCCGCGGCTGTGTACGGCGATGGTGATCCTGAGCTTCGGCCCGGCGGCGATCGGCGCGGCGCTGTCCGGCCAGTGGGAGCTGTGGATCTTGGTGCCGCAGGTGCCGGTCTATCTGTTCAGCCTGTGGGCGGCGATCCGCGGCCTCAACGGGATGCTGGTGCGGACGACGGCGGCCGAGCGCGAGAATGATCGCCGCGCCAGCCACGATCTGCTGACCGGCCTCGCCAATCGCGCCGGGCTGGAACGCGCGATCGTGGCCTGGCAGCATCGCGAGGATCGGCGCGGGCCGCTCGCTTTCTTCTATCTCGATCTCGATGGCTTCAAGGCGGTCAATGATCGCCACGGCCACGCCGCGGGCGATGCGCTGCTGCGGATGGTCGCGGCGCGATTGCAGGCGCTCGCCCCGGTCGGCGGCACGGCGGCACGGATCGGCGGCGACGAGTTCGTGCTGCTGGTGCCGGAGGCCGATCGCGGCGGCACGCTGGGCCGCGCCGAGCGGGTGATCGCGGCGATCGCCAACCGGCCCTATGATCTCGACAATGGCGTATCGGTGAGTGTCGGCACCAGCATCGGCATCGCCCGGCTGCCCGATCATGGGCATGATGTCGCGACCCTGATGTCGGCGGCCGATGGCGCGCTCTACGAAGCCAAGGCGCGGGGCCGCTGCCGCGCCGCCATCGCCTCGGCGCCGGCGTTGCGGATCGCGGCGGCCGCGCCCCGCCGCGTCGCCACCGTCTGAACGCTTTCCCTCGCGCCCTTCGGGGATTATCCCGGGGGCATGGACAGCATCACCATTCCCCCTGCCACCCCCGCCACGGGCGCGCCGCCGGCGGCGGTCGCCTCCGTCTCGCTGGCCCGCTTCGCCGACGATCGCGCGGCCTTCGCGCGCGAGCTGGGTGATTCCTTCGAGCGCTACGGCTTCGCCGTCATCGCCGATCACGGCATCTCGGCCGAGCTGATCGGCCGGGCCGAGGATGCCGCGAAAGCGCTGTTCGCGCTGCCCGAGGCGGTGAAGCGGGCTTACCATATTCCCGGCACCGGCGGCGCGCGCGGCTACACGCCGTTCGGCATCGAGACCGCCAAGGACGCCACCGCCGTCGATCTCAAGGAATTCTGGCATGTCGGCCGCGAACTGGCGGACGGGCATCGCTATGGCGGGCAGATGGCGGCCAATCTCTGGCCGCCGGAGCTGGCCGGTTTCCGCGACGTGATGCTCGAGCTGTTCGCGGCGTTCGATGCGACCGGCGCCCGGCTGCTCGAGGCGATCGCGCGCTATCTCGGCCTCGCCCCCGATTTCTTCGTCGATCCGGTGGCGGATGGCAATTCGGTGCTGCGCCTGCTCCATTATCCGCCGGTGACCCACGACGGCCCTTCGATCCGGGCGGGCGCACATGAGGACATCAACACCATCACCCTGTTGCTGGGCGCCGAGGAGGCGGGGCTGGAGATCCTCGATCGCGACGGCCAGTGGCTGTCGGTGACGCCCAAGCAGGGCGAACTGGCGGTCAATGTCGGCGACATGCTCCAGCGCCTGACCAACAACCGGCTGCGCTCGACCACCCATCGCGTCGCCAACCCGGCCTCGGCGCGGCGCGGCCATGCGCGCTACTCGATGCCGTTCTTCCTGCATTTCCGGCCGGACTATCTGATCGAGACGCTGCCGGGCTGCATCGATGCCGATCATCCGAACCGCTATCCCGATCCGATCACGGCGCACGACTATCTGATGCATCGGCTGCGCGAGATCCGATTGCTGTGAAGGCGCTGGCCGCGCTTGCGCTGATCCTGGGGAGCCCGGCGATGGCGGCACCGATGCACTATGCCGATTTCCAGCGGCTCGCGCAGCCGCCGGCGCCGGGGCCGATCCTCGCCTACGGCGCCGATCCGCTCCAGCATGTCGAGCTGTGGAAGCCGGCCGGCAAGGGGCCGTTCCCGGTCGTGCTGATGCTCCATGGCGGCTGCTGGCAGACGGCGGTGGCCAGGGCGGACATCATGCACCTGCTCGCCGCCGACCTGGTGAAGCGCGGCATCGCGGTGTGGAACGTCGAATATCGCGGCGTCGACGTGCCCGGCGGCGGCTATCCCGGCACCTTCGCGGATGTCGCCGCCGCCGCCGATATGCTCGGCCGCGACGGGCCGAAGCTCGGGCTGGATACGAAGCATGTCGTCGCGATCGGCCATTCGGCCGGCGGCCATCTGGCTTTATGGCTGGCAGGGCGGCACAACATCGCCCGGACCAGCGCCCTGTGGAGCGCGCATCCGCTGCCGATCGCGGGCGTCGTGAGCGCGGGCGGCCTGCCCGATCTGGCGCAGGCCAAGGCGGACGCGACCGAGGCCTGCGGCGTCGATACCGTCGACCGGCTGGTCGGCCCGGCCACCGCGCGCCACTGGGACGTCTATGCGGACACCTCGGCGGTCGCGCTCGTCCCGCTCGGCATTCCGCAGCATATGGTGGTCGGCGCCCAAGACCCGATCGCGCCGCTGCCCTTCTCCGAATCCTACCGCAAGGCCGCGGCGGCCAGGGGCGATGCGGTCACCGTCAGCCGCATCCCCGATTCAGGCCATTTCGAGCTGATCACGCCGACGACGGCGGCCTGGCAGGCGCAGGTCGGGATGATCGAGGCGATGCTGAAGCCTTAGCCCGATCGACATTCGGCCTGCTCGTACTCCTGCGAAAGCAGGAGCCCAGGGCTTCGGGCGTAGCGGGCGTCACTTGGGCTCCTGCCTCCGCAGGAGCACGGGCGACCTTGTATATTTCGGCTGCGTTTCAGCCCCGGCCGCGATAGCCCGGCACGCCCTGATCGGGCACCCACAGGCCGGCGGGCGGTTCGCCGGACGACCAGAACACGTCGATCGGGATGCCGCCGCGCGGATACCAGTAGCCGCCGATGCGCAGCCACAGCGGCTGCATCTCGGCGAACAGCCGCTCGCCGATGCCGACCGTGCAATCCTCGTGGAAGCCGGCATGGTTGCGGAAGCTGCCGAGGAACAGCTTGAGCGACTTCGATTCCACGATCGTCGCGCCCGGCGCATAGTCGATCACCAGATGCGCGAAATCGGGCTGGCCGGTCACCGGGCAGAGCGAGGTGAATTCCGGCGCCGCGAAGCGCACCAGATAGGGGCGGCCCGTCCGGGGATTGGGCACGTAATCGAGGACGGCATCCTCGGGGCGGGCGGGGAGCGGGCTCGACTGGCCCAGATGGGTGAGGCTCATGGCGTCGCACCTAAGCACGCCGGGCGCCCTTCGCAATGGCCGGCGGCGGCGCTATGCGGGGCGATCCGAGGGTGGTGTGGCCAAGGAGTGTACGCATGGACGATCTCGTCACGGTCGAATGGCTGTCCCGCTGCATGGACGATCCCGGCATCGTCGTGCTGGATGCGACCTACCTGCCGTTCGAGCCGGAGCGCGATGCGGCCGCCGAATATGCCGAGGGCCATATCCCCGGCGCGCGCTTCCTCGATCTGCGGACCCTTGCCGACCAGGACGATCCGCGCCCGACGATGGCGCCGACGCTGGAGCAGTTCCGCGCACGCATGGCGGCGCTGGGCGTGCGGCGCGACGATCGCATCATCCTCTACGACAATTCCCCGCATCGCACGTCGGCGCGGGCGTGGTGGCTGTTCCGCCTGTTCGGCGCCGACCGGCTCGCCATCCTCGACGGCGGTGCCGCCGCCTGGCGAGCGAGCGGCCTGCCGATCGAGCGCGGCGCCGGCCACATCGAGCCGCTGCCCGAGACCCGCACCGGCTTCACCCGGCGCGACGACGGGCTGATCCGCGATCTCGAGGCGGTGCGCGCGCTGCTTACCGATCCGTCCGCGCAGCTGGTCGATGCGCGGGGCGCGCCGCGCTTCTCGGGGGTCGAGGGCGATCCGCGCCCCGGCGTCGCGCCCGGCCACATCCCCGGTTCGGTGAACCTGCCCTATGGCAGACTGTTCGATGCCGATGGCCGCTGGAAGAAGGGCGTGGCGCTCGCCGAGCTGTTCGAGCAGGCCGGCATCGATCCGGCGCGGCCGCTGGTGTTCACCTGCGGATCGGGGATCACCGCGGCGAGCCTGTTCTTCGCCGCCCACATGCTCGGCCGCGACGATATCGCGCTCTACGACGGGTCGTGGAGCGAATGGGGCGCCGATCCCTCGACACCGAAGGCGATTTCATGAACGGACAGGACGACGTGATGCGCGATGAAACCAAGGTCATCTCCGGTGGGCGCCGCCCCGAATGGACCGGGCCGATCGTCAACCCGCCCGTCTATCGCGCCTCGACCATATTGTTCGAGAATTGCGCGGCGCTGAAGGACGGCGCCGGGCGCAATGCCGATGGCGAATTCCATTACGGCCGGCGTGGCACCCCGACCCAGTGGGCGCTGGCCGATGCGCTGACCGCGCTGGAGCCGGGCGCCGAGGGCACGATGCTGTTCCCGTCCGGCGTCGCGGCGATCGCGGCGGCTTTGCTGTCGGTGCTGAAGAGCGGCGACGAACTGCTGATGGTCGACAGCGTCTACGAACCGACCCGCGCCTTCTGCCGGCAGGTGCTGGCGCCGATGGGCATCACCACGCGCTATTACGACCCGCTGGTCGGCGCCGGCATCGCCGACCTGCTGAGCGACAACACCGCCGCGATCTTCCTCGAAAGCCCCGGCAGCCTGACCTTCGAGGTGCAGGATATCCCCGCGATCGTCGCGGTCGCCAAGGCGCGGGGGATCGTCACCCTGCTCGACAACACCTGGGCGACGCCGCTGTTCTTCCCGGCGATCGCGGCCGGGGTCGATCTGTCGATCCTCGCCTGCACCAAATATGTCGTCGGCCATTCGGATGCGATGCTGGGATCGGTGACGGCGACGGCCGCTTATTATCCGAAGCTTCGCAAGACCGCGCAGCTGTTCGGCCAGCATGTCGCGCCGGACGACGCCTTTCTCGGCCTGCGCGGGCTGCGCACGCTCGCGGTGCGGCTCAAGGCGCATGAGGAGGGGGCGCTGACGGTGGCGCGCTGGCTGGACGGACGCCCGGAGGTGGCGGCGGTGCTCCACCCGGCGCTGCCGTCCTGCCCCGGGCATGAATCATGGGTGCGCGACTTCAAGGGATCGAGCGGTCTGTTCGGCTTCGTCCTCGCCGGCGGCGACGCGGCGGCCCGTGCCGCGCTGATCGACGGACTCGGGCATTTCGGCATCGGCTACAGCTGGGGCGGCTTCGAGAGCCTGGCGCTGCCGGTCGAGCCGTCATCGCTGCGCACGGTGACGAACTGGCAGGCGGCGGGGCCGCTCGTCCGCCTCCATATCGGGCTTGAACATCCCGATGATCTGATCGCCGATCTCGAACGGGGGCTGGCCAGATATGAAGCATGTATACGAAATACCGCTTGAAATAATATTCCCATATATGTTGCGGGAGAGCAACGGTCTGTCGGTTTCGCCGCCCGTATTGCAGAATTATGATTGTGCGATGCGGCGCGGCTGATACCAATAGGGCCGCGGGCTGATAGTCGGGCCACTGCCTCGGGGGGTGGTAGAGCTTGGCACCAGCACGTTTCGCGGGTGGATGACCTTAGACGAGAAGAAGAGGGATTCACCATTATGCGCGCTTTGTCCAAAGCCTGTCTTGCGTTCGCGTTCGGTGCGATGGCGGCGGTTCCGGCCCTCGCCGACGACGCGACCGCCGCGCCTGCCAGCCCGTTCACCATCACCGGCGGCGCCACGCTGATCAGCGACTATCGCTTCCGGGGCCTGTCGCAGACCAACAAGCGCTTCGCGATCCAGGGCACGATCGGGGTCAGCCATGAATCCGGCCTCTATGTCGGCACCTGGGGCAGTTCGATCGACGATTATGTCGCCAATGGCGGCGATCAGGAGATCGATCTCTACGCCGGCTACAAGAAGACCATCGCCGGCACCACGATCGACGGTGGCGTACTCTATTATTACTATCCCGGTTCGCATGGCGCGAACACGGATTTCTTCGAGCCTTACGTCAATGCCTCGCACAGCTTCGGCCCGCTCGGCGTGAAGGTCGGCACCAATTTCGCGTGGAAGCAGCATGGCCTGTCGGACGGCACCGCGGATCGCCGTTCGGCCTTCTACGGTTATGGCGAATTGTCGCTCGCGGTGCCGAGCACGCCGATCACGATCACCGGCCATCTCGGCCGCTCGTTCGTGCATAACTACATCACGTTCGGCGAGAAATACACCGACTGGAGCGTGACGGCGGCCTACACCTGGAAGGCGCTGACCTTCACCGCCGCCTATGTCGACACCAACAAGAACTTCACCGGCGACGATCGCAACATCGCCAAGGCCGGCTTCGTCGGCGGGGTCGCGGTCGCCTTCTGATCGGCTGACGCCTCGATACGGAAAGGGCCGCGACCGGGATGCCGGTCGTGGCCCTTTGCTTATGTGCCTGTCACGGGCACCGAGCCCCGCCGCCCGGGCCTGCGCCGGGGCGGCGTCCGCCGCGCTTATTGCGGTGTCGTCGCCGTGGTGTTGCCGCTGTTGCCGGCGGGCGCGGCGATGATGTCCTTGGTGACGTTGCCCTTGTCGACCACGTTGGTGGTGGGCGAACCGGCGCCCGAGCGGACCCCTGCATCGGGCGAGCCGCCGGCGGCGTCGATCAGCGCCTGCTGGCCCGGCGTCAGCTTCACGTCGCCGCCGAACATCGCGGACAGCGCCTGCTGCGAGGGGCTGACCTCCTGCGGGCGAGGCTCACCCGGACGCGGCGGACGCAGCGCATAATCCGGCGGGATCACCAGCGGCGGCGAACGGGTCACGATGAACTCGTTCGGCGCATTGCGGTTGCCGAAGCCGGTGGCCTTGGTGTGGGCGCAGCCACCGATTACGGTCGCCAGACCCGTCAACGCCACAAGCCCGATCTTCTTACGCATGCGAATCCTCCGAAGCGGCGGGTACGGGACGCACGAACAGCGCGCGCAGCACCAGCAGCAATACGCCTATGGTAATAGCGGCATCGGCGACATTGAAAACCAAGAAAGGGTGCATGTCGCCGAAATGCAGATCGAGGAAGTCGGCGACATAGCCGAGCCGCACCCGATCGGTGATGTTGCCGAGCGCGCCGCCGAGCACGAGGCCGAGCGCGGTGGCATCGAGCCGGTTGCGCTCGCGCCACAGCCAGAACACCACGGCGACCGCGATGGCGGCGGTCAGCACCACCAGCAGCCAGCGTTCGGCGGTGCTGTTGGCGGTGAGGAAGCCCATCGAGATGCCGTGATTCTCCACCCAGTAGAAACGGAAGATCGGCAGGATCTCGACCACGGTGCGGATCGGCAGGTTCACCGCATGGACGATCAGCGCCTTGATGAACTGATCGAGCGCGAACACCAGCAGCGCGACCGCGAAGCCCAGCCGGCGGGTCAATGCGAGATCGACAGGCTTAACCATGCACCACATCCTCGCAACGGTCGCACAGATCGCCGTCCTGCTTCACTTCGGGGAGATGCCGCCAGCAGCGGCCGCATTTGTGCCAGTCGGTGACATGGACGACCACGTTGGTCGCGTCGGTCGTCTCGAGCTGGACGTCTGAGACGATGAACAGCTCGGCCAGCTCGCTCGGTGTCGCGGCGGGGCGCTCGGGCGTGCCGATCGCGACCTTGGCCTGCAACGAGGAACCCAGCTCCTTGGCCTTGCGCATCGGCTCGATCGCGGCCGAGACGGTGAGGCGGAGCTGGATGATGGCTTCCCAGTTGCTCAGATCGATCTCGGCGCCCCAGCTATCGTCCACGGCGGGCCATTCGAGCAGATGCACGGAGCCACCATCGGGATAGCGGGTGCCCCACACCTCCTCGGCGGTGAAGCACAGGATCGGCGCGGCATAGCGGATCAGCGCGTGGAACAGCGTGTCCAGCACGGTGCGGTAGGCGCGGCGCGCGAGCAGCCCCTCGGGCTTGGCCGGGCCGACATCGCAATAGAGGCTGTCCTTGCGGATATCGAAGTAGAAGGCCGACAGCTCGGCATTGGCGAAGTCGGTGAGCGCGCGGGCGTAGCGGCCGAAATCGAGGCTCGCCGGCAGCGGATCGCCGCCGATCGTGGCCCCCTGGTCGACCACCGCGCGCAGCGCGAGGTCGAGCGTCGCCAGCCGGCCGAGCATGTAGCGCTCCAGCTCCGGCATCTCGGCATAGGGGACGCGCTCGTCCTCGGAGAAGCCGTCGAGCGCGCCGAGCAGGTAGCGGAAGGTGTTGCGCAGCTTGCGATAGGTATCGGAGGTGCCGGCCAGCACCTCCTTGCCGATGCGGACATCCTCGAAATAGTCGGTGGAGGCCACCCACAGCCGCAGGATGTCGGCACCGCTTTCGCCGATCACCTTGAGCGGATCGACGACGTTGCCGAGGCTCTTGGACATCTTGCGGCCCTGCCCGTCGAGCGCGAAGCCGTGGGTCAGCACCGCGTCATAGGGCGCGCGGCCGCGGGTGCCGCAGCTTTCCAGCAGCGAGGACTGGAACCAGCCGCGATGCTGGTCCGATCCTTCGAGATAGAGATTGGCGCGGACGCCCTCGCCATAGCGTGCCTCGACGGTGAAGGCGTGGGTCGAGCCGGAGTCGAACCACACGTCGAGAATGTCGGTGACAGGCTGCCACAGCGCGGGATCATGGCCGAACTCCGTGAGGAGGGCTTCATGGTCGATCGCGTACCAGACGTCGGCGCCGCCCTCCCGGAAGGCGTCCACGATGCGGGCGTTGAGCGCCTTGTCGTCGAGATAGCGGCCGGTCCTGGGATCGACATAGATCGCGATCGGCACGCCCCAGGCGCGCTGGCGCGAGATCACCCAGTCGGGCCGGCCGGCGACCATCGTGCCGATCCGGTTGCGGCCCTTCTCGGGCACGAAGCGGGTGTGGGCGATGGCGTCGAGCGCGAGTTCGCGCAGCGTCGCGCCGTTGCTTCCCGCGCCCGAACCAGAACCTCCGTTCGTGCCGAGCGCAGTCGAGGTACGTGCCCCAAGCGCACCGCCCGCCGCACGTCCCTCGACTTCGCTCGGGACGAACGGTTGGTTTTCCTGCGCATCGATCTCGGCGGCGATCGGCTTGTCCATGGCGATGAACCATTGCGGCGTGCAGCGGAAGATCACCTTGGCCTTGGAGCGCCACGAATGCGGGTAGCTGTGCTTATAGTCGGCGCTCGCCGCGAGCAGCGCGCCGACTTCGCGCAGGTCGGTGCAGATCGGGCCGTCGGGCGCGTTGAGCTTGGGCGCGATGACGCTGCCCTGGCCGGCCATCCATGGCCAGTCGGCGCGGTACTTGCCGTCGTCCTCGACCACGAAGGCCGGGTTGATGCCGTTCGCCTTGCACAGCAGGAAATCGTCCTCGCCATGATCGGGCGACATGTGGACCAGGCCGGTGCCGGCATCGGTGGTGACGAAATCGCCGGGCAGGAACGGGCGGGGCTTGGCGAAGAAGCCGCCCTTGCCGTGCATGGGGTGTCGGGCGACAGCGTCTTCCAGCATGATTCCATCGAACGTGATGTCATCTTCACCGAAAACATGTTCGTCGTAGGTCCAGCCCATCTTTGCGAAAAAGCCGGCAACCAGATCGGCAGCTACGACGTATCGTCGGCCATCCGGTGCGGAGGCGGAGACATATGGAATGGCAGGCCCATAAGCGAGCGCTTGATTGACCGGGACCGTCCACGGGGTAGTGGTCCAGATCACGGCATACGCACCCACTAGCTCCGGTACAGAGCTCTCCACGATCTCGAACGCCACGTCGATCTGGGTCGAGACGATGTCCTCATATTCGACCTCGGCCTCGGCGAGCGCGGTCTTCTCGACCGGGCTCCACATCACCGGCTTGGCGCCGCGATAGAGCTGGCCGGTCTCGGCGAACTTCAGGATCTCGCCGACGATGGTCGCCTCGGCGTCATACTTCATGGTGAGATAAGGATCGGCCCAGTCGCCCATCACGCCGAGCCGCTGGAACTGGCCGCGCTGCACGTCGACCCATTTCTGGGCATAGGCGCGGCATTCGGCGCGGAACTGGGCGACGGGTACGTCGTCCTTGTTCAGCTTCTTCGCGCGATACTGCTCCTCGACCTTCCATTCGATCGGCAGGCCGTGGCAATCCCAGCCGGGCACATAGGGCGCATCCTTGCCGAGCAGGGACTGCGAGCGGACGATGATGTCCTTCAGCACCTTGTTCATGGCGTGGCCCATATGGATGTCGCCATTGGCGTAGGGCGGGCCGTCGTGGAGGATGAAGCGCTCGCGCCCGGCGCGCGCCTTGCGCAGCGTGCCGTACAGGTCGTCCGCCTCCCACTTCGCCAGGATCGCCGGCTCCTTGGCGGCGAGGCCCGCCTTCATCGGGAAGTCGGTCTTCGGCAGGAAGACGGTGTCGCGCCAGTCGCGCTGGGTGGCGGTGTCGTGGGGAGCGTCGGACATAATGGGGCGGGCCTTAGCGCACTATCTGTCGCCCCGAAAGGGAGGGGGATGCCCGATCGGCATTCGATTTTGGCGGAAAAACCAGCAGTCTTGCTCCGTTCGCACTGAGCCTGTCGAAGTGCGTGCGGCAGCCGGTGCGTGTGGGGCACGTCCTTCGACGGGCTCAGGACGAACGGAGCGGAGAGAAAAGCTGTCCTGGCAGCCCGCTCAGCGCGTGGCGAGGATGCGTTTCGCCTCGGCGCAATCGGCGTCGATCTGGGCGACCAGTGCGTCGAGGCTGTCGAACTTCGCTTCGGGCCGCAGATGTTCGATCAGCTCCACCGCGATCGGCTGACCGTAGAGATCGCCGGCGAAATCGAAGAAGGTCGGCTCGAGCAATTCCTTGGGCGGATCGAATTGCGGGCGGATGCCGAGATTGGCGGCGCCATCGACGATGCGGCCGTCGGCGAGATGCCCGCGCACCGCATAGACGCCATAGGCCGGGCGCAGATAGTCGCCGATCGCGACATTGGCGGTCGGGTAGCCGATGGTGCGGCCGAGCTTGTCGCCATGCTGGACGGTGCCGGCGATGGTGAAGGGGCGGGTGAGCAGGCGCGCGGCGGCCGCCATGTCGCCGGTGCGCAGATAGTCGCGGATGCGGGTGGAGGAGGCGATCGCGCCCTCCGCCTCGACGGCTTCCACCGTCTCGGCGCCGACGCCGTAGCTGCGGCCGAAGCCGGCCAGCGCGGCGGTGTCGCCGGCGCGGTTCTGCCCGAAGGTGAAATCCTGCCCCGTTACCACCGCGCTCGCGCCGATCCGATCATAGAGCCAGTCGGCGACGAACCCCTCGGGGCTGACCGAGGCCATCGTGCGGTCGAACGGCAGCACGATCGCGCCGTCCATGCCAAACGCCTCGAACAGATCGAGCCGCTGGGCGATGCTGGTCAGCAGGAAGGGCGGCGCGTCGGGGCGGAACAGGCGGGCGGGGTGGGGATCGAAGGTGGCGACCAGCGCCGGCACGCCGAGCGTGCGGGCACGCTCCAGCGCTCGCCCCACCACTGCCTGGTGGCCGATGTGGAAACCATCGAAATTGCCGAGCGCCAAGACGCCGCCACGCAGATGCGCGGGGACGGGGCGGTCCCCGGAGAGCCGTTCCATGGAGCGGCGCTATAGCAGAGGGGCGGGGGGTGGAAAGCCCAAAGCCGAGCCCTTGTCCGCCGGGGCGGGAGCGGGCTCGGGATCAGTCCCGCACCAGCGTGACGAAATCGAAGTCGGGGCCGCCGAAGATGCGGTTGGAGATCCGCCAGCCTTCGCCGAGCGGCGGCATCTTGGTATCGCCCTCGGGCGAACGATGGACTTCGGTGAGTTCGATGCGGTGGGCGCGGGGCAGAAACAGCCGGTAGATCTCCGCGCCGCCGATCACCGCGATCTCGGGCACCCGGCCGGCGAGCGCGATCGCGCCGTCGATATCATGGGCGACCTCGGCGCCGTCGGCCTGCCAGCCGGCATCGCGGGTCAGCACGATGTGGCGGCGGCCGGGCAGCGGACTGGGGAAGCTCTCGAAGGTCTTGCGGCCCATCACCATCGGCTTGCCCATGGTGGAATCCTTGAAGCGCTTGAGATCCTCGGGCAGCCGCCAGGGCAGGCCGCCGTCGACGCCGATCACGCCATTGTCGGCGCGCGCCACGTAGAGCGCCACCTCCGGGCCGTCGATCGCCATCATATCGCCACCGCCGCCTTGATGTGCGGGTGGGGATCATAGCCCTCGATCGCGAAATCCTCGGGCTCGTAGCCGTCGATGCCGTCCGGCTTGCGCAGGATCTTCAGCGTCGGCAGCGGCCGGGTGTCGCGGCTGAGCTGGAGGCGCGCCTGTTCCAGATGGTTGGCATAGAGATGGCAGTCGCCGCCGGTCCACACGAAGGTGCCGGGCTCCAGATCGCATTGCTGCGCGAGGATGTGGACGAGCAGCGCGTAGCTCGCGATGTTGAACGGCACGCCCAGGAACACGTCGGCCGAGCGCTGGTAGAGCTGGAGATCGAGCTTGCCGTTGGCGACGCGCGTCTGGAACAGGCAGTGGCACGGCGCCAGCGCCATCTGCGGCAGGTCGGCCGGGTTCCAGGCGGAGACGATCTGGCGGCGCGAGGCCGGCTGTTCGCGGATCTGGCGGACCAGCTCGGCGATCTGGTCGATTTCGCCGCCGTGCGGATTGGCCCAGTGCCGCCATTGCTGGCCGTAGACCGGGCCGAGATCGCCCGCCTCGTCGGCCCATTCGTCCCAGATGCTGACCTTGCGATCGCGCAGCCACTGCACATTGGTGTCGCCGCGCAGGAACCACAGCAGCTCGACGATGATCGAGCGGAGATGGAGCTTCTTGGTGGTCACCACCGGGAAGCCCTTGGACAGATCGAATCGCATCTGGTGGCCGAACACGCTCAGCGTGCCGACGCCGGTGCGGTCCTGCTGCTCGACGCCTTCGTCGAGGATGCGCTGCATGAGGTCGAGATAGGCTTGCACCGCGCAACTATGGACGAGGCGCCGCCAGAGGCCAAGCCGGTGCCGTCACGCCGCTGTGGAGAAGTGCGGTTGCCGGTAGTGCTCCCGCGTTCGCAGGAGCACGAAAAGACCGAAGGCCGGCCGATCCTGACGCGATCGATCCTACAGCGGCCGCCCCGCCGCGTCGCAGGGGCGGATCTGTTCGGGCAGCGGGCGTTCGCCTCTCGCCTCGAAGGTGGCGAGATAGCCGCCGGCCGACGGCATATCGACCTGCTTCACCCGCTCGAAGCCGAGCGCGCGCAGTTCGCATTGCAGCAGCGCCGGCGGGGTGCCGTGGCGGTTGGTCCGGCGATCGGCATCGACCACGATCAGCCTGCCGTCCGGCTTCAGCGCGGGGCGCACGTTCCACAGAAACTCATAGGGCTGCTGCACCTCATGATACATGTGGATCATCAGCACGCGATCGAAGCTGCCCGCCGGCAGGCGGGGATTGGCGGGATCGCCGAGCCGCACGCTGACATTGTCGAGATGCTCGCGGGCGACGCGCTCGGCCAGCCGGTCGCGCACCTCGGGCAAGATGTCCTCGGCCAGCACCCGGCCCTTGTCGCCGACGCGGGCGGCGAGGCGGATCGTGTAATAGCCCTCGCCCGCGCCGATATCAGCGACCGTCATGCCGCGCTTGATGCCGGCCCGGTTCATCACCGCGCGGGCCTCGTCGAGCTTGTCGCGCGCGGCCTCGGTCGAATAGCTGTCCGACTCGATGTTGGCGACCGGCCGCGCGGGCAGCGGGAAGCCATCCTGATTACGCGGCAATTGTGCCGAATCGGGCTGATCGGCGTGGCCGCAAGCGACGAGCAGGGTCAGCAGGGCGAGCGCCGATGCCCGCCATGGCCGCGCCCATCCGTCCCCCCCCTGGCGCCGTCTCAATCGACGTCCTCCACCTCGACTGCCTCGCCGGTCACGCGCTGCGACAAAGCGGCGGCCATGAACGGATCGAGCGCGCCGTCCAGCACGTCGTCGGGCGCGGTGGAGGTGACGCCGGTGCGCAGATCCTTCACCAGCTGATAGGGCTGGAGCACATAGGAGCGGATCTGGTGGCCCCAGCCGATGTCGGTCTTGGTGGCGTTGGTGGCGTTCGCTATGGCTTCCCGCTCCTGCAGCTCGCGCTCGTAGAGGCGGGCGCGCAGCTGGTTGTAGGCCTCGGCCTTGTTCTTGTGCTGCGAACGCTGGTTCTGGCACTGCACGACGATGCCGGTGGGGATGTGGGTGATGCGCACCGCCGAATCGGTGGTGTTGATGTGCTGCCCGCCCGCGCCGGATGCGCGATAGGTGTCGATGCGCAGGTCGCTCTCATTGTAGCTGACCTCGATATTGTCATCCACCTCGGGATAGACCCAGACGGAGGCGAACGAGGTGTGGCGTCGCGCCGAGCTGTCATAGGGCGAGATGCGGACGAGGCGGTGGACGCCGCTCTCGGTCTTGGCCCAGCCATAGGCGTTCTCGCCCTTGAGCAGCATCGTCGCGGACTTGATGCCGGCCTGCTCGCCCGAATGATAATCGACCAGCTCGACCTTGAGGCCGCGGCGTTCGCCCCAGCGCTGGTACATGCGCTGGAGCATCTGCGCCCAGTCGTTGCTCTCGGTGCCGCCGGCGCCGGCATTGACCTCGATATAGGTGTTGTTGGCGTCGGCCTCGCCGGCGAGCAGCGCCTTCACCTTGTCGGCCTCGGCCCGGACGACGAGCTGGGCGAGGCCGGCATTGGCCTCCGCCTCCAGCTCGGTGTCGCCCTCGGCCTCGGCCATCTCGATCAGTTCGATCGAATCGTCGCGCTCCTTCTCGATCACCTTCACCGCGGTGATCGATTCGTCGAGGCGGCGGCGCTCCAGCATGATCGCCTGCGCCTGCTTGGGATCGTTCCACAGTGCCGGATCCTCGACGCGCGCGTTCAGCTCGTCGAGACGGCGCAGGGCGCGATCCCACTCGATGAAACGGCGGACAAGTGCCATTGCGGCATTGATCTTCTCGACATGGCCTTGCGCTTCGGCGCGCATCGTCTGTTCCTTCGTCTCAACAATCCGCCCGGATCGACAAATGGCGTGTCGAGCGAGGTCGGGACACGTAATCTGCGGGCAACAGGCCCCGGCGGGGCCGCTCATGACAGCGGGATTTAGTAAATCCCACCCTCCTTCTGCAAGAAGTCTGCGTCGGAGGCCTTGGGCGTGGTCTTCGGCGCGGCCTTGATCGCGGCATCGCGCTTGATCGTGCGCCGCGGCTCGGTCTCCGGCTTGAACGCCTCCCAGATGATCGGCGAGAGCGGATCGGGCGACGGCCAGCCGCCATAGACGCGGCGGCCCGAATGGCGATCGATCCGCACCATGCGGACGCCGGGCGCGAGCGGGAAGGGCTGCACCGGATCATTCTGCATCGTCGCCAGCGCGAACTGCTTGAACACCGGCGCCGCGATCGTGCCGCCCTGGGCATAGCCGCCGAGCGAGCGCGGCCGGTCGTAGCCCAGATACAGCCCGCCGACGAGATCGGCCGATCCGCCGACGAACCAGACGTTGGTCGGGCCGGTGGTGGTGCCGGTCTTGCCGAACATCGGGCGGCCGAGATCGCGCAGGATGGTGGCGGTGCCGCGCTGGACGACGCCTTCCATCATGTGGACGATCTGGGTCGCGGTGACGGCATCGATCGCCTGGTGGCCGCGCAGCGGCGGGCGGGGCATCGCCTTGCCGTCCCAATCCTTCATGTTGCAGCCGGTGCAGGGGCGGTTGTCGGCGCGCCAGATCACCTTGCCGTGGCGATCCTGCACATAGTCGATCAGGCTCGGCGGCATCTGGCGGCCGAGATTGTCGAGCGCCGAATAGGCGTTGACCATCTTGAGCACGGTCGTGTCGCCGGCGCCGAGCGCATAAGCGAGCTGGTTGGGATAATCGCCGACGCCGAGATTATGGGCGTTCTTGGTCACCTTATCCATGCCGATCTGGCTGGCGATCCGCACCGTCATCAGGTTGCGCGACTGTTCGAGGCCCCAGCGCATCGTCTGCGGGCCGGCATAGCCGCCGCCGAAATTCTTGAAGCATTTGGTGCCGAGCCGCGCCGTCTGGAACACGCAGAACGGGCCATCGACGACGATCGAGGCCGGGGTCATGCCATTGTCCAGCGCCGCCGAATAGACGATCGGCTTGAAGGTCGAGCCGGGCTGGCGCAGCGCCTGGGTGGCGCGGTTGAAGCTGCCGCCGCGGAAATCCCAGCCGCCCTGCATCGCCAGCACCTGGCCGGTGTGCGGATTCTCGATCACCATGCCGCCCGAGATCGCCGGGATCGAGCGCAGCGTCCAGGTCGAGACGTCCTTCTTGACCACGATCACGTCGCCGACGTGGAGGAAGTTGAACGCCGATCCGCCGATGCCGGCCTTGGGCATGTCGGCCGCGTAGGACGGCATCGATCCCCTCGATCCGTCTTCGAAGCCCAGCTCGGCGGTGCCGCCGGCCTTGGACAGCACCACGGCGGCCTTCCAGTCGGCATAGCCGGGGCCGACGCTGGCGGCGATCAGCCGCCCCTGCCAGCCCTCGCCGGTGTCGATATGGGCGGACGGGCCGGTCCAGCCATGGCCGTTGGCGTAGCGGGCGAGGCCGTCGCGCAGGGCTTTCTCGGCGGCCGCCTGCTTGGTGCCATCGAACGAGGTCCGCACCCACAGGCCGCCGGCATAGACCGAGTTGGCGCTGTCGCCGTCATTCTCGCCGAATCGCTGGATCAGCTCGCGGCGGACCTCTTCGGTGAAATAGCTCGGCGGCATGTCCTGCTTGATCGGCTGGCGCTCGATCGCGCCGAGCGGGGTGGCATCGGCTTCGTCGCGCTGCGCCGGGGTGATGTAGCCATTGGCGGCCATCTCGCGCAGCACATAGGCGCGCCGGGCCAGCGCCCGGTCCATGTCATGCTCGGGGGTGTAGTTGCTCGGCGCCTTGGGCAGGATCGCGAGATAGGCCATTTGCGGCAGCGTCAGGTCGTGGACGTCCTTGCCGAAATAGCTCTGCGCGGCGGCTTCGACGCCATAGGCGTTCCGCCCGAGGAAGATCTGGTTGAGGTAGATCTCCATGATCTGCTGCTTGGAGAGCGTCTGCTCGATCCGCACCGCCAGGATCGCTTCGCGGACCTTGCGCTTCACCGAATATTCGTTGCCGGTCAGCAGATTCTTGGCGACCTGCTGGGTGATCGTCGATCCGCCCCGCGCGCGCTCGCCCGATCCATATTTGGTGAAGAATTCGAACGCACCATTGGCGAAGGTCAGCGGGTTGATGCCATGGTGGGTGAAGAAGCTCTTGTCCTCGGCCGAGACGAACGCATCGACCAGCACCGGCGGCAGCTCGGCATAGGACAGCTCGACCCGGCGCTGGCGGGCGAAGGTGTAGATCGGCGCGCCGTCGATGCCGCGCAGGTTGGTCGGCAGCGGCGGCTCATAGGCGAGCAGCTTGTCGGTGGAGGGCAGGTCGCGGGCGAAGATCAGCCAGATCGCGATGCAGCCGACGAAGAACAGGCCGACGAGCCCGGCAAAGGCCTTGGTCCAGCGTGACCGGATCACGCGCCGCCAGCGCGAATCCTCCCGCCTGATCGTCGCCCGCCCGCCGCCATTATCCGCCTGATCGTCCATGCGGATCGCGGTCTAGAGGGGAACGAGGGGAATGGGAAGCCGGCGTGCGGTGCGGCGCGACCGGGCCGGCCGCCGCCGTCAATCGCCGTCAATCGCGCGAGGCGATGTCGGTCTGGCCCAGCCGCCGCGCGAAATGCGCCTCGACCGCGCGGCTGACGCCAACCGCCAGATCATGCTGATACCGCTTCGAGAACAGCAGCTTCAGATCGCCCGGATCGGAGATGTAGCCGCTTTCGAGCAGCACGGCGGGCACATCCGGCGCCTTCAGCACCGCCAAACCGGCAAAGCGGTGATAGGTGGTCTTGAACTGCACGCCCTGGTCGGTCAGGTCGCGCTGGAGCAGATCGGCGAAGCGCGACGAGGCGTTCATCGTCTCGCGCTGGGTGAGGTCGATCAAGATCGAGGAGACGTCGTTGGTCTGCCCGCCGAGATCGACGCCGTTGATCACGTCCGAGCGATTCTCCTTGGCGGCGAGCCGCGCGGCGACCTGATCGGACGAGACCTCCGACAGCGTATAGACCGTCGCGCCGGTGGCGCTGGTGCCCGGCGCGCTGTCGCAATGGACCGAGATGAACAGATCGGCATGGAGGCGGCGCGCAATCTCACGGCGCTCCTGGAGGATCAGGAAGCGATCGTCGGATCGCGTCAGCGCGACGCGGACGCGGCCGGATTTGAGCAGCTCCTCGCGGATCGTCTTGGCGATCTCCAGCGTCGCATCCTTCTCGCGATAGCGGCCGTCGAGCGACAGCGAGCCCGGATCATGGCCGCCATGGCCGGCATCGATCACCACCAGCGGCTTGTCGGCGCGGCCGGAGACGGGCGGGATCGGCAGATGATAGGGCGCCGGCGCATCGAGCGGCACGGTGACGCTGCCGCGCCCCGAGACATCGCCGGTCAGCGCCATCGGCGTGCCGTAGAGGGTGCGGCCGGCGCGCGCCGCGCTGCTGAATTCGCGCGGGCTGGCACTGGCGAGCTGGAGCGTCAGCGTCTTGCGATCGTCGGACAGGCTGGCGGAGCGGACCACCGAATAATCGGCGAGATCGAACACCACGCGGCCGACGCCGGGCTTCACCTGGCCGACGCGGGTCTGCATCACCGGGCCGCCGGACGCGGTGGCGCTGCCGGCGGTCAGGCCCTGGACGTCGATCGCGAGCCGGCGCGGGCCGTCCAGCACCATGCCGGACACACCTACGATCGCCGAATCGAACGCCATCGTGATCGCGTTGCCGTCGACCGACATCGCGCTGATCGCACTCGCCTGCGCGGCCGTGAACGGCAGGGCCGTCAGGCTCAAGATTGCGGCGGCGCCCAGAAGCACGCGGCGCGCCGGATAAACGAATTTCATGAGCCCGTTGATCCCCAACAGCGCTCCCCCACCTCCTGATTAGGTGAAGCGCCTGTCATTGGGGTGAACCGGTACGGTTGACTCGTCAGTAACCAAGCGATGGACCGTGTTCAGGCGGAGGTGGATGGCATGTTAACCATATTTTTCAGAGGGGTGGCGGCATTGGCGAGTCGTTCTGGGGCGATGACGAGCCGTCCGGCGACGAGCGCCTTGCCCTGCACATAATCCTTCGTGGCGTTGACGCAGTCGAGCGCCGCGACATGGCCCTGCTTCAGATAGACGACCGAGAAGGAGCGGCTGGCGATATCGCCGCGGATCACCGTCGCATCGTGGCCGGCGGAGAGGCCGATGGTTTGGAGGCGCAGATCATATTGGTTCGACCAGAACCACGGCACCGAATCATAGGGCTCGGGATCGCCGGTGATCGCGCGGGCCACGGTGATCGCCAGATCATGGGCGTTCTGCACCGATTCGAGCCGGATCGGCAGGCCGTCGGCATAGGGGTTGGCGTGCATCGCGCAGTCGCCGATCGCGAAGATGTGGGGGAGCGAGGTGCGGCCATGCTCGTCCACCGCGACGCCGTTGCCGGCGCGCGCGCCGGCCGCGACCAGCGGCTCGACCGCGGGCACGATGCCGATGCCGACGATCACCATGTCGGCGGCGACGATCGTGCCGTCGGCCAGCCGCACGCCGCTCACCCGGCCGGCCTGCCCCTCGATGCCGTCGACGGTGACGCCGAGCCGGATGTCGACGCCGCGGGCGCGATGCTCGGCCTCGTAGAAGCGTGACAGCGGTACGCCGGCGACCCGCGCCAGCACCCGGTCCTGCGCTTCCAGCACCGTCACCCGCTTGCCGAAGCTGGTCAGCACCGCGGCCGCCTCCAGCCCGATATAGCCGCCGCCGATCACCGCGACGCGGGTGGTGGCGGCGAGTTCGCCGATCATCCGATCGACATCGGCGCGGGTGCGCACCGAATGGACGCCGATCAGCTCATGGCCGGCGCAGGCGAGGCGGCGGGCATGGCCGCCGGCCGCCCAGACCAGTGTGCCATAGCCGATCGTCTCGCCGCTCGCGGTGGCCAGGGTGCGGGCCTCGGGATCGACCGCGACGACGCGCTGGCCGGTGCGCAGGACGATGCCGCGCTCCGCCCAGAAGCCGGCCGGGCGGATCAGGATGCGCTCGAAGCTCTTGTCGCCGGCGAGATACTCCTTGGACAAAGGCGGCCGCTCATAGGGGATATCCGGCTCCTCGCCGATCATCGCGATGGTGCCGGCGAATTTGCGCTGGCGCAGCGCGATCGCCGCCTGCGCGCCGCCATGGCCGGCGCCCACGATCACCACGTCATAGCTGCTCGTCACGCCGTCGGTCACGCCGTCCTCATTCCTCTTCCCGGCCTCGTCGCGAGCGGCATGCCCGCGATGGCGTTGGCTGGCAATTGTCGGGATCGGAAGTCCGGAACGGATCGACGGGTTTCGGGGGGCGCCCTCTTCCCGAACCGGATCGGGCCTGTCATCGTGTCGGCATGACGAGGTCCGCATCCCGATCGGTTTCCTTCCCTGCCGCCCGGCGACCGGCGGGCCGGCCATGAGCGGGCTGGCGGTGGAGGCGCATGGCCTCATCAAGCGGTTCGATGGGCAGCGCGCCGTCGACGGGATCGATCTCGCGGTGCCGGAGGGCAGCATCACCGGCGTGCTCGGCCCCAATGGCGCGGGCAAGACGACGACGCTGAGGATGCTGCTCGGCATCATCGAGCCCGATGTCGGCTGGCGCAAGGTGCTGGGCGAGGAGAAGCCGATGCGGGCGGCGCCGCGCGTTGGCTATCTGCCCGAGGAGCGCGGCCTCTATCCGAGCATGAAGGCGGCCGACGGCATCGCCTTCATGGGCGCGCTGCGCGGCCTGCCGCTGGCCGAAGGGCGCCGCCGCGCCGTGACGCTGATGGAGGAGGCGGGGCTCGGCGAGGCGATCACCAAGCCGATCCGCGCGCTTTCCAAGGGCATGGCGCAGACCGTCCAGCTGCTCGGCACGATCGTCCACAAGCCGAAGCTGCTGGTGCTGGACGAGCCCTTTTCCGGGCTCGATGCGATCAACCAGCAGCGCCTCGAAGGGCTGATCCGCGCGCAGGTGGCGGAAGGGGCGACGGTGCTGTTCTCCACCCACGTCATCGCCCATGCCGAGCGCCTGTGCGAGCGGATCGCGATCATCGCCCGGGGCGGGGTCCGCTTCGACGGCACCGTCGCCGAGGCGCGGGGGCGGCTGCCGGCCCGCGTCCAGCTCGGCACCCGCCATGCCGACGGGCCGTGGCGCGCGGCGCTGCCGGCCGACACGGTGGCGGACGGGCGCAACTTCAGCTTCGTGCTGCCCGCCGGCGGGATCGAACCGGTGCTGGAGGCGCTGATCGCCGGCGACGCCGGGATCGAGGCGCTGGCGATCGAGCGGCCGAGCCTGCACGAGGCGTTCGTCGAACTGGTCGGCGAGCCGGTGCCGCAGCCGCATCTGGGCATGGATTCCGGCGCCCATGCCGAGGAGGATGCCGCGTGAATCAGCTGCTCGCCTCCGCCTGGGTGATCGCGCGGCGCGATTATGGCGCCACCGTCTTCTCGCGCATCTTCATCCTGTTCCTGATCACGCCGCTCTTCTCGCTGGCGTTCGGCGGGATCTTCGCGCTGATGGGCCATGGCGACGACGGCCCGGCGCGCCCGCCGGTGGTGGCGCTGATCGGCGATGCGCCGATGCAGGATGCGGTGCTGGCGGCGCGGACCCGGCTGGCCCGCCGGCTCGGCGACGATGCCTTGCCGGAGCTGCGCGCGGACAAGCCGCAGCCGGGGAACCCCCGTGCGGCGGTGCGGGCGATGCTGGCCGTGCCCCGACAGGGCAACAACGCGCCGGCCGATGCGCCGCTGGCGGGAGCGCTGGGCGGCACGCTGGCGGCGCCGGTGGCGGCGGTGAGCGGCGACGATCGGGACACCGCCGATCGGATCGGCCTGATCCTCGATACCGCGCGGGCCGGCCCCCCCCATGCGCCGAGCGACTTCGATCTCGAGCGGGTCGCGCGGCCGGCAACGCATGGCGACAAGGATCGCCGCGCGGTGGCGCGGGGCGCGCAGACCGGCGTGTTCTTCTTGCTCGTGCTGCTCGCCGGCATGTCGCTCTCCACCTTCGTGGAGGAGAAGTCGAACAAGGTGATCGAGGTGCTGGCTGCCGCCGTCCCGGTCGACGGCATCTTCATCGGCAAGCTCGCGGCGATGCTGGCGATCTCGCTCACCGGCGTGGCGATCTGGGGCGGCACCGCGGCGGCGGCGGTGCTGATCTTCTTCCCCCATGCGCTGGCCCACACCGCCGAACCGGCGATCGGCTGGCCGCTCTTCTTCACCGCCGCGATCGTCTATTTCATCGTCTCCTACCTGCTGGTCGGCGCGGTGTTCCTCGGTCTTGGCTCGCAGGCCTCGTCGCCGCGCGAGGTGCAGTCGATGGCGATGCCGGTAACGATGCTGCAATTGCTGCTGTTCGGCTTCGCCACCGCCGGCACCGCGCATCCCGAGGGCTGGGTGGCGACGGCGGCGGCGATCTTCCCGTGGAGTTCGCCGCTGGCGATGCTCGGCCGCGCCGCGACGGTGCCGAGCCTGTGGCCGCATCTGGTGGCGCTGTGCTGGCAGATATTGTGGCTGGTGCTGGCGCTCCGCGTCGCCGCCGCGATGTTCCGCCGGGCGGTGCTCAAATCCGGCGGCAAGTGGCGCTGGTCGGTGTTGCTCGGCGCGCGCTGATCTCGGCCGGCCGCGCGCTGCGCCGGCGCGGCCGTTCGCTTTCCTGAGAAATGCCAGTGAACACAATGGGATGCCGGTGCGGGCGCGCCGGCCGGCCCGGTAAATAATAAATCATATTTAATATTCCCTCCAAGAGAATCCGGTGATAGGAGGGCGCCAAGATTCCAGCGGTATAAGCCGTCACGAGAAATCGAGGGGAGGACATGCGGCGCGGCTGCTGTCCCCATAACTGGTGTTGATAGAATGCGGCCCATTCGGCGCGCGTCTATGTGTTAGCGCTAACGGTTCTATCGCCACAGGAGCGAGGGCCGACAGGAGGGGAGATATCATGGTGGACAAGAAGCGGAACGCGGTGCTCATATTGTTGGCGGGCGCCTCGCTGGCGACGATCGCCCTTCCGGGCATGGCGGCCGCGCAGGATGCGCAGAGCGGCGCCACCGCGCCCAGCGGCAATGCCGCGCCGAGCGCCGACACGACCACCGATCCGGGCGCGATCGAGGCGATCGTGGTGACCGGCGTGCGCGCCTCGCTCCAGTCCGCCGAGAACATCAAGCGCAACTCCCCGCAGATCGTCGACTCGATCGTCGCCGAGGACATTGGCAAGCTGCCCGATCGCAACGTCGCCGAGGCGCTCCAGCGCATCCCCGGCATCCAGGTCAACCGCAGCTATGGCGAGGGCACCTCGGTCGCGATCCGCGGCCTGACCCAGACCCGCACCGAGCTCAACGGCCGCGACATCTTCACCGCCGGTGATGGCGGCGGCGACGGCACCAACACGCCGGGCACGCTCAGCCTCGGCGATATCCCGTCGGAACTGCTCGCCGGCATCGACGTCTACAAGAACCCCTCGGCCGATCTGATCGAGGATCAGCTGTCAGGCACGATCGACCTGCGCACCCGCAAGCCGTTCGATTTCGACGGCTTCAAGATCGCCGCCACCGCGAGCAACACCTATTCCGATCTGGTGCGGCACAGCCGCCCGTCGGGCTCGGTGCTGATCAGCGACCGCTGGGATACCGGCATCGGCGAGATCGGCGTGCTGGTCGACGTCGCCTACCAGACCAGCGAGTTCCGGCAGGACACGATCTCGACCGAGCCTTTCTACCCGCTCGACCAGAGCCTGAACGCCGACGGCACCTATCATAGCCCGACCGATGCGGCGATCGCCGCCGAGCTCGGCCGCACCGGCCAGGCGACGTCGTTGCCGCACGGCAGCGGCATCGGCGAGGTCTATGGCAATCGCCGCCGCTTCGGCACCGACGTCGCGCTCCAGTGGAAGCCGACCGACACGCTGGAGCTGACCGGCGAGGTGTTCCGTTCGGACTATAAGTTCCGCTTCGACGATTACAGCTACTTCGCCTACACTGGCGGCGCCTCGATCCAGCCGGCGGCCGGCGCCCCCTTCACCTTCGCCAACAGTGGCGACTTCGTCAGCGGCACCTTCCAGAACGTGCCGATCGGCGTCAACACCAGCCTCGACACCCGCCATTCGGTGACGACCGACTATTCGCTGCACGCCAAGTGGAAGCCGACGTCGCAGCTGACGGTGACCGGCGATCTGCAATATGTCGATGCCAGCACCCATGACCTGCGCTCGATCGTCGGCCTGAACGGCGCGGATTCGACGCTGTATCAGGATCTTTCCGGCAGCACGCCGGTGCTGCACATCACCACGCCGCTGGGGCTGACCAGCCCGGCCAATTATGTCAGCGCCTTCTATCTCGACGATCTCAACCGCTCGAAGGCAAGCGACAAGACCGCCCGCCTGGACGCCGAGTACAAGTTCGACGGCGGCCTGATCCAGTCGATCAAGGCCGGTTTCCGGATCGCCGATCGCAAGAACCGCACCGACGACACCGGCTATCGCTACACCGGCCTCGCCGACGTGCCGAGCAACCTGCAATATACCAATCTCGGCAATTTCTTCCGCGGCCAGGCCGATCTGTTCGGCGACGCGCTGTTCTACAACCGCAACACGATCCTGAGCTACGATGCGACGCGCGCCGATCTCGGCATCGATTCGGAGCCGACCTACGTGCCGAGCGGCACCAGCCGCGAGAGCCTGAAGACCTATGCCGGCTATGTCGCCGCCTTCTTCAAGGCGGACGCGCTGCCGGTGCCGATCGACGGCAATATCGGCCTGCGCGTGGTGCGGACCGAGCAGAGCGCGAGCGGCTACACCCAGATCGTGCCGCTGGTGCTGGGCGACAATGGCCAGGAGCAGAGCGGCGCGGCGATCGCCACGCTGACCGATGTCAGCCAAGCCTACACCAAGTTCCTGCCGAGCCTCAATCTGCGCGGCCACCTGACCGACAATCTCCAGCTCCGCTTCGCGGTGTCGAAGAACATCTCGCGGCCGAACCTCAGCCAGCTCAACCCGGCGGTGACCTACACCCAGCCGGGCACCGCGCAGGCGAATCAGGAGCATGATACCAGCGGCGGCAACCCGGATCTGAAGCCGATGTCGTCGTGGAATTTCGACGTCTCGCTCGAATGGTATTTCTCGCACACCGGGTCGCTGACCGCGGCGGGCTTCTACAAGAATATCAAGAACTACATCCAGACGGCGATCAACCAGCGGGACATCTCCTTCCCGGGGGCCAGCGAGCCTGTCACATTCTACACGACGACCTACGACAATGTCGCGACCGCCAAGGTGAAGGGCTTCGAGCTCGCCTATCAGCAGTTCTTCGACTTCCTGCCCGGCCCGCTCAGCGGCCTCGGCATGCAGGCGAACTTCACCTATGTCGACTCGAGCGCGCCCGGGCCGGCAACGCAGGGCGGCCCGATCACGACCGTGCCGCTGGAGCAGCTGTCCCGCTACAATTACAATCTCGTCGGCATCTACGAGAAGGGCAAGCTCTCGGCCCGCGTCGCCTATAACTGGCGCAGCAAATATGTCGTCACCACCCAGGGCAACGGCACCGGCGATCGCCCGATCTTCGACAAGCCGTTCGGCGAGCTCGATGCGTCGATCAGCTACGACGTGACGCCGCATTTCTCGCTGACGCTGGAAGGCGCGAACCTCAACGACGCGATCCACTCGACCTATTTCGGCACCACCACCGAGCCGCGCGACGTGATCATGAACGACCGCCGGATCACCGGCGTGGCCAAGATCACCTTCTAACGGCCCTGCCTGGAGGCGCCTTCGCGCGCTTCCACCCCTTTTCCTGCGCCTATGGCCGGAGCCTTCGGGTTCCGGCCTTTTTTTGTGGCAGGGCCGATCGCGCGGCGATCGCCCAGGATGCGCCGCCATCCCATATATCGTCACTCCCGACCTGATGCGGGATCCGGATTCTGGGATTTTAGCGGAATAGGAAAGAAGCGGGATCCCGCATCAAGTCCGGGATGACGACCGAAGAGCGGCGGGTTCGCATCCAACCCCAGCCATGCCGGCGTCTCGCCGGCCCGTCGAGACGGTCGCCGTTGCCCCGTCCGCCTCGGCCGGGCCGTGCGGACGGGGCGGGGGTCAGTAGCCCACCGTCAGGCCGAGCGCGTAATATTTGGGGCCGGCATTGCCCTTGATCGCGATCATCGGCAGCAGCGGCATCGAGACGGTGCCGTAAGGCCGGGTGTGATCGCCCGAGAAGCGCGCGCCGACGCCGACCTTGGCGAACAGCGGGATCTTGTACGCCGCCTCGATCCGGCCATAGGCGCGGGTGTGATCGTCGCCGACCAGCACGCCGGCGCCCGGCGTCAGGCTGAAGCCGGCGAAGCCGAACGAATAGCCCGCACCGAACTCGCCGCCCCACTGGCCGTCGGCGCGGGCGCCCATGCCCTCGGCGCCGATCCCGGCCGATGCCGCGGACGCCCCGCCCGCGCAGAGCGCCAACGCCAGTGCCAGCTTCGAAAAGCCCTTCATTTTTCTACCCTTTCGCAACGATACCCTGTGGCCTCCGGCTGGCAGCGCGCCACCGGCCACGCAAGCGAGGCAAGGCGAGGGGAGTCGGGCGTGCGACGGAGCGATCGCGGATATGCGGGCAAGCGGACAGGCAGGCACGCCGTCACGCCGGCACAATGACTCGCCGGGTTCAGCCGCGCGGGACGGGCGGCGCGATCGGAGCGCGATAGGAGGCGAGCGCGACGACCAGCCCGAACCCGCCGAGCATCAGGAACAGGCCTGCGCTGCCCGCCCCCAGCGCCAGGATCAGCGTGACCGCCAGCGAGATCGCCACCATGCCGGCGGCATTGACGATGTTGTTGGCGGCGACGTCGCGCGAGCGGCTGGCGGGATCGCCGAGCGTCTGGAGCAGCGCGTAGAGCGGCACGATGTAGATGCCGCCGGCGATCGCGATCACCAGCAGGTCGATCACCAGATGCCAGCTCCCCGCGGTGGCGAGGAAGGCGGGGATATCGGCGGGTGTCGCGGCCGGGAGGGAGGACGGCATCATGCCGCGCACGGTCAGGCCGAGGTCGATCACCGCCAGCGCCAGCACCAGGGCGGATGCCGGCCCGTAGCGCGCCGAGATCGCGCCGCCGAGCAGCTGGCTCACCGCCAGCGACCCGATCGCGACGCCCACCGAGAACAGCCCGAGGAACAGCGCGCCGACCGCCTGGGTGGCGCCGAGCTGGCCGACCAGCGGCACGAACTGCTGGGTCAGCACCGCACCCAGCGAGAAGAACCAGGTGATGCCGAGGACGGCCCGGAACAGTCCCTTTTCGGCGCGGGCATGGCCGACGATCCGTGCGGTCGAGGCGATCAGGTTGGGCTCGACGGCGGGCCGGTCGGCGGCGGCCGGGGCGGCGGGGATGAACAGGCTCGCCGCCAGCCCGATCACCGCGACCGCGAGCATCGCATGGGTGGCGTCCGTGGTGGCGAGCAGCCCGCCCGCCAGCTGGCCGGCGAGGATGGCGAGGAAGGTGCCCGCCTCGACCAGCCCGGTGCCGCCCATCAGCTCGTCGGCGGCGAGATGCTGCGGCAGCATCGCATATTTGACCGGGCCGAAGATCGTGGAATGCACCCCCATCGCGAACAGCACCGCCATCATCAGCATGAGCGATCCGCCGTCCAGCGCAACGACGCCCACCGCCATGATCACGATCTCGGCGATCTTGACGATCCTGGCGATCCGCGCCTTGTCGATCCGGTCGGCGAGCTGGCCCGCGATCGACGAGAACAGGAAATAGGGCAGGATGAACACCCCGCTCGAAATCACCGCGATCAGCGCCGCATCCGTGCCGTCCTGCCGGTAGAGATTGAAGGCGACGAAGAACAGCATCGCCGAGCGATAGAGATTGTCGTTGAACGCCCCCAGGAACTGGGTCGCGAACAAAGGCAGGAAGCGGCGCGTGCCGAGCAGGCGGAGTTGGGGAGCGGCCATCGCGGCGGACCCTAGACGGTGCGCGCCGGGCGCGACAGCGGGGATTGGCGGCTCAGTCGGCGTTGGCTCTCCCACCGGCGTCATGCTGAACTTGTTTCAGGATCCCAGCTAACCTTGGCTTTTCGCGCCCGGCTGAGGCGGGATGCTGAAACAAGTTCAGCATGACGCAGGAGAGGGTGCGGTCTACCCGCATCACCCGTCGTCATTGCCCCCGCCGCCATCCCGGCCCCCATGATCGCCATCGTCGCCATGATCGCCGTCCCCCTCGGACGGCGCCGCCGGGGCGTGCGGGGTGGTGCTGACATGGAGTCCGTCGGTGCCGAGATCGACGCCGAAATCCATGTTGCCGAGCGTGAAGCTGCCATGGGCAAAGGCATCGGGATCGACCGCGGCGGGCAGCTTCTGGCCGAGCGGATGCGCGCCGGTCGCCTGCACCATGAAGCTGCGCCAGATCCGGGCCGGCAGCCCGCCGCCGGCCATGCCGGGGATCGGCTTGTTGTCGTCGCGGCCGATCCACACCGCGGTGACGAGGCCGTCTGCGAAGCCGACGAACAGCGCGTCGCGATTGTCCTGCGTGGTGCCGGTCTTGCCGAACACCTGGGTGTCGAGCGCGGCCGCCTTGGCGGTGCCCTGCTTCACGGTGGCGGAGAGCAGATCGAGCAGTTCGTCATGCTGGCGGCCGGCGAAATGGCTCTGATGATCCCAGAAGCGATCGATCCAGCCCGGCGGCGGCACCGGCAGGCCGTGGGGCAGCACCGGATAGGCGTTGGCGGCGACCGCGGCATAGGCGCGGGTCAGCTCGAGCAGGGTCACGCCCGAGGTGCCGAGCGGCAGGCTGGCATCGACGGTGAGCGGGCTGGCGATGCCGAGGTCGCGCGCCGCCCTGGCGACCGCGTCCGGCCCGACCTGCTGGGTCAGCCGCACGGCAGCGACGTTGCTCGATCGCGCGAACGCCTGGCGCAGCGTGATCATCCCCGCATAATGGCGATCGGCATTGGCGGGAGACCAGCCGTTGATGGTGATCGGCGCGTCATCGATCTTGCTGTCCGGCGTCATCCCGGCGCGCAGCGCGGCGAGGTAGACGAACAGCTTGAAGGTCGATCCCGGCTGGCGGCGGGCCTGGGTGGCACGGTTGAAGCCGCCATCCTCATAATGGCTGCCGCCGACCATCGCGACGACCCGGCCATCGGGCTTCATCGCCACGATCGCGACCTGCGCGCGGTCGCCGACCTGTGCGGCGGCAGCCTCGGCGGCGCGCTGCATGCGGCTGTCCAACGTGGTCTTCACGCTCTGCTCTTCATAGCCCGATCCGGCCTGGTCACGCGCGGCGGGCAGGATCCAGTCGGCGAAATAGGAGCCGCCGATCTCGGCCGGCACGGGTCGGAGGTGCAGCCGGGCCGGACCGGTCGCGCGCGCCTGCTGCGGCGAGAGGAAGCCCGCATCGGCCATCGCGCCCACCACCAGCGCCTGCCGCGCCTGTGCGCCGGCGAGGTTGGTGCTCGGCGCGAGCTTGGACGGCGCCTTCATCAGCCCGGCGAGCAGCGCCGATTCGCCGATGCTCAGATCCTCGGGCCGCTTGCCGAAATAATGATGGGCGGCGGCGCGCAGCCCATACACATTGTCGCCGAAATAGACGTTCGAGAGGTAGCGCGAGAGGATCTGGTCCTTGCTCAGCCACGCCTCCAGCCAGAAGGCGACCATCACCTCGCGGATCTTGCGCCCCGCCGTGCGATCGGCGTTGAGGAAGACCAGCTTGGACAATTGCTGGGTGATCGTGCTGCCGCCCTCCCGCACATGGCCGGCGCGCAGATTATGCCAGGCGGCGCGCGCGATGCCGTGCGGATCGATCGCCATATGCTGGTAGAAGCGGCGGTCCTCGATCGCGACGAACGCCTGCCAGACATGCGGGGGCAGCGCCTTCACGTCGACCGGGCGATCGACGATCGCGCCGCGCCGCGCGAAGATGCGACCGTTCGAATCGAGCAGGGTGATGCTCGGTGGCGCGATCGGCTGGAGCGACTTGGACAGCGGCGCGGTCACCGCCAGCCACGCCACCGCGAGCATGAACAGCAGCAGCAATGCGGCGATCGCCCAGCGCAGCCGGCGCCAGCGGAACCAGCGCCAGCGCGACCGGCGCGGGACGGGCGCGACCGGCGGCACGGCGCCGCCACTGCCCATGCCGCCGGCCGGGAGCGGCGCGCCCCTGGGATGGTCGCCGAACGGATCGACGATCGGCCTGTCGCCGGACTCCGAATAGGGATCGTGCATCAGACTGTGTTACTACAATAATACGGATGGATGAACAGCCTATATCATAGCTTGGCCGGTTCGTGCCGAGCGCATATCGTGGGTACGGGTGCGGCTATACCCCTACCGCCGATCGACATTCGGCGTTTTCCAACCGACGAGTCGTGCTTTATCGTATGACGCCATCCCGGACTTGATCCGGGATCCAGCTTTCCTGATCGCCTGAATCTGAAAAAAGGCAGCTGGACCCCGGCTCAAGGCCGGGGTGACGGCGAGATTTTGGAAAAACAGGGAATGTCGATCGGCCCTCGATCGACGTCGCTCGGGGCGAACGGCGAGACCCGGGTCACGCCGTCTCCCATGGCGGCACAGGGCTGAAGGCGGCGGCCATGTGATCGACATAGGCGGTGATCGCGGCCGGCAGCGGCGTCGCGCGGGCGTGGACCGCATAGATGCCGACGTCGCTCGCGCCCTGCCAGTCGGCCAAGATGCGGCGGAGCGCGCCCGCGGCCAGTTCGGCGCCGACATCCCAGGTCGATCGCAGCGCGACGCCGACTCCGGCGAGCGCCAGCTCGCGCACCGCCTCGCTGCTGTTGGTGGCGACATGGCTGATGACCTCCACCAATCGCCGAGCGCGTGCGCTCTCCAGCCGCCATGGCGATTGGTGGCTTGCGGCGAGCAGCCGGTGGCCGGCGAGCGCGGCAAGCGTGTCCGGCTCGCCATGCTCGGCCAGATAGGCGGGTGCCGCGCACAGGATGCGATGGTTGGGCGCGAGCAGGCGCGCGGCGAGGCTCGGCGAGGCCGGGTCGGCGGCGATGCGGATGGCGACGTCGATCCGATCGCCGAGCAGGTCGGAATAGCCGTCGTCCAGCACCAGTTCGGCGCGCACCGCTGGATATCGGGCGAGGAAGGCCGGCAAAGTCGGCGCGACATGCAATCGCCCGAACGACGTCGGCGCCGAGATGCGCAGCAGCCCGGCTGGGCGCTCGGCCCGCCCCGCCACCCGCGCCTCGGCGGCATCGGCGGCGGCGAGGATCGCGCGCACCTCCTCGTGGAAGCCGCGCCCCGCCTCGGTGGCGGACAGGCGCCGGGTGGTGCGGTGGACCAGCCGCGCGCCGAGCCGCGCCTCCAGCGCCGCCAGCCGCTTGGATGCGGCGGCCGGCGATAGGCCGAGTTCGCGCCCCGCCGCCGACAGGCTGCCGAGCTCGATCACGCGGACGAAGAGGCGATAGTCGCGGTCCATCATTGTTTCCTGCAGCGATCGAATGCTTTTCGTACTTTCCGTCTAATGATCCAATCCTGAATCGCCTATACCGGCCGCAGGAGGACAGCATGACCGACCGCATCGACAAATCCGGCCTCGCCGTGGCGCCCGCACTGGCCCGCTTCATCGACGACCGGGTGCTGCCCGGCACCGGCATCGCGCCGGAGGCCTTCTGGGCGGGCGCGGCCGGCATCTTCGCCCGCTTCGCGCCGGAAAATGCGGCGCTGCTCGCCACGCGCGATCATCTGCAGGACATCATCGATGCCTGGCATGTCGAACAGGCCGGCCGGCCTATCGACATGGCCGAATATCAGGCCTTCCTGCGCGAGATCGGCTATCTGGTCGACGAGCCCGCGCCGTTCGCGATCGACGTCGATCGCGTCGATGCCGAGGTCGCGACGATGGCCGGGCCGCAGCTGGTCGTGCCGATCCTCAACGCCCGCTTCCTGCTCAACGCGGCGAATGCGCGCTGGGGCAGCCTCTACGATGCGCTCTACGGCACCGATGCGCTGGGTTCGCTGCCGGCTGGCGGGGGCTATGACAAGGCGCGCGGCGCCGAGGTCGTGGCGCGCGCGAAAGCCTTGCTCGACGAGGCGGTGCCGCTGGCCTCCGGCAGCTGGGCGGATTTCACCGGCGGCGATCCGGCGCTGGCCGATCCGGCGCAGCTGGTCGGCCGCACCGGCGACAATCTGCTGTTCCGCCACCACGGCCTGCACATCGAGGTCGTGATCGACCCGACCTCGCCGATCGGCCGGGACGATCCCGCCGGCATCGCCGACGTCATCCTCGAATCCGCGCTGACCACGATCTGCGACCTCGAGGATTCGGTCGCGGCGGTCGATGCCGAGGACAAGGTCGCCGCCTATGCCCATTGGCTCGGCCTGATGAAGGGCGATCTCGAGGCCAGCTTCCAGAAGGGCGGCGCGACGCTGACCCGCACGCTGGAAGCCGATCGCGCCTACACCGCGCCGGACGGCACCGCCTTCACGCTGCCCGGCCGCTCGCTGCTGTTCGTCCGCAATGTCGGCCACCTGATGACGACGCCCGCCATCCTGCTGCCTGATGGATCGGAGGCGCCCGAGGGCATCCTCGACGGCATCGTCACCTCGCTGATCGCGCTGCATGATCTCGGCGGCAAGAGTCGCTTCGCCAACAGCCGCGCCGGATCGGTCTATATCGTCAAGCCCAAGATGCACGGGCCGGAGGAGTGCGGCTTCACCGATCGGCTGTTCGATGCGATCGAGGATCTGCTCGCCCTGCCGCGCCACACCATCAAGGTCGGCGTGATGGACGAGGAGCGCCGAACCTCGGCCAATCTCGCCGCCTGCATCGCGGCGGTGAAGGGGCGTATCGTGTTCATCAACACCGGCTTCCTCGATCGCACTGGCGACGAGATGCACACCGCGATGCGGGCCGGCCCGATGATCCGCAAGAGCGAGATGAAGGGGGCGACCTGGATCACCGCCTATGAGAAGCGCAACGTCGCGATCGGGCTGGCCTGCGGGCTCGCCGGCAAGGCGCAGATCGGCAAGGGCATGTGGGCGGCGCCCGATCGCATGGCGGACATGCTGGAGCAGAAGATCGGCCATCCGAAATCCGGCGCCACCACCGCCTGGGTGCCCTCGCCGACGGCGGCGACCTTGCACGCGATGCACTATCACGCCGTCGACGTCGCGGCGCGCCAGCGGGCGATCGCCAGCGATCCGGTGCCCCCGCTCGCCGATCTGCTGACCGTGCCGCTGGCGCATGGCCATAACTGGTTGGCGGACGAGATCGCTGCCGAGCTCGACAATAATGCGCAGGGCATCCTCGGCTATGTCGTGCGCTGGGTCGATCAGGGCGTCGGCTGCTCGAAGGTGCCCGACATCCACGACATCGGGCTGATGGAGGATCGCGCGACGCTGCGCATCTCGTCGCAGCACATGGCCAACTGGATGCTGCACGGCGTCGCCGGCGCCGACGAGGTGGAGGCCGCGCTGGTCCGCATGGCGGCCAAGGTCGATGGCCAGAATGCCGGCGATCCCGCCTATCGGCCGATGGCCGGCCGCGAGGCCGAGAGCCTCGCCTTCCAGGCGGCGCGCGCGCTGGTGTTCGAGGGGGTGGAGCAGCCCAATGGCTATACCGAGCCATTGCTCCATCGCTTCCGGCAACGGGTGAAGGCGGGCTGAGCAGATTATGTGCCCATTTGTTCGTCGCTCAGGCCTAACGGAGTTCGGGAAACCGCCCGTTCGCTGAACAAGCTCGGGCTGATGCGGGGCGGGAAGGGGGCGCTCGCTCCACCGTTGCGCACGGCGCGTCCGTCTCTTCTTGTCTGACAAAAGATCCCGACCCGGTTATAGGCACGACATGACCAAACCCCAGATCCTCATGACCGCCCCGATGAACCCCGCCGTGATCGACGCGCTGGATAAGGCCTTTGCGCTTCACCGTCTGTGGGAACAGGACGACAAGCCCGCTTTCCTCGCTGCCGTCGGGCCGGAGATCCGGGGCGTCGCCACCAGCACCCTGTTCGGCCGGGTGGACGATACGCTGTTCGCGCAGTTGCCGGCGCTGGAGATCGTGGCGAGCTTCGGGGTCGGCTACGACAATGTCGATGCCGCCGCTGCCGCCGCACGGGGGGTCGTCGTCACCAACACGCCGGGCGTGCTGGACGAGGAGGTCGCCGATCTGACCCTCGGGCTGCTGCTGGCGACCTTGCGCCGGATTCCGCAGGCCGATCGGTTCGTGCGCGACGGGCGCTGGGCAAAGGGCAGCTTCCCTTTGTCGCCGACCTTACGCGGCCGGCGCGTCGGCATCGTCGGACTCGGCAATATCGGCAAGGCGGTGGCGCGCCGGCTCGAGGGGTTCGGCGTCGCGATCGCCTATCATGGCCGCTCGCGGCAGGCCGACATCGGTTATGACTTCCACGCCACCCCGGTGGCGCTAGCCGAGGCGTGCGACGTGCTGATCGTGATCGTGCCGGGCGGCGCCGGCACCAGCCATCTGATCGATGCCGACGTGCTGGCCGCGCTCGGCCCGCAGGGAGTGCTGATCAACGTCGCGCGCGGCAGCGTGGTCGACGAGGCGGCGCTGGTCCAGGCCCTGCAGGCGGGCACGATCCTCGCCGCCGGGCTCGACGTGTTCGCGCATGAGCCGCAGGTGCCCGACGCGCTGATCGCGATGCCCAATGTCGTGCTGCTGCCGCATATCGGATCGGCGTCCGAGCATACGCGCGCGGCGATGGGGCAACTGCTGGTCGACAATCTGGCGGCGTGGTTTGCGGATCGCCGGCCGCTCACGGCGGTGCCGGAAACCCGGCATCTGATCGGCCCCGCCTAGACACGGCCCGGCACGAATCTGGTAAATGGCACTATTCCGCGGTTTTTCGGGCAAAAACGGGCATTAGACGCTCGTCTCACTGCCTATAGACCTCCGTCTAACTGCTTAATTCTTCGGTTCGTCAGCAACTGGCGCAAACGCGCCGAATTTTGCGAAAATGCCGCGCCAATCGTTAACGCGCAGCGCTAAGTCCTTACGCGTCCATGAAATTCCAGTAACCCGCTGTTAGCCGTGAAGGCCGCCAATACGCCCATCTTTCAGGGGTTTCAGGCGTGTTCAACAGGGGCGGAGGGTATCGGGGGACGTGGATCGCGTCGGCAGCTCTGCCGGTCGCGATCCTTTTCGCCGTCCCGGTGACGGCCGCGCCGGCGGAACAGAGCCGGGCCGCCTCCACCATCGTCAACCGCGCCGAAGCCAGCTTCACGATGGGGGGCGCCGAGCAGACGGCCGGTTCGAACGACGCCACCGTGCAGGTCGCCGAGGAACTGGGCATCGGCCTCGTGGCCGCGAGCGGCACGATCGCGGTGCGCGCGGGCGTGCTGACGCCGGCCCCGTTCGTGCTGACCAATGCCGGCAACGGCCAGGAAGCCTTCGTGATCGACGGCAAGATCACCGGCTTCGTCGGCACCGTCACCGGCTTCGCGATCGATGTCGATGGCGATGGCCGCTACGATCCCTCGGTCGATACCCGGTTCGATGTCGGCGGCGCCACGCCGCAGCTGGCGCCCGGCGCCTCGCTGAAATTGCTGGCGCTGATCCAGAGCAGCGCGCCGCAGCCCGCCGGCACGCTCGACATCGCCGGCCGCGCCAGCACCGGATCGGGCCGGCCCGGCACGCTGTTCGCCGGGCAGGGCGATGGCGGCGTCGATGCCGTGGTCGGCCCGACCACCGCGGCCGCCAGCCTGTCGATCCCGCTGGCCCTCGGCGCCGACGCCGTCACCGTCACGCTCGCCAAGTCCCAGCAGGTCGTGGCGCAGGACGGCAGCGATCGGCCGACCCACGGCGCGACCATCACCTACACGATCGACGCGCAGATCGCCGGCGCCGGATCGGCGGGCGGCGCGATCGTCGCCGATCCGTTCCCCGACGGCACCGATTACATCCCCGGCAGCATGACGCTCGACGGCACTGCGCTGTCCGATGCGACCGACGGCGATGCCGGCACGATCACCGCCAGCGGCGTGCAGATCTCGCTCGGCGATGTCGTCGCGCCGGCGACCAGAATCATCGGCTTCAAGGTGAAGATCCGATGACCATTCCCACCACTGCCAAGACGAGGAGGAAGACCATGATGCTTCGATACGGACTATGCGCGGCGATCGCCGTGGCCACCGCTTTGCCCGCCTTCGCGGCGCCGGTGGAACTCGTGACCAAGGTGCTGGCCGAACAGCGCACCGCGGCCAAGGACGGCACCACCCAGATCGCGCTGACGCCGGCCGCCCGCGTCACGCCGGGCGATCGGATCGTCTACGAGATCAGCTATCGCAACACCGGCAGCCAGCCGATCGGCAATTTCGTCGTTTCCAATCCCCTGCCGAAGGATGTCGCCTACATGGCGCCCGCGGCGGGCTCCCCCGCGCCGGATCTCTCGGTGGATGGTTCCACCTTCGGTCCCCTCGCCACGCTTCGGGTCAAGGGCCCGAAGGGTGATCTCCGCCCTGCCATCGCCACCGACGTCAAAGCCGTCCGCTGGCGCCTGGCCGAGCCTCTCGCAGCGGGTGGCTCCGGCCAGTTCGCGTTCCGCGCCATGCTGAAGTGAAGTCCACATTCCACATCTGGAAGTAAACAGGGGTAATCGTCATGTATAACCGCAGATTCAAGAGCATATTGCTCTCGGGATTATCCGCTTCGGCGGCGATCCTGATGGGCAGCGCGGGCCACGCGCAGACGACGAGCGCAACCGGCACCGCCGCCGGTACGATCGTCAACAACACGGCCAGCGTCTCCTACTCGGTCGGCGGCACGCCGCAGACCGCGCAGTCCAACACCGCGACGTTCGTGGTCGATAAGAAGGTCAACCTGACCGTCGCCGAACTGGGTGGCACCGACACCCAGACCGCACTCGGCGCGACGGACCAGGTGACCACCTTCACCGTCACCAACCTGACCAACGCGATCCAGGATTTCCGCCTCACCGCGGATCAGCAGAGCGTGTCGATCCCGATCCTGGGCGTCGACAATTTCGATGTCACCAATGTCCGGATCTTCGTCGATTCCAACGGCAACGGCGTCTATGACGCGGGCGTCGACACCCGCTCCTATATCGACGAACTGGCCCCCGACGCGACCGCGACCGTGTTCATCGTCGCCGACGTGCCGAACGCGCCGGGCGAGAATGTCGCGATCGTGTCGCTGAACGCCATCGCGGCGGCCGGCGGGACGAGCGGCTCGCTGGGATCGGATCTCGTCGCCACCTCGACGCTGACGCCGGATTCGCCGACCACCGTCGATATCGTGTTCGCCGACGGCGGCGGCATCGGCGATCTGCCGCGCAACGGCCAGGCCCGCGCGTTCGACGCCTACCAGATCTCGACCGCGGCGGTCACCATGACCAAATCGGCCGTCGTGATCTCCGATCCCTATGATCTCGCGGTCAATCCCAAGGCGATTCCGGGCGCGACGATCCGTTACTGCATGATCGTCAGCAATGCCGGCCCGGGCGCCGCGACCGCGGTGAACGTCACCGACTCGCTGCCGGCCAACGTCACCTTCGTCTCGGGCTCGCTGAATGTCGGCGGCACCGGTGCCGGCGGCGTCTGCGGTGCGGGCGGCACCCAGGAGGATGACGACGCGGTCGGGCCGGACGAGAGCGATCCGAATGGCGGCTCGTTCGACGGCACGACGGTGCGGGCAATGCTGCCGCTGCTGGCGGCGCCGGTGCTCGGCATCCCCGTTCCGCTCGCCGTGACCTTCCTCGCGACGATCAACTAAAAGCCAGTCTTTTCAGGCTTTTCGTTCCACCAAACCGGCACGCGTCGCCAAGGCGCGTGCCGGCAAGGGACCCTGTATGTCCGATTTCCGGAAGATTTTCCGCCGTGCTTCGCTCGGCCTGGGCCTCGCCACCGCCGCCGTCCCCGTGACGACGGCGCTGTCGGCGCCTGTCAGCAATACCGCGAGCATCCATTACACGATCAACGGCCTCGACCGGACGGTGAGCTCCAACACCGTCTCGACCGAGGATGTGATCGCCAAGCGGCCGACGACGCTGAGTTTCCGTCAGCTTCCAGACGGTTACAAACTGCACGACATGAAGTGCGACACCTCGCCGACGATCATGTTCACGCCGTCACCGGTGAACGTGGCCGAACTCGCGGCGTCCGCACCGCTCGAGTCATTTGACGTCTTCAACCCGGAAATCATCGTCATCGACAGCCAGGGCGGCAATCACGATCCGCTGGTCCGCGAGACGGTGACGATCACCGCCGATTTCGACGGGCACAGCCACCCGGTTCCGCTGCTGGAGACCGGCCCCGATACCGGCGTGTTCGCCGGCGCCTTCCCCGGCATCGGTTCGCCGGTGGACGACGCGCTCAAGGCCTGCGATCCGTCCGGCGAGCTGAGCCGCAACGGCACCGTCAAGATCAGCTTCACCGAAGACGAATATAGCTATGGCTCCACCGCCACGCTGCTGATCGATCCGACCGGCTACACCTTCGATTCCCGCACCGGCACGGTGATCGACGGTGCCACCGTCTCGATCGTCAACGATGCGACCGGCCAGCCGGCGGCCGTGATCGGCGAGGACGGCAAGAGCGTCTATCCCTCCACCGTCATCTCCGGCCAGACCGCGACCGACTCCAGCGGTCACGTCTATCCGGCCAGCCCCGGCAAATATCGCTTCCCGCTCCTGGCCCCCGGCCGATATCATCTGGTGATCACGCCACCGGGCCAATATACGGTGCCGTCCACCGCCTCGCCCACCGCGATCGCCAAGCTGCCCAACACGGTCGGCGGCTATATCATCAGCGATGCGTCCTACGAGAAGCCGTTCGATCTGACGGATCCCGCGCCGCTCGAAGTCGACGTGCCGATGGATGCCGCCCGCGACGGGCAGTTGCTGCTCGAGAAGACCGCGTCGCTGGATGTCGCGTCACCGGGCGATTTCGTCCAGTATCGCCTCAATATCACCAACAAGAGCAGCGCGGACGCGAGCGGCGTCACGATCACCGATACGCTGCCGATCGGGCTGCGCTATCGCGCCGGATCGACGCGCGGCGTCTCGGGCAACAGCGTGTCGAGCGCCGTCACCCAGCCCGATGTCTCGGGGGACGGCCGCCGGCTGACCTTCACGGTGCCGACGCTGGCCGCCGGTGCCTCCACCCAGCTCAGCTATGTCGTCGCGATCGCGCCCGGTGCGCCGGTCGGCGAGGCGATCAACCACGCCGTCGCGGCGGGCGCCTCGATCACCAGCAACGATGCCAGCGCCTCGGTGCGCATCCGTCCGCTGCTGTTCACCGATGCGCTGACCATCATCGGCCGCGTCACCGAAGGCGATTGCGGCTCGCCCGAGCGCGGCCGCAAGGGCGTGCCCGGAATCCGCCTGCTGATGGAGGACGGCACCATCGTCGTCACCGATCGCGACGGCCTCTACCATTTCGAGGGCGCCAAGCCCGGCACCCATGTCGTTCAGATCGATACCAATTCCGTCTCCCGCGCATTCGCGCCGGTGGCTTGCGACCTCGATAGCCGCCAGGCCCGCAGCCCGATCTCGCGCTTCGTGGAAGGTGGCGGCGGCAGCCTCCAGCGCGTCGATTTCCAGCTCCGCCGCACCGGCGCCGAGAGCGAGGCGAACAGCGCGCTGCCGATCGACGTCGCCAGCGACGGCGATGCCGCCGGCAACCGCGAGGATTGGCTGGCGATCGCGACGCCGGGCGTCGACTGGATGTTCCCGCTGGCCGATCACAATCCGCGCGCGCCGGCGCTGCGCGTCGTCATCAAGCATCTGCCGGGGCAGCGCGTGGCGCTCACCGTCAACGGCGCCCCGGTCGATCCGCTGTCCTTCGACGGCACCGACAGCGACGACAAGCGTGGCGTCGCCGTCTCGCGCTGGACCGGCCTGCCGATGCAGGACCGCGACAATGTGCTGGAAGCCCGCGTGCTCGATGCCTCGGGCAGGCTGGTGACCACGCTGACCCGCACCGTCCATTATGCCAATGCCGCCGCGCATGTCAGCTATGTTCCTGAAAAGTCGAAGCTTGTTGCCGATGGCCTGACCCGCCCGCTGATCGCGGTGCGCGTCACCGATCGCGACGGCAAGCCGGTTCGCGCCGGCACGATCATCCCGTTCCGGGTCGATCAGCCCTACACCGCCGCGCAGGAAGTCGCCGCCCAGCAGGGCCGCCAGCTCGCCGGCCTCGATCGTGCCGCCGCGACCGCGCGCGTGGTCGGCGACGACGGTCTCGCCTTCGTCGCGCTCGAGCCGACCATGCAGGCCGGCGAAGTGCATGTCGTGGTCAGCCTGCGCGATGGCGACAAGGAAACGAACACCGATTTCAAGGCGTGGCTCGCCGCGATGCAGAAGGATTGGGTCGTCGTCGGCTTCGGCAAGGGCACCGCCGGCTATTCGATGCTCAAGAAGCACTCCGAATCCGTGCCCGGCGGTCGGCATGATGTCACCACCGATGGCCAGCTCGCTTTCTATGCCAAGGGCCGGATCAAGGGCTCCTGGCTGATCACCATCGCCTATGACTCGGCCAAGACGCGCGATCTCGATCGCGGCCTGCTCGGCCAGATCGATCCCGATCGCTACTACACCGTCTATGGCGACGGCACCCAGCAGAGCTACGACGCCTCGACCTCGCGCAAGCTCTATCTCCGCCTGGAACGCCGCGATTTCTACGCGCTGTTCGGCGATTTCGAGACCGGCATGACCGAGACCAAGCTCGCCCGCTACAGCCGCACGCTGAACGGCGTGAAGGCGCAATATCAGGGCAATCACCTGATGTTCACCGCCTTTGCCGCCAATGACGACCAGCTCTACGGGCGCGACGAGATCCGCGGCAACGGCCTGTCCGGCCCCTATCGTCTCTCGGCCAGCGGCATCGTCGTCAACAGCGACCAGGTGACGATCGAGACGCGCGATCGCTTCCGCTCCGAGAAGATCGTCGACAGCAAGCAGATGACCCGCCACATCGATTACGACATCGATCCGGATGCCGGCACGCTGCGCTTCCGCGAGCCGATCCTCAGCCGCGACACCGATCTCAACCCGATCTACATCGTGGTCGACTACGAAACCTACGGCCGCAGCCGCAAGCTTGCCGCCGGTGGCCGCGCCGCGGTCAAGCTGTTCCACGGCCGGGTCGAGGCGGGCGCCAGCGTGCTGCGCGACGAGACGCTGAGCAAGGCGACGGTCGCCGGCGTCGATCTCAAGATCCATGTCGACAGCAAGACCGAGATCCGCGCCGAGGGTGCCACCGGCGGGCGTGACGGGCTGGGCAACGGCAAGGCCTATCTCGCCGAGTTCGAGCATCATGACAGCCGGATCGACATGCTCGCTTATTCCCAGCAGCAGGATGAGGATTTCGGCCTGGGCCAGCAGAATTTCGGCGAGGCCGGCACCAGCAAGAGCGGCATCGACGGCCGGCTGCGCATCACCGAGAAGCTGAATTTCGTCGGATCGGGCTGGTATCAGCGCGATCTGGACGGATCGGCGAAGCGGTTCGCGCTCGACACCAAGCTCGAATATCGCCGGAAGACCGGCACCGTCTTCGCCGGCGCGCAGATCGCCTCCGATCGCACGATCGGCGATGCCAAGCGGGATTCGCGCCTGCTCACCTTCGGCGGCAGCCAGAATTTCTTCAACAACAAGGTGGTCGTCACCGGCCAGACCCAGATCGCGATCGGTGGCATGGACAGCAGCGTCGATTTCCCGGTGCGCCACCAGGTCGATGTCGCATGGCGCATCACCAAGGGCATCCGCCTGATCGGCACCGAGGAGATTGCCGAGGGCGATAAATATAAGGCGCACAGCACCCGCATCGGCTTCGATGTCGCACCGTGGACGGGCGCGCGCCTGCTCAGCACGCTGAACCAGCAAGCGATCGGTGAAAACGGCCCGCGCACCTTCGCGCAATATGGGCTCAGCCAATCGCTGCCGCTCGGCCATGGCTGGTCGGTCGATGGCACCGTGGATGCGAGCAGCACGGTGAAGGGCACGATCGCGCCGACCGACCTGGTCAACCCCTTCCAGCCGGTCTCCTCGGGCACCACCATCTCGGGCACCGACCAGGAGGATGGAGACTATAAGGCGATCACCGGCGGCCTGACCTATCGTTCGGAGGCATGGTCCTGGAACGGCCGCGCCGAATATCGCCTCTCGGATCTGTCGAAGCGCTGGGGCTTCACCTCCAACATGCTGCGCACGCTGGGGCAGGGCAAGACGCTGGCATCGAGCGTGCGCATCTACAAGGTGAAGGAGGATGACGGCGGCAAGGTCTCCTTCGCCAGCGCCGATCTCGCCTTCGCGATGCGGCCACTCGACAGCCGCTGGTCCCTTCTCGAGCGGCTGGAGCTGCGCCATGAGGGGGCCAATGGTTCGGCGACCAGCAACAATGCGCTGGCGGTGCCCACCTTCGCGCAGGGCGACGATACCACCACGCGCATCATCAACAACATCGCGGTCAATTATCGCACGGGGGCCGAGGGAGACGGCCACGGGCTGGAGGTAAGCCTCTATTATGGCGCCAAATATGTCCGCGGGCGCTATTCGGACGATGTCTATCAGGGCTTCATCGATGTGATCGGCTTGGAGATCCGCAAGGATGTCGGTACGCATTTCGATGTCGGCGTGGCGGGCAGCGTGCAACATGCCTGGACGGACAAGGCGGTGTCCTTCTCGGCCGGCCCCTCGATCGGCGTGTCGCCGGGCCGCAACATGTGGATCACCGCCGGCTACAACGTCACCGGCTATCGCGATCATGATTATCAGGATGCGCGCTACACGCGGCAGGGGCCTTATGTCACCATGCGGTTGAAGTTCGATCAGCTCTCGCTCGGCGATGCCGGGCGGGCGCTCCGGGGGGCGGTGCGATGAGCAACCTGCGTGTCTTCATCCTGCTGGGCGGCGCGCTGCTGGCGATGCTGGTTCCGGCGGCAGGCCGGGCGGCCAACCCGCTGACCGTGGTCAAGACGATGACGGTGGTGTCCGATCCGCTCAACGAGACGCTGCCCAAGGCGATTCCCGGCGCGCTGCTCGATTATACCGACACCATCACCAATCCCACCGGCGGCGCGAGCAACGTCACCGGCATCGCCTTTGCCGATGCGATCCCGGCCAAGACCAAGCTGATCGTCACCGATCTCAACGGATCGGGCAGCGGGCCGGTGGTGTTCAGCGACGGCGGCCTGATCCTCGGTCTGCTCGGCAGCAACCTGACGTACAGCTATTCGGGGCTCGGCAGCACCACCGACAGGCTCGATTTCTCGAACGATAACGGCGCCCACTGGGATTATGTGCCGGTGGCCGATGCGGATGGGGCCGATGGAGCGGTCACCAATATCCGGGTCCGGCCCTCCGGCACGCAGGCGGTGGGCAGCTATTTCCGGATCCGGTTCCGGGTGGAAGTGAGGTAGATCGCGAATATTCTCCACGAGATGGCTGGTTTCGGCCCGATCCCCGCCGGAACCGGCCGCCCCCCGATGGGGGGGGCCGGGGCGCGCCGCGTGACACAGCGCGCTCCGGCCTGACGGAACGGTCGTGCCAGGCTTTGCTGTGCTTTCCCGTCGGGCCGACACCCCGACTATCGACCAAAGTCTGGCGTCGTGGACGGTGGGAGGCCGTGCATGATGACCGGCGGTTAACCGCGCGCGCGCAGATCATCGGAAAGGAGCGATAGGTGCTGAAGCGTTTGGGCCTCTGGATGCGATTCTCGGATGAGCCCAACGTCGTTTTGGCTCAGTATCGGGAATTGAAGCGGCAGGTGCCGCTGCTCTACGCATTGCTGACGGTCAATGCGTGCGCGGTCGCCTATACCCATTGGTCGGTGGCGCCGGGCTGGCTGACGATCGGGCTGGACGGCTTGCTGGTCGCGGTCTGCGGCATCCGCATCCTGCGCTGGATATTCGCCGAAGGCGACGAGGCGATCTCGGTGGAAGAGGCGCGACGGCAATTGATCCGCACCACCATCCTGGCGGGCGTGCTCGGCGTCGCCTTCGTCTGCTGGTCGCTGCTGCTCGATCGCTATGGCGGGCCGATCGAGCGCGCGCATGTCGCCCTGTTCATCGCGGTGACGGTGATCGGCTGCATCTTCTGCCTCGCCAACCTGCCGCAGGCGGCGATGCTGGTGACGGCGGTCGTCACCATCCCCTATCTCGCTTATTATCTGGTCCAGGGCAGCCCGGTGTTCACCGCGATGGCGTTCAACATCGCGCTCGTCACCGCGGTGATGATCCGCGCTTTGCTCAACAGCTTCGCCGGCTTCGGCACGCTGATCCGATCGAAGGACCGGCTGGCCGCCAAGCAGGCGGAGGCCGAGCGGCTCGGCGCCGAAAATGCCCGGCTGGCGCACACCGATGCGCTCACCGGCCTGCCCAATCGCCGCCATTTCTTCGCCGAGTTCGATCGCCTGCTCGCCGATGCGCGGCGGCAGGGCCGGCAGATCGCGGTCGGCGTGCTCGATCTCGATCGCTTCAAGCCGGTCAACGACACCTATGGCCATGTGCTGGGCGACCGGCTGCTGATGGAGGTCGGCCAGCGGCTGGCGGAGGCGTCCAGCGATACGATGCTGCTGGCCCGGCTCGGCGGCGACGAGTTCGGCATCCTGCTCACCGCCGATATCGACCAGACCTGCGCGATCGGCCAGGCGGTGTGCGACCGGCTGTCGCGCGCCTTCCTGATCGACGAGCAGCGCATCCAGCTCGGCTGTTCGGCGGGCTTCGCGATCTTCCCGCAGGCCGGCGAGACCGTCCACGAGCTGTTCGATCGTTCCGATTATGCGCTCTACCACGTCAAATCGACCGATCGCGGCCGCTGTGCCTTGTTCTCGCACGAGCATGAGACGCTGATCCGATCCGAGCGCGCGGTCGAATCCGCGCTCCAGACCGCCGATCTCGAATCCGAGCTGCACGTCCGCTTCCAGCCGATCCTCTGCACCCACAGCGGCACGGTGTTCGGGGTCGAAGCGCTCGGCCGCTGGACCAGTGCCACGATCGGCCATGTCAGCCCGGAACGCTTCATCACCACCGCCGAGCGAATCGGCGTGATCCATGCGATTACGCTCATCCTGTTCCGCAAGGCGCTGCGCGATTTCGCGCGGATGCCCGAGACGATCGGCCTGTCCTTCAATCTCTCCGCGCACGACATCGTCTCGCCCAACACCATCTCGATCCTGATCCGCATGGTGGAGAGCGCCGGCATCGACCCCAAGCGGATCACCTTCGAGCTGACCGAGACCGCGCTGCTGCGCGATTTCGATGCGGCGGTGCGCGGCATCCGGGCGCTGCGGGCGCTCGGGATGCGGATCGCGCTCGACGATTTCGGCAGCGGCTATTCGAGCCTCGGCTATCTGCGCCGGCTGCCGCTCGACAAGGTCAAGGTCGATCGCAGCTTCATCGCCGACATGGACGAGGCCTCGGGCCGCAACATCATCACCGCCATCCTCGGCCTGTGCCAGACGCTGGAGCTCGATTGCATCGTCGAGGGCGTCGAGACCGAGGCGCAGCTGCGATCCTTGCGCGATCTCGGCTATCGCATGGCGCAGGGCTATCTGTTCGCGCGGCCGATGGACCTCGGCGAATTCCTCGCCTGGATGCGCCGCCAGCCGGTCAGCACGCCCGATATCGAGCCGAAGGCGCTGCCGACGCTGCGCGTTGTCGCCTGAGCGGGCAGACCTGCGGAAATCGGTTTTCCGGCCGGCCATGCCATGTTTTGCCTATGTCCGAGGCCGATCGCATCGATCCGGGCCGACCTGTCGCAGCGGACCCTCCAGCATCACCCCCGATGCCCCGCCTTACTCTCCTCGTAATCTTACGAGTTTGCGCCTCCGGTCGCTTGATAGAGAAGCCGCAGCCCGTTCCGGAGGGTTTACATGGTCGCGTCGAAACTCAGGCTGCTCGCCCAGATGCGGGCGTTGCTCCGCGCAGCGCTCGAAATATCGGAGCGCAGCGGCGAGCATTTGATCTCGGCGCATATCGGCCAGATATTCGGCCATCTCTCGCGAAAGATCAGGCTTCACGAAGCCGCGCTCGAAGCCCACGGCGCCAGTTTCCACCCGGACAACGAGATATTCTATTCCGCGATCGATCAGACCAGCATATTGAAAGACCATATAGGGGCGGCGATCAGCCTATGTGAAATATTGCGGGAGGCGGTCGCCGCCGAGCATCTCGACACCGCCCTGCAATCGATCAGCCTTCGCCCCGCGCTCGGTTGCCGCGCCAATGACTGATGGTGAGTGGATCGACGAGGATCGCCGTCGTGCAGCACTGGCAGATGGGCTGATCCTTCAGTTCGGCGAGCGCGCCGGCGATGTCGCGCGGGCCGAACAGGCCAAGGCCAGCGGCCAACCGGCGGTCGCATGGCGCCATGTCGCCAATGTCGTCGATCGCAAATTGAGCGACCGGCAATTCCATCGGGAGCGGGTGGATCAAGCGCTGAAGATGGCAGCCGCGGCGCACAGCCCCACGATCCGCAACCTGCACCTCGAGCTGGCCAGGCTTCACGCCGCGAAAGCTCTGGATGCCTGACATGGCCAATTGGCCCATGGGGCACGGGACGTCGCGGATTCCGACTCGTATGGCGTATCGGCGATAAGCGAGGCAGCCGGCAACGGCGTGGAATCATGATCGGCCGACTGCGGCGCCGGTAAAATTACTAGTTGGCAGCCCCGAGAGCAGGCATACCAATGGACGGCCGACCAGAAGCCGAAACGGAGGACGATGTCAGAAACAGAGGCGCCGCCGGTATCCCGCAACCGAGACGGCCCATGCGCGCTTGCTAGCAAACGGAGTGCGCTCCCATGAAGAAAGACACGACGGGCGATCGCCCCAGGGAAGGCCGCCTTCCGATCGATTGCTCCGCGACCAAGCCAAGATCCGCGACGAAGTCCAGCCTCGCGATGAAATCCAGGCCGGCGCCCATAAGTCGGCCCACGATACCGCCCCGGATGGCGCCTGCCAGGGCAAGGGGCCGATATGATCACCTCATCGCCCCGGAAATTCTGGATGTCAGCCCCGACTGCATCAAGATCATCGGGCTCGACGGTCGTCTCAGGCACATGAACAGGGCGGGCTGCACCGCCCTCCAGATCGATCGGCACGAGGTTTCGGGAACCGAATGGGTCAGGCTGTTGCCGCCGCAGGTGCATGAACTGGGTTTTCGTTCGCTGGGGGAGGCGGGGCGGGGCAGCAACATCCGCTTCCGGGGCCTCAGCGAAGGCGGGGATACCGGTCTCCGGCATTGGGACAATATGCTCACCCCTCTGCGGAACTTCTCGGGCATCGTGGAGAATATATTGTGTATTTCCAGGGATGTGACAGATCAGGTGGCGTTGGATCGATCATTGCCCGCAAGCGGAACGATCGCGTCGTCGATGGCCGATGAACCGAACGGGTCGCACCATAACCTGCCCGGCGACGATCCGGCCGGCGCTTCTGGCTTCAAGCGTGAACTACTCAGTTCGCGCGAAAGGGAATGCCTGTTCTGGGCGATGTCGGGCAAGACGGCGTGGGAAACGTCGGTGATACTGGGCATCAGCCGCAGGACGGTGGAGTTTCATCTGGCCAACGCCGTGAAGAAGCTGGGCGCGGTGAACAAACATCAGGCGGCGCTGATGGCCCTCAACCAAGGACTGTTCAAACTGGCGCCCTGACCGACGTACCCGTTCGGCTCGGGCGCCGACCCGCCGGCCGGCATTCGGCTGATCCTCGCCTAACGCCCGGATTGCTGCGCAACCCGCTCGTCAGGCTCGGGCCTCATGCTCAAGCATCATCCCCCATGCGCAGCGCGGCGATGAACGCCTCCTGCGGGATGCTCACCGAGCCATATTCCCGCATCCGCTTCTTGCCCTCCTTCTGCTTGTCGAGCAGCTTGCGCTTGCGGCTGGCGTCGCCGCCATAGCATTTGGCGGTCACGTCCTTGCGCATCGCCGCGATCGTCTCGCGGGCGATCACCTTGCCGCCGATCGCCGCCTGGATCGGGATCTTGAACAGATGGCGCGGGATGAGATCCTTCAGCCGCTCGCACATGCCGCGCCCGCGCGCCTCCGCCGTGCCGCGATGGACGATCATGCTCAGCGCGTCGACCGGCTCGTTGTTGACGAGGATGCCCATCTTGACGAGGTCGCCCTCGCGATAGCCGATCTGGTGATAGTCGAAGCTGGCATAGCCGCGCGAGATCGATTTCAGGCGATCGTAGAAATCGAACACCACCTCGTTGAGCGGCAGCTCATATTTCAGCTGCGCGCGGCCGCCGACATAGGTGAGGTCGAGCTGAATGCCGCGCCGGTCCTGGCAGAGCTTGAGGATCGAGCCGAGATATTCGTCGGGCACGTAGATCGTCGCCTCGATCCACGGCTCCTCGATGCTCTCGATCCGGTTGGGATCGGGCATGTCGGCCGGGTTGTGCAGCTCGATCGTCCTGGCGTCCTCGGTCTTCGAGTGGGTCAGGTGGATGGTGTAGACCACGGAAGGCGCGGTGGTGATCAGGTCGAGATCATATTCGCGGGTCAGCCGCTCCTGGATGATCTCGAGGTGGAGCAGGCCGAGGAAGCCGCAGCGGAAGCCGAAGCCGAGCGCGGCCGAGGTCTCCATCTCGAAGCTGAACGAGGCGTCGTTGAGGCGCAGCTTGCCGATGCTGTCGCGCAATTTCTCGAAGTCGTTGGCGTCGACCGGGAAGAGGCCGCAGAATACCACCGGCTGCACCTCCTTGAAGCCGGGCAGGGCTTCGGCGGCGGGGCGCTTGGCGTCGGTGATGGTGTCGCCGACGCGGGTCTCGGTGATCTCCTTGATCTGCGCGGTGATGAAGCCGATCTCGCCGGGGCCGAGATCGGGCAGCAGCTCGATCTTGGGGCGGAAACAGCCGACCCGGTCGATCAGGTGGGTGGTGCCGGCGTTCATGAACTTGATCAGCTGGCCCTTCCTGATCGAGCCGTCGATCACGCGGATCAGGATGACGACGCCCAGATAGGGATCGTACCAGCTGTCGACCAGCATCGCCTTCAGCGGCGCGTCGGCATCGCCCTTGGGCGGCGGGATGCGCGCGACGATCGCGTCGAGGATCTCGTCGATGCCGATGCCCGACTTGGCCGAGGCGAGCACGGCGTCGTCGGCGGGGAGGCCGATGATGTCCTCGATCTCCTTCTTCACCTTCTCGGGCTCGGCGGCGGGGAGGTCGATCTTGTTGATCACCGGCACGATCTCATGGTCGTGCTCGATCGACTGGTAGACGTTGGCGAGGGTCTGCGCCTCGACGCCCTGCGCCGCGTCGACCACCAGCAGCGCGCCCTCGCAGGCGGCGAGGCTGCGGCTGACCTCATAGGCGAAGTCGACATGGCCGGGGGTGTCCATCAGGTTGAGGACATGGCCCTTATAGTCGAGGCGCACGGTCTGCGCCTTGATGGTGATCCCGCGCTCCTTCTCGATGTCCATGTTATCAAGGACTTGGGCGGTCATCTCGCGGTCGGAGAGCCCCCCGGTGCGCTGGATGAGGCGGTCGGCCAGCGTCGACTTGCCATGGTCGATATGGGCGATGATGGAAAAATTTCTGATTTTGTCGAGCGGTGTTGCCATGATGAAACGCGCCCTAGCATCGCGCAGGCCCCTTGCCAAAGCGAGATCGCACGTCGCCGCCGGGCCGCTGCGATTTGCGCGGCGCGGCCGCCCGGCCCGTGCGGGGAGGGGAGCGGGCCTGCGCGGGGCAGCGACATTCCGGCGGCCGCCGATCCTGCCCGCGCGGATCATGCGAAAATCGCGAAAAGAGACGCTTGCCCCCTTCGGAAAGCCTCCCTATAGGGGCGCTCGCTCAGCAACGCCGGTCGGCTCCCGAGTGAACAAAAAACGACCGGTGCTCCGTCGGGGAGTAGCTCAGCCTGGTAGAGCACTGTCTTCGGGAGGCAGGGGCCGGAGGTTCGAATCCTCTCTCCCCGACCATTTTCGCTGAATTTCGCAGGAAGCATCCCGCCCTCCCGGAGGGGCCGCCCATGAGGGGCGAACCAGGTGCCTGCGGGCCGCCCACGACATTTTGACGCTGGCGGTTCGGCCGGCTACCGCGCTTCGGTAGAGAGGATCTTCCATGCGCGTCATTCTGCTTTCGACACTCCTGCTCGCCACCGCCGCACCGGCCGCGACGCCGTGGACGGTGCAGCCGCAATCGGTGCGCGCGCATGAGGATTTCCTGGCCGGCGACGCCCTGCGCGGGCGCGGCAGCGCCACCCCCGACGAGGCGGTGGCGGCCGCCTATGTGGCGACGCAGTTCGAGGGCTACGGCCTGCGGCCCGCGCCGGGAATGGCGGGGTATGTCCAGACGGCCGGCGTCGTCAACGACCGCATCGCATCGCCGCCGACGCTCGCGATCGCCGGCAGGCCGGCCGATGGCCTGCGGCTGATCGTCGGTGGCGCCGCCGACGTGCGCGGCCCGGCGGTGATCGCCGACAGCCTGGCCGCCTTGCCCGACAACGCCGACGTCGTGGTGTTCACCGCGGCGGACGTGCCGGCGTTCGACGTGTGGCGGGCGGTGCGCGCGAAGCATATCGGCTTGCTGATCGCCAAGGACAGCAAGAGCGCCGCCGACTGGTTCGCCCAGATCGGGGGGCGGACGAGCATGCGGCGCTATCTCGCCGAGACTCCGCCAGCCCCGCGCCCGGCCTTCGCGACATTGCCGCCCGCGACGATCGACGCGATCTGGGCCGGCGCGGCGGTGACGCTCTCCGTGCCGGTCGCGCACGACCAGGCGACCACCAGCAATGCGATCGGCTATCTGCCCGGCACCGATCCCAAGGCCGGCGTGATCCTGCTCTCCGCGCATCTCGATCATCTCGGTCAGGCAGAGGGCGGGCCGATCATGCACGGCGCCAATGACGATGCGTCGGGCACGACCGCGGTGCTCGAACTGGCGCGTGCGCTGGCGGCGGGCAGGCCGCATCGGCGTGGCATCCTGTTCGTCTGCTATGGCAGCGAGGAGATTGGCGGATATGGCTCGCGCTATTTCGGCGCGCATCCGCCGGTGCCGCTCACCGACATCGTGGCGAACATCGAGTTCGAGATGATCGGCGCGCAGGATCCCAAGCTGCCCAAGGGGGCGCTGATGATGACCGGCTTCGATCGTTCGGATCTCGGCGCCGCATTGCAGGCGCATGGCGGCCATGTCACCGGCGATCCCTATCCGCAGGAGAAGTTCTTCGAGCGATCGGACAATTACTCGCTCGCGCTCAAGGGTGTCGTGGCGCACACCCTGTCGGGCTGGGCGGTGGTGCCGACCTATCATCAGCCTACCGACACGATCGCGCATCTCGATATCGACTATATGACCAGCGCCATCCAGTCGCTGATCGCCCCGGTGCGCTGGCTGGCGGACGGCGATTTCACGCCGCGCTGGACGGGGGCGGGCAAGCCTGCGGAATAGCGTTCGCTGTTCGCTGATGGCAGTCGTCGACGGCATCGCCCGCGACCGGACGCCGCATGGCGAAGGTCCGCTTCCACCCCGCGCTCATGGATCACGACGACATCATGCCTGCCCTGTCCCTGCTCTGGATTCCCGCCACGATCGTCGCATCGATCTTCCAGGTCGGCCGCAATGCGCTTCAGCGCGGGGTGATGAGCAGCGCCGGGCCGTGGGGCGCGACGCTGGTGCGCTTCCTGTTCGGGCTGCCTTTCTCGCTGCTGTTCATGCTCGTGGCGTTTGCCGTCGTGCCGGCCGCGCATCCTGTTTTCGGCGGGGCATTCTGGATCTCGGCGATGGCGGGGGCGGCGAGCCAGGTGCTCGCGACTGCGGCCTTGCTCGAAGCCATGCACCGTGCGGGCTTCGCCGTCGGCACCGCCCTGCAGCAGAGTTCGCTGCCGCTTGCGGCGCTGGTCGGGCTGATCGTCTATCATGACCAACTGTCCGCGATCGCCTGGACCGGGGTCGCGATCACGACGATCGGGCTTGCCGTCCTGACATGGCCTTCCAGACTGGCGACGACGCCCCATGCCGTCTCGGGCGCCCTGTTCGGCTTGCTGTCCGGCCTGTGCTTCGGTTTCTCCCTCAACGCCTTCCGTCATGCGGCGCTGGCGATGGATGCGGCGCATCCGATCTTCGCGGCGATCGTGAGCGTCTGCGTGGTGCAGGCGATGCAGGCCGCGGCGCTCACGCTCATCCTGCTGGTGGTGAGCCCGGCCACGCTCCGTGCCGTCCTGCGGAGCTGGCGCGGATCGCTCGGCGCGGGCGCCTGCGGCTCCTTCGCGTCGGCCGGCTGGTTCGTGGCCCTGGCGCTGTCGCCGGCGGCCCCGGTGCGCGCGCTCGGCGTGATCGAGGCGCCGATGGCGGCGATCGCCGGGCACCGGCTCTTCCAGGAGACCGTCGATCTTCGGCAGATCATCGCTGGCCTTGCCGTCGTCACCGGAATCGTGATGACGTCGCTCTGGTAGCGATCGGGTGGCGCGCATATCGGCATGATCCGATACGAAAAAGCCCCGCGCCCTGGTGGCAGGGGCGGGGCTTCGGTCGTGCCGTTGCCATCGGCTGGGGTGATCGGGCGCCTTAGCCGCGCAGCGCCGCCGCGGCTTCGGCACGCTGGCGGATCGCCGCCTCGTCGAGCGTGCCCGAGGGCACCAGCCAGCTGCCGCCGACGCACAGCACGGCCGGCTCGGCGAGCCAGAGCGGCGCGGTCTCGGCGGTGATGCCGCCGGTCGGGCAGAAGCGCGCGTCGCGGAACACGCTGGCATAGGCCTTGAGCGCCTTCAGCCCGCCAACGGATTCGGCCGGGAAGAATTTGAAGCGGGTCAGGCCGAGATCGAGCCCCGCCATGATGTCGGCAGCGTTAGCGACGCCGGGCAGGAAATCGATGCCGGCGGATCCGGCCGCCTTGGCGAGCGGCGCGGTGAGTCCCGGCGATACGATGAAGGTGGCGCCCGCCTCCTGTGCATCGTGGAGCTGGTGTTCGTTGAGCACCGTGCCGGCCCCGACGATGGCGCCGGGCACCTGTGCCATGGCACGGATCGCGTCCAGCGCCACCGGGGTCCGCAATGTGACTTCGAGCAGCGGCAGGCCGCCGGCCACCAGCGATTCGGCGATCGGCACGGCGTCTTCCAGCCGGTCTATGACCAGCACGGGGATTACGGGCGCCTTGCGCATCAGGGCATCGACATCGGCCATCATTACGTCTCCTCGGCTTCCGCGTCGTCTAGTCGCGCCGATGCCGAAACGGAAGGCCGGAAGCAAAAGAGCAGGTGGGCTAGGCAAGCCGATAAGGCCCCCCTATGCTCGACCGGTACGGCAGATAAAACGTACCGATCGGTAAAAAAAGCTTGCCTTGTTCTCGACAGGGACTATTGCTGCGGCGCAATAGGAAAGGGGCCCGATGACCCGCAACGCTGCTGCCATTTTCACATTCGCGCTGCTCGCCGCCTGTTCCAAGGGGAACCAGGCGCCGCCAGGGCCGCCTGCTCCCCATGTCTCCGTCGCGCCGCCGCTGGCCCGCGACGTCGTCGATTGGGACGAGTATGTCGGCCGTTTCGAGGCACCGCAAAGCGTCAATCTGAGTGCGCGGATCACCGGTGTGGTGACCCAGATACTCTTCCGCAACGGGCAGGACGTGAAGGAAGGGCAGCCGCTCTTCATCATCGATCCGCGTCCCTACAAGGCCACGCTGGAGCAGGCGGAGGCGCAGGTCGCCTCGGCGCGCGCCACGCTCGTCAATGCCCGGTCGGTCGCGGCGCGCTCGGCCGAACTGGTCAAGGTGCAGGCGGTCAGCAAGGAAGAGCTGGAGAATAACCAGGCGCAGGTCCGTACCGCGCAGGCCAGCCTCCAGGCAGCGATCGCCAGTGCCGACAACGCCCGGCTGAACCTGTCCTTCACCACGGTGCGGTCGCCGGTGTCGGGGCGCGTGTCTGACAAGCGCGTGTCGCTCGGCGATCAGGTGGTGGCGAATACCACCCTGCTGACCACCGTCGTGTCGCTCGATCCGATCTGGTTCACCTTCGACGGCGCCGAAAGCTTCTACCTGAAATATCTGCGTGAAGCGCAGGATGGGCAGCGCGGCTCCTCGCGGAGCGCCTCCAACCCGGTGGATATCCAGCTTTCGGACGAGACCGGCTTTCCGCATCGCGGCCACATGGTGTTCGTGGACAATGCGCTCGATCCGCAGACCGGCACGATCCGCGCCCATGCGGTGGTGGACAATCCGAAGCATTTCCTCACTCCGGGGATGTTCGGCCGTGCCCGCCTGAAGGGTTCGGGCACCTACAAGGCGATGCTGGTGCCGGACGAGGTGATCACCGCCGATCAGTCCCGCAAGCTGATCTTCGTGGTCGGCCGCGACGGCAAGGTCGTTCAGCGCACGGTCGAGACCGGCCCTGAAGTGGATGGCCTGCGCGCGATCCGCGATGGCCTGGCGCCGACCGATCTCGTGGTGCTGGACGGCGTCGCCCAGCTCCAGCCGGGCATGGCCGTCGATGCGACACGCACGGTGATCAAGCCGCGCGCGCCCGATGCTTCCCCGAGCACCCCCATTGTCACCGTTCCGCAGGCTTCGACCGCGACGACGGCAGGCTGAGGCCGAAATTCATGCGCTTTCCGCATTTCTTCATCGAGCGGCCGATCTTCGCGGCCGTGCTGTCGATCCTGATCGTGATCGTCGGGATCATCGCATATCCGACGCTGCCAATCTCGCAATATCCCCAAATCGCCCCGCCGACGGTGGTGGTCTCCGCGACCTTCCCGGGTGCCACGGCGGAAACGCTGGCGGACACCGTGGCGGTGCCGATCGAGCAGCAGATCAACGGCGTCGAGGGCATGATCTACATGTCCTCCTCGGCGGTCGGTGACGGTACGCTGACGATCACGGTCAGCTTCAAGCAGGGCGTCGATGCCGATCAGGCCCAGGTGCTGGTGCAGAACCGCGTCTCGGAGGCCGAGCCTCGGCTGCCGCAGGAGGTCCGCAACATCGGTGTGACGGTGCGCAAGAACTCGCCCGACTTCCTGATGGCGATCGCTTTCTATTCGCCCGACAAGTCGCTCTCCGAGCAATATATCTCGAACTATGTCACCTTGCAGATCGCCGATCGCATCAAGCGTGTGCAGGGTGTCGGCGGTTCGCTGGAGATCGGTGCCCGCGATTATGCGATGCGGATCTGGATCAATCCCGATCTGGCCACCGCGCGCAACCTGACCGTGGACGAGATCACCAGCGCGATCCAGGCGCAGAACGCGCAGGTCGCCGCCGGTTCCGTGGGCGCTCCGCCGTTTGCCAAGGGCGGGCCGGCGTTCCAGCTGGGCGTGCAGGCGCTCGGCCGGCTGACCACGCCCGAGCAGTTCGGCGATATCGTCGTCAAGCGTGGTGCCGATGGCAGCCTGACCCGGTTGCGCGATGTCGCGCGGGTCGAACTCGGTGCGCAGGACTATACCACCAACGGCTATTTCTCGAACCAGCATGCGACCATGCTGGGCATCCAGCAGTTGCCCGGGTCCAATGCGCTGGCCACGGCGGATCGGATCAAGGCCGTGCTGGCCGATGCGGCCAAGTCGTTCCCGCCGGGGCTTGCCTATGGCATCCCCTATCACCCGACCGACTATATCTCGGCGTCGATCGAGGAGGTGGAGCACACCCTCTATATCGCGCTGATCCTGGTCAGCATCGTGGTGCTGCTGTTCCTCCAGAGCTGGCGCGCCGCCATCGTGCCGCTGATCGCGATCCCGATCTCGCTCATCGGTGCCTTCGGCGTGCTCGCGGCGTTCGGGTTCAGCCTCAACAACCTGTCGCTGTTCGGGTTGGTGCTGGCGATCGGTATCGTCGTCGACGACGCGATCGTGGTGATCGAGAATATCGAGCGCCTGATCGCCGAAGAGGGGCTCACCCCGCGTGAGGCCGCGCACAAGACGATGGACGAAGTGTCCGGAGCGCTCGTCGCGATCGCCCTGGTGCTGTGCGGCGTGTTCGTGCCGACCGCCTTCATTCCGGGTATTTCGGGCCAGTTCTACCAGCAGTTCGCGCTGACCATCGTGTCGGCGACCGCGATCTCGGCCTTCGTGTCGCTGACGCTGTCGCCTGCGCTTGCCGCTCTCCTGCTCAAGCCGCATGTCCATGGCAGGGCGGTGCCGAGCGGGGTGCGCGGCTATCCGACGCGCTTTGCCAATGGCTTCAACCGCGTCTTCGATCGGCTGTCGGATCGCTATGGCCGGCTCACCGGCAAGCTGGTGCGGCGCCTCGCGCTGATGGGCATCGCTTATGTCTGCCTGATCCTGTTCGCAGGCTGGCGCTTCTATTCGACCCCGACCGGCTTCATCCCGGCGCAGGATCAGGGCTATCTGATCGGCGTCATCCAGATGCCGCCGGGCACGTCGCTCGAACGGACGGACGAAGTCACGCGCCAGGTGCAGGCGCTCGCGCTCAAGAACCCGGCTCTGGAAGGCACCGTGGCCTTCACCGGCTTCGACGGTGCGACCTTCACCACCGCCCCCAATGCCGCCGTGGTGTTCACGCCGCTGAAGGCCAAGGGCACGCGCGACGACATCGACAAGGTGACCGCCGATCTGCGCAAGTCGCTGTCCAGCATCACCTCCGGCAATATCCTGCTGATCCCGCCGCCCCCGGTTTCGGGGATCGGCACCGGCGGTGGCTGGAAGATGGAGATCGAGGATCGCAACGGCGCGGGTTACGAAGCGCTGGAGAAGGCCGCGTTCGGCATGATGATGGCGGCCAACAAGGCGCCGGGTATCGCTGCCGCCTTCACCACCTTCAACACCAAGACCCCGCGTCTCTACGCCGACATCAATCGGGAGAAGGCGGAGCAGATGGGCGTTCCGGTCGCGAATATCTTCTCGACGCTCGGCACCTATCTGGGATCGACCTACATCAACGACTTCAACTATCTCGGCCGCACCTGGCGGGTCACCGCGCAGGCGGATGCCAGCCATCGTCAGCAGGGTTCGGATATCGAACAGTTGCAGACGCGTTCGGGCAATGGCGGGATGGTGCCGCTGGCGGCGGTGCTGACGATGAAGAACGATGCCGGGCCGTGGCGTGTGGTGCGCTACAATCTCTATCCCTCGGCAGAGCTTCAGGGTGACACCGCGCACGGCTATTCGTCGGGCCAGTCGCTGAAGACGATGGCGGGTCTCGCCCAGAAGGTCTTGCCCAAGGGCATGAGCATCGAATGGACCGATCTCGCCTATCAGCAGGAGCAGGCAGGCAATACCGGCATCTATGTGTTCGGTCTGGCGGTCGTGTTCGTCTTCCTGCTGCTTGCCGCGCAATATGAGAGCCTGATCCTGCCGCTCGCGGTGATCCTGATCGTGCCGATGTGTCTGCTCGCCGCCATCCTCGGCGTCGGCTTCATGGGGATGGACAATAATATCCTCACCCAGATCGGTCTCGTCGTGCTGGTCGGCCTGGCCGCCAAGAACGCGATCCTGATCGTCGAGTTCGCCCGGCAGGGCGAGGAGGACGGGCTGGGCCACCATGAGGCGGCCGAGCGTGCGGCGCACCAGCGTCTGCGGCCGATCCTGATGACCTCGATCGCGTTCATCCTCGGCGTGCTGCCGCTGGTGATCTCGAACGGGCCTGGTTCGGAAATGCGCAAGGCGCTGGGCGTCGCGGTGTTCTTCGGAATGATCGGCGTGACCTTCTTCGGCCTGATGTTCACGCCGAGCTTCTATGTGATCACCAAGAAATTCGGCGAGAGGATCTCGGAGCAGACGCGCCGCTGGCGTCGTCGTCACCCCTCCCACGATGTCTCGGCCGAGGGAGATCTCGCATGAAGCGCCTCCGTGTCACCTTCGCGGTGCTTCCCGCCCTGGCGCTGGCCGCCTGCGCGGTAGGCCCCAACTACAAGCCGCCGGTGGTGCAGGCCGATGCCAAGGCACCGTTCGTGGAAGGCCAGGCGAGCACGATGCTTTCCGGCCAACCGCTCCCGGTGAATTGGTGGGAGATGTTCCAGGATCCGGCGCTCGACCGCCTGATCAAGGACGCCTTCGCCTACAACACCGATATCCGCGTCGCGGCGGGCAATCTCCGCAAGGCGCGCGGGGCGCTTTCGGAAGCGCAGGCAGGGCGGCTGCCGACCACCACGCCGTCCGCGGGCTATAGTCGCGAGCGGGTCGGGGCCGACAGCGTGACGGCCGGCAACGGCATCGCCACCGGCGCCGATGGCGGCCCCAGCCATTATGATTTCAATTATTATCAGGCAGGTTTCGACGCCTCCTACGAGCTCGATCTGTTCGGCCGGGTGTCGCGCTCGATCGAGGCGTCGCGCGGCGATGCGATGGCGGCGCAGGCGGCGTTGGACGGCGCGCGCATCTCGATCGCGGCGCAGGTCGCGCAGAGCTATGCCGATGCGTGCGGCTATGCGGCGCAGGCCGATGTCGCCCGCGAGACGGCACGCTTGCAGGGCGATACGTTGAAGCTCACCCAGCGGCTGCTCGATGCCGGCCGTGGCACGCGGCGGGATGTCGACCAGTCCGCCGTGCTGGTCGAGCAGGCCAATGCCCAGGTGCCGCAGCTGGAGGCGGAGCGTCGCGCCCAGCTCTATGCCCTGGCAGCCCTGACCGGCCGTACCCCGTCCGAACTGGATGGCGATGCCGTGGCGTGTCGGATGGTGCCCAAGGTCCGGACGGCGATACCGGTCGGCGACGGCGCGACATTGCTCGCCCGTCGACCGGACGTGCGCGCGGCGGAGCGGACCCTGGCGGCTGATACGGCCCGGATCGGTGTCGCGACGGCGGCGCTGTTCCCGTCCGTCACGCTGGCGGGATCGGCGACGCTCGGTGCGCCGCATATCGGCGATGTCGGCAAATCGGCCTCGTTCGGCTATTCGTTCGGCCCGCTGATCAGCTGGACTTTCCCGAACATCGCGGTCGCCAAGGCGCGCATCCGCGAATCCAAGGGGCAGGCCGATGCCGATCTGGCGAGCTTCCAGGGCACGATGCTGACCGCGCTCAAGGAAACCGAGCAGGCGCTCGCGCGCTATGCGGCGGCGCTGGACCAGAATGCGGCGCTGGGCCGTGCGGCGGCGGCGGCGGACGATGCCGCCAAGCTCTCGCGCATCCGCTTCGATTCGGGCCGCGACAATTTCCTCAACCTGCTGGTTTCGGAACAGGATCGGGATACGGCACGCGCCGCGCTCGCCCAGTCCGATCAGGGTGTGGCCGATGCCCAGGTGTCCTTGTTCAAGGCGCTCGGCGGCGGCTGGGAAAATGCCCCGCCGATCGCCAACGCGGCGCCCGGCGCGATCAGCGGAAACCCGTCGATCCAGCATGGCAACTTCACCACGCCCGTTCCAAAGTCTGGCAACTAGGTTGCGCTGCAACATAATAAAATTACGCAACCCTCTTTTCCTCCTCAGGCTCCACCGTTAGGGAGCCGAACGGGGCGGCGCGACGTTGGGTGACGTGGACGCCCCGTGAGGAGGATGGAATGGCCGACGCGCCGGGTCGCAATCTGCGGCCGCTGTCGCTGCATGTGCCCGAGCCGAAATATCGGCCCGGGGATGCGGTATCGTTCGACGATATGCCGTTGGCCGATGCCGGCAGCGTCGCCCGGCCGGATGTCGCGGCCGATCCCGCGACGATGCGGGATCTCCCCTTCACGCTGATCCGCGTGCTCGATCCGGCGGGGCAGGCAGTCGGTCCATGGAATCCCCGTCTGGAGCCCGATCGGGTCCGTTCGATCCTGCGCGCGATGCTGCTCACCCGCGCCTTCGACGATCGCATGTTCCGTGCCCAGCGCCAGGGCAAGACCAGCTTCTACATGAAATGCACCGGCGAGGAGGCGGTGGCGGTGGCCGCCGCGCATGCGCTCGATCGGGGTGACATGTGCTTCCCGAGCTACCGCCAGCAGGGCCTGCTGATCGCGCGCGACTGGCCGCTGGTCGACATGATGTGCCAGATCTACTCCAACGCCGGCGATCGGTTGAAGGGCCGCCAGCTGCCGATCATGTATTCGGCGAAGGAGGCGGGCTTCTTCTCGATCTCGGGCAATCTCGGCACCCAATATCCGCAGGCGGTGGGCTGGGCGATGGCGAGCGCCGCCAAGGGCGATACCCGCATCGCCGCCAGCTGGGTGGGCGAGGGGACGACCGCCGAGGGCGATTTCCACGCCGCCTGCACCTTCGCCTCGGTGTTCCGCGCGCCGGTGATCCTCAACATCGTCAATAACCAGTGGGCGATCTCCTCCTTCGCGGGCTTCGCCGGCGGCGAATCGACCACTTTCGCCGCGCGCGGCCTGGGCTATGGCATCGCGGCGCTACGGGTGGACGGCAACGACGCGCTGGCCGTCTACGCCGCGACCGAATGGGCGGCGGAGCGGGCGCGCGGCAATCACGGGCCGACGCTGATCGAGCATTTCACCTATCGCGCCGAGGCGCATTCCACGTCGGACGATCCTTCCGCCTATCGCCCGGCCGACGAGGGGATGCACTTCCCGCTCGGCGATCCGATCGAGCGGCTGAAGGCGCACCTGATCGCGATCGGCGAATGGGACGAGGCCAGCCATGAGGCGCTGAAGACCGAGCTGGCCGAGCAGGTGCGCGCGGCCGGCAAGGAAGCGGAAAAGCTCGGCACGCTGAGCGGCACCGCCTTCAACCACGGTTTCGAGACCAGCTTCGAGGATGTCTTCGCCGAGATGCCGCAGCATCTGCGCGAACAGATGGAACAGAGCGCGGAAGAGCGCAGGGTGGCCGGCGTATGACCCGCATGAACATGATCCAGGCGATCAACTCGGCGATGGACGTCTGCATGGAGCGCGATGCCGGCGTCACCGTGCTGGGCGAGGATGTCGGCTATTTCGGGGGCGTGTTCCGCGCCACTGCGGGCTTGCAGAAGAAATATGGCAAGACCCGCGTGTTCGATGCGCCGATCAACGAATGCGGCATCATCGGCGTCGCTATCGGCATGGCCGCCTATGGCCTGCGCCCGGTCCCCGAGATCCAGTTCGCCGACTATATCTATCCTGGCATGGACCAGCTGATCTCGGAAGCGGCGCGGCTGCGCTATCGCTCGGCGGGCGAGTTCACCTGCCCGATCACGGTGCGCTCCCCCTTCGGCGGCGGCATCTTCGGCGGCCAGACCCACAGCCAGTCGCCTGAGGGCATCTTCACCCATGTCAGCGGCCTCAAGACTGTGATCCCGTCCAATCCCTATGATGCCAAGGGGCTGCTGATCGCCGCGATCGAAGACCCGGACCCGGTGCTCTTCTTCGAGCCCAAACGCATCTACAACGGCCCGTTCGACGGTCATTATGATCGCCCGGTCCAGCCCTGGTCCAAGCATGATTCGTCCGAGGTGCCGGAGGGCTATTACAACGTCCCGCTAGGCCAGGCGGCGATTGTGCGCGGCGGCGAGGCGGTGACGATCCTGTGCTATGGCACGATGGTCCATGTCGCGCTCGGCGTGGTCGCCGATACCGGCGTCGATGCCGAGGTGATCGACCTGCGCACTTTGGTGCCGCTCGACATCGACACCATCGTCGCCTCGGTCGAGAAGACCGGGCGTTGCGTCATCGTCCACGAGGCGACGCGCACCTCGGGCTTCGGCGCGGAATTGTCGGCGCAGGTGCAGGAGCGCTGCTTCCACCATCTCGAAGCACCGATCGAGCGCGTCACCGGCTGGGACACGCCTTACCCCCACTCGCTGGAGTGGGCCTATTTCCCGGGGCCGGTGCGGCTCGGCGAAGCGCTCAAGCGCGTGATGAAGGATTGATCGGCATGGCTCGCGTTCCCTTCCGTCTCCCCGACATCGGCGAAGGCATTGCCGAGGCCGAGATCGTCACCTGGCACGTCCAGGTCGGCGACAGGGTCGAGGAGGATCAGCCCGTCGCCGACATGATGACCGACAAGGCGACCGTCGAGATGGCGGCGCCGGTCTCGGGCCGGGTTATCGAACTCGCCGGCGTGGTCGGCGACCAGATCGCGATTGGCTCGACATTGGTGGTGTTCGAGACGGAGGCGGAGCCTGCGGCGGAGAGCGATCTGGGGCCTGCCGAACCCCAAGCCCCTGTTCCGTTCGTCCCGAGCGAAGTCGAGGGACATGCGACAAGCGCTGCGCCTGCTGCCCGTGTCTCGACTTCGCTCGACACGAACGGGGAGAAGGGGAACTCGGATGCCCGCAAGGTGCTCGCCTCCCCGGCGGTTCGCCAGCGCGCCAGGGAACTGGGCGTCGATCTCGCCGATGTGCTGCCCGCCGCCGGCGAGCGGATCAAGCATAGCGATCTCGATGCGTTCCTGAAATACCAAGGGGGCCTGAAATATCAGGGTGGCGCCGCGCCGTCCGCCCCGGCCCGCACGACCGTTGCCAGCCAGGACGAGATCGAGGAGATCAAGGTCACCGGCCTACGTCGCCGCATCGCCGAGAATATGGCGGAGTCGAAGCGGCGGATCCCGCATTTCGCCTATGTCGAGGAGCTGGACGTCACCGCCATCGAGGCGTTGCGCCAGGCGATGAACGCGGCGCGGGGCGAGCGGCCCAAGCTCACCATGCTGCCCTTCCTGATCCGCGCGATCGTCAAGGCGGCGGCCGACTTCCCGATGGTCAACGCGCGCTATGACGATGAGGCGGGGGTGGTCGCGCGCCATTCCGCCGTCCATCTCGGCATGGCGACGCAGACCGACGCCGGCCTGTCGGTGCCGGTGATCCGGGATGCGCAGGGCTTCGATGTCTGGGGTCTGGCGGCCGAGATCGTGCGCCTCGCCGATGCGACGCGCCGCGGCAAGGCCAAGCGCGAAGAGCTTTCCGGCTCGACCATCACGCTCACCTCGCTCGGCGCGCTCGGCGGCATCGTCTCGACGCCGGTGATCAACCGGCCCGAGGTGGCGATCGTCGGGGTCAACCGCATGGTCGAACGGCCGGTGGTGATCGAGGGGCGGATCGAGGTCCGCAAGATGATGAACCTGTCGAGCTCGTTCGATCATCGCGTGGTCGATGGCATGGACGCGGCGAAGTTCATCCAGGCGATCCGCCGGCTGATCGAGGTGCCGGCGCTGCTGTTCGCGGACTGAAGCGCTACGATCCCATCCGGGGGTGGAACAGATGTCCACCCTCGGTGATCAGCACGATCGCGAGGCCGAGCACGCCGGCGGCGGCGAAACCGGCGGTCATCGGCAGGCTGGTGCCGTCGAAGCTTTGCCCGATCAGATAGCCCAGCACCGCGCCGCCGACGGTGGTGACGAAGCCCTGCACCGAGGCGGCGGTGCCGGCGATCTCCGCCAGCGGCTCCATCGCCATCGCGCCGAAATTGGCCATCGACAGGCCGAAGCAGAACATCGCCGTCGCCTGGCACAGGGAAAAGCTGATCAACGTTTCGTGCCCGGTGATCGCGATGCCGAGATGGAGCAGCTCGATCACCACGAAACCGAGCAGCGCACTATGTGAGACCCGGCGGGTGCCGAGCCGCTCGACGATGCGCGAGTTGATCAGCGACGCCAGCGCCATCATCCCGGCGATCGCGGCGAAGACGGTGGGCATCAGCTTCGGGGCATGGAAACCATCGGCGAAGATCTGCTGGACGGAATTGATGAAGCCGTAGAGCGCGCCCGAAATCACGGTCTGCGCCAGCATATAGCCCACGGCCTGCCGCGTCGTCAGCGCCCGGCGCATGGCGATGAAGACCGACGAGAAATCGATCGGCCGGCGATATTCGGGATGGAGCGTCTCGGGCAGGCGCATCGCGATCCAGCTCAGCACGATCAGGCCGTAGCAGGTCAGCACCCAGAACAACCCCCGCCACGGCAGGAACAGCAGGAAGAACTGGCCGATCGATGGCGCCAGCACCGGCACCGCCAGGAAGACCATGAAGGCGAGGCTCATCACCCGCGCCATCTGTCGGCCGCCATAGCAATCGCGCACCACCGAGATCGTCACCACGCGGGTGGCGGCAACGGCGGCGCCCTGCAGCGCGCGGAACAGCAGCAGCATCTCGAAATTCGGGGCGACCGCCACGCCGGCGCTGAACAGCACATAGGCGGCGGTGCCCGCGATCAGGATCGGGCGACGGCCAAAACGGTCGGACAGCGGGCCATAGACGAGCTGCGCGACACCGAGGCCGAGCAGGAAGGCAGTCACGATCAGCTGGCGCTTATTCTCGTCCGTCACGCCCAGTGAATTGCCGATCGAGGGCAGCGCCGGCAGCATCGTGTCGATGGCGAGCGCGACCATCGCCATCATCGCGGCCATCATCCCGACGAACTCGCGGAACGACATCCCGTCATGGGCGCCCTTGGTCGCGACGTGGGGGGACATTTGCTCGATGTTGGTCGGGTGGCCGCTCATCGATTTCCTCTACGCCACGCGGCGATCCAAACAACCCCCTCCATGCTGCACCTGCGAACTAGGCTCAGCGCAGATGCTTTTCCGCAAAGGCGGCGGCCGCGCCGAGCAGACCGGGCTGATCGTAGGTGACGAGCTTGACCGGGATCTTGGTCATGCGCGCCTCGAACCGCCCCTTGGCCGTATAGCGACCGGCGAAGCCCGAGATCGGCAGATGGTCCGCGATGCGCGCACCGACGCCGCCGGCGATGACGGTGCCGGCCCAGGCGCCATGGGCGAGGGTCATGTCGCCGGCCACCGAGCCGAGCGCGAGGCAGAAGCGATCGAGCGCCGCCGATGCCAGCACGTCGGAGCCGGACAAAGCGAGCTGCCACAATTTCTTGTCGTCCACACCCAGCGGCACGGTGCGCCCTTCCACCGCCGCCAGCGCTTCATAGATGTTCACGAGGCCGGGGCCGGACACCAGCCGCTCGATCGAGACGCGGCGATAGCGCTCGCGCATCCGCTCGAGCATCTGGTCCTCCAGCCGGTCGAGCGGGGCGAAATCGATATGGCCGCCTTCGGTGGTGATGACGGTGACGCCGCGCTCGTCGCGGTGCAGCTGCGCCACGCCGAGGCCGGTGCCGGGGCCGACGATGCTGATCGTGCCGGTGTCGCCCAGCGGCTCGTCTGGGCCGCACAGATGGCGCATGTCATTGGGGCCGAGCCGGGTCACCGCATAGGCGACCGCGCCGAAATCATTGACCAGTTCGTAGCGATCGAGGCCGAGCACCGACGGGATCAGCTCCGGCCGCAACACCCATGGACTGTTGGTCAGCTTGAGCACGGCGCCGTCCACCGGCCCGGCGAAGGAGATGGCGCCATCCTTCGGCAGCGGGCGGCCGATGCGCGCCGCGAAGGCGGCCCAGGCGCTGCGGAGGCTCGCATAGGCATGGGTGGCCAGGGTGATGACTTCGCCCAGATCGATCGAGCCATTGTCCCGCACCGTCGCGATGGTGAACCGCGCGTTGGTCCCGCCGATATCCACGGCCACGATTTCAGTCATTCAGCCTCTCCTTGCCGACCCGTCGCATACACCCAGCCGACGTGCCGTTACCGACGTCTCCCTAGACGATCATGACAGCGCTTGTCATGTCCCCTCTTCTCGGGAATAAACATGATAAATAAGGGGCGGCCGTTCGATCGTCCCGTTTTTTGGGAGAGATCATGCGCGCCCTCGTCACCGTCAGCCTCGCGGCGCTTGCCGCTGCATCGGTCTCGGCCGCCCCGGCGCCCGCTCTTCCTGCCCCCGCTCTCCCGGCTGATGCGACGGCGCATCCCGCGCTCTGGCCAGCCGCGCATAGCGTTGGGCTGGTCGATGCCAAGACCGAAGCGTTGGTGACGGCGCTGATGGCGAAGATGAGCCTGCGCGAGAAGGTCGGCCAGATGATCCAGGGCGACATCGCGTCGGTGAAGCCGGAGGATCTGCGCGACTATCCGCTGGGATCGGTGCTGGGCGGCGGCAATTCGCCGCCGTTGAGCGGCAATGATCGCGGGCCGGTCGGCGATTGGGTGAAGACGGCCGAGGCCTTTCGTCAGGTCTCGATCGAAAAGCGGCCGGGCCATGTGCCGATCCCGACGATCTTTGGCATGGATTCGGTCCACGGCAATTCCAACGTCTTCGGCGCGACCGTCTTCCCGCACAATATCGGTCTGGGCGCGATGCGCGATCCGGCGCTGATGGAGAAGATCGGCGCGGTGACGGCGGCGGAGAGCGCGGCGGCCGGCTTCGACTGGGCGTTCGGGCCGACGGTCACGGTGCCGCAGGACGATCGCTGGGGCCGCGCTTATGAAGGCTATTCGGAACGCCCCGACATCACCAAGCTCTATGCCGCCGCCATGGTGCGCGGCTTGCAGGGCGCGCCGGGGACGACGCGCATCCAGAACGGCAAGGTCGCCGCCTCGATCAAGCATTTCCTCGCCGATGGCGGCACCCATGACGGCATCGATCAGGGCGACGCCCGGATCGACGAGCAGACGATGATCGACACCCACGCCCCCGGCTACATCACCGGCATCGATGCCGGCGCGATGACCGTGATGGTGAGCTTCTCGTCATGGAACGGCGTGAAGAATCACGGCAACAGGTCGCTGCTCACCGATGTGCTCAAGGGCCGGCTCGGCTTCCAGGGCTTCGTGGTCAGCGACTGGAATGCGCAGGGCCAGGTGCCGGGTTGCACCAACGGCGACTGCCCCGTCGCCTTCAATGCCGGGCTCGACATGGCGATGGTGCCGTCCGACTGGAAGGCGCTGTTCGACAACACGCTGAAGGAGGCGCAGGATGGCACCATCCCGATCGGTCGCATCGATGATGCCGTGCGCCGCATCCTGCGCGTGAAGGCGAAGCTCGGCCTGTTCGATCCGGCGCGGCCCTATGAGGCGATGAATGTGCTCGGATCGCCCGCGCATCGCGCGGTGGCGCGACAGGCGGTGGCGGAATCGCTGGTGCTGCTCAAGAATAATGGCGGCCTGCTGCCGATCAAGCCGGGCCAGAAGGTGCTCGTCACCGGCAGCCATGCCGACGATATCGGGCTCCAGTCCGGCGGCTGGACGCTCTCCTGGCAGGGCACCGGCAACACCAATGCCGATTTCCCCGGCGCGACGACGATCTGGGGTGGGCTGAAGAGCGCAATCGAGAAAGCCGGCGGCACGGCGACGCTCAGCACCGACGGCAAGGTGACGGGTGGCAAGCCTGATGTGGCGGTGGTGGTGTTCGGCGAGCAGCCTTATGCGGAAATGGTCGGCGATATCTCGACGCTGGAGTTCCAGCCCGGCGACAAGCAGGCGCTGGCCGAGCTGAAGGCGTTGAAGGCGCAGGGCATTCCGGTGGTGTCGGTGTTCATCTCGGGCCGGGCGCTATGGGTCAATCCCGAACTGAACCAGTCGGATGCGTTCGTCGCCGCCTTTCTTCCGGGGACGGAGGGCGAGGGCATCGCCGATGTGCTGGTGGCCAAGAAAGATGGCACGCCCAATGCCGATTTCCGCGGCAGGCTGAGCTTCAGCTGGCCGAAGACAGCGGCGCAGTTCGCCAACAATGTCGGCCAGCAAGGCTATGATCCGCTGTTCGCTTATGGCTATGGCCTGACCTATGCCAGCCACGTGACCGTGCCGAAGTTCAGCGAAGTGGCCGGCATCGACGCCTCGCTCGCCAACATCTCGACCTATTATGTGCCCGGCAAGGTGCTGGCGCCGTGGAAGCTCTCTTCGGATGGCGCCGTGACGGTCAGGAATGTCGATGGGGCCGGCCGCCAGGAGGGCGCGCGCGAATATGCCTTCACCGGCGCCGGCCATGTCCGCGTCACCGGCCCGACGGTGGACCTCAACCGTCAGACCAACGCCCAGCTCAGCCTGCGGATCGACTATCGCGTCGATGCGGCGCCGGCGGGCAAGGTGATGCTCGGCATCGGCGAGGCCGGGACGCTGGACGCGACCAAGGCGTTCACGGCCGGCGCGCCGGGCCAGTGGACGAGCATCAAGATCCCGTTGTCCTGCTTCAAGGCCGCAGGTGCCGACGTCGCCAAGGTGTCCGAGCCGTTCCTGCTCGACAGCGACGGCGCCTTTACCGTCTCGATCGTCGGCATCAAGCTGGATGCCGACCCGTCAGGATCGGCCTGCCCGGCGTCCTGAGCGATCAGTCTGAGCGATCAGGAACCGGGTGCCTGCCGCTCGCCCTCGGCGATCAGTACGAGGACATCGGCGATGATCGCGGTCATTGCCGAGCGGGCACCTTCGCTATCCCGCGCGGCGATCGCATCTGCCACCGCCTTGTGCGCGGGCAGGCTGGCGGTGCGGCCCTGGAAGCGGTTGGTGAAGCGGATCGAAGTGCGCAGCGCGGTCTCCACCACATCGCGGAATTGCGCGTAGAACGGGTTTCCGGATGCCTCCAGGATCGCGATGTGGAACACGATGTCGGCGTCGAGGGCCTCTTCCGGGCTGCCGCTATGCGCCTCCATCCGGCGATAGCTGGCGGCGATCTGGGCGAGGGCGGCCTTGTTGCCGGCCTGTGCCGCGAGAGCCGCCGCGGCGGGCTCGATGGTGACGCGCAATTCGCTGAACTGGCGCAGCAAGGTGAGCGAGAATTTGCGTTCGAGCAGCCAGCGCAGCACATCCGCATCGAACAGGTTCCAGGCCGCTTCGGGGCGCACCGATGTGCCTTGCCGGGGCCGGGCGGAGAGCAACCCCTTGGCGGTGAGCATCTTCACCGCCTCGCGCGTGACCGATCGGCTGACGCCATAGAGGGTGGCGAGATCCGCCTCGGTCGGAAAAGGGATGTCCTGATAGGCGCCCGTGATGATCGCACGGCCGAGCGAATCGAGCATTCCGTAGGTGAGGTTGCGCCCGTTCGGCCTGTTCATGCCCCTTCGTCGCCGATCCGGGGGGAGGGGGCAAGATTGGTCCTGACCTCGCCATCGGCGATTTTCTGCGGTGCATTTGCGATTGACTGGCAATAGCGATCATGCCAGCGCCATTCCCGGTGAGGACGATATGACGAGGGGCGGGAATGGCGGGCCGGCAGGCATGGCGTAAGACGTGGTGGCAGATCCATAAGTGGATCGGCCTGGCGCTGATGATATTGCTGATCCCGCTCGGGCTTTCCGGCATCGTCCTGACTTGGGACGATGCGATCGATCACGCGCTCAATTCGCAGCGTTACGCGGTCCATGGGGAAGCGACGCTGGCGCCGTCCGTTTATGCCGCAGAGGCCCGCAAGGCGCTGCAGCCCGGCGATCGTCTGTCGCAGATTCGCTATCCCAAGGAGGAAGGCCCGGTCGTTGTGATGGCGACGGGGGCGGCTGCGGGCGGGCGCCACGGCCCGCCGCTGAGGATTTGGCTGTGGCTCGATCCCCGCAGCGCCCATGTGATCGAGGTGTCGCGTGGCGATCGCGGACTGGTCCGCATCGCGCATAATTTCCATGGCATGTTGTTCATTCCGGGTGGGCCGGGGCGCGCGTTGGTCGGGGTGCTGGGCGTGGCCATGTTCCTGATGGCCTTTGGGGGTGTCTGGTTGTGGTGGCCGCCGATCGGAAGCTGGATGACGGGGTTGCGCTGGCAGCGCGGCGATCGCCGGCTCGATACCAATCTCCATCATCGTGTCGGTTTCTGGATCGCCCTGCCGCTGGCAGCCCAGGCTTTCACCGGGGTCTGGATGGCGTGGCCGCAGATGATGGCGACGATCGGCCTGGCACCTGCGCGCGGCGGGATGGCGGCTCCGGCCGGGGACAGCGCGCTTACCGTCGATCAGGCGCTGGCCGCCGCACAGACGGCCGCGCCACATCCGGCGCCACAGCCGCGATCACCGCTGTCGATCGCATGGCCGGCGGGGCCTGACGGTGCCTGGCGGATATCACTCGCCGGTAAGGGTGGCGACGTCGAGGTGAACGATGCGACCCGCGCAGTCACGCAGGGCGCCCCCCGCGGCGGCGGCGGCCTCGCCGGGGCGATGCGCCACTATCACGATGGCACCTTGCTCGGGCCGATCTGGCGGGTGCTGCTCGTGCTGCTCGGTCTCTCGCCATCGATACTCGGGATCACCGGGATATTGATGTGGCTGCGCGGTCGCCGTTGGCGGGCCAAGGCGGCGATGCGGAAGAACAAAGTGCGCGAACTGGTCGCATAACGACTTCGGCGTGCCCGCGCGCATCGGCGTGCGTGTCCGATGTGGCGCGACGCGGCAGCTTTTCTTGGATCGAGGATTGCAGAAGTTAGGCGGGCCGGGCCGATCCGGCCTTGCTTATATTTCGCTCTCCCATAAATGCTGCGCTGCAACCAAAACCGGAGCCCTGCATGACCGTTACCGCCCCCTCGAGGAGCGTCCACCCCGGATTGGTGATGTTTGCGCTCGCGATGGGCGGCTTCGCGATCGGCACCACCGAATTCGCGACGATGAGCCTGCTGCCTTATTTCTCGAAGGATCTTGGCATCGACGAGCCGACCGCCGGCCATGTCATCAGCGCCTATGCGCTGGGCGTGGTGGTGGGGGCGCCGCTGTTCGCGGTGATCGGCGCGAAGCTCTCGCGCAAGACCTTGCTGATCGGGCTGATGATATTGTTCGCGATCGGCAACGCCCTTTCGGCATTGGCGCCCAATTATGGCTGGCTGGTCGCCTTTCGTTTTCTGAGCGGATTGCCGCACGGTGCCTATTTCGGCATCGCCTCGCTGGTCGCGACCACGCTGGTGCCGCCCAATCGCCGGGCCACGGCGGTTGGCCGGGTCATGCTGGGTCTCACCGTCGCGACGGTGATCGGCGTGCCGGTGGCAAGCTGGATCGGGCAGGCGATCGGCTGGCGATCGGGCTTCATCATCGTCGCCGCGCTGGCATTGGTCACGGTGGCGCTGGTCGTCTGGTTCGCACCGCGCGACGTGCCGCATGGCGATGCCAGCCCGCTCCGGGAACTCGGCGCGCTGAAGCGCGGGCAGGTGTGGCTGACGCTGGCGATCGGTGCGGTCGGCTTTGGCGGCATATTCAGCGTCTATACCTATCTCGCGACGACGCTGACCGCGGTGACGCATGTTTCGCCGGCCTTCGTGCCGGTGGTGCTGGCGGTGTTCGGCATCGGCATGACGCTGGGCAACATCGTCGTGCCGTGGTTCGCCGATCGCGCGCTGATGCCGACGGGAGGTGCGCTGCTGCTCTTTTCGGCGGCGACCCTGATCGTCTTCCCGCTGGCGGCGCCGTCGCCACTGTGGATCATCGTCGACGTCTTCTTCATCGGCATCGGCGGCGCGCTCGGCACCGTGCTTCAGACCCGGCTGATGGATGTGGCGGACGATGCGCAGGCGCTGGCCGCCGCGCTCAATCATTCGGCGTTCAATACCGCCAATGCGCTGGGGCCATTCTTCGGTGGGCTGGCGATCGATGCCGGCCTCGGCTGGAGCGCGACCGGGCCGGTCGGCGCCGCGCTGGCGCTCGGCGGTTTCCTGGTGTGGGCGATGGCCATGTGGGACGCGAAGCGCCGCCACGGGCGGCTGGCGCTGGTCTGAAGCGACGCCCTCTTCCACCGCGGGGGAGAGGGCGTCGGCGATTTCAGATATCCTTGGTGATGCCGACGAACACGCCGCGACGCGGACCATATTCGGGCGCACCGACACCGACGCCGTTGCCGTCGCGGATCTCATATTTGTGGTCGGCGACGTTGGTGACGTCGAGGCGGACCTCCACGCCCGGCTTGTCGAACTTGTGGCTCGCCGTCAGGTTGAACTGCGCATAGCCGGGCAGGTGCGCGCCATTGGGCAGCGTGCTGCCATCGGGCTGGACGCCATCGGTGCGCAGGCCCGATCCGTAGAGCATGTCGCCACCGATCTTGGAGCCGCTGAGGAAGCCGTCGCGGAAGCTGTAGGAGATGCCGGCGGAGCCGGTGTAGGTCTGGTCGTGGTCCAGATAGATATAGCGGCTGGCGATCGTCGCGAGATCGCCCGGATCGAAGCTGAACTGGCTGGAGACGATGTCCTTGCCCTGCGCCTTGGCGTAGGCGAAGTTGCCGTAGACCAGCCACGGGCCGTGCTGGTAGCTGATATTGCCCTCGACGCCGTGGATGCGGCCGTGGCGATAGTTGAACGGGGTGAGGATGATCGGCGCGCCAAACTGGCCCTCGTCGATCAGGTTCTTGGATTGGCGGTAATAGCCGTCGAGGCTGACGCTGACCGCGCCGATCTTCTGCTCCACGCCCAGATCGAAATAATTCTGGCGCTCGGCGAAGGGCGTGGTGTTCTGCGCGCCGGCGGGCGCCGCGGCGCTGGTGCCGACGAACCTGTCGATGCTGGTGGTGGTGACATTCTCGAACGGCGGCGGCGAGAAATAGCGGGCATAGCCGGCGTGGACGGTGGTGCGCCCGGTCGGCTGCCACACTGCGTTGACGCGCGGGCTGAACTGCTGCTCGCAGCGATAGCCGCAATAATGATCGAAGCGCCCGCCGAAATTGAGCGTGACGGTGGGAACGATCTTCCACTCGTCCTGGAGGTAGACGCTCTCGGTCCATTCGGTCGCGGCGTCGTTCTCCAGAATGCCGTAGGGTTCGCCGGTCTGCGCGCCGCCGGCATCGACCGGGAAGACATAGGTGTTGGTGGTGCTGGTGCCGCGATCGCGGCTGAGGATCACGCCGCCGCGCAGCGTGTGGTGATCGGAGATCTTGTACGCGGCCTCGGACTGGAGGCCGACGGTGAAGTCCTTCTTGGTCGCCTGCTGCGCCTGGCCGTTGAACAGCAGCTCCCCGGTGACGTCGGGCCGGTAGACCAGCTCCGAATAGCGCGCGTAGAGCGAGGTCTGCCAGGTGAAGGCGCCGGCATCGTGCAGCCACGAAACCGCCCCGAAGCCGGTACGCTCGATCTGGCGCTCGTTGAGGTCGTTCGAGAGATAGTCGCTCTGCCCGCCGACGCTGTAGCTGCCGTCCGGATGCAGGCCATTCGGGTTCGGGATCTGGAAATAGTCGTTGGAATAGCCGCCGAGGAAGGAGACGCGATCGGTGTCGCTCAGCACATGATCGACATAGCCGAACAGATTGGCCTGATCGGTCTTGTCGTGGATCGGGGTGGAGGAGCCATCGACGCTCTCGATGCCGAGCTTGTTGTGGGTGAAGCTGCCGGAGACGAAATAATTGGTGTTGCCGGTCGAGCCACCATAGTCGGCGCTCGGTTCGATCGTGCCGTGGCTGCCACCGTAGAGCGAGACGTGGCCGGCATTCTCGAAGCCGTTCTTGGTGGTGATGTCGATGATCCCGGCGGTGCGCAGGCCATATTGGGCGGGCAGCGCGCCGGTCAGCAGGTTGAAGCTCTTGATCAGGCGCGGCGACAGCGTCTGGCCGAACACCGCGAGCCCTTCCGGCAGGATCGTGCCGTTGATCCGATACTCCAAGCCGTTGTGGTCGTCGCGGACATGGAGCTGACCGAAGCCATCCTGCACCACGCCGGGCACCTGAAGGATCAGCTGGTTGAGCGCCTGGTTGTCGCCGCCCGGCAGCGCCTGGATCGTCGCCTGATCGACGCCGTAGCTAGTCGCGCCGAGCGAGGGTTGGATCGAGGCGCGGGCCGCATCGAGCCGGCGGCCGGTGACGACGATCGCCTTGCCGGGGGCGGGGCTGGCGGCCGTATCCGTCGTGGTCGTGCTGGCGGCGCTGACCGCCGGCGCGGCGGCATCCTCCGCCTGGGCGAGGGCAGGCAGGGCAAGGATGGTGGCGACGCTCAGCAACGACAACGACTTGGGGGGCATGCGAATCTCCGGACGGGAAGCATGTGAGATATTGTAACATGACATTCCCATGAAGTGACTTTTCGGTAATCAGCGTGTTTTCGGTGCGGTGCGGAATTCGTGTCACGCTTGCCGTCGCGACGATAAGGTGTCGCTGTGGACGCGATCCGTTCGCTGGCGCGGCGAAGCGCTTGATCGCGATGCTTGCCAAAGCGCGCTCGCTCGCCCACTCGGGCCGCCATGAGCGGGGGCGGGCATGGATAGCGGGATCATCGACCGGGGACAGGGCGACCGGGGACAGCGCGACCGGAAGCGGGCCGACAGGCGCTGGTGGCCTGTGGAAGCGCGGGCGATGATCGCGCTCGCCTATCCGCTGGTGCTGACCAACTTCGCGCAGGCGCTGATCCCGGCGACCGATGTGGTGCTGCTCGGCTGGGTAGGGCCGCAGGCGCTGGCGGCGGCGTCGCTCGGCGTCAACCTGTTCAACGCCTGCATGATCTTCGGCGTCGGCGTGATGATCGCCGCCTCGCCGATGATGGCGAGGGCATTGGGCCAGCGTGCCCACAATGTCCGCGATGTGCGGCGCACGGTGCGGCAGACGATGTGGTCGGCGGTCCTCCTCGTCGTGCCGATCTGGCTGTTGCTGTGGCATGCCGAGGCGATCCTGCTGATGCTCCACCAGAATCCGGTTCTGGCGCGCGACGCCGCCCATCTGGTGCGGCCGATGATGTTCGGTATGCTGCCGCTCTTCTTCTATCAGGTGCTGCGTGGCTTCGTCTCGGCGCTGGAGCGGCCGGGCTGGGCGTTCCTGGTCGGCGCGTTCGCGGTGATCTCGAACGCGCTGATCAACTATGCGCTGATCTTCGGGCGTTTCGGCCTGCCGGCATGGGGGCTGTTCGGCGCCGGCCTCGGCAGTGCCATCTCCAACCTGCTGATGGCGCTCGGCATGGCGATCGTGGTGACGCGCCAGCGCCATTTCCGCCGCTACCGCCTGTTCGGCCATTTCTGGCGGGCGGACTGGCCCCGGTTCCGCGAAGTGTGGCGGCTCGGCCTGCCGATCGCGGTGACATTGGGCATGGAGGTGACGATCTTCAACGCCGCCGTCTTCCTGATGGGCCTGCTCGGTGCGGCCGAACTCGCCGCCCATGCGGTGGCGTTGCAGATCGCCACGCTCTGCTTCATGGTGCCGCTGGGGATCGGCCAGGCGACGACGGTGCGCGTTGGCCTCGCTTATGGCCGGGGCGATAGGATCGGGATCGGTCGCGCCGGCTGGATGGCGTTCGCGATCACCATGGCCTTCATGCTGGTGCCGGCGACGCTGATGCTGGCGGCGCCCCGCTTCCTTGTCGGCCTGTTCATGAACGTCGGCGATCCGGCGAACGCCCATGTCGTGGCGCTGGCCTGCTCCTTCCTGACGGTGGCGGCGCTGTTCCAGCTGGTCGACGGTGCGCAGGCGGTGGGTGCCGGGATGCTGCGCGGCATCCACGATACCGCGATGCCGATGCTGTTCGCGGGCGTCGGCTACTGGGTCGTCGGCTTCGGCACCGCGATCCTGTTCGGCTTCCATTTCGGCTGGGGCGGCGTCGGCATCTGGACCGGGCTGGCTACGGGCCTCGCGGCGGTCTCGGTGCTGGTCATCGCGCGCTGGGCGCGGCGGGAACGCCTCGGGCTGGTCTAGCCTATCGCGCTGGGCGACGCGACAGCCGGCCCAGCGCCTCGTCCAGCGCTTGCAGGAAGCGTGACCGGTCCTGCCTGGAGAAGGGCGCGGCGCCGCCGATCTGATCGCCGCCGGCGCGCAGATCGACCATGATCGCGCGCACCGCGATCGCGCTGCCGATCGAGGCGGCGGTGAACGGCTTGCCGGTCGGCGCGATCACGGTCGCGCCGGCCTTGATGCAGCGATCGGCGAGCAGGATGTCGGCGGTCACCACCACATCGTCCGGCCCCGCCAGTTCGGCGATGCGGTCGTCCGCCGCATCCAGCACGTTGGTCACCGTTTCACGGGTGATCAGCGGATGCGGCGGCACGCGCAGATGCGAGTTAGCGACGAGCACCACCGGCACGTCCAGGCGAAAGGCGACCTTGTAGATCTCCTCTTTCACCGGGCATGCGTCGGCATCGACGAGGATTCTCATCGACGGTGGAGCGTCGGCCTCTGTGGGCGCTTCGGCGGGCCGCCATGGCGACGCTGCGGGCCACCGGGCCTGCCGCCACCGCCTGCCGGTGCGGCACCGGGCGCCGGCTCGATCCGCACTTCGTCCTCACCGTCATTGCCGCCGGTGCGCTTGAGCGATGCGGCGAAGCGCTGGGCGGCCGCCGGGTGGATCTCGAACAGCGTCTCGTTCGGCGCGATGCGGATCGAGCCGACTTCCTGCTTGGTGATGTGGCCGCGACGGCACAGCAACGGCAGCAGCCAGCGCGGATCGGCATTTTGGTTGCGGCCGACATCCATGCGGAACCACACGCCTTCGATGCGATCCTGGCGGGGCGGCGGCGAATCCGATTGCTCGACCAGCGATTCGGGCACCGGCAGCTTGGCGCGATGGGCCTGCACCAGCATCGCCGCGATATCCTCGGGCGTCTTCTCCGCGACCAGCCGCTCGGCCAGCGCGCGATCCTCATCCTCGATCTCGACCGGGGCGAGCAGCGCCTGGAGCAAGCGCTCGCGATCGGCCTTCATCACCTCGTCCGGGCCGGGGGCGGGCATCCATTCGGCCTCGATCCGCGCGCCACGGAGCATCGCATCGACGCGACGGCGCTTCGGATAGGGCACGATCAGCGCGGCGATGCCCTTCTTGCCGGCGCGGCCGGTGCGGCCCGAACGATGCTGGAGCGCCTCGGCGTCACGCGGCAGCTCGACATGGATGACGAGCGTGAGCGACGGCAGATCGATGCCGCGCGCGGCGACGTCGGTGGCGACACAGACGCGGGCGCGGCGATCGCGCAGTGCCTGCAAGGCGTGGTTGCGCTCGGACTGGCTGTGCTCGCCGGACAGGGCGACGGCCGAGAAGCCGCGATCGACCAAGCTGGCATGGAGGTGGCGCACCGCGTCGCGGGTGGCGCAGAACAGGATGGCGGTGTCCGGCTCGTGCAGACGGAGCAGGTTGACGACGGCATGTTCGATATCGGCAGGCGCGACCGTGACGGCCTGGTAGCTGATGTCGCCATGGCCGCGGTCTTCGCCCACGGTCGAGATGCGCAGCGCGTCCTTCTGGTAGCGCTTGGCGAGGGCGACGATCGGCTTGGGCATCGTCGCCGAGAACAGCATGGTGCGGCGGCCCTGGGGCGTCGCGTCGAGAATCTCCTCCAGATCCTCGCGGAAGCCCATGTCGAGCATCTCGTCGGCCTCGTCGAGGACGGCGACCTTGAGGTTGGACAGGTCGAGCGCGCCGCGCTCGAGATGGTCGCGCAGGCGGCCCGGGGTGCCGACCACGATATGCGCGCCCTGGGCCAGGGCGCGACGCTCGCGATTGGCGTCCATGCCGCCGACGCAGGTGGCGATCCAGGCGCGGGCATCCTTGTAGAGCCACATCAGCTCGCGGCTGACCTGAAGGGCCAGCTCGCGGGTCGGGGCGATGACCAGCGCCTTGGGCGGGCCGGACGGGCCGGCACTGCCGGCCTCATCCAATATCTGCTCGGCGAAGGCGAGGCCGAAGGCGACGGTCTTGCCGGAGCCGGTCTGCGCGGAAACGATCAGATCCCGTCCGTTCGCCTCCGGTTCGATGACGGCGGCCTGCACGGCGGTGGGGGACGCATAACCACGCGCGGCGAGCGCCTCGGCAAGCGAAGCGGGGAGTCTGGAAAAAGGCATGGCGCCGCACATGGCCCTTTCCACGCCAAACGCAAGACTTTTCGTCTCGGCGGGCGTGTGGGAGCGCTATCATTATGCGATTGCGCCGCCGGACCTTTCTGGTAGGCAGGCAGCATCGCGGCATGAAAATCAAAAATAAGTCGCCCATGAACCAAGCTCAAGGAGAGGGTGATGCGGCAAGGCGTCAGCTATAATATGGGTTTCATCGCGCTGATCAGTGGCGTCGCCACGATCGGCGGCTTTCTGTTCGGCTTCGATAGTGGCGTGATCAACGGCACGGTCGAAGGGCTTCAGCAGGCCTTCCATACCAGCAGCGCGGGCACCGGTTTCAACGTCGCATCGGTGCTGCTCGGCTCCGCCGCCGGCGCCTTTGCGGCCGGGCGGCTGGCCGACGTGTTCGGCCGGCGCTCGATCATGATCATCGCGGCGGCGATGTTCGTGCTCTCGGCGCTCGGCGCGGGCGCGGCCACCGGATCGGCGATGTTCGTGATCGCGCGCATGATCGGCGGCTTCGCGGTCGGCGCCGCCTCGATCCTGTGCCCGGCCTATATCTCGGAGGTGACGCCCGCCGATACGCGCGGCCGCCTCGCCTCGATCCAGCAGATCATGATCATCATCGGCCTGACCGGGGCCTTCTTCTCCAACTATCTGCTGGCCAAGTTCGCCGGCGTATCGACCGCGCCGCTGTGGGGCGGGTACGAGGCATGGCGCTGGATGTTCTGGATGCAGACCATTCCCTCCGCCATCTTCCTGCTCGCGCTGTTCGGCATTCCCGAAAGCCCCCGCTTCCTGGTCGCCAAGGGCAAGCGGGCGGTGGCGCTGCGCGTGCTGACCCAGCTGATGGGCCCCGACGCCGGCAACGCCAAACTCGCCGAGATCGAGGGATCGCTCAGCCACGATCACAAGCCGCGCCTCGCCGATCTGCTCGACGAGAATGGCAAGGTGCGCCGCATCGTCTGGGTCGGCATCGGCCTCGCCGTGCTCCAACAACTCGTCGGCATCAACGTGGTCTTTTATTACGGTGCGGTGCTGTGGCAGGCGGTCGGCTTCTCGGAGGCGGATTCGCTCAAGATCAACATCCTCACCGGCACCATCTCGATCGCCGCCTGCCTGGTGGCGACCGGCCTGATCGACCGGCTGGGGCGCAAGCCGCTGCTGCTGATCGGCTCGATCGGCATGACCATCACGCTGGCGCTGGTCGCCTTCGCTTTCTCCACCGGCGGTCTGGACGCGGCGGGCAAGCTCGTCCTCTCGCACGATATGGGCATCCTCGCGCTGGTCAGCGCGCTGATCTACTCGGCGATGTTCAACTTCAGCTGGGGCCCGGTGATGTGGGTGATGCTCGGCGAGATGTTCCCCAACCAGATCCGCGGCGCCGGCCTCGCGGTGAGCGGGCTGTTCCAGTGGGTGGCGAACTTCGCGATCACCATGACCTTCCCGATCCTGCTCGCCTCGGTCGGGCTGACCGGCGCCTATGCGCTCTATGCCTTCTTCTCGCTCGTCTCGATCCTGTTCGTGATCAAGATGGTCTACGAGACCAAGGGCATGGAGCTGGAGGCCATGCAGGGCTGATTTGGGCAGGGCTGATCCGGTGGGCGGGCTTCGCGGTTAGCGGAGCCCGCCGCCCAATGTGCTGTACAAGGTGACGAGGTTGGTTTCGCGCTGGAGCCGGGTCGTCACCAGCGATTGCTGGGCGGCGTAGAGCGTGCGCTGGGCATCGAGCGTGGTCAGGAAGCTGTCGATGCCGCTTCGGTAGCGGGCGAGCGACAGCGTCGCCGCCTTGTCGGCCGAACCGGCGCCGGCGGTGCGCGCGGCGATCTGGGCGCCGATCGTGCCGCGCGTGGCGAGTGCATCGGAGACTTCGCGGAACGCGGTCTGCACCGCCTTCTCGTAGGCCGCCACCGCCGCATCGCGATTGGCTTCGGCGTAGCGCAGGTTCGCCTTGTTGCGCCCGAAATCGAACAAGGTGAGCGCGCTCGATCCGGTCGCGTTCCATGAGAAGCTGCCGCCCGAGAACAGCCCGGTCAGCGCCGAGGAAGCGGTGCCGGCGGCCGACGTCAGCGAGATGGTCGGGAAGAAGGCCGCGCGCGCCGCGCCGATATTGGCATATTGGGCGCGCAACTGATCCTCGGCCTGCACCACGTCCGGCCGCTTGAGCAAGATCGTCGAATCGAGGCCGGCGGGCAGAGCGGCCAGGGTGTGATCGTCGGCGCCGATGCCGTCGGGCAACAGCGCGGCGGAGACGGTGGTGCCGGCCAGCAGGTTCAGCGCATTCTGGTCCTGGGCGATCTGGGTAGTCAGCTGCGCCACGTCGTAGCGCGCATTCTGGAGATTGGTCTCGGCCTGGCGGACATCCAGTTCGGAGGCGATGCCCTTGTCGAACTGCGCCCGGGTGATGTCGACCGACTGCTGATAGGCCCGCAGCGTCTGCGTCGACAGGCGAAGCTGATCCTGGTCCGAACCCATCGTCAGCCAGGCGGTGGCGATTTCGGCGATCAGGCTGATCCGGGTCGCATCGGCCCCGGCCTGGGTGGCGAAATAGGCCTGCTGCGCGGCCTTGGTCTCGTTGCGGACCTTTCCGAACAGGTCCAGTTCGAACGATGATACGCCGATATCGGCCGTGTAGCTGTGGGCGGTGCCGCTGCCCTCGGTGCTGCCGGACGTGCCGGTCGATCCCGACGACACGCTGCTGCCGTTGCTGCCGTTGCTGCCGCTATGGCGCACCGAGGCATCGGCGCCGGCCGCGATGGTCGGGAACAGATCGGCGCGCTGGGCGCGATATTGCGCGCGTGCGGCAAGGATATTGGCGGCCGCCACGCGCAGATCGCGATTGTTGGCGAGGCCGAGCGCGATCGTCTGCCGCAACCGGTCGTCGGTGAAGAAGTCGCGCCAGCCGATCCCCGCAACATCCTGGGTCGCGTCCTGCCCGCCCGTGGCGGCGGGATAAGCCGGCCCTTGCGGGAAGCGCGACGGGGCGGCGAGCGCCGGCCGGTCATAATGCGGCGCGAGATCGCAGCCGGCGAGCGCCGTGGTCAGCAGCAGCAGGGAAGGCAGGCGACGGTGCAACGGACGGTATCCCGTAATTTCGATAGTCCCCTTGGGATGGCGATCAACACCAGCCGGCCGAGCTTGGCAAGCCATGCTGTCACCAAACCGCCCTACCGGGGGATTACGGTAGCTTCATTAGGAAAGGGCGGGCGGTGGTGGTAGCCGGGGCCTTCCGATGAAGCCCTTGCCCGGCCGCCCATGGATTACGGGATCGATCGTGACGGAAACGTCCTTGCCCATTGCCGGAACCTCGCACAGCCGCCGCTTGCTGGCGTCGATCCACGATGTCGGCCCACGCTTCGAGCGTGAGGTGGATCAGCTGGTCGATCGGCTGTCGCATCATCTGGCCGGGCCACGCTTCGCCATGCTGGTGGTCCCCGATCACTGGGGGCAGGCGCCGCTGGCACAGGCCAGGGCGTTCCAGGCGAAGCTGCGGGTTTGGGCGTCGAGCGGCGTCGAGATGTTCGTGCATGGCTGGACTCACCGCGACGATAGTGGCTCGGCCGGCTTCAAGGCGAAGCATATGACCGCGGGCGAGGGCGAGTTTCTCGGCCTGTCGCAGAATGAGGCGCTCCGCCGCATGACCGAGGGGCGGGCGCTGATCGAGGATATCATCGGGCGCCCCGTCGCCGGGTTCATCGCGCCGGCATGGCTCTACGGGCCGGGTGCCCGCGCCGCGCTGGGCCAGGTGGGCTTCGCGCTGGCCGAGGATCATATGCGGGTCTGGCGGCCGTCCGACGGAGCCGTGCTGGCCAAGGGGCCGGTGGTGACGTGGGCCAGCCGCAGCCCGGCGCGCGTCGCCAGTTCGCTGGCCTTCGCCGCGCTGGCCCGCACCGCGCTCAAGCCGCTGCGGACCCTGCGGATCGCGGTTCATCCCGGCGATACCGGCGTGCCGGCGCTGCTCGACAGCATCGACGCGAGCCTGGCGGTGGCGGTTCGCGATCGCACCGTCGGCCGCTACACCGATCTTCTCAAGAGGAACTGAGCTTTGGAGATGAGTCACGAAAGGCTGGTCCGGGACGGGGAGGCGGTCTCGCTGGGTGCCTGGATCGGCGAGGATGGCCAGACGCCCGCGCCGCAGCTGGAAGCGCTGGCGGCGAGCGCACCGCGCTGGCGGCAATGGCTGGGGCCGTTGCTGTCGCTGTCGATCGTCGCGGCGGTGCTCTACCAGATCGGCGGCGTCGATTTCGCCCGGATCGGGGCGATGGTGCCCGCCAATCCGCTGTTCTGGGCGATGTTCGCCGCCGCCTATATGGCGCAGCCGGCGACCGAATGGGTGATCTTCCACCGGCTGTGGAACCTGCCCGGCTCCGCGATCTGGCCGCTGATGCGCAAGCAGGTCGGCAACGAGGTGCTGCTCGGCTATATCGGCGAAGTCTATTTCTACGGCTGGGCACGCCGCAACACGCAGCTGGTGGCGGCGCCGTTCGGGGCGATCAAGGATGTCACCATCCTGTCGGCGATGCTCGGCAACCTGACGACGGTGGTCGCGCTGGTGATCGGATGGCCCTTGCTGGCGGAGCTTCCCGCCGGGCTGCACGTGCAGGCACTCAGCGGCTCGATCGGGGTGGTGATCGTCACCTCGCTGCTGGTCATGCTGTTCCGGCATCGCCTGTTCAGCCTGCCGCGCCGAGAATTGTGGTTCGTCTCGGCCATGCACCTGCTGCGGATCGCGGGTGGGACCGCGTTGTCGGCGGCGATGTGGCATCTTCTGCTGCCGGCGGTGCCGCTCTCCTCGTGGGTGATGCTCGCGACGTTGCGCCTGCTGGTCAGCCGCCTGCCGCTGATCCCCAACAAGGAACTGGTGTTCGCCGGCCTCGCGCTGTTTTTGATCGGTCGCAATGCGGCCGCCGCGGACGCGATGGCATTGATGGCCGGGCTGTTCGTGGCGACGCACATGGTCGTCGGCGTCGCGCTCGGCGCAGGCGAGCTGATCGGGGCGGCCCGCGCGAAGGCGGCCGCCTGAGGCGCAGACGGGAGGCGCGGGTGATGAGGATTGTCGATGTCTGCGCCTTCTACGCGCCGCGCGGCGGCGGGGTGAAGACCTATGTCGATCGCAAGCTGGCGGCCGGCGCCCGGCACGGCCATGAGATCGTCGTGATCGCGCCGGGCGAGCAGCGCGCCACCGAAGTCCGCGGCCCCGGCGCGCGGATCGAATGGCTGCCGGCCCCGAAGATGCCGTTCGATCGCAATTATCGCTATTTCCCCGATCAGGAATCGATCCATGCCGCGCTCGATCGCTTGCGGCCGGACATGGTCGAGGCGTCGTCGCCGTGGCGCGCGGCGGAGGCGGTGGCCAGCTGGCGCGGATCGGCGCCGCGCGCGCTGTTCATGCACGCCGATCCGCTCGCGGCCTATGCCTATCGCTGGTTCGGCCCGGTCGCGAAGCGGGAGACGATCGATCGCGGTTTCGATTGGTTCTGGCGCCATCTCCGGCGGCTCGATGCGCGTTTCGATCTGGTGGTCAGCCCGAGCCGGAGCCTTGCCGATCGGCTGACCGACGGCGGATTGCGCCAGGTCGTCACCCACCCGCTCGGCATCGCATCGGGCGAGTTCGGCCCCGAACATCGCGATCCGGCGCTCAGGGCTGCGCTGCTGCGTCGCTGCGGGCTGGGGCCGGAGGCGACCTTGCTGCTCGGCCTCGGCCGCCACGCGCCGGAGAAACGCTGGCCGATGGTGGTCGATGCCTGCATGGCCGCCGGCGTGGAGCGGCCGGTCGGCCTGGTGCTGGTCGGCGACGGGCGCGAGCGCGCCAAGATACTGCGCCATGTCGGCGAGAATCCGCATGTGCTGCTGCTGGCGCCGGTGACGGATCGGCCAGCACTGGCGCAACTGCTGGCCAGCGCCGATGCGCTGATCCACGGTTGCGAGGCGGAAACCTTCTGCCTCGTCGCGGCGGAGGCGCGTGCCGCCGGTCTGCCGCTGATCGCGCCCGATCGCGGTGGTGCGGCCGATCAGGCGCGCGAGAGCGGCGGCGAGGTGTATCGCGCGGCGGACGCCGGATCGGCGGCACAGGCGGTGCTGCGGCTGATCGAGCGCGGCGTCGATACGCTCGGCGCGGAGGCGCGGGCGCGGGCTGGCGGAGTCCGCACGCTCGATCGTCACTTCGCCGACCTGTTCGCCGCCTATCGGGGGCTCGGCGCCGGCATGGTACGCGCCGCCTAGATTTCGAGCTGGCTGCCGAGCTCCACCACGCGGTTGGTCGGCAGCTTGAAGAATTCCATCGCGCTTTCGGCGTTGCGGAGCATCCACGAGAACAGCTTCTCGCGCCACCAGGCCATGCCGGGGCGGCTGCCGTGGATCAGCGTCTGGCGGCCGAGGAAGAAGCTCGTCTCCATCGATTTGAACGGCGGCCCGCATTCGCGCGCCAATGCCAGCGCCGCCGGCACGTCGATCTGCTGCATGAAACCGTAGCGCAGGACGATCCGGAAGAAATCGGCGCCCAGCTCGGTGAAGACGACGCGCTCGGCATCGTCGACATAGGGCTTGCCCATCACCTTGACCGTCACGATCACGATCCGCTCGTGCAGCACCTTGTTGTGCTTGAGATTGTGGAGCAGCGCCGGCGGCGCGCCATCGGGCGAGGAAGACAGGAAGACGGCGGTGCCCGAGACCCGGCGAACTGACTTGGCCGCCGTCTTGATGAACAGCTCCAGCGGCATCGCGCTTTCGGACAGCCTTTCCCGCATCAGCCGGCGGCCCTTGGCCCAGGTGGTCAGCACGGTGAAGGCGGCGGCGCCGACCATGAGCGGAAACCAGCCGCCATCGGGAATCTTGGTGATGTTCGAGGCGAAATAGGCACCGTCCACGATCAGGAACACCCCGATCATCGCCCCGGCACCCCAGCGATTCCACTTCCAGACCGTGAAGATCAGGGTGCCGAGCATCGCGCTGGTGATCACCATCGTGCCGGTCACCGCGATGCCATAGGCCGAAGCGAGGTTGCCGGACGAGCGGAAGGTCAGCACCAGCAGCAGCACGAAGCCGAGCAACAGCCAGTTGACCAGCGGCACATAGATCTGGCCGGCGGCGTCGGCGCTGGTGTGGGTGATCCGCAGGCGCGGCAGGAAGCCGAGCTGGATCGCCTGCTGGGTGACGGAATAGGCGCCGGAGATCACCGCCTGCGAGGCGATGACGGTGGCGACGGTGGCGAGGCCGACCAGCGGCAGCCGCGCCCAGTCCGGCGCCATGCGGAAGAAGGGGTTGTCGATCGTCGCGGGATTGTGGAGCAGCATCGCCGACTGCCCGAGATAGTTGAGCAGCAGGCAGGGAAACGCCACATACAGCCACGCCGCGCTGATCGAACGGCGCCCGAAATGGCCCATATCGGCGTAGAGCGCCTCGGCCCCGGTCACCGCCAGCACCACCGAGCCGAGCGCCAGAAAGGCGAGCTTCGGATCGAGCAGGAAGAAATTCACCGCCCACCAGGGGTTGATCGCGCCCAGCACGCGCGGATCGCGGACGATCGCGCCGACGCCCATCGCGCCGATCACGACGAAATAGAACAGCATGATCGGGCCGAAGACGAGGCCGACCTTGGCGGTGCCGCGCGACTGGATCAGGAACAGGCCGATCAGGATCACGATCGAGATCGGCACCACCCAGGGCGCGAAGCCGGCATGGACGACCTCCAGCCCCTCGACCGCGGACAGCACCGAGATCGCCGGCGTGATGATCGCATCGCCGAAGAACAGGGCGGTTGCCGCCACGCCCAGCATCACGATGCCGCGTGTCCATTTGATCTTGTGCGATCGCACGATGAGCGCGAGCAGCGCGAGGCTGCCGCCCTCTCCGTCATTGTCGGCGCGCATGGTGACGAGGACGTACTTGATCGTCACGACCAATGTCATCGTCCAGAAGATCAGGCTGAGCACGCCGAAGATGTGGGGCTGATCGATCGGCAGCGGGTGCGGGCCGTCGAAGCTTTCCTTCAACGAGTAGAGCGGCGACGTGCCGATGTCGCCGAACACGACGCCGATCGCGCCGAGCGCCATCGGCGCCAGCGGGCCATGGCCGTGCGGATCTCTGGACGCGGTGGTGCCGGCTTCGGACGTGCTGGTTACGGACATGAAACCCCGGATGAACGGCATTGCGCGGCGACGCAAGCGATCCGGGATATGGCTGGATGCGCGCCTGGAATCCACGGCCGTGCATCAAGAGGACGGTATCGTTTCCGGCGATCGCATCAAATCGGCATAAAGAAAGACCCGCCGCACGGAGGCGACGGGTCTCGAGTTGGGAGTGGCCCGGCCGAAAGGGGGATCGGCCGGGATGGCTCCAGGGGAAAACTAGAAGCGCAGCTGACCGAACAGGCCGATCTCGTGGTAGATGCCCTCGCGGCTGCCGCCGATCGTGCCGTTCTGCGTGGAGATCGTGCCGTTCTCGGCACGGTCGCGCTTGTAGACGAGCGCGAGGTCGACGATCTTGACCGGCTCCCACTGCAGGCCGACGTTGTAATAATGGTCCTTCAGGTCGGGGTTGGTCTCCTTGTTGGGCTTCACCCAATCATAGCGACCGAACACGCTCCACTGCTTCGCGAAGTTCACGTTGCCGAAGGCCGAATAGCCATCCGACTTGTCCTGCACGACGGTCGTGGTGTTGTTCCAGTTCTTGGCATGGAAATATTCGCCGCCAAGGTTGAACATCTTGTTCTTGTAGCCAACCATGGCGTTCTCACGCGAGGCGGTACGAACATGATCCAGGCCGGTCGGCAGGGCCAGGTTCTGGGTGTCGTTGCCGCGCTTGCCCGAATAGCCGCCGGCGGCGGCGTAGAAGCCCTTGTAGGAGGTCGAGACACGGCCTTCGAAGTCGACCGACTTGCTGACCTTCACGTTACGATAACCGGCACCGTCAACCACCGAGAACTGGTAGCTCAGCAGGCCGCCGGCGAGATCGCCGAGGACGTGGACGCCCCAATCGGACGAGGTGCCGTAGTTGGTGCGATCGATCAGCGTCAGTTCGACATGGCGATAGCCATACTGGTTTTCCGCATAGGGAATCCACGGCATGTCGGCCGCACCGAGGCGGACGATCAGGGCCGGGTTCAGCTTGGCCTGCAGATAGGCCTTCTTCACGTAGAAGCCCTTGCCGACCAGCGCGGTCGAAGCGGCGGGGCTGGTGGCCGAGTTGGCCGGCGCATTGGCGTTGGCGGTCGAGCCGACGACGTTCGAGATGTCGGTCGTGAAGTTGGCCGAGAACACCGAGTTGAAGGTGTGATCGACGCCGATGTACAGCCGCTTGATGTTGAAGCCGGTGCCGTCAGCCGCGTTCTTCGCGCCGTTCGACTTCATCGAGATGTTCGAGAAGTTGAAATACATGCGGCCGGAGATCGACGTGTCGTTCGCCCAAGCATTCTTCGGCTTCGGCAGCGACGCGAGCTGCGTCTTCACCTCGGTCGGCACCGCGGTCTGCGCGGCGACGGCCTGGGTCTGCGCGGCCTGAGCCGATGCCTGTGCGGCAGCAGCCTGGGTCGACGCCTGGTTGATCGCGGCGGTCGCCTGCGCGGAATTCTGCTCCTGCGCATCGAGTCGTGCGGTCAGTGCTTCGACCTGCGCCTTGAGCGCGTCGATCTCGGCATTGCTGTTGCTCTTGGCGGCGGCGTGGCGGATGTGCTTCACCGGCTTGGCGAGCGCCGGGCCGGCCGCAATCATAGCGACACCGATGCTCGCACCCGCGAGCAGGTTGAATTTGCTGGTCATGAAAAGCCCCTTTTGAAAACCCGCCGCTCGCGGGCTTCGAGGGGTCCGTTAATCCCGCTCCGTGACTCGTCACTGACAGCTATGTTACGGTTCAGTGACGAATGTCACACAGATGCAAGCTTGCCACAGTGGCAGGCTTGATCGAAGTGATTGCTTTTGCGGCAGGTATCGATATCGCCGTCATCCGTGGCGCGTCGTTGGACCATACCCTTGTTGCGATCCGAGCGCTCGTTCAGCCGATTCGTGCTGACTAGCATCTCGATCGGCTTTCTCGCGCTGATCGGTGCGGGCGCCACCGCGGGATGGTTCGTGATCAAGGCGCAGGATCATGCCCAATGGGTAGAGCATACCTATGAGGTCGAGCGGCGGGTTTCCCAGCTGCGCGTGCTGATCGAGCGGCTCGAGGTTTCGCGGCGCGGCTATCTGCTGTCGCATCGCCCGCAGACGCGGCAGGTCTTCATCGAGACCGTCCGCAACGAACCCGTGTTGATCGCCGATCTGAAGCGGCTGACGATCGACAACCCGATCCAGCAGCGCAATCTGATCATCATCGAGACGATGGCGGCGGATCAGTTTCGCATGTTGTCGACGTCGATGGTCACGTCCGATCGCGATCCGCAACTCGCCACCGTGATCTTCGCTCACGATCAGAGCATCGGCCTCACCAAGCGCCTGCGCGAAGTGACGATGGACATGCTCGGGGAGGAGGGGCGGCTTCTCCAGATCCGCATCGCCGAACAGCGCGCGGCGACGCGCATCCTGTTCATCGTGCTCGGCGCGGCGGGTGTCCTGGCGGTGCTGGTGGCGATCTCCTCGATCCTCGTGCTGCGTCGCTACACCGGCGGGCTCGTCGAATCGCGTGCGGCGGTGGAACGCCTGAACGCGGAGCTGGAGGATCGCGTCGAGGAGCGGACCCGCGATCTCTCTCGCGCCAACGAGGAGATCCAGCGCTTCGCCTATATCGTCAGCCACGATCTGCGTTCGCCGCTGGTGAACGTGATGGGCTTCACCGGCGAGCTGGAGGCGGCGACCAAGCCGCTGCTTGCCCTGATCGAAAAGGTCGAGCGGGAAGCACCGGACCTGCTGGACAACGATGCCGCGCTCGCCGCGCGCGAGGATCTGCCGGAAGCGATCGGCTTCATCCGCACCTCGACCCAGAAGATGGACCGGCTGATCAACGCCATCCTGCGGCTGTCGCGCGAGGGCAAGCGGGTGCTGGCGCCGCAGCCGATCGATCTGGTCGAACTGACCGAGAGCATCGTCGGCGCGCTCCAGCACCGGCTCGATGAATTGGGCGCGACCGTGATCGTCGAACGCCCGATGCCGGTGCCGACGGCCGATCGCCTCGCGGTGGAGCAGATATTGTCCAACCTGATCGAGAATGCAGTCAAATATCTGAAGCCCGGCCGGCCCGGGCGGGTGGTGGTCTCGGCCCGGATCGATCGGGGGCGCATCGATATCGCCGTCGCCGACAATGGCCGCGGCATCGATCCCCGGGATCATGATCGCATCTTCGATCTGTTCCGCCGCTCGGGCCAGCAGGATCAGCCCGGCGAGGGCATCGGTCTCGCCCATGTCCGCGCGCTGGCCTACAGGCTGGGCGGCCTGGTCGATTGCACATCCACGCTGGGCGAGGGCGCCACCTTCACCCTGTCGCTTCCTATTCAACCCGTGTCTCCGCAAGGATAAGCAGAATGAACGCCCATCAGCCCGTCAGCATCGTCATGATCGAGGACGATGAGGGCCATGCCCGCCTGATCGAGAAGAATATCCGCCGCGCCGGCATCTCGAACCATATCCGTCACTTCACCGATGGCACGTCGGCGCTCGACTATCTCTACAATGCCCCGGAAGGGCCGGCGTTGAACGGCCCGGCACTGATCCTGCTCGATCTCAACCTGCCGGACATGTCGGGCACCGATATCCTCCAGCGCATCAAGAGCGATGGCAATCCGCTCAAGCGTACCCCGGTGATCGTGCTGACCACCACCGACGACAAGGTGGAGATCCAGCGCTGCTACGATCTCGGCGCCAACGTCTACATCACCAAGCCGGTGGATTATGAGAATTTCGCCACGGCGATCCGCCAGCTCGGCCTGTTCCTGGCGGTGATCCAGGTGCCGGATATCGAGCCGGACGCCTGATGGAGGGGACGCGCATCCTCTATATCGACGATGATGCCGGCCTGTGCCGGCTGATGTCGCGCGCGCTTCAACGCATGGGCTGTGTCGTCGACACCGCGCAGAGTGGCGCGGAGGGGGTTGCGAAGGCATCGCTGGGTGGGTTCGATCTGATCGCCGTCGATCACTTCATGCCGGGGCAGGACGGGTTGGAGACGCTCGCCCAGCTGCGCGCGCTGCCGGATGCGCCGCCGGTGGTGTATGTGACCGGATCGGAGGATGGCCGTATCGCCGTTGCCGCGCTCAAGGCCGGTGCGGTCGATTATGTGGTGAAGACGGTCGGCGAGGATTTCTTCGCGCTGCTCGCCGCCGCGTTCGAGCAGGCCCGGGAGAAGCAGCGGCTGGCGGCTGCCAAGGTGGCGATGGAGGAGGATCTCCGCCTCTCCAATGCCCGGCTGGAGACGTTGCTGAAAGAGGTGAACCACCGGGTCGCCAACTCGCTGCAACTGGTTTCCGCCTTCGTCCATATGCAGTCGGCCGCGCTGCCCGATGCGGCGGCGAAGAGCGCGCTGCAGGATGTCCAGCGCCGTATCCAGGCGATCGCGCAGGTCCATCGCCGGCTCTACACCGGCAACGCCGTCGATGCCGTCGCGATGGACGATTATCTGTCCGCGCTGGTCGGCGAATTGCAGGAGACCTGGTCGACGCCCGCCGCCCCGCGCGTGCTGACGCTGGCGAGCGAGCCGATCCGGATGAAGACCGATCGCGCCGTGTCGCTGGGCGTGATCGTCAACGAGCTGGTGTCGAACGCCTGCAAATATGCCTATCCGGCCAATGAATCGGGCGAAGTCCGCATCGTGCTGATGCGGGAAGGCGAGGATCATTTCGTCCTGCGCGTCGAGGATGACGGCTGCGGTATCGAAGGCGGTGTCAGCCCCAAGGGCACCGGCGTCGGCACCAAGGTGATCCGCGCGATGGCCAAGAGCCTGCATGGCGAATTGAGCTACGATCTGGGACATAGCGGCGTCAGGGCGATCCTCAGCGCGGCGTGCTGACCCCCTGCCGGTGTACGGGGCCGTGCGTCATGGCGATCGTCCCCACGCTGCCGAATAAGCCCGATCCCATCTTCTACGGTTCGGGGTGACGGTCTGCCGCTCTGGCGGGATCGTGATCAGGCCGAAGGGACAACGCCCCCTCCCGTCGCGGGAAGCGGCGTTGTCCTGGGTTCGGCTCAGTTCGGGCCGTTGCCCGTGGCCCGGCCGGCCGAGATCGTCGCCGGTGCCGATGTCTTGCCGCTCACCGCGCTGGCCACCACCTCGTCATACCAGGCCGCGAGGTCGCGGTGCATGGCGCGCAGCGCATCCGGGTTCAGATAGGCCATGTGGCCCGACGGATAATAGCGGAAGGCGACATTGCTCGCCTGCGCCGGCTCCAGCCCCATATGGTTCAGGTCATATTCGGTGCCGAAGAATGGCGTCGCCATGTCGTAATAGCCGTTCAGCGACAGCAGGTGCAGATAGGGATTGGTCCGCATCGCCGCCGAGATGTCGACCGCGACGTCGGGCGCGCTCTGGCTGCCACGGCCGTTGCCGCCGGCTGCCCGGTGGGTCCAGTCCCACTTGAAGCCGTCCAGCCCATAGGCCGAGACGCGGTAGGGCATGTCGGTCTTGTAGCCGAGATCGCGTTGCACATAGTCGTTGAAGCTGGCGATGAAGGCACCCGAGATCGCGGTGTCGGAGGCATCATATTCCGGGCGTTCGCCCGCCGCATCGGTGTCGATGCCGGTGTAGCGGCTGTCGTAGCGGCCGAGCGTCAGCCGCTGGTCGCGCAGCAGCTCCTTCTGGAAGCGCGACAGGTCGACGCGCAGATTGGCATCGAGGATGAACTGCGGCGAGAGGCCGGTCAGCGCCGACATCTGCTGGGCGATCTGGGTGCGCGTCGCCGGATCGAGCGCCGAGCCCTGCGCCAGTGCCTGCGCATAGGGGCCGGCCGCCCACTGCCGTGCCTGCGCCACCACGGTGGCGACATCGGCCGGCGGATTGGCGAGCTTGTGGTGATACCAGGCGGTCGCCGCGAAGCTCGGCAGATAGGCGATGTAGCTCTGGTCGTAGCCCGGCTGGCGGATGCCGTAGTTCAGGATCGAGGAGAGGATCACCACGCCGTTCAGCGCCATGCCGCGATCCTGCAGCAGATAGGACAGCGCGCCGGAGCGGGTGGTGCCGTAGCTTTCGCCGAAGATCACCTTCGGGCTCTGCCAGCGCGCATTCTTGGTGACGTAGCGCATGATCGCGCGGGCGAAGCCGTCCGCATCCTGATCGACGCCCCAGAAATCCTTGTCCTTCTTGTCGCCCAGCGCGCGCGAATAGCCGGTGCCGATCGCATCGATGAACACGAGGTCGGACTTGTCGAGCAGGGTCTCGGGATTGGGGCCGAACGGGTAGGGGGCGGGCTTGATCGATTCCGGCCCGGCGGTCTGCACCCGATCCGGCGCGAAGCTGCCCATGTGCAGCCACAGCGTCGAGGAACCGGGGCCGCCATTGTAGAAGAAGGTGACCGGGCGGCGCTTATAGTCCTTCACGTCGTCGGCGGTGTAGGCGACGTAGAACACCGAGGCGATCGGCTTGGCATCGTCGTCGCGGATGGTCAGCGTGCCGGCGGTGGCGGTGTATTTCATCGGCCCGGCGTGGGTGGTGGCACTGTGGTGGGTGACCGAAGCCTGCTCGTTCACGACAGGCTTGATCCAGCCTGCCTCGGCATCGTCCTGCTTGTCCTGATCATGGGCCTTGGCCATGTTCGAGGCGGCGTCCGGCTTGTCGGCAGGCTTCGCGGCCAAGGCGGGGACGCCGCCCGCGATGGCGAGCGCAAGCAGGGGCAGGCGGAAATAGCGGCGCATCGGGGAGTCCTTTTGTCGATCGAGATGCGCGCGGTCTGGCCCCCCGGCCCCGTGCCGCACGCCCGTATCACAGCGGCTCCCGCTGCGCCGCGCAAGAGCCTTTGTGACACATGTTACATGATCATCGGCGCCTGTGGCTTCGCTGCCCCGGATGTCATCCGGCGACGATCATCCCAGTGCCTCGATCATCCCAGTGCCTCGATCATGAACGCGAATCCCTCGGCACGCTCGGTGATCGCCTCGTAGCGGCCGGACTTGCCGCCATGGCCCGCGCCCATGTTGATCTTGAGCAGCAGCGGATGGGCGTCGGTCTTCTCGGCGCGCAAGCGGGCGGCCCATTTGGCGGGCTCCCAATAGGTGACGCGCGGATCGTTGAGGCCGCCGGTGATCAGCATCGGCGGATAGGCCTGCTTGGCGACCTGATCATAGGGCGAGTAACTGCGGATCAGATCGAACGCTGCGGGATCGGTGATCGGGTTGCCCCATTCGGGCCATTCGCCGGGCGTCAGCGGCAGCGTCTCGTCGAGCATGGTGTTGAGCACGTCGACGAACGGCACGTCGGCGACCACCGCGCCCCACAGATCGGGATCGGTGTTGGCGACCACCCCCATCAGCTCGCCGCCGGCCGATCCGCCCTGGATGGCGATCCGGCCGGCGCTGGCGAAACCGGCGGCGATCAGGCCCTTCGCGGCGTCCGGGAAATCGTGGAACGTGTTCCAGCGTTTCTCGGCCTTGCCATCGAGATACCAGCCATAGCCGAGATCGTCGCCGCCGCGGATATGGGCGATCGCGCAGGCCCATCCGCGATCGAGCAGCGACAGGCGGTCGGCCGAAAAGCTCGGCGGGATGGCGATGCCATAGGCGCCATAGGCGTAGAGATAGAGCGGCCCCGAGCCATCGCGCGGGAAATCCTTGCGATAGACGATCGAGACCGGGATGGCCTTGCCGTCGCGCGCGGGCACGATCAGCCGCTCGGTGGCGTAGAGGCCGGCGTCATAGCCGGACGGCACTTCGCGGACCTTCAGCGTCGTCAGGCTGCGGGTGGCGGGATCATATTCGAACACCGTGTCCGGCGTCACCATCGAGGCATAGCCGATGCGGAAGCCCGGCGAATCATAGTCCGGATTGGTGCCGAGACCGGCGGTGTAGCTGGGTTCCGGGAAGGCGATGCGATGCTCGTCGCCATCATAGGTGCGCAGCCGGATCTGATCGAGCCCATCGACCCGCTCCTCGATCACCAGGTGGCCGGCGAAGCTGGAGATGCCGCGGATATAGACCTGGTCCGATCCCGCGATCACCGTCTCCCAGTCGCCAGGTGCCTCTGGCGAGGCGACCGCGACGCGGAAGTTGATGTGGTCGTCATTGGTGTGAATCCACAATTTTCCCTGCGCCGAATCGACGCCATATTGGCGCTTGGCCTGGCGCGGCGAGACCAGCAGCGGCGGCGCGGCGGGATCGGCGGCGGGGACGAGCCTGATCTCGCTGGTTTCATGATCGTTGGTGCCGATCACGATCCACTGGCGATCCTGGGTGCGGCCGACATGGACGTTGAAGCCGATATCGTCGGTCTCCTCGTACAGCACGGCATCGCCCGCCGGATCGCTGCCGAGCCGGTGCAGACGGGCGCGGAAGGTGCGCCAATTGTCGTTCACCTCGGTATAGGCGACCGCGTCCGATCCGGCCGACCACACGATCGCGCCGTTGATGACGCTGCTGACCGTCTCGATGTCGGTGCCGGTGGCGAGATCGCGGATGCGCAAGGTGAAGCGCTCGGCCCCGCTCGAATCCGACGCCCAGGCGGCCAGCCGTCCATCGGGGCTGATCGCCAGCGCGCCGAGGCGGAAATAATCATGGCCCTTGGCCTCGGCGGCTTCGTCCAGCACGATGCGGCCGGGCTCGTCGCTGCCGGTCGGGCGGCGCAGCCAGCGGCGATATTGCGCGCCGGTCTCGAACCCCCACCAATAATCCCAGTCGCCATCTTTGCGTGGCACCGAGGAATCATCCTCCTTCATCCGCCCCTTCATCTCGGCGAACAGCGTGTCGACCAGCGGCTGCACCGGCGCCATCGCCGCCTCGAAATAGGCGTTCTCTTGCCTGAGATAGGCAAGCACGGCTTCGTCGGAGACGTTGGGATAGCCCGCATCCCTGATCCACGCATAATCGTCGGAGACGGTCTGGCCGTGGCGTTCGAAGCTGTGGGGCTGGCGCGCGGCCTGCGGCGGGACGGGGAGCGTGGCGGGGTCGATCATGGGCGGCGTTGTGGAGGGGCCGGCGGGCGGAGGCAAGCCGGTCGTGGCGGGAAGGGCGCTGCCGCTGCCGTTCGGAAGAAGCTACGCCGTGCGCCATTCGCCCGGCGGCAGTGTGCCTATCGACCAGTCGCCGATGCTCCATCGCACCAGCCGCAAGGTCGGATGGCCGACCGCCGCCGTCATCCGGCGCACCTGCCGGTTGCGGCCTTCGCGGATGACCAGCTTCACCCAGCCATCCGGCACGCTCGCCCGATAGCGGATCGGCGGATCGCGCGGCCATAGCGCGGGGTCGTCGATCCGTTCGGCCTCGGCCGGCCGGGTGACGCCGTCCTTGAGCAGGACGCCGCCCCTTAGTGCCTTCAGCGCGGCCTCGTCGGGTTCGCCTTCGATCTGGACGAGATAGGTTTTGGGCAGCTTGAATTTCGGATCGGCGATCCGGGCCTGCTGCCGGCCGTCGTCGGTGAGCAACAGCAAGCCTTCGCTGTCCCGGTCCAGCCGGCCGGCCGGATAGACGCCGGGCAGATCGATGAAGTCGGACAGGGTGGCGCGCGCCGTCTCGGTGCCGCGATCGGTGAACTGGCTCAGTACGCCATAGGGTTTGTTGAACAGGATCAGCCGCGACATGGGGGGGCTCTAGCGGGGGCGGCCGGCGTTTGCCAGCGGCGGGTAGTGACGGGCGCCCCGGCAGTCCTTCCCTTGTAGGATTTCGTCTGTCAGGGTCGGATGGGTTCATGCCCGGCTCCCATATCCGATGCCGCTGTGGCGGGTGACGGATGCGGGCAAAAAGCTCTTTTTTCGGGCGGTGCGGCTGTCAACTTTGTCAACTTCACGTTGCGGGGCGTTTGGTAAGGATTAATCATCTGTTATTCTATCATTTTATGATAAAAAGCAGGCGTCTTCACCCTGCCCGCGAACAGGTCTATTGAAGGCTTATGTCCACTTACGCAGACCGCCTCGCCGCGCTTCGCGACGAACTCGCCCGCCGCCGTCTCGATGGCTTCGTCGTCCCGCTCACCGATGAGCATATGTCCGAATATGTCGGCGCCTATGCCCAGCGTCTCGCCTGGCTGACCGGGTTCGAGGGATCGGCCGGCACCGCCGTCGTGCTGCCGGAAGAGGCCGCGATCTTCATCGATGGCCGCTACACCCTCCAGGTTCGCGAACAGGTGTCGGCGGATCACTGGAGCTACCAGTCGGTGCCGGAGACCTCGGTATCGGCGTGGCTCAAGGCCCATGCGCCGTCGGGCGGCCGCATCGGCTATGATCCGTGGCTGCACACCAAGGGTTGGGTCGATGCCGCCAAGCGCGCGCTGGCCGCGCGTGGCGCCGAACTGGTCGCGGTCGAGACCAACCCGATCGATGCGGTGTGGGCGGACCAGCCGCTCCCCTCCGATGCGCGCCTCGTCATCCAGCCCGATGCGCTGGCCGGCCGGTCGGCGGCGACCAAGCGGCAGGATGTCGCCGACTGGCTGACGACCGAGGGTGCGGATGCGGTCGTCCTCTCCGCGCTTGATTCGATTGCCTGGGCGTTCAACGTGCGCGGCCAGGATGTCAGCCGAACCCCGGTCGCGCTGGCCTATGCGCTGATCCATGCGGATGCGACCGCCGAGCTGTTCGTGGACCCCGAGAAGGTCGATGAAGCGGTGGCGGCGCATCTCGGCAATTCGGTTCGTCTCCAGCCGCGCGGCGCCTTCGCGGGCGCGCTCGACGGCCTGGCCGGCAAGACGGTGAAGGTTGATCCTGATCGCGCGGTGGCGGCGATCTTCGCGCGACTTGCGACGGCCGGCGCGACGGTGAGCGAGGCGCGCGATCCCACCATCCTGCCCAAGGCGATCAAGAACCCGGTCGAGATCGCCGGCTCGACCGCCGCGCATGTCCGCGATGGCGCGGCGGTGACGCGCTTCCTCCACTGGGTCGATACGGTGGCGGCCGAGGGCGGGCAGGACGAGCTGACCGCGGCGGCGCAGCTGGAGGCGTTCCGGGCCGAGACCGGCGCGCTCAAGGATCTGTCCTTCGATACCATTTCGGGCGCGGGGCCGAACGGCGCGGTGGTCCACTACCGCGTCTCCGAAAAGACGGTGCTGCCGATCGAACGCGGCACGCTCTATCTGGTCGATTCGGGCGGGCAATATGTCGATGGCACCACCGATATCACCCGCACCATCGCGATCGGGACGCCGACGGCGGAGATGAAGGATCGCTTCACCCGCGTGCTCAAGGGCCACATCGCGCTGTCCCGCGCGGTATTTCCGGTCGGCACGCGCGGCATCCAGCTCGATACGCTGGCCCGGCAATATCTGTGGGAGGCCGGGCTCGATTATGCCCATGGCACCGGCCATGGCGTCGGCAGCTATCTGTCGGTCCATGAGGGGCCGCAGCGCATCGCCACGCCGTCGGCCGGGCAGGCCGGGGCCGACGAGCCGTTGCGCGCCGGCATGATCCTCTCCAACGAGCCCGGTTATTACAAGACCGGCGGCTATGGCATCCGCATCGAGAATCTCGTGCTGGTCGAGCCGCGCGAGGTCGATGGCGCGGAAAAGGCGTTACTCGCGTTCCACACGCTCACGCTGGCGCCGATCGACCGACGGCTGGTGGACGTGGCGATGCTGTCCCCGGCCGAGCGCGCCTGGTTCGATTCCTACCATGCCCGCGTCTGGCGCGAGATCGGGCCGCTGGTGCCGCAGGATGTCCGGGCCTGGCTCGAACAGGCGACGGCGGCGCTTTAATCGCCGCTATTGTCCTCCGTCGCGGGAGCAGGCGCGTCCTTCTCGCGCGCCTGCGCCTTGCGGCGGCGGAGATTCTGGCGGAGCGCTTCGGCGAGGCGCTTCTCCCGTTCGGTCGGCTCGGTCATGCCGATCGCGTAATCCGATCGTCACGGGTGGTGCAAGGTGCCTTGACGGGGCGATAAGCTTTCTCCATAGGGCCGGCCTCGCCGCCCGAGACCGGGTGGCAGACGGGCCGTGCTGCCGTAGCTCAGTGGTAGAGCGCATCCTTGGTAAGGCTGAGGTCGGGAGTTCAATCCTCCCCGGCAGCACCATCCGTCCCAACGAAATCAGTGACTTAGACACACCCCTACGGGGGCCAAATGTGCTCATTTGAGCCGCGGAAGCACCACGGAAGCAACGCGCGTCGTATTTCCGGCTAAAGATGGCTACGGAATCGCAGGGTTCGGGGAGCTGCTAAACCTTCGTGACGACCGGTTCGAAGATGGTCGACGCCGGCACAGTCGAGTCGAGATCGGCACCGAGCCCGGAAGCAGAACCCTGACGGCGTCTCCGCGAGGGCATCTCCTTCCGCAGCAATAGCGCAGACACGGCCCTACGACCTCTGGATGGTCTCGCATCCGCGTCGCCTCGAAGAGCCGGGGTAGAGCGCGCTCGAAGCTGGGACGAGGTCATCTGCTTCTGGCGGTGTGGCGCCGCTTCAGGCCCTGCTTCGTGAGGTTGGGGGTGGAGGGGATGGCGGACAGGCTACCTTCGCCAGAATAAAGGATCGGACGATCAGCGTCCGTCGGCAACGAGAGCTTGTGGAGGATCATGCGAGTTCAGGCCGTCCTTCACGGTGACGGAGAACGATTCGAGTTCGAGCAGGCGAGCATTATGATGGAGCGTCGCCTGAACCCTTGCGCCAGCAACAAGCTGCGGCGACGTTCCTTATCGGCTGATTGCTAGCGATACCAACTAGGGCAGTTTTGCCGCGGGCATCCTGCTCCTCGGGATTGACATATTACCATCGACCGCCAGTCAGCGCCCGGTGTCCATCCGTGCGCGAATCCAGCGATGTGTTTCCGCGAGGACTTTCGCCGCCATGCCCGTCCGGAAACGGATAAATCCATGGGGGGCCTCTGGCAATCGATGCAGTTCGAGTTCAGCCACCTCCTGCCATAGCGCCGCCATCCTGACCGTGTCATCCAGCAGCGGGTCGCGCTCACCCACGACCATCAGCGCTGGCGGCAAGCCACGAAGGTCACCATAGAGCGGCGATAGCGGCGGCTGCCGGCGCTCCGCGTCGCTCAACCCCGGGGTCAGCCGCTGCAGGCCGGCGACCATGCCGGGTCCGTCGAGGACGAGCGTGTCCGGGCCGGCGCGTCGGACGCTGTCCGTGCCTGCTAGATCGTAGACACCGTAATAAAGCACTGCGCCGCCCACCCGGCCGAGCAGTTCGGGCCACTGCTTCAGCCGGAGCAAAGTGGCGGCCGCGAGATGCGCGCCAGCGGATTCGCCGATGACGAACACGGGAAGGTGGCGGTATTCGGCCATGCCTTCGCCCAACAGCCACTTTGCCGCCTGGAGGCAATCGTCCATCAACCCCTGGACCGGCGTACGCCCCGCCAGCCGATAATCGACCGAGACCACCGCGACCTCGCACGCCTTGATCAGGGCGACGTTCAGCGCGTCGTCCATCTGCGCGTTGCCGATTACCCAGCCGCCGCCATGGATATCCAGCACGACGCCGCTCACGGTGCCTGCCGGACGCAACACCCGCATGCGCACAGCCTCCGCGCCGTCTCCGACGACCAGATTCTCGACCGACAGGCCTGCCTTCCGGACGCGGTGATCGGCACCAAATTGCGAAAGCCGCAGGAGAGACTGGATCAGCAACGGTGAAAACCGATCGCGGATGCGGAACCGCGGCGCCCTGGCCAGCTTGCGGTTGAACCGTGCCGCTTCCGCAATTTTGCTGTCGTCGATCGGGATCACAGGCGCTGCTCGCTCGGCGCGGCCATCGGAGCGAACACCAGCCTGTCGATGACATCCGCGATCGCTACCGCTCCTTGCTCCTTACCCTGCTCCAGCCACCACCCTAGGATCGTCAGCGTCGCGGCCACGCCGTGGACGATCCCGAGCTTGTGCGGAAGCCACTCTGGCGTGCTCGTTCCGGCGGATCCGGCTGCGGCGACGGCCCGGGCGGTGATGTCACGGCGCATCGCGTCCCCGGCCCCGACAAGCAAAGCCTGGCAAAGCCGGCGGCGGTCATCCACAAAGTGGGTCAGCGCCAAGGCAGCGGCTCCCGTGTCCTGCGCCGACATAAACGGGGCGATAAGGATTAGAAGTTCGCCGATCAGCGCGTCAGCGATCTCGGCCAGCAGCGCCTCGCGCGTCGGATAGTGCCGGAAGAAGGTCGCGTAGCCGATACCGGCGCGGGCAGTGATCGCGGCCGCGGTCACCTCTTCGAACGGCATCTCGGTCACGAGGTCGACCAATGCGGCATGGAGCGCGCGGCGAGATTTGGCGATCCGCGCGTCGGGCCTCTGCGCTTTCCTTGATTTCTTGCTCGGAGGCGCCACGTTATGATCCGTCATAGATCATAAGTAGGTATTCCTTATGTTCAATCAACCGCATCCGACCGACCACTGCCCCGCTCCCGGCTACGACGATCGCAAGTCGGCGGCGATCGCGCGGACCGCTCAAGGCTCCGAACCAATGCGGGTCGTCCGCGAATTCGCCAAAGCGCGCGCCCTGCTGCGCGATCCCAATGCGCGCCAGGCCGGCTTCCTTGCCGATCTCGTCAACAAAGTCTCGGTGACACGCCCCCCGATCCTCTACCAGCACGGAGCCGAGCATCGCCGCCAGCGCGGCGCGACCGCGCGCTTCTTCGCGCCGCGCGTCGTGACATCGGGCTATCGAGCCTTGATGGTGACGACCAGCGACGAACTCGTCGATCGCTTCCAGAGATCGGGTAGCGCCGAACTGGACGTTATCGGGCTGGAGATGGCGGTGACGATCGCCGCCGAGATCGTGGGTCTGACCAACAGCGATCGAGCCGCGATGGCCCGGCGGTTGGGCGCCCTGGTAACCGGAATGCCGCAGGGCGGATCGCGCCTGGCGATGATCCTCGGCTTCCTCCGCGGTCAGATGCGGGCATTGAACTTCCTCTGGTGCGACGTGCAGCCGGCGATCCGCAGCCGGCGGCGGCAGCCCCGCGACGACGTCATCTCGCACCTGCTGGACGAGAGCTACAGCGATCGCGAGATCCTGACCGAGTGTCTCACTTATGGAGCCGCCGGCATGGTGACGACGCGCGAGTTTATCACGATGGCGGCATGGCATCTGCTTGACGATGACGCGCTGCGCGCCCGCTTCCTCCAGGGCAATGAGGCTTCGAGAATCGCGATCCTCGAAGAGATCCTTCGGCTCGAGCCGGTGGTCGGTATGCTGTTTCGCAGGATCGGCACGCCCGCCGGCAACGGTCCGGAGCCCGTGGTTGCGCTGGACGTGCGCGGCGCGAATAGCGACGAGGCGGCGGTCGGGGCATGCCCGCACCGGCTCAATCCCGACCGCAAGCCTGCCGACAAAGTGGGGGGCGCCGGGCTCGCGTTCGGCGACGGAGAACATCGTTGCCCGGGGGCGCAGGTCGCCCTGCAGGAAACGGCGATCTTCCTCGATCGGCTGCTGCGGGTGCCGGGCATCCGTCTCGCCCGCACGCCTGACGTCGGCTGGAACGGGCTGATCGCCGGCTACGAACTACGCGGCGCGACGCTTACCTGTGACAGGGTGGTAGCATGATCCGGGTGACGGGCTGGCTCGCTGCCGGCGTCGCGTTGCTAGCGCTGGCAACATCGGCATCGGCGTACGCGCCAGCGACCCCCGCCGGCCGCTGGCTGACCGAGGATGGCAAAGCGGTCGTCGAGATCATGCCGTGCGGTGCGGCATTGTGTGGGGCGATCTTGCGAATCCTCAAGCGCGATCCGGATGCGCCCCGGACTGACATCCACAATGCCGATCCGCGTCTCCGGCAACGTCCGATGGACAATCTCACGATCCTCAGCGGCTTCGTGCCTGACAGGTCGCGCTGGCGGGGTCAGGTTTATGATCCGCGCAGTGGGCGGACCTACAAGTCATTCGTCGACGTTCGCCCGGACGGCACGCTCGTGCTCACCGGCTGCATCTGGATGCTTTGCCAGACCCAGACCTGGCAAAGGGTGCGCTGAACCAGCGTGCGTGCCTCCGCTTGCCGCCTGGGGAACCGCTCATCGATATGTAAGGAACGATGATGGACAACCATAGCCGATCGTTAAGAGAGACCGAACGTGGACCGAGATTCGCATGGAGAAAGCGATCGCTTCTCGCCGGGTTGACGATCGGCATCGGCGGTTTAGCCGCGGTCGCCGGACTTCGTCGAATGAGATCTTACGTCGATCCGTACCACGCCAAGGTAGAAGCTGCCGGCTATATCCAGAAGGCCGCCCACATCAACGGGATCACGTTGAGTTATGCCGAGGGGCCTGACAACGGACCACCGCTAATCCTGCTTCACGCTCAGCTACTCGACTGGTTCAGCTATAGCAGGGTGATGCCGGCTCTCGCCAGGTCGTTCCACGTCTATGCGATCGATTACCCGGGCCACGGCAAAACCGTTACGCCCGCCGACTATCCGATGACCGCCAACCAGATCGGGTCCGATCTGGGCGATTTCATCGCCCGTGCGATCGGCGAGCCCGTCTATGTAACGGGCAATTCCTCAGGCGGTCTGCTGGCGGCCTGGCTCGCAGCCAATCGGCCGGAGTTGGTGAAGGCCGCATTGCTCGAGGACCCGCCCCTGTTCTCGGCCGAGTATCCCCGGATCAAGCAGACTGTCGCCAACCGGGCCTTCGTGACGAGCTATACGGCCGCGACCCAGGATCATCCGGATGACTTCCTGCTCTACTGGATTGATGGCAACGCGCCATTCTTCCGAAAGAACATCGGCCCCGGGACGCCGTTCCTCCTCACCCGGGCGGTAAAGGCCTATCGCAGAGCCAATCCGGGCAAGCCGGTGGAGATCGGACCAGTGCCGAACAGCACCGTGCGGATGCTGCTGCGCGGCCTCGATCAATACGACGCCCGTTTCGGGGCGTCCTTCTACGACGGAACCTGGAACGAGGGTTTCGACCATGCCGAAGCCCTGCAGAAGATCGCATGCCCGACGCTGCTGATGCAGGCCAACGCCACGACGCTTCCGGACGGTACGCTCAATGGCGCGATGAGCGAGAAGGAGGCAACGCGCGCCATGTCGCTGCTCAAGAACGGCAAATACATCAAGATCGATGCGAGCCATGTAGTCAACCTCGACAAGCCGGACGAGTTTGTCGCTACGCTCGATGGCTTCTTCTTGGCAGGTGATGGCCCGAATTCCTTGTAACCGCCGTTCAGTCGGCGTTCGCTTTGGGCGCGTTCCGTCTTCCGCCTCCAGCATCCTCATAGATGCTGGGCGCGTCGGCATAGCCACCACCTTGGCGCGAGATGGGAGCCGTCTCCGAGATGATGAGGCAGCCTGCCCCTGCGCTCTAGCCCAAGGTCGCAAGCACGTAGTCCTCGGCACCGAGCGGATCGAGTATGACGCGGATTCTTTCCTGCTGACGTCCATCGATCTCCCGAGCATGTCTCATGTCATCGAGGCCAGCCCGTTAGGTCCATTCGTCGCGATCATGCTGAACCTGCCTGGCGGGGCAGCAGGTGCTTCGGGATTTGCTCGACGGCGAAGGCGCGAACCCGGCTATTCCAGTTCATATCCTGCGGCGGAGAACTGGAGTGAACGTGGCGTGTGATGGCACGTTGCCCTGTTGGGACATTTGCCGTTTGCTCGACCGTTGCGTCACGGTCGCGTACCGTCACAAAACCTTTTGCCACGGGCGTTGCCATGTTCGATATGCGGGCTGAGGGGGGGCCTCTAATATCGAGACGTGAATGCCGCTGACAACCGTTCCGCGTTCCATTGCCGCGCCAAAATCCGGATTCGACTGGCGAACGGCTGCGGGCCTGGCGTTAGTCATCATCTTCTTCATCGCCAGTGGCTGGGTCGCGATCTCGAACATCAAGACGCTTAGGGACGACGCCGCCCAGATCCAGCATTCGCATGAGGTTATCGCGGCGCTCGACGAGCTGCTATCCACCGTGCAGGACGCCGAAACGGGACAGCGCGGCTTCCTGCTAACAAGCCGAGAGCAATACCTAGGGCCCTATAACGAGGCGGTAGAGCGCGCCGGCCCAAAACTGGATCAGATTGGGGCGCTGACTCGCGACAATGGCATCCAGCAGCAAAGGCTGGTCCTGTTGCGGCGACACGTCGAAGGCAAGCTCGCCGAACTCAAGCAGACCATCGATCTGCGCCGCAGCGCTGGGCCCGCGGCGGCCCTCGCGGTTGTTCTGACCGACCGAGGCAAGGCCGAGATGGACGCGATCCGAACCCAGCTCGATCAGATGCAGCAGGAGGAAGCGCGGCTTCGGCAAGTTCGCTTGGACGACATGGCCGGCGCGTACCGCACGGCATGGGTCAGCGGCGTCGCATCCTGCCTGCTCGGCGTCGCCCTCACCCTCCTCATCGGCTTCTTGATTCGCCGCGCGGCTTTGGCGCGCGATCGCCAGCAATGGCTGCAGTCGGGGCAGGCCGAACTCGCATCCGCCATGTTGGGAGATCCTGCCACGGATCGATTGGGTGACAGCATCCTCATCTTTTTGACCCGTTTCCTGGGCGCGCACGGCGGGGTGATGTTTGCAGGTGAGGGCAACCATTATCGTCGGGTGGCAACCCACGGCGTGCCTGCGGAGGCGCGGATCGTCGAACGTTTCGTTCTTGGCGATGGTCTGCTTGGCAGGGTCGCCGCCGATCGAAACGCCATCACCGTGTCCGATATTCCGGAGGACTACCTGACCATCGGATCCGCCCTCGGCCAGGCGAAGCCCCGGCATCTCACCATCTCGCCCGCTTGCGCCGACGATATCGTGCAGGGCGTAGTCGAACTCGGCTTCCTGCAGCCTATCGGTGACCATGTCCTCGCCTTCCTCGACCAGGCGTCGGTCGCGATCGGCACTGCGCTTCGGTCGGCGCGCTTTCGCACCGAGTTGCAGAACCTGCTCGAGGAGACCCAGCGACAGTCCGAGGAACTGCAGGTTCAGAGCGAAGAGCTTCGCGTCTCGAACGAAGAGCTGGAGGAGCAGGGCCGGGCGCTCAAGGAATCGCAGGCGCGCCTCGAACAGCAGCAGGTCGAACTCGAACAGACCAATGCCCAGCTGGAAGAGCAGGCGCAGCAGCTCGAGACCCAGCGCGACGATCTTGCGCGCTCGAATTCGGTAGTGGAACTCAAAGCGCGGGAGCTTGAGCAGGCTAGCCGATACAAGTCAGACTTCCTCGCCAACATGTCGCACGAGCTGCGAACCCCGCTCAACTCGCTGCTCATCCTCTCCAAACTGCTCGGCGACAATCGCGACGGCAACCTGTCGGACGAGCAGGTCAAATTTGCCCAGACGATCCAGTCGTCGGGCAACGACCTGCTAACACTGATCAACGACATCCTCGATCTATCGAAGATCGAGGCCGGCCACGTCGAGGTTCGCCCAGAGGCGGTGCCGCTGGAGCGTTTCGGCGCTGATATGCGTCGGCTGTTCCAGCCGATCGCCGATGAGCGCGGCCTTCGGCTCGATATTGAAATCGGCGACGCGTGTCCCGAGGCAATTGACACCGATCGGCAGCGCCTGGATCAGATCCTTAAAAACCTGCTGTCCAATGCCTTCAAATTTACCGAGACGGGCGGCGTCGCGCTGGAGATCGCCTGCCATGGTGATCGGGTCACTCTCACCGTCGCCGATACCGGCATCGGTATTGCAGAGGATCAGCAGCGCGCGATCTTTGAGGCGTTTCACCAGGCGGATGGAACGATCAGTCGGAAATATGGCGGCACTGGCCTTGGCCTGTCGATCTCGCGCGAATTGGCACGCCTGCTCGGCGGCAGCATATCTCTTACCAGCAAAGCGGGCGAAGGCAGTCGCTTCACCCTTGATATCCCGATCGCCTACGATCCTTCTTTGGTTGCAGCGCGCGAAGAGCCGGCGGTGCGCCCGCCTGTCGCATCCGAGACCGCTGCTCGACCGAGCGCATCCGCGAGACCGGCCATGCTACCACGCCGGGTCGACGACGACCGCGACACCCTCGGATCGGGCCAACGAATCCTGCTCGTCATCGAAGATGATCCGAGCTTTGCCGGCATTGTTCGTGACCTCGCTCACGAAATGGGCTTCCAGTGCCTCGTCGCGGGGACGGCGGAAGAGGCGCTTCAGCTGGCTCGGCAATATAAGCCAAGCGCCGTCGTCCTTGATGTCGGCCTGCCGGATCAGTCTGGCCTGGCCGTACTCGACCGTTTGAAGACGGATGTGACGACCCGGCATATCCCGGTGCATGTCGTGTCCGGTGCCGACCACAGTCAAACCGCCCTTGCGCTTGGCGCGATTGGCTACCTCGTGAAGCCGGTCAAACGGGAAGAGCTGGCGGACGTGCTGGAGGCGCTTGCGGCCAAGCTCTCGCGCAGCGTCAGACGCGTGCTGATCGTCGAGGACGATCCTGTCCAGCAGGATGCTGTCTCCAAACTGCTTTCCTCAGGCGATGTCGAGACGGTCGGCGCTTCGACCGCCGCTGAGTGCCTGGAGCGGCTGCGCGATGAGACGTTCGACTGCATGGTGCTGGACCTGAGCCTGCCCGATGCGTCCGGCTATGCACTGCTGGAAAAATTGCATGAGGACGGCAGCCATGGCTTCCCACCGGTCATCGTCTACACAGGGCGCGATCTAACGGCGCAAGACGAGCAGAAGCTGCGTCGCTATTCGGATTCGATCATCATCAAGGGCGCGCGTTCCCCCGAGCGGCTGCTCGATGAGGTGTCGCTCTTCCTTCACCAGGTGGTGACCGATCTGCCGCCCGAGCAACAGAAGATGATCCAGAAAGCCCGCAGCCGCGACGCCGTGCTGGAAGGGCGTCGCATCCTCGTGGTCGAGGATGATGTCCGTAACATCTACTCGCTAACCAACATCCTCGAGCCTCGTGGCGCCGTGATCGAGATCGCCCGGAACGGCCGCGAGGCGATCGAAGCGCTCAACAAGGCAGGCGAAGCAGGCGGCGATGCGATCGACCTCGTCCTCATGGACGTGATGATGCCGGTGATGGATGGCCTCACCGCAACACGCGAAATCCGCAAGGATCCGCGTTGGAAGAAGCTGCCGATCATCACGCTCACGGCAAAGGCCATGCCGGACGATCAGAAGCAGTGTGTCGAGGCTGGAGCGAGCGACTACATGGCCAAGCCGCTGGATGTGGACAAGCTGCTCTCGCTCGTCCGCGTCTGGATGCCCCGCTGACCATGTCCGACATCATCGAAGACATCGAAATCCGGTTGTTGCTGGAGGCGCTTTATCAGCGTTTCCACTACGACTTTCGTGATTATGCTCAGGCTTCGATCCGACGACGGCTTCGCCAGGCCCGCGACCAGATGGGCTTCGCCAATTTCTCGGCGCTGCAAGAGCATCTTCTGCACGACGACGACATGCTGCCTCGGCTGCTAGGCTATTTGACCGTTCAGGTCAGCGAGATGTTCCGCGACCCGAGCTTCTTCCGGACAATCCGCGAGAAGGTGGTGCCGCATTTGCGGACCTATCCCTCCCTCAAACTGTGGGTTGCGGGTTGTAGCGCTGGCGAAGAGCTATACTCCTACGTCATCCTCTTCCGGGAAGAGGGCCTGGAGGATCGAACCCTTTTCTACGCGACGGACATCAGCGAGGAAGCGCTGGCGGCCGCTTCGCGCGGGATCTATTCGCTCGATCGCATCCGCACTTTCACTGAGAATCACCGGGCATCCGGCGGCAAATCGTCGCTGTCGGACTATTACACGAGCGCTTATGGCAATGCGGTTTTCGACAAGAGCTTGCGCGATCGCGTCGTGTTCTCCGATCACAGTCTCGTTACCGATGCCGTCTTTGGTGAGATGCAGCTTGTCTCCTGCCGCAACGTGATGATCTATTTCAATCGTGACCTGCAAGATCGCGCCATCGGTTTGTTCAGTGACTCACTCATGCGCAACGGGTTCCTCGCCCTTGGGTCCAAGGAAAACCTGCGCTTTTCCCGCCACGCCGACGCCTTCGCCGATTTTGTCCGCGAGGAGAAGATTTATCAGAGGCGGGAACAATGAACGGCGTTTCGCCGCGTGCCGTGGTCATTGGAGCCTCGGCTGGCGCGCTGCAGGCGCTCTCGCAAATTCTTCCCGAGCTCCCGTCGGACTTTCCCGTTCCGGTTCTTATCGTCGTCCATATTCCGGCCGATCGCAGAAACATGCTGGCTCCCCTGTTTCAGGCGAAGTGTCGGATGCTTGTCCGCGAGGCCGAGGACAAGGAGCCTGCAATGGCGGGCACCATCTACTTTGCGCCGCCGGGCTACCATCTCCTCGCCGAAGCGGACGGAACGCTGTCGCTATCGAGCGATGAGGAGGTGTTGTACTCGCGTCCCTCGGTCGACGTCCTGTTCGAAAGCGCCGCCGACGCCTATGGTTCGAACGTCATCGGCATCATCCTTACGGGCGCCAATCCTGACGGCGCACAGGGATTGCGGGCGATCGGCGAAGCGGGCGGCAGCGCGATCGTCGAGGATCCTGCCGGGGCCTACGCAGATACCATGCCCGAGGAAGCCCTGAAGGCATGTCCGACCGCGCAAGTCATGACACTCGGCGAGATCGCAGCCCATCTGTTGAAAGTGTGCCCAGCATGACGGCTGACCTCCATAAGGTATCGTTCCTTCTCGTCGATGATCTCGAAGAGAACCTGCTCTCGCTGGAGGCGCTCCTTAAGCGCGAGGACCTGGAGATCCTGAAGGCGCGCTCGGGGGAGGAAGCGCTCGAACTGTTGCTCCGACACGACGTGGCACTCGCATTGCTCGACGTGCAGATGCCGGGGATGGACGGCTTCGAATTAGCGGAATTCCTGCGCGGCAGTGAGCGCACGAGGCATATCCCGATCATCTTCGTGACGGCCGGCAGCGCCGATCAGCAGCGCCGTTTTCGCGGCTACGAGGCGGGTGCTGTCGATTTCATCCAGAAGCCGATCGAGGCGGACATTCTTCGTAGCAAGGCGAGCATCTTCTTCGATCTCTACCAGCAGCGTCAACAGATTGCTTCGCAGCGTGACAAGCTAGCCGAAGTGACCCAGGCGTTGCGCGATGCCGACCGGCGTAAAGACGAATTCCTGGCTGTGTTGGGGCACGAGCTTCGCAATCCGGTGGCGGCGCTAGGGGCTGGCATTCATCTCCTCCAGAAGGCTCAGACACCAGATAGGACAGCGGCGATCTGCACGCAGATGGACCGCCAGCTCTTCCACCTGTCACGTCTGGTCGAGGACCTCCTCGACATTGCGCGGATCAGCGAGGGCAAGATCTCTCTTCAGAAACAACCGATCGAACTCGCGACCATCCTCCAGTCCGCGATCGAAGCTGCCGAGCCAAATCTGAAGACAGCGGGGCATACATTCAGCGTCGCGCTCCCGGATAAGCCGGTTTGGCTGGAGGCCGATCATACGAGGATGGCGCAGGTGATGGCCAATCTTCTTAACAACGCCGCCAAATATACCCCGCCGGGTGGTTCCGTGTCACTCACCGCGCGTCAGACAGACGGACACGTCCAGATTGATGTGGCGGATAATGGAGTAGGCATCCCCCTAGAAATGCAGTCGCAGATCTTTCAGATCTTCGCTCAGGTGGATGAGCACCGCGAACAGTCTGCTGGTGGCTTAGGCATCGGCCTTGCACTTGTTCACCAGCTGGTCGCGCTGCACAACGGATCAATTGACGTGCAAAGCGAAGGTCAGGGCAAGGGAAGCACCTTCACGGTAAGGCTGCCCGTCGGAGAGGGTGTGCCGTCATCGGATTTATGAAGCGGCCAAACAATGATTATGCTGCGGTTTGGCAACGGGGCATTGAGCGCAAAAGGGCCTGAGGAGCAAATCCCGTTGCCGTAAGGAGGACTGGATCGGAAGTAGAAATCCGGCTAAACTTTTAAATCTTCTGATAGTTTGCAGCAATTACTCAATTTTCGGGGTGAAAATCGGTGTCTGCTAGCACCTAGTGGTGGGAATCTAACACTTGGTGCCCGCGCCGGACGGCGGCGATAATCTCATCGGGATCGGCGGTCCAGACGAATGGCTTTGAGCTTTCGTTGTGCTCGGCAAGGAAGCGATTGATGGCGGCCTGAAGGTCGACGAGCGAGTGAAAGACGCCGCGTTTCAGGCGGCGGTTGGTCAGTCTGGCGAAGAAGCCTTCAACGGCATTGAGCCATGAGCACGAGGTTGGCGTAAAGTGGAAGCTGAAGCGCGGGTGCCGACCGAGCCATTCGCGAACCTTGGGATGCTTGTGGGCGGCGTAGTTGTCGAGAATGACGTGGATGGCCTTTCCAGCGGGCACCTGTGCTTCGATCAGGTTGAGAAAGCGGATGAATTCCTGGTGACGGTGCCGCTGCATGTTGCGGCCGATCACGGTGCCGTCGAGCACGTTAAGTGCCGCAAAGAGCGTGGTCGTGCCGTTGCGCTTGTAGTCATGAGTCATGGTTCCGGCCCGTCCTTTCTTGAGCGGAAGGCCGGGCTGCGAGCGATCCAGCGCCTGGATCTGGCTCTTTTCGTCGAACGACAGCACGATCGCGTGAGCGGGCGGCGAGACGTATAGCCCGACGACATCGCGCAGCTTCTCGACAAACTTCGGGTCGTTCGAAAGCTTGAACTGGCGAACGCGGTGGGGTTGCAGGCCGTGGCCTCGCCAGATCCGCTGCACCGAACTGACGCTGATCCCAGCCTCGGTCGCCATCATCAGCGCCGTCCAGTGGGTCGTCTCGCCGGGCGGATCTTCAAGCGTCCGAGCAACAACCCGCTCGATCACCGTGGCAGCCAGAGGCCGGATCCGCGACGGCCGCGTCTTGTCGCGGAGCAGCCCCTCCATTCCTTCCTGCATGAAGCGTTCCTGCCATCGCCATACGCAGGTCTTCGAAGTCCCGGTCCGCCGCATAATTTCGTTGGTGCCGACACCATCGCCCGTTAGCAGCACGATCTCGGCGCGCCACGCGTGCTTCTGCGCTGCATTGCGGTCCTTCATGATCTGATCGAGCCGATCTCTATCGGACGGGGAAAGGCTGATCGAGATACCGCTGCGCATCCAGCCTGACTCGCACAATCGGCAAGCTCCGGGAATCCTCAAAGGACTCTTGCGTCAGGCCGTTGACCTTTGTCACCGCGTCGGCGGGGCGCACCGCGACCTCAGTAAATGGAGCGTCTGTCAGCCCTACCGGATAAATTCCAGTCCATTCCAGCCCGGCTCCCGCCAGCGCGATCTCAGCGCGTTCCTTATCCAGGAAGATCGAACGGAACATGGTCTTGTAAAGTATCTTCGCGACTGCCGAGGCCGTTCGCGCAGTCTCGCCGACGCCATAGGCCGACAGAAGGATCAGACGTGTAAGCCCTACGCCTTTCATCGCTCGGACGATCAGCGGAAGGTTCGTCTGCAGCAGATCGACTGGCTTATGCTTGTAAGTTCCCAGGCAGCAAATGACGGCGTCCACGCTGCGCAGAGCGGCTTGCAAGCGCGTGATATCGGAAAGTTCGCCTATGACGATATCCAGCGCAGCGCTCGGATGTAGAGTTCCGGACTGGCGAACATATGCAACAACCTCGTGTCCGCGATCCAGCGCCTGCTCGACCACCAGCCTGCCTGTCCGACCGGTAGCTCCGATAACAGCGATTTTCAGGGAGGCCTCCGTCATTATGGATGATGACCGTGACCATTTTTTAGCACGTCTTCGACGCCGAAGGCTCCGGCTCGCGTTTGAGCAGGCCTCGCGCCGAACTCCCGACAGTGCAGATCGATCACGGTAGGCTGCCGGCGGCTCGTATAATTGATCATCGTGGTCCGCCCTGCGTTTGACGCTATCACCCATTTTTTTTGGCTCATCTAACTTGTTTCAACCGGTTAAACGGCCTTGCGCAACGTGATGCGCGTGAGCTCAGATGGCTTGCCCAGTCTCAAGGCGAAGCCCGGCCAAATGCCAGTGCCGTTATTGACATAAAGGGTCATGCCGCCGACCGCATATTCTCCTGAAACGAAACCGCCATTCCCACGCGCGACCAGGCGATCGAGCCCCATGATCATACCTCCGTGCGTATGGCCCGAAAGCTGCAGAGTCACGCCGCGCTCGGCAGCCTCGCGCGCTTGTCCCGGCTCATGATCGAGCAGTACAACGGGCGCGCCCAGCGGGCGGCCTTTCAAAGCCTCGTCGAGATCCGGAGGCGGCTTACCAGCGCCGCGCGCGGACCGATCGGTAACGCCGGCCAAGACCAGAGCGTCACTGCCGCGTGTAATCACCGAATGGGCATTAACCAGCACGTGCATGCCGAGCGTGGCGAGATGCTCCATCCATACGTCGTAGCCGGAGAGATATTCATGGTTGCCGGGGATCAGGAAGACGCCATCGGGCGCGCGCAAATCACGCAGGGGCTCGACCCCCGATCGCCGGGCGGTAACCCCGCCATCGATCACGTCCCCCGTCACGACGATCAGATCCACGCCGAGGCGATTGGTGGCCTCTACGACGGCCCGGGTCCAGCTTGCGGGAAAGAGCCGGCTTATGTGCAGATCGGTCAGCTGGACGAGCCTGTAGCCGTCGAATGCGTTGGGAAGGCCTGGGATCGCGACGGTAACGTCCCGCAAGCGGGGAACGCCGATCGCTTGCCGAACGCCAGCCGCAGCCATCGCAAAGGCTAAGATGGCGATGGCGTATCGTGGTTCGGTCCACGCCGCCGATCCGCCGATCCCTAGGACCATTGCGGCCAATCTCGCGAGATCAAGCATGATCTGGAATACGGACAGCAACGCAATCGCGCCGAAAACCCAGTTGAACAGGATGACGAGCGGACGCGGGAATTCCGGATTGAACACCGAGCCCGACGAAAGTCGGCTCCAGAGATGAAATTGGGAGCCGACGAGCAAGGCGGCGGCTAGCCCGATCTTTACCTCGATCGCCCACGGCAGCGGCGCAAGGGTGCGCGCCACGACGTATAGCCAGGGCAATGCGAACATCGCATGGAACATTTCGCTGATACCTCAGCCGAAGCTCACCCCGGTAAGCCTTTCGGACGCGGCCCAAAGCTGTGCGGCGATGGCCGTATCGAGCGCCTGTCGTTCGATCTTACCGTGCCCCGGCGGTCCCTTGAATTCCTTCCAGCCTTGCGGCCCGAAATATTCTCCACCCCGCACACCTGGCATGGTGGCCGCCATCAGTTGCGGCAATGCGCCCTCGGCCGCCGAATGTCCGATCAGCTTAACGGCGATTTGCCCCGCCAACGCCATGATGCCGCCGCCGGCGGCTGGCCCATTTGCCATCAGGTCGGTGCTCGCGGCACCCGGGTGCGCGGCAACGCTGGTCAAGTCCCAATTGTTGGCACGGCTCCGCCGATCGAGCTCGAGCGCAAACATCAGCATCGCGAGCTTGGTCTGCGAATAGACCGGCCAAGGCTTGTACCCCTGCGCATAATTGAGATCGTCGAGCCGTATCTTGCCGCTGCGATGCGCGATGCTGGAAAGCTGTACCACGCGCGCCTTCGCGGCAACCAGCAGCGGCAGAAGGCGTCCGGTCAAAGCGAAGTGTGACAGATAGTTGGTGCCGAACTGCATCTCGTTGCCGTCGACCGTCGTTTCGCGCTTCGGCAGCGCCATGACGCCGGCATTGTTCACGAGAATGTCGATTGATCGCCCGGAGCGGAGCATTCGTTCGGCAAATGCCGAGACCGACGCTAGGCTCGCCAGATCGATAACTTCAAACAGGACTTTGGCATTGGCATGGCGCGTGCGGATCAGCTCCTCGGCGGCGCGTCCCTTCGCAAGGTTGCGACCGGCGATGATGACGTCGGCGCCCGCAGAGGCCAGTGCCAATGCCGTTTCCAGGCCGAGGCCGCCCGTGGCGCCGGTGACGACCGCCAGCTTGCCCGATTGATTCGGAATATCCTTGGTGGTCCAGGTCGCCAATTTCGCTATCCTTCGGTTCGTTTAGCCATCAAAGAGCGGACTGCATATCATGCACTCGGTGCAAACATACAAGAAGTGCAAGAAATAAGGCGCTCCTCCTCCGGCGGTCGGCGTGGGCGTAAGCGGGCGGAGACTCATGCCCGGATCCAGGCAGAAGCGATGCGCTTGTTTCTTGAGCGCGGCTTCGACGCGACGACGCTGGATGACATCGCCGATGCCGCGGACGTCTCTCGCCGCAGCCTGTTCCACTATTTTGCGTCCAAAGAGGAGATAGTCTTCTCCGCGAAGGCCGATTTTCCAGACCTCATTGCCGATGCGGTTGGACGGCGGCCTGTTGAAGAGCGGCTGTTGGATATGGTCGAGAACGCATTGCTCGATCTGGCGGGACGTCATCTGTCGGAACAGGCCCGGGACCTCGCCAGGCTCATCCGCGACACGCCCGCGCTCCGTGCCGGTGACCAGGCGAAATACGAGAAGGTCGAGAAGGTGCTCGCCAAGGCGCTGGCTGATCGCAAGCACCTACCTGAATCCGACATAGCGTGCCGCGTGACCGCCGCGGCCGCGATCGGCATACTCAAGCTGTCGACGGAAGCGTGGTTAGCTAGAGATGATGTTCACCCAGCAACTTTCGGCAAAGCCGCGTTCGCCGCGTTGCGAGGTGTCGTCTGCTAGAGCGATCCGAACGATGGCAACCGGGTTCTTGCAAAATGCGGGTCGACGAAATCGACATTGCTAAATGGCGCAAGGAGAGAGCCTTACCCATCCTGGTGGAACATCTCGATCATCTGTCGGGCAGGGTTGTCCCCCGAAAGCGTCTCGTAAAACCCGGCGCCGTCCTCCGCCGCTTTCCTGCTGCGAGCAAACATCGCCAATTCATATTGCGAGAGGGCAGTCTCGACATTGTCGGGGTTCGCGGCAAGCGCTTCTCCAAGTTGAGCGCCGTCGTACATCGCCAGATTGGCGCCTTCGCCGTTTGGCGCGGTCACGTGCGCAGCATCCCCTAGCAATGTTATACCGGGTACACGCTCCCACCGATGATCTGCCGGCAGGGCGTGGAATAGGCGCAGCATGGGCAGGGTGTCGCTGTCGGTGATCAGCGCGGTGAGCGCTGGCGCCCAGCCAGCGAACTCCTGCGCGATTCGCCTGGCGGCTGCCTTGGGATCGCCGAAGTCGATTTCGGCGAACCAGTCTGCCGTTCTGGTGAGCATCACATACCCGCATGTAACCGTCGAGTTGTTGCTGACGGATCGGCATATCGACCTCGTCGGCGATGAGATTGACATCGGCTTGCATGTCGATGTGCCTGCCGACCCCAACACCATTGTCAGGAAACTGATCGGTAGCCGCCGGATACTCTGCGCGTCACCAGGCTATGTCGCCCGGCGGGGTGATCCCTCACGCCCCGAGGATCTGCTCCAGCATCAATGCCTGTGCCTCGTCAGAGGGCGTCATGTCTACAATCGATGGCTGTTGGTTGACGGGGAGACCCGCAAGGAGGTGCATGTCCGTGGCGCACTGGCCTGCAGCAGCGCCGAAGTGATCCACGCATGGGCGCTCGCCGGTCATGGCATCGCTCGCAAGGCCGGTTGGGATGTGCATCAGGACATCGCGGAAGGTCGACTTGTCAGGGTGCTACCCGATTACGAGGCTGAGGATATCAACCTCTATCTGACCTATGCATCGAAGGCCTTGATGCCGCAGCGGATACGAGTTTTCATAGATCATGTCGGGGCCGAACTCTAAGGTAGTGCCCCGGGACGTGGTGTAGGAATCTGCCTCGGATGAGGTGGCCATCGCCGATCTTCAGTTAGGGTTCGGATGCGAATTCGAACCTGGAGAAGACGACGATGACCGATGCCAAGATGGCCCTGCTCGAGCTGGTCGAGCAAGAGGCGGATACTGACCTGGTGCGCGAGATGCTGGCGTTTGCCGCGGAGCGCATGATGGACCTGGAGATCGAGGCGAAGACGGGAGCGCCGGCAGGTACCCGCTCGCCCGACCGACTGAACGAACGGCGCGTCCATCATGTCCGTCACGCCGCTCGACGGAGGGGTCCCTTTTGGACGCCGATAGGGGGTCCTTTTTGGACGCCGATTGACGGCGCAGGATAGTGAGATTCCTTCCAGACCGCTTTCGACAATGCATCGGGCTATTGCAGACTGTCCGGCGACACTCCGGCGTAACACTAGGAAATTTGACACAGTTTTCGCTCGGGAGGCGGCAAGGCTAGCTTGCTCGGTGAAACCCCAAACCAGCGCCGCACCGCACGGCTCAACGCGGCTTGCTCGCTATATCCAAGCATATAGGTGATCTCGCCGAGTGATCGTGTGCGGCTCTGGATGAGCTGCGCCGCGCGTCTGCCGCGGACATCATCCAAAATCACGGCAAACGTCGTTCCGACTTCGCTCAGACGACGCTGAAGCGTCCGTGTCGATAAGCCGAGTGATCGGGCCACCGCATCGATCGTGGGCGCTCCGCCGACGAGACGGCCGCGCAACTCAGCTGCGACGACCGCTCTGATATCATCTGCAGGGGGTAGCTCTTCGAGTTCGCGCTCCGCGAGAGCGCTCAGAAATTCTAAAACGCGCGGTTCGGGCTGTCGTTGGACTCTTTCCAGCTCGCGTCGGTCGTATACCAAGGTAGACCGGTCGGAGTTGAAGGACACCATCGGGCCAAAAATCTCAGTGACCGCGCCCATGCTCGCGGGCGCAGCACAAGAAAGCTCAGCGGAGAGAGGCCTGAGGGCCGCATCGAACCAGCGTCTCGGAATGAGTGCCAGATTAGCCATCGCCCACAGCTCACCGGCCGCCAAGGCGCTGCCTGGATATCGGGAACAGTCTCTGGCCTGCTGGTAGCGCAAGATCGCGCTGTTGCCGGACACTTCGATCGTGATCGAGAGCCCTTGATGCACCAGGCGCGAATATCGGGCCATCTGGGTATAAGCCTGGATCAGGGTGGATGTTCGGCGGAGCACTTCTCCGACGACTCCCCACGCCGTGTCGCCGGCGCGCGAAGCGAGCAGCGCTCCGACGCCGTGGTCGCCAGGGGTCATCCCGACAATCGCCTCCCACAAAGAAATAAGCGCGCGATCGGAATGGCGACCGGCGCCGCCTGTAGATGCGAACCTCATCCTGAGGGCCGCGACGCCTTTCTGGTCCAAGAGCTTCGCGGAGGCCAATGCGTCTAGCACCGCTTCCATCACCACATGGGAAACGCTGACAGGCGGAAACGCGCTGAAACGAGAAAGTCTCATTGGCGGGAATTGTTAAATGGATGGCGCGCAAAGTCAATTATCGGACTCGTGGAGTCACTACGTTAGGCATCAATGCCCGCCAGGAGCCGCCCCATGACGACCAGCATCGAACTCGACAATGAAGCCCCCGGACATACGGGTAATTGCCGCTTCTTCGCGGATCAAACATACCATTTCCAGACGCTGCGCGTGTTTTCGGATATCCCCTTTGGCGGCGCGGACACGTCTGAGGTGCTCGCCACGATCAGCAAGATTCACGAGGGCGATGCGGTGAGCTGGTACGCCGCGTGGTCCGCGATGGCGCAACGCAACGCAGCGCGTGCGGAAGCCTGCCTGGACCGGATAAGCTGCGGGATGGCGTGGCTTCGCGCTCATAGCTACTGGCGTACCGCTGAATTCTTGCTGGAACCCGGCGATCCGAGGCGCCTGCTCGCCTGGAAGGAGCAGGTCGATGCGTTCGACAATGGCCTGGCGGCGCTGGACGTCGCTCATCACCGGTTCGACGTCCCGTATGGGACCGGCAATTTGCGAGCAATATTTTATCCCGGTCCCGCCGGATGGGAGACGAAGCCGCTGATCGTCCTCGTCGGCGGTTACGACTCCACGCTGGAGGAGCTGTACTTCGTCCTCGTCAAAGCCGCCTACCTTCGTGGATTTGGTGTCCTGACCTATGAAGGCCCCGGCCAGGGGGCCGCCCTCCGCCAATTCGGCATGACATTTACCCATGAATGGGAACATCCCAACGGGGCGGTGCTCGACGCCTACCTCGCCTCGCATCCCGCACCGCCAAAGCTCATTCTGATCGGCATGAGCATGGGCGGCTATCTAGCCCCCCGCGCCGCCGCCTTCGATGACCGCATCGATGGGGTCGTTGCTTACGACGCCGTCTACGACATCGGCGAGTCAGCCAGAATTATCGCAAATGCACGAGCCGACCCGGCAACCGCGCTAGCGCCTGAGATCGTCTGGGCAATCGACAACGCGAAATGGGCGATGGGGCTTACCGCACCGGAGGCGCTGGTAGAAACATTCGAGCCCTACACGATGGCGCCGATCGCGAGCCGGATTTCATGCGACGTCCTCGCTCTTGCTGGCATCGATGATCATTTCTTTCCTGCCACGCAAGCCGAGCAGCTCGTGACCGCCTGCCGGAGACGATCGGCCCGACTACCGTCGATGCGGAAGACGACGAGGAAGAAGGCCTCGCCTCGCTGCTACCGGCATTCCGCGATCACCGTCTGGCAATGTTGCTCTTGTGGTTCCTGCTGCTGGAAGTCTCGGGAAGCTGGGTTGAAGCCGTGCTTCCCTTATATGCGCACGACACAGGGACGCTCACGCCGTCCGGCGTCGGCCTGCTCTTCACCTATGCGGCAGGCCTTGTCGTGACCGCGCAGATGCTGGTCAGTCGTATCACAGCGAACCGCTCGGCACTGTCGCTTGCGCTGTCCGCAGGCGCCGCCTTCGTGCTGGCGTTCGGCGTGCTGATCTTCGCCGCCGGTCTCGCCGGACTGGTCGTGGCGCTCACTCTCTTCGCTTTCGCTGATATGCTGGTCGGGCCGCTCGTTCCGACCGCCGTCAGCCAGCTAGCGCCGCCCCGGCGTCGCGCTAGCTACATGGCCGCCACGTCGGTGGCGAATGATCTCAAAGATTCGCTGGGGCCGGCGACGGGGACGGCACTCTACGCCCTGTCGGCACGGCTTCCTTGGATCGTCGGCATTCCCCTCGCCGCCATCGCCGCGATCGGCCTGGGCGGCGCATTGGTCCGGCGGTCACCCGACGGCGTCCCGTCTCCTCGAACGTCGACGCTCCCGCCCGCCGATCGCTGAGACGCCAAACCCAGGCATTTGCGGCCCAAGCTCGACTGACCTCCTTTTGGGTCATTCGAGGCAACGCGGACGATGAGGCGCTTGCGCTGCAAAGCGTACTCGATGGTATCGAGTTGCCGGCCGGTGAAGGCTTTGTCTGGATCGCGGCCGTCGGTGGAACTGCTCTCCTGTTCGCTGTCCTTACATCGCCGCTGCCCGTCTATGCAGCGCAGCAGAATACGTCGGTGAGTCCAAACATCGTCCAGAGCTATGACAGTTGCAAATCCTGGTTTGTCGCCTGCGACAACGGACTGCATTGCATCGCCAAAGGCATTTCCGAGACCTATCAGGGCGCGGAGATCGACGTCGATCGCAATGCCGGTCCGACCGGGAGACTGTCCCTGTCGATCCGCGCAGACAGGAAGTTCTCGCTACGCAACATCAGGATCGATGGAAAATCAGTCGGACTTTCGGCTGCAGCATGGAAGGTCGACACCTCCGAGGACTCGACGACGGTGTCGAGCGACGACCTGGTGGCGATCCGCCAAATCGTTGCCAGGCTGCGTAACGCGTCGAAGGTGACGCTCGGCGGCGATGCCGAGGTGTCGCTCGATGGCTTTGCCGCCGCTATGCTGCGGCTCGACGACCGGCAGGGGCGCGTCGGCGGCGTGACAGCGATCGCGCGATACGGTCCGCTGCCCGCATCGAGCGTGCCGGATACGCCGGCGCTGCCGCGCATTCCGAACCGACCGATCTCGGCCACTCTGTCCCAGGGTGAAGCCGAACGGCTGATCGCGGCAGTCCGCGCGGATCAGAAGGCCGTCTTCGCAAAGGAAGATTGCGAGGCGGATACGATGTCCATGGAGCCCGAAGCTTATGCGCTCGACGAGAGGCAGGCACTCATCCTCATTCCCTGCATCATGGGTGCCTATCAGGGATCGTCGCTCGGCTTCATCGCATCGCGCGCCGGCGGCCAGGCCATGAGCTGGCGGGGCGTCTCGAACCGGCCGAGGTCACCAATCGTCGCCATGAAGATCACCGCCGAGATCATGTCGAGGCCGCGCATGACCCGCAGCGCTTCCACCAGTGGCGCCATCGACCACTCCGGCAGCATCGCCGTGATCCTGCCCTCGAGCTGGTCGCGGCGGTCCTGCGCCGTCCAGACCGCCTCGACATAATCCTGGAAGACAACCTGATGCGGCTTCTGCTCGAAGGTCTGGAGACCCAGCCATTGCCGGTGTGGGCCAGCCGCCGGCGCGTCTTCAGGACAGAGCAAGAGTGCAACGCGGGAAAACGAGAACGCGCGCACCCTGACCGGCTTCGCCAGAAGCTGGCAGTGTGCGCTCCCTTGATCACGCGTACCGCTTGGGGTGTTGCGGGGGTGGGCCCCCCGCAGAAGGGGTACGGCCAGACCTTGGCTGACCGTCTGGAGAAGGCTTTCCCCATATGATAGTGGCTATGAAGCTTCGATCCGGCCCCTCCCGCGATCGTGACCGCGATACAAAAGCTTGGTCATTGCATGTAAATACCGAGGAATTATATCATTCCGCGTGGAAACGACGACTCATCGAGAACGGGCCCTGGCAGTCGTCCGGCACTGCGGCATCGCGCGCGGCCGCGATTTCGACGCGGCCGGGGTCACGCGCGCCACCCTACAGCGGCTGCGCGACGAAGGCGTCCTCCAGCAGGTCGGCCGCGGACTCTACAAGCTGGCCGATGCTGACGTCGACAGTGCGACGAGCCTAGCCGAGGCCGTGCGCATCCAGCCGCGCGGAATCATCTGCCTGCTCTCGGCGCTGCAGTTCCACGAGCTGACCACCCAGACCCCCCATGCGGTATGGATGATGCTCGGCCAAAAGGACTGGGCACCGGTCAATCCATCCGTGGCGCTGAAGATCGTTCGCGCGAGCGGCGAAGCGCTGACAGCGGGCGTGGAGACACAGGTCATCGACGGCGTTCCCGTGCCCATCACCGTACCGGCCAAGACCGTCGCCGATTGCTTCAAGCACCGCAACAAGATCGGTATCGACGTGGCGGTCGAGGCCCTGCGCGATTTCATGAAGTCCCGGCCCCGGCCGGACCTCAATGCGATCTACCGTTATGCGCAGCTCGATCGGGTCCAATCGGTGATCCGGCCCTATCTCGAAGCGATGACATGAGCCGGCCGCCGAAGAACATGGCGATGTCGGTGCGCGACCGGCTGACGGCGCGGGCGCGCGAACGTCGGGAAAACGCACAGCTGCTCATGACCCGATACGTCATCGAACGTCTGCTCTTTCGCCTGAGCCTGTCGCCGCACCGCGAGCGGTTCGTCCTCAAGGGCGCGATGCTGTTCAGCCTGTGGACGGCAGCCCCCTATCGCGCCACCGGCGACCTCGATCTGCTCGGCATGGGCGAGAACGCACCCGAGCAGCTCGCGGCGATCTTTCAGGAAATCCTCGCGGTGACGGTCGATGACGACGGAATCGTGTTCCGGCCCGAAACCCTCCGCGCAGCCGCAGCCCGCGCCGAGGATGAATATTCCGGCGTACGTATCGACTTCGTCGCCGAACTCGCAGGCGCGCGCCTGCCGATGCACGTCGATATCGGCTTTGGCGACGCGATCACTCCGGGCGCGATGGCGCTCGGCCAAGGCGGAAGCTTCGACGGCGAGTGGCCCAGCGGAGGTCCGTGGAAGGCAAAGTGATTGATGCAAAAGCCGTGCGGTTGCGATACCGATGACCTACTATGCCCATGCGCCGCAGTCGGTGAAAACATTGATGGCAGAGAGGACTAAATCCCGACATTTGCGCGCTCTATTAAGCATCCAAATTTCGGTTCCCCGATTCATGTTGTAGGCATGCCAATTGAAATGACTTTGGCTTGAAGTGAGCCTGACATCCAAAATTGCCTCGCATAACCGCGAGTTTAACTCTGAGCGATCATTTCTGAAAAAGCCAAGTCGCGCCAATGCCGCAGATGTTATCGTATGCTGATTGCGGGATTGACCAGTCCGCCTTTTCGACGTCTTCTAGCGAAATGACTCCCTCAGATGGCCTAACCGATAGCTCGCTAGGGCCGGATGGGGAGGAAGTCTGCGCCTGTGGCGACCCAGCCTGCCCCGGGCCGATACGCTATCATTGGCCGTTCAAGATCAACGCCGAGGCCTTCGAGGACGGTATTGTCGGCTGGATGTCGGTTCGCACGACTTCGTGGGAATGGGACGGCGAACGGACAGATCTGCACGACGTCTTCAGCCTTCTTTGGGGCATGAATCTTCGCGTGCGCGACGTCACTTCCGTCGGGCTTCTGACCGAACTCAATCCCGCTATCGACATCGACAGCGAAGTCTATGCGCGTCTTCTGGTGCCGTTGCAGGCCGGCACACTATCAGCACTCGAGTCCAAGGAGTACTTTAAGGCGCTCGGGCGCGAGAGCTTCGCCGTCCACGATCTCGCCCAGGCCGTGCTCGGATTGATGCCGCTTGAGGACCCGTCGCGTGCGGCTGGCGCGACCTACAAGCCTGAGCCGCGTTGGATGTCGGCGGTGAAGCGCAACCTTCGGCTGCCGGACTGGCGCGAATACGAGTTCAGGCGGCGGACGGCTCCGGACTGGAGAGCGTTCACCTCGACCCGGCGTGGAGTGAGCGTCGTCGAGTTGGGCCGCCGCAAAATGGACGTGCTACGCGACGCGTTCTCGTCATATCGGCCTCGAACAGCCGATGCAGCGGATCACTTGGCGTTTCGCACCGATGCGCTCGTCAACGCGGTGCCGAACGCGACGATGCGCCGCGCCTTCCGACTCCTGGCGGCGGTCGAGGGTGAAACACGCGGCCCGGTGACGATACCGTTTGAGTCGCACGTAGTGGTGCTTGGGCGGAAGACATTCGTTGCCCTGAGGCAGCCCTGCGGCGCCGGCGTTTTCGAGCAGAGCCGGACGGTGGCGGAAACAGAGCGCGTCGCGCGCGACGACGTGTTCCTACGCACCGAGACCTACACGTGGCGCACCCCGCTGGACCCGAGCCGTTTCGAGGAGCTCGTGGGTGAGATCCTCGAGCGGGAGCCCGGAATGCACTTCATCCGCCAGATTGGCGCCACTAACGAACCGGATGACGGTCGCGACTTCATGGCGGAGTGGACCGTGCCGCCGAGCGGCGCCGTAGTCGAGGGTGTCACTGACGGGATGCCGCTCATGCAACGCCGGCATGTCCTGGTGCAGGTCAAGATCAGGGGGCGTGGGGTGTCCAAGCAGGACATGCCCGACATCCGTGACACGCTGGAGCATCATCGCTGCTCCGGGCTGATGCTGGTTGCCTTCCCCAACATCACGGCACAGTTCGCGAACCGCCTGTTAGCGTTGAGGCGTAGTGGCAGATTCTGGATCGACTGGTGGCAGCGGGGTCAGATCGAGCAGCGACTGCGTCAACATCCCGACATAGTTCGCAGGTTTGCGGATCTCGTGACCGTGAACCGTCCCTGACCGCGGTAGGTTGGATTAGCTAACCGTCAGCTTCCCGGGTGACGAATGAAGCAATCGGAGCTTCGTTCACTTTGCTCGCGGGGGAGTGGCACGACTAGAATTAATTGCTCGTGACTGGCCCGACGCTTGAGACGCCGACAACCGTCTGCGGGATTTCAGCTCGCTGGCCGGTGCGTTTCCAAGTAGAACTCAATAATGCGCAAACCCTTTGACCTGATGGACCAGATGGGCAGATTCGCCGCCGACAGGAAACTGTCCCTGACGGCGCCGGAGGCCAAGGACGTCTTCGCCGAGCACGTACGGCAGTCGACGGGCATGGGACTTGCCGACCAGGCGCTGCTGCACGGCCAGAGGACAGAGGCCATGTTCGAAGCTCTGCTGGTCAGCCTCGGGCGCTTCAAGCTCCTCACCCCTGAGGACGGCGGCCGCGTGTTTCCAGAGGGCGAGTTCCTCGCCCCTGATTTCCGTGTCGTACTGGCCGACGGGCGCCAATGGCTGATCGAGGTAAAAAACGTCTACGAAGCGGACGCCTTCGGCCAGAGGCGCTCGCTGATGAACCGAGCATATCACGATAAGCTGGCAGCATATGCCTCCGCCACCAGAGGCGAACTGAAGCTGGCCGTGTTCTGGGCCAGGTGGTCCGTCTGGACGCTCGTCTCCCCCGAACGACTGATGAACGCTGACGGCGACCTTGAACTCGACATGGCCAAGGCCATGACAGTTGACGAGCTCGGGGCGCTTGGAGACATGACCATCGGTACCCGTGCGCCATTCAGGTTTAGGCTCGCGGCGGACCCCGCGCGGACGAAACCAATCGGTCCGGATGGCGAGACAACGGTCGTGTTCTCCGCGTCCCAGCTATTTTCGGAAGATCGAGAGATAACAGACCCCGTAGAACTGGAGATCGCCTGGACCCTCATCCAGCACGGCGAATGGGTCGAACAAGAGCCAACGCCGATTGTCGACGGCGACAACCTTCTGGCGATGGAATTCAGCTGGGCACCGCGCGAGGACGACGAGGGCAAGGGTTTCGGGTTCATCGGTAGGCTCAGCCGCATCTTCGCACGATACTACGCCGCCCATACGCTCGAAGAGGGCAGCGTCATTCAGCTGCGAGCGCCGCTCAGGCCGAACTGGTTCACCCCGCTCCATGAACACGATCACCAGAGCAAGGCGCTACCTCTATGGCGGTTCACGTTGCAACCCAACTACGGTGGCGCGACCGACGCGCCACCCCCACCGGGCGAGATTGACTGAGGCGCCGCGTGCCCCGCCGCCGGTGTGCAACCATACGGGCCAGGGGCCGCGTGGCCGCGGAATTTGCATCCATCGCATTTTTCTGCGATGCACCGGTAATGGCGTATCCAGGGGGCAAGGGTCGGGCGTATCAGAGGTTGATCAACCTCATGCCCCCGCATGACGTCTTTATAGAGACCCACCTAGGCGGTGGGGCCGTCATGTTGCATAAGCGCAGGGCGTCCAGGAACGTCGGGGTCGACGCCGACGACGCCGTTATCGCTCGGTGGAGGGCCCGGGCCGATCCGACGGTCGAGCTATTCCATGGTGACGCCGCCGACTACCTCACGCGCTACCCGCCTGTCCCGACGGCCCTGGTGTTCTCAGACCCACCATACTGGCCGGGAAGCCGCCGCCGGGCGCGCTGCTATTCCTGCGACTACACTGAGGACCAGCACCATCGGCTGCTGGATGTCCTGAAGGGACTGTCGTGTCCGGTCATGGTCACCGGCTACGCCAGTGAAGAATACGACGTGGCGCTCGATGGCTGGCATGCCACCGAATACCCCAACTGCACGCAGACCGGACTGGTGACCGAGAAGGCCTGGACGAACTTCGAGCCCCCGGTCGTCCTTCACGACTATGATCACCTCGGCATGGACTTCCGCGAGCGGGAAGCGCTAAGGCGCAGACGCAAGTCACATGTCAAAAAGCTCCAACGCGCGACGGCGATGGAGCGGAACGCAATTTTCGCCGATCTGGCCGATGCATTTCCCGACGAACTGAAGCTGGCGGCCAGGAGGTTCGATCGATGACCGCAATCTACCTGGACCACCAGGCGACCACCCCGACCGATTCGCGCGTCCTGGAGGCGATGCTCCCTTGGATGTCGCGCCCGGCCAATCCCCACGCGATCCACAGCTTCGGCCAGGACGCCGCGGAAGCCGTCGAGACGGCGCGTCAGCAGATCGCCGGACTGGTGGGGGCCGATGCTCGACAGGTCTTTTTCACTGGTGGTGCAACGGAGGCCGCGAACATTGCGATCCGTTCGCTCCCCGCGGGCTCGCGTGTCCTCGCCAGCCCGATTGAGCATGCCTGCGTGACCGAGACGCTGGCAAGCATGGGCAACAGCCTGGACATCGCCTACGCGGAGATCGACGGAGAGGGACTCCTCGACGCCGACGCCATTGCGGACCAGGCGGTCGGCTTCGACGCCGTGGTGGCGATGGCGGTGAACAACGAGATCGGCACCGTGCAGCCAATGCCGGAGATCGGGAGTGCCTGCAGGCTCGTCGGCGCCGCCCTGCTCACCGACATAACGCAGGCGGCGGGGCGGATCCCTGTCGACCTGCGGGCCTGGGACGCGCAGGCGGCCTGGCTATCGTCGCACAAGATCTACGGACCACAGGGGATCGGTGCGCTGGTATGGCGCGACACGCGCCCCCCGCAACCGCTGTCCACCGGCGGCGGGCAGGAGCACGGCGTGCGACCGGGGACGGTGGCGACCGCCCTCGCGGTGGGGTTCGGCAAGGCCTGCGAACTTGCCGCGGCCGAGATGGAGCGGGACAGCCGGCACGCGGCGGCACTGGCGGAAAGATTCCTGGATGCCATCCGGCGCGAGCATCCCGACGTAGTCGTGAACGGCTCAGCGGAACGGCGCATCCCGCACAACCTCAACCTAGCGTTCGAGGGCGCCGACGCCGACCACCTCATGGCTCTGCTGCCCGGGCTGGCGATATCGACAGGCTCCGCTTGCAGCGCCGGCGCGATCGGCACCTCGCGCGTTCTGATGGCGATCACTTCCGAGGCCATAGCGGCCAGCTCGATCCGCGTCGGCTTCGGCAGGTCGTCCACCATCCAAGAGGTGGACCAAGCGGCAGAGATGATCAGCGAGGTCGTCAGGGGATTGACGGCCGGCGCGCTTAAGAAGGTTGGATGACATGGCGACGGTAATCGAAACCGTGATGGCGCGGAACGACGACCGGGGACGCGCCCGCGTCTTCTCCGGGCACGAGTCCTTCGCGGTGCGATACGGCTGGCTGCCAAAGCTTTACGAGGCAGTCATACGGGATCCGGAGCTGTTCAGGGACGACGAGCACGCGATCCTTTCGCTGGGACTGGGAAAGAACATGGTCCGTTCGGTCAGGTTCTGGGGGGAGGCGTTCGGCGTCACGGCGACCGAAGGCCGCATCGTTCGGCCGACCGAGTTCGGCCGGCGGCTGCTGGATCCCGACCTTGGCGCCGATCCCTACCTGGAGGACGCGGACTCGCTGTGGCGGCTTCACTGGCAGATCACAGCGCACGGGGGTCTGGGGGCCTGGACAGCCGCGTTCCTGAGCGTGACCGACGTGGAGGTCTCGCGCCAGCGGCTGCTCGAGCTGATCGTCGCCTCCGCCAGCGCGGGCCGAAGCGGCATCAATCCCGGCACTGCGGCGGCGCATCTGGACATCCTGCTAAAGACCTACGACGCCGCGACAGACAGGGGCGCGCCCGTGCTCGAGGACACCCTCGGTTCGCCCTTCCAGGAACTTGACCTGCTGCGCACCGTCAACCCGGGTGGTATCCCGACCATGCGGCTTAACCGGGGCCGCAAGCGCGGGATCGGGGGACCGACGCTGGCATTCGCGCTCGCCGACCACTGGCGGTTCGCGGCGCCGGGCTCGAAGGCGTTGACGATGCGCTCGATCATGCTCGACAAAGTATCGCCCGGTTCCGTGTTCCGGCTCGACGAGGTCACTATGCACGAACTGCTCGAGGACGTGTGCATCCGTTCAAGGACGCTCACGCTCAGGAACGACGGCGTGGGTGGCCTGGAGCTGGTGTGCTCGAGGGGTTCGGGCCCGGACGAATTGGAGAAGGTCGCATGGTGAGCCGCGTGGAAAAGCCGATCGCCGACCGGGTATCCCTGTCGCGCCGCTATGTCCGCTCGACCGATGTCACGCGCGACCTTGCGGACCCGCATGCCCTCGACGGCTACATTATAACGTCCTCGGCACGCTCGGCGCTTCAGCGGCTGGCGACCGGCCTATCGGGCACGTCCACCCAACGAGCTTTCCGGGTCACCGGCCCCTATGGCAGCGGCAAGTCATCCTTCGCGCTCCTGCTGTGCAGGCTCGCCATGGGCGGAAAGGTTGCAAGGGACATTGCCGTCTCCGCCGGCGTGCCAGAGGCCGCAGAGCTGGCGGACCACGAGATCGTTCTCATGGGGGGCAGGAGGACCAGCTTCGCCCGCGATCTGCTCACCACCGTGCGCGCGCATGCCGAAGTGCTCGAGCTGAACGGCGTCGCCTCAGCGGCGGCCGAAGCCTTGGGGGGAGCTGACCCGGGGGTCGCCGCACGTTCGGCCGTCGATGCGCTGGAGGCACTCTCGCGTGCGACGATGTCCGCCAGCGGCCGACGGACGCTGCTCTTGGTAGACGAGATGGGTCGCTACGTCGAGCACGCGGCGGCGAACCCGCGCACCGAGGATCCGTCGCTCTTCCAACAGCTGGCAGAGCGCGCCGGCGGCAACGGTGGCGCGCCCCTCGCGGTGATCGGCATCCTCCACCACCGGTTCGCGGAATACGTCGCCGCGCTCGGTGGCTTGGCCGAGGCGGAATGGACGCGCTCCGCGGACAGGTATGAGGAGATACCGTTCGGCGACAGCCTGGAGCAGACGATCCACCTCGTCGCCGGCGCCCTGCAGACGAGCAAGGCCCATAGCCAGGCAGTCGAGGCGCGAGCGCGCGACCTCTATGTTCGCGCATTCGAGCTCGGTGCGCTGAGCGGGGACGCGACGGACGCGCTGCGGGTGGCGCAGGGCCTCTATCCCCTGCATCCCGCCGCGCTCGCCGCCCTCGCGGTCGCGGCACGGCGCGTCGGCCAGAACGAGCGGTCGATTTTCGGCTTCCTGCAAACGCTCGAGCCAAGCGGCTTCCAGCGCTTCGTTCAGGCGACGCCATACGGTCCGGACAACTGGTATCGGCTGCCGCAGTTGTTTGACTACTTCGCCGCGCAGGGCAGCATCCGGTTCGGCTCCGCCGACCGAGAGCGCCGCTGGCACCTGGCACTGGACGCCATCGCCCAGGTCGAGCCGGAAAGCGTGGAAGCAGACGTCGTCCGCTCGGTCGCGCTACTGGCCGTTCTCGAACCAATCCAGTCCCTGAGGGCGACTACTACGTCACTGGCTTGGGCACTGGGCCAGGAAGAGGCGACCGTGAGCGATGCGCTGGAGGGCCTCGCCGCGAAAGGGCTCGTCTACCGGCGTCCCCAGGCTGGCGACTACAGCCTCTGGTCGCGCTCCAGCGTTGACCTCGACCAATGGCTGGAGGAAGCGCGCATCCGCGTCCCGAGCACGGACAGATTGGACCAGGCGATGGCAACACTGCCGGCGCCACGCCCGCTTGTAGCGCATGCCCACTACCAAAGAAGCGGAACGCTCCGGGCGTTCTCGGTCAGCCTGCGCGCCGCGCTGGACGACACACCGATCTCGATACCGGGCACGCATGACGGAGTCGTCGCGGTGCTCGCGGCGCATCCGCAGGACGACATGGCGGAGATCCACGAGCGCGCGCTCAGCCTGTCGGCCGATGCGGGCGTACTGGCGCTGGTGCACATCCACCGCGTCGTGCCGGGCGACCTCGAATGGGCGGACCGGTTGCGCCAATGGCGCTGGGTCGCCGAGAACTGCGCGGAGCTGCGCGTAGACGACCTGGCGCGCGCTGAGGTTACCGCCCGTATCGCGCAGGCGGAAGCGGCCCTAGCCGACACGTTCGCAGCGCTGGCGGCCCCGGGCGGGTCGGACTGGATTCAGGACGGCGCGGTCGTCGAGATCGCTGGTCGCGGGGCGCTCAGCCGCCGCATCAGCGACACATGCGACGACGAGTTCCGTTTCGCCCCGATCCTGAGGAACGAGCTGATTAACCGCTCGAAGCTGTCTACGGCGGTCGCGAGCGCGCGCATGCGGCTCCTAGAGACGATGCTCGAGAACGAGGGCAAGCCGATGCTCGGCCTCACGGGCGCACCGCCGGAGCGCACGATCCACCTCGCCATGTTCGCGGCCAGCGGAATGCATCGCGAGGTTTCGCCGGGTGAATGGAGGTTCGTCGCTCCCGAGCCCGGCCACGATCTTCGCTGGCGGCCGATATGGGACCGGCTGGGCGAGATCCTGAAGGGCGGCGCTCCAGTCACGTTCGACAGGATCGCCACGCTCTTGGCGGAGGCACCCTGGGGTCTCCGTGCGGGGCCGTCGCTTCTCCTAGTGACCGCCTACATGCTGCACCACCGCAGCGAGATCGCGCTGATGGAGCGCAACAGCTTCGTCCCCGAGCTAACCAGCGCGCACTTTATGCGCCTGGCGAAGAACCTCGGCCACTTCGCGTTGCGGGCGATCGGTGGCAACAACGAACGCACCGAGGTGCTCGAGCGCCTGTCCGCCGGTCTGGCACTGCCGACGGACATCCCGCGGCCCGCAGCCGAGGTAAAGTCAGTCGTCGAGGCGCTGTATCGCTGGTTTAGCAGGCTTCCCGACAACGCGCGGATCAGCGGCAAGGCCTCGCCACTCGCGCAACGAGTCCGCACCGCGCTCTCGAAGGCGCGAGACCCCCTCGACACGGTGTTCGATCAGTTGCCCCGTGCCTGCAAGTGCATCGGCGAGGACGGTCGGATCGACGCGGCGCTCTATGTCGAGCAGCTGTCCTCGGCTCTGGAGGAACTCGCCGACATCGATCCGACGCAGCGCCGGCTGGCGGCTGCCTCGCTCGCCTCAGCCTTCGGCCAGCGTGACGCCGCGGCGGTGCGGACGCGCATCGAGGTCGAGTTCGGCCCCCTGCGCGGCGAACTCACCGACTACCCGCTACGCCAGTTCGTCGATCGCGCGCTCGGTGGCGAGCAGGCGGACGACCGGTGGCTCGACGGCATTGCCGGCATGATCGCCGGACGTCGGATCGAGAACTGGGACGACGGTTCGCTCGACACGTTCTCGTTCAAGGCCCGCGAGATGGCCGGACGCCTGTCGCGCTGGCTATTCCTCAAGGAACGGGCGGCCAAGAAACGCACGCAAATGGTCAGCCTTCACATGATGACCACCTCGGGCGAGGAGCGGGCCGTCGTGGTCGAAGGCGGACGGGTGGACCCCGACCAGGTCGATCAGGTACGTAGGTCGCTTGCTGGCGTCGATAACCCGGCTGGGGTGCTCGCCGAATTGCTGGCCGAAATGATCGATGCCCAGGAGGCGAAGGTAAGCACATGACCCAGGTCAGACACGTCCTCAGCCTTTCCGGCGGCAAGGATTCCGCCGCGCTCGCGATCTACATGCGCGACCGCGTCCCCGACATGGAATACATCTTCTCCGACACTCGCAAGGAGCTGAAGGAAACCTACGAGTATCTCGAGCGCATCGAGGACTACCTGGGGGTTCGCGTCAATCGGCTGAACGCCGAACTGGGTTTCGACCACTGGTTGGACGTCTACGGTGGGATGATACCTTCGAACCACCGCCGCTGGTGCACGAAGATGCTCAAGCTCAAGCCCTTCGAGAACTTCATCGGCGACGATCCGGTAATCAACTACGTCGGGCTGCGGGCGGACGAAAACCGCTCAGGCTACATCAGCCACAAGGAGAACATCACCCCCGCCTATCCCTTCCAGGAAGATGGGCTGAAGCTGCCCGACATTGAGGAGATCCTGCGGGTATCCGGCGTTGGCATGCCGCCCTACACCAAGTGGGGCCGGAGCCGTTCAGGGTGCTTCTTCTGCTTCTACCAGCAGAAGATCGAGTGGGTCCGCCTCAAAGAAACCTACCCGGACCTCTATGAGCAGGCTAAGGGCTACGAGCAGGTCTACGAAGGCAGCGGCAACACCTTCACCTGGAGCGAGCGTGAGAGCCTTGCGGAGCTGGAGCGGCCGGAACGGATGCAGGCGATCAAGGATGAGCACCGCCGCCGTCAGCTCGCGAAGGAGGCACGCGGCGACAACCTCACGCTCGAGCAGGTCTTCGCGAGGGCTGAGCGCACCGACGAGGAGGACGGCGAAGCCTGCCTCATCTGCACACTTTGACTTCAGAGTAGCGCAGATTCCGTTCGGGTTCTGCTCGCCAGCTAAGTGTTTACGAATTAGGCTTAGTAGCTGCGGGAAGCAGCTAAGGGGGATGATTGCCGTTTAAGGTATCAGCGCGGATGATCCTCGAACTCGGCGCCGAGCTTATAAGCTCGGATGCCGTGGCGCTGTATGAACTCGTCAAGAACGGCATCGACGCCGGTTCCGACGAGGTCGAGATCGAGATGCAGGTCGTCCTGCGACGATCCGCCTTCAACGAAGCGCTGGAGGACATCGAGGCCGGCGAAGAGGTGGGCGAGGTCCGCCGCGGAGTGATACGGCAGCTCGAAACCGGCGCCCCGGCGATTGCCCGCCGCGCCTTTCAGCGCGCGCTGGAAGGCGCGGGCGACGACCCTGACGACTTCGAGACCGTGCTCCGGGAAGCCTTCCACGAGCACAACTGGCTGGAAGTCCGCGACACCGGACATGGGATGACGGCCGCCGATCTGGAGGAGAAGTTCCTCACAATCGGGACACGCTCGCGGCGATCGCAGAAGGTCGACGACGATGGAAGGTTCATCCAGCCTTCGCGAACCATCCTGGGTGACAAGGGCGTCGGCCGTCTGTCCGCAATGCGTCTCGGCGACCACATGATCGTTACAACGAGCACCTCGGGCGAGCGGTATGAGAACCTGCTCGACATCGACTGGGACCGCTTCTCCCACGAATCTCGCCTTCTGATCGGCGAAATCGAACTCGCGCCACACCGCGGCGAACGCAAGACGGATCCGCGCATCTGCGGAACGACGATTACGATCCGCAATCTGCGCGGTGACTGGGACGCTGCAACCTTCCGCGAGATGGTCGAAGGCCAGTTCCGCCGCACCGTCGATCCGTTTCCCACTTCGCGCCGGGAACCAGGCTGGCGCGATCCTGACGAGATCTTCGACTTTAGGTTCAACGGCCGTCGCCAGGACATCCCGGCGCTCCCGCAGTGGCTGCTCGACCAGGCCCACGCCGTCGTCACTGCCGAATATTACATCCGTCGCGATGGGTCACCTCGCCTCCGCGGTGACATCGAGTATCGGTTGCGGGGCCGCCAGAAACAGTTCGAACTGATCGAGGCCGAGCTGATCAGCCTCACCGACCCGATAGCGGATCGCCAGATCCGCACCGGGCCGAGGACGCTGCGCGAACTCGGTCCCTTTAAGATCCGCTTCTACTGGTACAACCGCCGCATCCTGAAGGAAGTGCCGGAGCTGAACAAGAAGCGCGGCGACGTGCTCGACGAGGTCAACGCCTGGGCCGGCGGCCTCATGGTGTTCCGCGACTTCTTCCGCATCCCACCCTACGGCGGGCAGGACGACGACTGGCTTGAGCTCGACAAGAAGGCGCTGTCCGCCCGAGGGTATAAGGTCAACCGCTCTCAGATCATCGGATCGGTGAATCTCACCGCCCGCAATCACCATCTGGTCGAGCAGACCAACCGTGAGGGCTTCGCCGACAATCCTTTCAAGCAGGTGCTGGTCGGAATGCTCAGGCACGTGCTGATCTCTGAATTCCGCCAATTCATCGAGAACGTCGACAAAGAGAAGAAGCTGATCGACGACACCACGACCGACGACCTGGACGAGCGGATCGCAGCGACGAAGGAGGGCATCGCGCGGAAGCTGCTCGAGCTGCGGAAGGCCGCGCCGCAGGCGACCCCGACGATCAACCAGCTTGAGCAGATGACCACCGAACTCGCCCGCCACATCGACCACGCGAAAGCGATGGCGCGGGAATATGAGGACGACCGCTCCAAGTTCGTCCACCTGGCCGGCATTGGGCTGATGGTCGAGTTCATCCTCCACGAGATCGGACGAAGCTCGGCGCGCGCGCTCGACGCGATCGGCGACATCGACGAGGATCTCCTCGGCCGGACAGACATAGCTGCGCTCGGGACGCTGCAGGACCAGCTGTCGACGCTCGCCAAGCGCGTCGACACGCTCGACCCGCTGAGCACGTCACGCCGCCAGACCAAGTCGACCTTCGACATCATGGAAGTGGTGAACCAAGTCGTCGACGGCCGCAGCCAGCAGTTCGCGCGACATGGGATCGCGGTCGAGATCACGGGACCGCGGCGACCCATGAAGATCAAGGCCGTGCGCGGCATGCTGATCCAGATCATCGAGAACCTGGTCGAGAACTCAGTCTACTGGCTCAAGGTCGAGGGTCGCCGCCAACGCGGCTTCCAGCCACGCATCCAGATTGAAGTCGATGCAGGTGCGCGTGAACTGCGGTTCAGCGACAATGGGCCGGGGATCGCCCAATCGAGCGCGGAGGAGGTCTTCGAGCCATTCAAGACGTCGAAGCCGCCTGGCCAGGGCCGAGGTCTCGGCCTCTACATCTCGCGCGAGCTCGCGCGATACCACGACTGGGCCCTATCGCTCGACACGGACGAGCTCAATGAGGACGACCGCCTTTCCACATTCGTGCTTGAGCTGGGTGATTCGAAATGACCACCGCGCTCCTCAAGGATGCCTGCGACGAGCACGGAATGAACCGCGTCGCGATGATCGACGACGTGTTCGACGCCCCGGATCCTAAGCGACTTGACCGCGAGCGTTATCGCGCTTTCCGTCGCATCTATAACGATGACGAAGTCATGCGCCGCGCGGTGAGTCGCGTCGCCGGCGTGGCGGCGCCCGAACTGCCGCCGTTCGAGGAACTGCAAGAAACCGACCTTGACCCGGTGTGGCGCGCCATATGGAAGCCCCGCGTTGGCGGGCGCCGCCTTGCCGTGAGGACGACCGGGCTGATCCAAGAACTCTTCACCGGGCATGGTCATGATGCCCTCGGCATGCTCGACCTTGTGATCCAGATGCTCGATCTATTCAGGGTCGACCTCGCGAGGACCGTCACTGTCCACGGCACCTCCTTCGATGCCGAGGAGCTCGCTCGCACCGACGTGGTGCTGGTCGACTTCTACCTGGGTCAGAACCTCACCTTGGCGCAGGCGCTTGAGAAGTCGACGGACGCGGTGGCCGAGATCGTCGGTGCCGCACGCGCAGCGGGACGCGCGACGCCATCGTTCCTGCTCGTCTCCAGCAAGGCCGAGGAGATCGACCAGAAGGTCTTCCGCACGAAGGCGCAGCTCATGAAGAGCCGGTTCCGCCTGTTCCCAAAGCAGAAGCTGACCGCTGACAACATCGCAGAACTTGTCAACCTCCACGACCTGATCGAGGCATCGCCGCAGGCGGCCGTCGTCGAAAGCCTTGTGGAAGACTGGAAGTCGGGAGCGGCGAAGGCGGTCGACGCCGTTTTCGGGCAGATGATGGAGCTCGACATCTCCGACCTCATCTACTTGGACTTCTTCCGGCTAACGCGGGAGGGCGTAACGGTCGGGAACTACTTGCGGTGGTTCATGACGTCTTCCCTGGCCGCCGGCGTGACACGTGAACTGAACAAGGGCGTGTGGGCCAGCGGGGAGAAGACCAGGCTCTTCGCCATCGACGAAGCAGGTCTGCCTCCGCAGGCGGGGCCCCTCGCCAAGACCTACGACGGCCCGACGAGCGCGATCGCCGACGCATATGGCGACCTTCTGTTCGACGAGAGCCGCGGTTCCGGTCCGAATGCCTTCCCGGCACCACTTCCCGCCAACGACCTCGTCGAGGGCGATCTATTCGTCAAGCCCAAGGCCGATGGAGGGACATCCCTCGACGGTGCCCAAGTGCTGTTGGTCATGACGCCAAGCTGCGACCTGCTGCAGCGACTGCCGAACCAACCGCCGAAGGCTGGAAGCGTCCTGATGCTTCCTGGCGAGATGCGCCGGATCAAGCGAGACGTCGACGGCAAGGTTGTAGAGCAAGATACCGACTTTATCAGGGTAAAGGAGGGCAATTCGTGGCAGACGTTCCACTTGGCGTGGAGGATGGCCGACCCCGTCGCATTGAGCTGGCAGGAGATGAGCACCGACGGCCCGGGAGAGGGCTATAGGCGTCTGGGTCGGATACGTGAGCTATACTTCCACAAGGTCCGAGAGAAGTTCGCGGGCAAGCTGACCCGCATAGGCACCGAGGTCCCTCCGCTCTTCCCGCGACCAAAGGCGGGAAAGGTGTTCGTCCGCCGGACGACGGCGAAGAATTCCGAATACGACGAGGTCCTAGCCGTGGGGGTGGACGCTGGCGAGCTCTGGGAGTTTGGGCAGGTCAAGCTCGCCGAGCTCAAGGACGGCAAGATCCAAGATGGGAAGGCCATGCTCCTGTATCAGGCCAGTCGCGGCATGCTCGAGCGATTAAAGGCTGCGCTCGAGGCTGTGGGCGAAGGCGACGATGCGAAGCACGCCGCGGCCCAGGACGCTCTTGGCCTGATCAACCAGATGCCGATCTACATCAGCCTCGTACGGCCGCTAAAGCCAGGACCGCGCGGGTCTGACGGCCAGATCGAGGTGCTCGCGGCGGCGGAAACGGCTGACGATCCGAAGAAACAGGCTAACACCCGCGCGCGGATTTTGGTCATACCGCTGGCGGACTGACGCGAGCGCGCAGCGAGAATAATCCGGGTCCAGGCCGGCCGCCGCCCGAGCATTGCGACGCAGCGCGAATGGCGAAATCTCGGTTCAGCCAGTCAATGATCCGCGCCATCGGGAGTCGCGTGCGCCACCCAAGAATGCGTCAGCCGACCGCGTCGATCAGGTCCGCGGTGTCGAAGTTGAGTAGGAACTGCGCGTAGGAAGAGTTGAAGACGTCCGACACGTAGTCGGCGACATCGACGTCTTCGCCCTCCGCGCCTTCGCCGCGGCGGAGGTCGTATTTCCGCGACTTAGTCGTCGCGAACAGAAAGAGCGTGTGGAAATAGACGGCACTAATGTAGCGCCGCTCCGCCAACTCGATCGCTTCGGAGGACCGAGCGCCCGAGTTGAAGTCCTTCAGCACCCTGCTGTCGACGTTGACGTAGATGCGCGCGAGCTTGTCGTCGTCGACGAACGGATAAACCACGACGTCGTGGTTCATCTCGATGCCCGCCTCGTTGATCTCATCCCACGACTTGAGGCCCGCCCCGCCGTCCCGGGAGCACAGCACGAGCTCAGGGATCCCCAACGGCGGCTCGACGTCCGGCTCCTTGCGCGGCGGAAGGCGCTCCGGATCGGTGATACGGACGAGGACCGTCTCCGTCAGGTCGCCCTGCGGGCTCGTCAACGTCGCCACCAACTCGACGGTATCGCCTACCTTCATCTCCACAGTCGCGCGGATGCCGACCTTGATAGTGCCCTCCAACGGACTCGTCCGGACGACGTCCAGCAAGTCACCCTCGGCGCTTGGATCGGGCTTGCCACCGCCACCACGGCCGCTCGCAGAGGGCCGCATGATGGCAAGCGACAAGTCACCAGGATCGTCGGTGCGGTCGAAGAAGTCGTTCTCGACGTCAGTCGCGAAGGCGATGGTGCGGCTACCACCAGCAGGCAGCCGATAGAGCTTCAGCCCACCCTCCTGCGCGTCACCGCCCTTGGCCTTGAAAGCGGAAGGATAGCGCTGGGGATGGAAGGGCGGCACCTCGCGAGGCTCGCGCTTCTGTCGCTGCGGTTCCTCGCGCGGCTTCTTGTCCGCCGTGCCGGGCTTCTCCACCGAGATGTTGAATGTCTGGCGCAGGATCTTGGTCAGCGCGTCGTTCATCGGCATGTTGCGCGTGAGGTCACGGAGCATCTGCCCCGCATCGCCACTGTCCACGCCTAGGCTCGACTTGCGGCGCTTCGATATCTCCCTGAGCTCGCTCGCGAGCAGCATGTCGCGCAGGTGCTTGCGGATCGTGTCAGCCTTGTCGCCGGACTTGAGGCGGTCGCGCGACGCCATGAACAGCTCGTTGCGGACCGCGAGGTGCAGGTTTGAGCAATCGACGTGGACGAGCAGGTAATCCTTGAGCAGCGGCATCTTGAGCGTCCGTGTGACGAACTCGGAAGTGTATGATCCGTGAACCTGGCCGTTCAGCGAGAAGAGCACTGTCATGCCGTTCTTGAAGTATTCGCGCTGGACGTATTGCTTGGTCTCCTTAACGCCCTGTCCACGGGAACGCGCCTTGAACACATAGACGGTGACGCCGAGCTCCCCGAGTTTCGCCGTCCGCGATACTTCGGAGAAGTGCGCCTCGACGGTCTCAGTGTCCGCCTCCAGGCGGCGCTTCAGGCCGTAGACCGGCGTCACGGGCGCCCGGTTGTCCGGATAGCGTTCGTTGTTATCGACAGTAAGGAACGGCAGCGCCGGCTCAAACAGGAACTCGTTGAGGCTGAGGTTGAGGTCGCGCGAGATGATCGAGCGCGCCCCCTCCGGCAGCCGGTAGGAATACATCTTCAGGATCGATCCGGTCCGGAAGGTGCGACCCTCCAGGCCGATGTCGAGCTCGTCGATATCGACCGCGGGCACCTCCCCGTCGAACACGAGATACTCATACCAGGTGTTCTTGCGGTTGGCGGCCTCGGCCAGTTCGGGCGGATGCCGGCGAAGAAGGGTGAAACCTAGCGGATGCTTGTCGTCGTAGCGCTTGCTTGCGACCAGCTGGAAGCGACGGTCGCCGCAGAACGCGATCGCGCCGGCACCACCCATGTTGTACTTTCCCTGCACGAAGTGGACGTCGTTCTTATTGCCACGCAGGAGCGAAAGAAACGTGCGGGAAAAGTCCTCCGGGGCCTGTCCGACCCCGTCATCGTAGACAAGCAGCGACGTGTCCCGACGCGGTCCGCTGGCGACTATCTGCAGATCGCGCGCCTGTCGACGGCGGGCATCGCCTAGATCCCAGTTGCGGTGGTCGGGGAAGTAGCGGTCAAGCGCCTCACGGACGCTGCGGGGCGCCTCGATCGAACGGATGTCCAGCCCGGCCTGCAACACCTTCTTCTCAAGGATGGCGTCGATGCCGTTCGTGATCTTTTCGACGAGCGCGGGGACTGGGTGCGCTTGCTGGTTCTCAACCACGCCGTAGAAGGACTCGTTGTCGCCATAAGGGGTCCACTTCGTTGGGTCGATCGTTAGCCCCTCCGCGTCCAAAATCCCTTGGACCTCGTCCTCGGTGCCGGCCGCTAGCAGCCGCATAAATAGCTCGCGCGTCGGCATTCGCCCCCCTTGCCATTGAGTTATGATCAGAGCGCCATACTTCGTCAAATAACCTTAAATTGCCCATGCGGCTTCGTAACGGTAACGAAGGCTATATGCCTGCCGAGTTCGAATCCGTGCGGCGCCATTTTCCCTGGCGGTCAACCTTGAGCGCCTGCGAATCAATGTCCATCATACTCCACTCGCGGATATTAGCGGAACGCCATGCGCAGGAGCTACACAACTAGCGCTTTTGATTTCGTTTACTCACTGTTCGACTGCACTCTGCGTTCGCCATCAAGGCAAACGTGGGGCGGCTTTTGAGATCAGTGGGATCATTCCTGAATGGCCGAGATTGGAGCGCCTAGCTGTCGCTGATTGGCCAGCGGGACGCGCTGGATCAGCGCGCAGAGCGGACCAGCTGGTTCCCAACAAACCTTGCCGTGTCCCGAATCCTGTTCCATAATACGGTGATTACTCCGTGATTGCCTGGGCCGATACAGGAAATCTGATTACCATGATTACTGGAAGATTATCAGTGGTCTGCGAAAAATTGCCTTCTGAGGTCTGGTACTTTCGTTGTTTCCACTGAACCAGCATCGCGCCACAAGATCAGTGAATCCCGCGAATACACCACGCGCCTTCCGATCTTGGTGAATTCGGGCCCGGTTCCCATCCAGCGATAGGTTTGCAGCGTGCCGACGGTGTTGCCTAGGAAGGCAGCCGCCGCGCGCGCGTCCAGCCATTTGGTGCGGATTGCCTTGCCGAGAACGGGATCGGGTCCAGATTCGAGTTCGTCGGCGGTCGGAGCGATGCTGAGGATGCCAACCTCTGCCGGCTCGGCCGCGTCCGCATCGATATCCGGCAAGATATCGAGATAGTCCGCGATCCGCGTCGCGATACGATCGGCAGCGGAGCGAACAGGGTAATCGGCGAGGTGCGCGTAGCGTTGGGTGGTCTTGGTAGAGCGGTGCCCGAGCAAAGCCCCAATCACCGGAAGGCTGTCGCCGTTGTTGGCGCCCATCGACGCGAAGCTGTGGCGCAGATCATGAATGCGAACATTCTCCAGCTCCGCGCTTTTGCTGAGTCGGCGCCAGACTTTGTCGAGATTGGTGACGTGCGTTCCCTCGCCACGTCCCGGCAACAGGTGAGGGTTTCCCTCGACCTGAGCGAGAGAAGCGACGAGTCGGAGGGCGGGTTCGCCGAGATGCACGACCTTAGCTCCCGTCTTGCTGTCTGGGAGTCGCAGGCACCTATGATAGGTGTCGATCCACTCGCGCTTGAGCTTAAGGATCTCGTTCTTGCGGCATCCTGTCAGGATCAGCAGCCGCACTGCGGCAATCGCATAGGGGTTCTCAACGCCGATCGCCTCGGCAGCCGTCAGCACCCCGCCGAGCCTGACCAACTCCTCGGGGGACAGGAAGCGCTCCAGCTTCTTGCCAGGATATTTTTTCACCTTCATCGCCGGATTCTCCGGACGCAGCCCATCATCGACCGCAAGCGTCAGCGCGGCGGACAAAGTGTTGACGGCGCGGTTGGCGGTGCCCTTGCCGCCGCGCACACGCGATACCGAGCGCGGACCCAGCTTCTCGACCTTCGCCGTCTTGCCTGCGGCGATGTCGCGCATCATGGCCTGGACCTCCGATCGGGTTAGGCGCGTGACTAACGTTTTCCCGAGCAGAGGCTTAATGTGATTCTCGATGTTAGCTTTGGCCTGCTTGATCGAGCCTTCCTTTGCCGTCGCAAGCCCTTCGGTCAGATACCGATCGCAGATGTCCGCTACCGTCAGCGACGCGCGTAGCTCGTCGTCGACCGGGTCTTCGCCATGGGCGACCTTGCCAAGCAGGATTTTGGCTTCCGTCCTTGCGGTTTCGGCGGTCCAAACGCCATGCGATCCGATCGTCTTGCGACGGGTCCGCTCACCAACTCGGTATTGGATGAGGTAGCTGCGCTTTCCCGACGTGAAAACGCGAACGCCGAAGCCCGAAATTTCGTCGTCCCACAGGAAAGCGTCTTTTCCGGAAGCAGATGCGGCCTCGACGACGCGCTTGGTGAGCCTTGCCATATTGCTACTCCACGCTTTTACGCTGCTTTCGCGGAAGCGCCACGGAAGCACGCGGACCGAAAAAGTGGCTAAAAGGAGAGTAGTAGGCTTGCGCAAAAAACGCAAATAAAACTCGCTATTTCTGATAGTTGTAGCGCAATCTACAACTATAGCGAACTATCGGAAAGTATAGTCGATTTTTTGGTAAGGCTGAGGTCGGGAGTTCAATCCTCCCCGGCAGCACCACCGGCCCCGCAATCAGATCGACCCCTCGGTTCGCGATGGGCGCCGTTCGGGACGGCGCCCTTGCGACGGCGAACGGGCCGGCCTCGGCGTCGCGCGACAGGCTCCGTTATTGACGAAGCGCGCGCTGCATCGCACAAAGACGTCATGTTGCGTAGTTCAGCCCTGCTCGTCGCCTTGCTCGCCGGAACCATGGCCAGCGCGCAGGTCGATGCCCCCACCATCGTCGGGAACGGCACCGATGCCGATCATCGCAATGCCGTGGCGCAACTGGCGAACGCCAAGCCTGCCATGGCGCCTCGCGCCATGGTCGTGTCCGAACAGCATCTCGCCAGTCAGGTCGGCGCCGACATTCTGAAGGCGGGCGGCAATGCCGTCGACGCCGCGGTGGCGGTCGGTTATGCCCTGGCGGTGGTGAACCCCTGCTGCGGCAATATCGGTGGCGGCGGATTCATGACGATCCACCTCGCGGATGGGCGCAATCTTTTCCTCGATTTCCGCGAGAAGGCGCCGCTCAAGGCCACGGCGACGATCTTCCAGGATGCGAACGGCAATGTCGTTCCTGGCCTGAGCACCGCCTCCTGGAAGGCGATCGGCACCCCCGGCACCGTCATGGGGCTGAACGAGGCACTGGCCAAATATGGCACGATGCCGCTCAAGACCGTGCTCGCGCCCGCCATCGCGCTGGCCCGAAATGGCTTCGTGCTGGGGCCGGGCGACGTGAAGACGCTCCAGGGCCGCAGCGCGGACTTCGCCAAGGAGCCCAATGTCGCCAAGACCTTCCTGAAGGACGGGCACCCCTACCAGGCCGGCGAGCGGCTGATCCAGCCCGATCTCGCGCGGACGCTGCAGGCGATCGCGAAGGGGGGCAGCGCGGCTTTCTATCATGGCGCACCGGCAAAGGCGGTCGCCGCGGCCAGTGCCGCCAATGGCGGCCTGCTGTCGCGGGCCGATTTCGCGGCCTACACGGCGCAGTGGGACAAGCCGGTCATCTGCGATTATCGCGGCTACGAGGTCGTCGCACCGCCGCCGCCGAGTTCGGGGGGCGCCACGGTCTGCGAGATATTGGAGACGATCGAGGCCTATCCGCTCGCCCAATGGGGCTATGGCTCGCCCGATGCGACCCATGTCATCGTCGAGGCCGAGCGCCATGCCTTTGCCGATCGCAATGCGGCGCTGGGCGATCCGGCGTTCGTCCACAACCCCGTCGACACGCTGATCTCGCCGTCGCACGTCGCCGCGATCCGGGCCGCGATCCAGCCTGATCGCGCCACCCCCTCGACCGAGGTCAAGGGGAGTGCGGCCGATCCGGAGGGGATGCACACCACGCATTTCTCGGTGGTCGACGCCCAGGGCAATGCGGTGGCCGTCACCTACACGCTCAACTTCTTCTTCGGCGTCGGCCATATCGCCGGCGACACCGGCTTCTTCCTCAACGACGAGATGGACGATTTCACCTCCAAGCCCGGCGTGCCGAACGATTTCGGGCTGGTGCAGGGCAGCGCCAACGCGGTCGCCGGCGGCAAGCGGCCGCTCAGCTCGATGTCGCCGACCATCCTGCTGAAGGACGGCAAGCCGTTCCTCGTCACGGGCAGCCCCGGTGGCTCCACGATCATCACCACCGTTGTCCAGAGCATCGTCAATGTCGTCGATTTCGGGATGAACGTGCAGCAGGCCGTCGATGCGCCGCGCTTCCATCACCAATGGCTGCCGGACCTGATCACGGTCGAGCCCGGCTATCTTTCCCCGGAAAGCCAGGCGCGGCTCGAGCAGATGGGCTATCATTTCCGTACCGGTGCGACCTGGGGTGCCGACGAGGCGATCCTCGTTACGGACCCTCACCGCCCGTTGCAGGGCGCGTCTGATCGTCGCCGTTCGGAGGGCGCGGCCAAGGGCCTGTAGCGGGTTCGGGCGGGCGACCGCGCCACCGGAGGGCGCTGTCTCGTGATATATTATCTCACGTCGGCGCATTCCACTTGATCGCAGCGCCCCAAAGTTCCAACCCGTGCCCATCCACAATCCGCTCGCACGAGCATAAGGGGATTTCTTGATGGGAAGTCGGTTTCTTCGCGCCGCCATGTTGCTGGTCGGCACCGGTTCGCTTGCCGCACAGGCGATGGCACAGGTTCCGGCGTCCGCGCGCGCCAATCCGTTTGCCACGCCGAGCACGCTGCCGTTCCAGGCGCCACGCTTCGATCTGATCAAGGACAGCGATTATCAGCCGGCCTTCGAGACGGCGATGGCCCAGCATCTCGTCGAAGTGCAGAAGATCGCCAACAACCCTGCCGCGCCGACCTTCGACAACACCATCGGGGCGCTGGAGAAATCGGGCCGGATGCTCGATCGCGTCAGCCTCGCCTTCTTCGGCGTGGCGCAGGCCAATACCAACGACACGCTCGACAAGGTGCAGGAAGCCGAAGCGCCGAAGCTCTCGCAGCATGGCGATGCGGTCAACCTGAACCCCAAGCTGTTCGCGCGCGTCAAGACGCTGTGGGACAAGCGGGCGGCACTCAAGCTGACCGCCGAACAGACCCAGGTGCTCAAAATCTATTATGACGGCTTCGTCCATGCCGGCGCCCAGCTGTCGGCGGCCGACCAGACCAAGCTGAAGGCACTCAACACCCAGCTCGCCAGCCTGGAGACGAGCTACCAGCAGAAGCTGCTCGCCGCCGCCAAGGCCGGTGGGTTGGTGGTCGACGACAAGGCCAAGCTGGCCGGTCTCGACGACGGCAAGATCGCGGCGGCGGCCAATGACGCCAAGGGCCGTGGACTGGACGGCAAATGGCTGATCCCGCTCCAGAACACGACGCAGCAGCCGAGCCTCGAGGACATGACCGACCGCGCGACCCGCGAGGCGCTCTTCCACAGCAGCATCACGCGCGCCGAGAAGGGCGATGCCAACGATACCCGCCCGGTGATCCAGCAGCTTGCGATGCTGCGCGCGCAGAAGGCGCAGCTGCTCGGCTATCCGAGCTGGGCGGCCTACACGCTCTATGACCAGATGGCGAAGACGCCGCAGGCCGCCGAGGCGTTCATGGAGCAGCTCGGCACCGCGACGGCGCCCGAGCAGAAGCGGGAAGCCGCCGAGCTGCAGGCGCAGATCGACAAGGACGGCGACAAGATCCAGCTCAAGCCCTGGGACTGGGATCATTATGCCGCGCAGGTCCGCCAGGCCAAATATGATCTCGACCAGAACCAGGTGAAGCCCTATTTCGAGCTGCACACCGTGCTGGAGCAGGGCGTGTTCTACGCCGCCAACCAGCTCTATGGCGTGACCTTCAAGCGCCGCACCGACATTCCGGTCTACCAGCCCGACGTGATGGTCTACACCGTCTACGACAAGGACGGCTCCGAGCTCGGCCTGATGTATTTCGATTACTTCAAGCGCGACAACAAGTCGGGCGGTGCCTGGATGTCGAACTTCGTCGGCCAGTCCAAGCTGCTCGGCACCAAGCCGGTGATCTACAACGTCGCCAATTTCCAGAAGCCGGCCGAGGGCCAGCCCGCGCTGATCAGCTCGGACGACGTGACGACGATGTTCCATGAATTCGGCCATGCCCTGCACGGCCTGTTCGCGAACCAGATCTACCCGACCGTCTCGGGCACCAACACCGCGCGCGACTGGGTGGAATTCCCGTCGCAGTTCAACGAGCATTGGGCGCTCGATCCCAAGGTGCTCGCCCACTACGCCAAGAACTACAAGACCGGCGCGCCGATCCCGCAGGCGCTGGTCGACAAGATCAAGAAGGCGGCCAACTTCAACCAGGGCTATGCGCTGGGCGAAGTGATCGCGGCGGCGATGCTCGACATGGACTGGCATTCGCTGCCGGCCTCGGCGCCCAAGCAGGATGTCGACCAGTTCGAGACGGCGGCGCTCGCCAAGACCGGGCTCGACGTTACCGACGTGCCGCCGCGCTACCGGTCGAGCTACTTCCTCCACATCTGGTCGAACGGCTATTCGGCGGGCTATTACGCCTATCTGTGGACCCAGATGCTGGAGCATGACTCCTATCACTGGTTCATGGATCATGGCGGCCTGACCCGCGAAAACGGACAGCGCTTCCGCGACATGATCCTGAGCAAGGGGCACACCGAGGATTACGGCCCGATGTTCAAGGCCTTCTACGGCAAGGATCCGGATGTCGGGCCGATGCTGGAAGAGCACGGCCTCGCGCCGGTCGCCCAGTAAGGGGCAAAGGGGCGGCCCGCTGCGTCTGGAGCGGGCCGTTCGATCACCCGATTGCTGCGCAGCATCGGCTTGTTGTGCATGACACGCGTTTGCGGTCTGCCCAAGCTTGTCTGCCTTTCGGGCATGGCCACGGGCCATGATGTGCCCCGCCACACCGGAAGGCATGGCGGGGACACATGGCAGCAAAATTATGGCATCGACTGACATCGGAGGGAGAGGCGGCATCGCCATCGATCCCTCATGATGCATAATCCCCATTCCGCTTTCACCAGCCCCGCGACCCCGCCGGCTTCCGATCAATCCGTGCTGTTGGTCGGGCGGGTCGGCGGGATCGCCGACGGGTTGCTGCCCAGCCTTCGGGCCTATGGCTATCATGTCGAGCGACGGGATCTGGTCGGCAACATGTCGCAAGGTCTGGCTGGAAGCATGGTCGGCACGCTGATCATCGAGTCCCGCACCGGCGCGGCCGGCCTGCTGCCCTTCATCCGCGATGTCGCGGCTCTCCCGGCCCGGCCGGCGATCATCATCATCGATACCGTGCGGGATGTTGCCGATTGCGTCCTCGCGCTGGAAATGGGCGCGGATGATTATCTCGAATGGCCCTGTCCCCTCCGTGAGCTGATCGCGCGTATCCGTGCGATCGCCCGGAGGCGGGATGGGAGCCAGGCTCGTCCGTCCGCGATCGAGGCGGGGGCGGCCAGCTTCTCTTTCTCGGGTTGGCACCTCGATCGTTCGCAGCGATGGCTGACCGGAGCGGACGGGCGCAGCGCAAGCCTGTCCGCGGCGGAGTTTGCGGTGCTCGATGCCTTGGCAAGCCGGCCCGGCCGGGTGGTCAGCCGTGAAACCCTCCTGCAAAGAACGGCGCATGAGGGCGAACCCGATTCCCGCAATCTTCGCGCGATCGACATCCAGGTCAGCCGGCTGAGGAAGCGGCTGGAGGTCGGCAGCGAGGAAATCATCCGTACCGTCCGGGGCCGGGGCTATATATTGATCCCCGCCGTCACATTCGGTTGAGAAGGAACGGGAGGCGGCGATCGCCTCCCGTCCGCAACCGTCAGAGCTTCACGCCGACATTGACGAAGAAGGTCCGGCCATAGGGGTCGTAGGTGGACGGATAGGTGTTCGCCTGCTCCTGGTTGTCGCCGAGCAGCGGCGGCTGCTTGTTGGCGACGTTGTTGACGCCGAACGTCCAGGTGAAGTGGTCGCCCGCGGCGATCTGCGCGGTCAGGTCGAAATAATTATACGCCTTGATCCGCTCCACCGAATAGGTGGTCGAATCATCGTCGTCATGCACCGGCGACAGATAGCGCCACTGCACCGACAGATCGACCGGCCCGGTCGACCAGGTGGCGCGACCATTGAGTCGCCACTTGGCATAGGGGTTGCCGCAGATCGTGCCGAACCGGCCAGAGCAATGCTCGACCAGATCGGGGATCGAGGTGAGCGGGTTGACGTCGAACTTGAGCAGCCGGGTGCCGCTCAGGCGCAGCGCGAGGTTGCTCTCCTTGGTGCCGAACAGGCCGAAGGCGAAGGGGATCGAGTAATTACCCTCGAAATCGACGCCGCGGGTGTGGAGGCCGCCCGAGTTGACGAGGTTGTTCTGCACCACCGCGGTGTAGCTGTTCTTGTCGCGGCTGATCAGCGAGCAATAGCTGCTGGCATAGGGCGTCCAGCCATTGGCGGCGGTGCCGTAGCACGCCGCCATGATGTTCGAGACGCCGACCGTGGTGATGTAGTTCGAGATGTTGACGCGGTAATAGTCGACGGTCAGCGACAGCCGCCGGATTTCGCGCGGCTGGATCACGAAGCCGGCGGTCAGGGTCCGCGCCTTCTCGGCCTTCAGCGAGCTGTTGCCGCCCGAATAGCCCTCGATCTGGGCATCGCCGCCGTCATAGGCGGTGCCGAGCGCCGAGGTCGGCACGCCGGTGGCGACGCAGGACGCCGCCAGGCTGGCATTGCTGGTCGCCGCTGCGGTGGTGCAGGGATCGCTGGCATCATAATAGCCCTGGGCGCTGCCGGCATAGAGATCGGCGACGGTCGGCGCGCGCACCGCGGTCGAATATTGGCCGCGGAAGCTGATGTCGTGGATCGGCGCATAGACGACGCCGGCCGAGAAGGTGTTCACCGAACCCGCCGACACCGAATAATCGGAGTGGCGATAGGCACCGTTGACCGCGAGCTTGTCGATGAACGGCTTGTCGCCGATCAGCGGCACGTCGAGTTCGAGGAATTCCTCCTTGACGTTGTAGCCGCCCGAAATGCCCTCGCTGGCGTTGAAGCCGACGACGTCGCCGGACGACAGCTCGGCATCGGGATCGTAGCCGCCATGCTCCCGGCGATATTCGACGCCGAAGGCGAGGCCGGCATAGCCGCCGCCGAGGCCGAGATCGAACAGATGGTCGTTGGTGATCGCGCCGCTGGCGACCTCCTCGGTGATGTCCGACACGTTGCGGGTGGTCACCGAGATATACTTCGCCGCCGCCGCGCTGATGTTGCCGGCGCCGAAGATGTCGAGCGGCACGCAGCCGCCGCTCTGATCCGAGCAGACCAGGTTGCCGCTGGAGTCATAGCTGGTGTGCAGCGCCTGGAGGACGCGGCTGTTCGAGACGTTGCCATATTGCGTCTCGACGAAATGGGTGCGCGAATAGCTCACATAGGCGTCGTAGTTCCAGTTGCCGACGATCTGGCCCTTGACCCCGAACAGGCCGCGATAGGAATGCACGTCGTCCGACGAGATGCGGTCGCCGACCTCGTTCAGGCGGCGGTAGATCGCGGCGGAGGTGTAGCCGCTGCCGGTGGTGTCGTAGCTTTGCAGCAGCTGCTGCGTCGCCGACGACAGGAAGGACGAGTCGTTGTCGATCTCGACGGTGCCGGTGTAGGGCGTCGGCGCAAGCTGGTTCTTCACCTGGGTGCGGACATACTGGCCCTCACCGTAGAATTTCAGATGATCGCTGACGTCGAAATGAACCTGCGTGCCGAACATCAGGCGCTTGAGCGGCACCTGGAGATAGTTGGCGGGCGCGTAGTTATAGGCATCGGTCGCGCTGTTGTACGGCGTGTAGCCGCCATCGGCGGTGAACTTGTTGCTCACGCCGTTGATGGTGAAGCGGCCGGCCGGGATCGAGCTCGATCCGCCCGCGGTCAGGCCGCCATTGCCGTCGTCGGTGAGGGTGGTGTCCGAATATTTGCGATCGGACTGGGCGATCGACTTGCGCTTGCTGTAATCGGCGAAGACGGTGACGTTGGCGCGATTGTCCGCGAAATTATGGCCTGCGACGACGCTGCTGTCGAACGTGCCGCCGTCACCGGCGCCGGTCAGGCGATAGCCGGCATCGGCCTGCAGGCCCTCGAAATTCTGCTTCATCACGAAGTTGATGACGCCGCCGATCGCGTCCGATCCATAGACCGCCGACTTGCCGCCGGTGACGACGTCGACCCGCTGGACAAGCGCCGCCGGGATCGTGTTGAGATCGACGATCTGGTTGGTGTCGTAGGAGATGTAGCGATGGCCGTTGACCAGGACGAGCGAACGCTGGGCACCGAGCCCGCGCAGGTCCGCAGTCGACACGCCGCCACCCGGATTGTTCGATGCGGCGGTGCTGCTGGGGATGAATTGCGGCATCTCGTTCAGCACATTCTCGATGCTGGACTGGCCGGACAGGGAGATGTCCTTGGCGGTGATCACCTCGATCGGCGCGGCCTGGGCCAGCGCCGGGTTGGACAGCCGCGAACCGGTGACGACGATCTCGCCGCTGCTGGCGGGGGCTGGCGTCCCAGAGTTGGCCGACGCGGGATTGGCGGGGGCAGCACCGGCGTCCTGGGCCATTGCCGCGCCGGTCGCGCCGATCAACATCGTGGACGTCAGGCATAGACTGCGGAAGGAAAAACGCATCGAAAACTCCCTGAGGATGATCACGGCGGCCGTTGCCTGGCCTGCCACTCAGGGGATGATGGGAAAGATTCGCTGTAATGTTCAACCGATCAATGCGGTGTGGTATTCATTGATTTGTCATAGTGATCGAGAAGATACGTTTATTTTCAAAATCATTTCGTCGGAAATATTTCGTAAAAAGTCTCATGGAAACATGGCGACGTAAAATGTCATTTCCTTTCTATATTAATCGACGAGATTGCAGCGGGAACGTGTGCGAGTTTTTCGGGATTGCGCATGATATAGACGCCGGCGATGCGGCCATCCCGGATTTCGAGGGCGGTGGTCTGCAGGATCTGCCCACGATCGATGCTCGCATAGCCGGGCAGGCCGTCGATCGACATCCGGCTGAGCAGGACAGGCCTGTCCCGATGCTTGCGCGCCAGCCCCGCGAAAAGTCGCAAGGCCTTGGCGATGCCGATGATCGGGTTGAGGAAGGCGAGCACCCGCCCACCGCCGTCCGAATGGATCACGACATCCTCGGCGAGCATCGCGCCCAGCGCGACGATGTCGCCATCGCGCGATGCGGCGAAAAAGGCCTGGGTGATCCGCTCCGCCTCGGCCGCCTCGACCGCAAAACGGGGGCGTGCGGCCTGGACGTGCCGGCGCGCGCGCACCGCCAGCTGGCGAACCGCGGCGTCGTCGCGGTCGAGCGTGGTGGCGACATCGCTCAACGGGACGCCGAATACATCGTGGAGCAGGAAGGCGGTGCGTTCCAGCGGAGACAGGCGTTCGAGCGCCAGCATCAACGGAAGCGTGATGTCGTCCGTCTGTTCGTCCTCGGTGCTGCCGACCAGCGGATCGGGCAACCACGCCCCGACATAGCGCTCGCGGCGCACCCGCGCGGATCGCATGTGATCGAGGCATAGCCGGGTGACGATCCGCACCAGATAGGCGGACGGGGCATCGATCGGCCCCGCCACGCGAGACCAGCGCAACCACGCATCCTGCACGATATCCTCGGCTTCGGCGATCGAGCCGAGCATCCGATAGGCGAGGCGCAGCAACCGGGGCCGCTGCGCCTCGAAATCGGAATCGGCCCGATCAGGCGGCGGCACGGGCGCGACCGACCGGATGCGCGGCGCGGAAGCCGATCGCCAGCCGGTTCCAGGCGTTGATCGCGCCGATCATCAGGGTGAGCTGCACCTGCTCTTCCTCGCTGAACATGGCGCCGAGCGTGGCATAGTCGGCATCCGGCGCGTGGGTTTCGGCGATCCGGGTCAGTGCCTCCGTCCAGCCGAGGGCGGCGCGCTCGCGATCGCTGTAGAGCGAGGATTCGCGCCAGGCATCGAGCATATAGAGGCGCATCTCGCTTTCGCCCGCCTTGCGCAGGTCAGTCGCATGCATGTGGATGCAATAGGCGCAGCCGTTGATCTGCGAGGCCCTGAGCTTCACCAGTTCCTTGATGTGGGGCTCGATGGCGCTGGAGGCGAAGCTCGCCTCCAGCGCGTACATCGCTTGGATGCTCTCGGGTGCCAGGGTGGCGTAATTCTTCAGGCGCTGGGTCATGGCGGGTCTCCTACGGCGTGCATCATGCACGCTCCCAGACAAGACGCGACGGACAGGGGCGAATGTGACATCGCCCGCAATCTATTTTCCGGCGACGGTCAGCACCGACAGCGCGAGCGTCATGACGCCGGTGCGGATCGTCGGTTCGGGCACGGGGGCGAAGAAGGGCGAATGGTTGACCGGCACCGGCTTGCCCTGCGCCTTGTCGTCCGCAAGCATCCTGGGGTCGTCGCCGCCGACCGCATAGAATACCGACGGTATGCCGGCATCGATGAAGGCGGAATAATCCTCGCTGGCGGTCCAGCCCGGCATGGTGGCGGGAATGACCTGCGCGGCGTCGCCCATCGCGGCGGCTAAGACCGGCGCGACGCGGGCGACCAGCTGGCTGTCGTTGCGGACGGACGCGGTGCCCGCCTTCCAGACGATCGTCGGGGGCGGGGCATCGGACATCATTGCCGAGGCCTTGGCCGTCTCGCTCACCCCGTCGAGCAGCAGCTTGCGGATGTCGGGCGCATAGGAGCGCAGCGTCAGCTGGAGCACGGCCTGGTCCGGGATGATGTTGTCAACCGTGCCGGCGTTGAAGGCGCCGACGGTGACGACGCCGAACTGCTGCGGATCCTTGCGGCGGCTGATCACGGCCTGCACGTCGGTCACGAAGCGCGCGCCCATCACGATCGGATCGATGCTCTTGTCGGGCATCGAGCCATGCGCGCCGCGGCCGTTGAAGGTGATGTCGACGGTGTCGGACGCGGATGTCACCGCGCCGTCCTTGATCGCCACCGTGCCGTAGGCGGTCGGCCCGACATGGGCGGCGAAGCCGTAATCGGGCTTGGGGAAGCGGGTGAAGAGCCCATCCGCGATCATCGCCTTGGCGCCGCCGATCGTCTCCTCCGCCGGCTGGCCGATGAACATCAGCGTGCCGTGCCAGAGATCCTTCGTCGCCAGCAGCGCCTCGGCGGTGCCGACCCACCAGGCCATGTGGCTGTCATGGCCGCAGGCATGATCGACATAGCTGAGCTTGCCGTCGACGGTCTGCTGCGCATGGCTGGCATAGGGCAGGCCGGTCTTCTCCTCCAGCGGCAGGGCGTCCAGTTCGGTGCGGATCATCACGGTCGGGCCGGGGCCGTTGCGGTAGATCGCGACGATGCCGGTCTTGCCGACATGCTCGGTCACCTGAAAGCCGATCTTGCGCATTTCGCCGGCGAGAAGGGCGGCGGTGCGGACTTCCTGGAAGCCGACTTCGGGATGCTGGTGGATATCCTTGTAGAGCGCGTCGAGGTGGGGATAGTCCTTGTCCAGCTCGGCGTTGATCCGCTGCTTCGCGGCGGCGACGTCGAAAGACGCGTTCGGTGCGGCGTTCGTCTGGGCGGCAACCGTCTGGGCGGCGGCCGGCGCCGCGATCGCGGCGGCAAGGAGCAGACAATTTTTCAAGGCGGACCTCCCCTGGCAGGAGGCTTCACTCTATGCCAATCGCCCGTGGGTGCCAGCGTTTAAGCGCATGGCCGCGTCCTTCCGGATCGGGATCCGGCAGGGCGGTCGCCCGGCGGCGCATGAGCGGTGACGCCTTGCCCGGCTGGCATGGCGCTGCTAGGGCAATTGTCTGAGTATTCTAGGCGAGGCATATATGATCAACGGCAGCATCTTCGTCGGCGGGCAGGAACATGGCGGCGGGGCGATCTTCCAGGCGGTCGATCCGGCGACCGGCGCCCAGATCGAACCCGGTTTCGCATCGGCCAGCCCGGCGGACGTCGAGAGCGCCTGCGCCTTGGCAGAGGCGGCGTTCGAGAGCTTCTCGGCGACCACGCTGGAAGAGCGCGCGGCGTTTCTGGAAGCGGTCGCCGATCGCATCCTGGCCGCCAAGGACGCGATCGTGCCGCGTGCCGTGACCGAGACGGGCCTGCCCAAGCCTCGCCTCGAGGGTGAGGTGGGCCGTACCGTCGGCCAGCTCCGCCTGTTCGCCTCGGTGGTGCGCCAGGGCGACTGGCTGGACGCGACGATCGATCCTGCACTGCCCGATCGTCAGCCGCTGCCCCGCGTCGATCTGCGCCGCGCCAATGTCGCGGTCGGCCCGGTGGCGGTGTTCGGCGCCTCCAACTTCCCGCTCGCTTTCTCGGTCGCCGGTGGCGACACCGCCTCGGCATTCGCGGCCGGCTGCCCGGTGGTGGTGAAGGGCCATCCGGCGCATCCGGGGACGGGCGAACTCGTCGCCCGTGCGGTGCGCGAAGCCGTCGCCGCCTGCGGGCTGCATGAGGGCGTCTTCTCCTACCTGCCCGGCCCGTCGATCGAGCTGGGCGGTGCGCTGGTCGCCGATCCGCGGATCAAGGCGGTGGGTTTCACCGGATCGCGCGGTGGTGGCCTCGCGCTCATGAAGATCGCGTCCGAGCGGGCCGAGCCGATCCCCGTCTATGCGGAGATGAGCTCGATCAATCCGGTGATCCTGTTCCCGGCCGCGCTGGAAGCGCGCGGGCAGGCGATCGCCGAGGGCTTCGTCCAGTCGCTGACGATGGGCGCGGGGCAGTTCTGCACCAATCCCGGCCTGCTGATCGGCATCGCGGGCGAGGCGCTCGATCGTTTCGCCGAAGTCGCCGGCAAGGCGCTGGAGTCGAGCCAGCCGGTCACGATGCTCACCCCGGGCATCCACAGCAGCTTCGAGAAGGGCGTCGCGGCGCTCGAATCGCATGAGGCGGTCACGGTCGTGGCGCGCGGTTGCGTCGGTGAAGGCGTGAACCAGGCGCGGGGCGCGCTGTTCACCACCGACGCCGCCAGCTTCCTCGCCGATCCGGTGCTCGGGCATGAGGTGTTCGGCTCCTCCTCGGTGCTGATCCGCTGCAAGGATGTGGCCGAGGTGAAGCAGGTCATCGCCGGCCTCGAAGGCCAGCTGACCGCCACGCTGATGATGGACGAGGCCGATCACGGTCTCGCCGCCGAACTGGTCCAGCCGCTTGCCCGCAAAGCCGGCCGCGTGCTCGCCAATGGCTGGCCGACGGGCGTCGAGGTGAGCCATGCCATGGTCCATGGCGGTCCTTACCCGGCGACTTCCGATGGCCGCACCACCTCGGTGGGTAGCCTTGCCATCGCCCGCTTCCTGCGCCCGGTGTGCTTCCAGAACCTGCCGGACGCGCTGCTGCCGGCGGCGCTGCGCTCGGACAATCCTTGGCAGATTGCCCGCCGGGTCGACGGAACCGTCGTCAAGGCCTGAGATAAGACCGGCCGGCGGGGCAGCGACTCCGCCGGCCGTAATGATGTGGTTGGAGAGAGGAGAGTTTGGTGGCCCTGTCGCTCATTCAGTTTCGGGATTCCGATGGCACGCGTGGCGTCGCCGCGCTTGATGATACCGGTGCGCATCGCGTCGCCGGTGCGACCAGCGTCCTCGAACTCGCCAAGGCGGCGATCGCGGCCGGACAGAGCCTCGCCGAGGCGATCGCGGCGGCCGGCGACGGCGGCACGGTCGATCTCGATACGGTGGAGCTGCTCGCGCCGATCGACCATCCCGATACCGCGCATCTGCTGATGACCGGCACCGGCCTTACCCATCTCGGCTCGGCCGAGGGGCGCGACAAGATGCACCGCGCGGCCAAGGAAAACCCCGAACCGACCGATTCGATGAAGATGTTCCTGATGGGCGTCGAGGGCGGCAAGCCCGCCGACGGCGTCGAAGGCGCGCAGCCGGAATGGTTCTACAAGGGCGATGGCTCCCAGCTCGTCGCGCCCGGTGCGCCGCTGCAGTCGCCCGCCTTCGCCAAGGATGCCGGCGAGGAGCCGGAGATCGCCGGAATCTACATCATCGATGCGGACGGCACGCCGGTGCGGATCGGCTTCGCGCTGGGCAACGAGTTTTCCGACCATGTGACCGAGCGCGGCAATTATCTCTGGCTTGCCCACAGCAAGCTGCGCCAGGCCGCGCTGGGACCGGAAATCCTGATCGGCGATCTGCCGGCCGACGTGCGTGGCGCGAGCCGCATCGTCCGTGACGGCAAGACGATCTGGGAGAAGCCCTTCCTGTCCGGCGAAGCGAACATGTCCCACAGTCTCGACAATCTGGAGCATCACCACTTCAAATATGGCCTGTTTCGTCGGCCGGGCGACGTTCATGTCCACTTCTTCGGCACCGCGACATTGTCGTTCAGCGATGGCGTGCAGACGCAGGCGGGCGACGTGTTCGAGATCGAGGCGGCGCCGTTCCGCCTGCCCGTCAGCAATCCGATCGCGATCGCCGAGGCGACAACGGTTCAGGTGAAGGCACTCTGATGGCGATCCGCCTCGCCGTCGTCGGCCTCGGCAAGATCGCGCAGGACCAGCATCTGCCGGCCATCGCCGCATCGGCCGATTTCGAGCTGGTCTGCGCCGCCAGCCTCCAGGGCGAGAGCCCGCGAGGCCATACCTATCGCGCGGTGGATGCCATGTTCGCGGCGGAGCCGTCGATCGAGGCAGTGTCCTTGTGCCAGCCGCCGCAGGTGCGCTTCGAGGCGGCCCGCGCCGCCCTGCTCGCCGGCAAGCATGTGCTGCTCGAAAAGCCGCCGGGCGCGACGCTGAGCGAGGTCGTGGCGCTGACCGAACTCGCCCAGGAGAAGGGGCTGACCCTGTTTGCGGCATGGCACAGCCGCCACGCGCCTGCGGTCACTCCGGCATGCCACTGGCTCGAGGGCAAGACGATCCGCTCGGCGACGATCACCTGGCGCGAGGATGTGCGGATCTGGCATCCGGGCCAGAAGTGGATCTGGCAGCCGGGCGGGCTCGGCGTGTTCGATCCGGGCATCAACGCGCTGTCGATCGCGACGAAGATCCTGCCGCCCTTCCATCTGACCGAGGGCATCCTGTCCTATCCCTCCAACCAGGCGGCGCCGATCGCGGCGGACCTGCGCTTCGCCACCTTCGACGGCGTGCCGGTGATTGCGGATTTCGATTTCCGGCAGACTGGCCCGCAGACCTGGGATATCCGGGTCGAAACCGAAGAGGGCGTGCTGCTCCTCTCCAAGGGCGGCTCCGAGATGCGGATCGACGGCGTGGCCCAATCGCTGCCGCACGAAGCGGAATATCCCAGCCTCTACGCGCGCTTCGCCGAGTTGATCGCGGCGGGCGAGAGCGAGGTCGATGTCCGGCCGCTGCGCCATGTCGCCGATGCCTTCCTGCGCGCCGGCCATGTCGAGGTCGAGGCGTTCGTCGAGGAAGAGCCGGGCCGGCAGACCGTCCCGGCCTGACGGCGATAGGTGTGCCGGCGGGCGACCTTCTCGCGCAGGCCGGCGGAGGCGGGCGCATGGCGTTTTCGATCCGTCGCCGCTGGTCGTCATAAACCCGCTGTCTCGACAAGGGGGCAGCCGCCAACCATAGTCACGGCAGATACAGAGAAGGGGAGAGCGGCTTGGCAGTTCCGGGGAAGCCGAAGATCGGTGGTCGGGCAAAGACTGCAGGCGCGAAGCGGATCCACGGTTCGATCGCCCATGATCTGGGCGTGGCCATCGTCACCGGCCACTATCAGCCCGGCGATACCCTCTCGGGCGAGATCGAGTTCGCCGAACAGCTGCAGGTCTCGCGCAGCGCCTATCGCGAGGCGGTACGGATTTTGGCCGCCAAGGGCCTGGTGGAGAGCCGGCCCAAGACGGGTACGCGAGTCACCGCGCGCAGTCGCTGGCAATTGCTCGATCCCGATGTGCTGGCCTGGGCGTTCGAGGGGGAGCCCAGCGCGCACTTCATCGCCGATCTGTTCGAACTGCGCATGATCGTGGAGCCGGCCGCCGCCGAACTGGCCGCCCGCCGCCGTGACGGGACGGATCTGGCGCGGATGGGGCATGCGCTGGAGGAGATGGCGCAATATGGGCTGAGCAATCCGCTGGGGCGGGCGGCGGACCAGCTGTTCCACCACAGCGTCCTCCAGGCGACGCGCAACGAGCCGCTGATTTCGCTGTCGAGCTCGATCGAGGCGGCGGTGGGCTGGACGACCATCTTCAAGCAGCGCAACCGCAAGCTGCCGCGCGATCCGCTGCCGGATCATCGTATGCTGTTCACCGCCATCGCCGATGGCGATCCTGCGGCCGCCCGTGCGGCGATGACCGAGCTGGTGCGGCTCGCGCTCCAGGATACGGAAACCGCCCTGCGCGATTGATCGCCGGACGGAAAGGCAATGGCGATAGCGATCCCGATCCGGCCTCCTGACGGGGAGGCCGGATCGGGCCGCATGTCATCGGCTTAGTGGTTGTCGCGCGGCAGGCCGCGGGTCTGGGCGATGCGCTGATATTTCTCGGCGCCTTCCAGGATCGCGCCGGTGTTCATCTGGCCGACCACCGCGCGCTGGATTTCCTGCCACGGTGTCTGCGAGGCGGGGTAGGCGAAGCCGCCGGCCTCCATCAGCACGCGACGGCGCTCGGCCAGCTCGGCATCGGGGATCAGCACGTTGGCGGTGCCGAGGTTGAGGTCGATCCGCACCCGGTCGCCGGTCTTGAGCAGCGCGAGGCCGCCATTGGCCGCCGCCTCCGGCGAGGCGTTGAGGATTGAGGGCGAGCCGCTGGTGCCCGACTGGCGGCCGTCACCGATGCAGGGCAGGGCATGGACGCCCTCGCGGATCAGATAGGCCGGCGGGCGCATGTTCACGACCTCGGCCGCGCCCGGATAGCCGATCGGGCCGGCGCCGCGCATGAACAGCAGGGTGTCGGTGGTGATGCCGGTCGCCGGATCGTCGATCCGGTGATGATAATCCTCCGGGCCATCGAACACGACCGCCGGGCCCTCGAAGGCGTCCAGATCATCAGGGTTGGACAGGTAGCGATCGCGGAATTCCGGCGAGATCACGCTGGTCTTCATGATCGCCGCGTCGAACAGATTGCCCTTGAGGACGATGAAGCCGGCCTCTTCCACCAGCGGTGTAGCGAACGGACGGATCACCTTCTCGTCCTCGATCGCGACGCCGCGATTATTGTCGCCGAAGGTCTTGCCATTGGCGGTCATCACGCCCTCGTGGATCAGGCCCTGCTCCATGAGCTGGTTGACCACCGCGGGCACGCCGCCGGCGCGATAGAAATCCTCGCCGAGATATTCGCCGGCGGGCTGGAGGTTCACCAGCAGCGGCACCTTGTGGCCATGCTCCTGCCAGTCGTCGAGCGCGAGATCGACGCCCATGTGGCGGGCGATCGCGGCGAGATGGATGGGCGCGTTGGTCGATCCGCCGATCGCCGAATTGACGACGATCGCGTTCAGGAAGGATTCGCGGGTCATGATGTCGGAGGGCTTCAGATCCTCCGCGACCATCTCGACGATGCGCTTGCCGGTGTAATAGGAGATTTCCTGGCGGTCGCGATACGGGGCCGGGATCGCGGCGGCGCCCGGCAGCTGCATACCCAGCGCCTCGGCCAGCGAGTTCATCGTCGTCGCGGTGCCCATCGTGTTGCAATAGCCGGTGGACGGGGCCGACGAGGCGACGAGCTTGATGAAGCCGGCATCGTCGATCTCGCCGGCGGCCAGCATCTGCCGGCCCTTCCACACGATCGTGCCCGAGCCGGTGCGCTCGCCCTTGTGCCAGCCGTTGAGCATCGGGCCGACCGACAGCGCGATCGCCGGGATGTTCACGGTCGCGGCGGCCATCAGGCAGGCCGGAGTCGTCTTGTCGCAGCCGATCGTCAGCACCACGCCGTCGAGCGGATAGCCGTACAGCACCTCGACCAGCGCCATGTAGGAAAGGTTGCGATCGAGGCCCGCGGTCGGCCGCTTGCCGGTTTCCTGGATCGGATGGACCGGGAATTCCAGCGCGATGCCGCCGGCTTCGCGAATGCCCTCGCGCAGCCGCTCGGCCAGCACGAGATGGTGGCGGTTGCAGGGGCTGAGATCGCTGCCGGTCTGCGCGATGCCGATGATCGGCTTGCCGGACTGGAGCTCCTCCAGGCTCAGGCCGAAATTCAGATACCGCTCCAGATACAAGGACGTCATGTCGATGTTCTCGGGGTTATCGAACCACGCGCGCGAGCGGAGCTTCGGCGAAGGGCTGGTCGAATCGGACATGGCAGGGAGGTTTCCGAGCAAGAGTTCAGAAGGAATGCGAGCGGAAGCCATGTGGCACCCAGCCGCCAGCGAGCGCCTTGCAGCGGCCCACTGGGCGATCGTCCGGGTATTGCATGAAGACAGTCCTCGCCGTTCATGCGCCATTCGCCGAGGCATTGACGCATCATTTTAGGCCATATACTCAGACAAAAAGTCGAGGGCAAGCCCCGCTCCGGCGGAGACATGGGAAGAGGATCTGCGATGGCCGGACCGGTCACAACCAGCACACACGCCGCCACATCACCGGGCACCGGCCCCGTCGCTTACCGATCGGCGCTCACGCTGCTCGCCAGCCTGTTCTTCATGTGGGGCTTCATCACCGTCATCAACGGCACGCTGCTGCCGCATCTGCGCAGCGTGTTCCAGCTCTCCTATTTCCAGGCGGCGCTGATCGAAAGCGTGTGGTTCATCGCCTATTTCTTCGCCTCGATCCCGTCGGCCAAGCTGATCGAGCGGATCGGCTACCAGAAGTCGATGGTGACGGGCCTGCTGATCATGGCCGCAGGCGCGTTGGGCATGACGCTGGCCGCCAGCCTGCCCTCCTATGGCGTCACCCTGTTCATGCTGTTCGTGATCGCCAGCGGCATCACCTTGTTGCAGGTCGCGGCCAACCCCTATGTCGCGGTGATCGGCGCGCCGGAAACCGCCTCGTCGCGGCTCAACCTCGTCCAGGCGATGAACTCGGCGGGCACGATGCTCGCCCCGCTGTTCGGCGCCTATCTGATCCTCGGCCGCTCCAAGGGGGGCACTGCCAAGGCCGGCACCGTCCTCACCCAGGCCGAGCGGCTGGCCGACGCCCATTCGGTGATCCTGCCTTATGTGCTGGTCGCCGTGGTGCTGTGCGTCCTCGCGATCGTCATCGCCCGCTTCCCGCTGCCGGCGATGGGGACTGCCACGGCCCGCATGGCGCGCACCGAGCGCGCGAAATATTCGCTGTGGAAGCACCGCAACCTCGTGTTCGGCATGGGCGCGATCTTCATCTACCTGATTGCCGAGATCGGCGTCGGCAATCTCTTCGTCAGCTTCGTCAGCCGGCCCGAGATCGGCAACATGACCACCGAAGCGGCGGGGCGCTATCTGACCCTGCTGTGGGGCGGTATGATGGTCGGGCGGTTCGTGGGCTCTGCGATCATGCAGCGCGTCGCCGCCGAGAATGTGCTCGCCGTCTTCTCGATCGGCGCGCTGGTGGTGGTGCTCATCACCATCTTCACGACCGGGCCGGTGGCGATGTGGGCGCTGATCCTCGTCGGCCTGTTTCACTCGATCATGTTCCCGACGATCTTCACGCTCGGCATCCGCGGCCTCGGCCCGTTGACCGAAGAGGGCTCGGGCCTGCTGATCATGGCGATCGCCGGTGGCGCGCTGGTGGCGGTGCAGGGCTGGCTGGCGGACGCCTATGGCCTCCAGTGGAGCTTCCTGCTCACCGCGGCCTGCGAACTCTATGTGCTGTTCTATGCATTGTGGGGCTGCAAGGATCCCAACAACCGGGCCTGATCCGGCGGGCGCGGCGCGGGCCGCGCCCCACGGAGGATGGTCGTGAAAAAGGGCGCGCTCCCGGCCGGGAGCGCGCCCTTTTTCATGGGATCATCTCGGCGAATTGGAAAAACGGAAGACGATATGGTTGGTGTAGGTCTGGCCGGGATCGAGGCGGATCGAGCCGAACGCCGGATGGTTGGGCGTGTCGGGGAACATCTGCGGCTCCAGCACGATGGCATCGCCGCCGCGATAGACGTGGTTCGATTTGCCGATGATCGTGCCGTCGAGGAAATTGCCCGAGTAGAATTGGATGCCGGGCTGGGCGGAGATCACCTCCAGCGTGCGGCCCGAGACCGGATCCTCGACCCGCGCCATCACCCGCGGCGCGGCGGCTGCCTTGCGGCTCACCACCCAATTATGGTCGTAACCCCGGCCGTAGCGGATCTGGATGTCCGATCCGTCGCGCACGCGATCGCCGACCGGGGTGGGCTTGCGGAAATCGAACACCGTGCCGGCGACCTTGCGGAATTCGCCGGTTGGGATCGCGGTGGCGTCGGTCGGGCTATATTCGTCCGCCGGGATGGTGAGCCGCTGCGCCATCGCGTTGCGCGGCGAGCCTTCGCCCGCCAGATTCCAGAAGGTGTGGTTGGAGATGTTGACGATCGTCGGCTTGTCGGTGGTGGCGCTGTAGTCGACCGCCAGATCGCCCTTCTCGTCGAGCGAATAGGTGGCGGTGGTGGTCAGCGTGCCGGGATAGCCCTGGTCGCCATCGGGGCTGACATAGCGCAGCACGACCTTGGCGACCGGCCCCGGCGTCGCCGAAACGAGCTGCCACAACACCTTGTCGAAGCCCTTGGTGCCGCCGTGCAGCGAATTGGGGCCGTCGCTCAGCGGTAGCTGATAGGATTGGCCGTCGAGGGTGAACTGCCCCTTGGCGATGCGGTTGGCGACGCGGCCGACGGTGGCGCCGAAGAAATTGGGCTTGTCGGCATAGCCCTTGAGGTCGTCATAGCCGAGCACGACGTCCGCCTTGTTGCCCTGGGCATCGGGCACGATCACCGATTGCACGCTGGCGCCCAGCGTGATGATCGTGGCGCTCATACCGTGGCTGTTGGCGAGCGTGATCGCCTCCACCGTCCTGCCATCCGCCATGGTTCCGAAGGCATGGCGGGCCACGGTCGTCGCGGTGGCGCTGCCTGCGGCGAAGCCCGCCGTCAGACAGGTGGCCAGCAAAGCTGCGCCCTTGGTTGTCGTGCGTACCATCAGCATCCTCCTCATTATCCTTCATGCCGGGATATCCCGACGCCAGATTTTGTCCATATATTTTGTCTGACAAGAAGGCCGGCACGGCATGGGCATGACCGTCGGTCGCAGCCGCGTCGTGCGCACCTTTCGACCCTGCATCCCGCCTCGGGCCAGCGTCGCGGCTTTTCGAGATAGGGGCGGGGCGATCCATTCGGCGGTGCGGCTGCGGCGGCCGGCGGCCGGCAGCCTTGCAAAATTCCGCCAAAGCGCGCAAAGAGAGTGCGCCGGATATCGCCGCTGCGATACCGGCCCGCACTTGGCAGCCCCCGCTACCGCTTGTGAATGCGACGACGCCGTCGCAGCCCAGCGATTGGAAAGCGACTGCGCGCCCTTCTTTTGCTTTTCGTCTTCGTTCCGCAGGATGGCGAAGCGTTTCGGCCGTCCGGCCCCGATCCTGATGTGAGGAAATCCGAATGCCCAGAACCGCCGTCCGCCCCTATCTGATCGTCAAGGACGAGGAGGGGCTCTTCCGCATCACCGTGCGGACGACGCGTTTCAACTCGCAGGGCTATCCTCTCGTCACCGCGAACCTGCTCGAAGGCGGCTTCCCCACGCTGACGACCGCGCGCGCCTATGTCCGCCAGCAATTCCGGGCCGAAGCGACCGATATCGCGACCAAATAAGTGGCAAATGGCCGGCCCGTCGGGGCCGGCCATGGCCTTGCAGATATCCCGTTCCGGCGCAGCGCCGGGCCGGGTGCCCGGCTATGCCGTCTTCGTGGCGAGCCAGAGGGTGTGCATTCCGTTATCCTCGCCCGGATAGGCGTCGATGGTGATCTCATCGACCGCGAAGCCGGCCTTTTCCAGCCGTCCAACGAATGCGGCATCGGCATAGGCCGACCAGACCGCGAGAATGCCGGCGGGTTTGAGCGCGGCATAGGCGGCGCGCAGCCCCCAATTGCAGTAAAGCCGCTCGTTGGCGAGATGGATCAGCCCGTCCGGCCCATTGTCGACATCGAGCAGGATGGCGTCGAACCCGGCGGTTTCGCGGACGATCACGTTATGGACGTCGGCCATTTCGATCGTCACGCGCGGATCGGCGAGGTTGTCGCCGAACAGATGGGCCAGCGGCCCGTTCGCCCACTCCACGATCTTGGGCACCAGTTCGGCGACGACGATGCTCGATCCGGGCGAGATCGCCTTGAGCGCCGCGCCGAGCGTGAAGCCCATGCCGAGGCCGCCGATCAGCATCCGGGCCGGCCGCGCGCCCAGCCGCTCGCACGTCAAGGTCGCGAGCGCCTGTTCGGAATGGCGGACCTGGTTGCCCATCAGCTCTTCGGGGCCGAAGCGGATCGAGAAATCCTCGCCTCGCCGCAACAGCCGCAGCTGGCCGCCATCCGGCAGGTCTGCCGTGTCGATCAGCTCGACCGGGTCGGTGGCCGGAACGTCTTGCGTTTCCAGCACGATCGGGGCGGTGCTCAGGCGTCGGCTTTCTGGGCCGGGGCGGCGGCCTTGGCGTCGTTCGCCGGTGCCTTGGAGGCGGTCAGGCGTGCGGCGACGGCGCGTTTGTGCCGCTTGTTGGCGGTGCGGAGCTGGCCCATGGAATATCCTGTCAGGTAGAAATCGGTCGCGGTGTTGGCCAGGTCGGCGTCCGTCACGCGGTGATCACGCCATCCTTGGTCATGTTTGGGTGCTGCTGGCAAGCCAGGCCCGTTTTTGTGCGGCGCCGGCGGGACGACCATTTGTCCGTCCATTGCGGAAGCGGTTGACGCGCGATCGGGCCGGGCGGCAAGACTGGGCGAATGATGTGGCAATTCTGGATCGATCGCGGCGGCACCTTCACGGACATCGTCGCGCGATCGCCCGACGGGGATATCCGTGCCGCGAAGCTGCTATCCGAGGATCCCGACCGTTACGCGGACGCAGCGGTGGAGGGTATCCGCCGGCTGACCGGGGCCGGTATCGACGCGCTGCCGCCGCTGTCGGTGCGGATCGGCACCACGGTCGCCACCAACGCGCTGCTCGAACGCAAGGGCGAGCCGGTGCTGCTGGCGATCACGCGCGGCTTCGGCGATGCGCTGGCGATCGGCTATCAGGAGCGGCCCGATATCTTCGCGCGCCGCATCGATCGGCCGGCCCCGCTCTATGCCGAGGCGATCGAGATCGACGAGCGCGTCACCGCCGAGGGCGAAGTGCTGGTCCCGCTCGACGAGGCGGCGGCGCGGGCGACGCTGGGAGAGGCTTTCGGCCGAGGCCTGCGGTCGATCGCGATCGTGCTGATGCACGGCTATCGTCATACCGCGCATGAGGCGACGCTGGCCGGCATCGCGCGCGCGATCGGCTTCACCCAGGTGTCGGTGAGCCATGAGGTCGGGCCGCTGATCAAGCTGATCGGGCGCGGCGATACCAGCGTGGCCGACGCCTATCTGTCGCCGGTGCTCGGCCGTTACGTGCAGGGCTTCTCCGCCGCGCTGGGCGAGGGGCAGGCGCCGCTGTTCATGCAATCGAGCGGCGGGCTGATCGAGGGCGCGCGGCTGGCCGGCAAGGACGCGATCCTCTCCGGCCCGGCGGGCGGCATCGTCGGCATGGCGAAGACGGCGGCGGCGGCCGGCTTCGATCACATCATCGGCTTCGACATGGGCGGCACCTCGACCGATGTGTCGCATTATGCCGGCGATTATGAGCGCGACACCGAGACGGCCATCGCGGGCGTGCGGCTGCGGGTGCCGATGCTGCGGATCCATACCGTTGCAGCCGGGGGCGGATCGATCTGCCGGTTCGAGGGCGGCCGTTACCGGGTCGGCCCGGAATCGGCCGGCGCGGTGCCGGGGCCGGCGAGCTACCGGCGGGGCGGGCCGCTGACCGTCACCGATTGCAATGTGCTGCTCGGCAAGCTCCAGCCCGGCTTCTTCCCGGCGCTGTTCGGGCCATCGGGCGACGAACCGCTCGATGCCGGTGTGGTGGCGCAGCGCTTCGCCGAAGTCGCCGAAGAGGTGGCGACGGCGACCGGCGCGCGGCCCGATGTGAAGGCGATGGCGGAGGGGATGATCGCCATCGCCGTCGCCAATATGGCCCATGCGATCAAGCGCATCTCGGTGGCGCGCGGGCATGATGTCAGCCGCTACACGCTGGCCTGCTTCGGCGGGGCGGGCGGGCAACATGCCTGCCTCGTCGCCGATGCGCTCGGCATGCGGCGGGTGATGATCCATCCCCATGCCGGCGTGCTCTCCGCCTACGGCATGGGACTGGCCGACCGCACGGTGCTGCGCGAACGAACCGTCGCGCTGCCGATCGAGGACGTCGCGGGGATCGGCGCGGCCGCCGGATCGCTGGAGGAGGCCGCCCGGCAGGCGCTCGCGGAGCAGGATATCGGCGACGCCGCGATCGAGATTTTGTGCCGCGCACATCTTCGCCTCGCCGGCGCTGACAGCCTGATCGAGGTGATGCTGGATAGGCCGGCGGCGATGCGCGCCGCCTTCGATGTGGCGCATCGCGCGCGCTTCGGCTTCGTGGCGGCCGGCGACCTGCTCTGCGACATGCTCCAGGTCGAGGCGATCGCACGATCCGGCGAAGGCGCCGACCTGTCGCGGGCACCGGATGTCGCAGGTCCGCCCGCTGCCAAAGCGAAAGTGGAGGCGTTCCTGGCCGGCGCGTTGCGGACCATGCCGCTCTACGATCGCGCCGCGCTGCCGTCCGGCTGGTCGGTCGACGGGCCGGCGCTGGTGATCGATGCCGTCTCCACCACGGTGGTCGAGCCCGGCTGGCGCATCATGGTCGATCCGCTCGGCAATCTGATCCTCACCCGCACCGCGGCGCTGGGCGTGGCGGCGGCCGGCACCGATGTCGATCCGGTGCGGCTGGAGATCTTCTCCGCTTTGTTCATGGCGATCGCCGAGGAGATGGGCGCCGCGCTCCAGCATTCGGCGGCGTCGGTGAACATCCGCGAGCGGCTCGATTTTTCCTGCGCGCTGTTCGATGCGGGCGGCAACCTGATCGCCAACGCGCCGCACATGCCGGTGCATCTGGGGTCGATGGGCGAGAGCATCCGCACCGTGATCGAGGCGCGGGCCGGGCGGATGCAGCCCGGCGACGCCTATGCGCTCAACGATCCCTTCGGCGGCGGCACCCATCTGCCCGACATCACCGTCGTCATGCCGGTGTTCGTGGGTGAGCGGGATGTGGATGGGCAGGACGATGCGCCGGCTTATTATGTCGCGGCGCGCGGCCACCATGCCGATATCGGCGGGATCAGCCCCGGATCGATGCCGCCGGGCAGTACCCGCATCGATCAGGAAGGCATCATCCTGCGCGACGTGCCGGTGGTGGAGCAGGGCCGCTTCCGCGAGGCCGAACTGCGCGCATTGCTGGCCGAAGGGCCATGGCCGGCGCGCAATGTCGACCAGAATATCGCGGATCTCCAGGCGCAGGTCGCGGCGTGCGCGCGCGGCGCCGCCGAACTGCGCCGGATCACCGCCGATTACGGCGCCGATGTCGTCGCCGCCTATATGGAGCATGTCCAGGCCCATGCCGAAGCGGCGGTGCGCGCGATCATCGGGCGGCTGTCCGACGGTGCCTTCGCCTATGAGATGGACGATGGCGCGGTGGTACAGGTGGCGGTGTCGATCGATCGCGCGCACGGCAGCGCGACGGTGGATTTCACCGGCAGCAGCGCGCAACTCGGCAGCAATTTCAACGCGCCGCGTTCGATCACGCGGGCGGCGGTGCTCTATGCCTTCCGCACGTTGTTGGATGAGCCGATCCCGATGAACGATGGCTGCCTGCGGCCGATCCGCATCATCGTGCCCGAAGGGTCGATGCTCGATCCGCGTCCGCCGGCCGCGGTCGTCGCCGGCAATGTCGAGACCAGCCAGGTGGTGACCGACGCGATCTTCGGCGCGCTCGGCGTGATGGCGGCGGCGCAGGGGACGATGAACAACTTCACCTTCGGCAACGCCCGCGTCCAATATTATGAGACGATCGCGGGCGGATCGGGCGCCGGCCCCGATTTCGACGGCACCGCCGCCATCCAGACCCACATGACCAACAGCCGCCTGACCGATCCCGAAATCCTCGAGACGCGCTTCCCGGTGTTGCTGGAGCGGTTCGCGATCCGCCACGGCTCGGGCGGGCGTGGCGGCCATGACGGCGGCGACGGCGCCGTCCGGGTGATCCGGGCGCGCGAGCCGATGTCCGCCGGCATTCTCGCCAACCGGCGCCGGGTGCCGCCGTTCGGGCTGGCCGGCGGCGCGCCGGGCGCGGTCGGCACCAACCATGTCGAGCGCGCCGATGGACGCATCGAACCCTTGCCCGCCACCGCCGCCGTCGAACTGGAGGCGGGCGACCGCTTCGTGATCGAGACGCCGGGCGGCGGCGGCTATGGCGTGCCGCGCTGATGCTGGTGCTCGCCGGGATCGCGGTGATCGTGCTGGGCTTCCTGCTCCGCTTCAATCCGCTGCTCGTCATTGCCGTATCGGCGGCCGTGACGGGGTGGGCAGCGGGATTGAGCCCGCTCGCGATCCTCGCGGCGATCGGCAAGGCGTTCAACGGGGTGCGCTATGTCTCGATCATCTGGATCATCTTGCCGGTGATCGGCCTGCTCGAGCGCTACGGCTTGCAGGAGCGTGCGCGCATCTTCGTCGCCGGCCTGGCACGGGCGACGGCGGGGCGGCTGCTGATCGTCTATCTGCTGTTCCGCCAGATCACCGCCGCGATCGGGCTGAATTCGATCGCCGGGCCGGCGCATACGGTGCGGCCGCTGGTCGCGCCGATGGCGGAGGCACTGGCCGAGACGCAGGCCGGGCCGTTGGACGACGGGCAGCGCGAGCATATCCGGGCGATGGCCGCCGCCACCGACAATGTCGGGGTGTTCTTCGGGGAGGACATCTTCCTCGCCATCGGCTCGGTGCTGCTGATTAAGGGGCTGCTCGAACAGTTCGGCATCGTCCTCCAGCCGTTCAGCCTGTCGCTGTGGGCGATCCCGAGCGCGATCGCCGCCTTCCTGATCCACGGTGCGCGCCTGCTGTGGCTGGACCGGCGGCTCGGCCGGCAGATGGCTCGAAGGGCGGCGCGATGATCGGGCTGCCCTTCATCTATACGGTCGCGGGCGTGATGTTCGCGCTCTATGCGACGCTGAGTCTCGCTGATCGGCGTTTGGCCAATGCCGCCTTCTGGGGTCTGCTGGCGCTGAGCTTTCTGTTCGGCGATCGGCTGGGCGATATCGCCAATGGCTGCCTCGTGCTGGGGCTGGTCGCGGTCGCGGCGACCGGGCGGATGCGGCGTTCGGGCAGCGAGGACGGCGCTGATCGCAGCGCGGAAGCCGCGCGCCGGGGCAATCGCCTGTTCCTGCCCGTGCTGATCGTGCCGGTGGTGGCGCTGGTCGGCACGCTGGCCTTCTGGCGGTGGCCGGGGCTGGCCGATCCCAAGCAGGCGACGCTGGTGGCGCTGGCGCTGGGCGTGCTGATCGCGCTGGCGGTCGCCTGCGCCTGGCTGCGCCCGCATCCGGCGACGCCGCTGCGCGAAGGCCTGCGGCTGATGGACTCGGTCGGCTGGGCGGCGGTGCTGCCGCAGATGCTGGCGAGCCTCGGCGCGGTGTTCGCGCTGTCGGGCGTCGGCACGGTCGTGGGCGGCCTGATCGGGCATATGGTGCCGCAGGGCAGCCTGATCGGTGCGACGATCGCCTATGGACTCGGCATGGCGCTGTTCACCATCGTGATGGGCAATGCCTTCGCCGCCTTTCCGGTGATGATGGCGGCGGTCGGCCTGCCGTTGCTGATCCACGGCCAGCATGGCGATCCGGCGGTGATCGCGGCGATCGGGATGCTGTGCGGCTTCTGCGGCACCCTGCTGACGCCGATGGCGGCCAATTTCAACATCGTGCCGGCGGTCCTGCTCGACCTGAAGGATCGCCATGGCGTGATCCGCGCGCAGGCGCCGACCGCGCTGCCGCTGCTGGCGGTCAACATCCTGCTCATCCTCTGGCTCGCTTTTCCAGGACATTCATGACCCCCGAGACCGCTGCCCGCTTCGCCCGCCTCACCCTCGCCCATGTCGGCCGCGAATATCCCAACAAGCTCGATCATGTGATGGCCGGGCCGGAGGATGCGCGCACCCCGTCCGAGCTTCACCCGATCTTCTACGGCAGCTTCGACTGGCATAGCTGCGTGCATGGCTGGTGGCAGTTGCTGCGGCTGGCGCGGCTGCATCCCGATCTCCCCGAAAGCGCCCTCATCCGGGACCGGGCGGACGCGATGCTGACGGTGGAGAAGATGGCGGGCGAACTCGCCTATCTCGATCGCCCGGCGTCGGCCGGCTTCGAGCGGCCTTATGGCTGGGCGTGGGCGATGGCGCTCCATCACGAGGCGGCCGGCACGCGATGGGAAGGCGTGCTGGCGCCGCTGGCCCATGCCTTCGCCGATCGCTGGCAGGCCCATCTGCCCAAGCTCACCTATCCCATTCGGGCCGGTGCCCATTCCAACACGGCATTCGCGCTGATCCATGCCTTTGACTGGGCCGTCGATTTCCGGCCGGAACTGGCAGCGACGATCCGTGAGCGGGCGACGCACTGGTATGCAGCGGACAAGGGCTGCCAGGCCTGGGAGCCGAGCGGCGACGATTTCCTGTCGCCGGCTTTGTGCGAGGCTCAGTTGATGAGCCGCGTGCTCGGCCCGGAGCAATTCGCGCCATGGTTCGATGGCTTCCTGCCGGATGCGGCGGTGGCGCGCCCGGCGACGCTGTTCATGCCCGCGTATGTCTCCGATCGCAGCGATGGCAAGATCGCGCATCTCGACGGGTTGAACCTCAGCCGTGCCTGGTGCTGGCGGGCGATCACCGCCGCGCTGGGCGCTTCGCATCCGGTTGTGCCGCTGGCGAAGGCGGCGGCCGAGCGCCATCTGGATGCCAGTCTGCCCCATATCGCGGGGGACTATATGGGCGAGCATTGGCTGGCGACTTTCGCGCTTTTGGCGATCGATCAGGGCTGACGACGACCATGTCCGTCCACCACTTTCATTTCACCGCCGCGCACAATTTGTCTGTTGCCTTGATAAAGGATACCGTATACGAAATAGGGAACCGCTTGGAGGAAAGATTTTTATGACCGCTTCGCCGACCCTTTGGAAAGGCGTCTACCCGGCTGCGACCACCCAGTTCGCCGAAGACCTGTCGATCGATCTGGATTACACGCAGCGCGTCCAGACCGCGCTCGTCGATGATGGCGTGGACGGGCTGATCCTGCTCGGCACCTGCGGCGAGAACAACTCGCTTGAGCATGACGAGAAGCGCACTGTCCTGAAGGGCGGCGTCGAAGCCGTCGGTGGCCGCGTGCCGCTCGTCGCCGGCGTGTCCGAATTCACCACCGCGCGCGCGATCGAATATGTGAAGGATGCCGAGAAGATCGGTGTCGACGCGCTGATGCTGCTGCCGGCGATGGTCTATGTGCCGACCACCGAGGAACTGGTCGCCCATTTCCGCGCCGTCGCCGAGGCAACCTCGCTGCCGATCATGCTCTACAACAATCCGCCGGCCTATCGCGTCAACGTCTCGTTCGAGGCGCTCGAGGGTCTGCGCGACGTCAAGAACATCGTCGCGGTCAAGGAAAGCGCGCCCGACGCGCGCCGCTTCACCGACGTGCTCAACCGCTTCGGTGATCGCTACACCGTGATGGCCGGTCTCGACGACGTGGCGCTCGAGGGCATGGCGCTCGGTGCGTCCGGCTGGGTCTCCGGCCTGACCAGCGCCTTCCCGGAAGAGTCGGTGCGCCTGATCGCCGCCTTCTACGAGGGCAAGTGGGAAGAGGCGCGTGCCATCTACCGCTGGTTCATGCCGCTCCTCCACCTCGATGCCGAGCATGATCTCGTCCAGTCGATCAAGCTCGCCGAGCAGATCATGGGCCGTGGTTCGGAGCGCGTCCGTATGCCGCGCATGCCGCTGACCGGTCAGCGGCGCGCCGACGTGATCAAGTGGGTCGAGGAGGCTGCGGCCACCCGGCCGAGCCAGCAGGCCAAGGCCGCCTAACGGGGCCGCGTAACGGAGCGACAGCAGCGATGCGCCACACCTTCTTCTGCATCGACGGCCATACGGCGGGCAATCCTGTCCGCCTGGTGACCGGTGGCGCACCGCTGCTCCGCGGCACCAACATGATCGAGCGGCGCCAGGATTTCCTGGCCCGCTTCGACTGGATCCGCACCGGCCTGTGCTTCGAGCCGCGCGGCCACGACATGATGTCGGGCGGCTTCCTCTATCCGCCGACCCGCGAGGATGCCGATTGCGGCATCCTGTTCATCGAGACCTCCGGCTGTCTGCCGATGTGCGGGCACGGCACGATCGGCATGGTGACGTTCGGGCTGGAAAACGGCCTGATCACGCCGCGCGAGCCGGGCAAGCTGCGCATCGAGGTGCCGGCCGGCCTCATCGACATCGAATATGGCGCCGAGGGCAATCGCGTCCGCTGGGTCCGCATCCGCAACGTGCCGGCCTATGTCGCCGCCACCGGCGTGCAGATCGACGTGCCGGGCTTCGGCCCGCTCAGCATCGATGTCTCCTATGGCGGCAATTATTACGCGATCGTCGAGCCGCAGGGTGCATATACCGGGCTGGACGATCTCGGCGCGTCGCGCATCGTGGAACTCAGCCGCACCGTCCGCACGCTGATGCAGGCGGCCTATGAGCCGATCCATCCGCTGGACGATCGCATCCGCGGCGTCACCCATGTGCTGTGGGCCGACAAGCCGCGCGGCGAGGGTGCCGATGGCCGCAATGCCGTGTTCTACGGCGAGCGCGCGATCGATCGCAGCCCGTGCGGCACCGGTACGTCGGCGCGGCTGGCGCATCTCGTCCACAAGGGCGTGCTGAAGGTCGGCGATCGTTTCGTCCACGAAAGCTATATCGGCAGCCGTTTCATCGGCCGGGTCGAGGAAGCGGTAGACGTGGGCGGCGTGCCGGGTATCATCCCCTCTATCGAGGGATCGGCGATCGCGACCGGTTTCAACACGATCTGGATCGATCGCGAAGACCCCTTCTGGGCGGGCTTCTCGGTCGTCTGACGACATAATAAAAGGGTGGCTGAATGGGTATTCTGGGTCCGATCAAACCGATATCGCGCAGTACCGACCCCGATGCCGCCCATCGCCTGAAACCGACGCTTTCCTGGCCCCATCTGATCGCGCTCGGCGTCGGCGCGATCGTCGGCACCGGCATCTACACGCTGATCGGCGTCGGTGCCGAGCGCGCCGGCCCGGCGGTGATCCTCGCCTTCCTCGTCGCCGGTGCGGTCTGCGCCTGCGCCGCGCTCGCTTACGCCGAACTGGCGACGATGATTCCGGCCGCCGGCAGCGCCTATACCTATACCTATTCGGTGGTCGGCGAGACCGTCGCCTGGGTGGTCGGCTGGAGCCTGATCCTCGAATATTCGCTGGCCTGCTCGACCGTCGCGGTCGGCTGGTCGGGCTATCTGGTCGGCTGGCTGCAATCGGCCGGGCTGCACCTGCCCGCGATCATCCTCAACGGCCCGCACGCCGGCGGCCTCGTCAACCTGCCCGCCGTGATCGTCTCGCTCGCCATCGCCGCGATGCTGATGCTCGGCACCCGCGAGAGCGCGACGCTCAACATCGTGCTGGTGGCGATCAAGCTGATCGCGCTGACCGCGTTCGTCGTGCTGTCGCTGCCGGCGTTCGACGCCAGCCATCTCCACCCGTTCATGCCCTATGGCTTCGCCAGCCATGCCGACGGCAGCAGCACCAAGGGCGTGATGGCGGCCGCCGCGATCGTCTTTTTCGCCTTCTACGGCTTCGACGCGGTCGCGACCTCGGCCGAGGAGGCGCGCAATCCGGGGCGCGACCTGACCATCGGTATCATCGGATCGATGGCGCTATGCACCACCATCTACATCCTCGTCGCCGTCGCCGCGATCGGTGCGCTGCCGTTCACGACGCTCGGCAACTCGGCCGAACCGCTGGCGCTGGTGCTGCGCGTGCTCGGCCATCCTTTTGCCTCTTGGGCGATCGCGGGTGCGGCGCTGGTCGCGCTGCCCTCGGTAATCCTGGTGATGATGTACGGCCAGAGCCGCATCTTCTTCGTGATGGCGCGCGACGGCCTGCTGCCGCCATTGCTGTCCAAGGTGTCGAAGCGGACCGGCACGCCGGTGATCGTCACCGGCATCACCGGCCTGTTCGTGGCAGGCGTCGCCGGCTTCTTCCGCCTCGATGAGATCGCCGAGCTCGCCAATGCGGGCACGCTGATCGCGTTCATCGCGGTCGGCGCCTGCATGATGATCCTGCGCCGCCGGTCGCCCGATGTGCCGCGCATCTTCCGCTGCCCGCAGCCTTATTTGGTCGGCACGCTGGCCGTGCTCGGCTGCCTCTATCTGCTCTTCTCGCTGCCTTCGGCGACGCTGGAGCGCTTCGTGATCTGGAACCTGATCGGTCTGGTCGCTTATTTCGCCTATGGCCGCTCGCGCAGCCTGCTGACGCGCGAAGCGAAGGCAGCCTAAATCCCCGACGTCGCCATGCCGGTGAAAGCCGGCATGGCGACGCGCGCGATCAGTTCGTCCGCTGGAGCAGATCGGCCAGATCGGCCTTCCAGTTCACCGCCCAGGTGTGCGTGCCATGGCCGTGGGTGTCGTCGGTCTCGGGGATCAGGCGGAAGCGCGTGTTCGGCATCCGCTTCAGCGCCTCCTGCGGATAGGCGAAGTTGCGCGGGTTGATGAAGTCGTCGGCCGAGTTGAGCCACGTCATCGGCGCCTTGATCGTCTCCAGCTTCGGCCAGGGATCGTAGGTGCGTGAAGCATCGACCTGGTAGATGAGGTCGTTGGCATCCAGCCCCGCCATGCCCTTGCTGATGCGATCGCGGACGAAGGCGGTCGCCTTGTCGCGGGTCGGATAGAGCTTCTGCCAGTTGAGCGGCGCCGAGCCTGCGATCAGCAGGATCGATTCCGCCAGCCGCAGGCCCTCTTGCGGTTCGGCCTTGTAGTCGCCGCCCGTCCAGGCCGGATCGGCTTCGATGCCGTCGATGATCATCTGCCGCCACATCCGGTTCAATCCGGCCAGCTCGATCGGCTCGCAGGCCAGCGGCATCAGCGCGCGGGCATAGTCCGGATAGGCCTCGCCCCACACGAAGGCGTGCATGCAGCCCATCGAGGTGCCCATGATCAGCCGCGCGTGCGCGATGCCGAGGCCCTCGACTAGCAGGTGATGCTGCAACTCCACCATGTCGGTATAGTCGTAGCGCGGGAACTTCATGTGCAGGCCGTCGGACGGCTTGGACGATCGCCCATGACCGATATTGTCGGGCAGGATGATCCAATATCGGCGGATGTCGAGCGGCTGGCCCGGCCCGTAGAGCTCGTCGGCGAACTGCGGCACGAGGAACTGGTGGCCGCTGCCGCCGGTGCCGTGGAGCACCATCACCGCATTGTCGATCTCGCCCTTCGCATTGCGGTGGGGCTGGCCGAGCGTGGTGTAGTGCAGCCGGACTTCGGCCATCGTCTCGCCGGATCGGAAGTGGAAATCGCGAACGACGTAATCCGCCTCCTTCGCCGGCCACTTGATGGCGGCCGCGGCGGTCGGCTTCGGCGCCAGCACGGCAGGCGCAGCTACGGAGGCCTGGAGGGAGAGGGCGAGCGCGAGGATCATGGCTGGGCTCCCGGAGTGGCGGATCGGCGCGCGATCCATTGGCTGACCTGATCGTGCAGGACTGACAGAGGCATGGGCCCGTCGTCCAGCACCGCATCGTGGAAGGCGCGGATATCGAAGCGCGGCCCGAGCACCTGTTCGGCACGCTGACGCTCGGTGAGGAACTGCAACTCGCCGATCTTGTAGGCGAGCGCCTGCGCCGGCCAGGCGATGTAGCGCTGGGTCTCGCCCTTTACCACGCGATCGGGCAGTGCGGTATTGTCCTCAAGGCAGCGCATCGCCTGCTCGGCGCTCCAGCCTTTCATGTGGATGCCGACGTCCATGATCAGGCGGCAGGCGCGCCACATGTCGAAGGAGAGCCGGCCGAACTGTTCGTAGGGCGTGCGATAGACGCCCATGTCCTGGCCGAGCTGCTCCGCATACAGCGCCCAGCCCTCGACGAAGGCGGTCGGCTCGTCGCGGCGACGGAAGGCGGGCAGGTCGGTGCGTTCCTGCCCCAGCGCGATCTGGATATGATGACCCGGCACGCCCTCGTGGAGGATCCAGGCCGGCAGACCGAACAGCGGATCGCCGAACGAGGCACGGCCGACCACCACCGAACCCGCCACGCCCTTCGCCGGATCGCCGAGATTATAGCCGCCGGACGAGCCTTCCAGTTCGGGCGGCTTGATCCGGATCGTCCAGGGCAGTCGGGGCAGCGTGCCGAACCACAGGGGCAGCAGCCCGTCGATCCGCTTGCCGATCTCGCTGGCCTTCTCGATATAGGTTTCGAGATCGGGTGCGTAGAACTGCTTGTCGGTGCGCAGCTTCACCAGGAATTCGGGCAGCGTGCCGGTGAAGCCGGTGGCGCGCATCTGCGCCTCCATCTCGTCGTGGATCCGCGCGATCTCCTTTTCGCCGAGCGCGAAGATCTGGTCCGGGGTGAGATCGGTGGTGGTCGAGCGGCGGACGGTGAAGGCGTAATAGGCCTTGCCGTCGGGCAGGCTCGATGCGCCCAGCGTGGTGCGGGCGTGGGGCACGTAGTCGTCGGCGAAGAAGGCGACCATCTGCCGCTGCGCCGGCTTCACCGCCTGCTCGACCGCGGCGAGCGCGTCAGTGCGGAGGGCCGCCTGCCGATCGGTCGGGATGGTCGAGGGCAGGGTCTTGAACGGGGCGAGCAGCGGGCTGGCGGACGCCGGTTGATCGGATGCGATCCTGAGGATCGCGAGCACCGAGGCGGCGGTCGGCCTCGGCTGGATGAAGCCGGTGGCGAGGCCGCGCCGCATGTTGGCCGTTTCCTGCGCATAATAAGCGGGGAAGGCGCGGATGCGCGCGATCCACGCCGTCGCGTCCGCCTCGCTACGGATCACCGTGTTGGCCGCGGCATAGTTGGCGGTGTTGAAGAAGCCGTCGCCATTGTCGAACGGGATACGGTCCTCGTCCCAGCGCGCGCCCTCGATGTCGATGCCGAGCCGCCAGTCGAGCAGGCGCCGGGTCAGCGCCGCCTCGCTGCCGGCGGGCGAGGGCGGCAGCGCATCGAGCTTCGCCTTCAAGGCGATCGACGTCGCGGTGCGCCGATCCGCCGCCGCCTTGCTCATGTCCGGCCATTGCGGCCCGGCGTCGGCGTCGGTTTGCTGGCCGAGCGCATCATAGGCGGCCACGACATCGTCGATGGGCGTGGCGCAGGCGGGCGCCGCGGCGAGCAGTGCGGCGACGAGGGCGATGCGGATCACGGCGCCTTCGGGGCCTGTGCGGGAATGATGTTCCAGTTCGGGGTCGACTCGCCCAGCAGATTGCGGACGAAGAAGCCGAACTGGCGGCGTGCGACATAGTCGATCGGCCCGGTCGAGCGGCCGACGGTATGTTCGCCGCCGGGGATGGTCAGCATCTCGAAATCCTTGTTGGCGTTGATCAGCGCGTTGACCACCTGGCCCGTCGACGAAGGATCGACATTGCTGTCCTGCTCGCCGTCGATCAGCAGCAGTTTGCCGGTCAGCCGCCAGGCATTGTCGACACCGGAAGCTGCGGCATAGCTCTGGTCGACCGGCCAGCCGAGCCACTGTTCGTTCCAGCTGATCTTGTCCATGCGGTTGTCGTAGCAGCCGGCATAGGCGACCCCGACCTTGTAGAAGTCGCCATGGAAGAGCAGCGCGTTGAGCGTGCTCTGGCCGCCGGCGGACGCGCCATAGATGCCGACCCGGCCGATGTCGTAGGACGGATCGCGGGCCGCCATCGCCTTGTGCCAGAGAATGCGATCGGGGAAGCCCGAGTCCGCGAGGTTCTTCCACGCGACATCCTGGAAGGCCTTGGAGCGGTTGGCGGTGCCCATGCCGTCGATCTGGACGACGATGAAGCCGAGATCGGCCTGCTCCTGCATCCCGATCACCTTGTCGCCGCCCGAATGATAGCCGAACGGCCAGAAATCCTTCGGCACGAAGCTGTCGTGCGGGCCGGCGTAGATATTCTCGATGACCGGATATTTCTTGGCGGGATCATAGTCGCGCGGGCGCACCACCACGCCCCAGATATCGGTCTTGCCGTCGCGGCCCTTGGCGGTGAAGACCTCGGGCGGCTTGAAGCCGGCGGCGGTGAGGCGGCTGATGTCGCCCTTGGTGATGGTCGCGACCAGCGATCCGTCGGCGCGGTGGAGTTCGCTGACATTGGGCAGATCGACGCGCGAATAATTGTCCACGAACATCGTCATGTCGGGCGAGAAGGCGGCATTATGGTCGGCCTTGACCGGTGTGAGGGCGGTCAGGTGCCGCCCGTCGAAATCGATCCGGTAATAATGCTTGAAATAGGGGTCTTCGCCCGCGTTCACGCCTGAGGCGGCGAACCAGATCTGGCGCCTGGCATCGTCCACCTTCACCACGTCGCGCACCACCCAGTCGCCGGTGGTGATGCGGTTCTTCACCCGGCCAGTCTTGCCGTCGATCAGGTAGAGATGGTTCCAGCCGTCGCGCTCGGACGCCCAGACGATCTCGTTGCCGAGCCCGTTCACGTCATGGACGAAGCGGCGGTCGGCGTAGAAGAAGGTCTTGGCGTCTTCGGTGACGGCGGCGTGGGCCGTGCCGGTGGCCGCATCGACGGCGATCACGCGGGCCTGCTGGAAACCCCGCCTGTCATAGTCGAACTCGACGCTCTGCCCGTCCTTCCGCCAGCGTGGCTCGGAAAGCTGATAGGGGTTCGGGAACAGCGCGGCGTCGATCACCGTCTCGCGGCGCTGGGCGACGTCGAACAGCACCGGCTGCTCCTGATCGACCGCGTCGCCGGGCTTGGGATAGAGCTGGCTGCGCAGGATCGGCTGCTTCTGGTCGGCGGGCGAGGATTCGACCCGCAGCACATGGCGCTGATAGCCGGGGCGGACCCGGTAGAGCATGAGGTGGCGGCTGTCCGGCGACCATTCGATCGTCTCGGGATCATAGAAATCGCCGGCCGATCCGTCGGTGGAGAGTCGCACCGGCTCGGTGGTGCCGGCCTTGCGGATGACGAGATTGTCATCCTCGACCAGCGCCTCCCACTGGCCGTCCGGCGACAGGCGGGGATGATTGTCGGCCGGGACCGAAAGATCGCGGACGACGCCGAAGCCCCGTGGGCGCTGATGGCTGGCTTCCGGTGCGCAGCGGCTGCCGTCGAGTTGGCATTGCCAGCTCTGCTCGTCCATCTCGAAGCGGATCGCCTTGCCGTCGCCCGCATAATCGAACGCATCGAAGGGCAGGCGCAGTGCATCGACCGGATGACCGAGCGCGGCCGTGAGACCCTGTGCGACCTTCGCCTGATCGAAGGCGGGTGCCCTTGCGAGCGTGCGTGCATCCACCGTCTCGAACGCAAAACCGCCCTCCACCGTCTTGCGGTAGAAGAAATGGCTGCCGTCCTCACTCCAATGCGCCGGCCATGCGACATCGCGGGTCAGATATTCCCAGCTCTGGCGCAGACCGATCGAGCGGGTGAAGGCCGCCTCGTCGGGGGCGGCGGCATGAAGGAGGGTGGGCGCGCACGAAAGCGCGAGCGCGAGCAGGGATGCCCGCGCGCCGGTCTTGATCATCGAAAGTCCTCGGATGGAAAATGTCGGGGGCGGCAGGCCGCGATCAGTCGGGCGGCGGCTCCGGGCGCGACAGGGGCATCACCGGCCGAGCTGTCGCCGAAGATCGGCGAGCGTCCGGCCGATGTGGGTGGCGGCCAGCGTCTTCAACTGATCGGTGTCGCGCGCGGCCCATGCGTCGAGCAGTTCCGCATGTTCGAGATGGGCACGATCCTCCCGGCCGGCGGGCTCGAGATGCTTGTGGACATAGCGTTCCGCGAGCACCTGGAGCCGCTCGACCAACTGGGTGGTCAGCAGGCGGGGACCAGGGCGGACCAACGCCATGTGGAAATCACGGTTGCGGGCGGCGACCTCTTCCAGATGCCCATTGGCCGCATCGTTCAGCGCGGCCAGCGCATCGCGGGCAGCCTGCCGATCCTCGTCGGTGGCGGCGAGGGCCGCGGCGACGACGGCATCGGGCTCGATCGACAAGCGCAGCGCGTAGATTTCCTCGGCTTCGCCCGCCGACATCGCGCGCACGAAGAAGCCGCGATTGGCCTGGCTGATCAGCAGGCCCTCCTGCTCCAGCCGGGCCAGCGCCTCGCGCAGCGGAATCTTGCTCACCCCGAGCTCGTTGGCCAGCGCATCCTGCCGGATCGCCTGGTCGACGGGCAATTTGCCGGAGACGATCTGTTCGCGAACGATACTGAAGATCTGTTCGGAAAGGGTGCGAACGACGATGCTCATCGGAAATGTGTCTCCAGCGTTAAGGCCGGACTGTGCCGCGATGCAGCAGGACATCGCAATGAAGAAACTTCCGGTTCCGACGATATCGGGCAGAAAGATGCGTGATCGGTGATCATGGACGCGTGCGATCCTCTTGTCCCCTTATAACGTATACGATAAAGGCGCCTGATCATCAAGGCAGAACATGAACGAAAAGACGATCATCATCGGCGGCGGCGTGGTGGGGCTCGCCAGTGGCGTGGCTCTGGCGCGGCGCGGCTATCCCGTCACATTGATCGAGGCGACACCCGGCCGGCAGGCGGCGTCCTGGGGCAATGCGGGGCATATCGCGATCGAGCAGATCGAGCCGCTGGCCTCCTATGCCGCGATCCGCTCGGCACCGGGGCGGCTATTTTCGCGGGGCGGTGCGCTGGCTTTGCCGCCCGCCCAGTGGCGCGCGTGGCTGCCCTTCGCGGCCCGCATGATGGCGGCGGCGCGGCCCCGTCGCTTCGAGGCGGGCAAGGCGGCGCTGTCCGCGCTGGTCGGCGAAGCGATGCCGGCGTGGCGGAGGCTGGCGGCCCACCTGCCCGATAGCGATCTGCTCCGCGAGCAGGGGCATTTCGTGCTGTGGGGCAGCGATGCCGCCGCCAGCAAGGGGCGCTCGTCATGGTCCGCCGCCGACACCGGCACCGCGCGTTTCCGCGATATCGGTGAGGATGAAAGGCGCACGCTGGCGGCGTTGCTGAAGACGGCGCCGGCTGGCGCGATCCGTTTCGAGAATAGCGGCCAGATCGCCGATCTCGGCCGGCTGGCCAACGCGCTGGAACGCGCCTTCCTGCAGGCCGGCGGGCGGATCGTCCACGGACATGTGCGGTTGAAGCCGGTGAGCGGGTGTGCGGGCGTGTCGATCGACGGTGGCGCGACATTCCTGCCCGATCAGGTCGTGCTGGCCGCCGGCATCCGCTCCGGCGCGCTGATCGCGCCGGTCGGCCATCGTGCGCCGATCGTCGCCGAGCGCGGTTATCATATTCGCGCCCGTCATCATGACTGGCCGGCGAACCTGCCGCCCGTGGTGTTCGAGGATCGATCGATGATCGTCACCCGCTATGGCGATTGCGTGCAGGCGGCGAGCATCGTCGAACTCGGCGATCCTGATGCGCCCGCCGATCCCGCGAAATGGCAGCGGCTGGAGCGGCATGTCGCCGAACTCGGCCTGCCGATGCGCGGCCCGTTCGAACGCTGGATGGGATCGCGCCCGACATTGCCCGATTACCTGCCGGCGATCGGCCGCAGCGCGCGCTGCGACAATCTGGTCTACGCATTCGGGCACCAGCATCTCGGCCTGACGCTGGCGCCCGTCACCGGCGAGATCGTCGGTGCGCTGGTCGCAGGCGAGGCACCCCTATTGGATATCGGCGCGTTCGACATCGATCGCTTTGCCTGACGAGGAAGACGGACATGACCATCGGAGGTTCCACCACCGCGGCTGAACTGGCCGCGATCAGCCGCTGGACGGCGTGCGCGCCCGCGATCACCCGTGAGGAGCGGCTGCAGCGGATCGAGCGGGCGCGCGCCTTCACCAGCGCGATGGGCGCGGACGCATTGCTGATCAACGCCGGCGCATCGCTGCGCTATTTCGCCGGTGTGCCGTGGGGTGCGACCGAGCGGCTGGTGGCGATGCTGCTGCCGGTGCGGGGCGAACCGATCATGGTCTGCCCGAATTTCGAGCTGGGCTCGCTGCAGGCGGACCTGCTGATCGACGTCGACATCCGGCTGTGGGAAGAGGACGAAGACCCGCACGCGCTGGTCGCCGATGCGCTGGCGGGGATCGGCGGGCGGACGGTGGCGATCGATCCGGCCTTGCCCTTCCAGATGGCCGAGCGCCTGCGCCGTGCCGCGCCCGGCATCGTGCTGGTGGATGGCGCGCCGGCGATCGACGGCTGCCGGATGCGGAAATCCCCGGCCGAGATCGCGCTGATGCAGCAAGCCAAGGACATGACGCTGGAGGTGCATCGCCGCGCCGCGCGGATCATGGCGCCGGGCATCACCACCACCGAGGTGAAGCGCTTCATCGACGAGGCGCACCGGGCGATGGGAGCAAGCGGCTACAGCTTCTGCATCGTCCAATATGGTCGCGCCACCGCCTTCCCGCACGGCCTTCCCGGCGAACAGCGGCTGGAGGAAGGCGATCTCGTGCTGATCGACACCGGCTGCACGATCGAGGGCTATCATTCGGACATCACGCGAACTTACGCCTTTGGCAATCCGTCCGACGACCAGCGGGCGATCTGGAATCTGGAAAAGGAGGCGCAGGCGGCTGCCTTCGTCGCCGCGATGCCGGGTGCCCCGTGCGAGACGGTCGACGCGGCGGCGCGTTCGGTGCTGGAGAAGGGTGGGCTCGGCCCCGATTATCGCCTGCCGGGCCTGCCGCATCGCACCGGCCACGGCATCGGCCTGTCGATCCACGAACCCGCCTATCTGGTGCGGGGCGACCGGACATTGCTGGATACGGGCATGTGCTTTTCCAACGAGCCGATGATCGTCGTGCCCGATCGCTTCGGCGTGCGGCTGGAGGATCATTTCTACATGACCGACGCCGGCCCCCGCTGGTTCACCGAGCCGCAGCCGGCGATCGACCGGCCCTTCGTCTGAACTGATCGACGGCGCCCTGCCTGGCCGGGGCGCCGCCAAATCCGCGCGCGGACGGAACGATCGGCGCGGTGCGGCCTTATCACGCCGAATTATTCGGGATGAGGGCATCATGCATATGAGCATCAGCAGCGACAATCTTCTTCTGGCGTTTGTGCTCTGGATCGTGGTCGGCGCGATCATCGGCTGGCTGGCCGGCCTGCTCGTGCAGGGCGGCGGCTTCGGCTTCATCGCCGACGCGCTGATCGGCATCTTCGGCTCGGTGGTGGCCGGCTGGCTGTTCCCGCATCTGGGTATCACGCTGGGTGGCGGACTGATCGGGTCCGTCCTGGCATCGATTGCGGGCGCGGTGATCGTGATCGTGGTGATCAGGCTGCTGCGACGAATCTAGATGGGCTTTCGGGCGGACGGGATCGTCTGCCCGGCCGTTATCGGCGGTGTGCGGACATCATTGGCCTGCCTGCCGATATTGCGCGACGCGTCGAAGGGGCGCCCGGCGCAATGGCGGTACGCTGGCACCCAAAACAAAGCGACCGCGCCCGCCGCACCGCCGGGTTCCAGCGGATCGCGGTCAGCGCGGTCGAAGATATTCTGGAAATGATGGGGCCGCCGCCGAAGCGGCGGCCCCGAAAGTCTATCAGAAGTTGATGCTGGCGCCGACGAACATCTCGCGGCCCATCACGTCGTAGACGCCGGCAAAGGTGTTGCCGTTGCCGAACGAGGTCAGGATGTTGGTGGCGATCGCCGGCGGATCCTTGTCGGCGATGTTGTTGACGCCGGCCCGCAGCTCGAGCTGCTTGTTGATGGCGATCGTCCCGGCCAGATCGAAGTAGTTGTAGGTCGGGATGTGGCTGTTGATCACGCTGCTTTCGCCCGTGTCGGACAGCTTGACCTTGTTGAGGTAGCGCCAGGACACCGACAGCGACGCATCGCCGGGGATCATCCAGGTCAGGCGCGCGGCGTGGTGCCAGGTCGGGTTGGGCTCGCCGCACGAATAACCGAACGTGCCCTTGCATTCGAAGGAGGCGAAGCCGGGCTGCGGCTGTTCCTTCTGATGCAGAAGCCAGGTGCCCACCAGATTGGCGTTGATCTTGCCGAACTTGCCGATGCCGAAGGTGTAATCGACATTGAAGTCGACACCCGAGGTCATCAGATAGCCGGTGTTGAGCGTGGTCGCCTCGACATAGCCATCGTTCACCGTGCTGCCGAACAGCGCGCCGGTGGTCGGGTTGCGGTGGAACAGGTTACAATAATAGGTGTTCCCGGTCATGCACTGGCTGATGATCAGGGACGGATCGAGCGAGCCGATATAGTCCTTGACCTTGATGTGGTAGTAATCCGCCGAGAAGGAGAAGTTGCGGATCTGGCGCGGCGTGAGCACGAGGCCGAACGTGTAGGTGTTCGCCTTTTCCGGCTTCAGCTTGGCATTGCCGCCGTACAGTTCGCTGCAGGTGTCGGCCGGGCACTGAATGATATGGCCATATTGCGCGGAGGAAACGCCGGACAGCGCGCAGACTTGCGCGGAGTATTGCGGATTGGAACCGGCGCAAGGATCGTCAGTGGTGACATTGCCGACGCCGCCCGGGCCGAACAGCTCGCTGATGTTGGGCGCGCGGATCGCCCGGTTGAAGCTGGCGCGCAGGCGGGCATCGGCGACCGGCGCCCAGTTCACTTCGGCCTTGAACGTCTTGGCGTTGTAGTTCGAGCTCGTGTCGGTGGAGCTTTGCTCATTGTGATAATGGGAATAGCGCGCACCGCCGTTGAGCGTGAGGGCATGGGCGAAGGGCAGATCCTGAAGGACCGGAATTTCGATCTCGCCATAGCCTTCCGTGACGGTGACTCGTCCATCGGTCGGAACTGAGCCGCCCTCCTGCGCGATCGCATCGGCAGTATATTGCAGTGATTCATGGCGACGCTCCGCACCCAGCGCGATGCTGACGCCGCGATTCGCCCACGGGCTCTTGATGCCGAAGGTTCCCAGGTCGCCGTTGATGTTGGCCGAAATGACCGTCATCGTGTCGCGCTCGGCGGTATTGCTGTCGGCGAACAGATATTGCGCCTGATCGGAGGTGATGCCGTTGGCCTTGAAGATGTCGATCGGCACGCAGCTCGGGTCGGTACCATCGACGACCGACTGGCAGGTCGCGGTGCCGTTGACATTGACGGCATCGATCGCACGCTGGGCTTTGACCGTATCGACGTTGTTCTGATAGGTCTCGTTATACTTCACCAGCGAGTGGAGATAGTTGACGTCGTAGCTGAAGCCGTGGCCGATATCGCCGCGGACACCCGCCGTGTAGCGGAAGTCGTTGTGACGAAGATCGTCGCGACGCGAAAAATCATTGTTGAGGCGGTAGCCGATCAGCGTGTCGATCTTGGCGCTGGTTCCCGCCGCCGAGCCGCACAGCGCCGTCGCCTGCTGGCTGCTCATCAGCGGATTGTCGCAGTTCAGGGTGAAGTTGCTGCCGAGGAACAGGGCGGATGGCGCCACCTGCGAGAAGGTGTGATCGCGCATGTACATGAAGCTGCCATAGACTTCGGCGGCCGGGCTGATCTTGAACTTGCCGAACGAGCCGGCGGTGTAGCGCTGATCCGAGCGCTGGATATAATTGCTGGGCGAGTAATTATAGGCGTAGCTGGTGTCGTAGGGCACCCAGGTCTTGGACCCGTCCTTGGCGTTGGTCAGATAGCCCATGCCAGCGCTCGGGCCGCTCTCCGGCGCGAAGGTGCCATATTGCGAGCTGCTCGATCCGCCGCAGTAGAGACCGGCGCCGTTGACGGTATCGGTGTCGAGCTGGTTGAGCGCGCAGTTGGAGACATCGCGGGTCGATTCCAGCACCGGATCGGTGTGGCGATAGCCGCCATAGACGGTGATGTTGCCGCGGCCTTCGGCGAAATTCTTGCCATAGGCCGCATTGATGTCCTGTTTGGCGCCATCCAGCACATTGCTGGGGGCGTTGTTGAAGCCCTCGGCGGTGTTGAGCCCGCGCACATAGTTATCGCCATTGCTGTGCTGCGAGATGCCGGTCTGCATATCCATGCGGAAACCATCGAGATGGTCCTTCAGCACGAAATTGACCACGCCGGCGACGGCGTCCGAGCCGTAGACGGCGGAGGCGCCGCCGCTGACCACGTCGATCCGGTCGATCAGCGCGGACGGCACGAAGTTGATGTCGACATTCTGCGACGACATCATGCGCTGGCCGTTGATCAAGGTCAGCACGCGGCTGGCGCCGAGGTTGCGCAGATTGATCTTGGCGGTGCCGTCCGAGCCGTTCGACATGTTCTCGTTGGCGTCGGCGGTGAACTGCGGCATCCGGTTCAGGATGTCCTCCGCGTTGACCGCGCCTTCATATTTGATCTCTTTGCTGCTGATCGTGGTCAGCGGGCTGTTGCTTTCCAGATCCGGGCGCTTGATGCGCGTGCCGGTCACGACGATCGCGTCGGCGTCCGAACTGGCGCTCGGCTGGCTCGACGACGTGGGTGCAGGCGTCACCTGCGTATAGGCACTGCTCGCCAGCAGGCCCGTCATCAATGCACCGATCGCGGCAGTGCGATGCGTTTTACGAAGTGTCCTTGCCATTTATTTCCCCAGCGCCTTTTGTGGCTTGTGGAAACGAATGCAACATGATCGTCACGCGATGTCAAATATTTTATACGATATTCCTTATGACAAAATTGTAACAGCTCGCGAGCGGCGGATATCAGCCAATTTCAATCCTGACCTTCCGGACCCGGTGATCGGCTGCGGCGATGGGAATGTCCCCGAAGGCGGTGGCGATGGCCGTCTTCCCATCCACGAAGGCCCGGCGAATCTGTCGATCGGCGGGCAGGCGGACACGTAACAATGTTTCGCGGGGGGCCTTGGCGGGAAGCGAGATTTCGCCTTCGATGATGCCCGGCCCGCTCCGGCGAAGCGAGAATCCAACCTTTCCCCAGCGGGTCGGCGCGTCCCGGATCGCGATCGGTTGACCCGACATGATCCATCGCGTCGGCACCGCGCGGGCGAGATGGAGGCGATCGGCGTCCTGGTCCTCGTAGACGAGCATCCAGCGGACCAGTTTCGGAATGGTCAGCTGTGCCGGGATGCAGAACAGCGCCAGACCGCCATCGATGCCGGAGACCTCGCCCCCCATCCAGCTGCCGCGCGTATGGGCGTGGAAGCGGTGAGAATAGAGGAACAGCAGATACTCCTCGATCCGGTCGAGCCGCAGCAGCGCCTCGGCATAGCCATAGGAGATGAAGCCCAATATGTCGCGGCTTGCGGGATCGGGCCGGCCGATATTGGCGACCACGCCCAGCGTCGTGCCGCCATGGCCACGCAGGCAATCCACCACCAGCGCTTCCAGATCGGGTGGCAGCACGCCGGGCTGGAGCAGCTCGGCATAGGCGCGGTGCGGCCAGCCCTGTTCCGATTCATTCTCGGCGGTGAGCGCCTCGCGGAAGGTGTTGGTGACGCCCGGCAGCGGGCCGACATAGGGCGGCGTCAGGTCATGGCGGATATTGGCGCGCAGCCGCTGCTCGAGATGCTGCTGGAGGCGCGTCGCGCGCGCCGACCAGTCCGCCGCATCCTGGGTGCTGCCGCCGATCGCCGGCCAGATCGCGGCGATCTCGCGCCAGCCCCGAACGGCGAAGGCCGAGTTGGCCCAATAGGGCTTCCACCAGATCGTCGGATCGGGATGGAGGCAGGAATCGGATTCGTTCCAGCCGTGGATCAGCCCGAAGCCGCGATCGGCCGCGGGCAGGGCGAGGCTCTGGTCGTGCAGGTCGGTGAGCAGCGTCACGGTCGCGCGGATCTTGTCGCGATGCTTCACCAGCGTCGCGAGGTCGCCGGTCAGCCGCAGATAGCGGGCGAGTAGCGCCAGGGTGAGTCCATATTGCGCGGTCTCCGGTCCGCGCATGTCGACCAGGCCGTCGGGCAGGACGAAGGCGGTGAAATACTGGTCGAGCACCGCGCGTGCCTGCGCGAACCGGCCCCATAGCAGATTGGCGTAGAGCGAGCTCGTGAACGTGTCCTGGAAGCCGTCATATTCCGAGCCATAATAGTCGCGATCGACCGCGCCATATTTGGGCCAGACCCCGTTGGGGCGGATCACCAGCTCCTTGGCGAAGGCGTGATCGACCATGTCGGTCCATTCGGGATCGGGCAGGGTGGCCTTGGCACCCTCGGCCAGCTCGGCCTGCCAGCTGCGCGCGAAGCGGAACATCGCGGTGTAGAAGGCTTCCGGTGTCGGATGCTGGCGGCGGGGCGGATAGGGGGCGTAGCTGTGGCCGTAATCGGCCTCGACGATGCGGCCCTGCTCGATGCGGAGCGTGCGATGCCAGGTCTCGACGATGAAGCGGTTGTCGGCATCGACATCGGCGAAGACGAGCAGATCCCAATGCCCGCCCGCCTCATGTCCGCCCGTCTTGCGCGGGATGACCTTGTGGACGGCTGGCAGCCAGCCGCCGAGCAGCCCTTCGCGGCGCTGGAGCGCGCTGTCGTCGCCGGACAGTTCGGGAAAGCGATGCTCGGGGCGGTAGGTGCGGGTCCGGCCATTGCGGAACACCGGCATGGTGTCCTCGGCCTGTTTGGTGCCGACCAGTGCCGTCCAGGGCAGGCGCGTGCCGATCTCGTCGGGCTTGAAGTTCGAGGCGCTCGGCGGGGCCGCGTCGCGCACCCGATCCGGATCGGGATCACCGCCGCCGGCGAGCAGCGCGTCGGCGAGCAGATCGGCATCGGCGAGCGCGATATCCCGCATCGCGAGGCCGAGATGGGGCGGATCGGCGGTGGCGAACATCGCCTCGGTGCGCTTGGCGAGCACGAGCGTGCCGGCGGCCGAGACGAAGCTGATCGCGCCGTCGGGATCGCGCAGATCCTCCCATACCGTCCAGCGTTCGCCGTCGATCTCGATGTCGAGCAGGCGGCTATGGCCGGCGACGGCGCTGGCGGGAAGCCGGGGCAGCGCCGGTGCGGCGCGCAGCGCTGTTGCCGTGCTGGCGGCGGCCGCGCCCGCCACCGAGGATTGCAGGAAATCGCGGCGGTTCATGCTGCTTCTCCGGCAGGGTTGAGCGGCGCCGAAAGCACGCCGCGCAGCGCCATTGCGATCAGCACGCCGGCGGCGGCGATGGCGCCATGCAGCGCCCAGAACCGCACCGGCCCGAGCGGCCCGTAGAAACGCGCGAGCCAGCCGCCGGTGAGGTTGGCGACGAACAGCCCGGCATAAGCGACGCCCATCAGCGTCGCCGTCAGCCGCACCGGTGCTGCGCGTGAGACGGCGGCGAGCAGCACCGGCATCACGAACAGATAGGCGGAGGAGGAGAGCAGGAAATAGCCGAAGCCCCACAGGACGCCGAGCGAATGGGCACCGGGCGAGATCTGGGCGAAGATCGCCAGCAGCGCATCGGCCGCCGCCATCATCGCGCAGCCGATCGCGAACTTGACCGGCACGCGCGGTTCGCGCCCCGCCGCCGCCTGTCGCTTCCACAGCAGGATGATGATCGGCGTCGATAGCACCGTGATCAGGCCGTCGCTGGCCAGATACCAGGCGATCGGCATCTCGAAGCCGCCGATGTGGCGGTTGGCGGCAGCGTCGATCCACAGCGGGAAGACGTTGTAGCCCTGAGAGAAGGGCACATTGTAGCAGGCCGACAGCGCCACCAGCCCGAGCAGGGCGGCGATGCGCTTGCCGTCGCCGACGGCGCCCTGCTCGCGCACCACCGAGCGTCCGCGTGGGCGATCGGCGGGGAGATAACGCCAGCCCGACGCATAGATGACGATGCCGATCAGCATCCCGAAGCCGGCGCTGGCAAAGCCGAGATGCCAGCCATGGCTCTCGCCGATCGTGCCGCAAATCAGTGGCCCTGCGAAGGCGCCGATGTTAATGCCGAAGTTGAACAGCAGAAAGGCGCGGTCCCGCCGCGCATCGCCGGCATCGTAGAGCCGGCCGACCTGGGTGGCGATATTGCCCTTGAGGCACCCCGATCCGAGGATCAGCGCGGCGAGCGCGATCAGGAAGCTCGCATCGAAGGCGAGCAGGAAATGCCCCGCCGCCATCAGCGCCGCGCCGAGCAGCACGGTGCGCCGGCCGCCAAGCAGTCGATCGCCGACCAGTCCGCCCAGCAAGGGCGTCAGATAGACGAGACCGGCATAGAGGCCGAAAATCTGTGAGGCGAGCGCCTGATCGGACAGCGGCCCGGTCACCGCCTCCACGGCATCACGGAAGCCGGCGAAGCCCCACACTTTCCGCTCGGGTGCGGACGGCAGCAGGGTCGTCGCCATGTACAGCACGAGCAGCGCCTGCATGCCGTAGAAGGAGAAGCGCTCCCAGGCCTCGGTCAGCGAAAGGATCGGCAGGCCGCGCGGATGGCGGGCAGGCGCGGTGTCGGTCATGTACGGGCCCATCTGATCGCGGCGAAGTCGCGCGGCTGTTGGGCCGCTACGATATGTTCAAAATAGAATATAATATCCTATCTGCGGAATCCGGCTTGTCCACCCTGCTATTATTGCGCGGCGGGCCGCTTAGTGGAAATCGCGTGACTTGGGGATCACCCGGGCGTCGCGAGGATGGCCGCCGCGCGGCATCTGCGGATGGACGAAGGCGTCGGCGCGCGAGACGTCGATCGGCACCGCGCCCTCATTGCTCAGCCGGTCGAGCAGGTCGCTGCGGTCGATGATGCGATCCGCCATCAGGTGGATGACGCCCTCCTCGCTCTTCTGGACGACGCCGTGCGCCTCCATCAATCGGCTCGCCATCAGCGGGCGGCGATAGCGCTCGAACAGTCTTGCCCACAGCAGGATGTTCATGATCCCGGTCTCGTCCTCCAGCGTCGCGAAGATGGCGTTGCCCTTGCCAGGCCGCTGGCGGACCAGCACCACGCCCGCCACTTTCGCGCGCGTGCCGTTGCGGGCTTCCACCATTTCCGCGCTGGTCAGGATGCGTTCGCGGCGCATCGTCATACGCAGAAAATGCATCGGATGCTGCTTCAGCGACAGCCGCGTGGTCTGGTAGTCGGCGCTGACTTCCTCGGCGAGCGGCATGGCGGGCAGCATCGCATCGGGCTCTGCGGCAAGCTCGCGGGCATGGGCGGCGGCGAACAGCGGCAGCTCCGTGCCGCCCGGCATCCGCCGCACCTCCCATGCTGCCGCGCGCCGGCCGAGGTCGATCGAGCGGCAGGCATCGGCATCCGCCAGCAGACGCAGTGCGCGCGAGGGGAGCCTTGCGCGCCGGGCCAGTTCCTCGATGCTGGCGAAGCGGCCCCCGGCTTCGCGCTCGCTGGCGATGGCATGGCCCCATTCCTCGCGAAAACCGTCGATCTGGCGGAAACCGATACGCAGCGCGAGGGTGTCGTCCTGGCGCTGGCCGTCGGGTACATCGCCCCAGCGACCATGGCGGGGCAGGGCGACGGCCTCCGCTTCGAGGCTGTTGTCCCAGTGGCTGTGATTGACGTCGGCGGCCCGCACCTCGACGCCATGCTCGCGCGCATCGCGGACCAGCTGGGCGGGCGCGTAGAAGCCCATCGGTTGCGAATTGAGGATCGCGCAGGCGAACACCGCCGGCTGGAAGCATTTGATCCACGACGAGACATAGACGAGCCGCGCGAAGGACAGCGCGTGGCTTTCCGGAAAGCCGTAGCTGCCGAAGCCCTTGATCTGGTTGTAGCAGCGCTGGGCGAACGCCCGCTCATAACCGCGGGCCGCCATGCCCTCCACCATGTCGCGCTCGAAATCGCCGATCGTGCCGACATTGCGGAAGGTCGCCATCGCCTTTCTGAGATCATTGGCCTTGTCGGGCGAGAAGCCGGCGGCGACGATTGCCAGCCGCATCGCCTGTTCCTGAAAGAGCGGCACGCCATGGGTCTTGCCGAGCACGCCGACCAGTTCGTCGCGCGGATGGGGCGGTGCGGGTTCCGGAAATTCGACCGCTTCCTTGCCCGCGCGCCGGCGCAGATAGGGGTGGACCATGTCGCCTTCGATCGGGCCGGGGCGCACGATCGCGACCTGCACGACGAGATCGTAGAATTGCTTGGGCTTCAACCGCGGCAGCATGTTGATCTGGGCGCGGCTCTCGACCTGGAACACGCCGATGCTGTCGCCCTTCTGGAGCATGGCATAGACGGCCGGATTCTCGTCCTGGATGGTGTCGAGATCATAGTCGCCGAGGCCGTGGGCCCGCATCAGGGTGAACGCCTTGCGGATGCAGGTGAGCATCCCGAGCGCCAGGATATCGACCTTCATCAGCTTGAGCGCGTCGATATCGTCCTTGTCCCATTCGATGAAGGTGCGCTCGTCCATCGCGGCATTGTGGATCGGCACCATTTCGTCGAGCCGCCCCTCGGTGAGCACGAAGCCGCCGACATGCTGGGAGAGATGGCGCGGGGCGTGGAGCAGCTGGTTGACGATCCACTGCAGCCGCTCGAGATCGCCGCTGGCAAGATCATAGCCGGCATCGGCGAAGCGGCGCGTCTCCATGCGATCGGCAAAGCTGCCCCAGACGGTGCTGGTGAGGCGGGCGGTCACATCCTCCGACAGCCCAAGCACCTTGCCGACCTCGCGCACGGCGCTGCGCGGACGGTAATGGATCACGGTGGCGGCGATCGCGGCGCGATGCTGTCCATAGCGCTCGTAGATGTGCTGGATCACCTCCTCGCGCCGCTCATGCTCGAAATCGACGTCAATGTCGGGCGGCTCCTTGCGTTCGGACGAGACGAAGCGGGAGAAGAGCAGGTTATGCTTGACCGGATCGACCGAGGTGATGCCAAGCATGTAGCAGACCGCCGAGTTGGCGGCCGATCCACGCCCCTGGCAAAGGATCGGCGGTTCGAGCGAACGGGCGAACTTCACCGCTTCGTAGACGGTGAGGAAATAATAGGCATATTGCTGCTGGCGGATGATGCCGAACTCCTCGTCGAGGAGAGTTCTCATCGCCTGCGGTATGCCTTCCGGATATTTCTCTCCCGCCAGCCGCAGCGTCTCCTGCTCCAGCCAGTCCTGCGGCTCCCATCCCTCGGGCACCGGCTCGTGCGGATATTCGTAGGAGAGCTGGTCGAGCGTGAAGGTGATGCGCCCCACGATGTCGGCCCATGCCGCCACCGCCTGCGGGGCGTCGCGGAACAGGCGCGCCATCTCGCCGCCGGGCTTGAGATGGCGCTCGGCATTGGCGAGCAGGCGCTGGCCGGCCTCGGCGATCGTCGTGCCCTCACGGATGCAGGTGACGACATCGTGGAGCGGGCGCTGGGCGGCACTGGCGTAGAGTGCGTCGCACGTCGCGAGCAATGGGATGCCGGTGGCGCGCGACAGGCGTTGCAGCCGCGCCAGCCGACGCTGGTCGTCGCCCAGGCGCGGCATCGTCGCCGCGATCCACAGCGGTGCCGCGCGGGACAAGCGGCGGAGCAGGAATTCATGGGTCTCGTCGGCGACCGCGATCAGCAGCAGGCCTTGCGCATGGTCGATCAGATCGGCGAGATGGAGTTCGCATTCGCCCTTGGCCGCGCGCCGGTTGCCGAGCGTCAGCAGGCGGGTGAGGCGGCCCCAGCCGGCGCGATCGACGGGGTAGGCGACGATGTCCGGCGTGTCGTCCGCGAACACCAGCCGCGCACCGACGACGAGGCGGAAATCGATATCGGGCAGACCGGCGGCGGCGGCGTCGGTGCGGGCATCCTTGAGCGCCGTGTAAGCCCGCACCACGCCTGCCACGGTGTTGCGGTCGGCGATGCCGATGGCCTTGTGGCCGAGCGTCAGCGCCTCGCCCACCATGTCGCTCGGGTGCGAGGCGCCGCGCAGGAAGCTGTAGTTGGTCGCCGCCAGTAGCTCGGCGAAGTCGGTCGTGTCGGTCATGCGAACAGGCCGTGGAGATACCAGTCCGGGCTGGCCGTCTCGTTTTCATAGAGACCATGGCGGAACAGCCAGAAGCGGCGGCCACGGACATCCTCGACGCGGAAATAGTCCCGGGTCAGCAGCGGCTTCGCCGGCCTTGGTGGCAGCACGGGGTCTGCCCGTTCCGCCGCGTCGCAGTCCATCGCGTCGCGGCCGGGCGCGGGCTGCGCGGTCGACGGGCCGGGATCGGGCAGGCGGTCGACGCGCACCCGCCACCATTCGCCGGCGATCCGCTCTGGCCCCTCGAACCGCGCGACCTCGTGGCTGGTGCGGCGCCAGCGGAAGCGGCGGGGCGGGCCGTCGGGCACCTCGGCGATCACTTCGATCTTCTGGGGCGGATCGAACAGATGGAGCGGGCGCAGCGGCGGTTCGCCCGGCGGCGGCATCTGCCATGCGGCCGGATCGGGCAACGCGACCGCCGGCAGCACCAGCGCCTGCTGCTCGGGAATATGGGTGGCGCGCGGGGCGAAGCGGCGGACACGGTCGCGGCCGAGGCGCGTGCTCAGCCGATCGACCAGCGCCGCCATCGCCTCCTCGGCGATCCGCCCGCCTTCGAGCCGGAGCTGGGTCGCCGCGAGCGGCTCGATCGCCGGCACCGCGAGGCGGATCATGTCGAAGCCGAAGCCGGGATCGATCGGATCGGCGAGCGTGTCGATCCGCTCGCGGAACAGACGCGCGGGCACCTTCGGATCGCGCGTCGGCAGGCCGGTCTCGATCGCGATCTCGCGCACCACGCCGTCGCTGCGATAGAGCCGCCCGACGAAGCGCCGGCCGCCGCCATGACGCTCCTCCAGTGCGATCACCGCCTCGCGGACCAGTTCGTCGAGCACGCCCAGCGCATCGTCGGTGCGCGCGATCGGCTCGGCGAACCGGCGCTCGCAGACGATGGCGGGGAGCGCGCGGCGCGGGCTGATGCGGCTGTCGGCACGGCCCAGCATCCGATCGAGCGCGGCGACCAGCTCGGCCCCGAAGCGCGCGGCGAGCGGCGCTGGCGGACGATCGGCAAGGTCGCCGATGGTCTTGAGGCCGGCGCGGCGCAGCGCGGTCTCCGCCTCCTCCTCGATGCGCAGCGCGACGATCGGCAGGCGGCGGATGGCGCCGGCCTCGGCGGCGGCGGGCAGCGACTGGTAGCGGACGAGCGCCTGCGCCGCCTCCGGACTGTTGGCGAAGGCCAGGCGGAGCGTCATGCCGGCTTCGGTGAGGCGCCGGGTCACGTCGGCCGCCAGGCTGTCCTCGGCATGGATGGACGGGGAGGACGCATAGCCCTGCAGGCAGCCGGTGATGTCGAGCGTCACCCCGTCCTGGGAATCGAGCGCCACCATCGGCGTCCAGCGATCGCAGCCATCGGCGATGCGTTCCAGCCAGAGCCGGTCGCCATAGGGATCATGATCGATGCCCAGCAGCTCGGGAACGCGGGCGCGGGCATCCGCCAGCGTCAGGCCGGGGGCGAGGCCGAGCTTGAGCGCGCGCGCATCGAGCGCGACGATCCGCATCGCGCCGCGCTGCTTCTCGATGAAGGCGACCGGCGCATCGTCAGGCCCGCAGAGGCGACGTCGCCGATCCGCCGGCAGCAGCGGGAACCATAGCGCCAGATAGCGCCGGTTCGTGGAATCGGCCTCGCTCACGATCCCACTCCACCCGCCACTGCCCGCCGTCCGGCCGACCGCGCTGGCGCAGCAGGGTGAGGTCGAAGGCCGGATGCCCCGGCGCGTCCGCCTCCAGCGCCAGCGAGGGGGCGGACGCGATCCGCCAGCGGGTCTGGGCGGCGCTGGGGCCGGGGTCCGCCCCGCCGCGCAGCATCAGCGTGGTGACGCCGGAGTCCTCGGCCGCCACCGCCAGGCGCCGGCTCGCGGTCAGGTCGAGCGCACGGGGATGGCCCCACAATTCGATCACCGCCGCGCCGACCTGCGGACATCGCACCACGTCGGCGGCGGCGCGCAGCAATGTCACCGGATCGGCGACCACGACCAGCACCAGCCGGGCGGGATCGAGCCCGATCTCCATCAATCCCGGCGCATGGAGACGCCCGCCGCGCTGCTCCGCTTCGCCCTGCCGGAGCCACAGCAAGGGGGCGGAGGCGGGCATGGCCAGTCGCGCGAGAAGTGCGGCAAAGCCCGTGGCGGCACCGCCGTCCGCCGGCTCGGCCGCGAACAGATCGTGCAGCCTGCCCCGCGCGAGGCCGCCGCCCAGCGCACGATCGATCGAATCGACTCCCAGCGGGGCTGCTGCCAGCATGGCGGCAGGGCGATGGCCCTCGATCTGGGCGATGCTGTTCCGCAAGGCGCATAAGGCGTCCACCGACTCACTTGTCCATTATGTTCCTGATATGTTCTAATCGCGCTTTCCGGCCGTCGGAGTCAAGACGGCCGGGAGCGCGGATTTCCGCGATGCCTGCCCGGGCAGAATTGTGCTGGGGGAATCAATATAGTTTCAAGATAAAACGCGTATTTGCGATCATGCCGCTTCATTTTACTTTGAAAGATATCATGTTATTCTTGCCTGGCGTCGCCGCGAGATCGACGCGAGGAGTTGGTCGATGGAACATATCGATTCCCGGGTCTGCGCAATCGAATTTCGGCTGCTCTGTTTCATGAGCGCGATCTCGCTGGCGATATCCGGGACGGTGATCCTCTTTCTGATCTGACGATATTCCGCGTCATTATCGTTCGTCCGGACCCGTTTTTCCGCATCCTCCTTCCGTGATCCGGCCCCTTCGGGGGGCTGGCATGTCCCCGCCTTGGCCGATAAGGGAGCGCAGTCCCGTCCCCCAAGGAGCAGCGTGATGAACGCGGAAGCCGACCATATCTTTGCGATCGAACCCAATCCCGCCATGCGGGCAGCGGCGGAGCGCGCGGTATTGCTGGAGGATCCTGCGTTCGGCCGTGTGTTCACCGATCATATGGTGACGGTGAAGTGGACCGAGGGCCAGGGCTGGCACAGTGCCACCGTGGGCGCGCGCAAGCCGTTCCTGCTCGATCCCGCCTGTGCGGTGTTGCATTATGCGCAGGAAATCTTCGAGGGCATGAAGGCCTATCGCCTCGATGATGGCGGCATCGGCCTGTTCCGGCCCGAGCAGAATGCCCGGCGCTTCAACCTGTCCGCGCAGCGCATGGCGATGCCGGAGGTGCCCGAGGGGCTGTTCCTCGGCGCGATCGACGCGCTGGTGACGATCGACGAGGCGTGGATTCCGGGCGGCGAGGGCAGCCTCTATCTGCGCCCCTTCATGTTCGCGTCGGAAACCTTCCTCGGCGTGAAGCCGGCCGCCGAATATATCTTCTGCGTGATCGCCTGCCCGGTCGGCGCCTATTTCAAGGGCGGCAAGAAGGCGGTGTCCTTGTGGGTGTCCGATCACCTCAACCGCGCCGGCCCGGGCGGCACCGGCGCCGCCAAGTGCGGCGGCAATTATGCCGCCAGCCTGATGGCGCAGGCCGAGGCGACGACGCATGGCTGCGACCAGGTCGTGTTCCTCGACGCGGTCGAGCATCGCTGGGTGGACGAGCTTGGCGGCATGAACATCTTCTTCCTGTTCGATGACGGCAAGCTCCGCACGCCGCCGCTCAGCGGCACGATCCTGCCCGGCATCACCCGCGCCTCGATCCTCGCGCTGGCGAAAGCCAGGGGCATGGACGTCGCGGAAGAACCCTATGCGATCGACCAGTGGCGGGCCGACGCGCAGAGCGGCAAGCTCCGTGAGGTGTTCGCCTGCGGCACGGCGGCGGTGGTCACCCCGATCGGCCATGTGAAGAGCACCGGCGGCGACTTCACGATCGGCAATGGCGAGGGCGGTTCCGTGACCGAGGCGCTCAAGGATGCGCTGGTCGGCATCCAGCGCGGGCGCATCGAAGGGCCGGACGGCTGGGTGCGTCGCGTCGCCTGAGGGGTGACGCGGGCCGGCGATCCTGCGATCACGCAGGGTTGCCGGCTCGACCCTCCGCCATATCGCCGCAGGCGACCGGTATCGGCACCAGGGCGATCTCCGCGATGTCATGGAGCATATCGCGGGAGACGCCGGCCTTGGCTTGCAGGGCGAGGCCGCAACTGACCGAAACGAGATACATGGCCAGCTTGGACGTGTCGGTGCCTGCCGGCAGATCGCCTTCCTGAACGGAACGGGCGAAACGGACGTCCAGCGCCTGCTCGTAGGCCGAGCGTCTCTCCAGGACTTTCATGCGGACAGGTTCACTGTCCGGCGAGCAGGCGACGGCGGCATGGGTATTGAGACAGCCCGGCGGTAATGTTTTCTCGGTGATGGCGTCGATGAATCCGCACAGAAAGGAGTGGGCGACACCATAAGCCGTGGCGGCGGAGAGCGCCGTCCATATGACCGTCAGATATTTCTGCTCGTAGCGTGCCAGCACCCGCTCGAACAATTTCTCCTTGCTGCCGAACGCGAGGTAGAGGCTGGGCCTCTCTATTCCCATGGCAGAAACGAGATCGGCCAGGCTCGTCCCCTCATAACCCTTCAGGCAGAATTCGCGCATGGCGGCATCCAGCGCCACATCGATATCGAACCGCCGCCGCCGTCCCACGTCAGGCCTCCCGGCCCGCCTGCATCGCTCTCGTCATTTGAGGCCGCCGCCCAGTGCGCGATAGAGTTCGACGGCATTGCTCTGCCGGGCGAGTCTGGTGGCAACGAGCGTCTGCTGGGCGGAATAATAGGACCGCTGGGCATCGAGCGTGTTGAGGAAGCTATCCACGCCCTCCTGATAGCGCGCGTCGGCCAGCCGATAGCTTCCCTGGGCGGCATCGCGCAGCGAGACCTGTGCGCTCAACTGCTCGTCGATCGTGCCGCGCCGGGCCAATGCATCGGCAACCTCGCGAAAGGCCGTCTGCACCGATTTCTCATAGGTGGCGACCATCGCGTCGCGCGTTGCCTCGGCATAATGGAGGTTGCCCCTGTTCTTGCCGAAATCGAAGATCGGCAGGGTGACCGAGGGCGCCACGGACCAGAAGCTGCTGCCGTTGCCGAACAGGTTCGAGAGGCCGAGGCTGGTCGTGCCGAACGCGGCGGTCAGCGAGATCTGCGGGAAGAAGGCAGCCCGTGCCGCGCCGATATCGGCGTTGGCGGCCCGCAGCTTATCCTCGGCACCGGCGACGTCGGGCCGGCGCAGCAGCAGTTGCGAGGGGAGGCCGGCTGGCAGATCGGTGATGGTGACGTCGCTGCCGCCCAGTTCGGCCGGCAGCAGGTCCGCACTGACCGGGGTGCCGGCCAGCAGATCCAGCGCGTTCCGATCCTGCGCCACCGCGGTGGTGGTCGAGGCGATATCGGAACGGGCCTGCTCATAGCTGGTCTGGGCCTGCTTCACGTCCAGATCGGACGCGCTGCCCTCATGGGCACGACCCTGGATGATGATCAGGGTTTCGCCATAGGCCCTGGCGGTATCCTGGGCGATCCGCAGCCGGTCCCGATCGGCGGCAAGGTTCAGCCAGGCGGTGGCGACTTCGGCGATCAGCGAGGTGCGGGCCGCGTCCCTGTTTTCGGCGGCAGCGAAGAACTGCTCCTGCGCGGCCTGCGAGAGATTGCGGACGCGGCCGAACAGATCGACCTCCCAGGCGGATACGCCGACGCTTGCCGAATAGATGTTCGAACGGATGGAGTTGTTGTTGCTGGCACCGACCAATGTGCCGAGGCCGTTATTCGCGCTGGCGCCGCCGCCGCCGCTGGCGGTGCCGTCGCTTTCCGAAATGATCTGGCCGGGAATGCGCTGGAAGGTGCCGCCGCCATTCACGCCGATGGTCGGGAAGATATCGGCGTTCTGCACGCGATATTGGGCGCGTGCCTGGGCGACGTTGGCGACCGCGATCCGGAGATCCCGGTTGTTGTCGAGCGCCACCGCGATCAGCTTGCGGAGCCGATCGTCGGTGAAGAAGGCCTGCCAGGAAAGATCGGCGATGGCGGCCGAGCCGTCCTGGGCCGGCGCATAGGATGGCCCCTGCGGCGTCGCGGCCGGCACCGGCATGGCGGGCCGCACATAATGCGGCGCCATGTTGCAGGCCGCGAGCGCGAGCAGGCTGCTGAGGGCGAGGGGCTTGCGGGCGATCATGTCAGGCCTCCTGCGGATGTGGGCCATCCGTCGTGTCGTGGGTATCGCCCTCTGCCCGGTTGGGCTGGTCCTGCTTGAACAGCTGCTTCACCACCCGGAAGAAGGTGGGCACGAAGAAGATGGCGAGGATCGTCGCCGAGAGCATGCCGCCCACCACCGACCAGCCGATCGCATTCTGTCCGCCGGCGCCGGCGCCGGTCGATATCGCCAGCGGCAGCACACCGAAGATGAAGGCGAAGCTGGTCATCAGGATCGGCCGGAGGCGGAGCTTGGCCGCTTCCAGCGCGGCGGCGCTCGCGCTCATCCCCTCGCGCATCTTCTCCTCCGCGAACTCGACGATCAGGATCGCGTTCTTGGCGGAGACGCCGACCGTCGTGATCAGGCCGACCTGAAGGTAGATGTCGTTGTTGAGGCCGGCGAGCTTGGCCGCGATCACCGCGCCGAGCACGCCGAGCGGCACCACCAGCAACACGGCGATCGGGATCGACCAGCTTTCGTACAGCGCGGCAAGGCAGAGGAACACGATCAGCAGCGACAGCGCATAGAGCATCGGCGCCTGCCCGGCCGACAGTTCCTGCTCGTAGGAAAGGCCGGTCCACTCATAGCCGATGCCCTCGGGCAGCTTCGATGCGAGCGCCTGCATCGCCTGCATCGCCTGGCCTGTGGAATAACCGGGAGCCGGCGAACCCATCAGTTCGATGGACGACACCCCGTTATACCGTTCGAGCTTGGCCGGCCCGAAGATCCAGTGGGTCGAGGAGAAAGCCGAGAAGGGCGCCATCTTGCCGTTGCTGGAGCGGACATAGAGATCGCCGATCGACGCAGGGGTCGTGCGGAACTGCCCGTCGGCCTGCACATAGACCTTCTTCACGCGGCCACGATCCATGAAATCGTTGACATAGGTGCCGCCGAAAGCCGCCGCGATCGTGGTGTTGACGTCCGCCAACGACAGGCCGAGCGCCCCGGCGCGAGGCTGATCGACATTCAGCTTCACCTGTGGCGTGTCTTCCAGGCCGTTGGAGCGGACCTGCATGAGGCGCGGATCCTTGGCCGCCATGCCGAGCAGCTGGTTGCGCGCGGCAATCAGCTTGGCGTGGCCGAGATTATTATTGTCCTTCAGTTCGAAATCGAAGCCGTCGGCATTGCCGAGATCCAGCACGGCCGGCGGATTGAAGGCGATGACCATGCCGGCGCGGATCTTCTGGAACGCCGCATTGGCACGTTGGACGATGGCGGGAACATGGTTGGTGGCGCCGCTGCGGACATCCCAGTCCTTGGTGCGAATGAAGGCGATGCCGACATTCTGGCCCTGCCCCACGAAGCCGAAGCCGGCGACCGTGAAGACCAAAGCGACATTCTTGCTCTCATCCTTCAGATAATGATCGCGGACCCGATCCAGGGTGGCCTGGGTCTCCTCGATCGAGCTGCCGACCGGCAGCGTGACCTGGGTGAACAGCAGCCCCTGATCCTCCGCCGGCAGGAAGCCGCCGGGCAGGCGCCAGAAGATCAGGCCCATGCCGACGACGAGCAGGGCGTAGACGAGCAGGGTGCGGCCCCAGCGACGCTCGACGCGCTCGACGCCATTGCCATAGCGTTCGCGGGTCCGGTCGAAGGTGCGGTTGAACCAGCCGAAGAAACCCGTGCTGTGGGCATGTTCGTCCTTGGCGGGCTTCAGGATCGTGGCGCACAGCGCCGGGGTCAGGATCAGGGCGGTCAGCACCGAGAGCGCCATCGCCGAGACGATCGTGATCGAGAACTGGCGGTAGATCACGCCGGTCGATCCGCCGAAGAAGGCCATGGGCAGGAACACCGCCGAAAGCACCAGGCCGATGCCGATCAGTGCGCCCGAAATTTCTTCCATCGACTTGAGCGCAGCCTCCTTGGGGCTGAGCTTCTCCTCCTGGATCAGGCGTTCGACATTCTCGACCACGACGATCGCGTCGTCCACGAGCAGCCCGATCGCCAGCACCATGCCGAACAGGGTCAGCGTGTTGATCGTGAATCCCGCAGCGTAGAGAATGCCGAACGATCCCATCAGCACCACCGGCACCGCGATCGTCGGGATCAGCGTGGCGCGCCAGTTCTGGAGGAAGACGAACATCACCACGAAGACCAGGATGATCGCTTCGATCAGCGTCTTCACGACCTCATGCACCGACAGGCTCACGAAGGTCGAGTTGTCGACCGGGTAAGCGACCTTGATGTCCGGCGGGAACTGCTTGGAAATCTGGGCGATTTCGGCCTTCACAGCCTTCACCGTATCGAGCGCGTTGGCGTTGGGGGCCAGCTTGATGCCGAAACCGGCGGACTCCTTGCCGTTGAAGCGGGCGAGGAAGCTGTAATTCTCCGACCCCATTTCGACCCGCGCGACATCCGACATCCGCACGAGCGAACCGTCGCTGTTGGTCTTCAGAATGATGTTGCGGAACTGATCCGGCGTTTCGAGCCGGCTCTGGGCCGTCACGATGGCGTTGAGGGCCTGCCCCTTGGGCGAGGGCAGGCTGCCGACCTGGCCGGCGGATACCTGCGCGTTCTGCGCGGTGATCGCCGAGGTGACGTCGTTCATCGTCAGCGCATAGTTGGTCAGCTTGTAGGGATCGACCCAGATGCGCATCGCATATTGGGCGCCGAGCACCTGGGTATCGCCCACGCCGTTGACGCGGCTGAGCGGATCCTGGAGCTTCGAGGCGACGAAATCGCCCAGATCGATCTGGTTGTGGGCGCCATTGTCCGAATAGAGGGCGAGCACCAGCAGGAAGTTCTTGGTCGCCTTGGTGACGCGCAGCCCCTGTTGCTGAACCTCCTGAGGGAGCAGGGGAGTCGCCTGTTGCAGCTTGTTCTGCACCTGCACCTGCGCGATGTCCGGGTCGGTGCCCTGCGCGAAGGTCAGGGTGATCGTCAGGTTGCCGGCGCTATCGCTGCTCGATGCGAAATATTCGAGGTGATCGATGCCCTTCATCTGCTGCTCGATCACCTGCGTGGTGGTGTTTTCGAGGGTCTGGGCATCGGCGCCGGGATAGAGGGTCGTGATCGCGACGGCGGGCGGGGCGATCTCCGGATATTGCGCAACGGCGAGGCTGCGGATCGCCAATATGCCGGCGAGCAGCATCATGGTCGCAAGCACCCATGCGAAGATGGGGCGATGGATGAAATAGCGCGACATCAGATCAATTCCCGCTTTGCCCGCTGGCGCTGTCGGCACTGCTGGCGACAACCTGTTGCGGTGCGCGCGGCTGCACCTGTTCGCCGGGCTTCAGCATCAGGAGCCCTTCCACGATGAGGCGATCGCCCGGCTTCAGGCCGCTGGAAACGACCCATTTGTCGCCGACGGCCTGTTCGGTCGTGACTTTGCGCTGTTCGACCTTGTTCTGGGCATCCACCACCATTGCGACGGCATTGCCCTGCTCGTCCCGGGTGATGCCCTGCTGCGGAGCGAGGATAGCCTGGCGGCGCGTGCCTTCCACCAGCTTGGCGCGGACATACATGCCGGGCAGCAGCAGCCCGTCCGGATTGGGGAAGCTCGCCCGGATCGTGACCGAGCCGGACGAGGGATCGACCGTCACGTCCGAGAATTCGAACCTGCCCTCGATCGGATAAGTGGTGCCATTGGGCAGCAGCAACTGCACGCGGGCGGCGCCGGGGCCGTCCCGCGTGATGCTGCCGGCCTGCATCGCCTGGCGCAGGTCGAGCATGTCGGCCGCCGATTCGGTCACATCGACATAGACCATGTTCATCCGCTGGATGGTCGCGAGAGGATCGCTCTGTCCGGTCTGGGCGAGCGCGCCGACGGTGATCAGCGATCGGCCGATACGGCCCGTAATGGGCGCGCGGATCTGGGTGAAGCCGAGGTTGACCCGTGCCGCATCCACGGCGGCGCGCTGCGCCTGCACGCCGGCGCGGGCCTGCTGTGCGGCAGCCTGCGCATTGTCGGCATCCTGCTGGCTGACGCCCTTGATCGCGAGCAGACGGCCATAGCGATCGGCCTGGAGCTGGGTGGAACGGATCGTAGCCTGCGCGTTGGCGAGATTGCCCTGCGCCGTGCCCAGGGCGGCACGGTAGGGCGCATCCTCGATCTGGTACAGAAGCTGCCCGGTATGAACGATCGAGCCTTCCTCGAACAGGCGCCGACGGATGATGCCGCTGACCTGAGGCCGCACTTCCGATGTTTCGGCGGCGGCGACTCGCCCGGGCAGATTGGTCGACAATGTGACCGACTGGCTCTGCAGGGTGACAATGCCGACTTCCGGCGGGGGCGGCGCTTTCTGGGGTTGTTGCGAGCCACAGGCGGCCAGCGAACCGAAGAGAATAGCAGCTATCGCTACGCGGGCATGGGGCGCATGGGGCATAGAGGATTCCGTGAACAGAATGCGGAATGAACGTTCATTCTTGTTGCGGAGCATTAAGCTCTGTTGCAGCAGGTTCAAGAGAAAAGAGGGAAGCACATATGGCATCCAAGCGAACCGCCGACGGGGGGCGCGCCCAGATCATCGAGGCGGCGCGCTGCCTCTTCGCCGGGAACGGCTTCCATCAGACCAATATGGCGGAACTGGCGGCGCGGGCGTCAGTCAGCGTCGGGCAGATTTACCGCCTTTATGCGCACAAGACCGATATCATCGCGGCGATCATTCAGATCGATGCCGATCAGCGGCTCGCGGAATTGCAGGTCATCTCCGATGCCGCCCTGTCCAAGGCGATGCCGATTCGCGATGCGTTCGAGGAGCTCGCGCGCACCGTGCTGAATCAGGGCGGCGAGGCGCTGACCTTCCAGATTCTGGCGGAAGGGCACCGGGATGCGAATGTCGCAGCCGTGATCGCCCGCCTTTGCGAGCGCTATCGCGAACTGCTGCGCGGCATGGCGTTGCTTGCCAACGACAGCCTGGAGGGAGATCGGCTGGCCTGCGCGGGGGAGATACTCCTTTCCTGCCTCTTCGGCCTCGGCAATCGCGAATTGTCACGGCCCGATCTGTCCGTCGACGATACCGCGAGGCTGGCGGCCGATTTTTTCCTGGCTGCGTTGCGCTGATCGCAGATGTCGCCGGGTCGCCGGGTCGCCGGTCGGGCGGCCCAGAATCCGTCTGTATGACCATCCTCAATCGTAGAGGCGCACGAGCCTTTGCAGATTTTCCGGCATGGCGCCCGCCCGGCGGCGCAGTAGGAAGGGGGCGGTGATCATCTCCTTGATCGGGGCGAAGCCGATATCCGAGCGGGCGAGGCGCTGGACCGATTCGGGGATGATGCACGCGCCGGCGCCGGAGGCGACCATCACCAGCGCCGTCTGCAATTCCCTGACCTCCACGATGTTGGGCGGCATCAGGTCGCGCTCCTGAAAGAAGGAGAGGGTCAGGTCGGCATAGCTGGGACGGGGCGCGCCGGGATAGACGATCAGCGGCAGGCTCGCGATGTCCGCCAGCGCCACCTCGGCGCCTCCGGCCAGCAGGGCATGGCCGCTGGGCAGCGCCACGATCAGCGGCTCCTCGCGCAGCAGCATGTGGACGACGAGCGGATCGTCCACGATGATACGGTCGAAGCCGACATCGATGCGCCCGTCCTTCAGCGCCGCGACCTGCTCGATGCTGTCCATTTCGGCGAGGGCGATATCGAGATCGCCGGCCTCGGCCCGATAGCGCGCGATGATCTCCGGCAGGCGCGCATAGAGGGTGGAGGGAACCAGGCCGATCACGAAGCGCGGGCGCTCTGCGGCGATGAACCGCCGCATCGTGGCCTGGAGCTGATCGAGCCCGCGCACCACCCGTATCGCCTCCTCCCTTAGCAGATGGCCGGCAGGGGTGAGCGTGATCGGGCGTTTCTCGCGATCGAAAAGCTGGACCGAAAGCTCTTCTTCCAGTTCCTGGATACGCTTGCTGAGCGGCGCCTGCGCCATGTTCAGCCGGCGTGCGCCCTGCGTGAAACTGCGCTCCGCCGCGACGGCGAGGAAATAGCGTAATTGCCGGATGTCGATCGTCATATGCGGCATCGGTATAAGCCGCGATCGCACCGATGGCGACAATTTGCGATCTGCTGCCACGACCGGCCATTCTCGAGGGGGAGAGAATGGCCGGTCTCCTGTCGTGGAAGGGCGACGAAATCGGGGAGAGGCGTTTCGCGCGGCCACGGCGGGATCAGGGGGTAGGATGGAGCGCGGCGCTCAGTCGTGAGCCGGATCGCGTTCCACGGTGAAGGAATCGACCGTGCCGGCCGTGGTCTGGAAATCGACCGTCCAGCTGACATCCTGCAGGATCTCGTCCTGCACGCGCAGATCATTGTAGCGGCAGCGCATCCGGCCGTCGGTGGCGGGTTGGCGGCAATGCGCGCCGGCATCGTGCATAAGCGTGCGGGCATCGGCGACGCGGCTACCCTGGGGGATGCGGGCGGCGAGATCGGCGCGGACATCGGGGAGGCGCGAGGCGGGATCGGCCTCGAACTCGATCGACCGGAAGCTCTCGATCGCGGGCGTTTCGGCGAAGGCCTGCTGCACGAGCATGAGGCCTGCGGCGGCGATCGGGAGGGCGGCAATTTTGAAGATGAACATGGCGTGCGTCCTGTGGAGCCGGATCATCGCCGGCTCCGGGGATGTGCGCTTCCGGCATCGGCATCGCCAATATTGTCTTCATTCGGAAACATACCGGAATGGTATGCGGATATCTTGGAAGGTCCGTTGGGGCTGTGGCGCAGACCGCAGCAGGCCGCCCGCCCGCCCGTCCGCCGGCAGGGCCGCGGGCGGTGCGGCAGAACCATTGGAGAGGGGTGGTCTCGCCACGCCCTCTCCGTCGCTTCAGGAGCGCATGGTTCCGGTGTCGAGGTAACGCTGATGCCAGGCGAGTGCTTCGCCCGGCAGCATCGGGCTTTGCAGGCCGTAGGAGCCTTCCTTGGCACGCCGGTAATAGTCCCGCAGCGCCGGGCGATAATCCGGGTGCGCGCAGCGCTCGATGATCAGATCGGCCCGCTTCTTCGGGCTGAGCCCGCGCAGATCGGCGAGGCCCTGCTCGGTGACGATCACCTGCACGTCCTGGGTGATGTGGTCGACATGGCTGGCATGGGGGACGATCGCGGAGATCGCGCCGCCCTTGGCGGTGGAAGGAGTCATGAAGATCGAGATATAGGCGTTGCGCGCAAAATCACCCGATCCGCCGATGCCGTTCTGGATGCGCGATCCCATCACATGGGTGGAATTGATGTTGCCATAGATATCGGCCTCGATCAGGCCGTTCATCGCGATGCAGCCGAGGCGCCGGATCAACTCGGGATGGTTGCTGATCTCCTGCGGGCGCAGGATCATCTTGTCGCGATAACGGGTCATGCCGGCATTGGCCCGCTCCGCGGCCTCCGGGCTGAGCGAAAAGGCGGTGGCGGACGCCATGCGCAGCTTGCCCGCATCGAGCAGGTCGAGCATCCCGTCCTGGATCACCTCGGTATAGGCCGTCATATTCTCGAACGGGCTGTCGAGCAGGCCGCTCAGCACCGCATTGGCAATATTGCCGACGCCGGACTGGAGCGGGAGGAGCGAGGCGGGCAGGCGTCCGCGACCGACTTCGTGGGTCAGGAATTCCAGCAGGTGGCCGGCGATCGCCGCAGCCGAGGCATCGGGCGGCGAGAAGGGGGCGTTGCGATCCGGCGCTTCGGTCTCGACGATGGCGATGATCCTGTCCGGGTCGCAGCGGAAGGAGGATTGGCCGATCCGGTCATCGGGGCGGATCAGGGGGATGGGCACGCGGTGGGGCGGCAGCGCCGTCCCGTAATAGATATCGTGCATCCCTTCGAGCGCGGGATTCTGCCAGCTGTTCACCTCCAGGATCACGCGATCGGCGCGATCCAGCCAGGTCTTGTTGTTGCCGACCGAGGAGGAGGGGATCAGGCTGCCATCCTCGCGGATGCCCGAAACCTCGATGACCGCGATGTCGAGCGGGCCGAGGAAACCCTGCCACGCGACCGGCGCGACCTGGCTCAGATGCATGTCGAGATAATCCATCTCGCCACGGTTGATCCGTTCGCGGGCGATGGGATCGGAATTATAGGGCAGGCGCATCTCGATGCCATTGGCCTTGGCGAGCGCGCCATCCAGTTCGGGCCCGGTCGAGGCGCCGGTCCAGATCTTCACGCGCATGTCGCGGCCGGCGGCATGTTCCGCCTCGATGTGCGCGGCCAGGGCCAGCGGCACCGCCTTGGGGTAGCCCGAACCCGTGAAGCCGCTCATGCCGACGCTCATCCTGTCGGAGATGAACGCCGCCGCCTGCTCGGCGGGCATGATCCGCTGGGCCAATCCAGGATGCTTGATGCGCTGCGATACCATGGCCGATTATCCCTCCCGATCTGGCGCCTCATCGGCGCTGGGCGATTTTGCTCCGAAAATTCACTGCGGAACGCGGCTATGCGCTTCCAATACCGTTTCGATCTGTTTCCATACCGGGTTGATATGGGGTCGTCCGATCGCGAAACGCGGAACGTGCCGGCCGACACCACGGGGGTGGCGGCAGCCGGCACGACGCCCGGCATGGTCCGGGCGCCTCATCATCGAAACGGACTCTCGAAAAACGTCCCGATGATTCCATGGCGCACGCGATTTCCGCCTCAGGGCAGAAAAGCGGGCGTGTCGAAGGGGCGCTGGTGAAAGATATCGGCGATCAGCCCATCGCGGCGTGCGGCGGTGAGGGCGCCCAGAATATCGTCCAGCGGTGGTGGCGCGGCGGCGGCATCCGCGTCGGCGCCGCGCAACCAGCGCGCATGGGGAAAACGCGGATCGGGGCGACCATGGTTGATCGTCGCCACGACGAACTGATGCGTATAGCCGATCGCCTCTTCGGCTTCGAAGCGGGCGGCGCCTCGTCCATCGGCAAAGCGGCGGGGCGTCAGCGGCACGAAGGCCAGCATGTCCCGATAATGTTGCGGAAAGGCGGCAAGCTGCCGCCCGCCGCCACCAAAACCGGACAGGATGTGCGGTGTCAGGCCGGAGGCCGTGGTGCCATCATCGGCATGATCCGGAACGGCGGCCGCGGCTAGCGCGATCTCGATCCCGGCACCAGGCTCGATATGGAAGGCATAGTCCCCGGCCAGGACTCCGAGCAGATTCTGCCGCGCGGCCTCGACATGGCCAAGACGGGCCATGCCATCGCGATGGAGGAGGCAGGTCGAATCGACGAGCATCCACCGCGAATAGCGCTTCCAGGCGATCAGCAACGGCAGCCCCCGGGCGGCCGCCAGCGCCTCCAGCGCCGCCAATGTTTCACAATGGAGGCCCAGGCGATTGTCGGCCTTCACCTTGACATGGACCATGCAGCGCAAGCCCGGATCGAACGCGATCTCCATCGTGGAATCGGATGATTCGATGTCGATCTTGTGGGGTATCGGCGAGATGGCGCGGCAATGTCCGAGCCAGGCGCATAGAAAGGCGAATTCGGCGGCGGAGGTCAGGCTGTGGGTCGGCGATGGCTCGCTCCGCGTTGCCACGCCCAGGTCGTCGCAACGCAGCACCGGTCAGTTCGCCTTATGGCCTTTGGCCGGATCGGCGAGCGGCCCGGCCATGTCGATGACCAGATATTTGATCTCGGCGTCGTCGATCGAACGCTGGGATGCGCTGCGCCAGGCTGCCTCGTCGGCGGCTCGACCGCCAAACAGGCCGACGATGTCGAGTGAGGCAGGATCGCGAAATTCGCGACCCCGCGCGTCCATGACCCGGCCGCCGAGAACGAGGAACAAGTCTGTCATCCAACGCGCCTCACAGGAGCCGGTGTCGATCGCCATGGCCGTTGCACATGGAAAGCGGCGGGGTGGGCGCCTTTTCTCCAAAATGACGGAAATGAGAAGAACCGATTTCGTATCGATCCATACCGAAACAATATCTTCCTCGTCCGTGAGGGGCTGACAGGCCGTCGTTGCGCCTGTTTGGGCGGCCCGGACGATGGTTTGCGCCGCCGGCCTGCACGGGATGCGGATCGATCCGCGCAAGGTCCGATTGCATAATGCCGTTTTTTGGCTGATCGGGCGGCGATGCTGGAATCGTTCCGCACCCGAGGCGCCGTGCCGCAGCTGCTCGCGCTGGCGATCATCGCCTGCGCATTGCTGTTGCGCGTCATCGTGCCGCAGGGCTGGATGCCGGTGCAGACGGCCCATGGGTGGCGGATCACGATCTGCACCGGGATGGGGCCGATGCAGACGGGCATGGCACCCGATATGGCGGCCGACATGGCGGCGGCCATGAAGGACGCGCATCACGGCTCGGACGAGCAGAATCACGGGTCGAGCGATCATGCCTGTGCCTTCTCCAGCCTCGCCATGGCGTTCGACGGGCCGCCGCTGCCGGCGCTCGATCTGCCCCGGCCGAGCGCCGAAGACTGGCTTGTCGGCGCGGCTGCGCTGGTCAGTATCGGGCGTGGGCTGGCCGCCCCGCCGCCGCCGTCCACCGGACCACCCAAGACACTCTGACCGATCGCCGTTCGCCGCGCTTTCCAGCGCCGGGCGGCTTTGTCTTATCCGGTTCAGGGGACCATCATGTCACGCATTTCCCGCGCGCTGTTCTGCGCGCCCTTTCTGCCGTGGGCGCCGTGCGCCACGGCCCATGCCCAGACTGTCAGCCCGATCATCACCGCCGGTGCGGATACGGCGCGGCCCGACGACATCCTCGTGATCGGGCAGAACAAGCATCCGATCGCGATCGAGCCGCGCGGTCTGTCGGTGAGCCTCGGCGACGCGCAATTCGCCGGGGTCAACGCCACCAATGTCGAGGATCTGATCAAATATGCGCCCGATTTCTTCGTGCGCAGCCGCTATATCGGCGACAATAACGGCGTGCCCGGCTTTCGCGGCACGCACAGCACCCAGTCCGCCCGCACATTGGTGATGGTGGATGGCTTCGTGATCTCCGATTTCCTCGGCAATTCGTTCAGCTATCCGCCGGCCTGGGGGGTGGTGAGCCCCCATGAGGTGCAGCAGTTCGACATCGTCTACGGGCCTTATTCGGCCCGCTATGTCGGCAATTCGATGGGCGGCATCGTCAACATTACGACGCGCGCGCCGGAGAAGACCGAGGCGTTCTTCAACCTCCAGAATTTCTACCAGCCCTATGACCAGTTCAAATCCCACGATGATCTGTGGGGGCATTCGGCCGAGGGCGGCTTCGCCTGGAAGCCCAGGGACAGTTCATGGGGTGCCCGCCTGTCTGCGCGGCGACTGATCAATCAGGCGCAGCCGATGCAATATTACCAGCTCGGTTATTCGGCAGCGGTCTACGACAACCCAACGGCGGGCACGCCGATCCTCGGCGCGGTGGTCGATCCGAAGCTGATGCCGGCGACGGGCACCAAGGTGGTGACGCCGGTGGTCGGCGATTATTCCATGATCCTCAGCCGGCAGGACCAGACCCGCGCCGAACTGCGCTACGATCAGGGCGACGTGCATAGCGAATTGCTGTTCGCCTATTGGTGGAACGAGGAAAAGACGCTCGATCCCGCCAGCTACATCACCGATGCCGCCGGCAATCCTTTCTATGGCAACAGCAGCGGTCTCGTCAGCTTCGGCGGGCATAGTTATACGCTGAACGCCGCGAGCAGCTTCCGCCAGGGCCTGTTCTTCAAGAATGAATATCTCGTCGGCGGCAAGATCGAGGCGCCGTTGGCGGGTTTCGATGTGCGGCTCAACCTTTCGACGCTGCGCTTCGCGCGGCAGGACAGCTATCAGTCCAACGGCTACGCAGCCGGCCTCGCCGATGGCGCCGGGCAATGGACCCGGCAGGGGCCGACCGGCTGGTATACGGGCGATCTGCTGGCGACCCGCACCATCGGCCGCCACGCGCTGGCCTTCGGCGTCGATGCCAGCCTCTACGAAACCGATCAGAGCGTCTTCAACACATCACATTGGCGGGAGGGTTCCGATCCCGCGCTCACCACGCGGACCTTCGGTCGCAATACGACGGTCGGTGTGTTTGCCGAGGATGCGATCGCGTTCGGCGATGCGACCAAGCTGACCGTCGGCGCGCGCTATGATCGCTGGCACGCTTATGACGGCGGCATCATCGCGGTGGCGAGCAGCGGCGCGCAGGCGGGGTTGCCGGTGACCCAGCATTATGCCGGCCGCACCGACCATGCATGGAGCCCCAAGGTGGCGCTCCGCCATATCTTCGCGGGAGACTGGGTGGCGGAACTCAGCCTCGCCATGGCGACGCGCTTCCCGACCGTCGGCGAGCTGTTCCAGGGATCGCTGAACGGCGACGGCAGCTTCAACGCCAACAGCTTCGATCCGACCCTGAAGCCGGAGCGGAGCAAGGACGCCAATCTGCTGCTGCGCCATCGCTTCGGGCCGGTGACGCTGACCGGCAGCGCCTTCTACCAGCGTGTCCACAACAGCATCTTCAACTTCCTCGGCTTCAACCAGAACGGGGTTTCGACCTCCAGCTTCAAGAATATCGACATCACCCGCCAATATGGCGTCGAACTGATCGCCGAGACGCATAATTGGCCGATCGATCGCCTCGACATGGACGGCAACGCCGCCTGGATCGATGCGATCACGGTGAAGAACCCGTCCGATCCGGCATCCGAAGGCGTGGCGTTTCCGCGTATCCCGCGCTGGCGGCTCAACGGCAATCTGCGCTACCGGGTGACGCCCACGCTTCAGGCGGTGATCGGGGTGCGCTATGCCAGCCGGCCCAACAGCGATATCGACGGCCTCTATCGCGGCGACGATTATGGCTACACGTCCGAACTGTTCGCGCTCGATCTGCGTGCCAATTACGATGTGAGCAAGCGGCTGCGCTTCTCGGCCGGGGTCAACAACCTCACCAACGACAAGGCGTGGGTCTATCATCCCTATCCCCAGCGGACCTTCCTGATGGAAGCGGGGGTGAAGCTGTGAGCGTCCGGGCTCCGGGAACCCGCTGGTACAATGCGGTATGGCGCTGGCATTTCTATGCCGGGCTGTTCTGCATCCCGTTCGTGATCTGGCTCGCCTGCACCGGCGCGATCTATCTCTGGCGCCCGCAGATCGAGGCGTGGCTGGACCGGCCTTATGATCATCTCGCCACCGACGGCCCGGTGGCATCCGCCGACGCGCAGGTCGCCGCCGCGCTCAAGGCGGTGCCGGGATCGGCCCTGCACAAATATGTGCTGCCGGAGGCGCGCGATCAGGCGGTTCGCATCCTCGTCACGGTGCGGGGGGAGGACAAGCGCGTCTATGTCGATCCCCGCAGCCTGGCGATCCTGAAGGTCGTGACCGAAGAAAAGCGGCCGATGCGGCTGATCTTCCACCTGCACGGCGAATTGCTGGCCGGGGCGGTCGGCAGCTATCTGGTGGAGACGGCCGCCTGCTGGGCGATCGTGATGATCCTGACCGGCCTCTATCTGTGGTGGCCGCGCGGCCGCCGGGGGCTGGCAGGCGTGCTCTATCCGCGCCTCCGGGGAGGACGGCGGCTGTTCTGGCGGGATATCCACGCGACGGCGGGCATCTGGGTTTCCGCGTTTGCGCTCGGGCTGATCCTGACCGGCCTGCCCTGGGCGCAGGGCTGGGGCAATTATCTGTCCGAAATCCGCACGCTGACCGGGACGTCGCGGGGGGCGGTCGATTGGACGATCGGCGGCAAGGCGCCGAAGCCGGATGCCATGGCGGGAGACCATGCCGGCCACGCCGGCCATGGTGGCATGGCAATGCCGTCCGCGCCGATCCGCCCGGGCGAACTGGATCGGGTGATCGCCACCGCGCGACCGCTCGGTGTGGCGCCGCCGGTGCTGATCTCGCCACCCCGCATGGCCGGGATGCCATGGTCGATCGCCTCGGATGCCGCCGATCGACCGCTGCGCAGCGATGCCACGGTCGATGGCGCGACCGGCCGGCTGATCAGCCGCACACCTTTCTCGCAGCGGCACTGGCTCGATCGGACGATCGGTTACGGCGTCGCCGCGCATGAAGGCGCGCTGTTCGGGATCGCCAACCAGATCATCGGGACGCTGACCGCGCTGCTGCTCGTCCTCCTCGCCGTCTCCGGCGCGGTGATGTGGTGGCGACGGCGCCCGGTCGGCCTGCTCGGCGCGCCGATCCCGCTCGGCCGTCCGCGCTTCGGCGCCGGGCTGGTCGCGGCGATCGTCGCGCTGGCCGTCTATCTGCCAATGTTCGGGATCACGCTGATCGTGGTGCTGCTGGCCGAGAAGATGCTGCTCGCCCGCATCCCCGCGACGCGACGCTGGCTGAATCTCCGCCCGGTTTGAGGGTGTCAGCGGGCTTCGCCCAAAGCCCGCCGCGCGTTGCGTTCAGGCCGGCGCCTGGATTTGCGATGCGTGGCGGTCCACCAGGATCGCGCTCGCCGCGTTGAGGCCGACCACCTCCACGATCATGTCGTGCCGGCGCATTTTCGCGACCACGTCGTCCAGCGCGGCGACGGCGGTGATGTCCCACAGATGCGCCTGGGTGAGATCGATCCTGACCCGCCGCGCGCTGTCCCGCAGATCGAAGCGATCGGCAAAGATGTCGGCGCTGGCGAAGAAGATCTGGCCCGATACGTCGTAGAGCCGGGTGTCGGTCGCGGCGTCATAGCCGATGCGGACGTCCATCAGGCGGGTGACCTTGAAGGCGAAGAACACCCCGCTCAGCAGCACGCCGACGGCGACGCCGGCCGCGAGATCATGGGTGGCGACGGTGACCGCGACGGTCGCCAGCATGACCACGCCCGAGACCTTCGGATGCCGCCCCAGATCGCGCAGCGAGCCCCAGGAGAAGGTGCTGATCGCGACCATGATCATGATCGCGACGAGCGCCGCCACCGGCACCTGCGCCACCCACGGCCGCAGCGGCACCAGCACGACGAGCAGGAACACGCCGGCGACCAGCGTGGACAGCCGGCCTCGGCCGCCATAGCGGACATTGCCGACGGTCTGCCCGATCATGCCGCACCCGGCGATGCCGCCGAACAGCCCGGCCGCGACATTGGCGAGGCCGATGCCGGTGCATTCCCGCGCCTTGGAACTGGTGGTCTCGGTCAGATCGTCGACGACGCTGGCGGTCATCATCGATTCCAGCAGGCCGACCGCCGCCATCGCCAGCGCATAGGGCAGCACGATCTCCAGCGTGTCCCATGTCAGCGGCACATGCGGGATCGTGAAGGCGGGCAGGGAAGCCGGCAGGCGGCCGAGATCGGCCACGGTGTGCAGCGGCATGGGGACGGCGATGCTGATCGCGGTCAGCACGACGATGCAGATCAGCGGCGAGGGGATCGCCGTGCTCAGCCTCGGCAGCAGATAGATGATCGTCAGCCCCAGCCCGATCATCGCATAGGTCTGCCAGCTGACGTCGAGCATCTGCGGCACCTGTGCGGAGAAGATCAGGATGGCGAGCGCGTTGACGAAGCCGGTGCGGACCGAGCGCGAGACGAAGCGCATCAGCACGTCGAGCTTGGCCAGCCCGAACAGGATCTGGAAGAGGCCCGCCAGCAGCGTGGCGGCGAGCAGATAGGGCAGGCCATGGCCATGGACGAGCGCGGCCGCCACCAGCGCCACCGATCCGGCTGCACCTGATATCATGGCGGGGCGTCCGCCCGCGAACGCGATGACGATGCCGATCACGAAGGAGGCGAACAGCCCGACCTCCGGATCGACGCCGGCCACGAACGAGAAGGCGATCACCTCGGGGATGAGCGCGAAGGTGCCGACCATGCCGGCAAGGACGTCGCGGCGGGCGCCGGCCGCGCCGCTGAACCATTCGGTGCGGTAGCGAGAGGAGGACAGGCTGTTCATCGGTGTGTTCCGCATCGATCGCGCAGACGGACACCGCAGCGGCGGTGCGATGGTCGTCATGGGCACTTTGCGTTGTCCGGCGGATCGGCGGCCGGAATAGCCACCCGGAATTGCACCGGGTCCAGGCGAATGGCGATCAGCTACCGCACAATCTGTTGCAGCGCAACATGGGGAGGCGGCGCGGAGCGGGGTAGCCTTTGGCGGCAGTCGGCAGGGCCTCGCGATATCGCTGCTGCTACGCCTACCGCGCGGTATCCAGCGACGCCCCGGCCGGCCGGATTGGCGGAAAGCATCCTTGCCCGAAGAAAAAGGCCGGGCTGCGGTTTCCCGCGGCCCGGCCCTCTCGAACATGCGGTTGACAGGCTGCCCCGCCCGCTGGCGGGGCGCCCCGTCTGTCGGTGATCAGAACGGATAGTAGCGGAAGCTCACGAAGCCCATGCTCTGGCCGACCTGCGGCATACCGCCGACGCCCTCGAACAGCTGACGCTGGGTGTAGCTGTAGACCAGGCCGACCTGCGCCTTGCCGTAGGAACCCGAATAGATCTTGTCCCAGAAGCCGCCGGTGATCTGGCGGATGCGGCGGGTGTTGCCGGCGCAGGTGCCGCCTTCGATATCGCAGCCGCTGTTGACCGCGGTCGGCAGGCCGATGCCATAACCATTGCCCAGGATCTTGCGCTTTTCCTGCTCTTCGCCGGCATAAGCGTAGAAATCGAGCATCTTGGTGGCGTGCAGGGTGGCGCCTGCGAGCAGCATGAACTCGCTCACGCCATGGGCCTTGCCATCCTGCGAGTAGGTGATGTCGGCCAGGCTGGCGGTGCCGTAACGGCCGATGCCCTTGCCATCCATGCCCGAGAACTGGACGTCGAGCAGCTTGGGCACGACCTGGAAGGCGACGCTGCCGCCGAAGCCGTGGCCGTGCGCGGCGCCGTTGGAGTCGGTGCCGTTCAGGTGGGTCGAGAAGGTGCGGTACAGGCCGAAGCCTTCGAGGTGCAGCGAATGCCCGCCAATATCGGCTTCATAGGCGACCTTGCCGATGAAATCGGGGATATGGTTGAGCGACAGGTTGTTGCTGCTCGCGAAACCCGAACCGGCGGCCTGGTTATAGGTAACGGTGGTCGGGATGGTGCCGATCGGGGCGATCGTCGCCGGATTTTCAGCCGAGGCCGCGATCCACAGCTTGTGATCGAGGAAGTCGCCGGTCACGCGGACCTGCGGCTGGCGCGCCCACACGAAACCGGGGACGTACTGGGCATCGACTTCCGGCGGCGGGGTTTCGTTGCGCGGGGTGATCCCCTTGCTGTTCATCGTCGCCAGCGACCAGTTCTGACCGGCCAGCAGGTGGATGCCGTAGGAGCCCTTGTTCCAGTCGGCCGTGCCGTACAGCACGCGGATACGCGGGTTGTAGCTGTTCGACTGGTTCGAGTTGGCGGTCTGCGCGCCACCCTGGAAATCGAACTCGCCATACATGGACAGCAGGGTCGATTTGTTCACGTCGCCCTGCGCGAGGAAGGACACGCGGCTCTGGCGCGCCGTGAAGCGGCCTTCCGAGGTGTGCGCGGCGCGGTTGTTGGCGAAGGGCACCGAGAAGCTCGACGAGATGTCGTTGCCCTGGAAGTGATTGCGATAGATGCCGGCCAGTTCGAGATAGCCGCCCGGCGTGATGGTGATGCCCTTGAAGTAGAACTTGTCGTTGTGATGTTCCTTGTCGATCGCCGAGGCGATCTGGGTGTTCACCTGGGTCGGCGTGACCGGCGGCGTCGCGGCGACCTGCTGCTGCACGGCCTGGACCTGCGTCTGGGTCGACTGGAGCGCGCTTTCGGCCGTGTCGATGCGGGCCACGGTCGCGGTCTGTGCCGTTTTCTGACCTTCGACCTCGCCACGCAGCGACTGCACTTCGGCCTGAAGTGCCTTCACCTGTGCCAGCAACTGCCCGTTGGCGTTGGCTGCGGCGCGGTGATGAACCTTGTGGGTGGCGGCGTCTGCGACGCCAGCGCCCACGGCATTAATGGCTACGGCTGCGAGCAGCGCGTTGCGGATTTTCATGTCTTAGCCCCTTGGTGCGGTGAACAAGCGAGCCGCAGCTAGGTTGATGCCATGACTCTTATGTTACAAGGCAATCAAGATTCGTGTTTCAGCGGAAAATAGCGGCCAATATCGTGGTTTTTTGGGTAGGTGAAATTAATTTCACTTTGGCATGATGCGATATGAATCCATGATTTTATGGAAACATCTAGAAAGAGATGTAAGAAATTCCCCGAAATGATATTCTGTATCTCGATGATTTTGGTCGAGGTGGGTTTGCCACGCCGATGACGCGCTGCGCGTTTCATGACTGCGCGTTTCATGCTGTCTGAGCGGCTGCGGATTCAGGATATCCGGAACACCAGCACGTTCCGCCTGACGATCATGTTCGGGCTGGTGTTCACGATCGGCGTCGCCGTCCTGCTGGGTGTGATCTACGGCCTGTCTGCGCGCGAGCTCACTCTCCGCAGCGACCGGATCTTGCGGCTGGAGGCGCTGATGCTCGAAGCCGCTCCGCCGGGCAGCCTCCCCGATCTCATTCGCAACGAAATCGCGCGGAGTGCCAGCGGGCAGAATTATTTCGAGCTGCGCTCCGATACCGGCGATCGGGTCGTCGGCAATATCGAGGTGTCGGAGGATCTGCCGCTCGATCGGCCCGTCGAGATCGCGCCCGGCCATGGTCTCGACGTGCCGATCCGCCTGCTCGCGGTGCGCACCCGTTCGGAAGAGACGCTGTTCGTTGGGCGGGACATCAGCGTGGTGCTGGATCTCCGCAACCGGGTTCTCACCATCCTGGTCGGCAGCGGCCTCGCCACCGCGATCGCCGTGCTGATCAGCGGCATCCTGCTCAGCCTGGCGCCGTTGCGGCGGGTGCGGGACATGCAGCAGGCAAGCCGCAGCATTGCCGCCGGCAATCTCGATATGCGGATGCCGCTGATGGGGCGGGGCGACGAACTCGATCTCTTCGCGGGCACGGTCAACACCATGGTCGAGGAGGTCGGCCGGGTGATCGCGCAGGTCAAAGGCGTGACCGATGCGATCGCCCATGATCTGCGCACGCCGCTCACCCGGGTCCGCAGCCAGCTCTATCGTGCCCATCAGGTGCCTGGGATCGTCTCTCCCGCCACGGCGATGATCGAGGCGGCCACCGTCGATCTCGATATCGTGCTCGATCGCTTCGCCGCGCTGCTGCGCATATCGGAACTGGAGGCCGGCAGCGGACGGGCGGGATTCGGGCCGGTCGATCTCGCGCATATCGTGGCGAGCATTCATGATCTCTACGAGCCGCTGGCGGACGAACGGAGCATCGTCTTCGAGGCGGATCATGCGCGGCTGGATCAGGTGCTGGGCGACGACAAGCTGCTGTTCGAGGCGGTGAGCAATCTGGTCGATAATGCGATCAAGTTCACGCCGATCGGGGGGCGGGTGGGCATTGCGCTGCGCGACGATGGCCATGGCCCGGTGATCGAGGTCCGCGACGATGGGCCGGGCCTGGCGGAGGACGAGAAGCATGCGGTGCTGCGGCGCTTCCATCGCGGCGCCGCGGCGGTGGATGTTCCGGGTAGCGGGCTGGGCCTGAGCATCGTCTCGGCGATCATGCACCTGCACGGCTTTGCGCTCGATTTCGCCGATGGCGAGCCGGGGTTGATCGCGCGTTTATGCTGCCATGAGAACAGGGGGGCGACGGCCGAGCAGTGAAATTCATTTCACTAGCTACTGCCGCCGAAAAGTTCGATCCGGCAACAGTCGAAGCATATCTCTGCGGTTTAAGCCCCGCCGTCCCATGCGTCGACATCCAGTCTAGACTGTGCTGCCGACCCGCTCGTCGGCGGCCTCCGACCACCGGCGATCTTTCAGCTTGCCGGTGGTCGGTTAGATGCAGGAATGGCCGATGAAGAAAATCATTCCGCTTGCCGCCCTCTCGCTGACGGCGCTCCTCACCTCGCACGCACTGGCCGCCAGCCCGACCGGCATCAGCTTCCGGGAACTGGAATATCAGCAACCGCGTGATCCGCTGCTGCCTGCCGCCCAGTCTTCCGACATCGTCGAGCATACCGCGCCGGCCCGCCTGGCGAACGCCGCTGCCGCGCTGGATGCCGCCATCCCGGTCGGCACGTCGCGTGCCGATGCCGAGGCCATTCTGCGGAAGGCGGGCGCGACCTGCCGCCCGGCCACCGGCACGTCGGAGCGTTGCCGCTATTTCGACGTCAGCACCCGCGATCCTTATGTCGACGCCGTCCGTTGGAACGTCCGCGTCGATTTCGCCGATGATCAGGTCCGCCGCCTGTCGATCGATCGCAGCTGGGTGCGCAGCTGATACGCAGGCGCGGCGCGATGATCGTGCCGCTCTCTTTGCGTGTCGCCATGATTGCTCTATCCGGCAGCTATGGCCCGCATATTGGTGATAGAAGACGATGCTGCCACGGCGCAGGAGATCGTTACCGAACTGACTAGCCACGGCCATCAGGTCGTGCATGTCGACGACGGCCTGGCCGCGCTCGAAAAAGCGACGCGCGAGGCGTTCGATGCCGTCACCCTCGACCGGATGTTGCCCGGCATGGACGGGTTGGCGCTGGTCGAGCGGTTGCGGGAACGGCGCATCCGCGTGCCCGTGCTGATGATCAGCGCGCTCAGCGACGTCGATGATCGCATCGCCGGCCTGCGCGCAGGCGGCGACGATTACATGACCAAGCCCTTCGCCTCGAACGAGATGGCGATGCGGGTCGAGGTGCTGCTCCGCCGCCATCAGCAGCAGGAGCCTTCGGAAAGTGCGATGCTGAAGGTCGGCGGCGTCGAGATCGACCTGATCCGCCGCAAGGTCCAGGTCGATGGCGAGCCCGTCCGGCTGCTCCACATGGAATTCCGCCTGCTCGAATTCCTCGCCCGCAACGCCGGGGATATCGTCAGTCGGCGGATCATCTTCGAGCAGGTCTGGGGCTATTATTTCGATCCCGGCGCCAACCTGATCAATGTCCATATCGCGCGGCTGCGCAAGAAACTGGACCGGCCGGGCAAGCCCTCCGCCATCGCCACCGTGAAAGGCGAGGGCTATCGCCTCGATGCGATCTGAGCGGCTCCACTTTCCGGATATCCGCAATACGAGCACGTTCCGGCTGACCTTGCTGCTCGGGTTGGTGACGATGGTGGGCCTGGTCGCGCTGGTCGGGCTGATCTACGGGCTCTCGGTGCGGGAACTGAACGCGCGAACCGACGGAATCCTGCGTATCCAGAGCAAGCGGCTGATGGCGGCCACGCCGGCCGATCTGCCCGGCAACATCCAGACGATGATCACGGACGGCACGCCCGGCCTCAACTATTTCGGCCTGCTCGCGCCCGATGGGGCCCGGATCATCGGGCCGCTGGGCGATGTGCCCGGGCTCCGCGATGGTCGCTTCCAGGAAGTGGCGGCGGTGCCCGGCGTGCATGGGCCCATCCGTATGCTCGCGACGCGAACGCCCTGGGGCGAGACGATCCTGGTCGGTCGCGACATCACGCCGATCGTCGATCTGCGCGAACGGGTGACGGAGGAGCTTCTGCTCAGCGGCGTCGTCGTCGCGGCGCTCACCCTCATATCGGGCATCGCGCTGAGCCTGGCGCCGCTGCGCCGCGTCGATGCGCTCCAGCGTTCGGCGCAGGAGATCGCGGCCGGCGATCTGGACAAGCGGATGCCGATCATGGGCCGGGGTGACGAGCTCGATCTCTTCGCCGGCACCGTCAACACGATGGTCGAAGAGGTCAGCCGGGTCGTCTCGCAGGTCAAGGCGGTGACGGATGCGGTCGCCCATGATCTGCGCACGCCGCTGACCCGGGTTCGCACCCAGCTCTATCGCGCCAGCCGGGAAGCCGGTGCCGATGCGTCGCTGGTGGGGCGGATCGAACTGGCGATCGCCGATCTCGACACCGTGCTGGAACGATTCGCGGCGCTGCTCCGCATTTCCGAGCTGGAGGCGCGCAGCCGGCGCGCCGGCTTCGGCGACGTCGCGCTCCCTCGGCTGATCGGCGCGATCATGAGCCTGTACGAGCCGCTGGCCGAGGAGCGCGGCATCGCGCTCTCGGTCGACAGCCTGCATGGCGGCAGCGTGTATGGCGACGAAAAGCTGCTGTTCGAGGCGATCGGCAATCTCGTCGACAATGCCATCAAGTTCGCGCCCGTCGGCGGCCATGTCTCCCTGTCGCTGAGGCAGGAGAATGCCCATGTCATCATCGAAGTAAGGGACGATGGCCCCGGCATTCCGCTGGAGCATCACAAGTCCGTGCTCCGCCGCTTCGACCGGGGTGATGCGGCGGCGGAAGTGGAGGGGACAGGACTGGGCCTGAGCGTCGTGGCGGCGATATTGCACCTGCACAAATTTGAGCTGGAATTTGCCGATGCTATGCCCGGCTTGATTGCCAGGATCATGGCGCCGCACCCATAATCTGCCGCAATCCCGGTGAAATTCATTTCACTAGCCGCTGCCGTCGTACAAGGCGATGGGAGACGGAGCCGATGATGCGTTGCGGCAAGCCGTTCGGGCACCGCAATGATCATACGCTCCGTAAAGCCGGGATGGCCATGCTTCAGCTCGTTAAACTCGCCCTCAGCAAGCCTTATACCTTCGTCGTTCTCGCAATTCTCATCCTGCTGTCGGGATCGATAGCGTGGGAAGAGACGCCGACGGATATTTTCCCCGATATCAAGATTCCCGTGATCGCGGCGATCTGGACGTATAACGGCCTGCCGCCGACGGACATGGCCGGCCGGATTGTGGGCTATTACGAGCGATCATTGCCGTCCACGGTCAACAATATCGAGCATATCGAAAGCCAGTCGCTGAACGGCGTCGGCGTGGTGAAGATCTTCTTCCAGCCGGGCACCGATATCCGCACTGCCTCCGCGCAGGTGACGGCGATGTCGCAGACCGTGCTGAAGCAGATGCCGCCCGGCATCACCCCTCCGCAGATTCTCAACTACAGCGCCTCGACGGTGCCGATCCTCCAGCTCGCTCTGTCGTCCAAGACGCTGACGGAAGCGCAGATCTTCGATTACGGCAACCAGACGATCAAGCCGGCCCTCTCCACCGTCGCCGGCGCCGCCCTGCCGACGCCTTATGGCGGTCGCCAGCGCCAGATCCAGATCGATCTCAATCCGGCGGCGTTGCAGGCGCTCCATCTCTCGGCCGTGGATGTCGGCAACGCGCTCGCCGCGCAGAATCAGATCGTGCCGGCCGGCACGACGAAGATCGGCGAGTATGAGTATGATTTCACGCTCAACAACGCCCCGAAGGTGGTCGAGCAGCTCAACAACCTGCCGATCAGGACCGTCAACGGCGCCACCGTCTACATGCGCGACGTCGCCCAGGTGCGCGACGGATCGCCGCCGCAGACCAATGTGGTGCGCGTCGATGGCCGCCGTGCGGTGCTGATGTCGCTGCTGAAGAGCGGCAGCACGTCGACGATCGATATCGTCAACGGCGCCCGCGCGATGCTGCCCAAGCTGCAGCAGACCTTGCCGGCCTCGCTGCATATCCAGCCGCTGTCCGATCAGTCCCTGTTCGTGAAGGCCTCGGTCGCCGGCGTGATCCGGGAAGGCGTCATCGCCGCCGCGCTGACGTCGCTGATGATCCTGCTGTTCCTCGGCTCATGGCGGTCGACGGTGATCATCGCGGCGTCGATCCCGCTGGCCATCCTGGCCGCGGTCGCCGCGCTCTCGGCGAGCGGACAGACCCTGAACGTGATGACCCTGGGCGGCCTCGCTCTGGCGGTCGGCATCCTCGTCGACGACGCGACCGTGACGATCGAGAACATCAACTACCATCTCGAAAACGGCAAGAGCGTCCGCGATGCGATCCTGGACGGCGCGCAGCAGATCGTCGGCCCGGCGTTCGTGTCGCTGCTGTGCATCTGTATCGCGTTCGTGCCGATGTTCTTCCTGCCGGGCGTCGCGGGCTTCCTGTTCGCGCCGATGGCGATGGCGGTGGTGTTCGCGATGATCGCCAGCTTCATCCTGTCGCGCACCCTGGTGCCGACGATGGGCAACTATCTGCTGCGCGATCATGCCACCGAGCACAGCGCCGAGATCATGCGGATGCATGACGCCGGTGCGGGCCGTCCGAACACGCGCAATCCGTTCCGCCTGTTCCAGCATGGCTTCGAGAAGCGCTTCGAGCAGGTGCGCGCTTATTATGTCCAGATCCTCGCCTTCGCCCTGGCACGTCGACGCGTGTTCGTGCCGGCTTTCCTGGGCGTGGTGCTGATCTCCTTCGCGCTGGTGCCGCTGCTGGGCCGCAACTTTTTCCCGGAGATCGATTCCGGCCAGATCGACATGCACGTCCGCGCGCCGGTCGGCACCCGGATCGAAGAGACCACCGCGTTGTTCGATCATGTCGAGGATCGGGTGCGCGGGATCATACCGCCGGACGAGATCAGCACGATCGTCGACAATATCGGCCTGCCGGTCTCGGGCATCAACATCGCCTATTCGAACAATGGCACGATCGGGCCGCAGGATGGCGACATCCTGATCACGCTGAAGGAAGGCCACAAGCCGACCGCCGCATATGTGCAGGCGCTGCGCAAGGCGTTGCCGGACGATTTCCCCGGCAGCAGCTTCGCGTTCCTGCCGGCCGATATCGTCAGCCAGATCCTGAACTTCGGCGCGCCCGCCCCGATCGACGTGCAGGTCTCCGGCCCGGATGCCGAGGGCGGCAAGCGCTATGCGCAGGAACTCGCCGCCAAGATGGCCCGTGTCGCCGGCCTCGCCGACGTCCGCGTCCAGCAGGCGACCAACTATCCGGACCTCTCGTTCGATGTGGATCGCGCGCGCGCCGATCGGATCGGCATCACCGAGAACGACGTCACCCGTGGCGTCTCGACCAGCCTTGCCGGCAGCTTCCAGATCGCGCCGACCTTCTGGCTCAACCCGAAGAACAGCGTGTCCTATCCGGTCGTGATCCAGGCGCCGCAATATCGGACCGACTCGATCACGGCGATGGACAATCTGCCGATCACCGGTGCGTCCGATGGCGCCTCGCAGGTTCTCGGCGGCCTCGGTACGCTGCATCGCGGGCTCATCCCGGCGGTGGTCTCCCACTATGCGATCAAGCCGGTGTTCGATGTGTTCGCCACCCCGCAGGGTCGTGATCTCGGTGCCGTCGCGGGAGATATCCAGACGATCATCAAGCAGACCGCGCATGATCTGCCGAAGGGATCGACGATCATCGTGCGCGGCCAGGTGGAGACGATGAACACCGCCTTCACCGGCCTGATCCTCGGCCTGCTCGGCGCGATCGCGCTGATCTACCTGCTGATCGTGGTGAACTTCCAGAGCTGGACCGATCCGGCGGTGATCGTCTCGGCGCTGCCGGCCGCGCTCGCCGGCATCGTCTGGATGCTGTTCGCCACCCATACGCCCCTGTCCGTGCCCGCCCTCACCGGCGCGATCATGTGCATGGGCGTGGCGACCGCCAACTCGGTGCTGGTCGTCAGCTTCTGCCGCGAACGGCTGGCGGAGACCGGGGATGCCCTCCTCGCCGCCGCCGAAGCGGGGTCCACCCGTTTCCGCCCCGTCCTCATGACCGCGCTCGCGATGATCATCGGCATGGCACCGATGGCGCTCGGGCTCGGTGAGGGCGGCGAGCAGAATGCGCCGCTCGGCCGCGCCGTCATCGGCGGCCTGATCTGCGCGACGATCGCCACCCTCGTTTTCGTGCCGGTCGTCTTCTCGATCGCCCACCGCAAGGATCGGCGTGCAGCCGCTCCATCCCCCGACATGCCCGAAGGAGGGCTGGTCTATGCAGAGTAACACCATGGGCAACGAACCCGCCACCGATCCCGCAGCGCCCAAAGGGCTGAAGGTCGCCGGCATCGTCGCCGTCCTCGTTGCCGCCGGTGTCGTCACCGCCGGCGTGATCAGCCGCTCCGGGGACGCGCATGCGGCGCAGAACTGGGCCGATGCACGGGCGGTGCCGTCGATCCATCTGATCGGCGTGATGCCATCCGCCATGACCGACGGGCTGACCCTGCCGGGCACGATGCAGGCGTGGAACGGCGCCAAGCTCTATGCCCGCGTCGGCGGCTATGTGCAGGCCTGGTACAAGGATATCGGCGCCGACGTGCCGGCCGGCGCCGCGCTCGGCCTGATCGAGACGCCCGAGCTCGATCAGCAGATCGCCCAGGCCCGGGCCGATCTGGACAGTGCCCGCGCCAATGCCAGTCTCGCCAAGAGCACGGCGGCCCGCTGGAACGACCTGCTGCAGAGCGCGTCCGTCTCCAAGCAGGAAGCCGACGAGAAGAATGGCGATCTGGCCGCGAAGAACGCTGCCGTCGAAGGGGCATCGGCCAATCTCAACCGCCTGCTCGCGCAAAAGGCCTATGCCACCGTCCGTGCGCCGTTCGCGGGCGTGGTGACGGCGCGCAACGCCGATATCGGCGATCTCGTCGGGCCGGGTGCCAGCAGCACCCAGCTGCCGATGTTCGCCGTCGCCGATGTCCACCGCATCCGCCTCTATGTGAATGTGCCGCAAAGCTATTCGGCGGCGATGAAGCCGGGCCTCGATGCGTCGCTGACGGTGCCGGATTATCCGGGCCGCACCTTCGATGCGAAGGTGGCCGGCACCTCGGGCTCGATCGACTCGCAGAGCGGCACCCTCCAGGTCCAGCTCGTCGCCAACAATCCTGGCGAGGTGTTGAAGCCCGGCGGCTATGCGCAGGTCCGCTTCGACGTGCCCGGCCAGCCCGGCACCGTGACCATCCCGTCCAGCGCGCTGATCTTCCGCGCCGCGGGCACGCAGGTGGCGATGCTGGGGGCAGGGGATCACATCATCATGCAGTCGGTCACGGTCGGTCGTGATCTGGGCAGCAAGGTGCAGGTGACATCCGGCCTGCGGGCCAACGACAAGATCGTCGACAGTCCGCCGGATTCGATCGAGCAGGGCGAACTGGTCCGGGTCGGGCAGACCCATGGCTGATCGCCGCTCCCTTGCGGGATGGCCCCTCGCGGGTTTGATCCCGCTGGCATCGCTGGCGGGGTGTTCCTTCGCGCCGCATTACCAGCCGCCGGTAACGGTGGCTCCGGTGGCCTATCAGGAAGCCGGGCCATGGGCCCCCGCCGCCCCGGCCGATCTTTCGCAGGCCGGGGACTGGTGGACCGCGTTCGGCGACCGGACGCTCGATGGCCTCGAGCAGAAGATCGGACGCGACAACCCGACGCTCGCCGGCGCGCTGGCGCGCTACGACCAGGCGACCGGCTATCTCAAGGAAGCACGCTCCGGCCTGTTCCCGCATATCGGCGTCGGCGCCGATATCGAGCGCAACCGCCAATCCGACAATCGGCCGCTGCGCGGTTCGAGCCAGCCGGACTATTATTCCGCCGATACCGCCGACGGCGAGGCCGGCTACGAGCTGGATCTGTGGGGCAGGGTGCGCAATTCGGTCGCGGCCGGCAAGGCCGAGACCCAGGCGAGCGCCGACGATCTCGCCGATATCCGGCTGAGCCTCGAAGCGCAGCTGGCCACCAGCTATATCGCGCTGCGCGGCCTCGATCGGCAGAGCGACCTGCTGTCCGCCACCGTCGATGCCTTCGCCAAGGCCGATGCGATGACCCGCCGCAGGTTCGCCGGCGGTATCGCGACCGGGATCGAGACCGGCCAGTCCGGCGCCGAACTCGCCGAGGCGCAGGCACAGCTCGCCGACGTGCAGAATGCCCGTGCGCTCACCCAACATGCGATCGCCAGCCTGGTCGGCACGCCGGCCTCGAGCTTCTCGATCGCGTCCGCTCCCGTCGATCTGACGATCCCGGTCGTGCCCATCGGCCTGCCGTCGACGCTGCTTCAGAGGCGCCCGGATGTGGCCGCCGCCGAACGGCGCATGTATGCCGCCAACCGAGAGATCGGCGTCGCCAAGGCGGCCTTCTTCCCGTCGATTTCGCTGAGCGGGCAGGGTGGTTTCCAGAGTGCCGGGCTGCCGGGGCTGTTCACCGCTCCCAATATCTTCTGGTCGGTCGGCCCGAGCGCCGTGCTCAACCTGTTCGATGGCGGGCGGCGTCGCGGGCAACTCGCGGTGACGCGGGCCGCCTGGGCGCAGGCGACCTCCAACTATCGCGGCGATGTGCTGAAGGCGTTCCAGGATGTCGAGGACGGCCTGTCCCAGCTCCACCATCTCGGCGACGAGGCGGCGGCGGAAGATCGCGCCGTGCAGCAGGCATCGCAGGTCGAGCATCTCTCGCTCAACCGCTATGTGAAGGGCGCGGTCGACTATCTCGACGTCGTCACCGCGCAGACGACGGCCCTGCGCGTGCGGCGCCAGGCGATCGCGCTGGACACGCAGCGCCTGCAGGCGAGCGTCTCCCTGATCCGCGCCGTCGGCGGTGGCTGGCAGGAGCCGGCGTCTTCCGCCACGGCGATGGCGACCCCTTCGGCGGCGCCACACTCGTGATCGCGTCGATCATCGAGAGGCGATGACGGCGAAAGCGGCAGGCGCCGTCGCTGCCATGCTCTGCATGGTGGTCACGCCGCTGAAGGCGGCGCCGATCCGGCCCGTGCCCCCATGGCAGGAACTGGAGGCCGATTATGCCCGCGATCACGGCGTAGGCGGCGCGCAAGCGGAGATGCTGCGTGCGATTCCGATCGGCACGCCGCTATCGCAAGCCCATGCGATGCTGGCCGAGGCCGGTGCCGATTGCCGCCCGGATCGCCCTGCGCGGGGCATGGAGCGGTGCCTCGTCCATCGATATTCGTTGGCGGACGGTGCGGCCGACGATGTCCGCTGGACGATCCGTCTCGGCATGGCGTCGGGCGCCGTGTCGTCGATCTCGCTCGATCGTTACGTCGATCGGCACGGGCCCGGCTGAGCATTCCAGACGCAGGCAGGTGTTCGTCCGCGCTCCAGGGTGCGAAGCCTATCGTCTCCCGTGGCCGCTTCCTCTATCCCCGATCTCCTGCGATCGTTCGAGGGACCAGCCGTCGTGGCGAAGAAACATTATCTGACCGCCACCCTGCCGGACGGCTATGTGAAGACGATCGGCCCGACGGCGAGCCCCTTCACCCATTATTGGCGGATCGTCGCGACGCTCGGCAACGGCAAGACCGAGGTGTTCTGGGGCCATGTCAAATCGCTGGCGGAAGCGAAGAAGAAACGAAGCGCCGCGGCCGATGCCGCCCGCAATCGCGGCTGGAGCGACTATGCCTTCGAGATTGCCGAACTGGTGAAGTCCGACGGCTAGGCTGGATCGACGTTCATCGGATCAGGCTAGGTCCGTGCCTAGAGCGATCGTCATCCTGAACTTGTTTCAGGATCCCAGCGAAGCTTGGCGCTGAGCGCCCGGAGGAGGCGGGATGCTGAAACAAGTTCAGCATGACGGTTTGAAACGAAACGCTCACCCATACGATCGGCCCGGTCAGTGGGGCGGAAGAGGCTCTTCGCGGATCGCATCGACCCGGTCGGGATAGAAAGCGAGATGGTCGCGAATCTCCGCGACGGCATCGTGGGGATGCTCGTAGCTCCAGATCGCGTTGGTCGATCGGATGCCGCCTGCGGGCACGCTGAAATAAGCGGCGTCACCCTTATAAGGGCAGTGGCTCGCATGGTCGGTGCGTTCGAGCGCCGCCATCTCGACATCGGCGCGCGGGAGATAGTGGACCGGCGGATAGTGCGCTTCGCGCAGCGTCAGGGCATGGCGGGAGTCGGCGATGACCTGGCCGCCGATGGTCACGACGATCCGATGCGTCGCCGGCGCGATCGATATGGGATGATCGGGGCCGGGAATGAGGATCAGCTTGTCGGCCATGGCGGGTTCCTTCGCGAAGACCCGCCATATCGTGTCGGCGATCAGCAAATGCCAGGGCCGCCGGAAACGCGATCAGGCGGTCGGCATGAACGTCATCGCCACGCCGTTCATGCAATAGCGCAGGCCGGTCGGCTTGGGGCCGTCGTCGAAGACATGGCCGAGATGGCCGGCGCAGCGCGCGCAATGCACCTCGATCCGCTCCTCGCCGAGCGACGTGTCGGAGCGTTCGGCGATCGCCTTGGGAAGATGATCGTAGAAGCTCGGCCAGCCGGTGCCGCTGTCGAACTTGGTCGCCGATGCGAACAAAGGCAGCGCGCAGCCGGCGCAGGCGAACACGCCCTTGCGATGCTCGGCGTTGAGCGGGCTGGTATAGGGAAATTCGGTCGAGGCCTCGCGCAGCACCTTGTATGCCTGCGGCGACAGTCGCTTGCGCCACTCGGCATCGCTGAGCTTGAAGGCGGCCGGCGTTGCGGCGATGGCGGCGGCATCGCCCTGGCCCAGCCATCGCCATGCGACGGCGGCCACGGCGGCGGAGGCACCCAGGCCGAGCAGGGTGCGGCGATCGGGGGAGGCGAAGTGGGTCATGTCCCAGATACGGTGGCCATGCGATCGGGGTTACGCATGACCGAATTTTCATGGGATTTTCGTGAAGCCCTTCTCCCGAAATCGCGTCCGGCCCTGTTTTCGGGCACAAATCGACGCTCGCGCGTTGGTGCCGCAACTGGAATAGGGAGGGAGGCCGGATGTTCCGCATTCTCATCGGCAGTATCGTGGGCGGCTTGGCCCAATTCATCTTCGGATTCATCTTCTGGGGCACGCCGCTGGCGAGCCTCGCCTACACCGTCGCGCCCGACGCGCAGAGTGCTGCCGTGCAGACCGCGCTGGCGCAGAACCTCACCGCGACGGGGACGGGCAGCTATTACATTCCCTGGCCCGACAGCGCGCAGGGCACGATCCTGCACGGCCGCGGCCCGGTGGCGCTGATCTTCTTCAACACCCACGGCTTCCCGCAGATACTGACCTCCTCGCTGGTCAGCGGGCTGGTCATCTCGATATTGTCGATGCTGCTGATCGGGCTGGCGCTCCATGCGATCGCCGATCGGGTGACGGATTTCGCCAGCCGCGCCAAGATCGTGGTGCTCGCCGGTCTCGCGACGACCATCTACTTCGTCCTCGGCCAGCCGACCTATAATTTCTACATGCCGTGGGGCTATTGGATCTATCTGGCGATCTCGCTGATCATCGGCTTCGTTGCCGGCGGTCTGGTGCTGGCGCGCTGGTTCGTGCCCTACGCCGCACCGCGCGTGGTGGTGACGGACAGCACCATCCACTGATACCGATCCGTTCGTGCCGCCTGGCACGAACGGATCACTTCTGCGTCAGAGCAGCGCCAAGAACCGCGCGGCCGCGCGGAAATCGCGGCGCTTGTCGGCGCGGGCGGCGATCGCGAAATCATCCTCGCCCCATTGTTCGGCCTGCCAGATCTCGTCGAGCTCGGCCGCCTGCCAGGTCGCCTCCTCGGTCATTGCGCCCTCGGCCAGCGCCAGCGCGAGGACCAGCGAGCCGGACAATGTGACCAGCGGCGACAGCCCGGCGAGCTGGAAGGCATCGCGGGCAGCGACGGCGGCCGCCAGCCGCTTCACCGTTTCGGCGGGCTGGTCGACATGCGCGATTCCGGCGGTGACCGCGAAATCCACATCGTAGCGAGCCCGCGCCCAATCGAGAGGCGGATCCCACGATTCGCCCTGCACGGCGATGAGTTCGGTCGGATGGCCGGCGCGATAGCAGAGCAGGTCGGCCTCGGCATAGCGCGCCAGGCCTTTGGCGAAGGCGGCCGTATCGGGTGCGATCCGGTCGATCGCGGCATTGGCGAGGCCGGTCAGCGGCATGGTGTGCGGATCGATCACGCCGTCCACCGCACGCCATTCCTCGGCGATGGCGGTGGCGAGCGACGGATTGGGCAGCAGCAGATCGGCCCGCGCGGGCGTCTTGAGCGCGCGGCCGTCGAGCCGGATGCCCAGGCCTTCGCCGAGCGGCGCGACGGTCACGTCTTTCCAGAAGCGCTTGGCGGCGATCATCGCGGCGTGCGCCACCGGCGTGCGAGGATCTTGGGCACGGCCATCATCTCGACCAGACCGACGACGAACAGCACTCCGCCGAAACCATAAGCGCCGCCCAGGCTGCCGCCGAGGATCATCCACAGCCCGAGCAGCATCAGCACCGCGCCGCCCGCCCGCAACCCGATCAGGATGGCGAAGCGATCGCGCGCTTGCTTGTCGGGATCGGGGGTCATGCGCTCTGGTTCATGCAGACTGGCGGCGCGCAGAGCGCGGGCAGGTCGGACGGATGCAGCGCCACCGCATCGGCCTGTTCGGCGACGAGTTCGGCGGGATCATGATAGCCCCACGCCACGCCGATCGCGCGGACGCCGGCATTGTGCGCCATGATGATATCGTAGCTGGTGTCGCCGATCATCACCGTGGTGGCGGGCTCCGCGCCCACATCTGCCATCGCTGCCTCGATCATCGAGGGATGCGGCTTGGACGGGTGGCGATCGGCGGTCTGGAGGGTGACGAAGCGCTGGAATAGCCCGTGATGCTCCAGCACCAGCCGCAGCCCGCGATCGGACTTGCCGGTGGCGACACCGAGCAGCCAGCCATCGGCCTCCATCGCGTCGAGCACCTCCGGTATGCCGTCATAGAGTTGCTCTTCGACCAGCCCGTCGGCCCGCATCCGCTGGAAGCAGGCCTTATAGGCGTCGGCCAGCGCATCATGATCGGCCTCTGGCGCCAGCACCTGCATCGCCTGCGGCAGGCTCAGGCCGACGATCCGCCGGATATCCGCGCGCGTCGGCGCGATCAGGCCGGCCTCGCCGAAGCAGGCCTCCATCGCGGTGCAGATATTGGCCTGGCTATCGACCAGCGTGCCGTCGCAGTCGAAGATCGCGAGCTTCATGCGCGATCGCGCCGTCCCCGCCGCTCTCCCTTGCGTTCCTTGCGGCGATCCTTCGCGGCGTGGGCGGCCGCGCGGCGCTTGCCCTCCGGCGTCTCGCTGAACTTCACGTCGTCGAGCGGCAGCGCATCCGCCTCGGCGGTGTCGAAGCCGAGATGGGCGAGGCTCTCGGCGAAGTGGGTCGGCAGTTCGGCGCGCTGGTCGATCTGGCCGCCATCGGGATGATCGATGCGGATGCGGCGCGCATGGAGGTGCATCTTGCGCGAGATGCCGCCGGTCAGGAACGCTTCCGGGCCGCCATATTTGCCGTCGCCGACGATCGGGTGGCCGATCGCCGCCATATGGACGCGCAGCTGGTGGGTGCGGCCGGTGAGCGGGTGCAGTTCCACGAAGGCGGCGCGGTTGCCGGCGCGCTCGATCACGCGATAGCGGGTGCGCGAGGGCGAGCCCTCCTTCTCGTCGACATACATCTTCTCGCCGCCGGTGCCGGGCTGCTTGGCGATCGCGAGATCGATCAGCCCCTCCTCGATCGAGGGCACGCCGGCGATGATCGCCCAATAGACCTTCCGCGCCGTCCGGCTCGAGAAGCTCTTGGCGAAGAAGGCGGCCGCCCGCGCATTGCGCGCGACCAGCAGCGCGCCCGACGTATCCTTGTCGAGCCGGTGGACCAGCTTGGGCCGCCCCTCGCTCTCAAATTCCAGCGCATCGAGCAGACCGTCGACATGGCGATCGGTCTTGGTGCCGCCCTGGGTGGCGAGGCCGGGCGGCTTGTTGAGCACCAGCGCCGCCGCATCCTTGTAGATGACCAGGCTCTGCGCGAACTCGGTCTCGTCGTCGCTGAGCTGCGGGCGCTCCCTCTTCGCGGGCTTGGCCTTGTCGGCGGTCGGCGCCTCCAGCGGAGGGACGCGGATGATCTGGCCCATCTCGATGCGGTCGCCGGGCTGGGCGCGCTTGCCGTCGACGCGCAGCTGGCCGGTGCGCGCCCAGCGCGACACGACGTTGAAGCTGGCGTCCGGGAGATGGCGCTTGAACCAGCGATCGAGGCGGATGCCGTCGTCGTCGGCCGCGACCTTGAACTGGCGGACGTCTTCGGTGATCGGTGTCTTGCTCATGCGGTGGCTCCCACCCGTGCGAGTGCGAGGCCGGCGAACAGCAGCAGGATTGCGCCGATCGCCGATGTGGTGACGTAGAGGAGGGCGGTGGCCCAGTCGCCGCGCTGGATCATCGTCGCGGCCTCCAGGCTGAAGGTGGAGAAAGTGGTATAGCCGCCGAGCACGCCGACGCCGAGCAGCAGCCGCCAGCTTTCGCCGGACGCCGGCATGAAGCGCGCCAGCGTGCCGGCGAGCAGCCCCATCAGCAGGCCGCCGCTCAGATTGATGAACCAGGTGCCCCACGGGAAGCCTGGCCCCATCAGGGCGAGCGACATGCGGCCGATCTGATAACGGAGGCCGGAACCCAGGGCACCGCCGATCATGACGAAAAGAAGTGGCATGGAAGGCGCCTTACCGGCGGGCGTCATCGCATGCCAGCGAAAGCTTGGGGGAGGAGGCTGGCGGGAATGGGGGAGGAGCGATCGGGCCCGAGCTCTCTCCCGCCTTGGCGGGAGAGGGCTTCACGCGACGGCAGCGTTTGGGGCGGGAGCAGTCATTCCATTTTTACGTCATCCCGGACTTGATCCGGGATCCCGCTTCTTCTGCGTTCGGCCGAAATTCAAGGAGCTGGACCCCGGATCAGGTCCGGGGTGACGAGATATGGCGAAGGGGCGGCTCTTGGGGCGATAGCTGCCACCCGGTCGTCGCGATCAGGCCACGCCGCGGTGGCCGCGCGACACTCAGCCGCCGTGGGTCCAGATATAGTCGACCGGGGTCTCGCCGCCCACGGGCGGCCCGATGATGATGTAATAGGCGCTGTCGCCCTTGTCGCCGGCGAGGTTCCAGTCGCCGCCCTTGTCGTCGCGGCCGACGGAATAGCCTGCCGCCTTGGCCTTGGCGGCATACCAGCCGAGCACCTGCCCGCGATCGCCGGCCACGGTGAAGCTCACCACGCGCGCCGCGCAGCCGCCGTCATGGCCCGCCGCTTCCTGCAAGCGGGCGGACGGGTGCATCGGCAGATCGGCCGGCAATTGCGCGGCCCAGTCGTTGGAATAGGCCAGCCCGCCGAGACAGCCGGTGCCGCCCGTGCTGGCCAGTTCGGCACCGTCGGGGCCGCCGGCCTCGGTGACGGCCGGCATCGCGGGCTGGCCGTGGCGCTGGCGATCGGCGATCTGCGCGAGGCTGACGGGGGCGGCGCGGTCGCCCGGCTGATGCCGGCCGGCCTTGGCGGGATCGACCTGGATCGCAGCCGCCAGCGCCTTGTTGGCGGGCGTCTCGGCGACGACCGCGCCGTTGACGAGCTGCGCGTCCATCGCATCGAGACTGTTGGCGGCCGGTTTCGCCTTCTGGCAGCCGGCGAGCAGCGACAGCGCGCCCAGAGCGGCGAGCGTGGTGGTGGAGCATCCCCTGATCATGGGTTCTTTCTAGCCTATCGCCGCCCGACCTGCCGCAACCGCGTGATCGCGCCTGTCCCGAAATGGCGCTGGGCCTCAGCCCAAGAACAGCCCCGCGATCACCATCAGCAGACCGGCCGTCGCCGCCATCCAGATGACGGTGCGCAGCACCGGCACGCCCATCGCATAGAGCGGCAGGTAGATCAGTCGGCCGATGAAATAGAGGTGCGCGCCGATCGTCGTCCAGATGTCGAGCCGTCCGGTGGCGACGGCGGCCAGCACTGCGCCGCCCAGAACAGGTTCACGATCGCGAGCAGCAGGGTGAAGCCGAGCAGGGCGATCTCGATCGGCAGGCCGGCCAACGTCGGATGATGGTGCATGGCGGCTCCTCAGCGGCCGGTGACAATGAAGCGACCGCTGCTGCCGCCCGAGGCGGGCGCGATCTGGAGCGCGAAATGGGTGGGGCCGTGGCCGCCTTCGCGCTTGATCGCCTCGAACTGCGCCTCGCCGGTGGTGGGCACCGCGTCCCAGCCATTCCGGCGCGCCTGCGTCTTGTACCAGCTGACCACCTTGTCGGGCGTATCGGGGGCGGTGAAGGCCATCGTCACGTCGCCCGCGCTGTCATTATCGGCCCCGTCGCGATTCTGCGCCGAGATATTCACGCCGCTGATCTCGGTGCCGGGGAACATCGGCATGTCCTCGATCCTGGTATCGTCGCCGATGTGGAAATCGGGCAGCTTCACCTTGGCGGCCAGGCCCGGCACGTTGATCGACAGGCCCTGCTGGCCGTTGCCGATCGCCGGATCGCCTTCGTTGCTGCCGATGGTGATGCTGGCATTCTCGCCATGATCGCCATGGGCTTTCACGTTGCAGCCGGACAAGGCGAACACCGATCCGACTAGCAGGGCGAGCGGAACGGAGCGTGCGATGTTGACGGGCATGAAACGGCTTCTCCGTTGGTGTATTATCACAATACTACACCAGGTCATGGGTTGAGAAAAGAGCCACCCGATACAGACGGAATCACGACCGCTCAGCCTTCAACGCGGATTAGTTGTCGGATGTTTCAGATCGGCGGTGAAAATATTTCACCGCCGAAACGCTGGCGCAAGGCGCGGGGGGGACAAGTCTGCTCAAGCCGGCGGCGCTTTCAACTTTCCCCCCGGGAGTGCCGCCGGTCACCAAAAGGGCGCGCCATGCGAATGGCGCGCCCTTTTTCGATCCGGGGACCGGCTTCGGCAATAGGGGAACGACGCGACCGGCGGTTCGGGCCGCGGTCGCCGACGACAGCATCGCTATCGCCGGCGTTCGGTCATTCCGCCGCGACGCCGGCGCGCGAGAACATGTCGCCCTCGTCGCTCTCGCGGGGATCTTCATTGGCGGCTGGCGTGTTCGCGGCCTTGCGGCGATCGAACGAATCCCACACCTCGCCCCAGTTGCCGCGCGTCGCCGCCTTCGAATATTCGGTGGCCCGCGTCTCGAAGAAATTGGCGTGCTCGACGCCGTTGAGCATCGGCGGCAGCCACGGCAGCGGATGCTCCTCGATCATGTAGATCGGCTTCATGCCGAGTTGTCCCAGCCGCCAGTCGGCGGTGTAGCGGACATATTTCTTGATGTCCTTGGGGGTCATGCCGTTGACCGGCCCCATCTCGAAGACGAGATCGATGAACGCATCCTCGATCCGTACCGTCTTCTGGCACATGTCCATGATGTCGTCGCGCACCGCCGGCGTCAGGCACTGGCGTTCCTCGCAGAAGGCGTGGAACAGCTTGATGATGCCCTCGCAATGCAGCGTCTCGTCGCGGATCGACCAGGTGACGATCTGCCCCATGCCCTTCATCTTGTTGAAGCGCGGGAAGTTCATCAGCATCGCGAAGCTGGCGAACAGCTGGAGGCCCTCGGTGAAGCCGCCGAACATGGCGAGCGTGCGCGCGATGTCCTCGTCGGTATCGACGCCGAAGGTGGCGAGATAGTCGTGCTTGTCCTTCATCTCCTTATATTGGAGGAAGGCCGAATATTCGCTCTCGGGCATGCCGATCGTGTCGAGCAGATGGCTGTAGGCGGCGATATGCACCGTCTCCATGTTGCTGAACGCGGTCAGCATCATCTTGATCTCGGTGGGCTTGAACACCCGGCCATATTTCTCGTGGTAGCAATCCTGCACCTCGACGTCCGCCTGGGTGAAGAAGCGGAAGATCTGGGTCAGCAGGTTGCGCTCGTGATCGCTGAGCTTCTGCGCCCAATCGCGGCAATCCTCGCCGAGCGGCACCTCCTCGGGCAGCCAGTGCAGCTGCTGCTGACGCTTCCAATATTCGAACGCCCAGGGATATTCGAACGGCTTATAGGTTTTGGAGGCATCGAGGAGAGGCATGGGCTGGGCTCCGGTACTTAATAGGAGAAGGGGATCGAGGGGGCGCCGATGGTCACCATCCGCCCGCCCTGTCGAAATGCGATGATGAATGCCGCGGCCCGGCGACGGATCCGGCCGAACCGCCATCTGGCCGGTCGCGGCTGGCACAGGATAGCGGGCGGGTGGCTCCGGTCATGGCCGTGCGTCCTTCGTGGCGACGGAAGCCTGCGCGCATAATGCGGGTATCCGCGCAGTGCCGACGCGAGGCCTGGTGAAGATCATGCCGCTGTTCACTCCCTGACCGGGCTGCGCCCGGCTGCCTGCCACATGCTGCACCTGCCACATTCCACATGGCCCGCCTGGTCTGAGCGAAATCGAAGGGGCGACGCATCGGATGGTCGTGGCACTTCGATTTCGCTCAACGCGGGCGGAGGATCCGCGTTCGGATCACTGGCAGGCGAGGCACTCGTCGTAATCGGTCTCTTCCACGTCGACCTGCTTCAGCACGATCGTGTTGTCCGCCTCGACGCCGCCTGCGAAGCCGGCGCGCTGCACCGACTTGGAGCGCAGATAGTAGAGCGACTTGATGCCCAGCTCCCATGCGCGGAAGTGCAGCATCAGCAGATCCCACTTCTCGACGTCGGCGGGGATGAACAGGTTCAGCGACTGCGCCTGGTCGATATAGGGCGTGCGATCGGCGGCGAGCTCGATCAGCCAGCGCTGGTCGATCTCGAAGCTGGTCTTGTAGCAGTCCTTCTCGTCCAGGGTGAGGAAGTCGAGATGCTGCACCGATCCACCCTTTTCGAGGATGCTGTTCCAGACCGCTTCGCTGTCCTTGCTCTTGCCGGCGAGCAGCTTCTGCAAATAGGGATTCTTCACCGAGAAGGAGCCCGACAGCGTCTTGTGGGTGTAGATGTTGGCCGGGATCGGCTCGATGCAGGCCGAGGTGCCGCCGCAGATGATCGAGATCGATGCGGTCGGCGCGATCGCCATCTTGCAGCTGAACCGCTCCATCACGCCCTGATCGGCGGCATCCGGGCACGGCCCGCGCTCATGCGCCAGCAGCATCGAGGCCTCGTCCGCCTTGCCGCGGATGTGGCGGAACATCTTGATGTTCCAGCTCTTCGCCATCGCACCTTCGAAGGCGAGGCCGCGCGCCTGGAGGAAGCTGTGGAAGCCCATCACGCCGAGACCGACCGAACGCTCGCGCGCCGCCGAATATTTGGCGCGCGCCATGCTGTCCTCGGCACGCTCGATGAAATCGGTCAGCACATTGTCGAGGAAGCGCATCACGTCCTCGATGAAGCGCGGATGATCGTGCCACTGGTCCCAGGTCTCGGCGTTGAGCGAGGACAGGCAGCAGACCGCGGTGCGCTCGACGCCATGCTGATCCTTGCCGGTCGGCAGGGTGATTTCCGAGCAGAGGTTCGAGGTCGAGACCTTGAGGCCCACGTCGCGCTGGAACTTGGGCATGGTGCGGTTCACCGTATCGGCGAACACGATATAGGGCTCGCCGGTGCGCAGCCGCGTTTCGACCAGCTTCTGGAACAGGCCGCGTGCGTTGAGCATCGAACGAACCGATCCGTCCTTCGGTGAGCGCAGCGCGAAATCCCCGTCGTCGCGCACCGCTTCCATGAACTCGTCGGTGAGCAGCACGCCATGGTGCAGGTTGAGCGCCTTGCGGTTGAAATCGCCGGTGGTCGTGCGAATTTCGAGGAACTCCTCGATCTCGGGATGCGAGACGTCGAGATAGCAGGCGGCCGAACCACGGCGCAGCGAGCCCTGCGAGATGGCCAGCGTCAGCGAATCCATCACGCGGACGAACGGGATGATGCCGGAGGTCTTGCCGTTGAGGCCGACCGGCTCGCCGATGCCGCGGACATTGCCCCAATAGGTGCCGATGCCGCCGCCGCGCGAGGCGAGCCAGACATTCTCGTTCCAGGTGTCGACGATGCCTTCCAGGCTGTCCGGCACCGAATTGAGGAAGCAGGAGATGGGCAGGCCGCGCCCGGTGCCGCCGTTGGACAGCACCGGCGTCGCCGGCATGAACCAGAGCTGCGAGATATAGTCATAGAGCCGCTGGGCGTGATCGGCGTCGTCGGCATAAGCGGACGCCACGCGCACGAACAAATCCTGATAGGTCTCGCCGGGCAGCAGATAGCGATCGTTCAGCGTCTCCTTGCCGAAATCGGTGAGGAGCGCGTCGCGGCTGTGATCGACTTCCACCGGATAGGGCGCCTTCAGCGGGCCGTGCTTGGTGGCGGTCGCCCCGGCAGCCGTATCGGCGCGGGGGGTGTCGAGGGTGGTGGCGTCGCTCATGCTCGTCTCGCTGCCCGAAAGGTCCATTGCTCGTCCGTCCCGTTCTCAATTCGTTCGACTCGGGGCAACGGCCCCGAATATAGCACCATGGGGCATCAAGACGAGTCTGTTCTCCGTTCGTCCCATCTGTGAAATGGGCCGCCCGTTCCGGGATTCAAGCTTTTGAACCCGGTGTTTTCGCTCGATCTTGTGTCAGCCCCCTAGGCTCGACACTAGGGATAGTGCCGAAGCGGGACTCGGGCCGCAAGAGCCATAATTTGGTGTGAGGGGAAGTTTGGAGTCTTGACGTGGATTCGGAAGCCCGATTTCCGGCGCGTCGCGGCCCGCAAGGAATCTGTGGATGAATCCGGGTTAACCACGATCGGCGCCAAGCCGTTTACCATGCGCGCTGAATCGAATCCGATGTGCAGGCGAGAGTCACGGAAAGTCTAAACGGCGTTCCTGCCAAAGGCGGGGACGATCGCCCGCTGTCCGCCGGCAAAGGGGCGAGGGAGCAGGGGCAAGAGGGCAGGAGGAACCGCAACGGGGAAGCGCGGTCTCGCGCTCCCCCGGCAGGATGGTCAGGCTTCGTCTTCCGGAAAGTCGGCGGCGAGCGAGACGGCGCGCAGGCCCTCAATCTCCGCCAGACGTTCGGTCATGCGCTTGGTCACCGCCTCATAGCCGAACTTGCCGAGCACGAGATGGCGGGGCGCATCGGGCTTCAGCGCAATGTCGATCATCGTCTGCGCGGCGCGCACCGGATCGCCGGGCTGGGCGCCGCTATAGCCGCTGGTATCGGCCATGCGCTTCGCCGCCGTCTCCGCATAATCGGGGATATGGCTCTGGGTCTGTTCGAGCGACCGGCCGGCCCAATCGGTGCGGAACGGCCCCGGCTCGACGCAGGTGACCTGGATGCCGAGCGGCGACACTTCGAGCTTGAGCGCATCCGACCAGCCTTCGATCGCGTGCTTGGTCGCCGAATAATAGCCCGAGCTGGCGAAGCCGATCAGGCCGCCGACCGAAGTGATGTTGATGACATGGCCGCTCTTCTGGCGGCGCATGATCGGCAGCACCGCGCGGGTGAGCGCGAACAGGCCGAAGACATTGGCGTCGAACTGGGCACGGATGCGCGGCTCCTCGCCTTCCTCGACGCTGCTCTGATAGCCGTAGCCGGCATTGTTCACGAGGATGTCGATGCGGCCGAAATGGGTTTCGGCGGCTTCCACGGCGGCATTGATCTGGCCCTGATCGGTGACGTCGAGGTCGAGCGCCAGCGCGCGATCGGGGGCGATCGCGGCGAGATCGGCGATGCGATCGCGGCCGCGCGCGGTGATCACGGCGCGCTGGCCCTGCTCGAGCACGAGCCGCGCGAGTTCGCGGCCGAAGCCGGTCGAGCAACCGGAGATGAACCAGACGGGGGTGTCGTCGGACATGGAAACCTCATCGGAAAAGGGGTGGCGTTCAATCGCGCGAAGGGCGGCGTCGTTCCCTGGAACGGGTCGACATTCGATGGGGATGCAGGGCTCCTGCGAAAGCAGGAGCCCAGATGAAGCAGCCGCCGCGCCCGAAGCCCTGGGCTCCTGCTTTCGCAGGAGCACAAAACCTAGCCTTTGATTTCGCCCGCGATCGTGGGGATCAGTTCGGCGACGGTCGGGTGGATGTGGACGGTGCGGCGGAGCGTCGCGGCGGTCGCGCCGAGCTGCATCATGTCGAGGATCGAATGGATCGCCTCGTCGCCGCCCGGCCCCAGGATCGCGCCGCCGAGGATGCGATCGCTGTCGGCATCGACCACGATCTTCATCAGGCCCAGCGCCTCGCCCTTCTCGACCGCGCGGCCGACGCGGCTCATCGCCCGCTGCCCGACCTTGATGCGATGGCCCTTCGCGCGGGCCTCGGCCTCGCTCATGCCGCAGCGGCCGAGCGGCGGATCGACGAACAGCCCGTAGCAGGGCACCCGATCTGTCACCTTGCGATCGGCGCCGTCGAGCATGTTCTCGGCGACGATCTCGAAATCATTATAGGCGGTGTGGGTGAAGGCGCCGCGGCCGTTGCAATCGCCCATCGCCCAGATGCCGGGGACGTTGGTGGCCAGCTTGTCGTCGACCTGGATGTATCCCCGCTCGTCTGTCTCGATGCCGGCCGCGTCGAGCCCGAGATCGTCGGTGTTGGGGCGCCGGCCGACGGCGATCAGCACATGGCTGCCGATCACCTGGGGTTCGCCGTTCGCGCAGCTGACCCCGCAGGCGACGCCATCGGGATGCGGGGCGAAGGCGATGCATTCGGCATCGAGGCGGAAGGCGATGCCCTCCTTCTCCAAGATGTCGTGGATCGCCGCCGAGACGTCCTCGTCCTCGCGCGCGATGATGCGCGGGCCTTTCTCGATCACCGTCACCTGCGCACCGAGCCGGCGGAAGCTCTGGGCGAATTCCAGGCCGATATAGGAACCGCCGACCACGATCAGATGGCGCGGCACCGCCTGCAACTGCAGGATCGAGCTGTTGGTGAGCGGGTCGATCGCGTCCACGCCGGGAAAATCGGGGATGCTCGCCCGGCCGCCGACATTGAGGAAGATCAGCGGCGCGGTGATGTCCTCGCCATCCCTCTCGTCGCCGACACGGATGCGATCCGGCCCGGTGAAGCGCGCATGGCCGCGGATCAGGGTGACATGCTCCATGCCCTCCAGCCACGCCTCGTTGCCATGACGGGAATCGCGCACGACCTTCTGCACGCGCGCGAACACCGCCGGCATGTCGATGCCGATCCCGCCCGCGATGGTGACGCCATAGTCGGCGGCGCGGCGGGCGAGGTGGGCGGCGTAGGCGGAGGCGACCAGCGTCTTGGTCGGCTTGCAGCCGGTGTTGACGCAGGTGCCGCCGACGAGATGGCGTTCGACGAGCGCGACGGTCTTGCCGGCATCGTTCAGCCGACCTGCGAGCGCCGGGCCGGCCTGGCCGGCGCCGACGATGATGGCGTCGAAGCGGCGCATCAGAGCCGGCCGACGACCGTCAGGGCGAGCAGGAGCGCGACGGCATCCTCGACCAGCGCCGCCGGCAGATCCTTGACGAAGGCACGGGCGAGATTCGCGCGCGCCGCCGATCCGCCCAGCGTGCCGACCACGGCGCCGACGATGCCGAGCAGCAGGCCCAGCCACCAGATCCCCGCCTGCACACCCACCGCGCCGCCGCACAGCCCGCCGCTGACGATACGCGCGCCGAATTGCGGAGGGGGCTTGCGGCTCGGCGTCTTGGGCAGTTTGTCGCTGACGATCTCGCCGAGCGCGAGCAGTGTGAGGATCGGCGCCGTCCAGCGATAGCCCAGGAAGGCGAGCCAGCTTCCGTCCAGGGTCAGCCAGTGGAGTCGCGCCGCCCAGGCGATGGCGGCGGGCGCCATCATCGTCCTCAATCCGGCGACGATGCCGATGGCGAACGCAAGGCCGTAAAGCATCGGTATCTCCCGGAGGATTCTGTCATGGCCGTTCCGAACGCGCCGATATCCGTGGTCCGCAACGGATCGCCACGATAGCCGATCGATACGGACCTGTCACATCCCCGCATGGCGATCCGGAGAAATGATGCATGGCACAACAATGTCGTTTGACAATATCTGCAACGATACTATCTGCGCGGGCAGATATTTCTGGGGCAGCGCTCAATGGCGGTTCTCACTCTCGACGATTGCTCGGCAAATCGGTCGCCCGGCAGGCTCTTCCGGCGGATCGACAAGCTGATGTCCGGCTATATCGAGTCGCGTTTCGATGCGCTCGCTATCAGCTTCATGCAATGGATCGCGCTCAAGATCGTGCGCGAGGGCAAGGCGACGACGGCCGGCGAGCTGGCACGGGAGCTGGCCATCACGACGGGCGCCACCACGCGGATGATCGATGTGCTGGAGGGGCATGGGCTGCTCGTCCGCGATCGCGGCGGCGCGGATCGGCGGGTGGTGCATCTCGCGCTCACGCCGGCCGGCGCAGAGGCGGTCGGCGCGCTCCAGCATCACGTCGTTGACGCATGGAATGAGGTATTGGCGGATTTCGATCAGTCCGAGATCGATTTCGTCATCGCAAGTCTCGTTCGTGTTCTGGCCGCCGCAGAGCGCGTGGTCGGTGCGGACGCTTACAAGGAGGCAACGGAATGAAGCGCGGGGGAATGAAGCGCGTGATCGCCTATCCGGCCCTGGCGGCGATGCTGCTGGCCGGTTGCGCGGCGGTCCCCAAGGAGGGGCCGCAGGTGGCGCAGGTGCAGGATGGCACCATCGGGTTGAGCAGCCAGACTGCCACGATCGGGGCCGATTGGTGGAGCGCGTTCGGCGATCCCCAGCTCGATCGGCTGATCGAAACCGGGCTGGCGGGCAATCCGTCGCTCGCCGGGGCTCTGGCCCGCGTCCGTGCGGCGCAGGCGCAGATCGAGGCCGAACATGCCGGGCTGCTGCCCCAGATCAAGGGTGGCGCGCAGCTCAATCGCGGGCGGATCGGGGACCAGTTCCTGCCGGCGCCGATCGGCGGCAGCGACGTGAACATCGCGATCGCGGACGCCACGCTCGGCTGGGATCTCGATCTGTTCGGGCGCCAGCATTCGGCAGTGCGGCAGGCGGCGGCCTCGGCCGAGGCGGTGCGGCTCGATGCGGCGGCGGCACGGCTCGCCATCGCGGTGTCGATCGCGCAGACCTATGTCGGCATGGCGCGGGCCGAGCGGCTGATTCAGGTCGCCGACGGCTTCGTCCAGACCCGTCAGCGCGCGCTCGGCTTCGCCCGTTCGCGGGTCAAGAACCAGCTCGGCAGCCAGTTCGACACCCAGCAGGCCGAGACCCTGCTCGCCCAGGCGCAGCAGGCGCGCACCCAGGCGGTGCAGCAGCGCGACGTGCTGATCCACGCCATCGCCGCGCTGGTCGGGCGCGGGGCGGATTTCTATCCGCAGGTCGCGACGCCGACGCTCGTGCTCGATCATGCGCCGGCGGTGCCGCAGCTGCTGCCCGCCGATCTGCTCGGCCGCCGGCCGGATCTGCTCGCCGGGCAGGCGCGGATCGATGCCGCCGTGCAGGGCCGCAAGGTCGCGCGGGCGTCGTTCCTGCCCGATGTCAGCATTTCGGCGCTGGCCGGGCTGACCTCGATCGGGTTGGGCGGCTTCTTCACCGGCGGCGCCTTCTCCTACAGCGCCGGCCCCGCGCTTAGCCTGCCGATCTTCGAGGGCGGCAAGCTGCGTGCGCAATATCGCACCGCCACCGCCGATCTCGACGGTGCGGTCGCCGACTACGACAATGATGTGCTGGGCGCGGTGCGCGAGGCATCGGATGCGATCACCAACGTGCGCGCGTCCGACGAAGCGCTCGCCGAACAGGGCCGCGTCGTGCAGGGCCTGCGCGATACCGTGCGGCTCGATCAGGTGCGCGTCCGCACCGGGCTTGGCTCGCAGCTCGACTCGATCGATTCGGGCTTCCGCCTGCTCCAGGCCGAGCAGGATCTCGTCGGTCTGCAGGCCGACGCGCTGACCCGCCGCGTCCAGCTGATCGCCGCTTTGGGCGGCGGCTTCGATCCCACCAGGCCGCTCGCCGCGGCTCCCGTTCCGGACACCAAGTCATGACCGATAACAACTCGCCCCTCGACAGGGAGGACAGCATGGCCACAAACGACGCCACCCCGACCGCAGCGCAGACCGCCGCGATGGCCCGGCCCGACGTGCCGCCGCCGCCGCCGGCGCCGCCGAAAAACCGGGCGCGCCGCACCGGCTTCCTGATCCTCGGGCTCGTTCTGCTGGTCGCAGCGATCGTCTATGGCGTCATGCTGCTGCTCGCGCCGCCGAGCGAGGAAACCGACGACTCCTATGTCGGCGGCAACGTCGTCGCGATCACCGCGCGCGAAGGCGGCACCGTGCTCGCGCTCCATGCCGACAACACCCAGGCGGTGAAGGCAGGCGATCCGCTGATCGACCTCGATCCGGCGACGGAGCAGGTCCAGCTCGCCTCGGCCGAGGCCGATCTCGGCCGGGCGGTGCGGATGTTCCGCTCCAACAACTCGTCGGTCGACGAGGCGCAGGCGGAAATCGCGACCGCGCAGGCCGACGTCCAGCGCGCGCAGAATGATTTCACCCGCCGCCAGGCCGCCGCCAAGGACGGCGCGGTCTCGGGCGAGGAAGTGAGCCATGCCGCCGACGCGCTGACCACCGCGCGGGCGTCGCTGAACCTCGCGCAGGCCAAGCGCGCGCAGGCATCGAGCGTGGTGCAGGGCACCAGCGTGTCCGACAACCCGGCGGTGCTCGCCGCGATCGCCAATGTGCGGCGCGCCGCGATCAGCCTCGCCTACATGCACATCAGCGCGCCGGTGAGCGGCGTCGTCGCCCAGCGCACCGTCCAGCTCGGCCAGCGCGTCGCCCCCGGTACGCCGCTGATGGCGGTGGTGCCGCTCGACAGCCTGTGGGTCGAGGCCAACTTCCGCGAGACCCAGCTCCAGCATCTGCGGGTCGGCCAGCCGGCCACGATCCGCGCCGACGTCTATGGCAAGGCGGTGACCTTCCACGGCAAGCTGCTCGGCCTCGGCGCCGGCTCGGGTAACGCCTTCTCGCTGCTGCCGCCGCAGAACGCATCGGGCAACTGGATCAAGATCGTCCAGCGCGTCCCGGTGCGCATCGCGCTCGATCCCAACGAGCTGCGCCGCAATCCGCTGCGCGTCGGCCTCTCGGTGGACGCGACGGTCGATACCTCGGTGCGGAGCGGCCCGATGGTGGCGAGCGCCACGGCGCCTGCCGGCGGCGTCCAGCAGAGCATCGACGGCGGCCCGCAGGTCGAGGCCCGGATCCGCCAGATCATCGCCGAGAACATGGGACGCGGCCGGTGAGCGGGCCTCGGGCGGGCGGGGGGGCGGCCGCACCGGCGGTGCCTGCCCCGCTCGCCGGGATCGCGCTCGCCATCACCGCGCTGGCGCTGGCGCTCGGCACCTTCATGCAGGTGCTGGACGGCACCATCGCCAACGTCTCGCTGCCCACGATCGCCGGCAATCTCGGCGTATCGACCGACAACGGCACTTGGGTGATCACCAGCTTCGCCTGCGCCAACGGCGTGACGGTGCCGCTGACCGGCTGGCTGATGGCCCGCTTCGGCGTGGTCCGCACCTTCTGCGTCTCGGTGCTGGCGTTCACCCTCACCTCGCTGCTGTGCGGGATCGCCTGGAGCCTGCCGTCGCTGATCATCTTCCGCCTGCTGCAGGGCGCCTGTTCGGGGCCGATGATTCCCGGCAGCCAGGCGCTGCTGATCTCGATCTTTCCGGCACACAAGCGCGGCACCGCGCTGTCGATCTGGTCGATGACCACGCTCACCGCGCCGGTGCTCGGCCCGGTGCTGGGCGGCTATATCTCGGACAATTACCACTGGGGCTGGATCTTCCTGATCAACGTGCCGGTGGGCCTGATCGCCGCGGCGATCAGCTGGCGCTCGCTCAAGACCCGCGAGACGCCGACCCGCAAGATGCCGATCGATACCGTCGGCCTGATCCTGCTCGCCTTCTGGGTGTTCAGCCTGCAGACCATGCTGGACCTCGGCAAGGATCGCGATTGGTTCAACAATCCGATGATCGTGGTGCTGACGATCTTCGCGGTCGTGGGCTTCGTGGCATGGATGATCTGGGAGCTGACCGACAAGCAGCCGGCCGTCGATCTGACGCTGTTCAAGGAGCGCAACTTCAGCTTCGGCGTGCTCGCCTTGTGCCTAGGCTATGCGTTGCTGTTCGCCAACAACCTGCTGCTGCCTTTGTGGCTCCAGGAATATATGGGCTATACGGCGACATGGGCCGGGCTCGTCGCGGCGCCGTCCGGCATGGTGGCGGTGGCGATGACGCCGTTCATCGGCAGGATGGCGGGCGTCGATGCGCGCTGGCTGGCGACGGCGGCGTTCATCTCCTACGCCGGCTCCTTCTTCATGCGGTCGCATTACACGCCCGATGCGAGTTTCTGGACGCTGACCTTCCCGCTGCTGTTGCAGGGCGTGGCGATGAGCACCTTCTTCGTGCCCTTGCTCAACATCACGTTCGACGGCATCGCGCCGCAGCGCCTGCCGTCGGCCAGCGGCATCTCGAACTTCGCGCGCATCACCGCGGGCAGTTTCGCGGCGTCGATCATCACGACTTACTGGGATCGCCGCGAGGCGCTGCACCAGACCCGGCTGGTGGAGGGCGCGAACGACTTCTCGCCAATCTACCAGCAGGCGACCCAGCAGTTGCAGGCGGCGGGCATGAGCCCGTTGCAGGCGGCAGGATCGGTGATGCGGCAGGTGATCGATCAGGCCTATCTGCTGAGCTCGATCGAACTGTTCTGGATCTGCGGCTGGATGGCGGTGGTGATGATCCCCGTGGTCTGGATGTGCCGTCGCCCGGCGCCGAGCAAGGTGGTCCACGCGGCGGATTAAGAGGGTATCGAGCATTTCACGAGAACCGTTCGTCCCGAGCGACATCGAGGGACAGGATGCAGGCGCAGCCTGTGAAGCGCCTACCTCGACTTCGCTCGGCACGAACGGTTCTGATCCAGCGCTTGATGCGCCCCGAGATCATCCGGCGGAGCGGCCATGCCGCCGCCGGGTGCGGCACCGGCCCGCTCATCCCCCTCCCCGGAGCGGGCCGGTGCATGATTTCACGCGACGAGGGGGATTACGCGAAGCGCCGCGCGGCCTCCGCAATGGCATCGTAGATCCGATCGAGATCGGCCTCGTCGATGCAGTAAGGCGGCATGACGTAGACATTATTGCCCATCGGGCGGACCAGCAGGTCGCGATCGCGGAAATGCGCCGCCAGCGCCGGGCCGATGCCGGCGAGATAGCCTTCGCCGCCGCCGATCTCGCACGCCGCGATGGTGCCCAGCAGGCGGGGGTTGCGGACGCCCTCCAGCGCGAAGATCCGCTCCGCCTGCCGGGCGGCGAGGGTGGCGATGCGGTGTCGCACCGGCTCCTCGCGCCACACCGCCAGATTGGCGAGGGCTGCCGCGCAGGCGATCGGATTGGCGGTGTAGCTGGACGAGTGGAAGAACATCTTCGCCTTGTCGGTCGAGAGATGCGCGTCGAAGATCTCGGCGGTCGCCATCGTCACCGCCAGCGGGATCGCGCCGCCGGTCAGCCCCTTGGAGAGGCAGAGGATATCCGGCACCACATCGGCCTGCTCGCACGCCAGCAGCGTGCCGGTGCGGCCCCAGCCGGTCATCACCTCGTCGGCGATGAACAGCACGCCATGGCGGCCGCAGATCGCGCGCATCTCCGCCAGCACGGCGGCGGAGTAGAACAGCATCCCGCCGGCGCCCAGCACCAGCGGCTCGACGATCAGCGCGGCCGGCCTGTCGCGGCACGCCGCCTCCAGCGCGTCGAGCGTCGCCCGGCCATCGCCGGTCGGAAAGGGCAGGGTGCCGACGTCGAACAGCAGCGGCGTATAGGCCTGGTTGTAGACCCCGCGCGCACCGACTGACATGCCGCCGATCGTGTCACCATGATAGCCATGCTCCAGCGTCAGGATGCGGTGGCGCGGCTCGCCCCGGTTGAGCCAGTAACCCAACGCCATCTTGAGCGCGACCTCGACCGAGGTGGAACCCGAATCCGAATAGAAGACATGCTGCAGCGGCGCGGGCATGATTTCGGTCAGGCCGCGCGCGAGCGCCTCGGCGGGCTCATGGGTCCAGCCCGCGAAGATGATCTGATCGAGCCTCTCGGCCTGATCGCGGATCGCGGCGACGATGCGCGGATGGCGGTGGCCATGCGTCGTCACCCACCAGGACGAGATCGCATCGATGATCCGCCGCCCGTCGCTGGTGTAGAGCGCGGCGCCCTCGGCGCGCTCGACCAGCGGGATCGGCTCGTTCAGCCCATGCTGGGTGAAGGGATGCCAGACCGGCGAGGTCATCGGAAATCCTCCAACCGGAAATGCGCGGCAAAGGCAGCGGCGAGGCGGTCGGCATCGAGCGGATCGAGTATCGGCAGCCGCCCGAGCCGCTTCACCCCGGCGATCGCGCAGATCGTCGCTTCGTTGTCCTCGTTCGCCTCGCCGACGAAGGCGACGCCGAGGATCGGCACGGCGCGGGCGCGCAGCGCCTCGATCGAGAGCAGGCTGTGGTTGATCGTGCCGAGCCCGGTGCGCGCCACCAGCACCACCGGCAGCGCCCAGCGCGCGAACAGATCGGCATAGAGCAGGGTGCGCGTCACCGGCACCAGCACGCCGCCGGCGCCCTCGATGATCAGTGGATCGTCGGCAGGCGGCACGAGCCGCGCCGGATCGATCGCCACGCCGTCCAGCTCGGCGGCGCGGTGGGGGGAGAGCGGCTCGGTCAGCCGATAGGCTTCGGGCAGGATGCGGGTGACGCCCAATGTCGCGACCGTCTCGCCATCGGCGCCGTCGAGCAGGCCGGACTGGATCGGCTTCCAGTAGGTCGCGCCGAGCGCGCGGGTGAGGGCGGCGGCGAACACGGTCTTGCCGATGCCGGTGTCGGTGCCGGTGACGACGATACGGCTCATGCGGGGCGGCTCATGCGGAAATGCTCCGGGTAGAAAGGGGGCCGGCGAGGCCGGTGGCGACGACGTAGCTCGCCACGCTCCCCATGGCCTCGAAACGGCGCATGACCGCGCGCAGGTCGCGCGGGCCGAGCGGGCGGTGGCCGGGGCGGGGCACGCCGGCGCCGATCCCTTTCACCGCGCGGAGAAAGTCGCGGGCATCGCGATGGGCCATCGGGATCGTCTCCATCGCGATCGTGAGCCCCGGCGCGGCCAGCGCCTCGGCAGAAGGGTAGTCGCGCGTTCCCGCCGGCCGATCGCCATGGGCATCGCGCCATTCGCGGAAGCTGCCCTCGGCCAGCGTGGTGAAGGCGAGGACGCCGTGCGGGGCGAGCAGCCCGCGCAGCCGGTCGATCGCTGCCGGCAGATCGGCGAACCACTGGAAGGCGAGGCTGGAGCAGATCAGGTCGAACGGCCCTGAGACGTCGGGGCGTTCGCCGTCCATCACTGCGAAGTCGATCGTCTCGCGCCCGGCGAAGCGCTGCCGGGCGCGGTCGAGCATGGCGGGGGAGAGGTCGGTCATCAGCCAGCGGGCATCGGGCAACCGATCGGCCAGCGCCACGCCGAGCAGGCCGGTGCCGCACCCGATTTCGAGGATGCGGGGCTGCGGCGGTAGCGGCAGGGCGGCGATGCGATCGGCGAGGCGATCGACCACCAGCCGCTGCACGGCGGCGTGCGCGTCATAGTCGGCCGCCCGGCCGAAGGAGGCGGCGACGCTCACGCCACGAACGCCCGGATGCGATCGGCGCACCAGGTGGGATGGGTCAGCGGCAGCAGATGGCCGCCGTCCGCCACTGTGTCGCGCGGCGCGCCGGCGAACACCGTCTCGCGCATCGCGGCGGGCAGCAGCGGATCCATCCCGCCATGCAGGACCAGCGTGCGGGGCCTCGATGCTGCGCGGCGATCGGCCTCGGCGAGGATCTGGAGATCGGTGGCGAGCCTTGCAGCATCGATGCTTTGCGGCGCAGCATCGGCGCCGATGCGGAGGCGGAAATCGGCCAGCACCGCGGCAGGATGCTCGGCGAAGCGGCGGCGCATCCGTTCCACCACGCGGGGCGGCACCGCGTCGTCTCCGGCGAAGCGATCAAAGCCGTTGATCGCGATATGACCGATCGCAGCGGGCAGGTCCGCCATCATCAGCGCGCCGAGCGAATGGCCGACGGCGACGAACGGACCATCCGGCGGCCGATCCGCCGGCGCACCGAAATAGCCGCGATCCACCGCCCATGTCTCATAGTCCGGCAGCGCCGCGCGCACGCCGTCCCACAGTGCAGCATCGAGGCCCCAGCCGTGCAGCATGACCAGCCTCGGCGTCATCGCATCATCCGCGCGATGATCGCATCGGCGAGGCGGTCTATATCCGCGCGCGCATGGGTCGCGCGCAGTGCGAGGCGCAGGCGGCTGGTGCCGGGCGGCACCGTCGGCGGGCGGATCGCGGCGGCGAGCAGTCCGTCGCCGGCCAGCGCCGCAGCCAGCGCCAGCGCATCCTCCGCCGCGCCGACGATGGCGGGTACGATCTGGGTCGAGCTGTCCGCGGTGTCGATCCCGGCATCCGCCAGCCGGCCGCGCAGATGCGCGCCATGATCGGCGAGCCGTGCGCGCTCCGCATCCATGCCGGGCACCAGATCGAGCGCGGCGTCGATCGCGCCGAGCATCGCCGGCGGCGGCGCGGTCGAGAAGATGAAGCCCCCGCAGGCATTGACCAGATAGTCGATCAGCCGCCGCGATCCGGCGACATAGGCGCCGAAGCCGCCCATCGCCTTGCTGAAGGTGCCCATCACCAGGTTGGCGCCCGGATGCGCCGCCGACAGGCCGCGCCCCTGCGGCCCGAGCACGCCGGTGGCATGGGCCTCGTCCACATAGAGGAAGGCATCGTGCGCGCGGGCGAGCGCGACCAGCGCCGCGATGTCCGCCCGATCGCCGTCCATGCTGAACACGCTTTCGGTGGCGATCAACTTCGGGGCGTCCCCCGTGGCGCCGTCGAGCAGTTCGGCCAGATGGTCGAGGTCGTTGTGGCGGAAGCGGAGCTGGCGATGGCCGGCGGCACCGGCGTGGAGGCTGGCATGGATCAGCCGATCGGTGAACAGATGGATGCCCGGTGCGGCCTTGAGCAGGGCGGCGAGCACCGCGGCGTTGCAATGCCAGCCCGAGGGGAACAGCAAGGCCGCCTCGGTGCCCTTGAAGGCCGCGATCTTCGCCTCGACGGCGAGGTGGGCGGCGTGCGTGCCCGTCACCAGCCGCGATGCGCCCGCACCGGCGCCATGCTGTGCCGCCCATGCGCCGGCCCGCTCGATCAGCAGCGGGTGCTGGGCGAGGCCGAGATAGTCGTTGCTGGAGAAATCGATCAACGTCGCGCCGTCGCGTTGCAGGCGGCCACGCGGTGCCAGCGCCGCCGCGGCGAGGTGTCGGCGCTCATGCCGTGCGTCGATCCGCTCCAGCGCGGCGGCGAGGAAGATGTCGAGGGCTGCCATCGTCGCGGGCGCCTCTAGCGCGAAGCGGGGTGGCGCGTCACCCTCCGTGCATCCATGGATGTCGCGCATGGCCATCGGGGATAGGCCCGGCTTGGTGCTTGCGCCGTCGATTTATATGATTATTCCACGCGCAAACCCAACTCTCAAGCCCGCCTTCCCCAGCCCGATCGAGGAGAGATCGACATGCAGTGCATCTGGCCGCTCGCCGCAACGCTGGGCGAAGGCCCCATGTGGGATGCACGCCGGGGCGTGCTGTGGTTCGTGGATATCAAGCAGGGCCGCGTCCATCGCCTAGATCCGGCGACCGGCGATCGTGGCACGATCGAGGTGGGCGGCATGCCCTGCTTTGTGTTGCCGGCGGACGATGGCGGCTATGTGCTGGGCAACGGCCATGACCTGTTCCGTTTCGACGGCGAGAAAGTGACCGGCCGGATCGGTGGTGTCGCCATGCCCGCTGCCAACCGCTTCAACGATGCCACCGTCGATCCCAAGGGGCGCATCTGGTTCGGATCGATGGACAATGACGAGAATGCGGAAAGCGGCGCGCTCCATGTCCATGATGCCGGCGCGATCCATGTCGCCGGCGGCGAATGCTGCATTACCAACGGGCCGGCGGTGAGCGGCGACGGGCGCTGGCTCTATCATGTCGATACGATCGGCGGAGTGATCTGGCGCTTCGACATTGCCGAGGCGCCGCTGCTTCGCGACGGCACCGTCTTCGCCCGGATCGACCCCAAGGACGGCAATCCGGACGGCATCATCATCGATGCCGAGGATCATGTCTGGGCGGGCCTGTGGGGCGGCTGGTCGGTGCGTCGCTATGCGCCGGACGGGGCGTTGGTACAGACCGTCGAGTTTCCGGTCGCCAACGTCACCAAGCTGGCATTCGGCGGGCCGGATCTGAAGACTGTCTATGCCACCACCGCGCGCCAGGGGCTCGATGACGCGCAGCTGGCGGCGCAGCCGCTGGCCGGCGGCCTGTTCAGCTTCCGCGTCGATGTGCCCGGCGTGGTGCTGCCCGAGGCGCGGCTGTGACGATCCTCGGCGACTGGGGGACGACTCGGCTGCGGCTGTTCCGGCTGGAAGGCGGCGCGGTGGTCGATCGTCTCGTCGGCCCCGGCATCGGCCAGATCACCAGCTCGCCGGCCGCCACCTTCGCCGCGACGATCGCGCCGTGGCAGGCGGCGGCGCGGGGCGGGGGCGTGCTGCTCTGCGGCATGGCGGGGTCGCGCAACGGCGTGGTCGAGGCGCCTTATGCCTCATGCCCGGCCGATCCGGCGGCATGGGCCGGCGCAACCCAAAGCGTGGAGATCGACGGCATCCGCGTCACCATCGCGCCGGGCCTCAGCGGCGCCAACTTCGCCGGCCGCGCCGATGTGATGCGCGGCGAGGAGACCCAGATCTTCGGCGCCGTCGCGCTCGATCCGGCGCTGGCGCAAGGGCGGCACCTGCTGGTGCTGCCGGGCACCCACAGCAAATGGGTCGAGCTGATCGACGGCCGCGTCGCCCGCTTCCACACCTTCATGACCGGCGAGATGTTCGCCCTGCTGCGCGATCATTCGACGCTCGGCCGTGCCGGCGCCGATGTCGCCGGGCGCGACGAGGGCTTTGTCGACGGTCTCGCGAGGGCCGGCACCGGCCTGCTGGCCAGCCTGTTCGAGGCGCGCGCCGCCCAGCTGATCGAGGGGCGCAGCCATGGCTGGGCGATGGGGCTGATGTCCGGCCTGCTGATCGGCGGCGAATTCGCCGAGGCGCTGGCGCTGGCCGGCGATGCGCCGGACAAGATCACGCTGATCGGCGACCCGGCGCTGTCGGATATCTATGCGCAGGCGGCCGCCGCCCATGGCCTCGCCACGGTGCGGCTGGATGGCGATGCCTGCGTGATCGCGGGGTTGCGGCGGCTGGCCGCCCACCTCACATCGACAGAAGCAGGATCGGGAGAAGCATGATGCGCGTGGACGATATCCTGGCCGAAGGCGCCCCGCCGATCGTCGCGATCCTGCGCGGCGTGAAGCCCGATGAGGTGGTCGCGATCGGCGAGGCGCTGATCGAGGCGGGCATCCGGCTGATCGAGGTGCCGCTGAACTCGCCCGATCCGATCGAGGGCATCCGCCGGCTGGTGGAAGCCTGTGGCGATCGCGCCTTGTGCGGCGCCGGCACCGTGCTCGACGTCGACGCGATCGAGGCCGTCGCCGGCGTCGGCGGGCGGCTGATCGTCACGCCCAACACCGATATCGCGGTGATCGCGCGCGCCGTGGCGCTCGGGCTGGAGCCGATGCCCGGCTTCGCGACGCCGAGCGAGGCGTTCGCGGCGGTGAAGGCGGGGGCGACGCGGCTCAAGCTGTTCCCGGCGACGGGGTTTGGCACCGGCTATCTCAAGGCGATCCGCGAAGTGCTGCCGGCCGGCACGAAGACATGGGCGGTCGGCGGCACCGGTGCCGCCAATTTCGCCGAATGGGTGGCGGCGGGCGCCGAGGGCATCGGCGTCGGCGGCGCGGTCTACAAGCCGGGCGACAGCGCCGCGACGGTGGCTGAGAAGGCGCGGGCGCTGGTCGAGGCGTGGCGGGTTGCCGAAACACGTTCAGCATGACGGCTCAAGGCGACACGATCCTCTTACATTCCTCCCATGCTCGTGCGTAGGCAGGAGCCCAGGTGAAGAGCTGCAACATTTGCGGCTCTGGGCTCCTGCTTTCGCAGGAGCACGGGACGGCCGAATGGTGGTCCATCGACTTTCGGATAAGTGCGGCGTCGAATTCGACGCACTCCCGTGCTCCTGCCATGTGATCTGGACGACCGGCCGAGCCCGGTGCGCCGCCGTCGGCGGCTTGCGGCCTTCTCTCCGGAGCCGCCGCCATCCCCTTGATGTCTCAGGAAGGCGTGCCGGAGGCGTGCGGGGGGCGGCTTGCCGCGCCTTCGCACAGGTGCTAGCACGGTCGATGGGTGCCGTCGAGCGGCCTATCCTGGACAGGATGATCGCGCGTGCCGCCCCGAGGCCGGCGCCGCTTTGGGCGGCCGGTGACTTAGGTTGACGTCGCTCATGTCGCATTTCCTTTCCCGCTCCGATCGCTCGACAGGCGATGCGGCTGCGTGGAACGAGCGCCCGGCCCCGAGAGCCCGGCATGCGATGGCGACGGCTGCACCATATTCTGTTTTTTTTCATGCGGTCCCCAGGCGCCAGGCGCTGGCAGGATCGCTTTTCCACATGGCAATATCGGCGCATCCGCACCCGCCCAAGGACGGCGGCCGGCGCGCCCGGAGAATGATTGATGACAACGCGCATGCTGATCGACGCGCGCCACCCGGAAGAGACGCGGGTCGCAGTCGCACAAGGTAATCGGATCGAAGAGTTCGATTTCGAATCCGCCGAACGCAAGCAGCTCAAGGGCAATATCTACCTCGCGAAGGTGACGCGCGTGGAGCCTTCGCTCCAGGCCGCCTTCATCGAGTTCGGCGGCAATCGCCACGGCTTCCTGGCCTTCTCGGAAATCCACCCGGATTACTACCAGATTCCCAAGGAGGATCGCGACGCGCTGCTGCGCGAGGAGCAGGAAGACGCCGAGGCGCTCGCCGCCGAGGACGATGATCATTTCGACGACGACGATCATGAGGATGGCGATTACGAAGCCTCCGCGCATGACATCGACGAAGCCTCGATCGAGCGCCTCGACACCGATGGCGGCCCCGAGCATTTCGATGCGGCGGAAGATCATGCGCATGACGACGGCGAAGAGGGCGATGCGCCCAAGGCCGCCAAGTCGGCCGGCCGCGGCGGCGATGGCGATCATGTCGAGGCGCTGCGCAAGCGTCGCCAGAATCTGCGCCGCCGCTACAAGATCCAGGACGTCATCCGCCGCCGCCAGGTGCTGCTGGTGCAGGTCGTCAAGGAGGAGCGCGGCAACAAGGGGGCGGCGCTGACCACCTATTTGTCGCTCGCCGGTCGCTATTGCGTGCTGATGCCCAACACCTCGCATGGCGGCGGCATCTCGCGCAAGATCAGCAACGTCGCCGATCGCAAGCGGCTGAAGTCGATCATGGCGGAGATGAAGCTGCCGCGCACGATGGGCTGCATCGTGCGGACCGCCGGCCTCAGCCGCACCAAGGTCGAGATCAAGCGCGACTTCGATTATCTCGCCCGGCTGTGGGACGGGATTCGCGACAACACGCTGCAATCCGATGCGCCGGCGCTGATCTACGAGGATTCGAACCTCATCAAGCGCGCCATCCGCGACATCTATTCGCGCGAGATCGACGAGGTGATCGTCGAGGGCGAGGCGGGCTACCGCACCAGCCGCGAATATATGAAGCTGCTGATGCCGAGCCACGCCAAGAAGGTGCGGCCCTATGTCGATCCGGTGCCGCTGTTCCAGCGCTTCGGGGTCGAGGATCAGCTCACCGCGATGTACCAGCCGGTCGTCCAGCTGAAGTCGGGCGGCTATCTGGTGATCAACCCGACCGAGGCCTTGGTCTCGATCGACATCAACTCGGGCCGTTCCACCCGCGAGCATAATATCGAGCAGACCGCGACCGCGACCAATCTGGAAGCGGCGCACGAGATCGCCCGCCAGCTGCGCCTGCGCGACATGGCCGGCCTCGTCGTCATCGACTTCATCGACATGGAGAACAACTCCAACGTCCGTAAGGTCGAGAAGGCGATGAAGGAGGCGCTGAAGAATGATCGCGCCCGCATCCAGGTCGGCCGAATCTCGTCCTTCGGCCTGATGGAGATGAGCCGCCAGCGCCTGCGCACCGGCGTGCTCGAAGCCTCCACCCGCGTCTGCCCGCATTGCGAAGGCACCGGCTTCGTCCGCACCGCCTCGTCGGCCGGCCTGTCGGCGCTGCGCCTGCTCGAGGAAGCCGCCGCGCGCGGCAAGGGCACCTATCTCACGCTGCGTGCCAGCCGCGAGGCGACCATCTACGTGCTCAACCGCAAGCGCGCCGAGATCAGCGAGATCGAGGATCGCTACGGCGTCCAGATCGAGGTGATGCCCGATCATCATGACGAGGGCGCGCGGATGACCGTGGACATCTCCGGCCCGCCGCCGACGCAGATGCCCAAGCTCGCGCCGATGCCCGAGCCCGATCCCGACGACGACCTCATCGACGAGATCGAGGACGAGGAGGACGAGGAGATCGCCGCCGAGGAGGAGCAGGAGGATCGCGAAGAGCGTTCCGAGCGCGCCCCCCGCGAAGAGCGTGGCGAGGGTGAAGGCCGCGGCCGTCGTCGTCGTCGCCGCCGCCGTGGCGGTCGCCGCGAGGATGGCCAGCCCGAGGGCGAGGCCGGTGAAGCGACCGAGGGCGAAGCCGCCGAGGAAGAGGGCGCCGAGCCGGTCGGGGCCGCCGACACGTCCGAGCCGGGCGAACAGGACGAGCATGACGAGGGCGGCCGTGAGAACGGCGCCGAGAGCGAGGGCACCCGTCGCCGTCGCCGTCGCGGTCGTCGCGGTGGTCGTCGTCGTGAGAGTGGCGAGGCGCTGGTCGTCGATGCCGGCGATGTCGGCCCGAGCACGACCGATGTCGCGGATGTCGCCGAAGCCGTGTCCGAGCAGCCGGCCGTGGCCGAGCCGGTCGAAGCCGCGCCCGAAGCGATCGAACCGGTCGCCAAGCCCAAGACCCGCCGTCGCCCGCGCGCCCGCGCGTCCGATGCGGCGGTCGAGGCGGCACCGGTGACGGAAGCCGTGGTGGCGGAAGCGCCCGTGGCAGAGCCTGCCGCCGAGGAGCCGGTGGCGCCGAAGCCGAAGGCGCGCCGCTCGCGCAAGAAGGTCGAGGCGGCGCCCGTCGCCGAGGCCGCGGAGCCCGTGGTCGCCGTCGAGGAGGCCGCACCGGCCGCCGAGGATGCGCCGAAGCCGAAGGCGCGCCGCACCCGCAAGAAGGCGACCCCGGCTGTCGAGGCCGAGGCCGAGGCGCCGGTGACGGCCCCGATCGACGCCGCAGCCGAGCCGGCCGCGGAGCCGGCCGGCGAGGAAGAGACCGGCGAAGAGTCGGACGGTTCGCCCCGTCGCGGCTGGTGGCAGCGCACCTTCGGCGCCTGAGCCTCCGGATGTGACGGTTCGTGCCGCTTCCTCGGTATCTGCCCGCCGGGCTCGCCTTCATGGCGGGTTCAGCGGGCAGCGCCGAGGGAGCGGCATGGCCCTCTGTTACCGGACCTGACCCTTGCCCGATCGCATCCCCATGGGAACCGCCCGTCATAGCCGGGGCGGCCAGCGCGGCATGAGGCGGCACTTCGCCGCCATCGGCCGCTTCCTCACATTGCTGCTGCTGAGCCTGCTCGTCGCCGGCCGGCCGGTGCTGGCGCAGGACAGCGACCCCCAGATCCTGCGCGATACCGAGACCGAGGCGTTTCTCGCCGATATCGCCGCGCCGATGGCGAAGTCCGCCGGGCTGGCGCCGGGCGCCCTCCAGGTCGTGGTGATCGCCGATCCCGAGATCAACGCCTTCGTGGCGGGCGGGCAGACGATCTACATCAATTCCGGCCTGATCCTCGCCGCCGACAACGCCAATGAGGTGGAAGGCGTGATCGCCCACGAGCTCGGCCATATCGAGGGCGGCCACGTTCCGCTCCAGAATCAGGGCACGCGCCCGGCCGGGCGCATCCTGCTGCTGTCGCTCCTCGCCGGGATCGCGGCGGCGGCGGCGGGTGCGCCCGGCGCCGGCCTCGCCGCATTCGGGGCCGGCTCGACGATCGCGCAGAGCCATGTGCTCGCCTTCAGCCGCGCCGACGAGGGCAGCGCCGATGCCTCCGCCGTCCGCCATCTCAACGACGCGCATCTCTCCGGCAAGGGGATGATCAGTTTCTTCGGCAAGCTCAAGCAGGAGGAATATCGCCTCACGCCGGCCGACTATACGATCGATCCTTATGCCCAGACTCACCCGATGACCGCGGATCGCGAGGCGGCGCTGGATGCCGATCTCGAAAAATCGCCTTGGTGGAACGCGCCGCAGGATCCCGCCAAGCAGGCCCGTTTCCTGCGCGTGAAGGCCAAGCTCGCCGGTTATGTGCAGGATCCGATCACGACCCTGCGCAAGATGCCGGAGAGCGACCAGTCGGTGCCCGCGCATTATGCCCGCGCCTATGCGTGGCATCGCGCCGCCTATCCGGACAAGGCCGATGCCGAAGCCGATGCCCTGCTCCGCACTGCGCCGCTCGACCCTTATTTCAACGAGTTGAAGGGCCAGATCCTGCTCGAGAACGGCCATCCCAAGGAGGCGCTGGCGCCGTTGCGGATCGCGGTCGCGCAATCGCATCAGGCGCCGTTGATCTCGGCCCTGTTCGGGCAGGCGCTGATCGCCACCGACGATCCCGCCAACTTCGCCGAAGCCGAGACGGTGCTGAAGGTCTCGGTCGACAAGGATCGCGAAGACCCGCTCGCCTGGTATGCGCTCGGCGCGGTCTATGCCCAGCGCGGCGACGAGCCCCATGCCGCGCTCGCCGCCGCCGAACGCTATGCGATGAACGGCGAGGACGCACTCGCCCGCACCAACGCCGAACGCGCGCTGCTCGGTCTCAAGACCGGCACCCGCGACTATCTGCGCGCGGAGGACATCGCAGTCACCTCGCGCAACAACATGGACAGCAGGTACGGCAAGAAGAAATGAGCATCGGTTGGAAACGAGCGGCGGGCGGCCTCGGCGCGGCAGCCCTGGGAGCGATCGCCACGGTCGCGGTGATGAGCGGCAGCGGCCATGGCGGTCACGGTGGCGCGCCCGATCCGGCGGCGACCGGCGCGATCGTGCGCAGCTATATCCTCGATCATCCCGAGATCATCCCCGAGGCGATGGGCCGCTTGCAGGACCAGCAGACCGCCCAGGCGATCGCCGCCAACCGCGCGCAGATCGAGGCGCCGTTCGCGGGCGCCTTCGCCGGCAATCCCAAGGGCGACGTCACTCTGGTCGAATATTTCGATTATGCCTGCGGCTATTGCCGGCAGAGCGTGGCGGATGTCGATCGGCTGGTGGCCAGCGATCCCAAGCTCCGCGTCGTCTACAAGGAATTGCCGGTGCTGGACGGCGCGATCAGCGACAGGGCGGCGCAGATCAGCCTGGTCGCGGCCAAGGCCGGCAAGTTCGGCGCCTATCACCACGCGGTCTATAACGGCACCGGCCCGCTCTCCGACGCACGCATGGACGCGGCGGCGAAGGCGGTGGGCGTCGACACCGCCGGCCTGGACAGCGCCGATATCGTCAACGAGATCAACGCCAACCTCACCACCGGCAAGAGCCTCCACATGTCCGGCACGCCGACCTTCGTGGTGGGCGACCAGCTGCTCTCCGGCGCGGTGGGCTATGATGCGCTGAAGGAGGCGGTGGACAAGGCGCGGGCCGCGAAGACGGCGTGAGAGGGCATTTAGGCGGGGACTAACGGCGTCCCTGTCGGCCGGCGTCGGGCATGCCGGGTCCATTGTGGACGGCTCGATCCTGCCGTCCCAAGCCTGCTTACGCCGCGCCGGCCGGGACGTCGCGCAGAAGCAGCCGAGACCCGACCTCGACGATCGCGCGGATCGCCGGGAGCAGTTCGCGTCCCAGCGGGGTCAGCTCATATTCGACCGTCGGGGGCGACGTCGGCATCACAGTCCGCGTCAATACGCCACGCTGCTCGAGGTCGCGTAACCTGCTCGTGATGACCTTGGCCGAAATGAACGGACAGTCCCGGCGAAGCTCGGAGAAGCGGCGCGCGCCTTCGCTGAGAGCCCAGAGCAATTCGGGCGTCCACAGCCCGCCAAGCAAGCCCATGCATTTCGACATCGGGCAACCCGGCAGCGCCTGAACCTTGCTTCTGAGCTTCAGTACCATCGGCCCGTCTCCTTCGGCTGGTTTCCGGTTGGTAACCGGAAACGACACGTAACCCCAGGTTAGGAAGTTTCCAAGAGTAACCTCTCGGGATATGACGCGAGGGACCGATCGGCACATCTTTCCGGCGGCCTTTTCTCTAAGCCGGGGCGGATCGTCCCCCCTAAGTTGGAAGCAGACACACCATGCAGGTTCTCGTTCTCCAAACCAGTCTTCGTGGCGCCGATTCGGCGAGCCGCGCGCTCGTCGATACCTATCTGAACACGCTTCAGGCCCATCATCGCGATGTGACGATCACGGTTCGCGATCTCGCGAGCCAGCCGATTCCGCATCTCCCCGCGGCACTGATACCGGTGCAGCTCGGTTTGAGCGAAGGTGCCGATGAATCCGCCGCGCTGGCGGAAGAATTGATCGTCGAACTGGAACGGGCCGACATCGTCGTGATCGGCGTAGCATTCTACAATTTCATGATCTCGTCGTCGTTGAAGGCGTGGTCCGATTATGTCGTGCGGGTGCGCCGCACGTTCGTCTATGGCGCCGAAGGGCCGATCGGGCTTCTCCCCGCAGGCAAGAAGGTCATCGCGTTCATGGCCAGTGGCGGCGTCTACAGCGCCGGGCCGGCCGCCGCGATGGACCTTGCCATCCCCTATCTGCGCACGATCTTCGGCTTCATCGGAATCACCGACGTCGAGGTGGTGCGCGCCGAAGCGCAGGCCGATCCCACCGCCGGCCCGGTGGCTCTGGACAGGGCTCTGGAGGCGGCCAGGCTGTTTGCCTGACCCGGCACCCGAAGCGATGCATCGAACTGCGGCGACCGGAGGGGGATGAATCGATAGTCGGGGTTTGTCCGCATCTTGGCCGTTCGCCCGGAGCGTGTCGAAGCCTGCCCTGAGTGCCGGCCCTGGCGGGCCGTCGAAGGGGACCGTCCTTCCAGCATGGCAGAAGATGCCAGGACGGTGCTTCGATACGTTCAGCCCGAACGGATCGTGACGACCGGCCCGGAATGTCGATGCGCCCGCGCCTCGGGACGGCGGTGCAAAAGGCGGGGCAGAAGCCCTGGCGATGTCCGCCTTACGACATGATGGGCGCGTGAACGGCATGGGCCGGGCCGGACGATGCTTCGTCTCGCGGGCGCCCGCGGACGGGTTTTCATCTCGAACAGGCCGAGCAAGTCGACGCCTGCCGTCCGCTTCGGGTCATGCTGTTCACGTCGATGAAGGCGGTGCGTCATGGTCGCGGCGTCTTGGCGCGGCCCCATTCGCGGACCACCGTATAGCCGAGATAGCCGGTGCCGAAGAGCGCATAGAGCGGCTCGGGTATGGCGTTCAGATAGGCGGCGAAGGCACGGGTGCAGACCGCTGCGGTGTCCGGACTGGCCGCGGCGATCGCCGCCATCGGGAAGGCGCCGAGCAGCAGCCCGTACATCACATAGAGGAAGGCCGGGCGGGCGCGGCTGGTGAAGGGATCGGCGGAGAGATCCTCGATGTCCAGCGGCGTGCCCACGGGCGGAGGAGAGGGGGCATCGGCCATCAGCCGATCCGGTTCGCGAGCCAGCCGTAGAGAAACGCTTCGTCGGCCGGCCGGGCCTCCGCCAGCGCGACATAGCGCTCACCCTGCAGCGCATCGAGCGCCTTCACCAATATGGTTTCTCCGGCAACCCCGCGCACACGCAGGAAGGCCTTGAGCGCGGTGAGGGCGGCGGCATCGATCACGCCGGCGGCGGCGATGTCGGGATAGTCGGCGCCGTTGCGGTTGAGCGCATTGAGCGCACGCCGCAGGAAGCCGGCAGCGGTGCCGGTGCCCATGTTCGCGCCGGTATCGAACAATTCGGCCGCCACCTTCGGCGCCAGCGCAGCGATGCCGTCGAGTCCCGGCTTGGTCCAGTAATCCGCACGATAGATGGCGTTGGCGGTGGCGAGCGGCAGCCGGGCCATGTCGCCTGCATAGCCGTGCGCACGGGCGACGGCCTGGGTGATGCCGTAGCGGGTCGGCCCGCCTCTGTCGGCCGGGTGCGTCACATAGCCGCCCTCGCGGGCGATCAGTTCGTCGATCAGCGGTGTCGGGTCCATCGGCTCTGCTCCAGTGGGGCGAGCCGAATCATATAACCATAAAGGTTCATGTAGGAAAATGTTTTTTGCGCGGCGAGCCCAAAAAACGCTCGCGAAAAGGGCCGCCGCGATGATCTCACGGTGGCCCCCTTCGGGCTGTCACGCGACGAAACGGTTCGGGCGGGCCGCCAGGCGCCCCTCAGGCGACCTGCGCGGCGCCGATTTCTTGCGGATCGCGTAGCACATAGCCGCGGCCCCACACGGTCTCGATATAATTCTCGCCTTCGCAGGCGAGCGACAATTTCTTCCGCAGCTTGCAGATGAACACGTCGATGATCTTGAGCTCGGGTTCGTCCATGCCGCCATAGAGATGGTTCAGGAACATCTCCTTAGTCAGCGTGGTGCCCTTGCGAAGCGAGAGCAGCTCCAGCATCGCATATTCCTTGCCGGTGAGATGCACGCGGCTGCTGTCGACCTCGACCGTCTTGGCGTCGAGATTGACCTGGAGCTTGCCGGTCTTGATGACCGACTGCGAATGGCCCTTGGAGCGGCGGACGATCGCATGGATGCGGGCGACCAGCTCTTCGCGGTGGAAGGGTTTCACGACATAGTCGTCGGCGCCGAAGCCGAGCGCGCGGACCTTGCTGTCCATCTCGGACACGCCGGAGAGGATCAGCACCGGCGTCTGCACCTTGGCGACGCGGAGCTTCTTGAGCACGTCATAGCCGTGCATGTCGGGCAGGTTGAGATCGAGGCAGATGATGTCGTAGTCATACAGCTTGCCGAGATCCAAGCCCTCCTCACCGAGATCGGTGGTGTAGGTGTTGAAGCCCTCGGCGCCGAGCATCAGCTCGATCGCCTTCGCCGTGGTAGGATCATCTTCGATCAGGAGCACGCGCATCGTCTGTCCATCCCCGTCAGCCCGGCCACGCGGTCACCGCGCCAGCCTTCCGTTACGTTTACGGGTATGAAAGAAAAAGGTTAACGGGGCGTAAAGATCAAACGAATCCTTTACGCGACGAGCCGGGCAGCCGTTGCGCTATGGCACGCAAGCGTGGCACGGAAGCCACATGCTGACAGACCATATTCTCTTCATCGACGCCGAGGCGATCGTGATCGACAAGCCGGCGGGCCTGCCGGTGGACACGCCGCGCGATGGCTCGCCGAGTGTGGAGACTGCGCGCGAATCCTTGCTTTTCGGTTTCCAGCGGCCGCCGCTGGCGGTGCATCGTCTCGATCGCGACACCTCGGGCTGCCTGCTGCTCGCGCGCAACCCGCGCGCCCACAAGCGCTTCGCCGCCGCGTTCGAGGCGGGGCTGGCGGACAAGACCTATCTGGCCGTGCTGGACGGGGTGCCGGCGGACGAGGGCGGCCGAATCGCGCTGGCGCTGTCCAAATATTCGACGCGGGCCGATGGCTGGCGGATGGTGCCCGACGCCAGGGGCAAGGCGGCGACCACCGATTGGCGGGTGCTGGGCGTGGCGGACGGCCGTGCGCTGGTCGAGTTCCGGCCGCAGACCGGGCGCACCCACCAGCTGCGCGTCCATGCCGCCGAAGGGATCGGCATCCCGATCCTCGGCGATCCGGTCTATGGGCAGGGCGGCAAGGAAGGGGCGTCGATGATGATGCTTCATGCCGTGCGGCTGGGCCTGCCGCGCGATCCCCATCCGGCGATCGCCGCCGAGGCGCCGCTGCCGCCGAGCTTCGCGCCGTGGGCGAGCCTGCTCGATGCCGACGCCTGACCTCTATGTGATCCCCGAGGACGCGATCGAGGAGCGCTTCCTCGCCGCGACCGGGCCGGGCGGCCAGAATGTCAACAAGGTCGCCACCGCGGTGCAGATGCGGGTCGACATCTACGCACTCGGCCTGCCGCCGGCGGTGTTCCAGCGGCTCAAGGGGCTGGCCGGATCGAAATGGGTGGAGGGCGGCTCGATCCTCGTCACCGCGCGCAGCCACCGGACCCGCGAGGCCAATCGCGAGGATGCGCGGGAGCGGGTGGGGGCGCTGATCGCCAAGGCGTTCGTGCGGCCCGAGCGGCGGATCAAGACCAAGCCGACCAAGGCGTCGAAGGAACGTCGCCTCACCGCCAAGTCGAGCCGCTCCGGCGTCAAGGCCGGGCGGGGCCGGGTATCGATGGATTGAGAGGGATCGGATGACCCAGATGAGGATGAGTGCCGGGTGGATGCTCGCGGCGGGCGCGCTGGCGCTGGCCGGATGCCACCATGATGCGGACAAAGCCGGAGCGGGGGCCGCCAATACGGCGGTGACGAACGCCGCCGCGCAGCTGGCGCCGGCCGTCCCCGTCGGGTCCGCCACATCAACGCCAACGCCAAACCCGACGCCGCCGACGCTGGCGGATGCGGCGACCTTCGCCCCGCTCGGCTCCAACGCGGTCAAGGACGCCATTCACCGTGCGCTCCGCACCGGCCAGACCCAGCGCTGGCAGGATGGCGAACTCAGCGGCTATGCGGTGCCCAGCACGACGGCCGACGCCCATGGTTGCCGCACGGTGCGCTACACGGTCGACCAGTTGCGCGATGCCGCGCCCCGATCGATCAACGCCTGCGAAGGATAAGGGCCGGGAATAAGCGCAGGGGATAGCCGAACGTCTTTGCCGGCCCTATCTGTCCGGCTCGATCCTGCGGAGCCTGCCATGTTCGATTTCAAGCCCGACGCCGATGCCAATGCCGCCATGGCCTGGGCCGATCTCCACTCGGCGGTGGACGGCGTCACGTCGGGCGAGCGCGATGCGATCGCCAACATGGCCAATGTCGCCTCGCTGCTGTGGGAACTGATCCCGGACCTCAACTGGGCGGGCTTCTACCGGATGATCGACGGCGAGCTGGTGCTCGGGCCGTTCCACGGCCGCGCCGCCTGCATCCGCATCGCGCTGGGCGCGGGCGTCTGCGGTACGGCGGCGGCGACCGGGGCGACCCAGCTGGTGGCGGACGTCCACGCCTTTCCCGGCCACATCGCCTGCGATGCCGCCTCGGCGTCGGAACTGGTGGTGCCGATCGTGATCGCCGGCCAGGTCGTGGCGGTGCTCGATCTCGACAGCCCGACCGTCGCGCGCTTCACCGCCGAGGATGCGGCCGGCGCCGAGCGGCTGTGCGCGCTGCTCGGCGAACGCCTCGCCGGCTGATCCAGATCGGGACTCGGCGTGAGTCTCCGTGCTTCCCGTGCCACCGGCGACGATGTTAAGACTTTCCCCGATCATGGTCTGCGCGCCCGTCCGGCGCCGGCAACGAGGGGATGGGACATGCGAGCATTGGGCATTCTGGCGGGAGCGGCGCTGCTGGCGCTGACGTCGGCGGCTGCGTCCGCAGCGGACGTGACCGGTACGACCGCCGGTGCCACCGCCGGCGTGCCGATGCAGGCCGGCAGCGCCTGGGGGCATGGTGGCGGCTGGCAGGGCGGCGCGCCGACCTCCGGTGACGGCTATGTGGCCGGCGGGGCGAATGCGGGTGGCGACATGGGGCCGCCCCCCGGTGCGTGGCACCATGCGCCGCCGCGCTGGAATGGCGGCGGCGATTATCAGCGGCCGGTGCGCGGCTGGAAGGTGCCCCGCCATTATCGCGACCGCGATTATGTCGTGAGCGACTGGAATGGCTGGGGTTTTGGCGAGCCGGGGCCGGGCATGAGCTGGATCCGTTATTATGACGATGCGCTGCTGGTCGATTCGGCCGGCCGCGTGGTCGATTGCCGCTATGGCGTGAACTGGGACGGCGGCTATCGCAGCGGCGGCGGCTATGCCGGCCGGCCGGGCTATGGCTATCCGCAGGGGCCGGGCGGCTATGGTCAGCCGGGCGGCTATCCGGGGCGGGGTGGCCCGCCGCCGGGCTATGGCTATCCGCAGCCGGGCACGACCACCTATCGCGCCGGGCCGAACACGACGGTCAGCACCACCGTCACCCCGCTCGGCGTGCCGGCGGTCTATGCGGCCGGCGGCTGTGGCGCCTGCGGCGGCACCGTCGTCTCGGTGACGCCGGGCATGGCGGTGACCACCACGACCACCACCGTGGATTACCAGACCGTCTACAAGTCGGTCGCGGTCAGGCGGAAGGCATGGAAGCGGCCCATCCGCCATTATCACCCGCGCTGCGTGCAAACGACCTGCGCGATCCAGGGCAGCTGAACGCCGCCCCTTCGGATATCCACTCCTCGACCTGCACCGTGCCGGGCGGCGCCCTCGGGGGTTCCAGGCGAATCAGGTTGAAGCTGTTCGGGGTCCGCCGCCGCCGCCAGGAGGTGGCGGTGCCGGCCTGGATGACCATCACGGCGGGATCGATCGACAGGGTCGGCCCGGCAATGCCCACCGCATGGGCATGATGATGGCCGGCGAGCACCAGATGCACGCCGGCCGCCTTCACCGCCTTCAGCGCGCGCCCGGCGCCGCGTAGGGCAGGCTCGATCTCGCCGTCTTCCGCTCCGGGCAACGGCACCAGCGGATGGTGCGTCACCAGCACGCGCTCCGCGCTGTTCGGCGCGGCGGCGAACTGTTCGCCGATCGAGCGGGCCTGGAGCGACGTCAATCGCCCGTCCTTCACGGTCAGGCCGTGGGCGGAGGTGAGGCCCAGCACCGCCAGCTCCGGATCGGCATACCAGGTGGAGCGCTCCTTCGCGATCAGGCGCTTGTAACGGCGGAGCGGCCAGAACAGTCGCTGCAACGGCTTGTGCATCGGCACGTCATGATTGCCCGGCACGACGAGCAGCCGCAGCCCCTCCGTCTCCAGCCGTTCGAGGAACAGCGCCGCTTCGGCGAACTGCTCCTTGCGGGCGCGCTGGGTGAGATCGCCCGACACCACCACCAGATCGGGCCGTATCGCGGCCAGCGCGGCGTGAAGATGGGCGACCACCATCGGCTTGTGCGCGCCGAAATGGAGATCCGAAATCTGGGCGATGGTTCGCATGGTGAAAGACATACGGGCGATGCCGGCAAGTGGTTCCGCGCGCGATATAATGGGCTCAGCCATGCGCCCCGCCGATCAGCTCAGCCGGTCGAGCGCCTCGTCGTCGAGCGAGCCGGGCACGATCATCACCGGGCAGGGCATCTGCCCTGCCTCGGCGCCGGCGAAATGGGCGACCAGCGGGCCGGGGCCGCCACTCGCCTGCGCGCCCAGCACCAGGGCGGCGGTGTTCGGCCGTTCCTCCAGCAGCGTGCGCACCGCCTTCACCGGATCGCCCTGCCGGATCGTGATTTCGGGTTTGACCCCCAGTTCCTCGACGATTTCGCCGGCGGCCTGGTGCAGCAGGGCCTCGGCGCCGAGCCGGGCCTCCTCGTCCAGCGCATCCTGCACGCCGGCCCATTGGACGAAGGGCACCGGCTCCACCACGGCGAGCATCTCGACACGCCCCTGCGTCTTGGCGGCGCGGCGTGCGGCGAAGCGGAGTGCGACGCGCGCTTCGGCGCTGCCGTCCAGCACGACGAGGTAGGTGCGGGGCTGGATATCGTCATTCATCAATCACGAGCCTGCGCTATGCATGCGCTTCACGCAAGCGACGCCTTGACCAGCGCTGTCCCAAGGCCGAAATGGGCACAGAACAGTGTCGTTTGCCAGAAGGGCCCCCGCCGCGATGCCGATTGAACTGAAGATGCCCGCGCTTTCTCCGACGATGGAAGAGGGCACCCTTGCCAAGTGGCTGGTGAAGGAGGGGGATGAGGTCAAGTCCGGTGACATCCTCGCCGAGATCGAGACCGACAAGGCGACGATGGAATTCGAAGCCGTGGACGAAGGCACGATCGGCCAGATCATCGTCGCCGAAGGCACGGACGGGGTGAAGGTCGGCGCGCCGATCGCGATCCTGCTCGGCGAGGGCGAGGATGCTGCGGCTGCCGCGAAGCCCACGCCCGCCGTGAAGCCCGCACCCGCAGCGAAGAAGGAAGAGGCGCCGGCCGCCGCCGCGCCGGTAGCGCCTGCCGCTAAGGCCGAGTCGGCAGTGGCTCCCGCTGCCAAGGCGGCGGCCGCATCGTCGGATGGCCGCGTGAAGGCCAGCCCGCTGGCGCGCCGGATCGCCGACCAGCAGGGTATCGATCTCGCGGCGCTGTCCGGCTCCGGCCCGAACGGCCGGATCGTGAAGGCCGATCTGGAAGGCGCCCAGCCGGGTGCCGCCGCGCCGGCCGCGAAGGCCGAGACGCCTGCCGCATCGCCGGCTGCGGCGCCGGTCGCGGTGTCTGCACCGGCGCCGGCGCAGATCCCCGATATCCCGCACGACGCGGTCAAGCTCAGCAGCATGCGCAAGGTGATCGCGCGCCGGCTGACCGAATCGAAGCAGACCGTGCCGCATATCTACCTGACCGTGGATATCCAGCTCGATGCGCTGCTCAAGCTGCGTGGCGAGCTGAACAAGGGCCTCGAACCGCGCGGCGTGAAGCTGTCGGTCAACGACATGCTGATCAAGGCGCTGGCCGTGGCGCTGATCGAGGTGCCGAGCTGCAACGTGATGCTGGCGGGCGATCAGCTCGTCACCTTCAAGCGCGCCGACGTCTCGGTGGCGGTGTCGATCCCGTCCGGCCTGATCACGCCGATCATCGCCGGCGCCGACAGCAAAAGTCTGTCCGCGATCGCGAACGAGATGAAGGATCTCGCCGCGCGCGCCAAGGACGGCAAGCTCAAGCCGGAAGAGTATCAGGGCGGCACCGCCTCGCTCTCCAACATGGGCATGTTCGGGATCAAGCAGTTCGAGGCGGTGATCAATCCGCCGCAGGGCATGATCATGGCGATCGGTGCCGGCGAGCGCCGCCCCTATGTCGTCAACGACGAACTGACCGTGGCGACCGTGATGTCCGCCACCGGCAGCTTCGATCACCGTGCGATCGACGGCGCCGATGGCGCCAAGCTGATGAAGGCGTTCAAGCGTCTCGTCGAAAATCCGCTGGGCATGATCGCCTGATGAAGGCGGTCGACGCCCTGCCGCCGGAAGGCGCGCCCACCATCCGCGTGGTCGCGATGCCGGCGGATACCAATCCCTATGGCGATATCTTCGGCGGCTGGCTGATGAGCCAGATGGATTCGGCCGCAGGTTCGGTGGCCTCCCGCCACAGCCATGGGCGTGCGGTGACGATCGCGATGGACGGCATGACCTTCCATCGTCCGGTCTTCGTGGGCGACGAAGTCTCCGTGTTCGCCACGCTGGTGGCGACCGGCCGCACCTCGATGAAGATCGAGGTCGAGGCATGGCGTCGCGCCCGGCATGACGAGAACAGCTACAAGGTGACGGAGGCGGTGTTCACCTTCGTCGCGGTGGGCGAGGATCGCCAGCCGCGCCGGGTTCCGTCGCTGTCGGTGGATGGCGGTGCCGATAGCGGCGAGGCCGCCTGATCATGGCGCTCGCCACCGCAATCGGCCTCGGGATGATTGCGGCGGTGGGGTTCCCTTTCATCGCGGAACGGGCGGGTGTCGATTTCGACGGGCTGTTGACCGGTGAACTGGTCCGCATCCCGATCGGCGGGATCGAGCTCCACTGGAGCTGGCTGATCTTCTGCGTGGTGACTCTGGTCGCTTGGGGTTCCCTCAAGGCGGCCGAAAGCAAGTAGCAACGCGCCGCCGCATCCCGGCCGCGCGTCTCAGGAAGGACTGGAATGGCTGATACCTACGATCTCGTCGTGCTGGGGTCCGGTCCCGGCGGCTATGTCGCGGCGATCCGCGCCGCGCAGCTGGGCCTCAAGGTGGCCATCGTCGAGCGCGAGCTGCTCGGCGGCATCTGCCTCAACTGGGGCTGCATCCCCACCAAGGCGCTGCTGCGCTCCTCGGAAATCTATCACTACATGACCCATGCCGATGCCTATGGGCTGACGGTGGAGAAGACCGGCTTCGATCTCGCCAAGGTGGTCAAGCGCTCGCGCGGCGTCGCCGGGCAGCTCAACGCCGGCGTGAAGGGGTTGATGAAGAAGAACAAGATCACCGTCGTCGAGGGCGTCGGCACGATCACGGGCGCGGGGAAGGGGGGCGGCAAGCTGACCGTCGTCAAGGACGGCAAGACCACCGAGCTGGCCGCCAAGGACATCATCATCGCCACCGGCGCCCGCGCCCGCGACCTGCCCTTCGCCAAGACCGACGGCGAGCGGATCTGGACCTATCGCCACGCGATGACCCCCAAGGAGATGCCGACCAAGCTGCTGGTCATCGGATCGGGCGCGATCGGCGTCGAGTTCGCCAGCTTCTATTCGGACATGGGCGCCGAGGTGACGATCGTCGAGATGCTCGATCGCATCGTGCCGGTCGAGGACGCCGAGGTCTCCGAATTCATGACCAAGCAGCTGACCAAGCAGGGCATGAAGATCATCACCAAGGCCGGTGTCGAGAGCCTCCAGAACAACGGCAACGGCGTCACGGCGACGATCAAGCTGGCCGACGGCAAGACCGAGACCAACGAGTATAGCCACGCCATCGTCGCGGTCGGCATCGTGCCCAACACCGAGAATATCGGCCTGGAAGCGCTGGGCGTCAAAACCACGCGCGGCCATATCGAGACCGATGCCGCCTGCCGCACCAGCGTGCCCGGCATCTGGGCGATCGGCGACGTCACCGCACCGCCTTTCCTCGCGCACAAAGCGAGCCATGAGGGCATCATCGCCGCCGAGGCGATCGCGGGCGGTCATCCGCATGCCCTGGAAGTCCGCAACATCCCGGGCTGCACCTATGCCCGGCCGCAGATCGCGTCGGTCGGCCTGACCGAGGCGAAGGCGAAGGAGGCCGGTTACGAGGTGAAGGTCGGTAAATTCCCCTTCATCGGCAACGGCAAGGCGATCGCGCTCGGCGAAGCGGAAGGTTTCGTGAAGACCGTGTTCGACGCCAAGACCGGCGAACTGCTCGGCGCGCACATGATCGGTGCCGAAGTGACCGAGCTGATCGAGGGCTACACGGTCGCCAAGCAGCTGGAAACCACCGAGGTCGAGCTGATGGAAACCACCTTCCCGCATCCCACGCTCAGCGAGATGATGCATGAGAGCGTGCTGTCGGCTTATGGCCGCGCGGTGCATTTCTGATAAAGAAAGCTTGACGAACGCCCGTATAATCGCGTTTTTCGAAACGGCTGCGGCCGTGTTGCATTGCGGAACGTCCGCTGGTGATCGAATTAGGAGAATATCGAATGAAGAAGGGTATCACGCTCGCTGCGGTTGCGGCCCTCGCGCTTGGCGCGGCCGCTTGCCACAAGTCCGCTGACACGAACACGGCGAACGTTTCGGCCGAAGACAATATGCTGGTTCCCGCCGACGAGAATTCGATGGGCGACATGAACAGCATGGGTGCCACCGACAACATGGCGATGGACAACAGCGCGTCGACCAACGCGATGTAATCCGTTGGACGGCCGGCGATGGGATCGTCGCCGGCCGTCCACGCCTTTTGATAGCGCCAGCGGAGACCGAATGACCGACGAGTCTCCCCACGGCGAAAACAAATTCGTTCTGCTGGCGGCGCTCGCCGCCAATCTCGGCATCGCTGTCGCCAAGTTCGTCGCCGCCGGGATCACCGGATCCGCCGCGATGCTGACCGAGGGCTTCCACTCGGTCGTCGACAGCCTCAACCAGATTCTCCTTCTCTACGGCCAGAAGCGCGCCGCGCGGCCCGCCGATGCCGAGCATCCCGCCGGCTATGGCCGCGAGCTCTATTTCTGGAGCTTCGTGGTCGCGATCCTGATCTTCGCGACCGGCGCCGGTCTCTCCGTCTACGAAGGCATCGCCCATCTGCGCGCGCCCGAGCCGCCGCAGGATGCCACCGTCGCCTATATCGTCCTGATCCTGTCGCTGCTGCTGGAAGGCGGCAGCTGGTGGGCGGCGATGCGCGCCTTCGCCAAGGGCAAGGGCGATCAGGGCTGGTGGCAGGCGATCCGGCGCTCGAAGGATCCGCCGGCCTTCATCGTGCTGTTCGAGGATTCGGCGGCGATGGCGGGCCTGGTGATCGCCGGTGTCGGGATCTGGCTGAGTGATGTCACCGACGATGGCCGATGGGATGGCGCCGCTTCGATCGCGATCGGAATCGTGCTGGGCGTCGTCGCCATCCTGCTCGCCCGCGAATCCAAGGGGCTGCTGATCGGCGAGCGCGCGTCGCCCGAACTGATCGAGGCGATTCGATCGGGGATCGCCGCGCGGCCGGAGGTGAGTGGCGTCGGGCAGGTGGTGACGCTGCACCTCGGCCCACGCTCGGTGTTCGTCGGTGCGGACGTCGATTTCGTCGATGCGGTGCCGGCCGGCGCGGTGGAGGTGATGATCGCGGAAGTGGAGGCGGCGCTCCGTAGGGACTGGCCGGAGATCGGATCGCTGTATATCAAACCCAAATCTATGGTTAACGCCGCAATCTGATCGGACCTGCTCTTGCGCCGCGCCCTGTTCGCCGTCCTCCTCGCTTTCCCCATCATCGCCGCCTCGCCGGCGCCCAAGGTTGCTCCGGCGACGGCGACGATCGCCGCACCCGCATCGAAGGAGCGGGGGCTCCCGCTTCGGCCGAGGTCCGATGCCACGCTCGCGGCGCCTGTCGCCCCGCACAGCTATGGTCCGCGGCTCGAGGGCTTCGACTACCCGTTCCCGGTGCATGAATATCGGACGATGGCGCAGGGCCAGTCGGTCGAGATGGCCTATATGGAATTGGCGCCGGCCAAGCCCAACGGACGCACCGTCGTGCTGCTCCACGGCAAGAATTTCTGCGGCGCGACCTGGGGCGATACGGCGCGGGTGCTGGCGGCGGCGGGTTATCGGGTGATCGTGCCGGACCAGATCGGCTTCTGCAAATCCTCCAAGCCCGCCGGTTTCCAATATAGCCTCTATGGCATGGCGACGATGACCGCCGATCTGCTGCGCTCGCGCGGGGTGACCAGGGCGACGCTGGTCGGCCACTCGATGGGCGGGCTGATCGCGATGCGGCTGTCGATGGCGCAGCCGCAGCTGATCGATCAGATGGTGCTGGTCGATCCGCTCGGCCTGGCCGACCAGATGGCGCAGGGCGTGCCCTATATCGATATCGACAAGGCGGCCGATCTGGAGCGCAAGCGGACGCTCGCCTCGATGAAAGCGCATCAGCAGACCTATTATTATCACGGGGTCTGGCGCCGCGATTATGATCGCTGGGTCGATATGCAGGCGGGTCTTTATGAGGGCCCGGGCCGGGACGCGGTGATCGACGCGCAGGCGCGCACCACCGAGATGATCGAGACCCAGCCGCTGGCCTATGAATTCAACCGGATCACCGTGCCGACGATCCTGATGATCGGCACGCTCGACCATAATGTCTTCGGCAAGAGCTGGGCGCCGCCGGAGATCGCCGGCCAGCTGCCGGAAGCGTCGACGCTGGGGGACAAGGCGGCGTCGCGGATGCGGCAGGCGCGGTTCGTGCCGCTGCCGGGGCTGGGCCATGTGCCGCAGGTCGAGGATCCGGCGCGCTTCCAGGTGGCGCTGATTCAGGCGCTGTCGGGGGCGCTGGACTAGCATCCGCCGCTGCCCGCTCCCCCGGTTGACCGGTTCTGAGTCGGGCGCTATAGGCCGCGCTCGCTCGCACGGACTCGTTCCGTCGGGTGTGCTTGAACATTGCCGATGCTGGCTGAGGCTCGGGTGGGTCGGAAATGACCGCCGGAGCCTTCGTGCATTTACGCACGATTGCATTTTGCAGCGTCCGGGTATGGCAAAGTAACCATGTGAAAGGTGAAGGCTTCAATGCCGACGATCAACCAGCTGGTCCGCAAGGGCCGCGATCCGCAGAAGGCCAAGTCCAAGGTCCCTGCGATGGAGCAGAATCCGCAGAAGCGCGGCGTTTGCACCCGCGTCTACACGACGACCCCGAAGAAGCCGAACTCGGCTCTGCGCAAGGTGGCCAAGGTTCGCCTGACCAACCAGCGCGAAGTCATCAGCTACATCCCGGGCGAAGGCCACAACCTTCAGGAGCACTCGGTCGTGCTGATCCGTGGCGGTCGTGTGCGCGATCTTCCCGGCGTTCGTTATCACGTCCTGCGCGGCGTGCTCGATACGCAGGGTGTCAAGGACCGCAAGCAGTCCCGCTCCAAGTACGGCGCCAAGCGTCCGAAGTAAGCCGGTCACCCATTCGCGTGTGACCAATCAGGCTGAAGTTGAAGGAAATAAGATATGTCCCGTCGTCGTCGCCCCGAGAAGCGCGAGATCCTGCCGGATCCGAAGTTCGGTGATATCGTGCTCTCGAAGTTCATGAATTCCGTGATGCTGGATGGCAAGAAGGCCGTCGCAGAAGGCATCATCTACTCCGCTCTCGACGTGATCGAGGCGCGCGCCAAGCGTGATCCGATCGGCGTGTTCCACGACGCGCTGACCAACGTGAAGCCGGGCATCGAGGTCCGTTCGCGCCGCGTCGGCGGTGCGACCTACCAGGTTCCCGTCGAAGTGCGCCCCGAGCGTGCCCAGGCGCTGGCGATCCGCTGGCTGATCACGGCCGCCCGCGGCCGCAGCGAGCACACCATGGACGCACGGCTTTCGGCCGAGCTGATGGACGCCGCCAACAACCGCGGCAATGCGGTGAAGAAGCGCGAAGACACGCACCGCATGGCGGAAGCGAACCGCGCCTTCAGCCACTACCGCTGGTAACGGCGGGATTGGCCGGCTTTCGCTGGTAAATCCGGAAGGACTCGAAAGAGTCACACTTCCTTCCCATATCGTCGGGGCAGGGCTTTTGGCCCTCCCCGACATCGGAGTTTAAGATCATGGCCCGCAGCCATCCGCTCGACCGCTATCGCAACATCGGCATCATGGCGCACATCGACGCCGGCAAGACGACGACGACCGAGCGCATCCTCTATTACACCGGCAAGTCCTACAAGATCGGCGAGGTCCATGAGGGCACCGCCACGATGGACTGGATGGAGCAGGAGCAGGAGCGCGGGATCACGATCACGTCCGCCGCCACGACGTGCAAGTGGCGCGCCGAGGAAGGCAAGGGCGAAGAGCATCTGATCAACATCATCGACACCCCCGGCCACGTCGACTTCACGATCGAAGTCGAGCGTTCGCTGCGCGTGCTCGATGGCGCGGTCGCCTGCTTTGACGGCGTCGCCGGCGTGGAGCCGCAGTCCGAGACGGTGTGGCGTCAAGCCGACAAGTATGGCGTGCCGCGCATGTGCTTCGTCAACAAGCTCGATCGTACCGGCGCCGATTTCTATTATTGCGTCGACTCGATCATCGAGCGCCTCGGCGCGAAGCCGGCGGTGCTGTATCTCCCGATCGGCATGGAAGGCGGCTTCAAGGGCCTGGTCGATCTGGTCGAGAACCGCGCGATCATCTGGCTCGAGGAGAGCCTGGGCGCGAAGTTCGAATATCAGCCGATCCCCGACGATCTGGCCGAGAAGGCCGCCAAGTATCGCAGCGACCTGATCGAGCTGGCCGTCGAGCAGGACGACGAGGCGATGGAAGCCTATCTCGAGGGCAATGAGCCCGACGTCGCGACGCTCAAGAAGCTGCTCCGCAAGGGCACGCTCTCCATGGCGTTCGTGCCGATCGTCTGCGGTTCGGCGTTCAAGAACAAGGGCGTCCAGCCGCTGCTCGACGCCGTGGTCGACTATCTGCCTTCGCCGCTCGACGTGCCGGCCATCAAGGGCGTGCTGCTCGACGGCGAGACCGAGGATTCGCGTCCGTCCGACGACGCGGCACCCTTCTCGGCGCTGGCGTTCAAGATCATGAACGATCCGTTCGTCGGTACGCTGACCTTCGCCCGCATCTATTCGGGCAAGCTCGAGGCGGCATCGCAGGTGCTCAACTCGGTCAAGGACAAGAAGGAAAAGGTTGGCCGCATGCTGCTCATGCACGCCAACAGCCGTGAGGACATCCAGGAGGCCTATGCCGGCGACATCGTCGCGCTCGCGGGCCTCAAGGACACCACCACGGGTGATACGCTGTGCGCGCAGAGCTCGCCGATCATCCTCGAGCGGATGGAGTTCCCCGAGCCCGTGATCGAGCTTTCGGTGGAGCCCAAGACCAAGGCCGATCAGGAGAAGATGGGCGTCGCGCTCAACCGCCTCGCCCGCGAAGATCCGTCGTTCCGCGTCACCACCGACCATGAGTCGGGCCAGACGATCATCAAGGGGATGGGCGAGCTTCACCTCGAGATCATCGTCGATCGCATGCGTCGCGAGTTCAAGGTCGAGGCCAATGTCGGCGCGCCGCAGGTGGCCTATCGCGAGTATCTCGCGAAGAAGGTCGACATCGACTACACCCACAAGAAGCAGTCGGGCGGCTCGGGCCAGTTCGGCCGCATCAAGTTCACGGTGGAGCCGGGCGAGCGCGGCCAGGGCGTCATCTTCAAGGATGAGGTCAAGGGCGGCAACATTCCGAAGGAGTATATCCCCTCCGTCGAGAAGGGCATCCGCGAGATCGCCGCGACCGGATCGCTGATCGGCTTCCCGATCATCGATTTCACCGCGACGCTGTACGACGGTGCCTACCATGACGTCGACTCGTCGGCGCTGGCGTTCGAGATCACCGGCCGCGCCGGTATGCGTGAAGCCGCCCAGAAGGCCGGTATCAAGCTGCTCGAGCCGATCATGAAGGTCGAGGTCGTCACGCCCGAGGATTATCTCGGTGACGTCATCGGCGACATGAACAGCCGCCGTGGCCAGATCCAGGGCACCGACAGCCGGGGCAACGCCCAGGTCGTCGAGGCGATGGTGCCGCTGGCGAACATGTTCGGCTACGTGAACACCCTCCGGTCGTTCACCCAGGGCCGGGCGCAGTACTCGATGCAGTTCTCGCATTATGACGAAGTTCCGCAGAACGTGGCGGATGAGGTCAAGGCGAAGCTGGCGTAACGCAAAAACATTCGTTATGGGCCGCCGCTTCCGGGCGGCGAGTCCCTTGGACAGATTCGAGAGAAGGTAGGATATAATGGCGAAAGCTAAGTTCGAGCGGAACAAGCCGCACTGCAACATCGGCACCATCGGTCACGTCGATCATGGCAAGACCTCGCTGACGGCTGCGATCACCAAGGTGCTGGCCGAGACCGGCGGCGCCACGTTCACCAGCTATGCCAACATCGACAAGGCTCCCGAGGAGCGCGAGCGCGGCATCACCATCTCGACCGCACACGTCGAGTATGAGACCGAAGCCCGCCACTACGCGCACGTCGATTGCCCGGGCCACGCCGATTATGTGAAGAACATGATCACCGGTGCCGCCCAGATGGACGGCGCGATCCTCGTCGTGTCCGCGACCGACGGCCCGATGCCGCAGACCCGCGAGCACATCCTGCTCGCCCGCCAGGTCGGCGTGCCGCAGCTCGTCGTGTTCATGAACAAGGTCGATCTGGTCGACGATCCCGAGATCCTCGAGCTCGTCGAGCTGGAAATCCGCGAGCTGCTCTCGAAGTATGACTTCGACGGCGACAACATCCCCGTCATCCCGGGTTCGGCCGTTGCCGCCCTCGAGGACAAGACCCCCGAGATCGGCCATGACGCCGTGCTCAAGCTGATGCAGGCCGTGGACGAGTTCATCCCGCAGCCGGAGCGTCCGCTCGACAAGGCCTTCCTGATGCCGATCGAAGACGTGTTCTCGATCTCGGGTCGTGGTACGGTCGTGACCGGCCGCGTCGAGACCGGCATCGTCAAGGTGGGCGAGGAAGTCGAGATCGTCGGCATCAACGACACCCGCAAGACCGTCGTGACCGGCGTCGAAATGTTCCGCAAGCTGCTCGATCAGGGCCAGGCCGGCGACAACATCGGCGCGCTGATCCGCGGCGTCGGCCGTGAAGAGGTCGAGCGTGGCCAGGTTCTCTGCAAGCCGGGCTCGATCAAGCCGCACACCGAGTTCAAGGCCGAAGTGTACGTGCTGTCGAAGGACGAGGGTGGCCGTCACACGCCGTTCTTCGCCAACTATCGTCCGCAGTTCTACTTCCGCACCACGGACGTGACCGGCACCGTCGAGCTGCCCGAGGGCACCGAGATGGTCATGCCCGGCGACAACGTCTCGATCGGCGTCAAGCTGATCGCGCCGATCGCGATGGATCAGGGCCTGCGCTTCGCGATCCGCGAAGGCGGCCGTACCGTCGGCGCCGGCGTCGTCGGCACGATCTCGAAGTAATCGCACTACCGGCCGCCCGGCCCCCGCAAGGGGCCGGGCGGCTTATTCTTGCCCCGCGTAACGCCCGCCGGAACCGTCCGGCGTGTAGGGGTTGGCTCTTTCACATCGGCAGGACATCATGGACACGCAGAACATCCGCATTCGCCTGAAGGGCTTCGATCACCGAGTGCTCGACCAGGCCACCGGCGAGATCGCCGACACCGCCCGTCGCACCGGCGCGCTCATTCGCGGTCCGATTCCGCTGCCGACCCACATTGACAAGTTCACCGTCAACCGTGGTCCCCACATCGACAAGAAGTCGCGCGAGCAGTTCGAGGTGCGCACCTACAAGCGCCTTCTCGACATCGTGCAGCCCACCCCGCAGACGGTCGACGCGCTGATGAAGCTCGATCTCGCGGCAGGTGTTGCGGTCGAGATCAAACTGGCCTAATGGGCCTGCACCGCGCGGGACGAATCGTCCGGCGCGGTGATTCGTTTCCCGGCGAGATCCGGTCGAGACGAGGAAAAGCTAAGGGATACCGAACGGCGTATCTCCCCGGACTTGTCCGGGATGCCGTTGTCCTGGTCCCCGCCTTTCATGCGCGATCGCAAGATCGAATATGAAAACCGAGCCCGGGGCGGGGGCATTGCTGGTTGGGCTGGGGGTCTTCCGGAGACGGGAGGCCTTTTTCGTTGGCACGCTCCCCGGCGGCAATCGGGGAGCCTCTGTTTGAGGAGTTGGTCATGCGCACTGGCGTGATCGCGAAGAAGATGGGGATGACCCGGCTGTTTCAGGAGGATGGGCGCCATGTGCCCGTCACCGTGCTGCAGCTTGATGGTCTCCAGGTTATTTCCCGTCGTGAGACGGGTCGTGACGGCTATACGGCCGTCCAGCTTGGTGCAGGCAGCGCCAAGGCGAAGAATCTGACGAAGCCCGAGCGTGGCCACTTCGGCAAGGCCGAGGTCGAGCCCAAGGCGGTCGTCGCCGAGTTCCGCGTGACCGAGGAAAACCTCCTCGACGTCGGCGTGGAAATCTCGGCCGATCACTTTATCGCCGGGCAGCTGGTCGATATCCAGGGTCGTACCCAGGGTAAGGGCTTTGCCGGTGCCATGAAGCGCTGGAACTTCGGCGGCCTGCGCGCCACCCACGGCGTGTCCGTCTCGCACCGTTCGCACGGTTCGACCGGTCAGCGCCAGGATCCGGGCAAGGTCTTCAAGAACAAGAAGATGGCCGGCCACATGGGCGACCGCAACCGCACCCAGCAGAACCTCGAGATCGTCCGCACGGACGCCGAGCGTGGCCTGCTGTTCGTGAAGGGCTCGGTGCCCGGCTCGAAGGGTGGTTGGTTGTTCGTCAAGGACGCCGTGAAGGTCGATCTGCCGGAGGGCGTGCCCTTCCCGGCGGCGCTGCTGGATCGCAAGGCGCCGGTCGTCGAGCATGCTGCGGCTGGTCTGGTCGATGAGGCTGCCGTCCACGAAATCCCGGCGCTGCCGAGCGATGCGGAGGTCGCCGCCGGCGTCGCCGCCGCCGACGAGCATGGCGCTGGTGTTGCCGATCCCGATGCAGTGGCACCCGATGCCGCTGATCAGATCGGCACGGACAAGGAAGGCTGAGCACCATGAAGATCAAGGTTCTCAATCTCGACGCCAGCTCTGCCGGCGACATCGAGCTCAACGATGCAGTGTTCGGCCTCGAGCCGCGCGCCGACATCCTTCATCGTGTGGTGACCTGGCAGCTCGAGAAGCGCCGTGGCACCGCACGCCCGACCCGCGAGCGTTCCGACGTGGCGCGTACCGGCAAGCGTCTGGGCAACCAGAAGGGCGGCGGTACGGCTCGTCACGGTGACCGCGCCGCACCGATCTTCATCGGTGGTGGTAAGGCTCACGGTGCCCGCCTGCGTGACTTCAACCCGTCGCTGAACAAGAAGATTCGCGCGATGGGCCTGAAGATGGCGCTGTCGGCCAAGGCCAAGGACGGCTCGCTCGTCGTGGTCGATGCGCTCGACGTCGCCGAGGGCAAGACCCAGACGCTGGTCGGTCAGCTGGCCGCACTGGGCTTCGGCAAGAAGGCGCTGGTGATCGACGGCGAGGCGCTGAACGTCTCGTTCGCGCACGCTTCGTCGAACATCCGCGGCATCAACCTGATGCCGGCGGTGGGCGCCAACGTCTACGACATCCTGAACCATGACACGCTCGTGCTGACGCGCGCCGCTGTCGAGAAGCTGGAGGCGCGGTTCCATGGCTAAGGCCAAGCAGGAGCAGGGCGCGATCGACATCCGTCACTATGACGTGATCGTCGGCCCGCACATCACCGAGAAGTCCACCCTGGTCTCCGAGCACAACGCGGTTGTGTTCAAGGTTGCGGGCGACGCCACGAAGCCGGCCATCAAGGCCGCCGTCGAGGCGCTGTTCAACGTGACCGTGACCGCCGTCAACACGATGGTCGTCAAGGGCAAGACGAAGCGCTGGAAGGGGGCTCCCTACAAGCGCACCGACATGAAGAAGGCGATCGTGACGCTGGCCGAAGGCCAGTCCATCGACGTCACGACGGGGATCTGAGAGCCATGGCACTCAAGCATTACAACCCCACATCGCCGGCGCGTCGCGGACTCATCCTCGTCGATCGCTCGTCGCTGTGGAAGGGCAAGCCGGTCAAGTCGCTGGTCGAGGGTCTCCGCAAGTCGGGCGGCCGCAACAACCAGGGTCATGCGACCGCACGCGGCATCGCGGGCGGCCACAAGCAGAAGTATCGCTTCGTCGACTTCAAGCGTCGTCGCTGGGATGCGCCGGCGACCGTCGAGCGTCTGGAATACGATCCCAACCGTTCGGCCTTCATCGCACTGGTGAAGTACGAGGACGGTGAGCTGGCCTACATCCTGGCACCGCAGCGCCTGGCTCCCGGCGACTCCGTCGTCGCGGGCAAGAAGACCGACGTGAAGCCGGGCAATGCCATGGAAATCGGCCAGACCCCGGTCGGCACGATCGTCCACAATGTCGAGCTGAAGCCCGGCAAGGGCGGCCAGATCGCCCGCGCCGCCGGCACCTATGTGCAGGTCGTGGGTCGCGATCGCGGCATGGTGATCGTTCGCCTGAACTCGGGCGAGCAGCGCTTCATCCGTTCGGAGTGCATGTGCACCGTCGGTGCCGTGTCCAACCCGGACAACGGCAACACCAACCTCGCCAAGGCCGGTCGCAACCGCTGGCTCGGCCATCGTCCGCTCACCCGCGGCGTCGCCAAGAACCCGGTCGACCATCCGCACGGCGGTGGTGAAGGCCGGACCTCGGGCGGCCGTCACCCGGTCACGCCTTGGGGCAAGCCGACGAAGGGTGCCAAGACCCGGCACAACAAGTCGACCGACAAGATGATCATCCGTTCGCGTCACGCGAAGAAGAAGAGGTAATCGAGATGGCTCGTTCCGTCTGGAAGGGTCCGTTCGTGGACCTCAGCCTGCTCCGCAAGGCGCAGACCGCGCAGGAGACTTCTGCGCGCGCACCGATCAAGACCTGGTCGCGCCGCTCGACGATCCTCCCGGATTTCGTCGGCCTGACCTTCAGCCTCTACAATGGCCGCAAGTTCGTGCCGATCACCGTCAACGAAGACATGGTCGGTCACAAGCTGGGTGAATTCGCGCCGACGCGCTATTTCCCCGGCCATGCCGCCGACAAGAAGGGCAAGCGCTGATGTCGAAGCCAGCATCCCCCCGCAAGGTCGGTGAGAAGGAGGCCCTTGCGGTCGCCACCTCCGTCCGCGGCTCGCCGCAGAAGCTCAACCTGGTTGCGGCGCTGATCCGCAACCGGTCGGCCGGCGACGCGCTCAACATCCTCTCCTTCTCCACGAAGGCGATGGCTGTCGACGTTCGCAAGTGCCTCGCTTCCGCCATCGCCAACGCCGAGAACAACCATAATCTCGACGTCGACGCGCTGGTCGTGAAGGAAGCTTCGGTCGGCAAGGGCCTCGTGATGAAGCGCTTCGCCACCCGCGCCCGCGGCCGTTCGGCCCGGATCGTCAAGCCGTTCTCGCGGCTGCGGATCGTCGTCCGTGAGCAGGAGGCCGAATAATGGGTCATAAGTCCAATCCGATCGGCATGCGCCTGCAGATCAACCGCACGTGGGACAGCCGTTGGTACGCCGACGGTGCCGACTACGGCCAGATGCTGCTCGAGGATCTCCGCATCCGCCAGTACATCTTCAAGACGCTGCCGCAGGCCGCGATCTCGAAGGTCGTGATCGAGCGCCCCGCCAAGCTCGCCCGCATCTCCGTCTATGCTGCACGCCCCGGCGTCATCATCGGCAAGAAGGGCGCGGACATCGAGAAGCTCCGCCGCGCACTCGGCAAGATGACCAGCGCCGACGTGTCGCTGAACATCGTCGAGATCCGCAAGCCGGAAATCGATTCGAAGCTCGTGGCGCAGTCGGTTGCCGACCAGCTCGAGCGTCGCGTGGCGTTCCGTCGTGCGATGAAGCGCGCGGTGCAGTCCGCTCTGCGTCTCGGCGCCGAGGGCATCCGCATCACCTGCGCCGGCCGTCTGGGCGGCGCGGAGATCGCGCGCACCGAATGGTATCGTGAGGGTCGGGTGCCGCTGCACACGCTCCGCGCGAATATCGATTACGCCGAAGCCGAGGCGCACACCGCCTACGGCGTGTGCGGTATCAAGGTCTGGATCTTCAAGGGTGAGATCCTCGGCCATGACCCGCTCGCGCAGGATCGGCTGATGATGGAAGCTCAGACGTCCGGAGTTCGTCCGGCGCGCTGATCGGGGAAACCCGATCACGCTGCCTGATCGACCGTCGTCACGGTGTCAGAAGGTAAGTAAGACATGCTGCAACCGAAGCGCACCAAGTTCCGCAAGGCCTTCAAGGGCCGCATCCATGGCGATGCCAAGAGCGGAACCACGCTGAACCAGGGCGCCTATGGCCTGAAGGCCATGGAGCCCGAGCGGATCACCGCTCGTCAGATCGAGGCGGCTCGCCGCGCGATCACCCGTCACATCAAGCGCCAGGGCCGCCTGCACATCCGGATCTTCCCGGACGTGCCGGTGTCGTCGAAGCCGGCCGAAGTCCGCATGGGCTCGGGCAAGGGTTCGCCGGAATTCTGGGTCGCCCGCGTGAAGCCGGGCCGTATCCTGTTCGAACTCGAAGGCGTGGCCGGCCCGCTGGCTGCCGAGGCGTTCAGCCGCGCAGCCGAAAAGCTGCCGATCAAAGTGAAGGTCGTCGCCCGCCTTGGCGACACCAGCCACCTCGTTGGGGAGGCGTAAGCCATGGCCAAGAATGACGACATCAAGGTGGCGACTGACGATCAGCTGTCCACCCAGCTTTCCGAGCTGAAGCGCGAGCAGTTCAACCTGCGCTTCCAGGCCGCGACCGGCCAGCTCGAGAAGCCGAGCCGCGTTCGTGAGGTTCGCCGCACGATCGCCCGCATCAAGACTGCACAGGCGGCCCGTTCCGCCTCGTCGGCTAAGTAAGGAGCAACCAGCCATGCCGAAGCGCGTGCTGACCGGAACGGTGGTCTCCGACAAGACCGACAAGACCGTGGTGGTGTCCGTGGAGCGTCGTGTGCAGCACGCCCTCTACGGCAAGATCATCAAGCGGTCGAAGAAGTATCACGCTCACGACGAGAACAACGAGTATCACACCGGTGAGACCGTTCGTATCGAGGAGTGCGCACCGATCTCGAAGCTCAAGACCTGGACCACGATCGGCCGCATCGGCGCCGAAATCGCGATCCCGGTTCCCACCGACAACGCATAAGGAAGGACTGACACCATGATTCAGATGCAGTCCAACCTGGATGTCGCCGACAACTCTGGCGCCAAGCGCGTCCAGTGCATCAAGGTGCTCGGCGGCTCCAAGCGTCGTTTCGCGACCGTGGGCGACATCATCGTCGTCTCGATCAAGGAAGCGGCGCCGCGCGGCAAGGTGAAGAAGGGCGACGTCCATCGCGCCGTCATCGTCCGCACCGCGAAGGATATCCATCGCGCGGACGGCTCGACCATCCGCTTCGACGGCAATGCCGCCGTCCTCGTCAACAAGAACGAGGAGCCGATCGGCACCCGTATCTTCGGCCCGGTGGTGCGCGAGCTCCGTGCCAAGAATCACATGAAGATCATCTCGCTCGCGCCAGAGGTGCTGTGAGATGTCTGCATTGAAGATCAAGAAGGGCGACAAGGTCGTCATCCTGTCCGGCAAGGACAAGGGCAAGACCGGCGAGGTCACCAAGGCTTTCCCCAAGGATAGCAAGGTGATCGTGTCGGGCGTCAACGTGGCGACCCGCCATCGCAAGGCGACGCAGGCCAACCCGCAGGGTGGCCTGGATCGCTTCGAGGCGCCGCTGCACGTCAGCAACGTCGCGATCGCGACCGCTGACGGCAAGCCGACCCGCGTGCGTTTCGAGACGCAGGACGGGAAGAAGGTCCGCGTGGCCGTGAAGACCGGGGAGAAGATCGATGGCTGATGCTTACAAGGCTCGCCTGCAGTCGCTCTACGAGGACAAGATCGTGGCGGCGATGACCGAGAAGTTCGGTTACGCCAACGCAATGATGGTCCCGAAGATCGAGAAGATCGTGATCAACATGGGTGTCGGCGACGCCACCCAGGACAAGAAGCGTGTCGACCAGGCCGCTGCCGAGATGGAACTCATCGCGGGCCAGAAGCCGGTCATCACGAAGGCGAAGAAGTCGATCGCGCAGTTCAAGCTGCGTGAGGGCATGCCGATCGGTTGCAAGGTCACCCTTCGCCGCGAGCGCATGTACGAGTTTCTTGATCGCTTCGTGACCATCGCGCTGCCGCGCGTCCGCGATTTCCGGGGCCTGAACCCGAAGTCGTTCGACGGCAACGGCAACTACGCGACCGGCCTCAAGGAGCAGCTGATTTTCCCGGAAATCAGCTACGACAAGGTCGACCGCATCCGTGGCATGGACGTGATCGTCACGACCAGCGCCAAAACCGATGACGAGGCTCGCGAGCTTCTGCGTCTCTTCGGCTTCCCCTTCCCGCAGGAAGAGAAGACCGAAGAGAAGCAGGCCGCGTAAGCTAGAGAGAGAACTTAAGTCATGGCGAAACTGAGTTCCGTCCTCAAGAATGAGCGCCGTCGCGCGCTCGTCAAGAAGACCGCACCGAAATATGCGAAGCTGAAGGCTATCGCGAACGATGAGAGCCTGGATGAGGGCGAGCGTCTGATCGCGCGCCTTCGCATGGCCGAGCTGCCGCGCAACGGCAACCCGACCCGCATCCGCAACCGTTGCGAGATGACTGGTCGTCCGCGCGGTTACTACCGCAAGTTCCGTCTGGCGCGCGTCATTCTGCGCGATCTCGCCAATAAGGGGATGATCCCCGGCGTGACGAAGTCGAGCTGGTAAGGGCAGAAAGATGGCGATCAACGATCCCGTGGGCGATCTGCTCACCCGCATCCGCAACGGTCAGCGCGCGCGCAAGGACTCCGTCCTTTCGCCGGCGTCGAAGCTGCGGACCCGCGTTCTCGACGTGCTTCAGCGCGAGGGCTATATCCGTGGCTATTCGGACGAGGTGCTCAACGAGCATCCCGGCATCCGCATCGAGCTGAAATATTTCGAGGGCCAGCCCGCGATTCAGCATGTTGCGCGTGTCTCCAAGCCTGGGCGTCGCGTTTATAGCGGCTCCAAGGAACTCCCCGTGGTCCGCAACGGCCTCGGCATCACCATCGTATCCACGCCCAAGGGTGTTCTGTCCGACGCGGAAGCGCGCGAGCAGAATGTCGGCGGCGAGGTTCTCGCGGAGGTCTTCTGATGAGCCGCATCGGCAAGAAGCCGGTTCCTGTACCGGCCGGCGTCACCGCCAGCATCGCTGACGGCCAGCTTTCGATGAAGGGCCCCAAGGGCACCCTCGCGATCGATCTGGTTTCCGAGGTAAAGTACGCGATCGAGGACGGCAACGTCGCGATCACGCCCGCCAACGACACCAAGCGTGCGCGCTCCTTCTGGGGCATGCAGCGGACGATGGTGCAGAACCTCGTCACCGGTGTGACCGACGGTTTCACCAAGACGCTGAACATCACCGGCGTCGGCTACCGCGCGGCGGTTCAGGGCAAGAACCTGAAGCTGCAGCTCGGCTACAGCCACGACGTGGATTTCACGATCCCGGAAGGCATCACCATAGTGACGCCCGATCCGACGACCGTGAACATCAGCGGCATCGACAAGCAGAAGGTCGGCCAGGTTGCCGCCGAGATCCGTCGCTGGCGTAAGCCCGAGCCGTATAAGGGCAAGGGCATCAAGTACGCGGGCGAGTATATCTTCCGCAAGGAAGGGAAGAAGAAGTAAGATGGCCAAGCTCTCTCTCTTCGCTCGGCGCCGTCAGCGCGTCCGCACCCAGCTCCGCGCGCGGGCCGGTGGGCGTCCGCGCCTGTCGATCCACCGTTCGGGCCGGCACATCTACGCCCAGATCATCGACGATGCGGCGGGCCACACGGTCGCTGCCGCCTCGACGCTGGGCAGCGACAATTCGGGCGCCGGCATCGCCGCTGCGGTCGAAGTCGGCAAGCTCGTCGCCGAGCGTGCGAAGGCCGCCGGCGTCACCACGGTCGTGTTCGATCGCGGTGGTTTCCTTTTCCATGGGCGCGTCAAGGCGCTCGCAGACGCCGCCCGTGAGGGTGGTCTGGAGTTCTGACGATGGCTGACGAGATCCAGAACGCGGCGCCGGAAGGCGCCCCCGCCGAGGCTCCTCGCGAAGGTCAGGCCCCCGGCGGTCGTGGCCCGCGTGGCGGCCGTGGCCGTAGCGGCCCCGGTGGCGACAATCGCGGCCGTGGCGGCCGTGACGGCAACCGTGGTCGTCGCGACAACAACCGCAACGCCGAAGACGGCGGCGAAGAACTGATCGAGAAGCTGGTTCACATCAACCGCGTCTCGAAGACGGTGAAGGGCGGCAAGCGCTTCGGCTTCGCAGCGCTGGTCGTGGTCGGTGACGGCAAGGGTCGCTCGGGCTTCGGCCACGGCAAGGCCCGCGAAGTTCCCGAGGCGATTTCGAAGGCGACCGCCGCTGCCAAGAAGGCAATGGTCCGCGTTCCGCTGAAGGAGGGCCGTACCCTCCATCACGACGGCAATGGCCACTTCGGTGCCGGCCGCGTGACCGTCCGTTCGGCGCCGCAGGGCACCGGCATCATCGCGGGTGGCCCGATGCGCGCCATCTTCGAGAGCCTGGGCGTTCATGACGTGGTGACCAAGTCGGTCGGGACGTCGAACCCCTACAACATGATCCGGGCGACCTTCGAGGCGCTCAAGGAACAGACGAGCCCGAAATCGGTCGCGGCACGCCGCGGCAAGAAGATCGCGGACCTGCTCGGTCGCGGTGGCTCGCAGGCTGCCGAGGCTGACGCCGCGGCGATCGTGGAGTAATCGAGATGGCGACCATCAAGATCACGCAGACCGGCTCGCCGATCCGCCGCACGCAGGACCAGCGCGCCACGCTGGTTGGCCTCGGCCTCAACAAGATGCACAAGACCCGGGAGCTGGAAGACAGCCCCGAGGTCCGCGGCATGATCCGCAAGGTGCAGCACATGGTGAAGGTGGAGGGCTGAGCCCTCCGCCCGGATACCGGGTGTCTTGAACAAGCGAGGGCTCCGCTGCCGGTGAGGTGGCGGGGCCCTTGTCTTTTGGGCGATCGGCTGTCTTGTGGGCATCGGCTCCGGCGGAATGGAGAGCAGGATGCGGCGCACGGCACGCGTTCGAGGGAGAGGCGGATCATGCGAGCGGAGAAGCGCGTCTTCCTGACGCTCGATGGATTGCGCGGTGTCGCCGCGATCATGATCGTGCTGTTCCACTCGCGCGCGATCGTCGGCCATTTCTACCCGGCTTCGGCCTATCTCTCGGTCGATCTGTTCTTCGCGCTGAGCGGCTGCGTGCTGGAGGCCTCCTATCGCGAGCGGCTGGCGGCGGGGCTGTCGACCCGCGAGTTCATGACCATCCGCTTCATCCGGCTGTGGCCGATGTTCGCGCTCAGCCTGCCGATCGGGCTGGCCTTCGCGGTGATGCGGATGAATGCCGGCTTCGGCCATGACAGCGGCTTCGCGTTGACCATGGCGATGGTCAGCGGCCTGCTGCTGCTGCCGACCCCGCTGATCACCGCCAAGACCTTCGTGATGCCGCTCAACGCCGCCGGCTGGTCGCTGGTGCTCGAACTGGCGATCAATGCCCTCTACGCGCGCTGCTGGCGCTGGCTGTCGAACCGGCTGCTGTGGGGCGTGGTCGCCGTGGCCGGCATCGTGCTGGCGGCGATGAGCATCTACCATGGCGGCGTCGACATGGGATCTATGTGGGGCACCGTCGCCGGCGGGCTGGTCCGCGTGACCTATTCCTTCACGCTCGGCGTGCTGATCTTCCGCACCTATGACGGGTGGGTGTGGCGCGGCTGGGCAGGGCTGTTGCCGCCGCTGGCGCTGATCCCGATCCTGGCGACGTGGCGGGGCGGGCTGTGGTTCGATCTCCTCTCCTCGCTGGCGCTTCTGCCGCTGCTGGTCTGGGCCGGGCTCAGGCTGGAGCCGGGCAGGGCGCTCGGCCGGCTGTTCCGCTGGGGCGGGCTGATCTCCTATGCGCTCTACGCGATGCACGGGCCGGTGATCCGCTTCGTCCACCTCGAACTGCTCCGCCATCTGCGCGGTCGGCACGATCTGTTCTGGATCGGCGGGCTGGCCGCGATCGCGGCGCTGATCCTGCTCAGCGCCGCGCTCGATCGCTGGTATGACGCGCCGCTGCGCCGTCGGTTGAGCCAATGGCTGCTCTACCGCCGCGATCGCCGGATTCGCGAATCCGCGATGACGGCGCCCTGATGTGGGTTGGCAAAGCGGCCGAATCGCTCTAAGGGCCGCCGCTTCCCTTCACGCGCGACAAAAGCGAAAGCGAGTGCATCCATGACCAAACTGAACGACATCCGCGACAACGAAGGCGCCCGCAAGTCCCGTATGCGGGTCGGCCGTGGCATCGGCTCCGGCAAGGGCAAGACCGCCGGTCGCGGCCAGAAGGGCCAGAAGAGCCGCGAAGGCGTCTCGATCAAGGGCTTCGAAGGCGGCCAGATGCCGCTCCACATGCGCATCCCGAAGCGTGGCTTCAACAACCCGTTCGCCAAGGATTTCGCCGAGATCAACCTGGGCATGATCCAGAAGCTGATCGATGCCGGCACGCTCGATGCCGGCGCGGCGATCGATCACGACGCGCTCAAGGCGGTCGGCGTGGCCCGTGGCGGCAAGAACGGCGTCCGCGTTCTCGCCAAGGGCGAGTTCTCGGCCAAGCTGTCGTTCAAGGTTGCCGGTGCCAGCGCCGCCGCCAAGGCGGCGATCGAGGCCGCCGGTGGCAGCATCGAGATCTTCGAGATCGTGACCGCGGCCGAGAAGGCCGCCGCCAAGAAGAACAAGGCGCGCGACGCGGATCGCAAGGCCCGTGGCCTTCCGCCGATCAACGCGGCCTGAGCCTTTCGGTCAATCGGCCGCATGGGGCTTAGACAAGTCCGATCGGTTGCTTATATGAAGGCGGCGGGCGCGACGATGCGTTCCGCCGCCTTTGTTTTTCGGGGACGTTGAATTCATGGCATCCGCCGCCAACCAGACGGCCGCAGGCCTCAGCCTGTCCAAGTTCGCCCAGGCCACCGATCTCAAGAAGCGGCTGTGGTTCACGATCGTCGCGCTGATCGTGTTCCGCCTGCTGAGCTTCGTGCCCCTGCCGGGCATCGATCCGCACGCCCTCTCGCAGCTGTTCGAGAAGACCAACGGCGGCGTGCTCGATTTCTTCAACAATTTCTCGGGCGGCGCGCTGCATCGCATGTCGATCGTGGCGCTGGGCGTGATGCCCTACATCACCGCCTCGATCGTCGTGCAGCTCGCCACCTCGCTCAGCCCTCAGCTGGAAGCGATCAAGAAGGAAGGCGAGAGCGGACGCAAGAAGCTCAACCAATATACCCGCTACCTGACGGTCTTCCTGACCGCGGTGCAGGGCTATTTCATCGCCGCGAGCCTTGAGCATGCGGCCGGCGTCGTGATCGAGCCGGGGATGATCTTTCGTATTTCCGCGGTGATCTCGCTGATCGGCGGCACGATGTTCCTGATGTGGCTGGGCGAGCAGATCACCTCGCGCGGCATCGGCAACGGCGTCTCGCTGATCATCATGGCCGGTATCGTCAGCCAGCTGCCGACCATCCTCTCGAACCTGTTCGAGAGCGGGCGGACTGGCGCGATCTCGCCGTTGGTGATCATCATCGCCATGGCGATCGCCTTCGCGCTGATCTACTTCATCTGCTTCATGGAACGGGCACAGCGCAAGGTGCTGATCCAGTATCCCAAGCGCCAGACCGCGCGCGGCATGATGCAGGGCGACAAGAGCTATCTGCCGCTCAAGATCAACACGTCCGGCGTGATCCCGCCGATCTTCGCCTCGTCGCTGCTGCTGATGCCGCTGACGATCGCGCAGTTCGCCGGCAACCGCGTGCAGGGCACCGGCCGCTGGAATGATATCCTGCTTACGGTTTCGGGCGCGCTCCAGCACGGGTCTCCGCTGTACCTGACGCTCTATGCCGCCGGCATCATCTTCTTCTGCTTCTTCTACACGGCGGTCGTGTTCAACCCGGAAGAGACGGCGGACAATCTCAAGCGCTATGGCGGCTTCATCCCCGGTATCCGTCCGGGCAAGTCGACGGCCGATTATCTGGATTATGTGCTGACCCGCATCACCGTGATCGGTGCTGCCTATCTGACCGTGATCTGCCTGGTGCCGGAAGCGCTGATCAAGGCGTTCGGCCTGCCGCAGATGCAGATCACCGGCACCAGCCTGTTGATCGTCGTCAATGTCACGATGGATACGGTGACCCAGATTCAGAGCCATCTTCTCGCGCATCAATATGGTGACCTGATCAAGAAGGCGAAGCTGAAAGGCGGCGCGCTGCGTCGCTGATCGGCGGCAGCGTCTAGAAGTGGAAGGGAACGCATGAATATCATCCTGCTGGGGCCGCCGGGCGCCGGGAAGGGCACGCAGGCCGATCGGCTGGTCAAGGCGCGCGGCATGGTCCAGCTGTCGACCGGCGACATGCTGCGCGCCGCGGTGAAGGCCGGGACGCCGACCGGGCTCAAGGCCAAGGCGGTGATGGATGCAGGCCAGCTCGTATCGGACGACATCGTGTCGGGCATCATCGGCGATGCGCTGGACGGGATCGAGCCCGGTCACGGCGGGATCTTCGATGGCTATCCGCGCACCCAGGCCCAGGCGGTCTCGCTCGACGAGATCCTCGATGCCCGTGGCCGGACGCTCGACCATGTGATCGAACTGTCGGTCGATGAGGACAAGCTGGTCGAGCGGATCGTTGGCCGCTTCACCTGCGCCCAGTGCGGCGCCGGCTATCACGACAGCTTCAAGCTGCCGAAGGTGTCAGGCACCTGCGACGTCTGCGGCAGTCACGAGTTCAAGCGCCGTCCCGATGACAATGAGGAGACGGTGCGGACCCGCATGGCGGAGTATCGCGCCAAGACCCAGCCGATCCTGCCTTATTACGAGGCCAAGGGGCTGGTCAGCCGCGTCGACGGCATGGCCGACATCGACCATGTCGGCGCCGCGATCGACGCGATCCTCGACGCGAAGGGCTGAACGCCCGCGGCTTCCCGATCGCGCCGGTGACGACTGTCGGCGCAATCGGGAAGCGAGCTGCCGTTTCGCTCCGCCGAACGGCATGAGCGAGGCGCTTGCATAATCGGCGCGATCCTCCGATGGGCGGCGCATGGATATCGACGCGCTCCTCCAGCATTATTTCGGCACCGACGATCCCGATACGATCACCGATCTCGGCTTCACGATCGGATCGGAGCGGTTGCGGGTCGATTTCGGCACCGAGCAGGAGCCCGGCCGTCGCTTCGCCCTGTGGACGCTGATGGAGGTGTTTGGCATCGCGCCGACCCCGGCTGACGCCTTCCCCAAACATCCCGAACTGAAGCGGGCCGCCGAGGATTATCTCTCGGCCGCCTGGAAGATGGAACAGGAATAGCCGCGTGACCCACAGCGATGCCCAGGATGACGATCGCCCCGCCGCACGGCGGTCGAACGGGAAACTGATCGGCTTCGGCGCGCTGCTGCTCTTTTGGTTCGTCGCCTTCTGCGTGCTGGGCACCTGGCAGGTCCACCGCCTTTCCTGGAAGCTGAACCTGATCGCGACGGTCGATCGGCGCGTCCATGCGCCGCCGGTGGCACCGCCGGGGCCGGCCGACTGGAGTCCGCAGGATGTCGCGGACTATAATTATCTGCACGTCCGGGTGCGCGGCACCTTCCTCAACGATCGCGAGACGCTGACCCAGGCGGTGAGCGAGCAGGGACCGGGATTCTGGGTGATGACGCCGCTGCGTACCGATCAGGGCTTCAACCTGCTGGTCAATCGCGGCTTCGTGCCGGACGATCATCGTCAGGCCGCGACGCGCCGCGCGGGGTTGCCGCAGGGCGAGGTGACGGTGATCGGGCTGGTCCGCCTCAGCGAGCCGAAGGGTGGCTTCCTGCAAAGCAACAAGCCTGCATCGGACGAATGGCATTCGCGCGACGTCGCGGCGATCGCAGCGAAGCGCGGACTGGGCGACGTCGCGCCCTATTTCGTCGATGCGGATGCCGCGCCCAATCCGGGGGGATGGCCCTTGGGGGGGCAGACGGTCGTGAGTTTCCCCAACAATCATCTGCAATATGCCATCACCTGGTATGGCCTCGCCGTGCTGATGCTGGTCGGTGGGGTGTTGCTCGTCCGCGGCGAGCGTGCCGCCCGGCGGAGCGGGGCGAGCGGGGAATAGCTCCCCCCGCCGAGGCAGGGGGAGCGATCCGGCCTCAGGCGTCCTGAAGCGTCTTGCTGTCGATCACGAAGCGATACTTCACGTCGCCCTTGAGCATGCGCTCATAGGCGGCTTCGATATCCTGGATGGCGATCATCTCGATATCGGAGACAATCCCCTTCTCGGCGCAGAAGTCGAGCATCTCCTGCGTCTCGGCGATGCCGCCGATCAGCGAGCCGGCGAGCGAGCGGCGCTTGAAGATCATGCTCATCACGCTCGGCGAGGGATGCGGATGCTCGGGCACGCCGACCAGCGTCATCGTGCCGTCGCGCTTGAGCAGGTTGAGGAACGCATCCAGATTGTGGCTCGCTGCCACGGTGTTGAGGATGAAGTCGAAGCTGCCGACATGGGCCTGCATCTCTTCGTCATTCTTCGACACCACCACCTCGTCGGCACCGAGCTGCTTCGCCGCTTCGCGCTTGTTGTCCGACGTGGTGAAGGCGACGACATGGGCGCCCAGCGCATGGGCGAGCTTGATGCCCATATGGCCGAGGCCGCCGATCCCGACGATGCCCACCTTCATGCCCGGCCCGACATTCCAGTGGCGCAGCGGCGACCAGGTGGTGATCCCGGCGCAGAGCAACGGTGCGACGGCGGCGAGTTGCTCCTCGCTGTGCGTCACCTTGAGGGCGAAATGCTCCTTGACCACGATGGCATCCGAATAGCCGCCATAGGTGTTCTCGCCGGAGCCGCTATTGTCGCCATTATAGGTGCCGGTGAAGCCGTTCTCGCAATATTGCTCGAGGCCCTCGTCGCACGACGCGCAATGATCGCAGCTGTCGACCATGCAGCCGACGCCGGCGATATCGCCGACCTTGAACTTGGTGACGTCGCCGCCGACGGCGCTGACGCGGCCGACGATCTCGTGACCCGGCACGCACGGCCAGATCGTGTTGGTCCATTCGCCACGCGCCTGGTGGAGATCCGAATGGCAGACGCCGCAATAGAGGATGTCGATCTTCACATCCTTCGGCCCCGGCGCGCGGCGTTCAATCTCGAAGGGCGCAAGGGGAGAGTCTGCGGTTTGTGCCGCATAGGCTTTGGTGGCCATGTTGCTGAACCTCTGGAAAATGGGGGGAGGCCCATGATAGGGTCCGGCGGGATAGATATTCAACCGGGCGGTACATATATCTTTTGCGCGTCGCCGGTGTTGCTCGGCCAATCTTGACATCATGCGACTCGGTCTTTAGGGCACCCCGATCCCAAACCGGCTATCCGGCGGCACCGTTGCTGTGCCCGTCGGCTATCCTGCGTTTTGGGCGAAGCGACGAGATGGGGCACCTCAGCCGGGCGCCCCGTGGAGCAGGAGAAAGTTTTACCATGGCTCGTATTGCGGGTGTCAACATCCCGACCAACAAGCGCGTTGAAATCGCGTTGACCTACATTCACGGCATCGGTTCCACCAAGGCCAAGGAAATCACCGCGCAGCTCGGCATCGAGCCTCAGCGTCGCGTGCAGGATCTGTCGGATCAGGAAGTGCTCCAGATCCGCGAAGCGATCGACGCGGGCTACACCGTGGAAGGCGATCTTCGCCGCCAGGTGGCGATGAACATCAAGCGCCTGATGGATCTCGCCTGCTACCGTGGCCTCCGCCATCGCAAGGGCCTCCCGGTTCGCGGCCAGCGCACGCACACCAATGCGCGCACCCGCAAGGGCAAGGCCAAGCCGATCGCCGGCAAGAAGAAGTAAGCAGGCGCCGGTAAGAGCGGCCTCGCGGTCGCTCCCGGTCCTCTTTCAGTAGGACAGCAGAAAAATGGCACGTGAACCTCAGCGCATCAAGCGGCGCGAGCGCAAGAACATCACCGCCGGCGTCGCCCATGTGAACGCCAGCTTCAACAACACCATGATCACCATCACGGACGCGCAGGGCAATGCCATCGCGTGGTCGTCGGCGGGCATGATGGGCTTCAAGGGTTCGCGCAAGTCGACCCCTTATGCCGCACAGGTTGCCGCCGAAGACGCGGGCAAGAAGGCCGCCGAGCATGGCGTCCGCACGCTCGAAGTCGAGGTGAAGGGCCCCGGTTCGGGCCGTGAGAGCGCGCTTCGCGCCCTCCAGGCTGTCGGTTTCCAGATCACGTCGATCCGCGACGTGACCTCGATCCCGCACAACGGCGTTCGCCCTTCCAAGCGCCGTCGCGTCTGATCTTTTCCGGAGCGTGGGGCCGTCACCCACGCTCCCGTTTCCCGGCCGCGGGTGGACGCATCCGCTTTGGCCCAACCCTTGAGGGAACACACATGGCCGTCAACGCCAAGAACTGGCAGGAACTCAAGAAGCCCAACGGTCTCGAGAAGAAGAGCGGGGACGGCAAGCGCCGTGCCACCTTCGTCGCCGAGCCGCTCGAGCGTGGCTTCGGCCTGACGCTCGGCAACGCGCTGCGCCGCGTGCTGCTCTCGTCGCTCCAGGGCGCCGCCGTCACCTCGATCAAGATCGAGAACGTCCTGCACGAATTCTCGTCGCTGGCCGGCGTGCGCGAGGACGTGACCGACATCGTTCTGAACGTCAAGCAGATCGCGCTGCGGATGCAGGGCGAGGGGACGAAGCGTCTCCAGCTGTCGGCGACCGGACCTGCGGAAGTCACCGCCGGCATGATCGCCACCAGCGGCGACATCGAGGTGATGAACCCCGATCTCGTGATCTGCCATCTCGACGAGGGTGCGACGCTCAACATGGAGCTGACCGCCGCTTCGGGTAAGGGCTATGTCACCGCCGCGATGAACCGTCCGCTCGATGCGCCGATCGGCCTCATCCCCGTCGATGCGCTCTACTCGCCGGTTCGCCAGGTCGCGTACAAGGTGGAGAACACCCGCGTCGGCCAGGAGCTCGATTACGACAAGCTCACGCTGACGATCGAGACCGACGGCACCGTGATCCCGGAAGACGGCCTGGCCTATGCCGCGCGCATCCTTCAGGATCAGCTCCAGCTGTTCGTCCACTTCGACGACGGCCTGACCCTCACCACGTCGGTTCCGACGATGGCGGGCGTCGCCGTTCCGTCGGCCGGTGGCGCCGAGCCGGAGCAGGATGCCAACCAGCTCAACCGCTACCTTCTCAAGAAGGTGGACGAGCTCGAGCTGTCGGTGCGCTCCGCGAACTGCCTCAAGAACGACAACATCATCTACATCGGCGATCTGGTCCAGAAGACCGAGGCCGAGATGCTGCGCACGCCGAACTTCGGCCGCAAGTCGCTCAACGAGATCAAGGAAGTGCTCTCCTCGATGGGTCTGCGCCTCGGCATGGACATCCCGGGCTGGCCGCCCGAGAATATCGAGGAAATGGCCAAGAAGCTCGAACAGGAATATTAATCCTGCTCGGACTTTGAAGCCGGCTCTGACGTTAAAGGGTGTGGGCGGTGCCCTGTTTCACCGCCCGGCCCGCAGTACCTTGAACGGCTGCGGGACGAACAATGAAGGAAGACTAACATGCGCCATCGTGTAGGCGGTCGTAAGCTCCAGCGCACCGGTTCGCACCGTACCGCGCTGTTCCGCAACCAGTCGGCCGCGCTGATCAAGCACGAGCAGATCACCACCACCCTCGCCAAGGCGAAGGAGCTTCGCCCCTATGTCGAGAAGCTGGTGACGCTGGCGAAGAAGGGTGGCCTGTCCAACCGTCGTCTCGCCCATGCCCGTATGCTCGACGATACCCAGCTGGTGAAGCTGTTCGACGTGATCGCGACCCGCTACGCCGATCGCAACGGCGGCTATACCCGCATCATCAAGGCCGGCATCCGCGCTTCGGATGCGGCGCCGATGGCGATCATCGAGTTCGTCGATCGGGACGTCTCGGCCAAGGGCCAGGATTCGGGCCCGGTCTATTCGGACGACGATCTGGACGAAGCCGCCTGAGCTTCGCTCCGTCGTACCAGACCAACGGAAGGGCCGTCCCGGATCGGGGCGGCCCTTTTGCTATGGGGTCGGCATGGTTGCATGGCCGCCGCCGCGCGCTAGAGCGGATGGCTTGGCGTGACAGGAGACGAAGCCGATGACCCCCGATGGCCCGATCGCCTATCCCGAAACGGCGCGAGACGATATCGTCGAGGAATTGGCGGGGCGCCGGATCGCGGACCCGTGGCGCTGGCTGGAAGGCGATGTCCGTCATGACGAGCGGGTGGCGGCCTGGGTCAAGGTACAAGCAGACCTGACTGCCGCCTATCTGGATACGCTGCCGGGCCGCGGCGCGATTCGTGAACGGCTGACGGGCTTGTGGAATTACGAGCGAGTTTCGGTGCCGCGCCGGCGCGGCGGCCGCTATTTCTTCCGCCGCAACAGCGGGCTGGAGGCGCAGCCGGTGCTGTGCGTGCGGGATATGCTGGACGCCGCACCGCGCGTGCTGCTCGATCCGGCCGGCTGGTCCGGCGACGGTGCCACCGCACTGGGCGAGTGGGAGCCATCGAAGGACGGCAAGCGCGTCGTCTATGCGGTGCAGGATGGCGGCAGTGACTGGCGGACGCTGCGCGTGCTGGACGTGACCAGCGGAGAGACGCTGGCCGACGAAGTTCGCTGGGTGAAGTTTTCGGGCCTCGCCTGGGCCGGCAACGGATCGGGCTTCTTCTATTCTCGCTTTCCCGAGCCCCGCGCCGGGCTGGAGCATCAGGCCCAGAATCTCGATCACGGCATCTATTTCCATCGGCTCGGCACGGACCAATCGGCCGACTTCCTGGTCTACGCGACCTCCGATCGCCCGCGCCTGATCCACGCCGGCGAGGTGAGCGAGGATGGCCGCTGGCTGCTGATCTCGTCGGCGGAAGGGACGGAGGCACGAACCGAACTGATCGTGATCGACCTCACCGCACCGAAGCTCGCACCGAAAATCCTGGTGCGCGGGCTGGAGAATGACTGGCGGCTGGCCGGCTCCAAGGGCGACGTCTTCTATTTCGTCACCGATCTGGAGGCGCCGCGCCGTCGCATCGTCTCGATCGACGTCGGCTCCGAGATGCGCCGCCGTCGCGAGATCGTGGCGCATGGCGAGGATCTGGTCGCCGATGCGCTGGTCGTGGGCGATCGGCTGCTGGTGTCGGTGCTCCGCAATGTCGCCAGCGAATTGCGGCTTTACGATCTCGACGGCCGGCTGATGGACACGGTCGCGCTGCCGGGAGTCGGCGCGGTGGCGGCGATGGAGGGGGATGGCAGTAGCGCCGAGGCCTTCTTCGCCTTCACCAGCTATGACAGGCCGACCGAGATCCATCGCCTCGATGTCGCCAGTGCGGCGGTGCTTCCCTATGCACAGCCGTCGCTCTCCTTCGATCGGGACAGCTTCGTGGTCGAGCAGTCGGCCGCGACGTCGCGCGACGGCACCGTCATCCCGCTCTTCCTGTTGCGCCGGCGCGATGTCACCGGCCCGGCGCCGACGATGCTCTATGGCTATGGCGGATTCGAGATTTCGCTGACCCCCGGCTTCTCGCCGGCGGCGCTCGGCTGGGTGGCGATGGGCGGCGTCTATGCCGTTGCCAACATCCGGGGCGGGGGCGAATATGGCAAGGCGTGGCATGATGGCGGGCGCCGGGCCAACAAGCAGAACGTCTTCGACGATTTCATCGCGGCGGCGGAGCAGTTGCAGGTGGACGGCACCGCCTCGCGGATCGTGATCCACGGCCACAGCAATGGCGGGCTGTTGGTGGCCGCCGTCACCAACCAGCGGCCGGACCTGTTCGCCGCCGCGCTGCCGGCGGTCGGCGTCCACGACATGCTGCGCTTCCACCGCTTCACCGCGGGGCGCTACTGGATCGACGATTATGGCGATCCCGGCCGCGAGGAGGATCTCGCGGTGTTGCTCGGCTATTCGCCGATCCACAATATCCGCGACGGCGTGGACTATCCGCCGATCCTGATCGCCACCGCCGATACCGACGATCGTGTCGTGCCCGCGCACAGCTTCAAATATGCCGCGGCCCTGCAGACAGCGCAGATCGGGCTGAAGCCGCATCTGATCCGCATCGAGACCCGCGCCGGCCACGGATCGGGCAAGCCCACCGCCAAGCAGATCGAGGAGGTCGCCGATCTGTGGGCATTCGCAGCCTATTGGAGCGGGCTGGCGGTTTAGGCGGCCCGCACCTTGCCGGGGCGCCGGGGGGCCGCCAGCGCCGCGGCGATCTCGCGTTCGCCGGGCACGCGCTGCTCGATCACGCAGCGCAGCTTGAGGCCGTCGAAGCCGTGGACGGGCAGCGCCATCGCCTGCGCGATGATCGATTCGTCGCGGGTCTCGACATGGCGGCCGGCGGCGGTGGTCACGCTGGCGATGTGGAGTATGTCGTTGAACGCGTAGCGCCCGGTCGACGCGATCATCCGATTCTGGTCGTCGACGATGGTGATGATCGCATCGGAACTCGCTTGCTCCCCGGAATGGATCATGGCGGCGCCCTGCGCTTCCCAATCATATTCCAGATAGAAGACACCGATCACCCGGCCATCCCGGCGGATCGGGGCGACGTAGATCAGTACCTTGCGGTTGTTGGAATAGGGGTTTTCCCACACCTCGTCGGTGAACCAGTCCTGCCCTGCCGTGGCGTGGAGCGCGGCATTATATTGCGGCTCGTTGCGGAGGTTGACGTTGCGAACCTCGGCGTTGGCGTGGGCGCTGACCACGACATTGCCCTCATTGTCCGCGACGAAGGCATTGAGGAAATAGGGCGAATAATGGAGCATGGCGCGCAGCCGCTCGAGCGCGAGAGCCTCGATCGCGGGATCGGTGCGGGCCTGGGCGGCACCGGCGATGATGTAGGGATCGCTGGCCAGCACGCGGACGTCGATCGAGCGATCGTACAGCGCGCGGGAGACCGTCTGGATGATCGACTGGGCCAGTTCGGCGAGCCGCGCGCCCTCGACCTCGGCGACCAGTTCGTCGGCGATGCCGGCGCCCTGGGCGAGGCGATCGAGCACTTCGGCGCGGAAGGTGGCGGCGGAGGTGCGCGCCTGCCCGGCCAGCGCCTTCACCTCCTGCGCCACCACCGAGAAGCCGCGCCCGGCCTCGCCCGAGCGGGCGGCCTCGATCGTGGCGTTGAGGGCCAGCAGGTTGGTGCGGCCGGCGATCGCCTCCGTCTCGCCGGCATAATGCTGAACTTCTTCCCGTAAGGTGGACAGCAGCGATCGAATGCGGCGAGGCATGCAAAATTCCCCCAAGAAAATCAGTCTTGGATTCGACTTAAGTCTTAACGGTAAACAAGCCGTTGACCATCGAGATGCGCGTGGAGGCGAGCGATCACCATGCCGCCTCTGGACTCGTCTGGGAGCGCCCGTTATCGGCTCGCCATGACAGTCGCACCGCAAGACAGCATCCTCATCGTCGATTTCGGCAGCCAGGTCACCCAGCTGATCGCACGCCGCGTGCGAGAATCGGGCGTCTATTGCGAGATCGTGCCCTTCCAGTCCGCCGATGCCGCGTTTGATCGGCTCAGTCCCAAGGGGCTGATCCTGTCCGGCGGCCCAGCCTCGGTGACGGAGGAGAATGCGCCATCCGCGCCGCAGCGCTTCTTCGAGGCGGGACTGCCGATCCTCGGCATCTGCTACGGCCAGCAGACGATGTGCAAGCAGCTGGGCGGCGAAGTCGTGGTCTCGGGCGAGGGCGGCGAGTTCGGCCGCGCCTTCGTCGAGGTGAAGGCGCGTTCGGCGCTGTTCGACGGTCTGTGGGCCGAGGGTGAGCGCCATCAGGTGTGGATGAGCCACGGCGACAAGGTGACGCGGCTCCCGCAAGGCTTCGTGCCGATCGCGGTCTCGGAAGGCGCGCCCTTCGCGATCACCGCCGACGAGAGCCGCCATTTCTACGGCGTCCAGTTCCACCCCGAGGTGGTCCACACCCCCGACGGCGCCAAGCTGATCGCCAATTTCGTCCGCCATGTCTGCGGGCTCGAGGGCGACTGGTCGATGGCCGGCTTCCGGGCCGCCAAGATCGAGGAGATCCGCAATCAGGTCGGCACCGGCAAGGTGATCTGCGGGCTGTCCGGCGGGGTCGATTCGTCGGTGGCGGCGGTGCTGATCCACGAGGCGATCGGCGACCAGCTGACCTGCGTCTATGTCGATCACGGCCTGATGCGCGCGGGCGAGAGCGAGCAGGTCGTCTCGCTGTTCCGCAATCACTACAACATCCCGCTCGTCCATGTGAACGCGGAGACGCTGTTCCTCAATGGCCTCGCCGGCGTCACCGACCCGGAAGCCAAGCGCAAGTTCATCGGCAAGACCTTCATCGAGGTGTTCGAGGAGGAGGCGAAGAAGATCGGCGGCGCCGATTTCTTGGCACAAGGCACGCTCTACCCCGACGTGATCGAGAGCGTCAGCTTCACCGGCGGGCCGTCGGTGACGATCAAGAGCCATCACAATGTCGGTGGCCTGCCCGAGCGGATGAACATGAAGCTGGTCGAGCCGCTGCGCGAGCTGTTCAAGGACGAGGTCCGCGTGCTCGGTCGCGAGCTGGGGCTGACCGAGGCGTTCGTCGCGCGGCACCCCTTTCCGGGGCCGGGCCTGGCGATCCGCATCCCCGGCGAAGTCACCAAGGAGCGCTGCGACATCCTGCGCAAGGCCGATGCCATCTATCTGGAGGAGATCCGCAACGCCGGGCTCTACGATGCGATCTGGCAGGCGTTCGCGGTGCTGCTGCCGGTGCGCACGGTCGGCGTGATGGGCGATCACCGCACCTATGATTCGGTGTGCGGGCTGCGCGCCGTCACTTCGGTCGACGGCATGACCGCCGACGTCTATCCGTTCGACGGCACCTTCCTCGCGCGCGTCGCGACGCGGATCGTCAACGAGGTCGCCGGCATCAACCGCGTCGTCTACGACTATACCAGCAAGCCGCCCGGCACGATCGAGTGGGAATGATTTTGGCCCCTCCAGAGGGGACCAAACCTACGCTGCGATACGATCTAAGTGACTGATAAAAAATAATTTATCGTCACTGACATTCGATGACAATCGGTGGGCAGCCTTCCCGTCCGTCGCGTGAGCTGACGGTATCGGCTGACCTTGTCTCATCCCAAAATGCTCGATACCGTCAGGGACAACACAGCCTCTGACGGTATTTTTTCTTCCTTAAACACCGGAAAAGCCATGCTTTTTCGGGCGGGAGAGGTGCGTTTTCAGGCTGACGGTATTTTCATCGCGGAGATAGCGCTCATGGTGCAGCAGCAGCTCCACCGCGATCCACACGGCGGCGACCTGTTCGTCTTCCGCGGTCGGATCGGCTCGCTGGTGAAGATCATCTGGCACGACGGCCTGGGCATGTCGCTCTACGCCAAGCGGCTGGAGAAGGGGCGGTTCGTCTGGCCCTCGGCGAAGGACGGCGTGGTATCGCTGACAGCCTCGCAGCTGGCCTGCCTGCTCGAGGGTATCGACTGGCGCAATCCGCAGTACAGCTGGCGTCCGGCGAGCGCCGGATAACCGAGGCGTGCGTGAGCGACGAGGAAATCGCACTCTCCGTCTTTTTCGGCGCCGAGATGATCCGTGCCCAGCCAAGGGCTGGAGTAAAACACCGTGAAGCTGTCATCGAGGGTGGCTGCCAGCTTATCGAAGACACGCACCTCAGCGCGGCGTCGACGGTCCTGCCGGATCGACACAGGTAGCTCCCTTGGCCACATCACCGCCATCAGGCCGGCCTCATCAGACCGTCGAAGAAACCTGTTTGCGGGCTACTTGGCAGCCCTGTCAGGAGACCGCGATCAAGATAGCTGTTGAACGACTCACAGGAGGTCTCCGGAGCAAGGACGCAGGCATGGCACGCCGAATGTGAGAACGTGGCCTGCGCGTTCATCATATCCGAAATGCACAGGGGATCTGACGAGCACCACTCGATCGCAAACAGCGCGCGCGTGAGGATTCCGGGAATCCTTTCTGCCTTTCCCTGCCGCTGAAGCCCTCCCAGCGTTCCGTCGGAGTCGGGAGTTGCTGTGTAGATCAGGACGCCTGCCATGCCCTCATGCGTCAGCTGACGCTTGAATGCGGATATTCGAGCGCATCGCTTCAGGAGCGCATCTACGCGGCGACAGGCGATGACCCCATGAGTGTGTAGCGCATGATCCCGGCCGCGTCATGATCCCGCGATCGACATAGTCGTCGAGCGTGAAGATCGCGACCGCGGGTTTCCGGATAGCAAACGCCGGCGCGGCCACGACCGGGGGGATCAGGCCCTCGAAGCGCTCGCCGGTCCCGGGAAGCTCAGCCGAAACCCGCGGGGCGTGGGCATGCACCTCGGCGCCGACATGATGGGCAACCAGCCGGATGATGCGCTCGCCATCGGACGAAGAAAGGCTCGTCCCGGTATCGACCAGACCCTGTCCGAGCCGGTCGATCCACAGCCGGCCGTCCGGATTGAGCATGACCTCGACCACCGCCGGCTCGGCGAGGAACCCCGCGATCGCTGGCCCGAGCGCAGTGCGGAGCATTCTCGCACCTCGCTGCAGCGCTTCTGTACGGAGCGGCTCGACCGACACAACGCGGTACCCTCGTTCACGGCGACCGGTTATCGGCCGCCTGGAGGGGATCTAAAGAATGCGATGGGACGCCCGGTTCAATAGCAGATTTCCCTCGTCGCAGCATGGCGTGGAAAGACTGGCAATCGGCGGGTCCAATTCACACTTCCATTTTGACTTCACAGCGCTTTCAGAGTGTCATTCCGCGTCGATCTTCACGACGGCCACGACAGCACGCACCGATTGCACGCCAGTTGAGATACTCGGAAGGCGGCGTGTACTTAGAATCGCGCTGTAGAATGACTCTAACGGCGTGAGACTCTATCTACGTGCGCGGGCTCGAACTCTAACCGCCGTACGAATGTCATGTAGATCGACGCGTTGCGTGACGAGTTGTCTCCGCAACTCTTGAAAGATCGGTTGTGCACCTTCAGGATCTTCGATCGTCACAATAAGCGAAAACGGTACGCCTTCGGCGGGAAACTGAGCTTCCGCACGAACGATGCTCTCGACCTGTATTTGCCACTCGGTACTGCTTCCCACTCCCTCTCCAAATCGCGCCGCATAACGCTTTGTCGGCCACCATTTCAGACCGTGAGAAATGAGCGCGCGCTCTGGTGGCGTCGTTCCCGCCGACTTTGGAAGAAATGCCTGTGTGATTTGATCGTGGAAGCTGGGCAAACCATCAGAGCGATCGACTGGCTGCCGTTGCCGCAGTTTCGCGTCGAGATTAACACGGACAAACTCTGTCCCGAACGCCTGATCGATCGGCGCGTCGTAAACAAGTGTCATGCGCACATCGCCCCGACAAGCACGGGTCCCCGGATCGACAAGTGACGCAGGCCAAGCAAATGGGAAACGAAGAATGGCAGGCCGCTTTTCTCCGATGCTAAGCCTGCTCTCAAATACCAATGTGATTGAATGATCAGCCGTTTCCAGCATTGAGGCAGCATCGCTCGGCTGCCCAAATCCGACAAACTGTCGAGACACGTCCTTTAAAGATCGATGAGCAAGGCATTCGGGAACGGCTGCGTTATGTATCGCAAATGCACGGAGTGTTCTGGTTTCTAGCTTCTGCTCCGTCATGGCATCGAGCGTTGCCAATGTCTTGGCGACCAAAGGCGCCGCGAAACTGGTTCCGCGTGTTTCAACGCGCGACCCGTCTTGAGCACATGAGACCAAAGCCGTTGAATTCGGCGATGCGGAATCCCCAGTGCCGCCATAGTGGGCCAAGTCTGGCTTGACCCCGACACGCAACCCCGGACCACGGCGTGAATAAGTTGCAGGGGCGCCCTCAAGATGAGTTCCGCCCGGCGGGTTCAGAGCGCCCACCGCAAGCGCGCGCACACTTTCACACGGCATGAAAATGGTATCCGGGGCGGAACGTGACGCAAGGGCGGCAAGTGCCTGCCGTGGCGTACGCGGCCATGCGGACCGCCATTCGGCGCCACTCAAATTACCGGCAGAGTTGACGATCAAGACGCCTTGCCTGTCTTGAATTTCGTCGAGCCGAGCAGCGTAGATACTGTAAAGGTTCTGCTCAACTGGTGAAGTTATGTTTAAGGACATATTGAAGATGCGAACATTGTGATCGTCGCGGGCTTCAACAACGGCAGCTTCCAGCTCTTCGAGGAAGGCTTCGAAACCTCGCTGACCGTATGTGTCGAGAAATCTTCCCCGGGGCAGCAACGGAATGTCAACAATGTCACAACCATCCAACTCACGACCTATCTCAGTACCGTTGTGCCCGCGAGCACCGGTCAGAATACCAGCGACTAGGGTCCCATGAGTCGGGTCACAGTCGTCGACGTCGAGATAGTCATATCGATCTCGCACCCAACCGGCGAACAGGGGGCATATACCCGTATCGATAACTCCGACCTTGGGGTATGCACCAGTTGCCACTCGGGCTGGAACTTCGAAATTGCCTGGGGCCGTTGCTGTTGGGGCATCCGAAGGCTGCAATAGAACCGGAAATCGAATGCGCCTCACGAGCGGATGAGCTGCAATGACCGTCAGAACGTGTTCGTGCCGGCTCACATCGGCATCAACATCGGCGACAGGCGGTACCAGAGATAACTCACCTCGGATCGCGCGACGATCTTCGATCAGCGGCCGTGTAGGCGCTGTGGTCACCAACAATTCAATAGATGGCACGCCACCCGGGCTTGGCAGAAGCGCAGCATAAGTCCCGTTGCCTAATTGTGCGATGTCGTGCTGGAGAGTTTCAAACGATTGACGCATTCCGAGGATGTCAGCGCTGCTCGTAACCTCGAGCGGGCGCTGTTCGAACAACTCCACGATGTAACCGCTCGCTGCAGACGGATCGAGCATTGCGTCAACCGCCGCAGCTGCTGCAAACCCGCGTTTCCCCTCGGGGGATGTAATCTCGATGGACTCGATAGCGCCCAATTCGGAGCGGGCTCTTGTGACGTAATGATAGGGTTTGCCGGTTTTGCTCGAAATTCGCGTTTCGCCCGCAGGCTCTGCGGTCTCAAAGCGCCCACGTAGTCGCGCAATATGGATGCGCGGCATCCGGAAGAAAAGCTCTCCGGGAGCTCCAGCTCCGACGCAGGGAAACTGATCCGCGAGGAACAACGCACGGTTCGGACGATAGGATTTGGCAATCGCCTCAACACGCATACGTACGCGGACATATGTCACCGGACCAAAGCGTGATGCCGCCAGCCTCGCGTCGATCTCGTCTAAACGCGTCAGCAATGTCAGCTTGTGCTTTAAAAATGCTTGATCGTTCTTCTCGAAAAAGTCTTTGTCCGGACCCGCACGACCGGGATCCGGAGCTCGAATGAACGAGTCGTCGTTCAGTACGATCTGGACAGGATTGTTAGGCATCAGCGGTCCTCACAGCCGTCTTCTCATCCGATGCCCATTCACCGGACCATCTCGATATTTTACTCTGACTGCAGTCGAACATTTGCGCGAGACTATCCTGTCTAATGCCCAAGTCGGCATGAAGAACCTCGCCGATGAACTTCGGCTCATTTACTAAAAATAGACGGGCCGGTCCCATGTCGGAATCTTCTATTCCCAAGCGCGGAAGCAAAGTTTTTGTGGCTAGCGTGATAGCGCGTGGCGTCGCCTCACTTCCTGACAATGCAAGGCTACGACGCAGAGCATCGGCGAACGTTTTCAAGTCGGAGCCGGAACGGGGGCCGGCGACATAGCTAAGCGTTTTTATAACGTCGTCGCCCAGCTCGAGCGATCCTAGGAACGTACGCAGCATTTCTAATCTTGTCGGCAGATCAGGCTGTCCAATCCGAACGTGATTCTGAAAACGCCGCCAAACGGCTGGATCCAAAAGACCCTCATGATTTGTAATTGCTATGGTAAGACCTTTATTAGCCCGAGCATCCAAATTCTGTAGTAGAGTATTTACTACTCGCTTAAGCTCTCCCAGTTCATGGGGATCATCTCGCATCTTCGCCAATGCATCGAACTCATCCAAAATGAGTACGCACCGATATCGGTTCGCGAAATCGAAAAGATTTGCGATATTTCGCGCGGTCGTCCCCAAAAATGAGCTGACAAGACCGTCAATGCGAGCGTTTACGACCGGTAAGTTGAGCTTGGCGGCAAGCGTGAGGGCTGCGAGAGTCTTTCCTGTGCCAGGGGGGCCGTAGAACAAGCAAGATCGGGAGGGCTCCACGCCAAGCGCTTTCAGAGCTTCTGCATTTTGCCATTCCGAAACCAATGCCCCCATCGCCAACTGGAGCGTTTCATCGAAAATGGGCGACGGTTGGCCGGCGCTCGGCGCCAGCAGGATCTCCGCGAGCGGAACGCTTGTCTCTCGATCGACCGGCGGATGCACATTGCCGGTCAACTCGTCGCCGACAACCAGCGAGCGTGATACCTCAACGTTGCTAGGAGCCAGCGATACATCGCTGGTGACGTTCGCGAGCAATGCGCTCAGCGTCGCAGCGTCACGCTCGTCGCCAGCCTTCGTCAACCGGTCGCGTAAACGTTCGACCTGCTTCCTGAATCGACCATCACCGTTTTCCAGGCCGATCCTGCACAAACTCTGGATCGCCGAAAAATGCTCCATAACGCCCTACCTCCGAGGAATCTCTTTATCCAAGGACATATGCGACGTATCAGCCATATATGCAAGATAATCCTTTTATATGCAGAAAGCTGGCTAGAAATGCAGATAATGTCGGTCGGCGAGGCCGGCCCCGTATCTAATATCGGGCGCTGCGCAAACATGTGTTCTGCCCGGAAGGGCACCTTCACCTGAAGTCCGGCGTCCTGTCGCCACTCAAGCGCTTCGCGTTCGAGCTCCGCGCGATCGTCGCGCGCCAGCCACTTCCCGGGTACGTGCTGTCACTCGAATTCGTGGTCGGACGCGAGCGCCTGGCGTTCGTGGCTGTCCCGGAGGACCCGCTCGATTTCGCCTTCCGCCGCTGGTCACCCAAGGCTGTGGATAAGCAGCGATGACGGTCGTCCTATCAGGAACCGCGGGAGTCGTCCGATCGGGAACCGCCGAGTCGTCCCATCGGGAACCCGGAACGCCTGTAAGCGACGGGAATCACTGCGCGAATCTGCTCCCTTCTAACAATGCTAACAAAGAGTCCTTCGGACTCTTGCTAACGGACGCGCCGTTTCCGATCGGACGAGGCCGTGAACCTTGATCCATGTGAAGCAGCGCCCGACCACTGGCGCCATGTTCACAACCGACTTGCTGCCGGCCTGTTGCCGCGCGCCTATCTTCCGGACCGCCATCGCGCATGGCTGCGGCGAAAGGCTGTCTCGTGAGACGCTGGTCGATCGTACTGGTCGGCCTGGCCGGCGTCGTCGCAGTGCTGGCACCCGCCGTGCACAGGAACCGCACACGGTTTCTCTGGAATGCGACCGCCAGCACACCGGTCGGCCTCTACCGCGTGGATCCGTTGCGGGTCATCCGGCCCGGCGTGATGATCGCTGTTCGCCCGGATCCTGCTACCGCAAAACTGGCGGCCGAGCGCCACTATCTGCCTCTGGGTTTGCCGCTCATCAAATGGGTGGCTGCCGCGAACGGCGACCTCGTCTGTCGCACGGGCACGACAATCAGCATCAACGGCCGGGCTGTCGGCCAGGCGCGACGGCGCGACCATCTCGGCCGTCCGCTGCCCCGTTGGCAGGGATGCGTCCTGCTCGGCCACGACAGCGTCTTCGTCATGAACACCGCCGTGCCGGACAGTTTCGACGGCCGGTATTTCGGCGTGCTCCGGCGCTCCGCCATCCTTGGGCGTGCAGTCCCGGTGTGGACCGAGGCGCACAGCCGCGACCCTGGAGTATCGATTTTCTTGATGGGTAGGCCTGGCAACGGGAGGCCGTCTCTACGCACATTTTGTTGCAAACGCGTTCGCGCGGCATCCACGACGGCCTGCGGCCGGGCAACGGGCGTCGTTTAACGGTTGAGTCCCTTTTTCATGCCGACAGCGCAGTGGTGCGCCCGGACGACGGCGCTGTCGATCCTGTCGGCGGATCGCGCGCGGCCCGCTATCTCGGCGAGCGTCTCGCGCATCGCATCGAACACGCCCGTTTCGACCCAACGCCGATGCCGCCGGAAGACGCTGTACCACTTGCCATGGTCGTCGGGCAGGCGCCGCCACGGCGAGCCCGTCCTCGCCATCCACATCATGCCTTCGAGATACGGACTGTCATCGCCCGCCGGTCGACAACCCCGCCCGCTCAGACGGGAACAGCCCGATCCGTTCGCCCAACGCCGCCTCCAAAGGCAGCCTTGAATCAACTGAGACTCGCCCCGTAAGGCTTTGTCCACGAAGCCCGGTCTGCTACCGACGCGGCAGGACGAGGGCAGGAATGGCGTCCACGCCGTTCCGACGATGATTGGCCCTCGAGAAACCGCCATTATCGACCGGAAGAGCATGATGACCGTCACCCTGTTTGGCATCAAGAATTGCGACACGATGAAGAAGGCGTGGACGTGGCTCGATGATCATGGCGTCGCCTATGATTTCCACGACTATAAGAAGGTCGGCATCGATCGCCCGACGCTGGAGGGCTGGGTCGCCGAGCATGGCTGGGAGAAGGTGCTCAACCGCGCCGGCACCACCTTCCGCAAGCTTCCCGAAGCCGATCGGGAAGGGCTGGATGCGGAGCGGGCGATCATGCTGATGCTGGCGCAGCCGTCAATGATCAAGCGCCCCGTGCTCGACACTGATGGCCATACGCTGCTCGGCTTCAAGCCCGAGGCCTATGGTGAGGTCTTTCCGTGATGCTGGCGGCCGCGCTGCTGGTGTCGGCCGCCCCCTGGCCCGATACGCCGCAAGCGCGGGTGGAGGCGCTGGCCGTGCTCCAGACGCTCAATGCCAATCTGCTCAGCCACGACAGCGCGACCCTGACCCTCGATCGCTGGTGCGCCGATCACCATATCGCGCAGCCGGCGACGGTGGTGGCCGAGCGGGTGCGGGGCGAGGACAAGCCCGCCACCGCCGACATCCGCGCCGCGCTCAAAGTGACACCGGACATGCCGGTCGCCTATCGCCGGGTGCGCTTGCGCTGCGGCGATCATGTGCTGTCCGATGCCGACAATTGGTATGTCCCGGCGCGTCTCACCGCCGCCATGAACGACGCACTGGAGCAGAGCGATATCGCCTTCGGTCGCGCGGTGCAGGCGCTGCATTTCGCGCGCCATACGCTGTCGGCGACCTTGCTCTGGTCGCCGCTGCCGGACGGGCGGGAGATGACCGGGCTGCCGGGGATGCCGCTGCGGCCGGGCCGGCTGGCCATCCCTGACCATGTGCTGGAGCATCGGGCGATCCTCGCCACCCCCGATGGCACGCCGTTCAGCCTGGTGGTGGAAAGCTATACCTCGGCGGTCCTCGACTTCCCGCCACCCGCGGGCTAGGCCTCGCACCATGTCCACCACCTTCACGCTCGACACGTCGACGAGCCGGGCGACCCCGACGCCGGCACCGATGAAACGGCTGACCGTGCCCGCCATCGCCGGGCGCAAGGGCGGCGAGCCGATCGTCATGCTGACGGCCTATACGGCGCGGATGGCGCAGCTGCTCGATCCGCATTGCGACATGCTGCTGGTCGGTGACAGCCTGGGGCAGGTGATCTACGGCCTGCCGTCCACGCTTCAGGTCACGCTCGACATGATGATCGCGCATGGCGCGGCGGTGGTGCGCGGCAGCTATCATTCGGTCGTCATCATCGACATGCCGTTCGGCAGCTATGAGAAGAGCCCGGAGCAGGCGTTCGAATCCGCCGCGCGGATCATGGCGGAGACCGGCGCGGCGGGCGTGAAGCTGGAGGGCGGTGAGGCGATGGCGGCGACCGTGGCCTTCCTCACCCATCGCGGCATCCCGGTGGTCGGTCATGTCGGGCTCACCCCGCAGGCGGTCAATGTGCTGGGCGGCTATGGCGCGCGCGGCCGCAGCGACGAGGAGCAGGCCCAGATCATCGACGACGCGCGGGCGATCGCCGATGCCGGGGCGTTCGCGCTGGTCGTCGAGGGTGTCGTCGAGACGCTGGCTCGCGCGGTGACGGACGATGTCCGTTGCCCGGTGATCGGCATCGGCGCATCCAATGCGTGTGACGGGCAGGTGCTGGTGATCGACGACATGCTCGGCATGTTCGAGCGCACCGCGCGATTCGTGAAACGCTACGATGATCTTGCTACCCGCATCTCCTCCGCCGCCGAAACTTACGCCGGCGAGGTGCGCTCGCGTGCTTTCCCGACCGCTGCTGAAACATACGCCCCCAAGTAGCTGTTTCGCTCGGCGCAACTCACCGCTAAGGTCCGCCGCGCTTTCGGGGCGCGGTATGCCCCTTGGAGACTTTGATTGGCACTGAAGCCCCAGAATAACGAAGCCTTCTTTCGCGAGGTGGATGACGAGGTCCGCCGCGAGCAGACTGCAAGGCTGGCACGTCGCTATGGCGTGATCGTCGCCGTCCTCGTGCTGCTGGCGCTGGCGGCGTTCGGCGGCACCCTCTGGTGGCGTTCGCACCAGAATGCGGTGGCCGGCGAGCGCGGCGACCAGTTCATGGCCGCCATGGCCTCGATCTCGGCCGGCAAGGACGATGATGCGCGCAAGCAGCTCGATGCCCTCGCCGGGACGGGCGTGAAGGGCTATGCGCCGCTCTCGCGGATGCTCGAGGCCGACATGCTGGTGCGCGAGCGCAAGGAGAAACAGGCCGCCACGGCGTTCCTCAATATCTCGCAGGACAGCAGTGCGCCCCAGCAGCTGCGCGACGCGGCGCTGCTGCGGGCGACCACGCTCCAGTTCGATACGCTGCCGCCGCAGCAGGTGGTCGACCGGCTGAAGCCGCTGGCGGTGACGGGCAATCCCTGGTTCGGCAGTGCCGGCGAGATGACCGGTATCGCCTATATGAAGCTCAACCATCCGAAGCTGGCGGGGGCCATGTTCGTGGCGATGACCAAGGACAAGGCCGTGCCCGCATCGCTGCGCGCACGGGTGGCCCAGCTGGCGGCAGATCTCGGCTTCGAGCCGGTTCAGCCTTCGGAAATCCCGGCCGCCTGATGGCAGGCGTCATGGCGGCGAAACCCGCGATCGAACAGGAATGTGAGCAGACGATGATGGGGCGGGACAGCATGGATCGAACGCGCAAGGCGCAGGCGCCGCTGGTGGCGGTGCTGATGGCAGCGACGCTGCTCGGCGGTTGCGGCGTGTTCAAGGGCGGCAGCAAGAAGCCCCAGACGGCCGTACTGGGCGAGCGCATCCCGGTGCTGACCGTGGAAAGCAGCGCCGGCACCGATCCGGCGATGGCATCCCGGCAGGTGCTGGTGCCCCCGGCCGAGGTCAATACCGATTGGACGCAGCCGGCCGGCAACGCCCGCAAGGCGATGGGCAATGTCGGGCTCGGTGCGCAGCCGGTGCGGGTGTGGGTCAATGGCCTCGCGAAGGCGGGCAAGGACGAGCGCCTGGCGGCCACGCCGGTGATCGCGGAGGGCCATGTCTTCGTGATCGACGCGCTCGCCAATGTTCATGCCTATGACGCGCAGACCGGCCGCGAATTGTGGGCGACCCAGCTCAAGGCGAAGCCCGGCGTGTCGCTCAAGAAGGCGGGGGTCATGGGCCTGTTCGGCCAGAAGGAGCAGAAGCGCTACAGCCGCTCGCTGTTCGGCGGCGGCGTCAGCTACGACAGTGGCAAGCTCTACGCGACCAGCGGCCTCGGCGAAGTGGCGCAGCTCGATGCGGCGACCGGCAAGATCGGCTGGCGGGTTTCGCCCGGTGGCCCGCTGCGCGGCGCACCGTCCATCGCCAATGGCAGCCTCTATGTGATGAGCCAGGACAACCAGATCTACGCGCTGTCCCAAACCGATGGCGCGACCCAGTGGACGGCCTCCGGCCCGCTCGAGACGGCGGGCGTGTTCGGCGTCGCCTCGCCGGCGATCGCCCGTGCCACCGTGGTCGCCGGCTTCTCGTCGGGCGATCTCGACGCCTATCGCTACGAAAATGGCCGCGTCGTCTGGCAGGACGCACTGACGCGCACCAGCATGTCCACCAGCGTCGGCGACGTCACCGACGTCGATGCGAGCCCGGTGCTCGATGAAAGCCGGGTCTATGCGGTAGGCGCGGGCGGGCGCATGATCGCGCTCGATCTCGTCACCGGCCAGCGCCTGTGGGAGGTCAATCTCGGCGGCATCTCGACACCGGCGCTCGGCGGTGACTGGCTGTTCGTGGTGGCCGACGATGCCAAGGTCTATTGCATCGAGCGGACCACGGGCAAGATCCGCTGGACCAGCCAGTTGCAGCATTGGAAGAACGAGAAGAAGAAGAACAACCTGATCTTCTGGAACGGCCCGGTTCTGGCCGGCGGTCGTCTCGTGCTGACCAACTCGCTGGGCGAGCTGGCCTATGTCTCTGTTGCCGATGGCAAGCTGCTGTCGACGGAGAAGGCCGGCAAGCGCTTCTCGTTGCCGCCGGTGGTGGCCAACAACATGATGTACCTGTTGTCCAGCGACGGCCATATCAGCGCCTGGCGCTGAGCCGGCCATCCTCTTCCGGTTCGCCGGGAGGGGGCGGTATTCTCTCTCGCGCATCGCTTTTCCACGCGGAAGGCGATGCGCTTTATGGGCCCTCTCCCGGTAATCGCGGGGGAGGGCTTTGATGTTGGCCTGAATCGGCCCTAAAGGAGCCGAATGTCCAACAAGCAGCCCATCGTCGCGATCGTCGGCCGTCCCAACGTCGGCAAGTCGACCCTGTTCAACCGCCTCGTCGGAAAGCGCATCGCGCTGGTCGATGATCGGCCGGGCGTGACCCGCGATCGGCGCGAAGGCGAGGCCGATCTGCTCGGCGTGCCGTTCCGCATCGTCGATACCGCCGGTTTCGAGAGCGACGACCCGCAGACCCTGCCGGGCCGGATGCGCGCGCAGACCGAGGCGGCGGTGGCGCAGGCCGATGCCGCGCTGTTCATGATCGACGCGCGCGCCGGCGTGACCCCGCTGGACGAGACGGTGGCGCAATGGCTGCGCGGCTCCGACACGCCGATCATCCTCGTCTGCAACAAATCCGAGGGCAAGGCGGCCGAGCCCGGTATCATGGAGGGCTTCCGCCTGGGCCTGGGCGATCCCGTTCCGCTGTCCGCCGAACATGGCGAGGGCATGGGCGACCTGTTCGAGGCGTTGCTGCCGCACATCGAGCGGGAGGAGATCGAGGAAGAGGAAGCCGACGAGGATGATCCCGACGCGATCCTGAAACTCGCGATCGTCGGGCGGCCCAATGCCGGCAAATCGACGCTGGTGAACCAGTTCCTCCGGGAAGAGCGGATGATCACTGGGCCGGAAGCCGGGATCACCCGCGATTCGATCGCGGTCGACTGGATGTGGCCGAGCCCCGAGGGCCGTTTCCGCGCCGTTCGCCTGATCGACACCGCCGGCCTGCGCAAGAAGGCGAAGATCGAGGACAAGCTGGAGAAGCTCTCCGCGTCCGACACGATGCGCGCGGTCGATTTCGCCGAAGTCGTGGTGTTGCTGCTCGATGCCACGCGCGGGCTGGAGGCGCAGGATCTGCGCATCGCCGACCATGTGCTGCAGGAGGGCCGGGCGCTCGTCATCGCGCTCAACAAATGGGATGTGGCGGAAGGCCAGTCCGCCCTGTTCAACGGCGTGAAGACGGCGCTGGAAGAGGGGCTCAGCCAGGCGCGCGGCGTGCCGCTGATCGCGGTCTCGGCGGCGACCGGCAAAGGGCTGGACCAGTTGCTCGGCGCCGCCTTCGAGACCCGCGAAGCGTGGTCCAAGCGTGTCTCCACCGGCGTGCTCAACCGCTGGTTCGAGAAGGCGGTGGAGAAGAACCCGCCGCCCGCGCCCGGCGGCAAGCGGATCAAGCTGCGCTTCCTCACCCAGGCCAAGACGCGGCCGCCCGGCTTCGTGCTGTTCGGCACCCGTGTCGATCAGCTGCCGATGAGCTATCAGCGCTACCTGATCAACGGGATCCGCAAGGATCTCGGCTTCGGGGCGGTGCCGGTTCGCCTGACGCTGCGCGCGCCCAAGAATCCCTACGGGACCAAGCCCAACGACAAGCGCGACGACTGAGGGTGACCCGGCTCGACCTTCGCGGTCTGCGCTGCCCCTGGCCGGCGATCCGGGTGGCACGCGCGATCCGTGAGGCGAGCGAGTGGGCGGAGATCGTGGCCGTGGCCGACGATCCCGCCGCCCCGCGCGAGATCATGGCGGTGGCCACCGAATGCGGGTGGCAAATAGCGCCGCAAATGACCGAAATCGGCGCCGGGCTTCGACTAATAGCTAATCGTCCGTAACTATCTCTTTACCCGATATAGCTCATAGCTGAACTGTTAGGTTCCGTGGTTGAAGGGGGTCGTGACGTGGCTATTGGAGCCGCCGAACTAGTCGATTGGGGCGTCTTTGCCCGCGTTCGCGCGGAGCTGGGCTCCGGATTCGTGCGAATCCTCGGCTATTTCCGCGAAGACGGAATCAAGTCTGTTGGCCAGATCGAGCAGGCGATCCGCGATCGGTCTGCGGCCGCGCTGGTGCTGCCGGCGCATACGCTGAAAGGCGAGGCGCGGCAGTTCGGCGCAGCCCCGCTGGCGGAACTGGCCGAAATCATCGAGACGACCGCGCGCCGCTGTGTCGAAGCGCGCGAGACGCCGGACGAGCTGATCGAGCAGGTGGTGGAATTGCGCCCGCTGTTCGACGCGACGCTCAAACTGTTCGATCGCGAGGTCAATCCGATCGTGGAGCGCCGGCCCGCCGGTGGCGGCTTCGGCCGTAAGCCCGCAGGCGGCTTCGGCATGGCGCAGCGCTGACGCTCACCCCGATCGGCGGGGATCATCCCATGCCGATATGATCACGGTCGCAGCAGATACGAAAACGCCCGGCCCGACTGAGTCGAACCGGGCGTTTTCGCTATCATGGGGTGCCGATCCCGGTTCAGGCGCCGGTGGCGGCATGGCCCTCGTTGGCGGGCTTGCTCTGGAGCTGGATATAGTTCTGGATGCCCATCAGCTTGATGAGGTCGAACTGCTTTTCCAGATAATCGACATGCTCTTCTTCGTTGGAGAGGATCCTGCCGAACAGATCGCGGCTGACATAGTCGCGCACCGACTCGGCATGGGCCATGCCCTCGCGCAGCGCCGGGATCGCATCCTCCTCGAGCGCCATGTCGGCCTTGAGGATCTCCTCCACCGACTCTCCGATCCGGAGACGGCCGAGCAGCTGGAAATTGGGCAGGCCGTCGAGGAACAGGATACGTTCCGACAGCCAGTCGGCATGCTTCATCTCGTCGATGGATTCATGGCGCTCGAACTCGGCGAGCTTCTCCACGCCCCAATGCTCGAGCATGCGATAGTGCAGCCAATACTGGTTGATCGCGGTGAGTTCGTTCTTGAGCGCCAGATTGAGCAGCTCGATGACTTTCGCGTCACCCTTCATGATAGGCCTCCAAAGCAGTTTGGAAGCTTGTTACGCCCGCAAATCGGTGAAACCCAGCGCGAACGACTCGCGCAAATCGTTCTCAGGCATCACGGCGAATAGCGTCAGGCGGCGGCCTGCTCGTTGGCGATCAGTTCGCGGGCGAACGGCACGCACTGGCCACAGCGCGGGCGGCAGCCCAGCGCGGCATAGGCCGACAGGGGATCGCGGCATCCTGAACGCGCGGCTTCGCGCACTTCCTGTTCCCGCAACGCATTGCAAACGCAGACGACCATGTGCTCCCTCTCCTTGGAGTCGCTTCATGATCTAGGGCTATTGCAAGACAATCTCAATATCAAATTAAACGCATCGTCTGGATTTGCCCACGCGCCAGCGAGCGCCACGCCCATTCCAGCGGGCCATAGCGGAACCGGGCCAGCCACCACGGGCTCCACGACAGCATCAGCACCCAGACCGCGCACACGATCGGGTAGAGCCAGATCCGCTCGATCTGCGCGAACAGCCCGAAGCCCCAGCCGTAGAAGAGCCCGGTCATCAGCAGGCTGGTGCCGAGATAGTTGCTGAACGCCATCCGGCCGACAGCGCGCAGGCGCGGATGGTCGCGCGCGGTGAGCCATGCCAGCGCCAGCGCCGCCAATGCCACGGCGAGGATCGGCCGGAACAGCACGCCGCCGAGCGTGGCGGCGGCAAAGGTGGCGAGCGTGTCGAAGCCGCTGCGGAAGCACAGCCAGCAGAGCAGGATCGTCGGCGGCAGGCCGATCGCGAAGCCGATCGCGGCGGCGCGGGCGTAGCGGGCGCGGGGCCAGGCGCCGGTGAGCAAGCCGGAGCGCAGCGCCGCCATCCCGATCAGCATGTAGGCCAGCGTCTCCGGCCCGTCATAGCCGATCAGGAAAGGGATGCCGGCGGGCTCGTTGGCGAGGTTGGCGGCGACGATGCCGCTCCACGGCCCGCGCATCCGGGCGATCTCGACGGCGACATCACGCGGATCGCCGATACCGACGCCTGCGGTAAAGGCACGCCATCCCTCGATCGTCGCCTTATCCGCGCCGGGCAGGAGCGCCGCGTGCTGGAGGGTGGCGAAGCCGGCGACGAACATGCCCTGCACGGCCAACTGAGTGATCAGCAGCAATATCGCGACGCGGATCAGCAGGCGAGTCTCCCGCAGCACGAAGGGCAGGGCGAGCGTGCCGATCAGCGCGTAATGGAGCAGAATGTCGCCCTGCCAGATCAGGAACAGGTGGGCGGCGCCGAACAGCGCCAGCGTCGCCATCCGGGCGAGGTGGACGCGCGCGCCGCTCAACCCCGCGGCCTCTGCCCGCTGGACGACGATCATCGTCGAGGCGCCGAACAGGATCGAGAAGAGCGCCCGCATCTTGCCGTCGAACAGCACGAAATTGACGGTCCAGACCGTGATGTCCGCCGATCCGGTGCCGCCGCCGCCGAGCGGGTTGAAATAGGCGCCGGAGGGCAGGGCGAAACCGGCGACGTTCATCAGCAGGATGCCCATCACGGCGAGGCCCCGGAGGCCGTCGATGCTGCCGTGGCGCTCGTTCACGAGCCGGGCCTGTCGGCTGTGGCGCGCGCAGTCAAGCCCTTGCCGGAACAGGGCCGGGAACATGGACGGCGGCGATCGGTTGAATCGATGATCATTTCAACCCGGAAGGAAGACATCATGGCGACCGTCGCAGATTCCGCCGCCAAGCCGCGCACCAAGACGGCGGCTCGCCCGCGCAGCGCCGCTGCCAAGCCGGCCGTCACCGCGAAAGCCGCGCCGGCGAAGCGCGCCGTCCGCAAGTCGCCCGCGCCGAAGGCCGCCACGTCGCCAGCAACGGTAAAACCGGCCGCCGCGAAGACCGTCACGCAGAAACTGAGCGCCAGGGCCTTGGCCGCCGAGCAGGGTGCTGCCAGCACCGCCAGCCACGCGGTCGAGGCGATCAAGGCGGCGGCGGAGAAGGCGATCGAGGCTAGCCATGTCAAAGATGCCGCCAAGGCGGTGAAGGCGGCGACGCGCAATGTCGGCTCGGTGAAGGCTTCGCCGAAACCCCGCACCATATCGCGCAAGGCAGCGGCCAAGCCGTCGACCGGCGTCGGCACCGGCACCATGATCGGTGTTGCGGCGGCCGGGCTGGCAGCGGGCCTTGTCGCCAATCTCGGCCGCAAGGCGGCGGTGCAGGCCCCCAGCGTGATGGCGGGTGACTGGCTGGAGGCGCTCAAGGCCGAGCACAAGGCGGCGCTGGCGCTGCTCGATAAGCTCGCCCAATCGTCGCCCGGGCAGCCGGCCAAGCGCACGCTGCTGCTGACCCAGCTCAAGCACGCGCTCGGCAAGCACGCCTTCACCGAGGAGAATGTGATCTACCCGGCGCTGCGCGAATGGGGCGACAAGGCAGATGCCGATGCCCTCAATCACGAGCAGGGCTATCACAAGCAGTTCCTCTACGAGCTCGACGCCATGGACAAGTCGGCGCCCGAGTTCGCGCTGAAGGTGGCCGATTTCCGGGCCGATCTCGACGCCCATATCCGCGAGGAGGAGGACAAGATCTTCCCCAAGCTGCATGGCGGGCTGAGCGCGGAAAAGAACAAGGCATTGACCGGATTGGCAAACCGCGAAGGCTTCAAGATGGCGTGATCGGATCGGCGCGGCGGCCCGCTGGACAGCCGCGCCATCTGCGCCCAAGGCCTCTCCGCAGCGGCGGGATTGTCCCGCCCGACGGGAAGGAACGCGAGTGCAGGCCGACGAGGATTATGTCTATGACGAGCAGAGCGGCGAGTGGGTGCCAGCGTCGCAGCTAACCGATGCCGGCGCGCCGTCAGATACCGTCGAGGTCCGCGATTCGGTCGGCAATCTGCTGGCCGACGGCGATCAGGTCACGCTGATCAAGGATTTGACCGTCAAGGGCGCGGGGCAGACGCTCAAGCGCGGCACGCTGATCAAGTCGATCCGCCTGACCGGCGACGCCCAGGAGATCGACTGCAAATATGACGGCATCAAGGGCCTCGTCCTGCGCGCGGAGTTCGTGCGCAAGCGGTGACGGTTAGGCCCCTAGCCGGCGGTGGGAAAGCGGGCGGCGCTCAGGCGAGCGCCGCGTCCGCCCCCATCAGCGTCGGGAAGAAGCCTTCGTGCGCATGGCGCAGCGCCGCCAGCGGCGTGCCCCAGACGGTGGCCTGCTCGCTGGTCCGGCCGATCCTGACCGCGCCTTCGATCGTGGTGCCGGCCGGAACCGTCACCAGATAGCGGCCCTGATCCTCGCCGAACGCCTGCGCCGTGGACAGTTCGTCCAGATCGGCGCCGATGCCGCCGGCCAGCGCCATCTCGGTGATCGCGACGAGCACGCCGCCGTCGGACACGTCATGCACGGCGGTGACGCTGCCTGCGAGGATCAACTCGCGGATCAGTTCGCCGGCCTTGCGCTCGGCCGCGAGATCGACCGGCGGCGGCGAACCCGCTTCCAGGCCGAGAACCTCGCGCAGGTAGAGCGACTGGCCGAGATGGCCGGTCGCGCCGCCGACCAGAAGGATATCCTCGCCCGCCGCCTTGAACGCGATCGTCGCGCTCTTCGACCAGTCCTTGAGCAGCCCGACGCCGCCGATCGCCGGGGTCGGCAGGATCGCCGAGCCGCCGCCGGTCGCCTTGCTCTCGTTGTAGAGGCTGACATTGCCGCTCACGATCGGGAAATCGAGCGCGCGGCAGGCGTCGCCCATGCCTTCGAGACAGCCGGTGAACTGCGCCATGATCTCGGGGCGCTGCGGGTTGGCGAAGTTGAGGCAATTGGTCACCGCCAGCGGCAGCGCGCCGACCGCCGAGAGGTTGCGATAGCATTCGGCGATCGCCTGCTTGCCGCCCTCATAGGGATCCGCATAGCAATAGCGCGGGGTGCAGTCGGTGGTGATCGCGAGGCCCTTGTCGGTGCCGTGGACGCGGACCACGGCGGAATCGCCGCCGGGGCGTTGCACGGTGTCGCCGCCGACCATGTGGTCATATTGCTCCCAGATCCAGCGCCGCGAAGCGATGTCGGGCGAGGCCATCAGGGTGAGCAGATCGGCGGCGATGTCGCTCGATTCGGCGATGGGGCCGAGCGGCGCCACATTGGCCCATGCCTGATACTCCGCAGCGGACGCACGCGGCCGGTCGTAGAGCGGGGCCTCGTCGGCGAGCGGCGCGAGCGGGATGTCGGCGACGGTCTCGCCATGCCATTTGAGGACCATGTGGCCGGTCTCGGTCACGGTGCCGATCACGGCAAAGTCGAGTTCCCACTTGCGGAAGATCGCCTCGGCGAAAGCCTCGCGGCCGGGCTTCAAGACCATGAGCATCCGCTCCTGGCTCTCGCTCAGCATCATCTCATAGGGAGTCATGCCGGTTTCACGCTGCGGCACCGCGTTCATGTCGAGCTCGATGCCGACGCCGCCCTTGCTCGCCATCTCGACGGCGGAGGAGGTGAGGCCGGCGGCGCCCATGTCCTGGATTGCGACGATCGCGTCGGACGCCATCAGTTCTAGGCAGGCCTCGATCAGCAATTTCTCGGTGAACGGATCGCCGACCTGCACGGTCGGGCGCTTGGCTTCCGAATCCTCGCCGAAGTCCGCGGATGCCATGGTGGCGCCGTGGATGCCGTCGCGGCCGGTCTTGGAGCCGACATAGACGATCGGATTGCCGATGCCGGAGGCGGCGGAGTAGAAGATCTTGTCCTGCTCGGCGATGCCGACCGTCATCGCGTTGACGAGGATGTTGCCGTCATAGGCCTTGTGGAAGTTCACCTCGCCGCCGACCGTCGGCACGCCGACGCAATTGCCGTAGCCGCCGATGCCGTGGACGACGCCGGCGATGAGATGCTTCATCTTGGGATGATCGGGGCGACCGAAGCGCAACGCGTTGAGGTTGGCGACGGGGCGGGCGCCCATCGTGAACACGTCGCGCAGGATGCCGCCGACGCCGGTGGCTGCGCCCTGATAGGGCTCGATGTAGGACGGGTGGTTGTGGCTCTCCATCTTGAAGATGGCCGCCTGATTGTCGCCGATGTCGATCACGCCGGCATTCTCGCCGGGGCCGCAGATCACCCAGGGCGCCTCGGTGGGCAGCTTCTTCAGGTGGATGCGGCTCGACTTGTACGAGCAATGCTCGGACCACATCACCGAGAAGATGCCGAGTTCCGTGAGATTCGGCTCGCGGCCGAGCGCGTGGAGCACGCGCTCATATTCCTCGGGGGAAAGCCCGTGCTGGGCGACGACTTCGGGGGTGATGGCGCTGGCGTCGGTCATGCTGCGAGCCGATAGCGCCGTCTCGTCCGCGAGACAAAGAAAAAGGCCGGCGGGAATGCCGCCGGCCTGATTGTCGGTGGAAAAGCGATCGAGGCTCAGGCGTCGTCGCAGCTTTCGGCGGCCTTGCCGGGCACGGTGATCTTCACCGATTTGGCGGTGGCGCTGCCATCGAGCGCGAAGCCGCCGGCGGCGACCATCGGCTGGCCGGCAGCCGGTGCCTTCAGCAGGGTCGGCGAGCCATCCTTGCTGGTCTTCAGGCTGGCGCTCAGATTGTCCGAATAGAAATCGACGAAGACCACCGCATTGTCGGCGCAGCGGAACGTCTTGGTCGCCGAGATCGACGGCGGCAGCGTGACCGGCGCGGCATTGGCCAGCGCGGTCTTCATGTCGTCGCCGTCGGCCTGGTTGATGGTGGTCGCCTGGGGCTTGCAGGCGGCGAGCGCCAGGAAGGAGACGACGGCGAGGGCCGAAACGGCGCGGAAGCGGGAAGGGGTTCGCATAGCGGGCCTGCTGATCGCGCATCCCATTCCGTAACGTCAAGCATGTTCTTGTTGTGGCGCGACCGGGGCGGGCCGCCGTCAAGGCCTGCTTTTGGGCCGGGCGTCGCTTTTGGGCAAAGCCAAGCAAAGCTGCGTTGCGGCGGCGACGCGGCCCGCCTATGTCCGGCGCTATGAAAACGGCTATCGCGCCCGACGCGCTATCGCTCATCGGCAACACGCCGCTGGTTCGCCTGTCCGGCCCTTCGGCCGAAACGGGATGCGACATTCTTGCCAAGTGCGAGTTCATGAATCCCGGCGGATCGGTGAAGGATCGCGCCGCTCTGTATATCGTGGAGGATGCGGAGGCGCGCGGGCTGCTCAAGCCGGGCGGCACGATCGTGGAGGGGACGGCCGGCAACACCGGGATCGGCCTGGCCCTGGTCGCCAATGCGAAGGGCTATCGGACGATCATCGTCATCCCCGAAACGCAGAGCCAGGAAAAGAAGGACACGTTGCGCGCGCTCGGCGCCGAACTGGTCGAGGTCGCGCCGACGGCTTATTCCAACCCGGCGCATTATGTTCACACCTCGCGCCGGATCGCCGAGGAGACCGAGGGCGGCTTCTGGTCCAACCAGTTCGACAACACCGCCAATCGCCTCGCCCATATCCGCACCACCGCGCAGGAGATCTGGGCGCAGACCGGCGGCCGGATCGATGGCTTCACCTGCGCCTGCGGAACCGGCGGCACGCTGGCCGGGGTCGGTCTCGGGCTCAAGGAGCATGACGAGGCGGTCACGGTCGCGCTCACCGATCCTTATGGCGCCTCGCTCTATAGTTATTATGCGTGCGGCGAACTCGCGGCCGAGGGCCATTCGGTGGCAGAGGGGATCGGCCAGAGCCGGATCACCGCCAATCTCGACGGCGCGCCGGTCGACGCCCAGTTCCGCATCGCCGACGAGGACGGACTGCGCTGGGTCCATCGGCTGCTGGCCGAGCAGGGGCTGCATGTCGGCCTATCCTCCGGCATCAACGTCGCCGGTGCGGTGGCGCTGGCGAAGCAGATCGGGCCGGGCAAGACGATCGTCACGATCCTGTGCGATTCCGGGATGCGCTATCTGTCCACCCTCTCCAACCCGGAATGGCTGCGTGCCAAGGGGCTCGCCGTGCCGCCGTGGCTGGAGCGTGGGTGAAGGCTCGGCTCCCTGCGCGCATGGTCGAGGATGACGCCCCCGCCAAGGAACGCCACCGCGACGCCGCTATCCAGCGCGTGCGCGTCGGGCTGACCGGGCTTGCCGCCGTCTTCCTGTTGACCCTGCTCGCGGCCTCGATCTTCAACATGCTCGGGCAGGACGATCATTCGGCGAAGCTCGCCAATGGCGTCGTCGCCAATAATGGTGCCGTCGTGCCCGACGTGCCCAAGGAACCGCTGGCCGAACTGGGCGTCGCCCCCGGCGGGAATACCCCCAGGCCGGCACCGGCCTCGCAGAAAAATGCGTCCGAGCCGCGCGGCGGTGGGACGGATGCCGCGCCGGTCACCATCCCGGCCCCGCCGGCGCCGAATCTCGGCCCGAATTCCCCGGCTCAGCACCCCTGATTCGGGCGGCTTCCGGGCCGCCGCTTCACATCGCCATCGTCGATCGATCATGCCGCCGCCCTGCCGGGCGATTGCGGCATTTTGTCATGCACATAGTTATCCACAGCTTCGCCCCAGGAACATATCGGGAAATCCCACGGATTTGTGCGCCGCGGCCCGATTTTGCGACCAAGCTCTACCCAAGAAATACACAGCGAAACCATATCTACCCCATCCAGTGGTATTGTTTCCCATGTCGAACCCATGGTACTCCCCGGTCGTCCGCAAAGAGGCCCACGGGGAGCGAGGGTCATCGAGATTGCGGAAGGGCGGCGGGGCGCCGCTGGACGGGGCACAGGCTTGGACATCGGCCACATCTTTCAGGGCCATGCGCTGAACGCAGTGGACGCGAAGGGGCGGGTGTCCGTGCCGGCCAGCTTCCGTGCGCTCATCGAAAAGCGCGCGCTCGCCAATAATCTGGACCCTGAAAACGCCCTCAAGATCGGCGAGCACAAGAGCGGCGACTGCCTGTGGTCGCTCGACGCCGTCGCCTCCGCCGAAGTGGATCGCCAGCTGTCCGAAAGCGTCGCGGATCTCCCCGCCGCCGAGCGCATGGACAAGCTCGAGGAATTGGCGATGGACGCCCATGGCGGCCTCGAGAAGGTCACGTTCGACGGCGCCGGCCGCATGGTGCTCTCCCCCATGCTGCGCGAGTTCGGCCAGATCGAGGATCTCGCCTTCTTCGTCGGCGTCGGCCTGACCTTCCAGATCTGGAATCCCCGCATCGCGATGCTGCGCCTCCCCGAGGCATCGCGCGTGCGCAAGCCGCTGGCCTTCCTCCTCAAGGAGCGGGGCATCGTGCTGTGAGTGACGCTCCCCACATCCCGGTCCTGCTCGAAGAAGTGCTGGCAGGACTCGCCGTCCAGCCCGGCGAAACCCATGTCGATGGCACCTTCGGCGCGGGCGGCTATACCCGTGCGCTCCTCGCGGCGGGCGCGGCACGGGTCTACGCTTTCGATCGCGATCCCGATGCGATCGCCGCCGGCCGCGCGCTGGAGGCCGATAGCGGCGGGCGCCTCATCCTGGTGCCCGAGCGCTTCTCGCGCATGGTCGAGGCGCTGGCCGAGCGCGGTGTCGCGCATGTCGACGGCGTGACGCTGGATATCGGCGTCTCGTCCATGCAGCTCGATCAGGCGGGCAGGGGCTTCTCCTTCCAGTCCGATGGCCCGCTCGACATGCGGATGGAGCAGGCCGGGCAGAGCGCGGCCGATTTCGTCAACGAAGCCGACGAGGCGGCGATCGCCGATGTGCTCCATCATTATGGCGAGGAACCCCGTGCGCGCCGTATCGCCCGCGCGATCGTCGCGGCGCGGCCGCTGTCGCGCACCGGCGAACTCGCCGAGGTCGTGCGCCGCGCCGTCGGCCACCATCCGGGGATGCCCAAGGATCCGGCGACGCGGACCTTCCAGGGGATTCGCATCCACCTCAACCGGGAGCTCGACGAGCTCGACGAGGGGCTGTCGGCGGCCGAGGCGCTGCTGGCGCCGGGCGGCCGGCTCGCAGTGGTCAGTTTCCACTCGCTGGAGGATCGCATGGTGAAGCGTTTCCTCAACGCGCGCGGCAAGCCGATGCCGGCCGGATCGCGGCATCTCCCGCAGACGCGCGCCGCGCATGCCCAGAGTTTCGAGGCGGTGTCGCGCGGTATCCGTGCCGGCGAGGCCGAGACGCGCCGCAATCCCCGTTCCCGTTCGGCGACGCTGCGCGTCGCCCGCCGCACCGCCGCCACCGCCTGGCCCATAGAGGCCGCATCTGCCCGCCAAGGAGCCCGTTAATGACGATCGCGACACGATTCAGGACAGTGGGGTCAGCCGCGTGCGTCGCGGTGGCCGCGCTCGGCTGCTATCTCGTCTCGCTCCAGGTCGCGGCGGAACGCGCACGCGTGGCGGATACGGAACGGGGCCTGCTGACGGCGCAGCAGGATATCCGTACCTTGCAGACCGAGCTCAACACGCGGAGCCGACTGGTGCAGCTGGAGCGGTGGAACGCGGACGTGCTGTCGTTGACCGCGCCCAAGGCGCACCAGTATCTGGCAGGCGAGATGCAACTCGCCAGCCTTGCCGCCCCGATGCCGACGCAGAGCGCGAACGGCGCCCCCGACGCCTCCGGCCTCCAGGTCGCGCCGGCGGTGGCGCAGGTCGCCTATCGGCGGGCGGCGGCCGTGCCGACGACCCGGCTGGTCCATTCGGTGTCGCTCGATCTCGATGCGCCCACCGAGCGGCCGGTGCTGCATCGTGCCAGCCTGACGATTCCGGGCGATGAGGTCGTCGCCTATCTCGACCGGGGCGGGAAGCCGCCGCGGCCGTGACCACGGCCACCGTCGCGCGCCCCGATCGGGTCCGGCTCGCGGACAAGCGCCAGCAATCGCTGGCGCTCGTGCATTTCCGCCTGATGGTGGTGATGCTGCTGTTCCTGGGCGTGGTCGGCGTGATCGCGTTGCGCCTGCTGTTCATGTCGATCTTCTCGACCGGCGCGGCACCCACACCGGCCGGCGATGGCCTGCTGCCGGCGCGCGGCGATATCGTCGATCGCAACGGTATCCCGCTGGCGAGCACGATCCAGGCGTGGTCGATCGGCCTGCATCCGCGCAAGCTGGTCAACGATCCGATGGACGTCGCCCAGAAGCTGAACGCGCTGATGCCCGAGCATAGTGTCGCCGACTATTTCGCGATGCTCCGGTCCAACAAGAATTTCATCTATCTGCGCCGGCGGGCGACGCCCGAGCTAGTCGCGCAGGTCAATGCGATCGGCGAACCCGGCATCGCGCTGGCGCAGGAGCCGGAGCGGCTCTACCCGCAGACCTCGCTTGCGGCCCATGTGCTCGGCTGGACCGATATCGACGGGCGCGGCGTGTTTGGCATGGAACGCGTGCTGAATGATCGCCTGCTCGATCCCGCCAAGCGCGGCACGCCGGTGGAACTCTCGATCGACGCGCGCGTCCAGGCTGCGCTGGAGCAGGAGCTCGGTGCTGCGAAGGACAAGTTCACCGCGGCGGCGGGTTCGGGCATCGTCATGGACGTGCGCACCGGCGAGGTCATCGCGATGGCGTCGCTGCCGACCTTCAACCCGAACGACCCGGGCGGCACGCCGATCGACAACCTGCGCAACAACACCACCCAGTCGGTCTATGAACTGGGGTCGACCTTCAAGGCGATCACGCTCGCCAACGCGATCCAGAGCGGGGTCATCAAGTCGATGGCGCAGAAATATGATGCGACTGCGCCGCTCCAGGTCGGGCGCTTCAAGATCCACGACGACGAGCCGGCGGGGCGCTGGCTCGACATCCCCGAAATGTTCGTGAAATCGTCCAACATCGTCACCGCGCGGATCGCCGACGAACTCGGCCAGCAACGCGAGATGGACATGTTTCATCGGCTCGGTTTCGGGCAGGCTCCGGAGGTGGAGCTGAAGGCCAAGGCGCGGCCGCTGTGGCCGGTCTATTGGGGCCGCACGACGGTGATGACGGTCGCTTATGGCCACGGCCTCGCGGTAACGCCGCTGAACCTCGCCATCGCCTATTCGGCGCTGGTGAATGGCGGCGTCTATCATCCCGCGACATTGCTCAAGCGCGGCCCGGACAATCCCGTGCCTGCCGGCCACCGCGTGATCTCAGAAGCGACGAGCGCGCGGATGCGGCAGCTGCTCCGCATCGTCGTGATGCCGGCGGCGGGGGGCACCGGCCGGAAGGCGGACGTTCCCGGTTTCCGTTTGGGCGGCAAGACCGGCACGGCCGAAAAGGCGCAGAATGGCGGTTACAACAAGAAGCTCAACGTTTCGACCTTCGCGGGCGTGTTCCCGATGGACGACCCGAAATACATGATCATGATGACGCTCGACGGCCCGCACGCGACCGCCGACACCTTCGGCTTCACCACCGCGGCCTGGGTGGTAGGCCCCGCCATCGGGCGTGCGGTGTCGCGGATCGGGCCGTTGCTGGGGGTCATCCCCGACGAGCGGCACGATGTCGACGAGAGCGATCTTCTTCCGCTGATCTGGCGCCCGGATGTAGCTAAGAAGGCGCAGCTCACCGGTGCCGCGGCGGCCAAGCAGGATAAGGAATGAGATGAAACTGGGTGCTTTGATCGGCGAAAGCGCGGGCGAGGCGGCTGGCGCAACGGTGACGGGCTGTGCGATCGACCATCGCAAGGTCGCGCCCGGCACGGTCTTCGGCGCCTTCATGGGATGGGCGCGCAACGGCGAGGATTTCATCGACGGCGCGGTGGCGGCGGGGGCGATCGCGATCGTCGCCCGACCCGAAGCGAATGTGCCGGCGGGCGTGGTCCATATCGCCGATGCCGAACCCCGCCGGGCCTTCGCGCGGATCGCGGCGAAATTCTACGCGCCCTTCCCGAAGACGGTGGTGGCCGTCACCGGCACCAACGGCAAGACCTCGACGGTGGAGATGGTGCGCCAGCTCTGGCACATGCAGGGCCTGCGCGCGGCGTCGATCGGCACGCTGGGCGTCACCACGACGGATGGCGAGGGCCGCGCCCAGCAGGTGTCGACCGGGCTGACCACCCCCGATATCGTGACCTTCCTGTCCAACATGGCGGGCCTGCGCAGGGAAGGCGTCACCCACGCCGCCTTCGAGGCGTCCAGCCACGGCCTCGCCCAGTTCCGCACCGAGGGGCTGCCGGTCAAGGTCGTCGCCTTCACCAATCTCAGCCGCGACCATCTCGATTACCACGGCACGATGGAGGCCTATCTCGAGGCCAAGCTGCGGCTGTTCAGCGAAGTGGTCGACCGAGACGGCGCGGCGGTGGTGTGGGCGGACGACGCGGCCTCGTCGCGGGTGATCGAGATTGCGCGCGAACGGGGGCTGAAGCTGATCACCGTGGGCGGCCGGGGCGAGACGCTCAAGCTGATCGAGCGCACGCCGACCCAGCTCGGCCAGACGCTGACGATCGAGGCCGGGCAGGATTTCGGGGGCAAGGTCCACAAGGTCAACCTGCCGCTGATCGGTGCCTATCAGGCCGCCAACGCGCTGGTCGCGGCCGGCTTCGCGCTGGCGACGGGCGTCAGCCTCGCCGATGTGCTGGGTGGCCTGTCGCGGCTCCAGCCGGTGCGTGGACGGCTGGAGCGGGCGGTGATCACCGCCAAGGGGGCGCCGGTCTATGTCGACTATGCGCACACGCCCGATGGCCTCCAGGCGGCGATCGAGGCGCTGAAACCCCATGCGCAAGAGCGGCTGATCGTCGTGTTCGGCGCCGGTGGCGATCGGGATGCCGGCAAGCGGCCCGAAATGGGCGCGATCGCGGCCAAGCTGGCCGACATCGCGATCGTCACCGACGACAATCCCCGCACCGAGGATCCGGCGACGATCCGCGCCGCGATCATGGCCGCCGCACCGGGCGCCACCGAGATTGGCGATCGCCGTGCCGCGATCGCCGCCGCCATCGCGCAGGCAGGCGAGGGCGACGTCGTGCTGGTCGCAGGCAAGGGCCACGAGATCGGCCAGATCGTCGGCGACATGCTGCTTCCGTTCGACGACGTGCAGGTGGCGCGCGAGGTGGCGGCATGATTGTGGCAAGCGCTTCGCTTGGAGCACGTCCTTCGACTTCGCTCAGGACGAACGGAGAAAGATTGGCGTGCAACACCATCACCGCTCGTCCTGAGCCTGTCGAAGGACGTGCCGCAGGGTGCAGCGCATGAAGGCCTTGTGGACCTCCGCCGAGATCGCCGCCGCCGTCGGCGGCACCGCCTCGGCCGACTTTCCGGTCTCGGGCGTCGCCTATGATTCGCGTGAGGTCGGCCCCGGCGACCTGTTCGTCGCGCTGACCGGCGAGAGCACCGACGGGCATCGCTTCGTCGCGCAGGCATTCCGGCAGGGCGCGGCGGGCGCGATCGTGTCGATGCCGGTCGAGGGGCCGCATATTCTCGTCGCGGATACCACCGCCGCGCTCAACGCGCTGGGCGCGGCGTCGCGGGCCCGCACCGGGGCGAGGATCATCGGCGTCACCGGATCGGTCGGCAAGACCGGCACCAAGGAGGCGCTGTTCGCCGCGCTCGATCGCGCCGTGCCGGGCAAGGCGCATCGTTCGGTGAAGAGCTACAACAACCATGTCGGCGTGCCGCTCAGCCTGTCGCGAATGCCGGCGGAGACGCGCTTCGGCGTGTTCGAGATGGGGATGAACCACGCCGGCGAACTGGATGCGCTGACCCGGCTGGTCCGCCCGCATGTCGCGCTGGTGACGGCGATCGCGCCGGCCCATTCGGCGTTCTTCTCCGGCGAGGAGGCGATTGCGGACGCCAAGGGCGAGATTTTCCGGGGTCTCGAACCCGGTGGCACCGCGATCATTCCCTATGACAGTCCGCATCGTGATCGGCTGATCGCTGCGGCCGAACCCCATGCCGCCCATATCCTGACCTTCGGGCGCAACAAGGGGGCGGACGTGCGGGCGAATGAGGCGGTGCGCGGTATCGCCGGCACGCTGGTCAACGCGACGCTGCCCGCCGGCCAGCTGACCTTCACCATCGGGTTGCCCGGCGAGCATTGGGTATCCAACGCGCTCGCCGTGCTGGCGGCGGTGGAAGCGGCGGGAGGCGACCTCGCTGCCGCTGGCCTCGCGCTGGCCGAGATGGCGGGTCTGCCCGGCCGCGGCGCGCGCCGCGCGATCCGTCTTGCCGATGGCGAGGCGCTGCTGATCGACGAAAGCTACAATGCCAACCCGGCCTCGATGGCCGCGACCATCCGCGAACTGGGGCAGGAGAAAGCGACGCGCCGGATCGCGCTGCTCGGCGAGATGCGCGAACTGGGCGAGGGATCGGCCGGCTATCATCGCGCGCTCGCCCAGCCGCTGATCGATGCGGGCGCCGGGCCGGTCATCCTCGTCGGTGAAGGGATGGCGCCGCTGGCGGAATCGCTTGCGGGCCATGCCCAAGTCGAGCATGTGCCCGACGCCGCGACCGCGCAGGGGCTGCTGGAGCAGATGCTCCGCCCCGGCGACGCGGTGCTCGTCAAGGGTTCCAACGCCATAGGGCTCGCCCGCGTCGTCCAGGCGCTGGCGGGAGAGTTCGCCTAAATGCTGTATCTGCTCGCCGACTATCTCGGCTTTCCCCATGCCCTCAACCTGATCCGGTACATCACCTTCCGGGCGGGGGCGGCGGCGTTCACGGCGCTGTTCCTCGGCCTGATCATCGGGCCGCGGTTCATCGGCTGGCTGCGCGTGCGGCAGGGCAAGGGCCAGCCGATCCGGCTCGACGGCCCGCAGACCCATCTCGCCAAGCGCGGCACGCCGACGATGGGCGGGCTGATGATCCTGACCAGCCTCGTCGTCTCGATGCTGCTGTGGATGGACCTGTCGAACCGCTACACCTGGGCGGTGCTGTTCGTGACGCTCGGTTTCGGCGCGATCGGCTTCATGGACGATTACGACAAGGTCAAGAAGCGCAGCCACAAGGGCGTCTCCGGCAAGGTGCGGCTGGCCTTCGAGTTCCTGATCGCGGGCATCGCGAGCTGGCTGATCGTCACCTATGGCAACACTCACCTCTATCTGCCCTTCTATAACGGGCCGGTGATCGATCTCGGCTGGTTCTACGTGCCCTTCGCGGCCTTCACCATCGTCGCCTTCGGCAATGCGGTGAACCTCACCGACGGGCTGGATGGCTTGGCGACGATGCCGGTGATCATCGCCTGCCTCGCCTTTTTCGTGATCACCTATCTGGTCGGCAACGTGAAGTTCGCGACCTATCTCGGCATTCCGCATATTCCCGGCGCGGGCGATCTGACCATCATCTGCGCGGCGATCATCGGCGCGGGGCTGGCCTTCCTGTGGTTCAACGCCCCGCCGGCCGCCGTGTTCATGGGCGATACCGGCAGCCTTGCGTTGGGCGGCGCGCTCGGCACGATCGCGGTCGTCTCGCACCATGAGATCGTGCTGGGCATCGTCGGCGGCCTGTTCGTGGTCGAGGCGATGAGCGTGATCATCCAGGTGTTCTTCTACAAGCGCACCGGCAAGCGCGTCTTCAAGATGGCGCCGATCCACCATCATTTCGAGCAGATCGGCTGGTCCGAGCCGACGGTGGTGATCCGCTTCTGGATCGTCGCCTTCATCCTCGCGCTGGCGGGCCTCGCCACCCTGAAGCTGCGGTGATCACGTCGGCCGCCTTCGTCGGCAAGCGCTATGCGGTGCTGGGGCTGGCGCGCTCCGGCCTCGCGACCGTGCGTGCGCTGGTGGCGAGCGGCGCTCAGGTCACGGCTTGGGACAGCGACGAGGCGAAGCGCAACGCGCTCCCTCTCCCCAGCGGGGAGAGGGTCGGGGTGAGGGGGAGCGAGCCGCAGGCGAGCGTCCCAGCCATCGGCGCGGACCACCCTCACCCAACCCTCTCCCCCAAGGGAGAGGGCTTCAGCTGGGGCGATCCCATGCTGATCGACCTCACCGGCTTCGACGGCATCGTCGTCTCGCCGGGCGTGCCGCTCAACACCCACCCGATCGCGTCGCGCGGGCGGGAGGCCGGCGTGCCGATCATCGGCGACATCGAGCTGTTCGCGCAGGCGCGGGCTTCGCTGCCCGATCACAAGGTCGTCGCGATCACCGGCACCAACGGCAAATCGACCGTCACCGCGCTGATCCACCATATCCTCCAGACGGCGGGCGTGCCGACGACGCTGGGCGGCAATATCGGGCTGCCCATCCTCGGGCAGGAGCCGTTGCCGGCCGGTGGCGTCTACGTGCTGGAATTGTCGAGCTTCCAGATCGATCTGACCCACAGCCTTGCCGCCGATGTGAGCGTGCTGACCAACATCACGCCGGACCATCTCGATCGCTATGACGGCTTCACCGGCTATGCCGCGTCGAAGGCTCGCCTGTTCGCGATGCAGCGGCCCGGCCAGTCCGCCGTGATCGCCACCGACGACGAGCCGACCCGCGCGCTCGCCGTACATCTTTCGCGCGCGGTGCTGCCCCCTTTGGCGATGGACGGCCTGCTCGGCGCGCCGCTCGGCATGCCGCCGATTCCAGCCGGCCCGACGGTGGTCGCGGTCTCCGCCGGTGACGTCACCGACCAGTCGGCATGGCCCGCGCTGCAAGGCCCGCACAACGCCCAGAACGTCGCGATCGCGCGCGCCGCCTGCCGCCTGCTCGGCATCGACGACGCCGCGATCGAGCAGGGGCTGCGCACCTATCCCGGCCTGCCGCACCGCATGGAGCGGATCGCCGAGCTCGCCGGGGTGCTCTACGTCAACGACAGCAAGGCGACCAACGCGACCTCCACCGCGCCAGCGCTCGGCGCCTATCCGAAGATCCACTGGATCTTGGGCGGCAAGCGCAAGACCGACGATCTGGACGCCTGCAAGCCCTACTACGGCCATGTCGTCGCGGCCTATACGATCGGCGAGGCGGCCGAACTGTTCGAACGCATCCTGTTGGAATCCGGTATCTACGCACGCAACCTCGGCACGCTCGATGCCGCGGTGAAGGCTGCCGCACAGGTGGCCCGGCCCGGCGAGACGGTGTTGCTCTCACCCGCCTGCGCCTCCTACGATCAGTTTCGCGATTATGAGGCGCGGGGCGATGCGTTTCGTGCGGCGGTGGCGATGCTGGGGACGGGGGCATGAAGATGGACGCCGTTTCGCATCGCGGCCGCTTCCGCCGGGGCAAGCCGCCACGCCTCGGTCGTTCGGATCGAACGGCGCTCGGTCGCTGGTTCTGGGAGATCGATCTCGTCCTGCTCGCACTGGTGACGGTGCTGATCGGCATCGGCCTGATCGCGGTCGCCGCGGCGTCCCCTGCGGCGGGCGTTCGCTATTCGGACGGGGCGGTGCAATTCCCGCCGCTTTATTATTTCTACCGCCAGTGCCTGTGGCTGAGCATCGGCATCCCGGTGATGTTCGTCACCTCGATGCTGCCCAAGGCGACCGCGCGGCGCCTGTGCCTTGTCGGCGCGGCGGTGTTCGTCGTGGCGCTGATGGTGACACCGATCGTCGGCCACCAGGTCAATGGCGCACGACGCTGGCTGGGCGCGGGGCCGGCGCAGATCCAGCCGTCCGAATTCCTCAAGCCGCTCTATGTGGTGGCGATGGCGTGGCTGTTCTCGCTGAAGCAGCATGATCGCTCGCTGCCGGTGGTGCCGATCAGCCTGGTCGTCACCGGGCTGATCGCCGCCTGCCTGATGAAACAGCCCGATTTCGGCCAGACCGTGATGTTCCTGCTGATGTGGACGGCGCTGCTCACTCTGTCCGGCGCGCCGATGAAGGGGCTGGCGATGCTGGCCGGGATCGGCGTCGCGGTGGTGGTGCTCGCCTATCTCTTCTATCCGGTCGCGCATCTGCGCATCGACAATTTCCTGTTCCAGTCGGGCGACACCTATCAGGTGGACAGCGCGCGGCGGACGCTGCTGCATGGCGGCTTCTTCGGCACCGGGCCGGGGGCGGGCACGATGAAGTTCAAGCTGCCCGAGCCGCATACCGACTATATCTTCTCGGTGATCGGCGAGGAGTTCGGCCTGATCGCCTGCATCGCGATCGCCGCGATCTACGCCGCGATCATGGTGCGGGTGTTCGTCAAGCTGCTGGACGAGGAGGATAGCTTCATCCTGCTCGCCGCCGCCGGGCTCGCGACGCAATTCGGTGCGCAGGCGATCATCAACATGGCGGTGAACCTGCAACTGGCACCGTCCAAGGGCATGACGCTGCCGTTCATCTCCTATGGCGGCTCGTCGATGATCGCCTTGTCGATGGGGTTCGGTCTGCTGCTGGCGTTCACGCGCCGGAACCCGTATCTGACGCGATCCCCTTATGTCGTGACATGGAACAAGGCCCGGTGAAACGGCTCTTCCTTCTCGCCGCCGGTGGCACCGGTGGGCATATGATCCCCGCGCACGCGCTGGCCGAGGAGCTGATCGCGCGCGGCCACAAGGTCGTGCTGGTGACGGACGATCGCGGCGCGCGCATTCCCGGCATCTTCAAGGGCGTCGACGTCCATGTCCTGCCGGCCGGCCGACTGGGCGGCGGCGTGCTGGGCTGGATCGGCGCGGCCAAGGGCATCTGGGCGGGACGGAAGGCGGCGAAGGCGCTGATCCGGCAATATGAGCCGGCGGCGGCGATCGGCTTCGGCGGTTATCCGGCATTGCCAACCTTGCTCGCAGCGCTCTCCGAGAAGGTGCCGACCGGGCTGCACGAGCAGAATGCGGTGCTTGGTCGGGTCAACCGGCTGTTGGCGCGCTTCGTGAAGGTGCTGGCGACGGCCTATCATCGGGTCGATCGCGTGCCCGCGAAGATCGTGCCGGTGATCGTCGGCAATCCGGTACGCGCCGAAATTCTCGCGCTGCGCGACCAGCCTTACCCGCCGCTGACCGAGGATGGCATCTTCCGCCTGCTCATCACCGGCGGATCGCAGGGCGCCTCGGTGCTGTCGACCGTGGTGCCCGATGCGCTCGGCCTGCTGCCGGTCTCGTTGCGTCAGCGCCTCCAGGTCACTCAGCAGTGCCGGCCCGAGGATATCGAGAAGGTCCGCGCCCGCTACGCCGAGCTCGATATCCCGGCCGATCTCGCCACCTATCTGGGCGACCTGCCCGAGCGGCTGGGCTGGAGCCATTTGTTCGTCGGCCGTTCGGGCGCGTCGACCATCGCCGAGCTCACCGCCGCCGGCCGCCCCGCCATCCTCGTGCCGCTGCCGACCGCGATGGACGACCACCAGACCGCCAATGCGCGCGAGATGGCGGCGACGGGTGGCGCCGCCTCGATCCCGCAGAGCCGGTTCACGCCACAGCAGCTCGCCAAGCAGATGCAGAAGATGGCGCTCGAACCCGGCGCGCTCGAAAATGCCGCGCATCGCGCCCGCGACGCCGGCTACCCCCAAGCCACGCAGGCGCTCGCCGATCTGGTCGAGAGCCTCGCCGGACCCACCCCGGCCCCCGTCGGGCCGGCCCCAGCATTCAAGGAAGTCATCGCGTGAAGGGCGTCGCCACCGACATCGGCACCATCCATTTCATCGGCATCGGCGGCATCGGCATGTCCGGCATCGCCGAGGTGATGCACAATCTGGGTTACACCGTGCAGGGCTCGGACGTCGCCGAGGGCTATGTGATCGAAGGCCTGCGCCAGCGCGGGATCAAGGTGATGATCGGCCATGACGCCGCCAATCTCGGCGATGCGGCGGTGGTCGTCACCTCGACCGCGATCAAGCGCGGCAATCCCGAGGTCGAGCTGGCGCTGGAGCAGCGCATCCCCGTCGTCCGCCGCGCCGAGATGCTGGCCGAACTGATGCGCCTGAAGTCCACCGTCGCGGTGGCGGGCACGCATGGCAAGACCACGACGACCTCGATGGTCGCCGCGCTGCTCGACGCGGGCGGGGTCGATCCGACCGTGATCAACGGCGGCATCATCAACAGCTACGGCTCCAACGCGCGGCTCGGCGCCTCCGACTGGATGGTGGTCGAGGCCGACGAGAGCGACGGCAGCTTCCTCCGCCTCGACGGCACCTATGCGATCGTCACCAACATCGATCCCGAGCATCTCGACCATTATGGCTCGTTCGATGCGGTCAAGGACGCGTTCGTCGAGTTCGTCGAGAACGTGCCCTTCTACGGCGCGGCTCTGCTCTGCCTCGATCATCCCGAGGTGCAGAAGATCATCCCGCGCGTGCGCGACCGCCGCGTCGTCACCTATGGCTTCTCGGCGCAGGCCGACGTGCGCGGCGTCAACGTCACGCCGATCCCCGGCGGCAACCGGTTCGAGACGATCATCCGCCATCGCGACGGCACCGTCCGCTCGATCGAGGGCATCGAACTGCCGATGCCGGGCCGCCACAACGTCTCCAACGCGCTCGCCGCGATCGGTGTGGCGCTGGAACTCGGCGTGTCCGATGCGATCATCAAGACCGGCTTCTCCAAGTTCGGCGGGGTCAAGCGGCGCTTCACCAAGGTCGGCGAAACGGGCGGCGCGACGATCATCGACGATTATGGCCACCACCCGGTCGAGATCCGCGCCGTGCTGTCGGCCGCCCGCGAGGGTGCCGAGGGCCGGGTGATCGCGGTCGTCCAACCGCATCGTTTCACCCGCCTGCGCGATCTGATGGAGGAGTTCCAGAGCGCCTTCAACGATGCCGACATGGTCTATGTCGCCCCCGTCTATGCGGCGGGCGAGCAGCCGATCGAGGGTGTCGACGCCGCTGCGCTGGTCGCGGGCCTGCGCATGCGCGGCCATCGCTCGGCCGCCGAGGTCGCGGGTGCCGACGCGCTGGCGAAGGAGCTGGCGGGCGTGCTCAAGGCCGGCGACATGGTGATCTGCCTCGGTGCGGGCGACATCACCAAATGGGCGGCCGGCCTCGCCACCGCGATCGAGGCGGAGCGCGCACAGGTGACGGAAGCGGCCGAGTGACACCCTCGCTTGCCCCATATACCCCGTTCGTCCTGAGCGAAGTCGAAGGACGTGCCGCAGGCGGAATCGCTTGGGGCATGCACTTCGACAGGCTCAGTGCGAACGATTTATTGGTGGGCAGTGTTTTTCGGGGCATTGTCTTTCAGGGCGGAGTGACATGAGCGCGCAGGCGCTGGCCCTTCCTGCCGTGCGCGGTCGTCTGACCACAGACGCGCCGCTGGCGCCGCTCGTCTGGTTCAAGGCGGGCGGGGCGGCGGAATGGCTGTTCGAGCCGGCCGACATCGATGATCTCTGCGATTTTCTGGCGAGCCTCGATCCGGCGACGGCGGTCATGGGGCTGGGGCTCGGCTCGAACATGATCGTGCGCGACGGCGGTGTGCCGGGCGTGGTGGTGCGGCTCGGCAAGGCGTTCGCCAGGGTCGAGCGGCTCGATGCGACGACGCTGCGGTGCGGCGGCGGGGCGAGCGGCATCCTGGTATCCTCGACGGCACGCGATGCGGGGATTGCCGGCATCGAGTTCCTGCGCTCGATTCCGGGCGCGGTCGGCGGCTTCGTCCGCATGAATGGCGGCGCTTATGGCCGCGAGGTGAAGGACATCCTCGTCGCGTGCGACGTTGTGCTGCGATCGGGCGAGCGGCGGACGCTGGTGCCGGCCGATCTCGGTTACAGCTATCGGCACAGCGAACTGCCCGAAGGCGCGATCGTCGTCTCGGCGACCTTCCGGGGCCAGCCCGGCGAACCCGCCGCGATTGGCGCGGAGATGGACCGCATCGCCGCCGAGCGCGAGGCGTCGCAGCCGCTGCGCTCGAAGACCGGTGGATCGACCTTCAAGAATCCGGACGGCCACAAGGCCTGGGCGCTGGTCGATGCAGCCGGCTGCCGGGGCCTGACCGTCGGCGGCGCGCAGGTCTCCGAAAAGCATACCAACTTCCTGCTCAATCTCGGGTCTGCGACCTCCGCCGACATCGAAGCGTTGGGCGAGGAGGTCCGCCGCCGCGTGAAGGCGCACAGCGGCATCGAACTGGAATGGGAGATTCAACGCGTGGGTGTGGCAAAGTGAGCGGGGCATCGATCATCCTCCCCTGGAAGGGGAGGGGGACCGCCGCGCGTAGCGCGGTGGCGGAGAGGTGTCGCCCTCTCGTCACGCCCAGCGCCCGCCACGAGCGCTGCCACCCCTCCGTCACGCCTTCGGCGCGCCACCTCCCCTTGCAGGGGAGGATGTGATGGTGAAACCCCTCCACGTCGCGGTGCTGATGGGCGGCTGGTCGGCCGAGCGCGAGGTGTCGTTGACCTCGGGCCGGGGCGTCGCCGCCGCGCTCGACACGCTCGGCCATCGCGTCGTCGCGATCGACATGGATCGGGACGTCGCCGCCAAGCTTGCCCTCGCGGCGCCGGACGTGGTGTTCAATGCGCTCCACGGCACGCCCGGAGAGGACGGCTCGGTGCAGGGCCTGCTCGATATCATCGGGCTGCCCTACACCCATAGCGGCCTCGCCACCTCGGTGATCGCGATCGACAAGGAACTGACCAAGCAGGCGCTCGTCCCCCATGGCATCCGGATGCCGGCGGGCAAGGTCGTCGCCAGCGAGAGCCTCTATGCCGGCGATCCGCTGCCGCGCCCCTATGTGCTCAAGCCGGTCAACGAGGGCAGCTCGGTCGGCGTCGCGATCGTCACCGATGGCGGCAATATGGGCAACCCGATCGGCCGCGACAGCGAAGGCCCGTGGAAGCATTTCGAGCAACTGCTCGCCGAGCCCTTCATCCGCGGCAAGGAACTGACCGTGGCCGTGATCGGCGGGCCGGAGGACGGCCAGGCGCTCGCCGTCACCGAGCTCAAGATCGACAGCGGCTTCTACGATTACGACCATAAATATACCGACGGCATCACCACCCATGTCTGCCCGGCGGACATCCCCGAGGACGTGGCCGCCGCCGCGATGCGGATGTCGGAGGCGGCGCACCGCCTGCTCGGCTGCAAGGGCTGCTCGCGCTCGGACTTCCGCTGGGATGACGAGCGGGGCGTGGACGGGCTTTATCTGCTCGAGGTCAACACCCAGCCCGGCATGACGCCGCTGAGTCTGGTGCCCGAGCAGGCGAAATATATCGGGATGAGCTATGAAGCGTTGGTCCAGCGCCTTATCGATGAAGCGCTGAAGGGGGAATAGGCGTGACCGAACGGGCGCGGATCAGGCGAGGGGCTCAGCCCCGCTACCAGCGGGGGCCGGCCGTCGCGCGGCGTGGCGCGCAGGCGGCGAACGCGCGCGCCAAGAAGGTCACCGGCCGCGCGCTGGCGACCTTGCCGATGCAGGCCGATACGCTCCGCCAGTTCGGCCGCAGGCTGTTCGCGGTGGTGATGGCGCTGCTGCTGATCATCGGCCTGCTCGTGCTGCGCGTGCCGCAGATGATCGGCACCCAGATCGGCGAACTGGTCGGCCTCGCCGGCTTCTCGGTGAAGCGCGTCGAAATTCAGGGCATCCATCACATGGACCGGCTGCCGGTCTATTCGGTCGCGCTCGACCAGAAATCGACCGCCATGCCGCTGGTCGATCTCGGCGAAATCCGCAACAAGCTGCTCGCCTTCGGCTGGGTGCAGGATGCCCGCGTCTCGCGCCGCCTGCCCGATACCCTGCTGGTCGATATCGTCGAGCGCCAGCCCGCCGCGATCTGGCAATATCAGGGCAAGCTCAACCTGATCGACAAGGATGGCGTGATCCTCCAGCCGGTCGATCCGCAGGCGATGCCGGAGCTCCCGATCGTCGTCGGGCCGGATGCCAACACCCAGGCGACCGCGCTCACCCAGCTGCTCGATGCCGCGCCGCGCCTGAAGCCGATGTTTGCGGGCGCGACCTGGATCGGCGATCGCCGCTGGGACGTGCGTTTCAATTCCGGCGAGACGCTGGCGCTGCCCGAAGGCGAGGAGGCCGCGAAGGCCGCCTACGCCAAGTTCGATCGCATGGACCAGGCGGCCAGCCTGCTCGGCAAGAGCTTCGTCCATTTCGACATGCGGATTCCCGGCAAGTTCGTGGTGCGCGTCACCGCCGAACCCGGCCATGAGATCGCCGATCCCACCGACAAGCCCGCCACCCCGCCGACCCCGGCCGGGCAGGACGCCGTCTGACCCGATGGCGCAGGGGCGTTCCGACAAGCTGATCACCGCGCTGGATATTGGTTCGTCCAAGGTCTGCGCGCTGATCGCGGAGAAGACCGAGAGCGGTGAACTCAACGTGCTCGGCACCGGCCAGCGCGAGAGCCGGGGCGTGCGCCGCGGCTATGTCGCCGACATGGAGCGCACCGAGGTGGCGATCCGCGAGGCGGTGGAGCAGGCCGAGCGCATCGCCGGCGTCAACATCGAGGATGTGTGGGCGGGCTTCTCGGCGGGCGGGCTCGTCAGCCGTGTCGCCTCGGTCGAGGTCGAGCTCGGTGGCCACCGTATCGAGCAGAGCGATATCGACGATCTGCTCGATGCCGGACGCAACTCGATCGATCCCGAGGGGCGCATGGTGCTCCACGCGCAGCCGACGCTCTACACGCTGGACGATGTGCGCGGGGTCAAGAAGCCGCTCGGTCTCCATGCCGACAAGCTCGGCGTCGACATCCATGTCGTCGCGGCGGATTCGTCGCCGGTGCGCAATCTCGATCTGTCGGTGCGCTCGGCGCATCTGGCGGTGAAGGCGATCGTCGCCTCGCCGATCGCGACCGGGCTGGCCTGTCTCAGCGACGAGGAGCGCGAGCTGGGCGTCGCGCTGGTCGAACTCGGGGCAGGGGTGACCAACGTCTCGCTGTTCGCCGGCGGGATGCTCGTCGGCTTGGCCGCGATCCCCTATGGCGGGCAGGACATCACCGACGACATCGCCTCCGCGTTCGGCACGCGCCGCTCGCAGGCGGAGCGGATCAAATGCTTCTACGGTTCGGCGACGACCAGCCCGCGCGACAATCATGACATGATCGACGTCGCGCCGATGGCGGGGCTGGAGGAAGGCACCGAGGCGCAGCGGATCACGCGCGCGCAGCTGATCTCGGTCATCCGCCAGCGGCTCGACATCCTCTCCGGCGAGATTGCGGCCGCGCTCAAGCAACTCGGCTTTGCCGGGCCAGTCGGGCGGCAGGTGGTGCTGACCGGCGGCGGCGCCGAGCTGAAGGGCATTGCCGACTATATCCAGGGCGTGCTCGGCCGGGCGGTGCGGATCGGCCGCCCGCGTGGGCTGCTGGCCTTGCCGGAGGCGCATGCCGGGCCAGCGTTTGCGACCATGGCGGGCCTCGCCCTCTATGCCGCATCGAACCCGGTGGACCTGCGCGGCAGCGATCCCGGTCGGCTGGACACGCCGCGATCGTCTCCGACAGGCCTCGTTCACCGGCTGATTGCGGCGTTCCGGAGCGGATATTGACCGGCCGAACGCAAAAACATGTGGATTATTAGGTTTTTCACGTGCTTCCGGGTCACGGATTTGGCAGAATCACGCTAGGGCTGGCATCGCCCGCGCCGGGGGCCACAAGGAGTTGAGGGATGAGCATCGAATTCGTGCGGCCTGAGGTCGATGAGCTGCGGCCCCGCATCAGCGTGATCGGCGTCGGCGGCGCGGGCGGCAACGCCATCGCCAACATGATCGCCGCCGAGGTGCAGGGCGTCGATTTCCTCGTCGCCAACACGGACGCGCAGGCGCTCAACCATTCGCCGGCCGAACGCCGCATCCAGCTCGGCCTGCGGATCACCCAGGGGCTCGGCGCCGGATCGCGCCCGGAAATCGGCCGCGCGGCAGCGGAAGAGACGCTCGAGCAGGTCGAGAAGGCGCTCGACGGCGCGCATATGTGCTTCATCGCGGCGGGCATGGGCGGCGGCACCGGCACCGGTGCGGCGCCGGTCATCGCCAAGGCGGCGCGCGATCGCGGCATCCTGACGGTCGGCGTCGTCACCAAGCCGTTCAGCTTCGAGGGTGCGCGCCGGATGCGTTCGGCCGAGGCCGGCATCGAGGAGCTTCAGAAGCATGTCGATACGCTGATCGTCATCCCCAACCAGAATCTGTTTCTGATCGCCAACCCGAACACCACCTTCAAGGAAGCGTTCGTCATGGCGGACGAGGTGCTCCAGCAGGGCGTCCGCGGGATCACCGACCTGATGGTGATGCCGGGCCTCATCAACCTCGATTTCGCCGACGTCCGCTCGGTGATGGGCGAGATGGGCAAGGCGATGATGGGCACCGGCGAGGCATCGGGCGACAATCGCGCCATCGAGGCGGCCGAGAAGGCGATCGCCAACCCGCTGCTCGACGGCGTCAGCATGAAGGGCGCCAAGGGCGTGATCGTCTCGATCACCGGCGGCGAGGATATGCGCCTGATGGAGGTCGACGAGGCCGCCAATCATATCCGCGAGCTGGTCGACGCCGACGCCAACATCATCTGGGGTTCGGCGTTCAACAATGATCTCGACGGCAAGATCCGCGTCTCGGTCGTCGCGACCGGCATCGAGGCCGTCGAAGGCGCGCAGGCGGAGCCGGCCAAGGTGTTCAGCTTCCCGGCCGCCAAGCCGCGTTCGGAAGCGGCGCCCGCGCCGGTCGCACCCCCGGTGACGCCGCAGGCGATCACGCGCGCACCGGAGGCCCCGGCTGCGGAGGACTCCGCCGAGGCGCCCGTTTCGGAGGATGACAGTGACGAGCTGATCCTCGGCAGCGATACCATCCTGACCCCGCCAGTGTCTCCGAACCCGCTGCCGCCGCAGGCGACCTCGATCGATGCTGGCCCGGCACCGTTGCCGCGTGCCAACCGCGCCGCGCCTGCCGCGCAGCGCGATGGCGGCGGCACGCTGTTCGAGCGGATGTCTTCGATCGCGCGCGGCGCCCAGAAGGCGCAGGTCGACGAGGATCAGCCGGCCAGCCGCAAGGATGCGCTGGATCTTCCCGGTTTCCTCAACCGGCAGAACAACCAGTAAGAGCGCCGAAAGGCGTAAACGCGCCGATCGGTATCGCTTTGACAACAGATGGAGAGGCCCTGAAACCCAGGAGGTTTCGGGGCCTCTTTATGTCGGTACGGCGGGATTGCCTCAGGCGGCCCGCACATCGTCCAGAAAGGCGAGGACGCGCTTCATCAGGCCCTCGGACGATGTCGTGAGCGATTGCGCGGTGCGCTCCATCTCGCTGGCACCGGCCGCCGCCAGCCTCGCGGTCTGGTGGATGGCCCCGGCGTTGGACTGGATTTCCTGGCTGCTGGTGGCGGCCTGATCGGCGCCCTCCGCAATCTCGATGGTCATCGCACGCTGGGCCTGCACCGTCGTCTCGACGGTCAGGGAGATGCGTTCGACGCCGCTGATCACGCGCTCGATGCCGTCATTGCCGGCCACGACCTCGGCGACGGCGGTGCGCACGTCGATCGCGTGCCGGGCGATTTCGACGGCGGCTTCGCGGGTCTGGCTGGCGAGGCCGCGAACCTCGTTGGCGACGATGCCGAAGCCGCGCCCGGATTCGCCCGCCCGCGCGGCCTCGATCGTGGCGTTGATCGCGAGCATGTTCACCTTGGAAGCGAGCGCGTCGATCAGGCCGGTGATGGTCTCGATCGAGTTGGTCGACTGATAGAGGGCATCGGCGCGCCGGGCGCTGACCGTGACCAACGCCACCGCCTCCTGCGCGGCGGTCTTGGCCTGGATCGCCTCGCCGTGCAGCACGTCGAGGGCCGAGGCGAGATCGCCGCTGCTCGTCGCCACCATGCGCATCACGGAACTGGTCTGCAGCGCGGCGGCGGCAACGAGACTGGCGCGCTGCTCGGTCGCTTCGCCGCGCTTGGCCGTCGCCGTCGCGGTATGACCGAGATCGTCGGCCACGCTGGTCAGGCCGGAGGCAAGCCGGTCGATATCGACTTCGAAGGCCATTCCGGCTTCCCGCAGCCGATCGAGATCCTGTTCCCGGCGATGGATGCGATCGAGTTCATAGGCGCCCGCCGCAGCGACCAGCGCGCGATTTTCGATCAGCCCGACATAGCGTCCGTTGCGGGTGACGATCATGCCCTCCTGGCCGCCGGCCTGGGCATAAACGGCGAGCAGAGCGCCGAGATCCTGCCGGCTGTCGACCGTGGGGCAGGGCCGGACCCGCTCGATCAGCGTCCGCCCGAAGCTCGGATTGCGGAGCAGGGCGTGCCCATAAGGATTGAAGAGGATCTGGCGGACGTCCTCCTCGAAGATCGCACCGACCGGCGCGCCCGTGTCGGTGAGCACCGGCAACAGGCGCAGATCCGGGTTGCGCTGGAACAGCGTGATCGCATCCGCAGCGGAAGCGCCGATATGGATCGCGAGATCCATGCTGCCGGGCTTACAGAGTTGTTCGACGCTCGGCATGGGAAGAACCAGGGACAAGGGGCCTCAATCACGTAACGCAGTAACTGGGCCTTCCTCTAGGACGCCAATGGTAAACGGCATCTTGGGTTTTCTTTACAGTTTCGTGAAAATGCCCAAAAATCAGCGACTGGCGACACGCACCCCGTCGCCGGCCTGCCATGCGATGACCGCACGCATGTCCGCATAAGCGAGTTGCGGTGCGGCCGGTGCGGCTCCAGTCGGCCTTGCGGCAGCGAGCTCGGTCTTGTCGCCGGCGTTCCACCGGGCCAGCGCGACCTTATAGTCGTCGACCTGTCGATAGGTATCGAGGAACGGCGCTTCCAGCTTGGGCAGGGCGGTTGCCGCGAAGGTTGCGAACTCGCCGGTCGGAACCGCGGCCGCCTGTGGACCGATCTCGTCGGCGACGGCGCAGAAACCGGGCTTGGCCGCCGGTTGCGAGAAGAAATTATAGAGCCGGGTCATGTAGGCGTCGTGTGCGCTTTGCCAGTTGCCGCCGGCCTTGCGGAAGCGTGCTTCGACGGAGGTGTTGGCGGCGGCGAGCACGGTCTTCTGGCGGCTCAGCATCGCGTTATAGGCCGCGACCAGCGCGCCGTCGGCGGCGCTGCGGCAGCCGATCGCCGCGACGTTGAGCGCGGCGCGGACATGCCATTCGGTCTGGATCGGATCGATGCCGTAGTTGATCGTTCGATAATGGCCGTCCGCCGTCGTCGCCGGGGGGACGATGGCGGTGAGATTGGCAGCCAGCTGGGGTTTCGGCGCAAGGACGGTTGCCGGCGCCGTCTCGACCGCGACCGGGTGGTGGTGCGAGCAGGACGACAGCAGCAGCCCCGCCACCAACGTCCATTGGCGTCGCCGTTGCGGCTGGCTGCGCGCGAATCCCGTCATAACCGTCTCGTCCTTCATTCTGGACGGGCATTGTCGGGCGAAGAGGTAAAGATGTGCTTAACCATCCGGCCGACGCTTCGGCGCTCACCGTCGGTGGTCCGGCGTGGCGGGGCGCGACGCCTCTTGCGCCCGCCCGCATCCTCGCCCAAAGCCTTGCACCATGCCGACCTTCCCCCCGCCCGGTCTGTTGCGCCGGCTGCCGATCTTCGCCCTGCTACTCTCCGTCGCGCCCGCCGCGCTGGCCCAGTTGCCGGCCGGTGCCGTCGTCCAGTCGCTGCCGAAGAGCGATGATCCGGCCGAATTGCTGGCGCAGGCGCTGCGCACGCTCGCCACCGAGCCCGCCAATCTGTCGGCGCTGACGGTCGCCGGCCACAATGCGCTGGCACTGGGCGATCCCAATGCCGCGGTCGGTTTCTTCGGCCGCGCGCAGGAAATCGCGCCGCGTGACGGTGCGATCAAGGCCGGGCTGGGGTCCGCCCTCGTCCAGCTGGAAAAGCCGCAGGATGCGCTGCGCCTGTTCGCCGATGCCAGCCGGCTGGGCGTGCCCGATGTCGATATCGCGGAAGACCGGGGCCTCGCTTATGATCTGACCGGCCAGCAGAGCCTCGCCCAGCGGGATTATCAGACGGTGCTCGCCGTGCATCCCGAAGACGAAGCCGTGCGCCGCCGGCTCGCGCTGTCGCAGGGGATATCCGGCAACAAGGCCGGGGCGATCGCCACGCTCGATCCGCTGATCCGCAAGCGCGACATCGCCGGCTGGCGCGCGCAGACCTTCGTGCTGGCGATGAACGGCGACGCCAAGGGCGCCGGTGACATCACCCGCATCATGCTGCCGCAGCAGGCGGCGATGCTGCAACCCTTCCTGGTCCGCCTCGCGACGCTGTCGCCGGCCGACAAGGCGCGCGCCGTCCATTTCGGCGAGATGCCGGCGACGGGCACCACCTACACGCCGACCCAGGTGGCGAGCGTGGACACGCCGGCCACCTATGCGTCCGCGCCGACCAGCGCCCCGAGCAGCGATCTCGCCCCGCTGAAGCGCACACCGGTGCCTGCGGCTGTGGCCAAGCCGCAGCCGCGCCGCACCGTGACAGCATCCTCCGCGCCGATACCGGCCACGCCCGCCACCACGACGCCTGCCGCCACGACGTCTGCCACCACGACGCCCGCCGCGCCGCTGGCAGGTATCGCTCTGACGCCGGCCCAGACGGCCGACCAGGCACCGGCCCATGCGACCGGGGTGCCCACCGGCCCGCAGATCGCGCAGGCCGCGCCCGTGCCCCCCTTGGAGGCCGCCCCGGTCGCGGCCCCGGTCGTCGCATTGCCGACGCCGGCCGTGCAGGGCCATTATGATCTGCCGCACGATGCCGCCACGAAGAGCGGTACGCGCGCGGCACGACCTTTGCCTGCGCCCGTGAAGACGGTGGGTACGCCGGTGGTCCATGGCCGAACCGTTGCAGCGGCTGACGATGATGCGATCGACGGCAAGATGAAGGGATCGGTCGCCGCCAAGTCTAGGATCGCCGCCATCGATCATGACGACGACGATGCGGTGAAGACCAAGGCCCGGGTCCATGCCAAGGCCGACGCGGACGACGACACCGATACCGACGCGAAGGCGAAGAAGGGGACGACCAGGACGCCGGACGAGGATTGCGCCCCCGTGCCGAAATCCCATTCGCGCAGCAGGGCGAAGGCCAAGGCCAAGGCGGCCAAGGCTTCGGTGCGCTGCGAAAAGCCCGTATCTACCGACGACGCCGATGCAGCACCGGCCAAGGCTCGGAAGGGCAAGGGCGGCAAGGATGGCAAGGACGTCGTGGCCAAGGGCAAGAAGGCCGATGCTGATGCCGACGACGGCAGCAGCGCCGGCCGGACAGCGAAATCGTCCAAATCCGACAAGCCCGGGTCCGACAAATCGGCCGCCGAGCGCATCTATGTGCAGGTCGCCGGGGGCGCCAACAAGGACGACATGGACAAGGCGTGGGCGGACGTGAAGAAGAAGGCGCCGGTTCTGATGAAGGACCATAAGCCTTTGACGACGCCGCTCAGGGCGACCAATCGCCTGCTCGTCGGCCCGTTCAAGACCGAGGACGAGGCACAGGCCTTCGTCAACAAGATGGCGGCCAAGGGGCTTTCCGGCTTCACTTTCAAGAGCGGCAAGGGGCAGAAGGTCGAGAAGATCGACACCGCCCCATGATCGCGCTTTATGCCGCCGATCCGGCGGCCAGCCGTGGGCGGCTCCACGAAGAGGCCGGCGGCGAGACGCGGGGCCCCCGCAACGCCTTCCAGCGCGATCGCGACCGGATCATCCACGCGATCGCGTTCCGCCGGCTGCGCCACAAGACGCAGGTGTTCGTCGCACCCGATGGCGATCACTTCCGGGTCCGGCTGACCCATAGCCTGGAGGTCGCGCAGATCGGCCGCACGATCGCACGCGCGCTGGGGCTGGACGAGGATCTAACCGAGGCGCTGTGCCTCGCCCATGACATCGGCCATCCGCCGTTCGGGCACGCCGGCGAGGACGCGCTGAAGGCGGCGACGATGGCGGCCGGCGGCTTCGATCACAACGCCCATACGCTGCGCATCCTGACCCGGCTGGAAAGCCCCTATCCGCGCTGGGACGGGCTCAACCTGACCTGGGACATGCTGGAGGGGCTGGCCAAGCATAATGGCCCGGTTCGCCATCCGGGCTGGGCGCTGGCGGAAGCCGATGCGGCGTTCCCGCTCGAACTCGGCAGTTGGCCGAGCCTGGAGGCGCAGGTCGCCGCGATCGCCGACGATATCGCCTATGACAATCACGACATCGACGATGGCCTGCGTGCCGGCCTGCTCGATCTCGAGGCGCTGTGTACTGTGCCGCTGGTCGCGGATCGCTGGCGGGCGGTGACGGCGCGGCATCCGGATTGCATCCAGCCCGATCGCCTGCGCCGCGAACTGGTGCGCGATCAGATCGGCGTGATGGTCAACGACGTGATCGAGGAGAGCCGGCGCCGGATCGCGGAGAGCGGTGTGGAGACGGTGGCGGACGTGCGCGCGGCGGGCCGCCAACTTGCCGGCTTCTCGGCGGCGATGGCCGCCGACGAACGCGCGCTCAAGCGCTTCATGTATGCCACGCTCTACCACAGCCCCTCCCAGTTGGAGGTGGCGCAAGCGGCGAGGGCGCTGCTGGCACGGCTGTTCGAGGCCTATGTGGCGGAGCCGGCGCTGCTACCCGAGGAATGGCGCGCCACGCTGCCGGACCATGAACCGGATCGCACCCGCCACATCGCCGATTTCATCGCCGGCATGACCGATCGCTACGCCATCGCCCGTCACCGCGAGGTGGTCGGGCCGGTGGCGATGCCGGAGGGGTTCTGACAACCGGCGAGACGCGCCCGGATGCCACGTTTCGCTTGAGGTGATGGGCGATCTGCGGCACCCCTCGCCGCCATGATCGTGCGCGACTCCCCCAGCCTGGCGGACAGCCTGTTCGCATTTCGTGGCTCGATCCTGCCGTCGATCGCCGGCAAGGTCGTGTCGATGTTGCTGGTATCGATCGCGGCGGTGCTGCTGACCCGCTGGCACCCGTCCTGGCTCACCGGCGTGAGCGCGATGCCGTTCACGCTGATCGGCCTCTCCATCTCGATCTTCATGAGCTTCCGCAACAGCGCGAGCTATGATCGCTGGTGGGAAGGCCGCAAGCTGTGGGGGCAGTTCGTGATTTCCGCCCGGTCGTTCGCGCGGCAGACGGCGCTGATCGACCCTGCCGAGCGCAGGCCGCTGCTGCTCGGCCTCTGCGCGGTCGCCGCCGGGCTGGCGGCACGGCTGCGTGACGAGGACGAGGTTGGTGCGATCGCCGCGAGGATCGGCGATGCGGCCGCTCCCGGCTCTCCCAATCCGACCGACGCCGCGCTCGCCGCCGTCGGCCGGGCCTGCACCATGCTGATGGCTGAGCGGCGGATCGATCCGATCCACTATTCGGTGCTGGAAGCGCAACTGACCGAGATTGGGCATGTTCAGGGCGGGTGCGAGCGCATCAAGGCGACGCCGCTGCCATTCGCCTATTCGCTGCTGCTCCATCGCACCGTCTATCTGTTCTGCCTGCTGCTGCCGTTCGCGCTCGCCCCGGCGCTGGAATGGTGGGCGTTGCCGCTGGTGATCATCATCAGCTACGCCTTTTTCGGGCTGGACGCGCTGAGCGACGAACTGGCCGATCCGTTCGGCCTCGATGCGAATGATCTGCCGCTCGACGCGCTGGTCCGCTCGATCGAGCGCGATCTGCTGGCCGCTCTGGGCGATGAACAGCTGCCGCCCCCATTCCAGCCGGAGCGCTACCGACTGCGCTGACGGGGCGGATCGGCGTCAGCGATGATCCTTCGACGATCACATGCTCTGTGAACGGAGCGCCCAAAAAAAAAGCCCCGCCGAAGCGGGGCCGAGGTTCGGGTAGGCGACCGTAAGGGGGGGACGGTCGCGTCCATCTGCTGAACGTCGCAGTCCGGATAAGGCTCCCCGATTTTTCCGCAGCGCACAGTTTTTGCCGATTTCCGGAACGGAACGACATCGGATGGCGCAGCCAGGCCGCCACGGCTGTCGCGAATCCGTCATCGTGACGACGCCGCAACGAAACCCATCGATCACGCACCTGCAACCGACCGTCGCCATGGAGCAGCGATGGCGTCGAACCGGGCGCTCGACTGTGGGGACTTCATATGATCGGTGCATCTCGCCTACTTGCCGGAGCGGCCCTTGCCGCGCTGGTGCCAGCCCTTGCATCCGCGGCCGATGTCACGACCCAGGCTGCCAGCGATGCCGTCTCCGCACCGGCGGCCGGCGATACGGCGACCGATGCCGATCAGGGTGCCGACAAGAACAAGGAAATCGTCGTGCTCGGCTTCGGTCGCAGCCGGCAGGTGCAGAGCGTCACGGCTGCCGACATCGCCCTCCAGACGCCCGGCTCCAGCCCGCTCAAGGCGATCGAGAAGCTGCCGGGCGTGCAGTTCGAGGCGGCCGATCCGTTCGGCGCCTATGAATGGGCGGTGCGCATCTCGCTGCGCGGCTTCAACCAGAACCAGCTCGGCTTCACGCTCGACGGCATTCCGCTCGGCGACATGAGCTACGGCAACGTCAACGGCCTGCACATCAGCCGCGCGATCATCTCCGAGAATGTCGGTCGCACCGAGGTCGCGCAGGGCGCCGGCGCACTCGGCACCGCATCGACCAGCAATCTCGGCGGCACCATCCAGTTCTTCAGCGATTCGCCGACCGCCGTGGCCGGCCTCAAGACGTCGGGCACCTATGGCGCCGACGACACCTATCGCGCCTATATCCGCGCCGATTCGGGCTATATCGGCAACACCGGCCTCAAGGGCTATCTGAGCTATGCCTTCCTCAAGGCGGACAAGTGGAAGGGTGATGGCCCGCAGCGCCAGCACCAGGTCAACGCCAAGCTGGTCGAGGATCTCGGCGATCTCGGCAGCATCTCCGCCTTTTTCGATTATTCGGCGCGGCGCGAGACCGACTATCAGGATCTGACGCTCAACCTGGTCAGCCGCCTCGGCTGGAAGGCCGCCTATCGCGTCGACAATATCCGCCCCGATTATGCGACGGCCGAGGCGATTGCCCGCGCCTACCAGAACGGCACCGCCTATCCCGCGCCCTATCAGAATGCCGACGACGTCTATTACAATGCCGGCGGCCTGCGGAACGACTATCTCGGCGGGATCACCTTCGACGCGCATCTGGCGCCCGGCCTCAGCGTCAAGACGACCGGCTATTATCACAACAACAAGGGCCAGGGTTCCTGGTTCACGCCCTACACGGCCACGCCTGCCGGCGCGCTGGACAATGACGGCAACGTCATCACCAACCCTTCGCCGCTCTCGTTCCGCACCACCGAATATTCCATCCGTCGCGGTGGCGTGACCAGCGAGGCGACCTACGAGACCGGCCCCAACACCTTCGCGGTCGGTGGCTGGTATGAGAGCAACAGCTTCCATCAGGCACGCCGCTATTACGGCCTGTCGGCGGACACGCCGGATCGCTCGGCGCTCGATTTCCAGAGCAACCCCTTCGCGACGCAATATGAGGGGAGCTTCGACACCGAGACGATGCAATATCATGTCGAGGACACGCTCAAGCTGTTCGACGACAAGCTCGTCCTCAACGGCGGCTGGAAGGGCGTCCGCGTCAACAACACCGCGCACGTCACCACCGGGCCGCTGGCCAGCGGCAAGATCGACGCGAAGGACTGGTTCCAGCCGCAGGCCGGTGCCGTCTATCATCTCGCTCCGTCGGTCGAGATCTTCGCCGACTATACCGAGAATATGCGGGCCTATGTCTCGGCGCTGACGACCGGGCCATTCTCCACCACGCAGGCCGGCTTCGATGCGCTCAAGGGCAATCTCAAGCCCGAGACGTCGAAGACCTACGAAGGCGGTGCGCGCTTCCACGCCGGGCCGTTGCAGGCCTCTGCGGTCGGCTATTTCATCGACTTCAAGAACCGCCTGGCCGCCTTCGCCAATGGGTCGGGCATCGCCGGCAACCCGGCGATCCTCAGCAACGTCGGCGGTGTCCATGCGTATGGTGCCGAGCTTTCGGTCAATTACCGGCTCACCCACGCGCTCTCGCTGTTCGCCAACTATTCCTACAACCACTCGAAATATCAGGATAATGTCGTCAATTCGGACGGCAGCCTCTACGCCGCGACCAAGGGCAAATATGTCGTCGATGCGCCCGAGCACATGATCAAGGGCGAGGTCGTCTATGACGACGGCGCCATCTTCGGCCGGATCGGCGGCAACTATATGTCGAAGCGCTATTTCTCCTACGAGAATGATCTGGTCGCAGGTGGTCGCTTCACCGCCGATGCCAGCATCGGCTACCGCTTCAAGGGCAGCGGCTGGATGAAGGAGCTGTCGATCGAGGCGAACGTCACCAACCTCACCGACAAGAAATATATCTCGACGGTCGATGACAACAACGTCCAGGTGCGTGCCGACAGCAGCCCCGGCGGCGATTTCGACAACCCGAACTTCATGGTCGGCGCGCCGCGCCAGTGGTTCGTGACGCTGAAGAAGGGCTTCTAAGGCAAGGGCGCGGCGGGGGACGTCAACACCCCGCCGCGCCGTTGTTCGAGGGCGATGCCGGCGAGATTCTGCGCGCGGCCGATCCATCGGATTCGCGCCGGCGGCCGGGGCGCGGCGAGCTTCAGAAAATGGTCGCGATGGGCCTGCACCTCAGGCGTGCGGCACGGATAGGTGCCGTTGGCGCGATCGATCACGAAGCGGGCATCGCCGATCAGGTCGAACGGCCCGTCGCTGAGAGCGTGGGCGATCTGTAACGCCGCGATCAGCGCCAGCCACTCGGCATCGCCATTGCTGCCTTCGCCGCAATCATCGCCGAAATAGGCGATGCCGCGCGCGAAAACGGCGACCTCGATCCGGCCGGGATTGGGCCGGCAGCCGCCGTCGAAGAAGATTTTGAGCCGGCGCGGGGTCACCCCGACCGTCACGCCATCAGGCTTCGGCGGCGATGCTGCGCAGCGCCTGCTCGAACGCCTCGGGCGGCTGGCCGCCGGAGATCAGATATTTGTCGTTGATGACGACGGCGGGCACCGCCGAGATGCCCTTGGCCTGCCATGCCCGTTCCTCGGCGCGCACGGCATCGGCATAGCGGTCGCTTTCGATCACTTCGCGGGCGGCGGCGGGATCGCGCTCCGCCTTGGCGGCGGCCGCGATCAGCACATCGACATTGCCCGGATCGAGGCCATCGGTGAAATAGGCATCGAACAGCGCGTGCTTCAGCGCGATCTGCTTCCCCTCGATGCCGGCCCAGTGCAGCAGGCGGTGCGCATCGAACGTGTTGTAGATGCGGCTGCCCTCGGCCATCGTCATCGCGAAACCGAGGTCTGCGGCCCGCCCGCGGATCATCGCGCGGTTGGCGGCGGACTGCTCCGGCGTCGAGCCATATTTCTCATGGAGATGTTCGCCGAGATCCTGCCCGCCGGCCGGCATGGCGGGATTGAGCTCGAACGGCTGAAAGTGGATGTCGGCCGCGACGAGATCACCGACATTGGCCAGCGCCTGCTCCAGCCCGCGCAGCCCGATCACGCACCATGGGCACACCACGTCGGAGACGAAATCGATCTTCATGGGCTTGGTCACGGGCGGCTCCTTCGGGTTGCACGCGGGATATGGGGGCGCAGGGTCAGGCCGACCAGGCGGCGATGTCCTCTTCCGCGCCCACCAGCGCGAGACCATGCGCGATCGAGGTCAGTTCGTCGCCGATCGCGATCCGCGACGCGCCGAACCGCTCGGTGAACAAGTGGCGGAGGCGGGGGATCAGCGAGGTGCCGCCGGTCAGGAACACCCGGTCGATCGCGGCCGCCTCGACATTCGCGGCCGCCAGCGCGCGATCGACCGCTGCCTCGATCCGCGCGACGTCGGGCGCGATCCACTCCTCGAACGCCGCACGGGTCACCTCTGCCTCGATCGAAAGCCCAGCGCCCGAAAAGGCGAAGCGCGCGGTTTTGGAGACGGACAAAGCCCGCTTCACCTGGCCGACCGCATCGTAGAGCCGGTAGCCCAGTTCCTCCTCGATCACCGCGATCATCCGGCCGATCGCATCGGGATCGAGCGCGGTGCGGCGCAATTTCTCCAGTTCGGCCAGGGTGCGTCGGTTGCGCATCAAGGCGAGGCGTGACCAGTCCGAGAAATCGGCGAAATAGCCGCCCGGTATCTCCAGCACCTTGTCGAACGAGCGATAGGAGCCGCCCTTGCCGAGCAGCGGCATCACCAGATTGTCGATGATCCGCGCATCGAAACGATCGCCCGCGATGCCGACGCCGGCATGGCCGAGCGGCACGCAGCGCCGGCTGGCGCCGGGCTCGGCGATCCGCACCACCGAGAAATCGCTGGTGCCGCCGCCGAAATCGGCGACCAGGATCGTCGCCGCCTCGTCCAGCCGCGCGGCATAGCTGAACGCGGCGCCGAGCGGCTCGTAGACATAATGGACCTCGGCCCCGAGCGCGCCGAACATCGCGTCGTAGCGTTGGCGGGCCAGCGCCGCGTCGGGGCGGTGCCCGGCATAATCGACCGGCCGGCCGACGACGACCCGGGGCGCCTTGCCGTCCAGCGCGCCGCGCGACCGCGCCGTCATCCGATCGAGGAACAGCTTGCCGAGATCTTCGAACCGATAGCGGCGATCGAAGATCGTCGCCTGATCGAAGCTCGCCATCGCCGCGACCGACTTGAACGACTGGAGGAAGCGGCTGCCTTCCGGGAAATCGAGATATTCGGCGATCGCCCACGGCCCGGCCTCGATCTCCACGCCCTTGCCGTCTTCCCAGAAGCACAAAGCCGAACGGAACACCGCATCGGGGCCGGCCGGTCCATCGAGCATCACCAGTTCGGAGGTGCCATCCCGCGCGATCGCGGCGACCGAATTGGTCGTCCCGAAATCGAGCCCGAGGACGGAGGCGGGAGAATCAGCGGCCATGGATCGGGCTGCTACCGGGATCGATGTGCGAGCGCAAAGGGCTAAGATCGACCGACAGCCAGCAGATCAGTCTCGCCCGGCATCCGAGGTCGTCGTCATCCTGAACTTGTTTGAGGATCCCAGCGAACCTCGGCGCCGAACGCCCGGAGGAGGTGGGATGTTGAAACGAGTTCAGCATGACGGTTCAAGCCGAACCATCCGCCGATATTCGCCAGATCCGAACGTCGATCGGCGCTTAGAGCAGCGAACTGACCAAAGCGGCGATGTTCTCGATCAGCCGCCGGACCAGCGGACGCTGCCGCCATGTCGCGAGATCGAGCTTGTCGCTGCCGTCGATATAGCCTTGCTGGATCGCCCGGACGGCGGCCACCGACGACGCATCGAGCAGCAGCAGGCTCGCCTCCTCGTTGAGCTGGAAGGAGCGCAGATCGACGTTGCTGGAGCCGACGATGGCGAAGCGATCGTCGATGCTGACATTCTTGGCGTGCAGCAGATAGTCACGGAACAGGTTCACGCGGATGCCGGCCTTGAGCAGATCGTCATAATAGGAGCATTGCGCAAGGCTGACGAGGGGCTGGTCGACCACGGCGGAGACTACCAGATCGACGGTCACGCCGCGCGCTACCGCCGTCCGCATCGCCCCGAGGACATCCTCGTCGGGAATGAAATAGGGGGTCGCAACGATGACATGATGCTCGGCGCGGTGGAGCTGCCAGACCAGCAGCGTCTCGAACCCCTCCAGCGGATAGTCGGCGCCGCTCGGCAGCAATTGCGCGCAGGCCTGGCCGGCAACCGGCGGGATCGTCACCACGGCGTCCGGCGGGGTGCCCGTCTCCAGGCTCCAGTCCGCCTCGACCAGCGCGACCATGCTCGCCACCACCGGGCCGGTGACGCGGGCCGCCAGCTCGTGGTTGACGACGCCGGTTCGGAAATCCTTGTCGACGATATTCTGCGAACCCGCATAGCCGATGACGCCGTCGATCAGGAACAGCTTGCGGTGATTGCGCATGTCGCGCCGCGTCCGGTTGTGGATGACGTGGAAGGGCAGCGCCTCGCGCACCTCCACGTCGGCCTCGCTCAGCAACCGGATCGCGCCCTTGCGCCAGCGCGCCGAACCGACCGAATCGAGCATCACCCGGCATTCCACGCCCCGCCGGCGCGCATCGGCCAGCGCCGCGATCACTCGCCGGCCGGTCGCATCGTCGGCGAAGATGTAGACCAGCAGATGCACCGTGTGGCGGGCCTCGCCGATATCCGCCACCAGCCGATCGATCACGCCGTCATAATCGTCGAGCAATTCGCAGTTGTTGCCGGATGTCGCCGGCATGTGGCCGAGCTTCTCGGCCAGTGCCGCGATCGACAGATGGTCTTCGGAAATCGGGAGGCCGCCCTTCTGCCGGGTGGCGATGTCGGTGAAGAAGGGGAGCAGCGCCTTGAAGCGCTTCTCGCGCCACGCCGGGAAACGCGGGCTGCCGATCGCCAGGAACAGCAACAGGCCGGGAATGGGCAGGAAGAAGATCAGCAGCAGCCAGCTGCGCGTCGCGGCGGGCGTCCGGCGCAGCGGCACGACGGCCAGCGCGCCGATGCGCACCGCCCATTCGCACGCATAATAGATCGTCTCGAAATCGGGGTGCCCTGTCATCGTCCCTGCTTAATGATGTGCTCAGCCCGAACGCCAGACCCGTCTGCCGGTTGCACGGCCGCGGATCAGCCTTCGCGCAGGGTAGCGGCCGGGCGGGTCGCCAGCGACGGCAACGAGCCGAGCAGGCCCACGCCCAGCGTCATCGCGATCGAGACGGCCAGCGTTGCCGCCACCACGCCGACGTCCGGCGCCCAGGGCAGGCTGAAGACATGGACGACGACGTACCAGCCGCCGAGCCCGCCGATCGCCAGCGCCACCCCGGTCAGCAAGGCGGAGAGCAGGGCATATTCGATGGCCTGGCCGATCAGCACCTGCCGCCGGCTGGCGCCGAGCAGCTTGAGTACCGCGATATCGTAGCGGCGCGCCTGCCCGGACGCGGTGACCGCGCCGACCAGCACGACGATGCCGGCGGCGACCGTCACGGCGGCGGCGGCGCGGATGGCCAGCGCGATCTGGCCGAGCAAAGTCCCGATCTGGCCGATGATGTCGCCGGTGCGGATCAGCGATACCGAGGGCAGGGCATTGGCCACCGCCAGCGCGATCGCGCCATCCCGATCGGGCGCGGCATAGACGCTGGCGAGCAGCCCGTGTGGCGCCTCCTCGATATAGCCGGGGGAGAAGACCAGCGCGAAGTTGAGCCCGAGCCCGCTCCAATCGACCTTCCGCAGCGCCGCGATCCGCGCCGGCACCTCGACGCCGAGCACCGAGACGGTGATGACGTCGCCGACCTTGAGCCCGAGCGTCTGCGCGGCCTTGTCCTCCATCGAGACCAGGGGGGGGCCATGATAGTCGGCGGGCCACCACCGGCCGGCGGTGATCGCGTTGCGCGGCGGCAGCGTCGCCGACCAGGTGATCGTGCGATCGCCCTTCAGGATCCACGCGCCGTCGGGCAGCGTCTTCATGTCGGCGACGCGGACGCCCTTCAGTGCCACGATCGCGCCGCGCAGCGAGGGCACCGCCTCGATCCGCGCGCCGGGTGCGGCATGGGTGACGGCGGCGTGGAAGGTCGCGGCATCCTCCGGCTGGAGGTCGATCGCGAAGAAGCGCGGGGCCTTGGCGGGGGCGGCGCCGCGCATCTCGCTCGACAGGCTGGTGTCGATCACCGCCAGCGCCACGAACAGCGAGAAGCCGAGGCCGAGCGCCAGAATCAGCCGGTCGGTCGGCGCGCCGGGGCGGTAGAGGTTGGCGAGCGCCAGACGCGGCAAGGGCCGGCGCGGCTTGGGCAGGCGGGCGAGCGCGAAGCGCAGCGCCAGCCCGATCAGCCAGAGCAGCAGCACCAGCGCGCCGGTCGCGCCGACAAAGCCGAGCGCGATGGCGCGATCGCTGGCGGTCAGCACGGCCAGCGCGACGAGGATGGCGAGCAGCGCCGCCATGCCGACGACGATCTGCCACGAGGGCCTGCGGGCGGCCGCCAGCACGCCGCGCAGCAGCGTTGCGGCCGGCACCGATCGGGCGCGGGCCAGCGCCGGCAGCGAGAAGAGCAGGGCGACCAGCAGGCCGAGCCCGCCGGCGACCAGCAGCGGCTCGGGATAGAGGCCGAGGCGCGGCGGCACCGGCAGCGCATCGCCGACCATGGCGGTGACGATCGCCGGCACGAATGCGCCCAGCAGCAGGCCGAGCAGGGTGCTGCTCCCCGCGACGATGCCGAGCTGCGCCAGGATCATCGCCGCGATCGTGCCGGATCGGGCGCCGAGCACCTTCAGCGTCGCGATCGTGCGGGTCTTGCCGGCGAGATAGGCGCTGACCCCGCTGCCGATGCCGACGCCGGCGATCGCCAGCGCGGCGAGGCCGACGAGCAGCAGGAACTGGCCGAGCTGGGCGATGCCCTGCCGCAGATTGCCCGCCGCCGCATCGGGGGTATGCGCCGTCCAGCCGGCGCTGGGGAAGCGGGCGGTGAAGCGCTCGCCCAACGCTGCCGCATCGGTGCCGGGCGGCAGCCGCAGCCGGTAGCGGGTGTCGTAGAGGCTGCCGGGCTGGACCAGGCCGGTGGCCTGCAGGCCGGCCATGTCGACCAGCACGAGCGGGCCGAGGCTGAACCCCTCGCCGAGATGATCGGGTTCGCTGGCGACGATGCCGATCACCGTCAGTCGCGCGGTGCCGATCCGGATCGCGTCGCCGACGTGCAGTCCCATGCGATCGGCGAGCGCCGGCGCGATCGCGGCCTGCAAGCCATGGGGGCGGGCAGTCGTCGCACCGGGCTGGAGCGCGAAGCGGCCGACCAGCGGCCATGCCGCGTCGACCGCCTTGAGCGTGACCAGCACCGGCGCGCCGGCGGCCACGGGCTGCGCCATCGCGCGCATCCGCACCGTCTCGGAGGTGGTGCCGGCGGTGGCGAAGGCGGCGCTTTCCTCGACGGTCGCGAGCCGTTGCGACACCCGCATCTCGAGATCGCCGCCGAGCATGATATGGCTCTGCGCATCGAGCGCACCGAGGATGCTGGCCGAAAGACTGCCGATCCCGGCCAGCGCGGCGGTGCCGAGGAACAGGCACAGCGCGAGCAGCCACAGGCCCCGGCCGCCGGCCTTCAGATCCCGGAGCGCCAGCCGCCAGGCAAGGCTCACGCGGTCGTCCGGTCGTCGACGATATGGCCGTCGCCCAGCTCCACGATCCGCCCGCAGCGCGCGGCGAGGTTCGGGTCGTGGGTAATGACGAACAAGGTCGCGCCGGCCTCGCGGTGGCGGGCGAACAGCAGGTCCATGATGGCGCTGCCCGTCGCGGCGTCGAGATTGCCGGTCGGCTCGTCGGCGAACAGCAGGGCGGGGCGGGGCGCGAGCGCGCGGGCGATAGCGACGCGCTGCTGCTCGCCGCCCGAAAGCTGGGCGGGATAATGGGTCAGGCGATGGCCGAGCCCGACCGCGTCCAGTTCGCTCGCGGCGCGCGCGAAGGCATTGGCCTCGCCGGCCAGTTCGAGCGGGACGGCGACATTCTCCAGCGCGGTCATCGTCGGCAGCAGGTGGAAGGCCTGGAGCACGATGCCGATCCGGCCGCGCCGCGCGATCGCCAGCCGATCCTCGTCGAGGCCGACGAAGTCCAGCCCGGCGACGCGCACCGATCCGCCGCTCGGCCGTTCCAGCCCGGCGAGCAGCGCCATCAGCGAAGACTTGCCCGATCCGGACGGGCCGAGCAGCGCGACGCTCTCGCCCGCCGTCACGGTCAGGTCGATCCCGCGCAGAATTTGCACCTGGGCAGGCGCACGACCAAGCGACAGCGTCAGATTGCGCGCCTCGATGACGATGCTATCGGGGGCGCTGTCCGGCGCGGGCGGTTGTGGAGAAGCGGAGAATGGCACGGTTCCGAGGATATGGTGCGCTGCGGCAGCTTGTCTATCTCATGCTCGCACTTTCTGCGCTGGCCGGAGCGCCCGCGCACGCCGCCGTACCGCTGATCTGGGCGTTCGGCGACAGCCTTACCGCCGGCCTCGGCCTGCCGCCGCATGACGGCTTCACCACCCAGCTGGAGGGCGCGCTGCGCCGCTCCGGGATTCCTGCGACCGTCAAGAATGGCGGCATTTCGGGCGATACCGCCGCACAGGGTCGCGCCCGGCTGCTTTGGGGCCTGCGCGGGCTGGGCGTGAAGCCCGATCTGGTGATCGTCGAACTCGGCGCCAACGACATGCTGCGCGGCCTGCCGACGGCGCAGCTGGCGACCAACCTCGATCTCATTCTCGCCGAATTGCAGCGCCGCCATATCCGGGTGCTGATCGCCGGCATGAAGGCCGCGCCCAATCTCGGGCCGGACTATCGGCGGGCGTTCGATGCGATCTATCCGGCGCTGGCCCGTCGCTATGACGTGCCGCTCTATCCCTTCTATCTCGACGGCGTGGTCGGCAGGCCGGCGCTGATCCAGGCTGACGGCATCCATCCCAATGCGCAGGGCGTGGCGATCGTGGTGGCGCGGATGCTGCCGACCGTTCGGCGCGCGCTCGCCCGCCCCGATCCGGCGGGCTGAGCGCGCGCCGGCGGCTCAGCGCTCGACGAACAGCGGGGCGAGCCGCTCGCGGATCCGCTCCAGCACCGTGGCACCTTCGAGATCGGGCTCGAAGCTCTGCCCGGTGATCGTCTCGAAGGCCTCGGCATAGACCGCGGCGGTGCCGAGGATCAGCTGCTCGGGAATGACCGGGATCGGATCCTTGTAGGGATCGCAGCGCGCCGCGACCCAGGAGCGGACGAAATCCTTGTCGAAGCTGTCGGGCCGCTCGCCGGCCTCGAAGCGCTGCTGGTAGCTCGCCTGCTTCCAGTAGCGGCTGCTGTCCGGCGTGTGGATTTCGTCGGCCAGCACGATCTTGCCCTCGGCATCGACGCCGAACTCATATTTGGTGTCGGCGAGGATCAGGCCGCGCTCGCTCGCCAGCTTCTGGCCGCGTGCGAACAGCGCCAGCGCGGTGGCGCTCAGCTCGTCCCACTGGGCGGCGGTGAGCAGCTTGCGCTCGAGGATCTCGGCGGGCGTCAGCGGCTCGTCATGGCCGCCGTCGAACTCCTTGCTGGTCGGCGTGATGATCGGCGTCGGCAGCTGTTCATTGTCGCGCATCCCGTCCGGCAGCTCAATGCCGTACATCTGGCGCTGGCCGGCCTTGTAGAGCGTCAGGATCGAGGTGCCGGTGGTGCCGGCGAGATAGCCGCGCACCACGATCTCGACCGGCAGGATGTCGAGCCGGCGGCAGATCAGCACATTGGGATCGGGGTAGGTCAGCACATGGTTGGCGGCGATGTCCGCGGTCTGCTCGAACCAGAAGCGCGCGGTCTGGGTGAGCAGCTGGCCCTTGAAGGGGACGGCGCAGAGGATGCGATCGAACGCGCTCAGCCGGTCGCTCGCGATGATGATGCGGCGACCGTCGGCCAGATCGTAATTGTCGCGGACCTTGCCGCGATAATGCCGGGGAAGCTCCGCGATCGTGGCGTCATCCAGCGTTCGCGATGCGAAGGGCGTGAAATCGTGAGGCGACATGCGCAGTTCCTATGGTCGGGCGAATATGCCGCCTCCTAGCCCGGTCGTCGCCGCCTGTCAGCGGCAGAAGGCGGGATCGGCGTTTTTGCGCTGCCGGGGCGCCGGCAAGGGTTGCCGCGATAGGGGTGTCCCCCGATATGGGGGCCGGTTTCTCATGGTCCCCGGCGGCATCCGATGAAGGATGGACCGGGGGCAGGCAACATTATGGAGTCGTGACGCATGGCCTATCTGGATACCCAGCTCTTCATCGATGGCACGTGGCAGAATGCCGCCGATGGGCGGTCGCTCGCGGTCCATAATCCGGCCACCGGGCAGGAAATCGGCCGCGTTGCCCATGCCAGCCGCGCCGATCTGGACAAGGCGCTGGCGGCGGCACAGCGCGGTTTCGAGGTGTGGCGCGATTTCACGCCCGCCGCGCGCAGCAAGATCATGCGCAAGGCCGCCGCCCTGATGCGCGAGCGTGCCGACGAGATCGCGCAGCTGCTGACCCAAGAGCAGGGTAAGCCGCTGGCCGAGGCCAAGGGCGAGGCGATGGCCGCCGGCGACATCATCGAATGGTTCGCCGAGGAAGGCTTCCGCGTCTATGGCCGCCTCGTGCCGCATCGCGCCAGCCTGTCGATCCGGCAGATGGTGATCAAGGATCCGGTCGGCCCGGTTGCCGCCTTCACGCCGTGGAACTTCCCGGTCAATCAGATCGTCCGCAAGATCTCGGCCGGCCTCGCCGCGGGCTGCTCGATGATCGTCAAGGCGCCGGAGGAAACCCCGGCCAGCCCGGCCGCGCTGATCAAGGCGTTCCAGGATGCCGGCCTGCCGGAAGGCGTGCTGGGCCTCGTCTTCGGCGATCCGGCGGAGATTTCGGAATATCTGATCGCCAGCCCGATCATCCGCAAGATCACCTTCACCGGCTCCACCCCGGTCGGCAAGCTGCTCGCCGGGCTGGCGGGCAAGCATATGAAGCGGGTGTCGATGGAGCTGGGTGGCCACGCCCCCGTGATCGTGTGCGACGATGCCGACATCGATCTCGCGGTGAAGACGATCGCACCGTCCAAGTTCCGCAATGCCGGACAGGTGTGCATCTCGCCGACGCGCTTCCTCGTCCACAACAGCGTGAAGCAGCAGTTCGCCGAGGCGTTCGCGGCCTATGCCAGCGGCCTCAAAGTGGGTGAGGGCTCGGCCGACGGCACCCAGATGGGCCCGCTCGCCAATCCGCGCCGGCTCGCCGCGATGGCCGAGTTCCAGGAGGATGCCGTCGCCAAGGGCGCCAAGCTGCTGACCGGCGGCAGCCGGATCGGCGACGCCGGCAATTTCTGGCAGCCGACGGTGCTGACCGACGTGCCGCTGGAGGCGCGCATCTTCAACGACGAGCCGTTCGGCCCGGTCGCCGCGATCCGTGGCTTCGACAAGCTGGAGGAGGCGATCGCCGAGGCCAATCGGCTGTCGTTCGGGCTGGCCGGCTATGCCTTCACGCGCTCGCTTGCCAATGCCGATCTGCTGACCCGCCGGGTCGAGGTCGGGATGCTGTGGGTCAACATGGCGGCGACGCCGTCGGCCGAGCTGCCCTTCGGCGGCATCAAGGATTCGGGCTATGGCACCGAAGGCGGCCCCGAGGCGCTCGATAACTACCTGAACATCCGCACGGTTGCCGTCAACCAGGCCTGACGCGAACGGAACGGCCCGCCGGCATCGGATGCCGGCGGGCTTTGTTCTTCATTCCGGTGCGATGATCTTCACCAGCGCGGGATCGATCTTCACGGCCGATTTGCCGCTCGGGACCAGCCGCTTGGCGGCCTCATTCCATTCGAGCAGCGTCTTGCTGTCCTGGCCGTTGCGGTAGGCATTGGTTTCGCCGTCGTCGTCATACAGTGTGAAGGTCGCATCCTTGCCCGGATAGACACGGATGCTCTCCAGCGGCTGATGCTCCATCGTGCTCTGCACCTGCGCGCCCATCGGGACGATCGAACCGGCGCGCACGAACAGCGGGATCGTTTCGATCGGGGCCGCGGCGGTGATCGTCTGGCCGCCGGTATATTTGCGGTTGGTCCAGTAATCATACCAGTCGGCGCCAGCGGGCAGATAGACCGGACGGCTGGTCTGGCCCTGCTGGGTGACGGGCGCGACGAGGAACGCCTTGCCCAGCATATATTCGTCGCCGATGGTGGCGACCGCCGGGTCGTTCGGAAAATCCATGAACAGGCCGCGCATGAACGGCGCGCCCGTCTCATAGGTCTCGCGGCCGAGCGAGTAGAGATAGGGGATCAGCGCGTAGCGCAGGCGCAGATATTTCGCGAGGATCGGCTCGGCCGCGGCGCCGTACTGCCAGATCGCGGTGCCCGGCCGCTGGCCGTGGATGCGCAGCGTCGGCGTGAAGCTGTTATACTGGAACCAGCGGACGAACAATTCCGGATAATCGGTGTAGCTTGTCGGCATCGCGGTGGCGCCGGCCGGATCGACCAGCGGCGGATGGAGCGGCGGCGGACCTGATGGATCTTGCCAGCCGCCGGTGTCGCTGCCCCAATAAGCGAGGCCCGACGCGGTGAAGTTCAGCCCGGCCGGCACCTGCCGCTGCAAGGCTTCCCAGGTGGAGTGAACGTCGGAGGACCAGAACAGGCAGCCATTGCGCTGCGAACCGAGATAGGCGGCGCGGCACAGGATCAGGTTGCGTTTGTCCGGCCGGTCGCGCGCCGAACCTTCCGCTACGCTCTCGGTGTGGAGCAACGGGAACAGGTTGTGATAGCGATCGCCGGTGCCGATCGAATAGAAGGAGCCGTCCGGCACCAGATCGGGTTCGGTTTCGTCCAGCCAGAACCAGTCGAAGCCCTGGCTGGCGATATTGTCGCGGATGCGATCCCAATACCATTCGCGTGCGGCCGGGTTGGTGCTGTCGATCAGTGCGCCGGCGCGATCCGAGCGGACCGGCAGGCCGTCCACGACATTGCCGTCCTTGTCCTTCAGCAGCCAGCCCTTGGCGCTGAGGAAATTGAAATAGCGCGATTCGCGCTCGAAACGCGGCCAGACGCTGACGATCGAGTGCATCCCCATCGCGTGGAGCGCGTCGTTCATGCCCTTGGGGTCGAGATAATAAGTGTGATCGATGTCGAGCTGGCCCATCCGCGACCAGTAGAACCAGTCGAGCACCATCACGTCGAGCGGATAGCCACGGCTGCGATAGCCCTTGGCGATGTCCATCAGTTCCTGCTGGCTGGTGTAGCGCGCCTTGCTCTGGATCAGGCCGAAGGCGGCCTTGGGCGGCAGCGGCGTGGCGCCGGTCAGCTTGGCGTAGCCGGCATAGAGATCGTCATAGCTCTTGCCGGCAATGATGAAGAAGGACACGCGCTCGCCGACATTGGACGTCCAGTTGGTGCTGCCGTGCAGGCCGGGCGAGACGGTCGTGTCCGACGCATTGTCCCAGACGATGCCATAACCCTTGTTGGTGACCATGAACGGCACGCAGACCGTCTCGCCGGCCGGCGCGTCATAATTATGCTTGCAATCGATGGTGCGACCGCGGAGGTCGAGAATGCCCTCCTGGTTCTGGCCGAGGCCGTAATAATGCTCGTCGGCGGGCGCGTCGAAGGAGGCGCCGACCTTGAAGGTCTTTTCGCCGGTCACGTCATGCGGAGCCATGCTCCAGCCGGTCATGGTGGTGAGCGGCTGGCCGTCCGCGGTCTTCACCGTCACCGACACCGGCGGCAGCGCCGGCGCGAAATAGCGTTCCATCTGGGTCGGCGCCTTGGGCCAGGGCTGCGCCGCGACGGTGAGCGAGAGCGCCGCGGACGCGAAGACGTCGCCAGAAGCGTCGGTGCGATGGCTCCAGCCGGTCGCATCGGACTTGGCGTTGGGGCCGTCGCCCGGCGGCGCATCGGCCAGCGTCGGATCGACCGCGATGGTGACGCGCACGATGTTCGGTGCATAGGGCTCGATCGCGACGATGCTGCCGTGGCGATCGAGGCTTGCCATCGGCGCCGCGACTGCTGGTAGCGCTATCATCGGTGCGCAAGCAAAAAGGGCGGCGCGCAGCGCGCGGACCTTGGTCTGGAGGGGCCTGGCCATCGACATCATTCTCCCTTTTTATCGTGGGCGCCGAGCGCATCGAGCGCGTTTCCGATCGCGTTCGCGGCGACACCTGCCATCAGAGCAGGGTCGTTGTCGAGCCGGTGAATGCCACCGTGCGAACCGGCATCGCCTATTTCCCGCTCCGGCCTGTCCGAGCGACGGCCATGATCGCCTCGTCGCTCAGCCGTAATTTCCGGCGAACAGGCCGTGGCTGATCGCAAAGCGCTCCATCAGGCTCGGCCATGTCGATCCGGGGTTCGATTTGGGCAGGCGGGCACCGAAGCCATGGCCGCCGGACTCGAAGATGTGCAACGCCACCGGGCGCTGCGCGGCCTGCATCGCGTTGAACAAAGCGATGCTGTTGGCGGGCGGCACCAGCCCGTCATCGGCGGCGGCGGTGAGGAAGATCGGCGGCGTGGTGGCATCGACACGATGCTCGACCGAATAAGCGAGCCGCATCCTTTCGGGCGCATCCGGCCCCAGCAGCGCGTCGCGCGATCCGCCATGGGTGAAGGGCGCTTCCAGGCTCACCACCGGGTAGAGCAGGGCGGCGAGATCGGGGCGGGCATCGATCTGGTCGGCCGCGTCGATCGGCGCATAGATGCGTTCGGCGTGGCGGGTCGCCAGCGATCCGGCGAGATGGCCGCCCGCCGAGAAGCCGAGCACGGCGATGCGATCGCGCTGGATACCGAAATGATCGGCACGTGCCCGGATCAGCCGCATCGCCCGCTGGGCATCCTGCAACGGCACGTCCTGCCGCTGGTGCCAGCCTTCGCCGGGCAGGCGATAGAGCAGGATGAAGGCGGTGGTGCCGCGTGCGTTCAGCCAGGCCGCCTGTGCCGTCCCCTCATTGTCGTAGGACAGGAAGCCATAGCCGCCGCCGGGGGCGATCAGCACCGCCGAACCATCCGGCCGCGGCGCCCGGAAGACGATCATCACGGGTCGCGCGATGCCGCTGATCCAGCGATCGGGGGCAGTGCCGGTCTTGTCCTGATCGTCGACCTTGCGGACGATGGCGGCCGATCCCGTGCCGGGCGGCGGGCCGGGCCACAATTCGATCGTCTCGTTGGCCGAAAGCTGGAGGGGGACGGCGGCTGCGGTGGCGGCTGTGGTGGCCGCCGCAGCGGCCGCGCCCAGCAGGACTCGGCGGGTTACCAACGGCATCGATGCATCCTCCCGATATGATCGACCGACGCTCGATCGTCGCACGATGGGCGGCGACGATCGCATCGGCGGCTTTTGCCGGATGTCATGCCCCGCCGAGGCGCGGTTGTCAGCCTGCTTTCGTCCCCTGCCGGACGATCCAGTTCCGCGCCTGCTCGCACAGGGCCGCAGTCGCCTCGCTCGAATCGAGGATCAGGGCCGCTTCGTCGGCGCCGGGCGGTTCGAGCGTCTGCAACTGGCTGGTGAGAAGGCTGGGCGGCATATAATGGCCAGGCCGATTGCCCAGCCGCCGCGTGAGTTCCTGCGCATTGGTCTCGAGCATCACGAAGACCGTCGGAATATGCGCGGCGCCGGCCAGCCTTTCGCGATAAACCCGCTTGAGAGCCGAGCAGGCCGTCACCACGAGACCGTCCGATGTCGCGGCCTCGCCGGAGGCCGCGCCGAGCCTGTCGAGCCATGGCCAGCGATCCTCGTCGGTGAGGGGGATCGAGGCGCGCATCTTCGCGACATTCTCTGCCGAGTGGAAATCGTCGCCTTCCAGGAAAGCGCAACCGAGCTGCGCCGCGAGCATCCGGCCGAGCGTCGACTTTCCGCTGCCACTGACGCCCATCACGATGATGGCAAGCGGGGCATCTTGGCCCCTGGTGGCTTCGCCCTGCACGCACGTCTCCTTCGCTGCTTCTATCGGGTGGCTAACATCACAGATCCGATAAGCCGGCAAGCGTAGCCCGTCCGGCACGGCCTGCGCCGGCCCAATCCCCGGCAACCTCTAGATTTCCGCCTCCACCCCGGCCGCCAGCGCGAAGCGCTCCAGCAGCCAGCCTGCCGCGGGGCCGGGGGGAGCATCGGTGCGATAGACGCCATCGAACTTGTAGATGACGCCGGTGTGATCGGGCATGTCGAGCTTGACCAGCGTGCCCGCGACCAGATCGCTCTCGATCAGCGGGATCGGCATATGGCCCCAGCCGACTCCCTCGCGCAGCAATTGGTGCCTGGCACCGAGATCGGCGAGCCGCCAGGTGCGGTCGCTGATCACCGAGAAATCGCGCCCGGCGGTGAGCGGCGAGCGATCGGTCAGCACCAACTGGATATGCTCGCGCCCGGCACCGGGACGCAGCCGGCCTCGGGCCAGCGGATGATCGGGCGCGGCGACGGGGATCAGCGGCACCGATCCCAGCGCGATGTGCTCCAGCCCATCGACCTCCAGCGACAGCGGGCCGCCGATCGCGATCGAGGCGCGGCCATCCAGCACCAGCGCCACCACCGCGCCCAGCGCCTCGACATGGAGGCGCAGCGTCACCGTCGGAAATTCGCGCGCGAACGCCTTGAGCACCGATCCCAGCCAGGCGCTCGGCCACATCACGTCGACCGCGACGCTGACCTCAGGCTCCAGCCCCTGGGTCAGCCCCTTCACCTTGGCGCGCAGGCCGTCCATGCCATGGGCGATGGCATGGGCTTCGGCGAGCACCGATTTGCCGGCCGGGGTCAGCACCGGCTTGCGTGTCCCCTCCCGGTCGAACAGCAGGATGCCGAGCTGCGCCTCCAGATTGGCGATGCCGTAGCTGATCACCGAGGTCGCCCGATTGAGCTTGCGCCCGGCCGCCGCGAAGCTGCCGGTCTCGACGACGCTCAAGAAGATGCGCAACTGATCGTAAGTGGGCGTGCCGGGGCTCGACATATCAAATTCCTCGAACGTTTTGACAGAGACTATCTGGATGATGCGCTAAGCGAAACTCCGCTAATCGATTGTTCATCGGAAGGGAGCCAGATCATGCTGATGGTCGATATCAAAGCGCAGCCTCATCTCACCACAGCGGAATGGCAGGCGGTCACCGTCGCGTTGCGCGACGCCGCGCGCTTCGGTTGCGCTGCGCCGCAGGGCAAGCCGGAGGGGCGCGTCTCGCGCCTGTTCCGCGCGCTGACCGGCATCGAGCAGCCCCGCCCGCTCGCCGATCCACGCCTCGATGCGGTGCGCCGCTTCGTCTGCGCCAGCCGCCGCAATGTGGCGCGCGCGCGAGAGATCGCGTCGGAACTGATGGCGATGGGCTATAGCCGGGACCAGATCGAGGCCTTGCGGATCGTCGCCGCCTGACCTGTCGCGGGGTGGCGTGTTGGCTGTGACTTGTTGAGATTGTCATGATGTGACAGTCTCGGCCCATGACCAGCGCCGCCGATCGCAAGCTCTACCTCGGCCCAAGGCTGCGCGTGCTGCGGCGCGAACTGGGCCTCAACCAGACGAACATGGCCGAGGAACTGGGCGTCTCTCCCTCCTACCTCAACCATCTCGAGCGCAACCAGCGGCCGTTGACCGCGCAGATGCTGCTCCGCCTCGCCAGCACCTATGACATCGACATGCGCGATTTCGTCGCCGGCGCCAACGAGGCGGCGGCGAGCGACCTGCACGAGATCTTCGCCGATGGCCTCGTCCGCGATATCGGCATTCCGCGCCACGAGGTGATGGAGGTCGCCGAAAATTATCCCAGCGTCGCCGAGGCGGTGACGCGGATGTACCGCGCGCTCACCGATCTGCGCCGGATGCCCGAGCGGATCGGGCAGTTGGGCAGCGCGCCGTCCGCGACCGCGTCGCCGCTCGACTGGCTCCGCGAATATCTCGACGGCAAGCGCAATCATTTCGACGAGCTCGACCAGGCGGCCGAGGCGCTGTCGCTCGAACTTTCGGGTGCGGGGCCGGATGCGCTGCGCGAGGAGATGCTTCGGCGGCTCGGCGACATCTACGGCATCGTGGTGCGGGTGATGCCGGAGGATGTGCTGTCCGGATCGCTGCGCCATTATGATTTCCACCGCCGACGGCTGATGCTGTCCGAGCGGCTGCCTGCCGAGAGCCGGTTGTTCGGCATCGCCTATCAGTTGGCGATGCAGGCGCTCCACAAGCCGATCGCAGCGGCGGTCGAGCGCGCCGCCCCGCCGGACGAGGAGGCCGCAGGGCTCGCCCGCGTCGCCTTTGCCAACTATGCCGCCGCCGCGATCCTGATGCCCTATGCGCGCTTCCTGGAGACGGCGGAGAAGAGCCGGGTCGATTTCGATCTGCTCGCTGCACGCTTCGGCGTGTCGTTCGAACAGGCGGCGCACCGGCTGACGACGCTGGGGCGGCAGGGGGCGCGTGGCATCCCCTTCTTCCTGCTCAAGCTGGATGCGGCGGGCAATGTCTCGAAGCGCTTTTCCGGCGAATCGATGCCGATCGCGCGCTTCGGCGGCGGTTGCCCGCGCTGGGGCGTGCAGCGTGCCTTCCGCCTGCCCGGCGAGACGATCGCAGCGCTCGTCGAGGCGCCTGACGAGACCCGTTACGTGACGTTCGCGCGGGCGATCCCGCGCACCGCCGCGCCGGGGCTGGTAACGATCGTGCTGGGCTGCGAGGCGAAGCATTCGGCTGCGATCGGGGCTGCGGCCGGACTCGGCGACGTGCCGATCCCGATCGGCCCGGCCTGCCACCTGTGCGAGCGCCGGCATTGCCCGGAACGCGCCTTGCCGCCGGTGACCCGCGCGCTCGATCTCAACCCCTATCAGCGGCCGGCATCGCCCTATCCGTTTCGGGCGACCTGATCGAGCGCCGGCATTCGCCGACGGGTCAGGCGGCGCGGAGGTGGTTGACGAAGGTGTCGGTGGCGTTCTGGAGCGTCTCGGCATGGCGCAAGAGCGCGCCGGCCGCGCCCTTCACCCGGCCGGACAGCTGTTCGGCGGCCGAGGCGCTTTCGGACACGCTGGCGATCCGGTCGGCCATCGCGTCCATGCCGGCGGCGGCTTCGTCGGCGCTCTGTTCGATGCTGGAGGCGGCGACGCGCTGTTCGTCCACTGCGCCGCGAATGGCGGCAGCCGCCTCGGTCAGTTCGGCGATGGCGGCGGCGACATGCTCGAAGCTCTGCTCCGCTTCGCTGGCGCCGATGTTCATGCCCGAGATGATACCGCTGATCTCGCCGGTGGCATGGGCGGCCTGGCTGGCGAGCGCCTTCACCTCCTGCGCGACGATCGCGAAGCCGCGCCCGGATTCGCCGGCGCGGGCGGCCTCGATGGTGGCGTTGAGCGCGAGCAGATTGGTCTGGGAGGCGATGGTCGAGATCATGTGCGCGAAGGCGCCGACATCGACCGTCCGGTGCGCCAGCGCACGAACCGCCTTGTCGCCATGGGCGGAGCGGTTGCGGGCATGATCGGTCAGTTCGGCCTGCTGGGTCACGTTGACGGCGATGCTGCCGATCGAGCGCGAGAGGGTGCTCACCCCGCCGGCGACCGAGCGTGCGGCATCCTTGGTCTGGACCGCGGCGGCGGCGACATCGGCCGCTTGGCGCCCGGTGTTGCGGGCGAGGGCATCGAGCGAGCGCGCCGACTCCTCGAGCGTGGACGCGGCGATGCCCACCGCCGAGGCGACCCCCGTGATCGAGCGTTCGAATTCGGCGGCCAGTTCCAGCAGCGCGTTGCGACGGAGATGCGAGACCTCCGCTTCGGCCTGCTTGCGGCGCGCGCGTTCCGCCGCGGCGCGCCGTTCCAGGGCTTCGGTGGTCGCCAGCGCCCGCTCCGCATTTTCCCGTGCGGCCTGGGCTTCGGCCGCCAGAATCTCGCTGGTCTCGCGCTGGATACCCTGCTTCACGATCATCGCGCGCAACTGGTTGGTGATATAGCCCAGCACCGCGCATTGCATCGCCACGGCTACGGCATGGATCAGCACGCGAGAGACGCCGCCACCGCCCTGGAACACCCAAGCGGGCGCGAGCACGCTCAGCAGCAGATGGTGGATGGCGACCACCGTGCCGGCGATCATCAGCGGGCGCCAGTCGCACAGGATGGTCAGCATCGCGAGCGAGGCGAAGAAATAAAGGTGCATGTCGGCCTGCCAGATCGCACCCTGCATGACGAACACCAGCAGCGCCGGCTGGACGGCCAGCATCACCGCCACCGCGTTGCGTGCGCCGACATCGTAGCGACCGCGCACCGCGCAGAATGTCGGTATCAGGTTGACCAGGCAGCCGATGGCAAACGCTTCCCACCCAGGCTTGCCGGCAAAGATCAAGGACAGGACGAACAGCACCGCCACGAAGATCCAGCCCGCGCCGGTCAGCAGGCGGATGCCGTTACGGCGCAGGTCGTCGAGGTCGCGGACGATCATGCCTGGCTTTCCGCGCCGCAACCGCCGGGAGGCGTAGCGAGCACGAGGGTCGCATGGTGCAGCAGATAGCCGGAAAAGTCGGCACGGCGCCCTTCCACGAGCAGCGAGCCTGGCAGCGGCCCGGTGCCGATCAGGCGAATGTCCCCGTGCAGGACGGTCGCCGGGAGGGTGAGGGCCGCGCTGGCGGTCAACGGCACCAGGGTCATCTGCCCCTGTGCGGGCGGCGCGAGCAGCAGCCAGCCCATGGCGGTGCAGGCGATGACCGCCTGCAAGCCGATCAAGCGGCTATGGCCGCGTCCGGCCTGTTTCTTCGAAGCGGCGTTCATCTCCGCCCGTTTCGGAGAATAGCTTTAGCAAGCGATTAACCCTCAGCAAAAATTCGACCAAAGGCTAAATAATCGCCGCGCCCAGCCGGGTCGCGCGCCGGTAGGAGAAAGCGAGCAGCGCCGCGAACAGGATCGCGCCGCCGATCATCGCGATGGTCGCGAAACCGTCGCCGACGACGGCCAGCGGCATCGGGTTGAGCGTGATCGAGATCGGGATGGCGAGGATCACGCCGAACAGGCTCTCGCCGACGATCAGCCCCGATGCCATCAGCACGCCGATGCGTTGGGCGGCGGGCGAGGGGTTCTTCTTCTCCCACCAATGGCCGAGGAAGGCACCGATGATCACCGGCAGCGTCGCCGACATCGGCAGATAGATGCCGATGCCGACGCCGAGCGGCGGCAGGCGGAGCCTGCCGGTGCGGCCCAGCCAGCCGTCGAGCGCGATCAGCGCGAAGCCGATCAGTCCGCCGATGCCGATCAGGCTCCAGTCGAGATCATGGCTCAGCACGCCCTTGGCGAGCGCGGAGATCAGCAGCGCCTGCGGGGCGGGCAGCGGGTGCGGGTGGAGCGCCGACATCTCGCCGAAGCCATAGGCCCTGGCGAGCAGGTTGAGCACCGGCGGGATGGTCAGCGCGCCGGCGATCACGCCGACCATCAGCGCGACCTGCTGCTTCCACGGCGTCGCGCCGACCAATTGGCCGGTCTTGAGATCCTGGAGATTGTCGTTGGCGATGGTCGCCGCCGAGAAGATGATCGCGGTGGCGAACAGCGCGAAGGCGATCATGTGCGCCGATGCGGCGGCCGGCACGAACGGCGCTACCGCAACGGCGAGCAGGATCGCGGCGCCGAGGATGGCGAGGATGCCGACGCCCGAGAGCGGGCTGTTCGAGGCGCCGATCAGCCCGGCCATATAGCCGCACACCGAGGCGACGATGATCGCGCCGACATAGATATAGAGGGTGCCGCCGATCGCCAGCGGCCAGGCGATCGGCGCCAGCGGTCCACCCTGGGCGAAGTGCGCGAGCAGCCCGACGATCGGCACGATCAGCGCCGCCGAGATTGCGCCGACGAACGCCACCGGCATGTCGCGCTCCTCGATCGGCAGCGCCGCGCCGCCCGGTCCCTTGCGCGCCTTGGACGAGGCGGCGGCCTCGCGCAGGCCCTTGGCGATCGGCAGGATCAGCTTGGCCAGCGTCCACAGCGCCGCGACGCCGATCACGCCTGCGCCGATGAAGCGGACCTCGTGGCTCCATACGCCTTGCGCCACGTCGGCGGCGGGGCCGGCCGCGCCGTGGAGCGCGGTCAGCAGCGGGGTCGCCGCGCCGAAGCCGATGAACAGGCCGAGCAGCATCGCCGCGCCGACCGACAGGCCGACCAGATGGCCGACGCCCATCAGCGCGAAGGACAGGCCGAAATCGATCCCGGTCGCCGCCGGCCCGATGCGGAACCAGGCGAAGGCCTCGGCCGCCGTCAGCCGCATCGCGCTGAGCAGGGCGTACAGCGTCGAGACGGCGCTGCCGGTGAGCAGCGCCGTCAGGCCAGCCCTGCTCTCCTCGACACCCGCGCTGCCGGCATCGTCGTCGCTGCCGATCTTGAGCACTTCGGCGGCGGCGCAGCCTTCGGGGAAGGGCAGGTCCGATCCGGTGACCAGCGCGCGGCGGAGCGGGATCGAGAACATCACGCCGAGCAGCCCGCCGGTCGCGCAGATCAGGAAGCTCTGCCAGAACGGGAAATCGGCCCACCAGCCGACCATGATCAGGCCGGGCAGCACGAAGATGATCGAGCCGAGCGTGCCGGCCGCCGATGCCACCGTCTGCACGATGTTGTTCTGGAGGATACCGGAGCGGCCGAGCGCCTTCAGCACCACCATCGAGATCACCGCCGCCGGGATCGAGGTGGAGAAGGTGAGGCCGACCTTGAGGCCGAGGAACACATTGGCGGCGGTGAAGATCAACGTCAGCAGCGATCCGAGCACCAGCGCGCCGATCGTGAGCTCATTATCCGTCTTCGCGCGCGCCATGTCGGTCCCTTGTCGTGTCGCGCTCTTGTCGGCGAGCCACAGGCCGGGGGCAAACGCTTTTTGCCGTTGACGCATGGCGGGGGAGCATACTCTATACGGTCGGGCAACAAGGGGATCGGGCATGCGTCGACTGAGTTTCATGGTGGCGGCTTGGGCGGCGTCCACCGCCATCGTGCCGGCCACGGCTGCGACCGTGGTGGTCACGGCGGCGAAGATGGTCGACGTGCTGGCCGGCAAGGAAGTCGATCGGCCGCAGGTGACGATCACCGACGGCCGCATCACCGCGGTCGGCCATCAGGGCGATGCCGTGCCGGAGGGCGCGAAGACGATAGACCTTGGCAACCGCACGTTGCTGCCCGGCCTGATCGACATGCATGTCCACCTGACCAGCGATCCCACGCTGAGCGGCTACCAGTCGCTCAATTATACCGACAGCTTCTGGATGGTGGTCGGCGTCGCCAACGCCAGGAAGACGCTGGAGGCGGGATTCACCACGGTGCGCAATGTCGGATCGGATCATTATGACGACGTCGCGCTCAAGGAGGGGATCGAGCATGGCTACATCCCCGGCCCGCGTATCGTGCCGGCGACCTATATTCTCGGCGTGACCGGCGGCCATGGCGACTTCACCGAATTCCCGCCGTCGATCGAGACGCCGAGCGACAATATCGCCAATTCGCCGGACGCATTCCGCGCGCTGGTCCGCAAGGTCCACAAATATGGCGCGGAGGTGATCAAGGTCGCGATGACCGGGGGCGTTCTCTCCAAGGGCGATTCGGTCGGCGCCGAACAGGTGTCGCCCGCCGAGATCCAGGCGATCGTGGACGAGGCGCATCGGCTGGGGATGCGGGTCGCGGTCCATGCCCATGGCACCGAGGGGATCAACGATGCGCTGCGGGCCGGCGTCGATACCATCGAACATGCCAGCCTTGCCGACGAGGAAAGCTTCAAGCTCGCCAAGGCGCATGGCGCCTGGTTCGACATGGATATCTATGACGACGACTATATCCTGGCGGAAGGGGCCAAGAACGGCGTCTTCCCCGAGAGCATGGCCAAGGAGAAGATGGTCGGCCTCAAGCAGCGCCAGACCTTCCGCGCGGCCCATGCGGCGGGCGTGAAGATGCTGTTCGGCACCGATGGCGGCGTCTACCCCAATGGCTTCAACGCCCGCCAGTTCGCGACGATGGTGCAATGGGGCATGACCCCGATCGAGGCGATCCAGGCCTCCACCAAGAACGCCGCCGAGGCGCTCGACAAGACCAGGGATGTCGGTGCGATCGAGGTCGGTCGCTATGGCGATCTGATCGCGGTGGACGGCGATCCGCTGCAGGATGTCGTCCTGCTCCAGCATCCGAGCTTCGTGATGAAGGGCGGCGAGGTGGTCAAGGCACCGCAATAAGACCGGGGCCTTCTCCCGCGACGGCGGGAAAAGGCCTGAGCCGGCGCCCGGTTACAGCGTCTGGCCCTGCAACTCGTTGGCGCCGGACCAGCGACGCTCGCCCGAACCGCCGAGCGGTTCGCTGCGATCTTCGATCGTCGGCTGGGCGTCGCGGATCAGTGGGCTGGGGCGGCGTTCCTCGGGGATCAGGAACAGGCCATGGCGGGCCGAGGCACGGCCCAGCGAGCCGCGCGATGTCCATGCCACCAGGAAGGGCGAGGCGAGCAGGCCGGCAAAGATCGGGCTCATCCAGATCGCCGGCTGCCAGCCGAGGATCGCCGCTGCCGCCATCACACCGCCGAGGATCAGGTGCGGGCGATAATGGCGCGCGGCGTCCGACAGCGCGATCCCGTCCGACACGCGGTTCTGGACGTCCCAGCCGCTCTTGCGGCCTCGCAGGATGTCCACCACCGCAAGCGTCTGGGTCATCATCATCATCGGCGCGACGAGGGCGGAAAGCGGGATGTCGGCCACCACGCTCTTGATCAGCGCCCAGCGCCCGCCGAAGCCGCCGCGCCGCACCGGATCGGCCAGCATCCAGCCGAGCGCCATGAACTTGGGCGCAAACAGCAGCACGATGGTCAGCGCCAACAGCCAGCCCGACGGCGCGATGATCTGCATCTCGCCCTCGGAATGGGCCGCGACGATCGCACTCACGCCGAGCAGCATCAGCCAGAGCGGCGAGGTGAGATAGGCGGTGGCGCCCATCAGCAGCTGGAGCCGGCTGACCCAGTGGAAGCCGGCGGTATCCAGCATCCGCAGATGCTGGAGATTGCCCTGGCACCAGCGGCGATCGCGCGCGGCATGTTCCACGAAGGTGGGGGGATATTCCTCGTAGGTGCCGTCCTGCATCGCCACCATATGGCAGGCCCAGCCGCGGCGGCGCAGCAGCGCCGCCTCGAACATGTCGTGGCTCATCACATGGCCGCCGAAGGGTTCGGGGCCGGAGAGCTTGGGCAGGCCGCAGGATTCGGCGAAGGCGGCGGTGCGGATGATCGCATTGTGGCCCCAGAAGCTCGATTCCGCGCCGGACCACCAGAGCAGGCCCGCCGAGAAGACAGGACCATAGAGCCGCGCCGCGAACTGTTGCCAGCGCGCGAACAGGGTCTCGCCGCCGACCACCATCGGGATGGTCTGGAGCAGCCCGACCTGCGGATGGCGGTCCATCGCGGCGGCGAGGCGCATCACCCCGGCGCCGGCCATCAGGCTGTCGGCGTCCAGCACCATCATATAATCGAAGGCGCCGCCATGGCGCCGCACCCAGTCGGCGATGTTGCCGGGTTTGCGCGCTTCGTTGATCAGCCGGCGCCGATACCAGACCGGCAGCGGGCTGAGCGTGCGCAGGCGCCGAAACGCGCGATGCTCGGCGCTTTCATTTTCGGGCTTGGAATCGGAGAGGATGAAGAACTCGAAGAGCTGGGTGCCGCCGGCCGCCGCGATCGAGCGTGACATGGCGCGCAGCCGGGCGAAGACCGGCTCCACCTCTTCATTGTGGATCGGCAGCAGGATTGCGGTGCGCCCGGTCGGCATCGCCGACGGCGAGGCGGCCGGGGTCGGCACCGAACGACCGGAGACGAGCAGCAGGAAGCCCGCGAAGGCGTTGAGGAAGCCGAACGAGATCCAGGCGAACAGCGCGACGAACAGCAGCATCAGCACGACGTCGATCGCCGAGATGCCGTCGCTCGACAGGCTGCGTGTGATTTCTCCTGCACCGAAAATGGCGATAATCAGCGTGCCCAGCACCAGCAGCAGCCGCCGTTCGGTCATGCCGTGCGGCGAGGTGCGGGGTGGTCGGGTGGGTTCGGGCGCCGTTTCCAGCACCTGGACCGGCATCATGATCGGCGTCTCGGCCGGCATATCCGGCATGGGCGACGATCCCCAGGGACTGGCGGCGGCCCCGCCGAGTCTTTCGTTGTTCAAACCCCGAACCTCACATCATTTGATCGATACGCCCCGCCACGCATCCTCGCCCACGCTGCTGTGCAGCATGGGCAACAGGGCCACAACACCATGGCGGCGGGCTGGTTCCCGACTGGGATGAACCAGCCTGCGATCACGCACCCGCGATTTGCGCGAGGCAGACCTCGGTGAGCGGTGTGCCGTTGCGGCGCAGCGCGGCGCGGATGTCCACCGGCGCCTTGCCGTCGGGGGTCACGTCCATCATCAGCCGCCAGCGATCGGCCTGGCCCACCACCGGATAGGCGGCGATCAGATCGGCCTTGCCGTGGCTGACGCTGACGTCCGGCGTCACGCCGCTCGATCGGCCGAGGCCGGACAGCACGCTGCCCTCGAAATCGATCACGATCTTCGTGGAGCCGGCGACGACCGGCTGGCCCGGCCGGCCGGCGGCGCCCTTCCACCAATCGACGACGCGTGCCGGACCATTAATGATCGGTTCGCCGGCGATCCAGCTGAGCCGGTAGGAAAGGTCGTAATGCATCCCCGCCTTCGCCGGCGCGGCAGGCACCCAGAAGGCGACGACATTGTCGTTGGTCTCGTCGGTGGTGACGAGTTCGACCAGCATCACCGAACCGGCACCCCAATCGCCCTTGGGCTCGACCCACGCGGACGGGCGCTTCTCGTAGAAGACGCCGTCGTCCTGATAATGATCATGGTTGCGATCGCGCTGGAGCAGGCCGAAGCCCCTGGGATTGCGATCGCCGAAGCTGTCGGCGGTCGGCGCCGCCGGATTGTTGAGCGGGCGCCACAGCAGCTCTCCCGCGCCGTTATGGATCAGCAGGCCATCGGAATCATGCACCTCGGGCCGCCAGTCGGTCGCGCGCGTGCGCTCGGCCTGATCGTACCAGAACATCGAGGTCAGCGGCGCGATGCCGAGCCGGGCGACATCCTTGCGCAGATGGAGCGATGCCTCGACATCCTGGATCACGCCGCCATCGGTCTTGCGATTGATGAAGCGATAGGCGCCGACGATGCTCGGCCCTTCCATCAGCGCGTCGACCAGAAGGGAACCGTCTTCGCCGCGGCCCAGCCAGATCTTGGTGAAGGCCGGGAACTCCTCGGCACCCGGCCCGCCGCTGTCGATCGCGATGCCGCGCGCCGACAGGCCATATTGATCGAGTGCGCCCGACGAGCGGAAATAGGAGGCGCCGGCAAAAGCGAGCCAGTCGCTCGTGCCGGCCGCGTTCATCGCGCGGAAACCGGAGAATCCGGCGTGGCCGCCCATCTGGGCGAGCGGGCCGTCGGCCGGCATGTCGAACACGGCGGGATCGTAGTGGAAGGGCTTGGCGACATTGCCCTCGACCAGAAAGATCTCGACCGGCTGAGGCTGGAAATGGTTTATCGGGAAGAAGCGGACCCCGCCGCCACCGCCCGGCGTCCGCAACTGCGTCGCCGATGCCTTGTACTGCACCGCGTTCAGGGCGTCATAGGTGATCTTGTCGGCGCCGGCGGGCGGCGGTGGTGGCGCCTTGTAGGGCTGGCCCGCCATCTGCGCGGCCAGGGCCTTCAGCTTCGGCCAGGAGAAGGGCTGGCCTTCCCCCCTGGTGGCGGCGAGCAGACCGCCCGGGGGCAGCGCCGCGATGGCGCCGAAGGCGGCCAGCAAGGTACGCCTGCTCGTCATGGGCACGGTCGTGGGGGGCGTCGTTGTCGTCATGGAACGACAAATAGGTCGAGGGACGAAAAGGTTGCAAGGGCGCGCGGTCCGTTTCCGTCACCCCGTTCGCGTCATACCTTGTCGGCGTAGATCATCCGACCCTGGCCGAGGCTTTGCAGCGTATCTTCGAGATCCGAGGTGGACAGCGCGAAGCAGCCTTCCGAACGGCCGAGCTTGCCATGCTGGGAGACCATGTCCGGGCTCACATACCAGGCGGCATGGACGACGACGGCGCGCGGCTCGACATTGCTGTTGGTCGGATCGAGGCCGATCAGACGGCGCGAACGGCCATGCTGGCCGACATAGATGTCGCTCGTCAGATAGGTGCCCTGCGAGGAGCAATAGGATCCCATTTCGTTGGAGAAGCGCATCAGGAAACCCGAATGGGCCGGATCGGAGCCACGGCCGTGGGCGACCAGCATCGAGCGGCTGCGGCCCGAGGCGAGATCGACGATATGGAAGCGCGGCTGGGCGGACGAGAGATCGAAATCGACCAGCGCGATCTTGTCGTGATTGGGAATGCGATCGCCATGCTTCTGCAGCGCGGCGAGGGCGCGGCGGAACAGATCGGGGCGGATCGTCATCGGGCTCGCCGGCATCGCCGTCGCGGTCGGACGGCCAAGGCCAGGAAGGCCGGAATTGATCTGGGCCAGTGCAGGGCCTGCTACGATACCGGCGGCGACCATGGTGCCGGTGCGGAGAATCTCACGGCGCGAAAACGCCCCCCGGAATGAATCCAACTCGAACGATCCTTCTGCAACCCCAGCCTTCGCGAAAGGGCTTATAACAGAAGCGCGCCCAAGACTCCGATAACAGAAGAGAAGGTTCCCTGGTTTTAGAGGCGATCCGCCGTGTTGATCGCACGATTCGCCGCGACGGGCGTCATCATGTCGTGAATCGCCGTGTTTTTCTTCGTTCCGGAGGCGGTTGGATCGCGATTCAGTGCGGCGATCAATTCCGGATCACGCGCATAGGGATCGCCATAGGTGACGATCTGGCCGTTGGCATCCGGCGCAGCGGTGAAATAGACGATATAGACGGGCAGCCGGGTCGGCATCTCCAGCGTCTTCATCTGATAGGTCTGGAGCGCGCCGTCGATCGCGGCGGGATCATAGAGCTGGGTCGCCAGCGTCGCGATATCCTTCACGCGGATGCAGCCATGGCTGAGCGCGCGGTCGGTGCGGAGAAATCCGCTCTTGGCCGGGGTGTCGTGCAGGTAGATCGCCCAGGCGTTGGGCATGTCGATCTTCATCCGGCCGAGGGCGTTCATCGGGCCGGGGCGCTGGCGGACATAGATCCTGCCGCCGATCGTCTGATAGACATAGCCTTTCTCGGGCGCATAGCGTTTGCCTTCGCGCAGCACGGTCGGCGGCAGCGTCCACCAGGGATTGACGATGATCGAGCCGACCGTGGCCGAGAGCATCGGCGTCGGCGTCTCGGGCGCGCCCACCACCACGTCGTGGATCGCGGCCACCCGATCGCCGCGATAGAAAGCGAGCCGATAGCTGGGCACGTTGACCCAGATATAGTTGGTGCCGAGCGCGCGTGGCATCCAGCGCCAGCGCTCCATCGAGGCGCGGATCGCGTCATGGCGCGCGGCCTCGCTGTCCGGCGTCGCGTCGAGCGCAGCGCGCAGCGCGGCGTAGCGCCGATCCTGCGGCAGCAGCCCATGCAGATAGGCGGTCAGCCTGCCTCCATTCACCGCATCGGCGATATCGGCGTCCATCGTGGCCAGGGCCGCGGTCGAATTGGGGATATGCCAATCGAACCGGGTGGCGCGATGGGTGACGCGGCCATCGGCATAATCATGCGCCAGCGCGTGCGCGGATCCGGTGGCCAGCGCATCGATCGTGGCGACCCTGCCGCCGGTGCGCAGCGCGCCGGCCAGTTCGTCGCGCCGGTAATCCTGTGGGCGCAGCCCTTCGGCGCGTGAGGCGTTCACCGCATCGAGCAACTGGTGCAGCGTTGCACCGGTCCAATGCGGTGTGGGTGGCGGCGGCTTGATCGGGGCCGTGGCGCGCTCAGCCGGCACCCCGATGTGCGTGCAGACGAGAAACGTCGCCGCCGCGACGAGCAGCGAGACGGAAGAGGCGGCCAAGGCCCCGACCCAGATACGCGGCATGACCATGTGATCCTTGTCGGCGGTGCCCCCGCCACCGGCGCGCGGCCGCGATTCTCCGCGCCCGTCCGCTATGAGCCGGCTCAGCGATGATGTCGATGCGTGCTCTTCGCCGCGCTCGTCTTCGCGGTCGATCTCGATTTGGCTGCGTGGGTGGCCCGGGATGCCTTTTTGCCGCCTCTGGCATGACGCGAGGAGGTTCCGGTGGCGGCGATCCGGCCATGCACGCGGCCATGCGCCGACCGGCCGCGTGATGCCTGGCGAACCGGCGCCGCCTGGACGACGGCATTTTCATCCGCCGCGCCCTGTTCGATCGCCGGCTCGACGCGGAGCGCGGGGTGGTCGAGGCTCGGCAGCACCGATGCCACCGTCACCGCCTGCCCGAGGCCCCGCCGATCGAGCACGGAGAAGCCGGCGTCGAGCAGCGCGGTGGCGTCGCGGTTGCGGGCGATCAGGCTGGGCTCGCCGAGGACGACGGCGATCAGCCGGCGATTGCCGCGCTGCGCCGACGCGGCCACGGTGAAGCCGCTGTCCACCGTATAGCCGGTCTTGATCCCGTCGACGCCGGCCAGCTTGCCGAGCAGATGGTTGTGGTTGATCATCGTCGAGCGGGCGAAGACGAAGTCCCGTTCGCCGAAATAGCTGTAGAAGCGCGGATGATCATGCACCAGCGCCAGGCTCAGGATCGCCAGATCGCGCGCGCTGGTGACGTTGGTCGGGTCGGTCAGGCCCGAGGCGTTGGCATAATGGGTGTTGCGCATCCCCAGCATCGCCGCCTTGGCGTTCATCATCGCGACGAAATTGGGTTCGGTGCCGCCGAGCTTCTCGGCGAGCGCCACGGCGATGTCGTTGGCGGACTTCACCGCCACCACGGAGATCGCATTGTCCACGCTGATGCTCTCGCCGACCGCGAGGCCGAGGCGGGATGGCTTCATCGAGGCGGCGTGGCGCGAGACGAACACCGGATCGCTGATCTTCAACCGGCCGGACTCCAGCGCGTCGAACACCAGATAGAGCGTCATCATCTTGGTCAGCGAGGCGGGGTGGCGCAGCTCGTCCGGCGCATTGGCGTAAAGCACCTCACGCGTATTGGCGTCGACCATGAAGGCTGCATAGCGCGGCGGGGCGGCGGCGTCCGCCATGCCGGGGATGGCCCACGCCGCGAGCAGGATGAGCCAGGACAGCGCAGCGAGGGGCAGGGCGGCGAGCGGCAGGGCGGCGAGGCGCGCCGTGGCCGCTCGGGCCACGACCATCCGCTGCATCATGATGAGGGCTAGGCGGAGCCGTGCCGGGCGGCGGGCCGATGGAATCGCTTTGATCACCGCGCGCTTTCCCGTGCGCGGTTCGGAAGATGAGTCTGCAAGCATCCCGCCCTGAACATCGAGGCAGAAGGCCTCTCTCCAAATCATAGGCTTTACCAGCACACTCGCCAACTGTTCCTGCATCGGGCCGGCGCCCGCATTCAACGGTCTGGCGCAGTGCGGTACTGCGGTTGATCTCGCGATTCGCACGGCCAGTCTCGGCCGGGAGATAGAAAATCCGCCGGGAAGATCAATCTTTACCCACGCGAATCCGCGGCTTTGCTCCAGTTTGTGACATGCCGCCGGGGGCTGTCACAGAGCCGTAACAGGGCTTACCTAGACGCGGTGCCAGCCGGAGGGGCAATCGCCGGCATTCGGAGACATGCATCATGTTCAAGACTTTCGTGGTAGCCGCCGGCATCGCCGGGCTGCTCGCTTCCGCTGCGTCTGCCGTCGATATTTCCGGCGCCGGCGCGACGTTCCCGGCTCCGGTTTATTCCAAGTGGGCCGAAACCTATAAGGCCACCACCGGCACCGGCCTGAACTATCAGGCGATCGGTTCGGGCGGCGGCATCAAGCAGATCAAGGCGAAGACCGTCGATTTCGGCGCGTCCGACAAGCCGCTGAAGCCGGAAGACCTGGCCGCTGCCGGCCTCTATCAGTTCCCGACCGTGGTGGGCGGCATCGTCCCCGTCGTGAACATCCCCGGCATCACCGCCGGCGAGATCAAGCTGACCGGCCCGATGCTGGCTGCCATCTTCTACGGCCAGATCACCAAGTGGGACGATCCCGTCATCGTCAAGAACAACCCCGGCGTGAAGCTGCCGTCGCTGCCGATCACCGTCGTGCATCGTTCGGACGGCTCGGGCACCACCTTTGGCTTCACCTCCTACCTCTCGATGAAGAGCGCGGGCTGGGCCTCCAAGGTCGGCGCGTCCGACTCCGTCAACTGGCCGACCGGCCTCGGCGGCAAGGGCAATGACGGCGTCGCGGCGTTCGTGAAGCAGACCCCGGGCTCGATCGGCTATGTCGAATATGCCTATGCCAAGCAGAACCACGCGGCCTATGTTCTCGTCCAGAACAAGAACAACAAGTATCCGCAGCCGGTCGCCGCGAGCTTCGGCGCCGCTGCCGCGGGTGCCAAGTGGGCCCAGGCTCCGGGCAACTACCTGCTCCTGCTCGATCAGCCGGGCGCCAACAGCTGGCCGATCACCAGCGCGACGTTCATCCTGGTCTACAAGAACCAGGACAATGCCGCTGCCGGCAACCAGGTCCTGAAGTTCTTCGATTGGGCCTACAAGAACGGCGATCCGGCGGCCGCGTCGCTCGATTATGTGCCGCTGCCGCTCAGCGTGAAGAACCTGATCCGCAAGCAGTGGATTGCGAACGTGACGTCCGGCGGCAAGCCGGTCTACACGGGTCAGTAATCTGACGCTAAAGTGACGATGATGGGGGTGCCTTTCGGGGCGCCCCCATCGACCTGTGACACCCATTTCGACAGGGCGGGGCATGACGGCCACGACGATGGATATCGATACCGATCCCCGCGACGCGAGGGGACAGGGCGCGCTGGGAGAGACGATCTTCCGCTGGCTGTGCCTGGGTGCGGCGACATTGCTGCTGGCGGCGCTGGCCGGCGTGGTGATCAGCCTCGCGATCGGCGGCTGGCCCGCCTTCCGCCAGTTCGGCCTCGGCTTCCTGACCTCGACCGACTGGAATCCGGTGACCGAGGTCTATGGTGCCGCCGGCCCGATCGTGGGCACGATCGTCACCTCGATCCTCTCGCTGGTCATCGCCCTGCCGCTGGCGCTCGGCGTGTCGGTGTTCCTGGTGGAATTCTGCCCGCGCAACATCGCCAAGCCGATCGCGGTCGCGGTCGAGCTGCTCGCCGGCATTCCCTCGATCGTCTACGGCATGTGGGGCCTGTTCGTGCTGGCGCCCTGGTTCGCGCTGCATGTCCAGCTGCCGATCATGACCAGCACCAGCCTTCCCGGCTGGGTGCAGGCGGTGTTCGCCGGCATTCCCAACGGCGCCAACATCTTCACCGCCTCGCTGATCCTGGCGATCATGATCCTGCCGTACATGGCGGCGGTGTTCCGCGAGCTGCTGCTCACCATTCCCTCGCAGGTCCGCGAAGCCGCCTACGGGCTCGGCTCGACCAGCTTCGAGGTGATCCGCAAGGTGATGCTGCCTTATGTGAAGCGCGGCACCGTCGGCGTCATCATGCTCGGCCTCGGCCGCGCATTGGGCGAGACGATGGCGGTGACCTTCATCATCGGCAATTCGCACGGTTTCCCGCATTCGCTGTTCGACAGCGGATCGACGATCGCCTCCACCATCGCCAACGAGTTCGCCGAGGCGACCAGCGACATGCACACCTCCGCGCTCATCGCGCTCGGCTTCGTGCTGTTCGTGCTGACCTTTGCGGTGCTCGCCGTCGCCCGTCTGCTGCTCGCCAGCGAAAAGCATTGAGGAGGGACTGATGGACCGCGCTCTCCGCCGCAAGATCACCAACAGCGTGTTCGTGGGCCTGTGTGGCTTCGCCACGCTGGTCGCCCTGGCCGCCCTCGTGCTCATCCTCTGGTCGCTCGTGATCAAGGGTGTCGGTGGGCTCGATTTCAAGATCTTCACGATGGACCAGCCGGCGCCCGGTTCGCCCGGCGGCCTGCGCAACGCGATCGTCGGATCGATCGTGATGTGCCTGATCGGCATGGTCTTCGCCGTCGTGATCGGCATCCTCGCCGGCACCTGGCTGGCCGAATATGGCGGCAAGACCCGCTATGGCCAGGTCGTCCGCTTCATGAACGACGTGCTGCTCTCGGCACCGTCGATCCTGGTCGGCCTGTTCGTCTACGAGCTGCTGGTGAAGCCGTTCCACGGCTTCTCGGGCCTCGCCGGCGGCGTCGCCCTGGCGATGCTGGCGGTGCCGATCGTCACCCGCACCACCGAGGACATGCTCACCCTCCAGCCCAACACGCTGCGCGAGGCCGGCATGGCGCTCGGTGCCGGCCGCGGCTTCGTGATCCGTTCGATCATCTGGAAGGCGGCGGGCGCCGGCCTGTTCACCGGCGGCCTGCTCGGCTTCGCCCGCATCTCGGGCGAGACCGCGCCGCTGCTCTTCACCGCGCTTGGCAACCAGTTCTTCAACGCCAACATCACCAAGCCGATGGCGAGCCTGCCGACCACGATTTTCCAGTTCGCCCTTTCGGCTTATGACGATTGGCAGCGCCTCGCCTGGGTGGGCGCGTTGCTGATCGCGGTCGCCGTCCTTGCCGTCAACACGATTGGGCGCCTTGTCGCCCGGGAGTCTCACCGCCCATGAACGACGTAGCCTCCGTCGCGGCCGTCGCGGCCCCCGTCGACGCACCGATCATGACCGTTCCGGCCACCGACAAACTGGTGCTCGAAGCGCGCAAGCTCGATTTCTTCTACGGCAAGAACCAGTCTCTCTGGGGCGTCGACCTGCCGGTCGAACGCAACAAGATCACCGCGCTGATCGGGCCTTCGGGCTGCGGCAAGTCGACCTTGCTGCGCGCGCTCAACCGGATCTATGATCTCTATCCGGGCCAGAATGCGACCGGCCGGATCCTGCTCGACGGCAAGGATATCCTCACCGATCGCGCCAGCGTCGCCCGCCTGAAGGCGCGCGACGGGGACGTCGCGATCGACCCGGCCGGGCTCGACACCTCGGCGCTGCGCGCGCGCATCGGCATGGTGTTCCAGAAGCCGACGCCGTTCCCGATGTCGATCTACGACAATGTCGCCTTCGGCGTGCGCCTCTATCAGAAGAAGTCCAAGGCCGAGATGGACGTGATCGTCGAGCGCTCGCTGCGCCGCGCCGCGTTGTGGGAAGAGGTCAAGGACAAGCTCGCCTCGTCCGGCCTCGGCCTGTCGGGCGGCCAGCAGCAGCGCCTGTGCGTCGCGCGCGGCATCGCCGTGGAGCCCGAAGTCCTGCTGCTCGACGAGCCGGCCTCGGCGCTCGATCCGGTCTCGACCGCCAAGCTCGAGGAGACGCTGATGGAGCTGCGCGACGATTTCTCGATCGTCATCGTCACGCACAATCTCCAGCAGGCGGCGCGTATCTCCGATCACACCGGCTTCATGTTCCTCGGCAAGATGATCGAGTTCCGCCCGACCGCGGAGCTGTTCGAGCGCCCGCAGAGCACCCGCACCCGCGACTATGTGACCGGCCGCTTCGGCTGATCTCCGCCTCGGGGGTGAACAAAAGCCCGGGGCGGCCGCATCGGATGCGGCCGCCCCGGGCTTTTTGTGTCTCGGAACCTCGGCCGGTTTATGCGGCGTCCGGCAGGCGGGTATCCGGTGGTGGTTCGACTTTGCGCTCAGCACTCGACCACGTTGACGGCGAGGCCGCCGAGGCTGGTTTCCTTATATTTGCTCTTCATGTCCTCGCCGGTCTGGCGCATCGTCTCGATCACCTGGTCGAGGCTGACGATGTGGCGGCCGTCGCCGTGCAGCGCCAGATAGGCGGCGTTGATCGCCTTGATCGCGCCCATCGTGTTGCGCTCGATGCAGGGAATCTGGACCAGGCCTCCAATCGGATCGCAGGTCAGCCCGAGATTATGCTCCATGCCGATCTCGGCGGCATTCTCGACCTGGCGGTTCGAGCCGCCGAGCGCGGCGGCCAGCCCCGCCGCCGCCATCGAGCAGGCGACGCCGACCTCGCCCTGGCAGCCCATCTCGGCGGCCGAGATCGAGGCGCGCTTCTTGTACAGGAAGCCGATCGCCGAGGCCGTGTAGAGCAGGCGCCGCGATCCGGCGGTGTCCGATCCGTGGACGAAGGTCTCGTAATATTTGAGCACGGCGGGGATCACGCCGGCCGCGCCGTTGGTGGGGGCGGTGACGACGCGGCCGCCGGCGGCATTCTCCTCGTTCACCGCGAGCGCGTAGAGGCTGACCCATTCGAAGACGAGGCCGGGGTCGGCGCGAGGGCCGCGTTCGAGCAGCCGCTCGCGCATCGCCCGCGCGCGACGCTGGACCTTCAGGCCACCGGGCAGTTCGCCGGTGCCATGGCAGCCGCGCTCGATCGATCCGAACATCGCGGCGCGCACCGACATCAGGAAGGCGTCGGTCTCCGCCTCGTCCCGCCACGCCGCCTCGTTGGCGCGCACGATATCGGCGATGCACAGCCCGGTGGCGTCGCCGATCGCCAGCAGTTCGGCGCCAGACCCGAACGGGTAGGGGATCTCGACATTGGCGCGGACGGGCTGCTCGCCCTCCATGCGGATCGCGCCGCCGCCGATCGAGTAATAACGCCTGACGATCCGGCTGCCATCGGCGAGCACCGCGGTGAAGGCCATGCCATTGGGATGGGCGGGCAGGAAGCTCTTGTGGAAGACCAGATCCTTGGCCTCGCAGAACGGCACCTCCGCGCCGCCGCCGAGCGGCAGGCGCTGCTGCGCCCGGATGCGCGCGACGAGCGCCGGCACCGCATCCGGATCGACGCCCTCGGGGGTCTCGCCGGCCAGGCCGAGGATCACCGCGCCATCGGTGCCATGGCCCCGGCCGGTCAGCGACAGCGATCCGTAGAGATCGCACTTGACCCGCACCGGCACGATGCCGTCCTCGACGAACTCCCGCGCGAAATCGAACGCCGCGCGCATCGGCCCGACGGTGTGCGAGGACGACGGGCCGATGCCGATCGTGAACAATTCGGCGACGCTGATCGCAAGGCCGTGGGCGGCGCTTTCCGGCGCGAGAAGGGGGCTGCTCTCCATGGCCGCGCTATGCCCGATCAGATGCCCGCATACCACTGATAGCCGACGACATCCTCCCAATAGCCCCCCTTGCCGCCGCCGATCCCGGCGAGGCTCGCCACCGCCTCGATGCGCATCACATATTTGGCCTGCTTGTAGCCGAGCTGGCGTTCGACGCGCAGCCGCAGCGGCGCACCGTGGCCGACAGCGAGGGGCTGCCCATTCATCGCCCAGGCGAGGATGGTCTGCGGGTGGAAGGCGTCGATCAGGTCGATCGATTCATAATAAGGCACGCCGCGCGATTCGTCGGCGCAGTGGAAGACGATGTAGCGGGCTGAGGATTTGAGCCCCGCCTGCTTGAGCAGCATGCCGAGCGGCAGCCCGGTCCACTGGCCGATCGCGCTCCAGCCCTCGACGCAATCATGGCGGGTGATCTGAGTGCGGCGCGGCGCCGCGCGGATCTGGTCGAGCGAGAGCGCCAGCGGGTTCGCCACCAGCCCGTCCACCGCCAGCCGCCAGTCGGCGAAATTGCTGGCGAGGTGGGCGGCATAGGCGTTGGTCGAGGGCATCGAGACGCCGTTGGTGCGGAAGAAAGGCGACATCTGCGACGCCGCATATTCGGGCGCCAGTGCAGCGCGATCCGCCACCACGCGCTGCGCAGCGAAGGTCGCCTTCTCGCCGACGCCGAGCAGGGTCTGCACGGTCGGCGAGGCGTTGATCTTGTCGCAGCCGGCAAGCAGCAGCCCGCCGGCGCCTGTCCCCAGCGAACCGATCAGCGTGCGGCGGGAGAGGCGGATGCTCATTCGCCCTTCTCCTTCGGCAGGCGGTAGCGGCCGGTGATCATCGAACGGATCTCGTTGATCGGCCCGGCCAGCACCACCATCACCAGGTGGACGAGGATGAACAGCGCCAGCCCGAACGCGCAGAGGAAGTGGATCGAGCGCGCCGACGGGCGGCCACCAAACAGATGGAGCAGCCATGGCCATGCCGCGTCCATCGCCGGCGACATGGTCAACCCGGTCAGCGCCACGCCCGGCAGCAGCACGAACAGCACCGTCAGATAAGCGAGCTTCTGGAGGATATTGTAGCGCCGCGCCGCCGCACCCGTGGGGAAGCGCAGGCGGACATGGCGGCCGATGTCGTGGAGCAGATGCGCGGGCTTCAGCTCCGCAGCGCTGGGCGCGAGATCGCGCTGGAAATGGCGGGCGGCGAACCCCCACGCCCCAAAGAGCAGCCCCGGCACCACCAGCAGCCAGGCGAAGGCGAAATGCCATTGGCGGGCGCTGGCGAGATCATAATGCGAAGGGATCGTCACCAGCGGCGGGAAGGCGACGATGCGGCCGCCGGCCTGGACCCCGAGCACGCCCGGCGTCGGGATCGTCCACGGGCCGACGCGCACGCGGCCCGGCAGGATGTCCAGCCAGCTATGATCGAAGTTCGCGCCATATTGTCCCCAATAGAGGTGCGGATGGGCGTTGAAGATCATCAGCCCGCTCATCAGCATCACGAATACGCTGAACGCGTTGGTCCCATGCCACAGCCGGGTGACGAGCCGGTGGCGCGCGACGATATCGCCGCCGCGCGCGCCGTCGGCGTCCGCAGGGGCGGCCGGCGGCGTGGCGTCCTCGTCTTGCGTCATCCATGCTCTCCTCGCGGGGGCTTTCGTGCCATTGAGCCGATCGGTTACACGGGCGCAACCTTACCGGTTTCCCGCGTATCCGCGACGGTTGCGACCCTTCCTTTCTCCCGCCTGTATCAGGAGTTTCATGACGACGCCCCAAATCCTGTCGTTCGCGCTGGTCGCTGGCGCGATCGCCACCTTCGCCTGGGGGCGCTTCCGCTACGATCTCGTCGCGCTTGTCGTGCTGCTGATCGGCATGACGGTCGGGGTGGTGCCGGTGAAGCAGGCGTTCACCGGCTTCACCAGCGACGTGGTGGTGATCATCGCCTCGGCGCTGGTCGTCTCGGCGGCGATCGCCAAGTCCGGCGTGATCGAAACCGCGCTGCGGCCTTTGCTTTCGCGGCTCCGGCATCTGAGCGTGCAGGTGCCGGTGATGGCGGCGGTCACGGCCTTGCTCTCGATCGTCACCAAGAATGTCGGCGCGCTGGCGATCCTGATGCCGACCGCGCTCAAGCTCGGGCGCACCGAAGGCAGCTCGGTCTCGGCGCTGCTGATGCCGATGAGCTTTATGTCGTTGCTCGGCGGGCTGGTGACGCTGGTCGGCACCTCGACCAACATCATCGTCAGCCAGGTGCGTCAGGATGCGCTCGGCAAGCCGTTCGGCATGTTCGATTTCGCCCCGGTCGGGCTGGGGCTGACCCTGCTCGGGCTGGTCGTGGTGAGCATCTGCTGGCGCTTGCTGCCCCGCGAGCGCAGCGGCGGGGGCGGGCTGGAGGAACTGGTCTCGACCGCCTCTTATTCCACCGAGGCGACGGTTCCCGACGAACTGCCCAAGGATTTCGCGACGATCGCCGATCTCAAGCTGATGGAGAATGGCGTCGAGCTGGTGGCGATCGAGCGCGCCGATGGCGAGCGGGTGTCGGCGAGCCCCGCCGCGCCGCTCAGGCCCGGCGAGGTGCTGCTGCTGGAGGGCGACGACGATGCGCTCGCCGAACTGTTCGGTCGCACGCCGCTGAAGCCCGCGCGGCACGAGGCGGCGATCGAGAAGGCCGTGCCGAACGAGGAGGTGCGCTCGCTCGAGGCGGTGATCCAGCCGGAATCGAGTCTGATCGGCAGTTCCGCCCAGCGCGCGCGGCTCCAGGAGCGCTACGGGGTCAAGCTGCTCGCGGTCGGCCGATCCAGCCAGCGCATCACGAAGCGGCTGCGCGACGTGACGCTGCGCGCCGGCGACGTGCTGCTGCTCCAGGCCGGCGAGAAGGGCCTGGGGGATTTCGTCGGGCAGGCGGGGCTGCTGCCGCTGGCCGAACGCAGCGTGAAGCTCGGCAATCGCCGCCAGCGCTTCGGCCCGATCGCGATCCTGGCGGTGGCGATCATCCTGGTGGCGTGCAACATCATCTCGGTGGCGGCCGGCTTCTTCGGCGCGGCGGTGCTGATCGTGGTGCTCGGCGCGCTGTCGATGCGCGAGGCCTATGGCGCGCTGGAGCCGGAGGTGCTGGTGCTGATCGGCGCTCTGACCCCGATCAGCGAAGCGGTCCAGCACAGCGGCGGCACCGATCTGATCGCGCACGGGCTGGCGACGCTGCTGACCGGCGCGCCGCCGATGCTGGTGCTCGGCACGCTGATGGTGACGGCGATGCTCTGCTCGCCCTTCCTCCACAATGCGCCGACCGTGCTGGTGCTGGGGCCGATCGCGGTGGCGGTCGCCAGGCAGCTCGGCCTCAACCCGGACCCGTTCCTGATGGCGGTGGCGACGGGCGCGGGCTGCGATTTCCTCACCCCGGTGGGGCACCAGTGCAACACGCTGGTGATGGGGCCGGGCGGCTACCGCTTCTGGGACTATGCGCGGCTGGGCGCGCCGCTCTCGATCATGGTGATTCTGGTCGGCACGCCGTTGATCGCCCTGTTCTGGCCGTTGGCGGCGCACTGATCCGAGCTTGTCGAAAGGGCGAGCTTGCCCCCAAGAGGGGCGGGGGATTCCCAGGAGCGGGTCCGGACGGAGAAGACGTGGCAAGATCGAAGACTTCCGGGGCGATCGCTCCGCCCATCCTGGTTGCCCTGCTGCTGGCGGTCGCCTGTTTCGGGCTGTTCTGGCCCGGCGTCGCCTGCTTCGATGCGACCGGGCAGTTCGCGCAGGCGGTCACCAACCATTTCGACGATTGGCACCCGCCGATCATGGCGCAGCTGTGGTCGTGGTTCCTCCGCATGGGGGCGTGGGGAACGGGGCCGATGTTGCTTGTCCAGCTCGGCCTCTACTGGCTGGGATTGGGATTGCTCGCCGTGGCGCTGCACCGCGCGGGCGCGCCGAAGGCGGGCTGGGCGGCGCTGCTGATCGGGTTGCTGCCGCCGATGATCGACTGGCTGGTGGTGATCGACAAGGATGCGCAACTGATCGGCGCGACGGTGGCGGCGACCGGTCTGCTCGCGCGGTTTCGGCTGACGCGGCGGCCGACGCCCTGGTGGGCGGTGGTGCTGATCGTCGTGCTGCTCGGCTATGCGGTGCTGCTGCGCGCCAATTCGGTGTTCGCGATCGCGCCGCTGGCGCTGGCCTGGGCGGGATGGTTCGGGTTGAAGCGCTGGTGGGCGCGTGCGGTGCTGCTGCTCGCCGCCACCGGATTGGTGCTGGGCGCGTCGGGGCCGATCAACCATGGCCTGCTCGGCGCCGATCGATCGGGCGTGCAATATACGCTGCCGCTGTTCGATCTGGCCGGCATCGCGACCCGCGCGCCGCTCGATCCGATGCCCGGCCTGTCGCGGCAGGATTGGGCACGGGCGCAGCGGCTGCATTGCTACACGCCGTTCTTCTGGGATCCCTTCGCCGATTATGCGCGCTGCGGCCCGATGGCCGACGCGATGCTGGCCGACGACAATGGCCCGCCGCCGGTCTATCGCCACTGGGTCTCGGCGGTGGTCGCCCATCCGCTGGCCTATCTCGAACACCGCCTCGCGCATCTGAACGCGACGCTGCGCATCCGGGTGCCGGTGGACGAGCACAGCAATGCGGCGCCGGCGAAGACGCCCCCCAATCTCTACAATGTCGGCGGCGGCGAGACGATGGCGACCGACACGATGCGCGCGGTGACGATGGCCGTGGACGAGACGCCGGCCGGATCGCCGGCGGTGTGGCTGATACTGGCCGCGCTGCTCGGCTGGACGCTGCTCGGCACGCCGGACCAGCCGGCCCGGGCGTTCGGGCTTCCGCTGATCCTCTCGGCGCTGCTGATGACGGCCAGTTTCGCGGTGGTGAGCATCGCCTCCGATCTGCGCTACCATCTCTGGCTGTTCACCGCGACGGCGCTGGCCGCCGTGCTTCTCGGCAGCTGCCGGGGGGTGCCGAAGGGGCGGCTGATGGTGACGCTGGCGGTGATGGCCGGCGTCTGCCTGCTGTCGGTGGTGTTGCGGGCCGGGGCGCCGCCGCTCGGTTATTGAGCGGGCGGCGGGACCGATAGCCGTGGCCGGCATCGGCACGGCGCGTCCATGTCGGAAATGTGACGCTTTGGGCTTTCCGTTTCGCCCCGGGCGGCGTAGTGGACGAATCAGCCTTGCTTCACTATATCGAGCGGTATGAAAAACACTGAGACCGCCGTTGCCACGCGTGGCAGGCCGCGCGAGTTCGATGCCGCAGAGGCATTGGCGGCGGCGCTCCGCGTGTTCTGGACACGCGGATATGAGGGCGCTTCGCTCACCGAACTGACCGAGGCGATGGGCATCACGCGGCCCAGCCTCTATGCCTGCTTCGGCAACAAGGAGGCGCTGTTCCGCAAGGCGCTCGATCTCTACGAGACCGAGAAGCTCGCCTTCATGAACACGGCGCTCGAGGCGCCGACCGCCCGCGGCGTCGCCGACCGGCTGCTGCGCGGGGCGCTCGCCAACCAGATGAGCGCCTGCGATCCCAAGGGCTGCCTGGGCGTCATCTCCAGCGTCGCCTGCGGCGCCGAAGCGGAAGGCATCAAGGCCGAGGTGGTGGCGCGCCGCGTTTCGTCCACCGCGGCCCTGGTCCAGCGTTTCGAGCGGGCCAAGCAGGAAGGCGATCTGCCGGCGGAACTCGAGCCGGAGGCGCTGACCCATTATCTGATTGCGCTGCTCCAGGGGCTTTCCGTGCAGGCCGGGGCGGGGATGAGTTGTGCCGATCTGGGCCGTATGGTCGATACCGCGCTGGTCGTCTGGCCAGGCCGCTAGAAAAAAGTCTACCGATCGGTACGGAAAGTGGTTGACGTTTTCGGCGTCGGTTCTTTATATACTGCTCAGTAGTAAAGGGGTTGCCATCGGCGGCCGCTGAGAGGGGGCAAGGCTCCCGATCACATGCTTGATCATCCGGGATCGATGACGGACGGGGCTCTGGCCCGCCGGTCGGTTCTGTTCGTCCGAAGGGAATACCCATGGCCTATCTCGATACCCGTGAGGGTTTCGCCGGTGCAGCGCCGGTTTTCGCATCCTCCATCCCGGCCGTGTTCGAGCGGCAGGAATGGGAAATCATCGTGCTCGCCCGGCATGACGGTCTGGCGAGCCTGCAGGAGCCGGGCCGGCTGGCCCGCGCCATGGCCTGGCTGTTCGGCGGCACCATCGATCGCCGTCTGGCGAGCCCCCGGCTGGAGGCGTTGCGCCGCCTGGCGGTGCTGGCGTGGCACCATGGCTATCAGGCGCCGGTGTCGGCGATGAAGGCGTTCAAGGCGGAGGGCTTCTCCGCCGATCAGCTGGAATTGCTGCTCGCCAGCGTGGCCACCAGCCGCAGCCAGCTCGCGAGCCGCTGAGCAGGCTTACCCCCTGATCTGCGCGGCGCGCGCCAGCACGCGCCGCGCGAGGTGCGACAGGCTGTCGAGCTGATCCTGGCTGGGCAGGGGGCGGGGCTCCCGATCGATCACGCACAGCGCGCCGAGCGGCTGGCCATTTTCCGCCGCCAGCGGGGCGCCGGCATAGAAGCGGATCTCGGGGCCGGACAGGACAAGCGGGTTTCCCGCGAAGCGCGGATCGGCGTGGGTGTCGCCGACCTGGAAGACATGGTCGCCATCGACCATGGCATGCGCGCAAAAGGATGCGGCGCGAGGCGTCTCGGAGGTGCCGAGCCCGATTTCAACCGGGAAATACTGGCGGTCATGATCCACGATCGAGATCGCCGCCATCGGCGTGGCGAACAGCTCTGCCGCCTCACGCAGGATGGAGGCCAGAACCGGATCGCCGGCAGCGTCGAGAAAGCCGGACTGGTCGACGGCGCGCTGGCGGTCATCCTCGTCCGCGGGACGATTGGCGGGTGTATAATAGAGCGTCATGCCGCGTCCGCCATCGGGGCCTTGCCGGCGCGCCGACCGGAAATCGGCGTCGGTGATTCCTGATAGGCCGGCTGGAGATCGAGGCGGGCGACGCGGAGCGCGTTCTTGCCCGAGCGCTTGACCTCGTACATCAGGCCGTCCGCCGCCTCGACCAGCGCTTCCGCCGATCGGATCGAGCGGCTTTCCACCACCATCGCACCCATGCTGCAGGTGACGGCATAGCCGGTCTCGCGGAGGATCTGGCTCATCCGATGGTGCAGCCGTTCGGCCGCGACATCGCCCTGGTAGCAGGTCGGGACCGTCATCAGCGCCACGAACTCGTCGCCGCCGACCCGTGCGAACAGATCATGCGCGCGGATCGCCTGGCTGGCCTGCTCGGCGAAGGTGGAGAGCAATCTGTCACCGGCGGCATGGCCGAAATCGTCGTTCACGCGCTTGAAGCCGTCGAGGTCGAAATAGGCCATCAGCAGGGCATCGCCACGGCGCTGGGCCTGGCTGATCTGGGCCGCGAGCCGGTGCTGGAAGGCGGCCTTGTTGAGCACCCCGGTCAACGCATCGGTGGCGGCGCTCCACCGGGCCTGATCGAGCGAGCGGCGCAATCCGCTGGCCAGCGCGACCAGGACCGTCATCGATATCGCACGACCGACCATGTTCCAGGCCAGCGCCGCCGCGGTGATGGTGGACGCCGGGCCGTTGACGCTATGCACCGCAAGCTGGACGAGCACCGAGATCGCCCCCACCGCCAGCCCCACCCGCTCGCCGATGCACCAGGAGCCGAAGCAGGCGATGGCGAGATAGAAAGCGACCAGGCTGAACTGCGGGCCGGTCGAGAAATCGAGGACGATGGTGGCCGCCATCGCGATCACCAGCAGCGCCCATGCCCGCGACCGCGGCAGGCGCATCGACGCCTCCGCCATCGCGGCGAAAAGGGACGATAATTTCGAGGCGGTAGGCGGTTGCCGCAACACAGGCTTCTCCGAAACAGGATCGGAGGATTAATCTCGATTTATTACCCGGACATTGAGAATCGGGCTGGTTTTTAGAGTTTTGCGGTGATCGGCGGCACGGGCGCCGGTGCGGGCGGCACGCAGATGCCGACCCAGCGGGCATCGGTCAGCGTCGCGAGTCGACCGGGCGTCAATCGCACCGAGGATGTGCGCGATCCGGCAGCCGGATAGACCTCGGCGAAATCACGCAGCGACACGTCGCAATAAATGGGGAGGGGCGTGGCCAGCCCGAACGGGCAAACGCCGCCGATCGGATGGCCGGTCACGGCCTCGACCTCCTCGGCGCCCAGCATCCGCGAGCGGCCTCCGAAGACGGCCTTGGTCTTCTGGTTGTCGAGCCGGGCGTCGCCGCGCGCGACGATCAGGATCACTTCGTTGTTGATCCTGATCGACAGCGTCTTGGCGATCTGGCCCGGCTCGACCCCCAGTGCCAGCGCCGCCTCGGAAACCGTGGCGGTGCTGGCACCCTGGTCTATGATCGCGATATCCGGCGCGTGTTCCGCGAGGAAGGCGCGAACGGATTCGAGACTCAACGGATCAGCCGTTCAGCTTGTCCTTCACCGCCTTGGCAGGCGAGAAGCCGAGCTTGCGGGAAGCGGCGATGGTCATCGCGGCGCCGGTGGCCGGGTTGCGACCCTCGCGTGCGGGGCTGTCCTTCACCTTGAACTTGCCGAAGCCGCTGATCGAGACTTCGGTGCCGGCGGCAGCCGCATCGGTGATGGCGGCGAAAACGGCGTCGACGACCTTGCGGGCGTCTGCCTTCGACAGGTCGTGGCCGGCAGCAATCTGCTCGGCGAGCTCGGAATTGTTCATGGAACTCGTCTCCTCCTTAACGAAGCCGATGCACATAGACGGGGAAATCCGCCAAGGTCCAGTGTCTCCGGCGTTTTTGGGCGAAATCAGGGCAGAAGGACCGTCGCGCCCGTCGTGGCGCGGAATTCCAGCGCGCGATGGGCATCGGCGGCGTCGGCCAGCGCGAAGGTCTGGCCGATCGGGATCGTCACCGCGCCACCGGCGATCGCGTCGAACAGCTTGCCGGCGAGATCGCGGCGTTCGGCGGCGTTGCCGGCATAATCGGCGAGCGTCGGGCGGGTGACGAAGACGGAGCCGGCCTTGGACAGCGACAGCACGTCGATCGGCGCGACGGCACCGCTGGCATTGCCGTAGGTGACGAGCAGGCCGCGCCGCGCGAGAGACTGCAACGAGGCATCCCAGCTGGCCTTGCCGACCCCATCCAGCGCCACCGCGACCCCCTGGCCGCCGGTGATCGCGCGCACCTCGGTGGCGAGCGCATCCAACGGGCAGGAGAGGGCGTGGTGCGCACCGAGCTGCCGCGCCTGCTCGGCCTTGGCTGGCGATCCGGCATGGGCGATCACGGTGACATCCAATGCCTTCAGCCACTGGACGAGGATCGAGCCGACCCCGCCGGCGGCGGCATGGACGAGCACGGTCTGCCCGGCTTCGATCCGCGCGCAGGGGCCGATCAGATAGGCGGCGGTCATGCCCTTGAGCATCGCGGCGGCGGCGGTGCGATCGTCGATCGTGTCGGGCAGCGGCACCAGCAGGTCTGCGGCCAGCGTCCGCACCGTCGCATAGGCGCCGGGCGCGCCGCCGGCGTAAGCGACGCGATCGCCGACTGCCAGCCCCTCCACGCCGTCGCCGACGGCCTCGATCGTGCCGGCCGCCTCGCTGCCGAGCCCGGTTGGCAGGTCGAGCGTGTAGAGGCCGCTGCGATGATAGGTGTCGATGAAGTTCAGCCCGATCGCCGATTGCCGCACCCGGACCTGGCCGGTGCCGGGATCGACCGGGCTGATCGCCTCGCGCTCGATCGCCTCGGGGCCGCCGGTCTGGCGGATGATCATGCGGAAATCGGACATGCTGCTTCCTTATCGAGGGGGGTCAGGCGGGGATCGCCCCGGCCGACAGGATTTCGAGCGCATCGGCCTTGCCGCCGAACGCCAGCTGTTCGCCGGGATAGGCCCCGATCATGGCGCGGGCGAGCGGGGCGGAGAAGGCGATGCGGCCGGCATGGGGCTCGGCCTCGTCGTCGCCGACGATATCGATCTGCTTGGTCTGGCCGTTGAGGGTGAAGGCGACGCGCGATCCGAACGCGATCTCGTCGTCGGCCGGCGGCGATACCGGCTGGGCGGTCGCCTGCCGGGTTCGCCAGTAGCGCAGGGTGCGCAGATGCTGCTCGCGATCGGCTTCGGCCAGCGCGGCGGTATCGGCGGCTTCCAGCTCCGCGACCTTCGCCTCGATCAGGGCGAGGCCGCGCGCGGTCACCAGATTGGGGCCGGCGGGCAGCGGCAGCTCGAACTTCGGTTCCTTATGTTCCTCATCGCCATCGCGGCGAAACGCTACGCTCACGTCTTCTCTCCCGGTCAATCGGCCAACATGGGAGAAGTCGGATCGTTCCGCCAGTGCGCCGACGTCGCCGGCGCTCGGCAATGCGGCGCATGTCCCGCACGTGTTGCGTGATGCGCCCGCCCGCATAAATCGCTAGAGGCGGTGACGAACAGCCGGGAGCGTTGCGTGAGCAAGGCGAATACGCATTTTCATTCGATCCATACCCATGGCCTCGTGCGGGTTGCGGCGGCGACGCCGATCGCGACGGCGGGCGATCCCGCTGCCAATGCGCAGGCCGCGCTGGCCCTGGCGCGCGAGGCGGATGCGGCGCAGGTCGATCTCGTCGTCTATCCCGAACTCAACCTGTCCTCCTATGCGGTGGACGACCTCCATCTGCAGGACGGGTTCCGCGCCGCCACCGAGCAGGCGATCGCGACGGTGGTGGCGGGCAGCGCCGGGTTGAAGCCAGTGCTGGTGCTGGGCGCGCCGCTCCACCGTAACGGCCGGCTCTACAACACCGCGATCGTCGTCGCGCGCGGCAAGGTGCTGGGCGTGGTGCCCAAGAGCTTCCTGCCCAATTATCGCGAATATTATGAGAAGCGCTGGTTCGCGTCGGGCGCCGGATTGACCGGGCTGACGATGGAGGTGGCGGGCCAGACCGTGCCGTTCGGCACCGACCTGATCTTCGCCGCCGCCGACCTCCCCGACCTGATCTTCGGGGTGGAGATTTGCGAGGATTATTGGGCGCCGACGCCGCCCTCCACCCAAGCCGCGCTCGCCGGGGCGCTGATCCTGTGCAACCTCTCGGCCTCCAACATCGTGATCGGCAAGGCGCGCGAGCGCGCGCTGCTCGCCGCCGCCCATTCGGCGCGGACCTGCGCGGCCTATGTCTTCGCCGCCGCCGGGCCGGGCGAGAGCACCACCGATCTCAGCTGGGACGGGCAGGCCTTCGTCCACGAGCTGGGCGACGAGCTGGCGTCCTCCACGCGCTTTGCGTCGGTGGCGGAACTGACCATCGCCGATGTCGATGTCGGCCGGCTGCGGGCCGAACGGATGCGCTTCGGCACCTTCAACGACGCCGCCGTCGCGGCCGGCCATCCCGAGACGCGCTATCGCCGGGTGACGTTCGATCATCGGCCGTCCTTCGCCGATATCGGCCTGCACCGCGCCGTCGCCCGCTTCCCGTTCGTGCCCGACGATCCCGCCCGGCTCGACGAGGATTGCTTCGAGGCGTTCAACATCCAGGTCGAGGGGCTGGCGAAGCGCGTCGCCGCCTCGGGCGCCAAGCGGCTGGTGATCGGCGTCTCGGGCGGGCTCGATTCGACCCATGCGCTGATCGTCGCGGCCAAGGCGTTCGATCGGCTCGGCCGTTCGCGCGCCGACATCCTCGGCTTCACCATGCCCGGCTTCGCCACCGGCACCGACACCAAGGCCAATGCCTGGGCGTTGATGGACGCACTCGGCATCAGCGGCGCCGAGATCGACATCCGCCCCGCCGCGACCCGGATGCTGGAGGACATGGACCATCCCTTCGCCGGGGGCGCGCCGGTCTACGACATCACCTTCGAGAATGTGCAGGCCGGCTTGCGCACCGACTATCTGTTCCGCCTCGCCAATCAGCGCGAGGGGATCGTGGTCGGCACCGGCGACCTGTCCGAGCTGGCGCTGGGCTGGTGTACCTATGGCGTCGGCGACCAGATGAGCCATTATGCGGTCAATGCCGGGGTGCCCAAGACGCTGATCCAGTTCCTGATCCGCTGGTGCATCCAGACCGGCCAGTTCGATGCCGCCACCGACGACGTGCTGGCCCGCATCCTCGCCACCGAAATCTCGCCTGAGCTGGTGCCGGCGGGGGCGGATGGCGCGATCCAGTCGACCGAAGCGAAGATCGGGCCTTATGCGCTCAACGATTTCTTCCTCCATTATGTCGTGCGCTGGGGGATGGACCCGGCCAAGATCGCCTGGCTGGCATTGGCGGCGTGGGGCGATGCCGAGGCCGGCGACTGGCCGCCCGGCGTGCCCGCGGCGCAGCGCGTGGCCTACGATCTGCCGACGATCCGGCACTGGCTCGGGCTGTTCCTGCGCCGCTTCTTCCAGACCAGCCAGTTCAAGCGCTCGGCGATCCCCAACGGCCCCAAGGTCTCGACCGCGGGCGCGCTGAGCCCGCGCGGCGACTGGCGGGCCCCGTCCGACGGCACCGCGGCGCCCTGGCTGGCGGCGCTGGAGCGGGTGCCCGGAAAACCCAGTGAGTAATTCGGAACTGGGCGTTCTGCTCGTCGCGATTTTCTGCGGCTACGCCCTGTTCGAATATGCGCTCGCCCGGCTGATTGTCCTCGCCTTCCGGCGCGCACGGCAGGAGATTATGAGGCAATATTGGAAGGCCAACGGCAGGGGAAAGCCTTAGGGCCGATCGGCATACAAGCCTCGCCCGTATTTTGGCCGTTCGTCCTGAGCTTGTCGAAGGACGTGCCGCAGGTGCCGCCCTGGAAGCACGCACTTCGACAAGCTCAGTGCGAACGGATTCAGCGCAAGGCTCGCAGCTTTAGCGCTTCGTCAGCGCGTCCGGCTTGTGCGCGGCCTGCTTGCCCTCGTCGGTCTCGACCAGCAGCTGCGGGTCGTCCTTGCTCGCCGCGACGGTGTGGCCCTTGATCGAGGTGCGCCTCGTCAGCGTCTTCACGACCTTGCCCTCGGCGGTGCCGCCATGGGATTTCCAGCTCACCTTGTCGCCTGCCTTGGGGTCGGCCATGTCGATCTCCTGTCCTGTCCCAAGGAACGGGCGGGCCGGGGCGGCGTTCCCGCGCCAGCGGAGGCACCATGCACGACACCCAGGACTATCTGATCTTCGGCCCCGACGATGTCGACCTGACCCGCTCGCCGCTGCGCCGGTCGATCGGGGAGCCGACCTTCGTGCTCGGCGCGTTCAACCCGGCGCTGACCCGGCTGCCATCGGGCAACCTGCTGCTGATGGTGCGGGTGGCGGAGGCGCTGTCGGAGCCGGTGCGGGGCGATCATGTCCATGCGATCCGCTGGACCCCGGACGGCTATGTCCTCGATCCGCACCCGCTCGCCTCGGTCGACATGGCCGATCCGCGCTTCTTCCTGGTGCGCGGCGGCGGCTATCCGCAGATGGCGCTGACCTCGCTCTCGTGGCTGCTGCCGGTCGAGCTGGCACCCGATGGGCGCCGCATCGTTGCCGTCCATTACGAGCGCGCGATCGAGCCGCGCGCCGCCTATCAGGATTATGGCCTCGAAGACCCCCGCATCTCGGTGATCGACGGGCGCTACCACATGACCGTCTGCTCCTGCTCGGCCGAGCGGCACGGCACCTCGCTCTACACCTCCGACGACGGCGTGGACTGGCGGCTGGAAGGCCTCGTCCTCGATCACCAGAATAAGGACATGCTGCTGTTCGAGGGGCGGATCGGCGGTCAGGTCTGGGCGCTGACCCGGCCGCTCGGCGAGCTCTATTTCGCCTATCCGGCCACATCGGATCATGCCGGCGGGCCGGTGATCCATCTCGCCTCCTCGCCGGACGGGCTGCACTGGAAGCCCTGCGACCGCCCCGGCGTGCGGGCGCGGCGCGGCTCCAGCTCGGCGATGAAGGTCGGCGGCGGCACCCCCCCGATCCTCACCGACGCCGGCTGGCTGATGCTCTACCATGGCGTCGAGCCGCGCGAGAAGGTCGGCGTCTATCGCACCTTCTGGGCGCTGCTTGATCGCGACGACCCGGCGACGATCCTGCGCATGGAAGACGAGTCGCCGCTGATCGAGGCGGACCCCGCGCTCACCGCACCGATCGCCGACCGGCTCTATCTGCCGACCCCGGTGGTGTTCACCACCGGCATCGTGGATGCGGGCGATGCCTATATCGTGGCGAGCGGGGAGGCCGATCTGGCGTGCCGGATCAGCCATGTCCCGAAGTCGCGCTTCGCCTGAAGCGGCGATCCCGTCCCGCTGCGGGACGGAGGGGCTGGCAGGCTGCGAGAAAGGCGCAGCCGAAAAGTAAACGAAACGTTAAGCCGTGATCATGTCACAGGCATCCCGCGCGCTTTCCCGCCGCACGCTTTCCGCCCCATCGCTGTCGGCGACGCTGGTTCGCCGCCGCAGGCCGCTGCGGCTGGCACCGCCGGCCGCTTATGCGACGATGCCGGCCCTTCCTGCGATCCCCGTCGACGATGCGCCGCGCTGGACGAACTGGCGGGAGGACGTGCGCTTCTTCCTCGCCTGCTATGCCGCCGGCTTCGCCTTCTTCCTGATCATGTTGAGCTGAGCGCCGGCTCCGTACAGGCCCGGTGCAGCCGCCATGCGATGATCGCGGCGGCCAGGCTGCCGAGCGCGGTGACGATCAGCGTATCGGCGACGTTCACGCCGCAGCGGACCATCCCGGCGAACAGCAGCGCGCCGACCACCATCGCCCCCGAATTGACGATATTGTTGGCCGCCACGGTGCGCGCGGTGTGGAGCTTGTCCACCGTCGTCGTCAGGAAGGCGTAGAGCGGCACCACGAACATCCCGCCGAACATCGCGACGCCGAACAGATCGGCGAGGATATGGCGGGCGCTGTGGAGCGCGATGAAGCCCCTCCAGCCGACCATCTCGTCCGGCGCTTCCCAGTGGCTGGCGACATGGTGGAGATCGAGCAGGCACAGCCCCATCAGGATGGCGGCGGCGGGCGCGTAGCGGGCCGAGACGGTGCCGCACAGCAGCCGGTTGATCGCGATCGCGCCGACGCCGACCCCGATCGAGAAGACCGACAGGAACAGCGTGGCGACCTGCTGATCGGCGCCCAGCACATTCTTGACCAGCGGCACGAACAGGGTGCCGAGGATCGCCGCCTGCATCCAGAAGCAGCTGGTCGCCGCCACCGCCAGCATCAGCCGGGGGACGTGCAGCGTTTCCGACACCAGCCGGATCGACGAGCGGATGACGTGGAAATCGATGCTGTGATCCTCGACCACCGGCGGAGCGGGGGGCACCTGGCTGCCGGCGATGCGGCCGAGCAGCGCGACCGCCAGCACCGTCGCGGCGGTGGCGGCGGGCGGGATGATGCCGCCGACGAGGATGCCGAGCAGCACCCCGCCATAGGTGCCGGCCTCGACCAGCCCGGTGCCGCCGAGCACCTCGTCCTTGTGGAGATGCTGGGGCAGCAGCGCATATTTGATCGGGCCGAAGAAGGTGGAATGCACCCCCATCGCGAACAGCGCGCTGAGCAGCAGCGGAATGGATTCGAGCATCAGCCCGGCCGCGCCGACCAGCATGATGACGATCTCGCAGCTCTTCACTAGCCGGATGATCCCCGCCTTGTCGCGGGTGTCGGCGACCTGCCCGGCGAGCGCCGAGAACAGGAAGAAGGGCAGGATGAACAGCGCGTTGGCGGCGGCATTGAAGGCGGCTTCGCGGCTATCGTCCGAAAAGATGCGATAGGTGACCAGCATCACCATCGACGTCTTGAACAGATTGTCGTTGAAGGCGCCCAGGAACTGGGTGGTGAAGAGCGGCAGGAAACGCCTGCGCGTAAGAAGCCTCAAGGACAGCTGCATATCGGAACGCGGAACCCGTTTTTCCCTCAAGGTGGAGGCGACATAGCGCAGGCGGACGCCCGCGACAAATCCTACCATGGCCGAAGTCTCGGGATGGCCGATGGAGAAGGATGGCGCGGGGTGCAAAGCGGTGGTTCAAACCGGCATCGGGTTGGGCTAGGCTGCGCGGCGATGCTATCCCTTCCCAACATCCTCACCCTCTCCCGTATCTTCGCGGTGCCGATCCTGGTCGGGCTGCTGTGGCATCCGGGGGCGATCGGCTATGTGCTGGCCTTCCTGCTCTACGCGATCGCCGGGATCACCGATTATTTCGACGGCTATCTGGCGCGAGCGCAGGGGACGGTCTCGAAGCTCGGCGTCTTCCTCGATCCGATCGCGGACAAGATCATGGTCGCGGCGGTGATCGTCATGCTGATCTCGACCGAGCGGGTGATCGGCCCGCATCCGGTGGTGTCCGGCTGGAACGTGATCGCGGCGCTGGTGATCCTGCTGCGCGAGATCGCGGTGTCGGGGCTGCGCGAGTTCCTGGCGCAATTGTCGGTCTCGGTGCCGGTCAGCCGGCTCGCCAAGTGGAAGACGACCTTCCAGATGGGCGCGCTCGGCCTGCTGATCCTGGCGGGCGCGCTGCCGGCCTGGCCGTGGGTGCATCTGTTCGGGATCGTCGGCCTGTGGCTGGCGGCGGCGCTGACCGTGATCACCGGCTGGGATTATCTGCGCGTCGGCCTGCGGCACATGGATTGAGGAGGGCGGGATCGATGGCCGTCCAGCTCCTCTATTTCGCCTGGGTGCGCGAGGCGATCGGCCGCGATGGCGAGCGGGTCGAGCTGCCGGGGGACATCACCGACGTCGCCGGGCTGATCGGCTGGCTGGCGATGCGCGGCGGCGGCTACGCCACCGCCTTCGCCGAGCCGCAGCGGCTGCGCTGCGCGATCGACCAGAATTTCGCCGGCTTGGCGACGCCGATCGCCGGCGCGCGCGAGATCGCGATCTTCCCGCCGGTGACGGGCGGATGAGGCGCGCCCCATGAGCGTGCGGGTGGCGGCGCAGGAGGCCGATTTCGATATCGCCGCCGAACTCGCCCGGCTCGAACGGCTCGGCGGCGGCGGTGTGGCGAGCTTCACCGGCGTGGTGCGCGGCAACGACGATGGCGATGGCAATGGCGATGGCGATGACGGGGCCGCGCTGACCGCGCTCCGCCTCGAAGCCTATCCGGGCATGACCCAGCGCGCGCTGGAGGCGATCGCGGCTGAGGCCGCCTCGCGCTGGTCGCTGGCCGGGCTGACCCTGATCCATCGCTTCGGCACGCTCGGCATCGGCGACCGCATCGTGCTGGTCGCCACGGCGGCGCGGCACCGTGGCGCGGCGCTGGAGGCCTGCGCCTTCCTGATCGACTGGGCGAAGACGAAGGCGCCGCTGTGGAAGCAGGAGATCTTCGCCGACGGCACGACGCGATGGATCGACGCGCGCGCGTCCGACGATCTGGCGGCCGCCGCATGGGACGCCAGCGCGGAGCATGGCAAGCCCTGAGCGGGATGGCGGGGTGGCGTTGCGATCTATGGCCCTGGTCCCGCCATGCGGTCTTTCCGTTCTCCTGCGCAGGCAGGAGCCCAGGGTTTCAGGCGAAGCCGCTCTCCAGCTGGGCTCCTGCTTCCGCAGGAGCACGGCGGCCTGGTCTATTTTGCGGGGTCTATTTTGCGGGGTTTCCGATCGAGGCCCCTGATCCGCCGCTACGCCGCCGTCCTGAGCGCGTCGGCGAGCAGCTGGAATTCCTTGGCCCGTGGGCTGCCCTTGCGCCAGGCCAGCGCGATCCGGCGGCTCGGCTTGTCGGCATCGAGCGGGCGGGTCTGGACGCCGGTGCCGTTGAGGATGCCCGCCTCGATCGCCATCTCCGGGAGCAGCGTGACGCCCAAGCCATTGTCGACCATCTGCACCAGCGTGTGCAGCGAGGTGCCGAGCATCGCCGCCTCGGCGCCGAGTTCCGGCCGGGCGCAGGCGGCCAGCGCATGGTCCTTCAGGCAATGGCCGTCTTCGAGCAGCAGCAGGCTGTGCTCGTCGATCTCGTCGGCGGTGACCAGAGCGGCGAAGCTGCCCTGCTGCGATTCCGGGAAGGCGAAGAATAATTTGTCGTCGAACAGGTCCGCCGATTCGATGTCGCCGCAGCGATAGGGCAGCGCCAGCAGCACGCAGTCGAGCCGGCCGCGCGCCAGCGAATCGCAGGCGGCGGCGGTGACCTCCTCGCGCAGATACAGCTTCAGGTCCGGCCATTCGGCGCGCAGGCGGGGCAGCAGGCGGGGCAGCAGGAACGGGGCGATGGTGGGGATCACGCCCATCCGCAACTCGCCGGACAGCGGCTTGCCGGCGGCGCGCGCGAGATCGGTCAGCACCTCCGCCTCGGACAGCACGCGGCGCGCCTGGGCGGCGATCTGCTCGCCGACGGGGGTGAAGCGCACCACCCGCCGGGTGCGCTCGACCAGGGTCAGCCCGATCAGCGATTCCAGTTCGCGCAAGCCGGCCGACAACGTCGACTGGGTGACGAAGCAGGCTTCGGCGGCATTGCCGAAATGGCCATGCTCCTGCAGCGCCACCAGATATTGGAGCTGCTTGAGGGTGGGAAGGTAAGTGCTCATCGAGCGAGTTTTCCGATCATGGGCGCTGAAATAATCGATCCGCCTACTGAAAGGAAGTCGGCGCTTGGCGGTGGCGGTGGCGGTGGCGGTGGCCGTGGCGGTGGTGGTGGCGGACGGCGTGGAAAAGCCCGTCGTCATGGCCCCTCTCGCAATCCTGGCCGGACAGCCCTAAATGGTTCGCTGGACTCAAGGGGAGTTTTGCAATGCCCGGCCGCCTGCTGGCCTATCTGGATTCGATCAAGGCGCGCGATCCCGCGCCGCGATCGCGTTGGGAAATCCTGACCTATCCGGGCGTCTGGGCGCTCGGCTACCATCGCATCGCGCATCGCCTGTTCCGGGCGCGGCTGTTCTTCCTCGCGCGGCTGGTCAACCACTGGTCGCGGATGTGGACCGCGATCGACATCCATCCGGGCGCCACCATCGGCCGCAATTTCTTCATCGACCATGGCTTCTCGGTGATCGGCGAGACGTCGCTGATCGGCGACGACGTGACGATCTACCAGAATGTCACGCTGGGCGGCACCAACCCGGTCAACGGCGTCGCCGGCAAGCGCCACCCGACGTTGCGCGACGGATCGGTGGTCGGCTCGGGCGCGCAGGTGCTCGGCCCGATCGAAGTCGGCGAGGGCGCCAAGATCGGCGCCAATGCGGTGGTGACGCGCGACGTGCCGGCCGGCGCGACGATGGTCGGCATCCCCGCCAAGCCGACGCTGGTCGATGCCTCCGAGACCCAGCGCTTCATGCCCTATGGCACGCCCTGCGGCGAGCAGTTCGACCCCTCCGCCCAGAAGCTGGAGATGATGCGCTGCGAGATCGAGCGGCTCGCCAAGCGGATCGAGGAGCTGATCCGCGAGCGCGACGATGCCCGATCCCGGCTGACCGGCATCGCGCCCGATCGGGAGAGCGCGTGAGCGCGGTCGTCACGCCGTTTCCGGCCGCCTCCGGGCGGGCCCAGCAGGTCGGCTTCGAACGGATCGAGCTGATGCGCATCCTCGATCTCTACGGCCGGATGGTCGCGGCGGGGCACTGGAAGGATTATGCGATCGATCTCGGCCGGGAGGCGGCGACCTTCTCGGCCTTCCGCCGCACCGCCGAGCGGCCCGAATTTCGCATCGTGAAACGGCCGGCGCTGCGCAACCGGCAGGGCATGTGGGCGCTGGTCGGCGAGCATGGCGCGGTGCTCAAGCGCGGGCATGAGCTCGGCCCGGTGCTGGCGCCGGTCGAACGCCGGCTGCTCCGGCTGGTCGAGGAATAGGGCGAGGGAAGTGCTCCTGCGAAGGCAGGAGCTCAGGGACGCACATGCTCCGCCCGCAGCTCTGGGCTCCTGCGTTCGCAGGAGCACCGGCCTGTCAGGCCTCGCCCCTAATTCCTGTCGGTCTGTTCCGGGATGCCGGGCAGCCGCGAGGCCTCGGTGACGGGCAGCCCGGCCTCGGTCGGCACGTAGATCAGCTTGGCGTTGTTGGTCTCCAGCGCCTGGATCTGGAGATAGCGCAGATAGCCCTCCGGCCCGCCCAGCGAATTCTGGAGGATGTGGTTGGCCTTGGCCGCACCCTCGGCGCGGGTGACTTCGGCCTGGGCGAGCGAGGTCGCGCTCTCCATCTTGGCGCGCGCCTCCAGCACCGCGACCTGGCGCGAGGATTGCGCCTCGGCCAGCTTGGCGCGGCCCGCCATCTCCTGCTGATAGACATTGTAGCGGGGGCAGCCGACCAGGATGCCGGTGATCAGGATGATCAGCAGCAGACCCGCCGCCATCACGATGCCGAATAGGCTTCTCTGACCGTCCATCACTGTCGCTCCCCTGTTGCCCGGCGGCGATCTTATCATGCCGGTGGGCGTCGCCAAGACGGGCGGGCTTCAAAAGGGAAGGCGCATCTTGACCTTCTTGCCGCGGATCCGGATTTTCGGCCGGTCCTGCGGCGGGCCGGGCGGCGGATCGAGATCGGAGACCGTCCAGCGCGGATCGTCCTTGGTCGCGGTGGCGGCGAGCGCGTCGAGGTGGGGCTGCACGATCAGGCTGGACAGGTCGAACCCGCTGGCGAGCGGCATCGGCACGCCCGGCGCCGCCTGCCCGGCGGCGGGAAGACCCAGCAATGAGGCGGCGACCCACCAGCGCATGACCCGGACCCTGTGGAATGACAGCCGATTCAATCCACGACGCGGGGCGCCGGTTCCGATCGATCCGCCGGAACGAGGGCTGGATGCGATCGCCGTGGCGGCGGATGCCCTCTCCCGCCGGTGGAGGAGAGGGCGCCCGGTCAGGCGAACTGGTTCATCGTGTTGTGGGCGCCGCCGGCCTTCAGCGCCGCCTCGCCGGCAAAGGCCTCCTTATGGTCGTCGCCGATGTCGGAGCCCGACATGTTCTGGTGGCGGACGCAGGCGATGCCCTCGCGGATCTCCTTGCGCTGCACCCCGGCGACATAGCCGAGCATCCCGGCCTCGCCGAAATAGTCCCGGGCGAGATTGTCGGTGCTGAGCGCGGCGGTGTGGTAGGTCGGCAGCGTGATCAGGTGGTGGAAGATGCCGGCGCGCGCGCTCGCATCCTTCTGGAAGGTGCGGATGCGGTCGTCGGCCTCCCTGGCCAGCTCGGTGCTGTCGTAGATCACGCTCATCAGCGCCGCCCGCTCATAGTCGGAAACGTCCCTGCCGGCCTTCTCCCACGCATCGAACACCTGCTGGCGGAAGTTGAGCGTCCAGTTGAAGCTGGGCGAGTTGTTGTAGACCAGCTTGGCGTTGGGCACGACCGCGCGGATGCGATCGACCATGCCGGCGATCTGCTCGATATGCGGCTTCTCGGTCTCGATCCACAGCAGGTCGGCACCGTGCTGGAGCGAGGTGATGCAATCGAGCACGCAGCGATCGGCGCCGGTGCCGGCCCGGAACTGGAACAGGTTGCTGGGCAGGCGCTTGGGGCGCAGCAGCTTGCCGTCGCGGTTGAGGATGACGTCGCCATTCCTCGCCGTCGCCGGGTCGATCTCCTCGCAGTCGAGGAAGCCGTTATACTGGTCGCCGAGGTCGCCGGGCGCGTTGGAGACGGCGATCTGCTTGGTCAGCCCGGCGCCGAGCGAGTCGGTGCGGGTGACGATGATGCCGTCGTCGACGCCGAGTTCGAGGAAGGCGTAGCGGCAGGCGCGGACCTTGGCGAGGAAGTCCTCGTGCGGCACCGTGACCTTGCCGTCCTGGTGGCCGCACTGCTTCTCGTCCGACACCTGGTTCTCGATCTGGAGCGCGCAGGCGCCGGCCTCGATCATCTTCCTGGCGAGCAGATAGGTCGCCTCGGCATTGCCGAAGCCGGCGTCGATATCGGCGATGATCGGCACGACATGGGTCTGGAACGCCTCGACCTGGGCCAGCAGCGCGGTCTCCTTCGCGCTGTCGCCGGCGGCGCGCGCCGCGTCGATCGCGCGGAACAGGCCGCCCAGCTCGCGCGCGTCGGCCTGCTTCAGGAAGGTGTAGAGCTCCTCGATCAGCGCCGGCACGCTGGTCTTCTCGTGCATCGACTGATCGGGCAGCGGCCCGAACTCGCTCCGCAGCGCCGCGACCATCCAGCCGGACAGATAGAGATATTTGCCCTGGGTGGTGCCGAAATGCTTCTTGATCGCGATCAGCTTCTGCTGGCCGATGAAGCCGTGCCAGCAGCCGAGCGACTGGGTGTAGCGTGCCGGATCGGCATCATAGGCGGCCATGTCCGCGCGCATGATCCCGGCGGTGTATTTCGCGATGTCGAGGCCGGTGTGGAAGCGGTTCTGCAACCGCATCCGGGCCACCGCCTCGGCACTGATCCCGTCCCAGCTGCCGTCCTGGCGCGCGATGAGGGCGTTGGTGCTGTCGATGTGGGTCTGATAGGTCATGAGGCTTCCTGGGATCTTATCGGGCTGGGATCATATCGGGGGTGTCGGGGCCGGGGCCGGTCGCCTCAGCCGAGGCGGCCGAGGCGATGATAGAGGTTGCTGAACTTCACCGATTCCGGCTGGTCCGCGATCGTGCGCAGATGGGCGACGACCGCCTCGCGCAGCAGCGCGAAATCCTCGGTCGAGAAGACGGCGCGGGCGCGTGCCGGCTCGGGATGGGGGGAAGAGCGGGGCAGGGTCTGCGTTTCGGTGGTCATAGCGTCTCTCCATGAGCGGCGGCCCGGAACGGGTGTCGCCGCGATGGACAGGGAGATGCGCGCTCGCCGCGGCGCTTTGAAGGACGATCAGTGACGCGATGTAGGGCTATGACATGTCCACATTGTCATGATGTGACAGAGTGCCATGGCATCGGCAGAGGGGTGCAGGGCCTGAAGGCTGTAGGATTTGCGGGCACAATTCTCCCGCCGCTGGGGGCAGGGAAGGCGGCCGGCGCCCCGCGCGTGCCTCGTTGCATCGCGGGGGTTTGGAGGTGTCTCAGTTACCCTCCGAGGGCCTGTGCCCCACTTCCTCGGCCACGTCGGGGCGGAGGTGGGAAGCGTCCCGGTTGTGGCGGACGTGGGCCGGACGCGCCCTTGGCACGGGCGCGGCGGGCTTCACGCTGGCCTGGTGGACGGTAGGGTTGCGGGAATCCACCCGGATGCCCGGCGCGCCGGCCGCTGGATGCACGGAGGCCGAAACCGCCGCCATCCCCTCCTGTCACCGCGCACCTCGATCAAGGGTGTGGGCGACGGGCCACGCAATAACCTATATGGATATAAATGTCAAGAATAATGAACGCTGGTGGCGCGGGGCTGCGGCTAGCCCGTCCGGCTGTCGCGATAGACCGACTGGACGTCGGCCGAGATGCCGGGGGTACGGCTCATCTGCATGACGTCGTCAAATTCGAAGCCGTGCATCCGCCGGTGGAAAGCGAGGCCGAAGGCGTGCGTCTCCACCCAGACGATGGTGGCGACCATCGACAGCATGTCGCCGACGACGAGGATGATCTCCTGGCCCTTGAACAGGCCGCGGAATTTGCCGGTGACGAGCGCGCCCGCGGTCGAGACATCGGACATGACGAGATTCTGGGCGGGCAGCCGATAGGGCTTGATCGACACCGCGATATCGACGGTCAGCCGGAATTCGGATCGGGAATCCACGACTTTTCGGACCAGATTCATCAGACACGCTCCGCAACACCCGTCGCACCGCTATTACGACTAAAGGCTAATGCGGGGTTAAAGCGATCTTAAGTGTAAAATGATTTGCCCGGCAGGAATTGCGCCGGCGATTATTTCGTTTCGGTGTCGTTTCTTTTGGGGAATGGCGACGCCGATGGCCCGGGCGAGCGGCGCCACCAGCCGGCCAGCCACCGGCCAGCCACCGGCCAGCCACCGGCCATCCTCCGCGCCCCGCCTGCTCAGGCGTCGATCTCTTCCTCGTCCACGCGGGCGGCGTTTTCCTGGATGAAGGTGAAGCGGTGATGGGCCTCCTTGCCCATCAGCCGGTCGACCAGATCGCGGACCTGCGCGCGGTCCTCATATTCCTGCGGCAGCGTCACCCGGATCATGCCGCGCGTCTGCGGGTCCATGGTGGTCTCGCGCAGCTGCTGCGGGTTCATCTCGCCGAGGCCCTTGAAGCGCGAGACCTCGACCTTGCGGCCCTTGAACGCGGTCGCCTCGATCCGGGCGCGGTCGGCCTCGTCGCGGGCGTAGAGCGACTTGGCGCCGGCGGTCAGCCGGTAGAGCGGCGGCTGGGCGAGGTAGAGATGGCCCCTGCGCACGACGTCCGGCATCTCCTGGAAGAAGAAGGTCATCAGCAGGGTGGCGATGTGGGCGCCATCGACATCGGCGTCGGTCATGATCACGATCCGCTCGTAGCGCAGCAGGCTGGCGTCGCAGCGCTCGCGGGTGCCGCAGCCGAGCGCCAGGATCAGGTCGGCGATCTCCTGGTTGGCGAGGATCTTGGCGGTGTTGGCGGACGCCACGTTGAGAATCTTGCCGCGGATCGGCAGCACCGCCTGGGTCTTGCGGTCGCGCGCCTGCTTGGCCGAGCCGCCGGCCGAATCGCCCTCGACGATGAACATCTCGGTGCCCTCGGGGCTGTCCGACGCGCAATCGGTGAGCTTGCCGGGCAGGCGCAGCTTGCGGCCCGAGGTGGCGGTCTTGCGCTTGACGTCGCGCTCCGCCTTGCGCCGCAGCCGCTCGTCCATGCGATCGAGCACATAGCCGAGCAGCGCCTTGCCGCGATCCATGTTCTGGCCGAGGAAATGGTCGAAATGGTCGCGCACCGCGGCCTCGACCAGCCGTGCGGCGTCGGGCGAGGTCAGCCGGTCCTTGGTCTGGCTCTGGAACTGGGGATCGCGGATGAACACCGAGAGCATCAGTTCCGATCCGGTCATCACGTCCTCGGGCGCGATGTCCTTGGCCTTCTTCTGGCCGACCTGATCGGCGAAGGCGCGGATGCCCTTGACCAGCGCGGCGCGCAGCCCCTGCTCATGGGTGCCGCCGTCGGGGGTCGGGATGGTGTTGCAATAATAGCTGTAAGACCCGTCCGAATAGAGCGGCCACGCCACCGCCCATTCGGCCGAGCCCTGGCTGTCGGGGAAATCCTGCCGCCCGGTGAAGAAATCGGCGGTGGCGCATTCGCGATCGCCGACCTGCTCGCGGAGGTGATCGGCGAGGCCGCCGGGGAACTGGAACACCGCCTCGGCCGGGGTGTCGTCGGTGATCAGCGACGGATCGCATTTCCAGCGGATCTCGACGCCGGCGAACAGATAGGCCTTGGACCGGGCGAGCCGATAGAGCCGCTGCGCGCGGAAGCGGAGATCGCCGAAAATCTCGCTATCGGGCACGAAGCTGACCGAGGTGCCGCGCCGGTTGGGCGCCGCGCCGATCTTCTCCAGCGATCCCTGGGGATGGCCCTGCACGAAGCGCTGGCGGTACAGCTCCTTGTTGCGCGCCACTTCGACCACCGTCTCGATCGACAGCGCGTTGACCGCGCAGACGCCGACGCCGTGCAGGCCGCCCGAGGTCTGGTAGGCGCCGCCCGAGAATTTGCCGCCCGAATGGAGCACGGTGAAGATCACCTCGAGCGCCGATTTGCCGGGGTGGCGGGGATGCTCGTCGATCGGGATGCCGCGGCCATTGTCGACCACGGTGACGCGGTTGCCGGCGGACAGCGTCACCTCGATGCGGGTGGCGTGGCCGGCGACGGCCTCGTCCATCGCATTGTCGATCACCTCGGCGGCGAGATGGTGGAGCGCGCGCTCGTCGGTGCCGCCGACATACATGCCGGGGCGGCGGCGGATCGGCTCCAGCCCTTCCAGCACCTCGATCGAGGAGGCGTCGTAATTGCCGCTGCCGGGGGCGGCACCCGCAGGGGCGGCGAAGAGATCGTCATGGGCCATCGCCGCAGACTATAGGCGGGATGCGGCCCCGCGCAAAGGGCGTTCCGGGTTCGTTCAAATGCGGTGATAACGCGCGAAAGGTGTGCCGATGGCAGTCGTGGGATGCTTGGTTCTGATCATTTTCCCGCTGCTCGGGCTGATGGCGGGGTTGTTCCTCGACGGGGCGCCGGGGGCGATCTGGGGCGCGGCCGCGGGCTTCGTCCTCGCGCTCGCCGTCTCCGGGGTGATGACCTACGGACTGGTCAAGGCGAGCCGGCGCGACTGAGGCGCAGGCGGCGCGCCCGATGGGGGAGGAGGGTCATGCCCGCACGCCCCCTCACGAACCCGGCCCCTCACGAACCCGGCCCCTCACGAACCCGGCCCCTCACGAAAAAGGCCCCTCACGAAAAAGGCCGCCCGCATCGCTGCGGACGGCCCTTTCGGTTACGGAGTTGGGGGCTCAGCGGACGCGCGGGCCGCCATAGGGCATCGGCGGCGGCGGGCGGCGATCGCGGCGCGGCATCTGCGCCTGATAGGCCTGCCCGCAATGCTGCACGCAATAAGGGAAGCCCGGGTTCACCTGCACGCCGCAGAAGTGGAAATCGGGCTCGCCGGGGTGGCCGAGCGGCCACTTGCAGATGCGGTCGTTGAGCTCGAGCAGCGAGGTCTTGTCCGCCATGTCGGCCGACGGCTTGGCCGGCACCAGGCGGCGCGGCGGCGCCGGCGGGATCGGCGACTGCTGCTCGCCCGGCTGCTGGCGCTGGAAGCCGCCGGGGCCGATCGAGCGATAGACCGGCTGCGGCGTGCTGGGCACGACCGGCGCATCGGCATCGGATCCGGTGGCCGCGGCCGGTGCAGGCGCCGGGGCGGCCGCGATCGGGGCGGGGCGGGGCGCCGGCGCCGGGCGGGGAGCCTCGGCGACGACCGGGCGCGGCTTCGGCGCCTCGGCCGCCTTCGGGGCCGGCGGTGGCGGCGCGGCCTCCTTCGGCGCGGGGGCGGGCGCGGCCGGCGCTTCCGCCGCCGTGTCGTTGCCCTTCACCGGCGACGGCCGGCTTTCGAGGCCGAGGCGATGCGCCTTGCCGATCACCGCGTTACGGCTGACGCCGCCCAGTTCCTCGGCGATCTGGCTTGCGGTATGGCCCTGGCCCCACAGGCTCTTGAGCTTGTCGATCCGCTCGTCCGTCCACGACATCTTCTGTTTCTACTCCGTATCCCTTGCGGGGGCGGCACCCAGGGCTTAGGTCGCGATCCATGCTCGACCAGTCCCGCGGTGCGCCGCAACCCGACAATATCTCCCCCCCGGGCGTGCCCGTGATCAAACAGGTCAACTGGGGAGGATTGCGCACCCTCTATGTGAAGGAGGTGAGGCGCTTCTTCAAGGTCCAGCTGCAAACGGTGTGGGCGCCGGCGGTGACGACCCTGCTCTATCTCGTCATCTTCACGGTCGCGCTGGGCGCGCGCTCGGCGGTGCCGGTGGGCGGCACGACCGTGCCCTTCGCCGATTTCATCGCGCCGGGCCTGATCGTGATGGGCATGATGACCAACGCCTTCGCCAATGCCAGCTTCTCGCTGCTGGTCGGCAAGATGCAGGGCACCATCGTCGACTATCTGATGCCGCCGCTGTCCACCGCCGAGCTGCTCGCCGGGCTGACGCTCGCCGCGGTGACCCGCGCCTTCCTGGTCGGCGGCGCGCTGTGGCTGGCGATGCTGCTGTGGCCGGGCGTGCATGTCGGCATGGCGAACCCGCTGGTGGTGCTGTGGTTCGCGCTGATGGGGGCGTTCCTGCTCGCCTTCCTCGGCGTGCTGACCTCGATCTGGGCGGACAAGTTCGATCATGCCGCCGCCGTCACCAATTTCGTGGTGCAGCCGCTGGCGCTGCTTTCGGGCACCTTCTACTCGGTCGACAAGCTGGCGCCGACCTTCCGGATGATCAGCCATTTCAACCCGATCTTCTACGTGATCTCGGGCTTCCGCTCGGGCTTCCTCGGCGTCGCCGATTCGCCGGTGGCGTTCGGCGCGGGGCTGCTGCTGGCGATCAACGTGGTGATGGGCGCGATCTGCTACACGCTGCTCAGGAGCGGCTGGAAGATCAAGAACTGAGATTCTCCTCCCGTTCCAACCCGCAGGCGCTTGGGGTTGCGCTGTATTTCCCCCGACGCTACAGCGCATCCCTGACATAAGGCGGCCAGCCACGGCCGCCTTTTTGCGTTCCCGGAGCCGTTCTCCCAAAGATTGTCCACGAAGAAGGAGTGCCCTGCCCATGACGATCACGCCCCTCATGCCGGTCTATCCGCGCTGCGGTGTGCGTCCCGTCCGAGGCGAAGGCAGCTACCTGTTCGGGGAAAATGGCGAGCGCTATCTCGATTTCGCCTCGGGCATCGCGGTGAACCTGCTCGGCCACGGCCACCCGCATCTGACCAAGGCGTTGCAGGACCAGGTCGCGACGCTGATGCACGTCTCCAACCTCTACGGTTCGCCGCAGGGCGAGGCGCTGGCGCAGCGGCTGGTCGATACCACCTTCGCCGACACCGTGTTCTTCACCAATTCCGGTGCCGAGGCAGTGGAGTGCGCGATCAAGACCGCGCGCCGCTATCATTTCGCCAGCGGCAACCCGCAGAAGAACACGCTGATCTGCTTCAACAACGCCTTCCACGGGCGGACGCTGGGCGCGATCTCGGCGACCAACCAGGAGAAGATGCGCGACGGCTTCGAGCCGCTGCTGCCCGGCTTCACCTATGCGCCGTTCGACGATCTCGCCGCCGCCGAGGCGCTGATCGACGCGAACACCGCCGGCTTCCTGGTCGAGCCGGTGCAGGGCGAGGGCGGCATCCGCCCGGCGTCGCAGGAATTCCTCAAGGGCCTGCGTGCGTTGGCCGACCAGCATGACCTGATGCTGGTGCTCGACGAGGTGCAGTGCGGCGTCGCCCGCACCGGCACGCTCTACGCCCACGAGCAGTACGGCATCGTGCCGGACATCATGGCGAGCGCCAAGGGGATTGGCGGCGGCTTCCCGCTGGGCGCCTGCCTCGCCACCGAGAAGGCGGCCAAGGGCATGGTGATCGGCACCCACGGCTCCACCTATGGCGGCAATCCGCTGGCGATGGCGGCGGGCAATGCGGTGCTCGACGTGATCCTGGCGCCGGGCTTCCTGGAGCAGGTCAACGCCACCGGCCAGCGCCTGCGCGCCGCGCTGGAGCAGCTGATCCCCAACCATGACCATCTGTTCGAGAGCGTGCGCGGCCTGGGGCTGATGCTCGGCGTCAAGATGAAGTCGGACAGCCGCCGCTTCGTCGCCCATGCGCGCGACCATCATGGCCTGCTGCTGGTCGCGGCCGGCGAGAATGTCGTGCGGGTGCTGCCGCCGCTGGTGATCGAGCAGGCGCATATCGACGAGTTCGTCAGCAAGATGTCGGAGGCTGCGCGCAGCTATACGCTGCCGAGCGACGATTAAGACACATAGGCTCCGTTCGTCCTGAGCCTGTCGAAGGACGTGCCCCCAGGCGATCCGCTTGCAGCACGTCCTTCGACTTCGCTCAGGACGAACGGATCACCGGAATTGAGGCTGAGACGCCATGACCATCCGCCATTTCCTTGACCTTTCCGATGCCGGGACCGCCGCGATCGCGGCGATGCTGGCCGATGCCGCCGCCCGCAAGGCGGCGCGTGCGACATCGCCCAAGGGCGCGGCCGATCCCGATCGCCCGCTCGAAGGCCGCACGCTGGCGATGATCTTCGAGAAAAGCTCGACCCGCACCCGCGTCTCGTTCGACATGGCGATGCGCCAGTTGGGCGGCACCACCCTGATCCTCGATGCCGGCACCACCCAGCTCGGCCGCGGCGAGACGGTGGCGGATACCGCGCGCGTGCTCAGCCGGATGGTCGATGCGATCATGATCCGCACCGACGATCACGCCAAGATCGTCGAGATGGCGCAGTACGCGACCGTCCCCGTGATCAACGGCCTGACCGACGCCAGCCATCCCTGCCAGATCATGGCCGACATGCAGACCGTGATCGAGCGGCGCGGATCGCTTGCCGGCAGCAAATGGGCGTGGCTGGGCGACGGCAACAACGTCCTCCATTCGATCGTGGAGGCGGGCAGCCTGATGGGCTTCGAGGTCGTCGCGGCCTGCCCCGAGGGCTATGACCCCGATCCCGACGTGATCGGCACCGCGATCAATCGCGGCGGCAAGGTGCGCGTCACCCGCGATGCGGCAGATGCGGTGCAGGGCGCCGACATCGTCGTCACCGACACCTGGATCTCGATGGGCCAGAGCCACGCCGAGGCCAAGCTCGCGGCGATGATGCCCTATCAGGTCACCATCGAGCTGATGGCCAAGGCCAAGCCGAACGGCACCTTCCTGCACTGCCTCCCCGCGCATCGCGGCGAGGAGGTGGTGGACGCGGTGATCGACGGCCCGCAGTCGGCGATCTGGGACGAGGCGGAGAACCGCCTCCACGCCCAGAAGTCGGTGCTGCTGTGGTGCTTCGGCAAGCTGTAGGGGCCGGGGTGGACATCGGGGCACGCGCTTCCGATATGTCTGCCAACTTCCTTCCCCGTTCGTCCTGAGCCTGTCGAAGGACGTGCTGCGAGCGTGGCGCTTGTGGCACGCACTTCGACGGGCTCGGTGCGAACGGGCTAAGGTTCCGGGGATAATCGATTGATGACTGACACCGCCACCCGCCCGTGCGACACCGCGCTCGGCTTCACCATCGCCACCCGCCATGCCCGTGGCCGCGTCGTGCGGCTGGGGCCGGCGCTCGACACCATCCTCGCCGCCCACGCCTATCCGCCGGTGCTGGCCCGCGTGCTGGCCGAGGCGCTGGTGCTGGCGGCGCTGCTCGGCTCGACGCTGAAGCATGAGGAGGGCCAGCTCACCCTCCAGGCGCAGACCGAGGGCGGGGTGATCGACCTGCTCGTTGCCGATTATCGCAACGGCGCGATGCGCGGCTATCTGCGCTACGATGCCGACAAGCTGGCCGAGGCGCCGGCCGATCCCTCGCTGTTCGGGCTGTTCGGCAAGGGCTATCTGGCGATCACCTTCGACCAGGCGCCGCTGCCCGGCCATAGCAGCGGCGAGCGCTATCAGGGCATCGTGCCGCTGGAGGGCGGCTCGCTGGCCGATGCCGCCCAGCATTATTTCGCCCAGTCCGAACAGATACCGAGCATCGTCCGCGCCGCGGTGACGACGCTGCCCGATGGCCGCCACGTCGCCGGCGGCCTGCTCGTCCAGCACCTGCCCGAGGGCGAGGAGGGGCGCGAGCGCCTCCACACCCGGCTCGATCATCCCGAATGGCAGCATGTCGAGGCGCTGGCCCAGACGGTCAGCCCCGCCGAGCTGACCGATGCGGGCCTGCCGCTCGACGATCTGCTGTGGCGGCTGTTCCACGAGGAGGAGGAGGTGCGGCTGCTGCCGATCGCCTCGCTGTCGCGCGGCTGCCGCTGCTCGGCCGCGCACATCCAGACGGTGATCGCCCGCTTCCCGCCCGAGGAGCGCGTCGCGATGGCCGACGCCGATGGCTTCGTCCATGTCGATTGCGAATTCTGCGCGAAGAGCTTCCCGGTCGCGCTGCCGGCCTGAGGAGGAAGCCGCGCCCGTCCCGTTAAGCGGATGTTGACGGGATCGGGTGTAGCGAGGGGGCGTGCTGCCGAGGATGGCGGCGGCGCGATCTCCCTGATCCGGCCCTTGACGGGGCCAACTGGGCCGCTCCGCAATGGGCGGCCCCCTCTTTTTGGGCGCTTGCCCCTGCCAAAGAGCGCGAGTAGCGCAGGACCATGACAGACCTTCACCGCTCCGGCCGCCGCCAGGCCGTCGTCCTGCTCTCGGGCGGGCTCGATTCGATGGTCACCGCAGGGCTCGCCAAGGAGGCGGGCTATGGTGTCCTCGCGCTCACCGTGAACTATAATCAGCGCCATCTGGTCGAGCTGGCCTCGGCGCGCCGCATCGCCGCCGCGCTCGAGGTCGATCGCCATGTCGTGCTGCCGATCGATCTGCGCGCCTTCGGCGGCTCCTCGCTGACCGACGACATCGACGTGCCGAAGGAGGGCGTGCAGCCCGGCATTCCCAGCACCTATGTGCCGGCGCGCAACACCATCTTCCTGTCGCTGGCGCTCGGCTGGGCGGAGGCGACCGGCGCGCGCGACCTGTTCCTCGGCATCAACGCGCTCGATTATTCGGGCTATCCCGATTGCCGGCCGGAATTCGTCGAGGCGTTCGAGACGCTCGCGGCGCGGGCCACCAAGGCCGGCGTCGAGGGCGATCGCTTCCAGGTCCACGCGCCGCTCCAGCACATGACCAAGGCCGATATCGCGCGCGAGGCCGATCGGCTCGGGCTGGATGCCGGGATGAGCTGGTCCTGCTACGATCCGCAGGGCGGCGACCATTGCGGGCTGTGCGACAGCTGCCGGCTCCGTCACAAGGGTTTCGAGGAGGCGGGCCTGCCGGACCCGACCTCCTACGCCGTCCTGCCATGAGCTTCGCGGTCAAGGAGATGTTCCTCACGCTCCAGGGCGAGGGGATCAATGCCGGCCGCCGCGCGGTCTTCCTGCGCTTCGCCGGCTGCAATTTATGGTCAGGCCGCGAGCAGGACCGGGCGAGCGCGATCTGCACCTTCTGCGACACCGATTTCGTCGGCATCGACGGCGATGGCGGCGGCCGCTTCGCGGATGCCGCGGCGCTGGCGGCGGCGGTGGCGGCGAAATGGGGCGCGGTCGGCGGGCGACGGCTGGTGGTGATCACCGGCGGCGAGCCGATGCTCCAGGTCACCGAGGCGCTGATCGACGCGCTCCACGCCGCCGGGTTCGAGATCGCGATCGAGACCAACGGCACGCTGCCGGTGCCGCGCAGCATCGACTGGATCACGGTGAGCCCCAAGGCGGGCAGCGCGGTCGTCCAGCGCTCGGGCAATGAGCTGAAGCTGGTCTGGCCGCAGCCGGGGATCGACCCGGACGCGCTGGAGGCATGGGATTTCGACCATTTCCTGATCCAGCCGCTCGACAGCCCGGCACGCGACGAATCGCGCGAGGCGGCGATCCGCCATGTCGTCGATCATCCGGCCTGGCGGCTCTCGGTCCAGACCCACAAGCTGCTCGGCATCCGCTGAAACGCCCCGCCCCGCCCCGTCTCGACGGGGCGGGGATCGTCGCGGTCAGCCGCGGCTCATGCACTTCTTCTTGAGCTCGCCATTCTTGTCGAAGCAGGCGGGCGGGAAGGCCGGCACCTCGGGATCGACCATCTGGATCGGCGGGGCGATGTTGCTTTCCAGATCGCCGGCCGGCTTCAGGCTGTTGCGCAGCTCGCGCAGGCGATCGCGGGCGATCAGCTTGAACGAGCCCTTGGGCGCCATCAGCGCGGCCTGGCCGATGTTGGAGGCGTCCTGGCAGAAGCCGCGCTGGGCATAGACGGTCGAGAAGCTGCTATAGGTGCGGGTGTTGAAATTATCGAACGCGGCGTTGATCGCGTTGACGCTGGAACCCTTGGCGGCGGTGCGCTTGAAATAGCCCTGCAGCGTCTTGTAGTTCGTCGCCAGCTCCTTGGCGTGATGGGTCAGCATCGCGTTATAGTTGGAGACGGTCATCAGCGACGGCGCGAACTGGCATTGCAGGGCCGCGAAGTTGAGCCCCGCGCGCGTCGTCCACACGATCTCGGCATCGACCTCGGCGGCGGTGGCGCCGGGCAGCGGGATCATCACGCCGAGTTCCGGGCCGGTGACGGGCGCACCGGCGAAATGGGGCGATTTCCAGTAGAGCTGGGCGGAGGCAGGGGCGGACAACAGCCCTGCGATAGACATCAGCGCCACCGTGACCCGGCGCGAACGAACCCTCATCTTATTCTCTCCGAAAGACCCCGACCGGGGTGCCCTATGCGCGCCATTCAACGGCTTGCCGCCTGCACGCAGCCTTAATCATTCCGAGGCCGACCGCAAGATGCGGCGGCCCATGCTGCGCTGCAACGTCCTGCAAAACGGCGCGAATTCGATTCGTCCTGACGCAAAAAGGGCCGCCCGGTCGCCCGGGCGGCCCTTCCTGCGCGTGGCGGGCGCCGTCCCGCAGGACGGTGCCCGTGCGATCACATCGCGTTGCCGGTGGCGTTGCCGCCGGTCGCGGCGTCGTTGGCGGTGGCGTCCATCGCGCTCGCGTCGTTGGTCATGCCGCTGCTGCTGTCCATCGTGTCCATGTTGGACATGTTGGTGTCGGTGGTGGCGGTGTTGTCGCTATGGCCGCAGGCCGCGACCAACAGGGCGCCGCCGACGACCAGCGAGGTGGCGGTCAGGGTCTTGAGAATATTGCGCATATAGGGCTCCTGGCAAAGATCGGGGCACCGGCTTGCGGCCGGGCACCCCGCTGAATCCGATCGTGCAACCCCCCGTCGGCCTGCAATCAGGCGTTGGTCAGGCCGGACAGGAAGCTCTCAAACCCGCTTTGCAGGGCGTCGTCAAACTGTTTCAGGTCGGCAACCTTTCCCAGCTGGGCGAGGCTGGTCACCGGATAGTCGGGCAGGCCGCAGGGCACGATGCCGCCGAAATGGCTGAGGTCGGGCGCGACGTTCACCGCGAAGCCGTGGAGCGTCACCCAGCGGCGCACCCGCACCCCGATCGCGCCGATCTTGGCCTCCTGCCCGCGATAGGCGGTCCATACGCCGACGCGGCCGTCCGCGATCCACGCCTCGACGCCGAGTTCGGCGAGCGCGCCGATCAGCCAGGCCTCCAGCCGGTGGACGAAGCAGCGCACGTCGCGCCCGCGCTTGTCGAGATCGAGCACCAGATAGCCGACCCGCTGGCCGGGGCCGTGATAGGTGTATTTGCCGCCGCGCCCGGCCGGATAGACCGGGAAGCGATCGGGCGCGATCAGGTCGGTGGCGACCGCGCTGGTGCCGGCGGTGTAGAGCGGCGGATGCTCCAGCAGCCATACCAGTTCGCGCGCGGTGCCGGCACGCACGGCGGTGGCGCGCGCCTCCATCTCGGCCAGCGCCTCGGGATAGGGGATCGGGCTTGGCGAAACCCGCCATTCGATATCGTCGCTCAGCATGTCGCCCCCGCAGATGGCGTGGCATGGGCCGGCGATCAAGCGGCTTGGCGACGCGCCATGCTCTGCTAGAGGAGGGGGATGATCGAAAGAACCAAGATTTCGCTGGGCGCGGTGTGGGAAGAGGCGTTCGCCTTCTGCAAGGCGGAGGTCGCGCTGCTGGCGCCGCTGGCCGTGCTCTGCTTCGGCCTGCCGCTGGTCGTGCTGGATCTGGTGATGCCGACCAAGCTGGTCGTCGACGGCGCCGTCGCGGTCGGGCCGTGGATGGCGTGGATCATCCCCCATGCGCTGTTCAGCCTGCTCGGCACGCTGTCGATCACGGCGCTGACGGCGCGCGCCGGGATCAGCGTGCGCGAGGCGTTGCAGACCGGCGTGTCGCGGATGCCGGCGGGGATCGCGGTGGCGCTGCTCGCCTTCGGCGCGGTGGTGCTGGCGTCGATCCCGGTGGGCATCGTCGCCGGCATCGAATCCTCGGTGACGGGCAAGGCCGGCGCGGCCTTCCTGCTCGCCTATCTGCTGGTGCTGGTCGGGCTGGCGTGGCTGGCGATGCGGTTGCTGCCAGTGTGGGCGGCGATCGCGACGAGCCGGGTCAATGGCTGGGCGACGGTGCGGGCGACGCTGGCGCTGACCCGCGGGCTGGCGCCGCAGATGCTGCTGCTGCGCATCGTGGCGTGGATCAGCCAGTTCCTCGTGATGTCGGTGCTGATGCTGCCGGCGCGCGCGATCTTCGAGCTGATCGGCCGCGCCACCGGCGCCACCGCGCTGACCGATCTGCTGGCGACGCTCGTCGGCAGCGTCGTCGCGGCGGCGATCGTGACGCTGTGGACGGTGTATGTCGCGCTGCTCTACCGCAAGATGGTCAGTGCGGCGGTGGCGGCGATCAGGGACCAGTGATCGGGCGGCCCTGACCCGCTCCCGCTACCAGCAACTGCCGTTCACGCGCCGCCCAGCAGCGGGATGTGCGGGGCGGCGTCGATCGGCAACAGGCCGAGGATGCGGGGATCGGTGAAGGTCTCGATCGCGCGCGCATAGGGCATGAAGCCCTGCGCCCGGTAGAAGCCGAGCGCGCGCGGATGATCGAGCGTGCAGGTGTGGACCCAGACGCGCGCGACGTCGGCGCGCCCTTCCTGCTTGCGCCACGCCAGCGCCAGCGCATGGCCCATCAGCCAGCGCCCTTCGCCCCGCCCGGTGAGTTCGGGCACGAGGCCGAAATAGCTGATTTCGGCAGCGCCGGCCTGTCGGAAATCGAGTTCGAGCAGGCCGATCTCGATCCCGCGCGGATCGGTGACGGCGTAGATCTCCACCGCCGGATCATGGGTGATCGCATCGAGCGTCGCATCGTCCATGACCAGCCGGGAAAACCACAGCCACGGCTCGCCGACGCGGCGGAACAGCGCCCGGTAGCGATCGGACGACGGCGCCCGCCAGCGATCGAGCCGCAGCTTCGAGGGCGTCAGCGCGCGCGCCCTGGGGCGTTCGCGCATCTCCAGCGACGTCACGATGGTGGCGATCTCGCCCGGCGCGACGGGGATCAGGCTCATTCCCAGATCGCCCGCGGCGGCAGGCTCATCAGGATCGCCTCGACATTGCCGCCGGTCTTGAGCCCGAAGGTGGTGCCGCGATCATAGACCAGGTTGAACTCGGCATAGCGCCCGCGCCAGGCGAGCATCCGCCGCTCCTCCTCGGCGGTGAAGGGCAGGCCCATGCGGCGGCGGACGATCTGCGGATAGACGGCGAGGAACGCCTCGCCGACGTCGCGGGTGAAGGCGAAGGCGGGATCGAACGCCGCCCCCTCGGCCTCGAGATGATCGTAGAAGATGCCGCCGACGCCGCGCTGCACGCCGCGATGGGGGATGAAGAAATACTCCTCCGCCCATTGGCGGAAGCGCGGATAGTCGGCGATCGGCGCATGGGCGTCGCAGGCGGCGGCGAAGGCGGCGTGGAAGTCCGCGCTGTCGTCGGCATCGGGCAGCGGCGGGTTGAGATCGGCGCCGCCGCCGAACCAGCGCTTGGTGGTGACGAGGAAGCGGGTGTTCATGTGGACGGCGGGCACATGCGGGTTGGCCATGTGCGCGACCAGGCTGATGCCGGTGGCGAAGAAGCGCGGATCGTCGCCGGCGCCGTGGATCGACCGGGCGAACTCGCCCTCGAAGCGGCCGCCGACGGTGGAGACGTTGACGCCGACCTTCTCGAACACGCGCCCCTTCATCACCCCGCGCACGCCGCCGCCGCCATCCTCGCCCGAGGGATCGGTGCGCGGCCACGGCGTATAGTCGAAGACGGCATCCGATCCGGCCTCGCGCTCGATCGCCTCGAACGCCGTGCAGATGCGGGTCCGCAGCGCCTCGAACCAGGTGCGCGCCGCCTGTTGTTGCTCGTCCAGCGCGATCATGTCGGCCAGCCTCCGGTCTGTCTGAGCGCCTCGCCCGCGACGATCGCGCAGGCGGTGGCGAGGTTGAGCGATCGGGCATCCGCCGCGATCGGGATGCGGACGCGCAAGGTCGCCGCGTCATGGACATAAGGCGGGGCGCCCGAACCCTCCGATCCGAACAGCAGCACGTCATCGGCCGTGAACGCGACATCGGGCAGGCGGAGATCGCCGGCGGTGGTGAACAGCACCAGCCGCGCCGGATCGCGCTGCGCCGCCCGGAACGCCGCCCAGTCGGCATGGCGGGTGACGATGGCGCGCGTCGCATAATCCATGCCGGCGCGTGCCAGCGCGCGATCGGAAAAGGCGAAGCCGCACGGCTCGATCACGTCGACCGCCAGCCCGAGGCAGGCGCCGAGCCGCAGGATCGTGCCGACATTGCCGGCGATCTCGGGCTGATGGAGGGCGATCCGCATGGCGGTGCGGGCTAGGCCATTAGGCCCATGCTCTGCAAGCATCGCAAATCGTGATTGGCAAAACCCCGTTCGGGACGCTATTAATCGCGCCGTGTAGCCTGGACCATAACGGGCGCATTTAGGTCTGAACGGGGATGCCCACGCTGTTGCTTGTGCCAGGTCGCTCCCCGGCTATGAGACCATAAACTGCGAGGGGCCGAGAGCATGGCGATTGTCGAGACAGAGCTGGAGCCCGGTCATCGCCCGCCGGTCGACGCCGCCGGTCCCGCAGCGGGGGATGGCCCCCGCCGCCGCGACTTCCTCAACATCGCCGCGGTCAGCTTCGCCGGTGTCGGCGCCGCCACCGTGCTGATCCCGCTGGTCAACCAGATGAACCCGTCCGCCGACGTGCTGGCGCTGGCCTCGATCGAGGTCGATCTGTCGAAGATCGCGGCGGGCTCCGGCATCAAGGTGGCGTGGCGCAAGCAGCCGGTGTTCGTGCGCTATCTTACCCCCGCCGAAATCGCCGAGGCCAAGGCGGTGCCGATCGCGAGCCTGCGCGATCCGCAGACGCTCGACCAACGGACCAAGCCCGGCAAGGAGAATTGGCTGATCACGATGGCGGTCTGCACCCATCTCGGCTGCGTCCCGCTCGGCATCACGCCGGGCGAGGACAGGGGCCAATATGGCGGCTATTTCTGCCCGTGCCACGGTTCGCAATATGATACCGCCGGCCGCATCCGCGCCGGGCCGGCACCCAGGAACCTGGCTGTGCCCGACTACAGCTTCACATCCGCCAACAGTGTCCAGATCGGTTGAGGTGACACGATCATGAGCTTCCCCTGGGCCGCGCATTACGCGCCGAAACACCCCGTGATGCGCTGGATGGACGAGAGGCTGCCGCTGCCGCGGCTCGTCTACCATGCGGTCGGGGCGGGCTATCCGGTGCCGCGCAACCTCAACTATTTCTGGAATTTCGGCGCGCTGGCCGGCGCCGCCTTGCTGATCCAGATCGTCACCGGGGTGATCCTGGCGATGCATTATGCCGCCAGCACCAGCGTGGCGTTCGACAGCACCGAGCATATCATGCGCGACGTCAATGCGGGCTGGCTGCTGCGCTACGCCCACGCCAACGGCGCCAGCATGTTCTTCATCGTCGTCTATCTGCACATCTTCCGCGGTCTCTATTACGGATCGTACAAGGCCCCGCGCGAGATGGTGTGGCTGCTCGGCGTGGTGATCTTCCTGCTGATGATGGCCACCGCCTTCATGGGCTATGTGCTGCCCTGGGGGCAGATGAGCTTCTGGGGGGCGCAGGTGATCACCGGCTTCTTCTCCGCCATCCCGCTGATCGGCGGCCCGATCCACACCTGGCTGCTCGGCGGCTTCGCGCCCGACGACGCGACGCTCAACCGCTTCTTCTCGCTCCACTATCTGCTGCCGTTCATCATCGCGGCGGTGATCATCCTGCACATCTGGGCGCTGCACATTCCGGGCTCCAACAACCCGACCGGGGTGGACGTGAAGGGGCCGCAGGATACCGTGCCCTTCCATCCCTATTACACCGCCAAGGACGGCTTCGGGCTCGGCCTGTTCCTGATCCTCTTCTCGCTGCTGCTGTTCTTCGCGCCGAACGCGCTCGGCCATCCGGACAATTATATCCCGGCCAATCCGCTCTCGACGCCGGCGCATATCGTGCCCGAATGGTATTTCCTGCCCTTCTACGCGATCCTCAAATCCTTCACCGGCAATTTCCTCGGCATCGACGCCAAGCTGTGGGGGGTGATGGCGATGTTCGGGGCGATCCTGCTGCTGTTCTTCCTGCCGTGGATCGATCGCTCGCCGATCCGCTCGGCCAATTACCGGCCGATCTACCAGAAGCTGTTCTGGCTGCTGGTGCTCGACGTGCTGGCGCTCGGCTATCTCGGCCAGGCCGAGGTGACGCCGACGGTGGTGCTGCTCAGCCAGCTGTGCGCGGGCTATTATTTCACCCACTTCCTGATCCTCATCCCGCTGATCTCGCGGATCGAGACGCCGCTGCCGTTGCCGAACTCGATCACCGAGGCGGTGCTCGGGCCGCCGGCTGCCGTCGCAGCCGCATCCACCGCCGCCTGATCGCCGGGAGAGGAACCGCTGATGCTCCGCTTTTTCGCCCCGCTGATCGCGCCGCTGGTTGGCCTCGCCTTCGTCTGCGCCTTGCTCTGGGCGGTGCTGACGACCCCCCACACGCCGGTGGTGCCGAGCGCCGCCGAGGCGTTCCACCGCGCCCCGCGCGCGATCCATTACAGCTTCGACGGGCCGTTCGGCCGCTACGACAACCAGCAGCTCCAGCGCGGCTTCCAGGTCTATAAGGAGGTCTGCTCGGCCTGCCATTCGATGCGGCTGGTGGCGTTCCGCGATCTCGGCGGGATCGGCTTCTCCAAGCCGGAGGTGAAGGCGCTGGCCAAGGGCTGGGCGATCGAGACGCCGTCGCTCAACCCCGATACCGGCGAGCCGGCCACCCGCAAGTCGCTGCCGTCGGACACGATCCCCAGCCCCTATCCCAACGAGATCGCGGCGCGCGCGGCCAACAACAATGCGCTGCCGCCGGACATGAGCCTGCTCGCCAAGGCGCGCGAGGGCGGCCCGGCCTATATCGCCTCGCTCGTCACCGGCTATCGGGACGTGCCGCCGGCGCTGAAGACGGCCTTCCCCGATTTCACCACGCCGCCGGGGCTCCATTTCAATCCCTATTTCGCCAATCTCAACATCGCGATGCCGCCGCCGCTCGTCGCCGACGATCAGGTCGCCTATGCGGACGGCACCAAGGCCACCCGCGAGCAGATGGCCGAGGACGTCTCCGCCTTCCTGATGTGGGCGGCGGAACCGAAGATGGAGGATCGCAAGCGCACCGGCGTGGCGGTGGTCGCCTATCTGATCCTGGCGACGCTGCTGGCGTTCGGCGCCTACCGCAACATCTGGCACGGCAAGACGCACTGAGCGGGCGCGCGGGGCACGGAGGATTGAATTTCGCGGCCCATCCTGCGAGGAGGCGCGCCATGACCAGCGCCATCACCGCCGCCACCGCCAACGCCGATCTCGCCGCGCTCATCCGCACCATCCCGGATTTCCCCAAGCCGGGCATCCAGTTCCGCGACATCACCACGCTGCTGCTCGACGCGAAGGGCTTCCAGGCCTCGATCGAGCGGCTGGCGGCGGCGGCGCCGGACGGCATCGACCTGATCGCCGGGATCGAGGCGCGCGGCTTCATCTTCTCGTCGGCGCTGGCCGCGCACATGGGCAAGGGCCTCGTCCTGATCCGCAAGGACGGCAAGCTGCCCGGCGCCACCATCGGGGTCGACTACACGCTGGAATATGGCACCGACCGGGTGGTGATGCATGAGGATGCGTGCGTCCCCGGCCAGAGGGTGCTGCTGGTCGACGATCTCATCGCCACCGGCGGCACCGCGCTCGCCGCCGTCCGGCTGCTCCGCCAGGCCGGTGCCGAGGTGATCGGTGCCCATTTCGTGATCGACCTGCCCGATCTCGGCGGCGCCGACAGGCTCCGCGCCGAGGGTGTGGCGGTGACGACCCTAGTGGCGTTCGAAGGCGACTGAGCGCGACGGCGGCGGCGTCCCCGACCCGCCGCGCGCGTCGGCGGACGCGCAGGAAACTGCTCCGCACCATAACTTTAGTCGCAAAATCCCGCCGCCGCGAAGGCGGCCGGGGACTCTGTTAACGGCCTTCCGCAAAGCGTGGTGGAGCGTTGCCGAACCAGTAGAGTCCATTGTGGAAAAGCGAGAGCATATCAATCAGGAGCCGGGCATGGCCGGCGAGATGTCGGTCCAGTTCGACGTCGGCACCGGCAAGATATGCGTCTATGGCAACGGCTTCTGGTCGTTCCCGCAAGCCACCGCCTTCTTCGACGACTGGAAGCAGATCATCCGGCGCATTCATGCCGCCGGCCTGCCGGTGTCGGCGTTCGTCGACATGACCGAAAGCGGCGTTCAGAAAGCGGACGTCGCCCAGCTGATCGCGACCGCGACGCTGGGCCTGTATCGCGATGGCGACGCGATCGCCATGCTGGTGCCCAACAGCCTGGCCAAGATGCAGATGCGCCGCGTGCTCGAGGCGCGCTTCCACGGCTTCTTCATCTCGCGCAGCGCGGCGACGACGTGGCTGGCCGGCCGGGCATTCTCGCGGGACTATGTCGGGCGCGGGGCCTCGTCTGGTTGATCCGGGGCGCCTGATCCGGGGCGCCTGATCCGGGCGCGGTCGACCGGCCCGTCGCGATGACGGCGATCGGGGGAAGGGGCCGGCGGCAGGCGGCGGCCGCCATCTTGTCCCGCCATTTTATGCCCCTCCCGGTGCGACGGGAGGGGCATGGACGGATGGACGATCTCCGGCGCGATCAGCAGCCGCGGCGATGGCGGGTGTGGGTCTTGTCGAGATGACGGCCGAGCAGGCCGCCGCCGACGCCGCCGGCCACCGTGCCGAGCGTGCCGCCGCCCAGCGCATTGCCGATCAGCGCGCCGCCGACGCCGCCGGCGATCGTGCCGACCGCGCCGTTGCCGCCGCCGCAGCGATGGCGATAATAGCCGCCGCGACCATGATAGCTATGATGATAGCCACGATGATAATCCCGCGCATTCGCAGCGGTGGGCATCACCGCCGGGGCGGCGGTCATCGCCAGCATGGCAAGCAGCGCGAACTTGTTCTTCATTTCAATCTCCCTCATGACGGGGCCGTAACGCCTCAATCGCAATCGGTTTCCCTGTTCGATCATGCGAATAGTCGGCGGTGCTTCGGCAGAGCTTGCGCGCCGCTACAGCGCGCGCGTCCGATACAGCGCGATCGGCTCGAACCGCATCACCGGCTCGTCATGGTCGTTGAGCACCGTCACCCGGCTGCGCACCGATCCCATGCCGGGGCGTTTCTCGGAGGGGCGGACCTCGATCACCTCGCTCTCGACGCGCAGCACGTCGCCGGGGCGGACGGGTTTCAGCCAGCGCAGATTGTCGATCCCGGCGGCGCCGAGGCTGCCGCCGTCGGTCTTGCCCTGCTCGGCGACGGTCATCGCCATGGTCATCGCGGCAGTGTGCCAGCCGCTCGCCGAGAGCGTGCCGAAATGGGTGTCGGCGGCGCCCTCGTCCGAGAGGTGGAAGGGCTGCGGATCCCAGCGCCGCGCGAAATCGAGCACCTCGTCGCGGGTCACCTCGTAGCGGCCGAACGCGCGCGTGTCGCCGACCGCGAAATCCTCCAGATAGGGCATGTCTCTCTCCTTTTGCCCCTGCGTAGCAGATCGCAACGGAGTGCCCAACCGGCGGGAGGGAGAGGGGCGGCGCGCCGGCCGCCCCGGCCGTCAGACGTTGAAGCGGAACAGCAGGACGTCGCCGTCGTGGACGACATAGTCCTTGCCTTCGGAGCGCAGCTTGCCGTTGTCGCGCGCGCCGGTCTCGCCGCCGAAGGCGACATAGTCGTCATAGGCGATCGTCTCGGCGCGGATGAAGCCGCGCTCGAAATCGGAATGGATCACGCCCGCCGCCTGCGGGGCCTTGCTGCCCTTGGCCAGCGTCCACGCCCGCGTCTCCTTGGGGCCGCAGGTGAAGAAGGTGATCAGGTCGAGCAGTTCGTAGCCGGCGCGGATCACGCGGGCGAGGCCGGTCTCGGTGAGGCCGAGGTCGGACAGGAACTCGCCGCGATCCTCCTGCGCCATGGTGGCGATCTCGGCCTCGATCGCGGCCGACACGACGACCGCGACGGCGCCCTCGGCCGCCGCCTTCTCGAACACGCGGGCGGAAAGCGCATTGCCGTCCGCCGCCGAGCCTTCCTCGACATTGCAGACATAGAGCACCGGCTTGCCGGTCAGCAGCTGCGCCTGCTCGAAGATCGCGATCTCTTCCGGATCGGCCTTGGGCCGGCCGAGGCGGGCGGGCTTGCCCTCGCGCAGCAGATCGAGCACCGGCGCCAGCACGGCCGCCTGCGCCTTGGCGTCCTTGTCGCCCTGCATCCCCTTCTTGGCGAGGTTGGGCACGCGGCGTTCCAGGCTCTCGAGATCGGAGAGCATCAGCTCGGTCTCGACCGTCTCGGCATCGGCGATCGGATCGACCTTGCCCTCGACATGGGTGACTTCGCCCTCGAAGCAGCGCAGCACATGGATGATCGCATCGACTTCGCGGATGTTGGCGAGGAACTGGTTGCCGAGCCCTTCGCCCTTCGACGCGCCGCGCACCAGCCCGGCGATGTCGACGAAGCCGAGCTGGGTCTCGATGATCTTGGCCGAGCCGGCGATGGCGGCGAGCTTGTCGGCGCGCGGATCGGGCACCGCGACCTGGCCGACATTCGGCTCGATCGTGCAGAAGGGATAGTTGGCGGCCTGGGCCGCGGCCGTCTCGGTCAGCGCGTTGAAGAGGGTCGACTTGCCGACGTTAGGCAGGCCGACGATGCCGCAGCGGAAACCCATGATGTGCGTACCTTGATCGTGCTTCGGAAGGGCGTGGCGCCCGGTCGTGCGGCCCAATAGCGGCTGGCGGCCGGTTAGGCCAGCGGTGGCGTGATGACGCGGCGGCGACCGGGCGGGATGCCGGCATCGGGCAGCCGGGCGGGCGCCGCGCGGCCCGAACATTTCGATCGAGATGTGCCGCTGCAATGTCGCGAAATTTTATTGACATGTTGCATATCTACAACAGTCGACGTGACGGACCTCCCGCCTCATCCGATCGGCCCGGCGCCGATCGATACCCGGACAGGCCGATGATCGGCTGGGTGATGTGGACCCTGCTGCGACCGGTGGCACCGCCGCCCGACCAGCCGGGCTCGACCGGCGGGGTCACGCCGTCCGCTCTTCCCCCGAAAGGACATGCCCATGCAATATGTTCCCATCAAGCCGGCGACCCCGCCGCAGGTGCCGCTCATCGACAACAGCCTGCTGGGTGAGGTGTTCGTCACCGGCATCGCCGGCTGCGCCAATTTCCATGGCATGTTCGTGGTGACGCTGGAGAGCGCGCGGTGCGATCACAGCCATACCCCGCCGCTGGTCGAGCGGATCGTCGTCGCGCGGCTCGCGCTGACCGGCCCGGCGGCGCAGGGGCTGGTCGCCGGGCTCAACGATTTCCTGACCCAGCAGGGGCTCAGCCCGTCCCAGGCGATGATGGGGGAGGCTACGCGGCAATAGGTGGGGGCGCCGGGGGGCGGCGATCGGCGCGGCCCGCCCCGGACGCGCCGCGCGGGCGCAGCCAGTAGAGCGGCAGCGCGGTCAGCGTCAGCGCGAGGCCGAGCGCGCTGACCGCGATGCCGGCCCCCCACATCGCCCATAAGGTGAAGGGCAGGCCGATCGCGGCGGCGGGCATCGCCACCCGCCGCACCAGCGCGGCGACGCAGAGGGCGAGATAGAACCACAGGGCCGTCGAGGTGGTCAGCAGCGCCATGAAGGTGAAGATGCCGCCGAGCGACTTGCTGGCATTGCACAGCACCAGCAGGCTGGCGAGCGCGGTCGACAGCAGCAGCGTCCGCACCGGCACGTCCTGCGCCGAGACCCTGCCGAACCAGCGCGGCAGCAGCCCGGCGCGGGCCATGCCGAGCGGCACCTCGCTCTGGATCAGGATCCAGCAGTTGAGCGCGCCGACCGCCGAGATCACCGCGAAGGCGGCGACCAGCAATGCGGGGCCATGGCCCCAGAAGGTCTCGATGAACAGGGCGACGGGCGCGTTGGAGGCGGCGACGGCGGCGGTGGGCAGCGAGAAGACGATGCCGCAGCTCACCACGACATAGAGCAGCCCGGCGATGGCGGTGCCGACCATCGTCGCGCGGATCACATTGCGCCCCGGATCGCGGACCCGCTCGGAGGCGACGCCGGCCGCCTCGAAGCCGACCAGCGTGAACATGGTCAGCGTGATCGCGGCGCCGATTCCGCTCAGCGCGGTCGATGGCGCGGGGAGGGGCGGCAGCTGGCTGCGGCCGGACATGGCGAGCAGCGCCACGATGACGACGACCGCGAGCAGCGGCAGCAGCTTGAGCAGCGTCGTGATCATCTGGAACTGCCCGGCGATCCGCGCGCCGGCCAGGTTGAGCAGGGTGATCAGCCAGAGCAGCGCCACCGCGGTCAGCGCGCCGGCGAGCGGCGTGGTCGCGATCGCCGGCACCAGCACCGACAAATAGCTGGTCGCGCCCAGCGCCAGCATCGCGCTCGCCGCCCAGCACGACACCCAGTAGCTCCAGCCGTTGAGCACCCCGGGCAGGGTGCCCAGCACCCGGCTTGTGATGGCGACCGCGCCGGTCTCCTCCGGCATCGCCATCGCCAATGTGCCGAGCGCATAGGCGATGGCGAGCACGCCGCCGATGCTGACGCCCCACGCGATCAGGCCGGTCCAGCCGAACGGCGCGATGTTGGCCGGCAGCATGAAGATGCCGGTGCCGATCATCCCGCCGACGACGAGCGCAGTGGCGGTCCAGAAGCCGAAGGGTCGTTCCGTCTCGCTGGTCATGCCGCTGTCCCCCTGGGGCGCAGCCTATACCGCGCCGGGGGCGGCGCAAGCGGCGATGTGGTCGGCGACGAGACGCAAGGCATGACCATCCGTGCTCCTGCGCAGGCAGGAGCCCAGGGCTTCAGACGTGGCAGTGCTTTCACCTGGGCTCCTGCGTTCGCAGGAGCACGGACGAAGTTCTAATCCGCGAGCCGGAGCGCCACGTCGTTCATGAAGCGGGCATCGTCGCCGGCGGCCAGCCGCGGTGCCTCGGCGGCGATCGCGCCGAGCATGTCGGCCAGCGGGTCGATCTCGGCCTTGGCATAATTGCCCAGCACATAGCCCGACACCCGATCCTTGTGGCCGGGATGGCCGATGCCGAGCCGGACCCGGCGGAAGGCGTTGCCGATATGCGCCTCGGTGGAGCGCAGGCCGTTATGGCCAGCGGTGCCGCCGCCGGTCTTCACCTTGACCTTGAACGGCAGCAGGTCGAGCTCGTCGTGGAAGACGGTGACGTCGCCTTCGGTGAGCTTGTAGAAGCGCAGCGCGTCGCCGACGGCGCGGCCGCTCTCGTTCATGAAGGTGGCGGGCTTGAGCAGCAGGATCTTGTCGGTGCCGACCCGGCCTTCGCGGACCCAGCCGTGGAAGCCCTTTTTCTCGGGCGAGAAATCATAGGTCTCGGCGATGGCGTCGGCCGCCATGAAGCCGACATTGTGGCGGTGCAGCGCATATTGCGCGCCCGGATTGCCGAGCCCGACCCAGAGTTGCATCGATGGGTCTCCTGGCAGGCAGTCCGTCCGCGCGACCCGGGCCGCGCGGACGGGGAACAGGCTTAGGCCTCGGCGCCTTCGGCATCGCCCTCGGCGGCACCTTCGGACGACTTCAGCGCCGACGGGGCGGTGATCGTCGCGATGGTGAAGTCGCGATCCTCGATCGCCCAGTGCGCGCCCTGGGGCAGCGTCACGGCCGAGATGTGGATCGAATCGCCGACTTCGATGCCGGTCAGGTCGACCTTGATCTCGTCGGGGATCTGGGCCGCATCGACGACCAGCTCGACCTCGTGACGGACGATCGACAGCACGCCGCCGCGCTTGATGCCCGGCGAGGCTTCCTCATTCTCGAACACCAGCGGCACGTTGACGTGAACGGTGCTGTGCTCGCCGATGCGGAAGAAATCGACATGGAGCGGGCGATCGGAAACCGGGTGGAACTGCACGTCCTTGGGGAGCGTGCGGATCGTGGCGTCGATGCCGTCGATCATCACCACCGAGTTCATGAAATGGCCGGTGCCGAGCAGCTTGGCGAGCTCACGCTCGTTGACGCTGATCGAGATCGGATCCTTCTTGTCGCCGTAGATCACGGCGGGCACGCGTCCTTCGCGGCGCAGATGACGGGAGGCTCCCTTGCCAGCCCGATCGCGCGGCTCTGCGGACAGCGTCAGCTGATCGCTCATCGCTCATATCTCCAAATGTTCAAGTGTTTCATGCCGAACAAGCCTCCAGGGATGACCCTGCACGGCAAGCGGGCGCGCATAGGGGAGATTGGGAGATTCGGCAAGCGGTGGTGGCTTATTCCACCCGCACCGCCTTGTAGCCGAGCTTGGCCAGCATCGCCTGCACCGAGTCGCTGCCGACCAGATGGCCGGCGCCGACGGCGACGAACTGGGTGCCGGGCATCGCCAGCCGGGCGACCAGCGCGTCCGCCCAATGGGCGTTGCGGCGCGCGATCAGCACGGTGCGCAGCGCGTCCGACTTTTTCATGTCCTTGTCGAAGCTCGCCGCGATGCCCTTTTCGTTGCCATGCGCCCAGGCGCCCAGCATCTTGCCGAAATCGGCGACGTCGTCGGCATTCTGATCGGTGACGCCCTGCAGGAACTCGCGCTGCTGCGCCTCGCTCATCGTGTCGAAGAAGCCGAGCTGCTGGTCGAGCGTCTCCAGCCCCTCGATCGGCTTGCCGGAGGCGCGGAACTGGGCCTTGAGATGCTCCTCCACCCCGTCCGCCGAGCTGACGCCGAGGGTCTGGATGGTGGTGCCGAACAGCACCAAGCCGGCCGCCCAGGTCTTCATCTTGTCGAGCGTGGCGGCGGGCACCGCGCTCTTCTTCTCCATCGCGGCGAGGCGATCGCGATATTGCGGATCGACCCGATCGGCGAGCGGCGGCACCGGGCCGGGCGCCATGCCCATGCGGAACAGGGCGGCGGCCGATTTGGTCGGATCCTGATCGATCACCGCCTCCAGCACCAGCCGGTCGGCGCTGGTGAGCGCCGCCTGGATCGCCGGCGTCTCCCAGTCGAAATGCGGCGGCAGCGCGTGGATGGTGCCGAACAGATAGATGGTGGAGGGCCCCTTCTGGAGCCGCCACAGCGCCGGATGGGCGGCGTGGCCCCGCGCGCTTTCGGCGCGGGCCGCGGCGGCGGCGGGCAAGACGGGCTGGAGCAGGGCGAGGAAGGCAGCGAAAACAGCGTGCAAGCGGGTCAGTCTCATGGGCCTGTCCTACACCCGCCTTGGTCCTGTACAAGTGTCCTCTGGAGGCGCCGTTTGCTTGACCGCGCCAAAGCGCTGCGTCAGAGGCTCTGCCATGTCCGACACGCCCGAACCCCTGAGCTTCCAGCGCCTGATCCTCACCCTCCATGACTATTGGAGCGATCATGGCTGCCTGATCCTGCAGCCCTATGACATGGAGATGGGGGCCGGCACCTTCCATCCGGCGACGACGCTGCGCGCGCTCGGGCCGCAGCCGTGGAAGGCGGCCTATGTCCAGCCCTCGCGCCGGCCGACCGACGGCCGCTATGGCGAGAACCCCAACCGGCTCCAGCATTATTACCAGTATCAGGTGGTGCTGAAGCCGTCGCCGCCGAACCTCCAGGAGCTGTATCTGGGTTCGCTGAAGGCGATCGGCATCGATCCGCTGCTCCACGACATCCGCTTCGTCGAGGACGACTGGGAAAGCCCCACCTTGGGCGCCTGGGGGCTCGGCTGGGAGGTCTGGTGCGACGGCATGGAGGTGACCCAGTTCACCTATTTCCAGCAGGTCGGCGGCTATGACTGCAAGCCGGTGCTGGGCGAGCTGACCTACGGGCTGGAGCGGCTGGCCATGTATATCCAGGGCGTCGACCGGGTGTATGACCTCAAGTTCAACGATGAGGGCGTCACTTATGGCGACGTCTTCCTCGAAAACGAGAAGCAGATGTCGAAGTACAACTTCGAGATCGCCAACACCGAGGCGCTGTTCGACGCCTTCCGCAAGGCGACCGCCGAGTGCCAGTCCTGCCTCGACGCGCAGCTGCCGCTGCCGGCCTATGAGCAGGCGATCAAGGCCAGCCACAGCTTCAACCTGCTGCAGGCGCGCGGCGTGATCTCGGTGGCCGAGCGGCAGGCCTATATCGGCCGCGTCCGCGATCTGGCGAAGGGGGCGTGCGCGAGCTGGATCGAGAAGAACACGCCCGAATGGGAAGCACGGTTTCCGGGGTGGGTGGCATGAGCGATTTTCTCCTCGAAATCCTCTCCGAGGAAATTCCGGCACGGATGCAGGAGAAGGCGTCCGCCGATCTCGCGCGGCTGTTCGAGGCGGAACTCGCCAAGTCCGGCCTCAAGGCCCACCATATCGAGAGCTTCGTGACGCCGCGCCGGCTGGCGCTGATCGCCAAGGGGTTGCCGGCAGCGACCGAGGCGGTGTCCGAAGAGCTGAAAGGCCCGCGCGCCGACGCGCCGGCGCAGGCGCTCGCCGGCTTCCTCGGCAAGACCGGGCTGACCCGCGAGCAGCTGGTCGAGCGCACCGACGCCAAGGGCAATGCCGTGCTGTTCGCGGTCATCGAGAAGCCGGGCCGCCCGACCGCCGAGGTGTTGGCGGAAGCGATCCCCGCGGTGATCCGCGCCTTCCCATGGCCGAAGGCGATGCGCTGGGGCGCGGCGTCCTCCTCCACCGAGAGCCCGCGCTGGGTGCGGCCGTTGCAGGGCCTCGTCGCGCTCTATGGCGACGAGATCGTGCCGATCGAGGTCGCCGGCATCGCCAGCGGGCGGACGACGGCGGGGCACCGCTTCCTGCACGACGGCCCGGTGACGATCGCCAGCGCCGCCGACTATGCCGAGACGCTGCGCGCCGCGCATGTCATCGTCGATCATCGCGAGCGCCGGCTGATCGTGCGCGAGGAGGCCGAGGAGGCCGCCGCCACCGCCGGCTTCGTGCTGGTCGAGGATGACGGGCTGGTCCACGAGAATGCCGGGCTCACCGAATGGCCGGTGCCACTGCTCGGCACCTTCGATCCGGCGTTCCTCGCGGTGCCGCGCGAGGTGATCCAGCTCACCATGCGGACCAACCAGAAATATTTCGCCTGCACCGATGGCGAGGGGCATCTCGCGCCCGCCTTCGTCTGTACCGCGAACATCCTTGCGTCGGACGGCGGTGCGGCGATCGTCGCCGGCAACGCCAAGGTGCTGGCCGCGCGGCTCGCCGATGCGCGCTTCTTCTGGGAGCAGGATCTCAAGATCCGGCTTGAGGATCAGGCGAAGAAGCTGAACCAGATCGTCTTCCACGAAAAGCTCGGCACCGTCGCCGACAAGGTGGCGCGCGTGGCGAAGCTGGCGCGCTGGCTGGTGGAGGAGGGGATCGTGCCATCCAGTGTTCCTGCGAAAGCAGGAACCCAGGGCCACGAAGCCCAAGCCGGCTCTGGGCTCCTGCTTTCGCAGGAGCACAAGGAAGAATTGGCAAACCAGGCGGAGCTCGCCGCGCAGTTGTGCAAGGCCGATCTCGTCACCGGGATGGTCGGCGAGTTCCCCGAATTGCAGGGCGTGATGGGCGGCTATCATGCCCGCGCCGAAGGCCTGCCCGATGCGGTCGCCGACGCGATCCGCGATCACTACAAGCCGGTCGGCCAGGGCGACGACGTCCCGACCGCGCCGGTGACGGTCGCGGTGTCGCTGGCGGACAAGCTGGATAGTTTGGCTCAATTTTTCTTGATCGGCGAAGTCCCTACCGGCTCCAAAGATCCTTTTGCGCTCCGGCGTGCCGCATTGGGTGTGATTTCTATCATTCTCATTAATGCTCTGCGTTTCCGATTGGAGCGAGTGCTGCTGCAAGCGTGCGGTGACGATCTGAGTAAGTTCGAGAAAGTCTTCTACGAGCACATTGAAAAACGTCTGGGTGATTTCTTCGCCGACCGCCTCAAGGTCCAGCAGCGCGAAGCCGGTGTCCGCCACGATCTGATCGACGCGGTGTTCGCGCTCGGCGGCGAGGATGATCTCGTCCGCCTGCTCGCCCGCGTGAAGGCGTTGCAGGCGTTCGTCGAGACCGAGGAGGGGGCCAACCTCCTCGCCGGCTATCGCCGCGCCGCCAACATCCTGCGCGCCGAGGCCAAGAAGGGCGGCGCGGCGATCGCGCCCTTTGCCGGCTTCTCCTACACCCCCGATGCCGCCGAAGCCGCGCTCGCCGAAATGCTCGATACGCAATTGCCGGTCGCGGAAACTGCAATCGAGAGCGAGGATTTCGCCGGTGCGATGACTGCGTTGTCAATAATTCGTCCGACAATTGATGCCTTCTTCGAAGACGTCACCGTGAATTCGTCTGAGGACATCAAACGCTCCACTCGGCTTGCATTGCTTGAAAAATTGCGTGCTGCGATGCACAAGGTAGCGGACTTCTCCAAAATCGAGGGATAAGATTCGTGGCTACTGTCCTCTCCGCTGCCAAGTTCAACACGGATGCGGAGGGGGCCGGGCAAACGGATGGTGCGCAATATGTCTATCGCTTCGGCGGCGGCGTATCGGATGGCGGGGCGGGTGATCGCAACCTGCTCGGCGGCAAGGGCGCCAACCTCGCCGAGATGGCCTCGATCGGCCTGCCGGTGCCGCCGGGCTTCACCATCTCCACCGCCATGTGTACCCGCTATTATGACGAGGGCGGCGCCTTCCCGGACAGCGTGCGCGCCGAGGTGGCCGAGGGCCTCGCCCATATCGAGGGGATCACCGGCAAGCTGTTCGGCGATGCGGTGAACCCGCTGCTGGTCTCGGTGCGCTCCGGCGCGCGCGCGTCGATGCCGGGGATGATGGACACGGTGCTCAACCTCGGCCTCAACGACGAGACCGTCGCGGGGCTGGCCCAGGGCTCGGGCGACGAGCGCTTCGCGTGGGACAGCTATCGCCGCTTCATCCAGATGTATTCGGACGTCGTGCTCGAACTCGATCATGGCGCCTTCGAGGAGGCGCTGGAGATCGCCAAGGAGGACAAGGGCGTCCATCTCGACACCGACCTCAGCGCCGACGACTGGAAGGCGCTGGTGACGGTCTATAAGGGCCTTGTCGAGGATCAGTGGGGCAAGCCCTTCCCGCAGGACGTGCATGAGCAGCTCTGGGGCGCGGTCGGCGCGGTGTTCGGCTCGTGGCAGTCCGAGCGGGCCAAGGTCTATCGCCGGCTCAACGACATTCCCGGCAGCTGGGGCACCGCCGTCAACGTGCAGGCGATGGTGTTCGGCAATATGGGCGACACCTCGGCGACCGGCGTGGCCTTCACCCGCGATCCCTCCAAGGGCGACCGGGCTTATTATGGCGAGTTCCTGATCAACGCCCAGGGCGAGGATGTCGTCGCCGGCATCCGCACCCCGCAATATCTGACCAAGGCCGCCAAGGACGAGGCCGGCGCCAAGGCGCCGTCGATGGAAGAGGCGATGCCGGTCGTCTATGCCGAGCTCGCCAAGGTGTTCGACCTGCTCGAGACGCATTATCGCGACATGCAGGACATCGAGTTCACCGTGCAGGAGGGCAAGCTCTGGATGCTCCAGACCCGCTCCGGCAAGCGCACCGCCAAGGCGGCGCTCAAGATCGCGGTCGACATGGCGAGCGAAGGCCTGATCACCGAGGAGGAGGCGATCGGCCGGGTCGATCCGCTGGCGCTCGACCAGCTGCTCCACCCGACGCTCGATCCCGAGGCCCCGCGCGACGTGGTGGCCAAGGGCCTGCCGGCCTCGCCGGGCGCCGCCTCCGGCCTCATCGTGTTCGACGCCGAGACCGCCGAGCAGCGCGCCGAGCGCGGCGACAGCGTGATCCTGGTCCGCGTCGAGACCTCGCCCGAGGACATCCATGGGATGCACGCCGCCAAGGGTATCCTCACCGCGCGCGGCGGCATGACCAGCCACGCCGCCGTGGTGGCGCGCGGCATGGGCCGCCCCTGCGTCTCCGGCGCCGGCACGCTCGCGATCGAGGGCAAGGCCAAGCGGATGCGCGTCGGCTCCGGTTCTTCGGCGCGTGAGTTCAAGGAAGGCGACGTCATCACCATCGACGGCTCGACCGGCGAGGTGATGGCCGGCGAGGTGGCGACGGTGCAGCCCGAGCTGGCCGGCGATTTCGGCACGCTGATGGTGTGGGCCGACAAGGTCCGCCGCCTCAAGGTGCGCGCCAATGCCGAAACCCCGCTCGATTGCCAGACCGCGCGCGATTTCGGCGCCGAGGGCATCGGCCTGTGCCGCACCGAGCATATGTTCTTCGAGGCGGGGCGGATCACCGCGGTGCGCCAGATGATCCTCGCCGAGACCGAGAAGGGCCGCCGTGCCGCGCTCGACAAGCTGCTGCCCGAGCAGCGCGCCGATTTCGCCGCGATCTTCGCGATCATGGCCGGGCTGCCGGTGACGATCCGGCTGCTCGATCCGCCGCTGCACGAATTCCTGCCGCATGAGGAGGCCGAGTTCCAGGAGGTCGCCAACGCCACCGGCCTGTCGGTCGAGGCGCTCAAGCAGCGCGCGTCGGAGCTGCACGAGTTCAACCCGATGCTCGGCCATCGCGGTTGCCGGCTCGGCGTCACCTATCCCGAAATCTACGAGATGCAGGCCCGCGCCATCTTCGAGGCGGCGTGCGACGTCGCCGAGCAGAGCGGCGCGGCGCCGATCCCCGAGGTGATGGTGCCGCTGGTCGCGACCGCGCGCGAGCTGGAGCTGATGAAGGCGGTGATCGACGGCGCCGCCCAGGCGGTGTTCGCCGAGAAGGGCCGCACGCTCGACTATCTGGTCGGCACGATGATCGAGCTGCCGCGCGCCGCGTTGCGGGCCGGCGAGATCGCCGAGGTCGGCGCCTTCTTCTCGTTCGGCACCAACGACCTCACCCAGACCACGCTCGGCGTCTCGCGCGATGACGCGGCGCGCTTCCTCGGCGCCTATGTCGAGCAGGGCATCTATGCGAAGGATCCGTTCGTCAGCCTCGACGTCGAGGGTGTCGGCGAGCTGATCGAGATCGCCGCCGAGCGCGGCCGCAAGGCCCGCCCCGGCATCAAGCTCGGCATCTGCGGCGAACATGGCGGCGATCCGGCGAGCATCGCCTTCTGCGAGAAGACCGGGCTCGATTATGTCTCCGCCTCGCCCTATCGGGTGCCGATCGCGCGGCTCGCGGCGGCGCAGGCAGCCTTGAAGGTGAAGTCATGAAGATGGTGATGGCCCTGGCGGCGGCGGCGCTGCTGATCGCGGCGGCGCCGATGAAGATCACGCCGGCGCCGGCCGACGACAAGCCGGCCCAGCCGGTCGGCGCTGCGGCGCGCGCCAAGCATGGCCCGGAGCCGCTGGCCAAGCCGGCCGACGATATCGGCGCGGCGGAAGACCCGGCCCCGATCGCATCGCCGCCGCCCGCCCAGCCGAAATAAGGCGTCTCGCCCGCCTCCGGCTTGGGCCGGGGGCGGAGGAGGATGCTCAGCGCCGCGCGTCGAGGCTGTAGGCGCCGGCGCCGAACGCCACGACCTGGAGCAGGCCGCCGGCCATCGCGATATTCTTCCAGAAGTTGATGAACTGGCTCTGGTCGGCGAGATGGTCGTGGAAGGCGAAGGCGGTCGCCAGCGTGAACAGCGTCATGATCGTCGCGGTGATCCGGGCGTGGAAGCCCAGCACCAGGGCCAGCCCGCCCAATATCTCGGTCGCGGCGGCGGCGGCGAAGGCGATTGGCGGGAAGGGCAGGCCGGCCGACTGGATATAGGCGATCGTCGCGGCCGGCGCGGCGAGCTTGGAGAAACCGCTCAGCAGGAAGATCGCGGCCATTGCGGTCCGGCCGATGGCGGGAAGCGCGGCGGTGCCGGGCGCGGCAAGCGGACGGGCGGAAGATGCGGTGATCGTGGCGGACTGCGACATGATGGGTCTCCAACAAGGCCGTGCCCGATGGCTGGCCGTTACAGACACATCATGTCGCCGATTGGTGATCTAAAAAACCGATAAAAATCGGGAAAAACATTTCTATAAAATAGAAATCAGACCGGCGTGCCATAGCGGGTGCGATGCGCATCGAGGTCGTTGCCGCGCAGCATTGCGGCCTGTTCGCGCCATTCCTCTTGGCGGATGGTGCCGTCGCGCAGGCCGAGCCGCGCTTCCAGCGCCGCCGCGTCGGCCGTGGAGAGATCCTCGATCTGGCGATAGCGATAGAGGCCGGCGTCGTTGAGGCTGATCTCGCGGTCGCGCCCGATGCCGGCGATCAGCGCGAGGTCGTCGCGCTGGCCTGCCGCGGCCGCGCCGATCGCGCCGGCGGTGCCGGGGCCGACCGGATGCGCGGTCTGGCGTTCGAGTTCGGCGATGCGTTCGCGATGCGCGATCGACTGGCGTTCGGCGGCCTGGCGGGCGACGCGCTCCTCCTCATAGGCCCGGCGCCATTTCACGCCGCCCGAGCGCGAGAGCAGGCCGATCAGCCAGCCGAGGATCAGGACGAGGGCAAGGATCGCCCACTGGTTCGCGGTAAAGCCCATGGTTCGCCTCCTGTTGTTACGGAAGCAGAACCGACGAAACCGGGGCGACGTTCCCGCCGCCCCGATCGATCATCCCATCTTGCCGCCGGACATGGCATCCGAGATCGAACAGGCCGCCGGCCCGAGGATGACGACGAACAATACCGGCAGAATGAAGAGGATCAGCGGCACCGTCATGATCGCGGGCAGCCGGGCGGCCTTCTCCTCGGCGCGCATCATCCGCTCGTTGCGGAATTCGGCCGAGAGAACCCGCAGCGCGGAGGCGAGCGGCGTGCCGTATTTCTCGGTCTGGATCATGGTGGTGACGACGCCGCGGACGGCATCCAGCGCGACGCGCATCGCCAGATTCTCGAAGGCCTGGCGGCGTTCCGACAGGAAGCCGAGCTCGATCGCGGTGAGCATGAACTCGTCGCCCAGTTCGGGATAGGCCTTGCCCAGCTCGCGCGCCACGCGGTTGAACGCGGCATCGACGGTGAGGCCGGCCTCGGCGCAGATCACCAGCAGGTCGAGCGCATCGGGCAGACCCTTGCGGATCTCGGCCGAGCGCTTGGTGATCTTGTTCTTCAGCCAGATGTCGGCGCCCTTGTAGGACAGCACCAGCGTGCCGGCGACCAAGGCATAATGCTTGATCGGCCCCCAGGTCGGGAACCAGCCGAGGCCGTAGACGCCGATGGTGGCGATGCCGCCGAGCACGATCGGCCCGATCATGCGCGAGAAGATCACCGCGACGGCGGCGTCCTTCGAGCGGATGCCGGCCTGCATCAGCTTGATCTGCGCGGCCTTGAGCTGGCTTTCCTGGAGCAATTTGAGGCTCGACAGCGCCGAGCGCATCCGGTCGGTCGCCTCGTTGCGCGAATTGAGCTTGGCGCGGCGTTTCGAGGTGGAGGCGGTGATGCCGAGCTTGAGCTGCTCGCGGCGCTCGTTCAGCGCCTTCACCCGCTTGGCCATCGGATTGCGGACGGTGGTGGCGGTGTAGAGCGCGAACATCACCGCCATCACCGCCAGCGTGGCCATGAAGGTGCCGAGCAGGACGGTATCGACGCCGAGGATGGAGGTGTGGCCGGTGGGTGTCATGATCGTCTATCCCGCCTCAAATCTCGAAGCTGACCATCTTGGCCATGATGAAGGCGCCGATGCCCATCCAGGTCAGGCCCAGCGCGCCGGCGATCTCGAGCCGGGTCTCGTGGAAGAAGCCGGTCATGTAGCTCGGGTTCATGACCCAGACGGTGACGAACACGAAGAAGGGCAGCGAGCCGACGATATAGGCGGACGCCTTCGATTCCGACGACATCGCCTTGATCTTGAGCTTCATCTGCGACCGCTTGCGGAGCACGTCGGCGAGGTTGGCGAGGGTTTCGGCGAGATTGCCGCCGGTCTCGCGCTGGATCGCCAGCGTGATCACGAAGAACTGGAATTCGGGCGTGCCGAGGCGATCGGCAGTGTCCTGGAGCGACGCCTCCATGGTGCGGCCGATCTTGATGCGGTCGTTGATCAGGCGGAATTCGACGCCGACCGGGCCGGGCACTTCGGCACCGACCACGCCCATCGTCTCGGTGATCGGCAGGCCCGAACGCAGGCCGCGCACGAGCAGCTCGATCGCATCGGGGAATTTCGCGGTGAACTGGCCGACGCGACGCTTGATCATGAATCCCACCACCTTGTGGGGAATGCCGAGGCCGGCGGCGATGCCGACCAGCAGGGCGATGATCAGCGGCACATGCTTGAGCGCGAGCAGCAGCGTGATGACCAGCCCGATGCCGAGGCAGAACATGAAATATTTGCCCAGCGTCCAGTTCTTGCCGGTCTGCGACAGGCGAACGCGCAGCATCTCCGGCTTGGGCAGGAAGCGGGTGGCATAGCCATCCATCTTCGTGTCCCGCATCGTCAGGACGCGGCGCATCTGCGCCTGGGCCAATATGTCGCCGGTCTCGGAATGGCGCGACTTCAGGCTCTCCATCCGGCGCGACTTCGCCTTGCCCGCGCTGGGCCCGGAGAAGGCGAGCAGGATCAGGCCGAGCGAAACGCAGCCGCTGAATGCCATGAGCAGTGCCGGAAACATCAGCCGATCGCCTTCCCGTCCTTGGAACCACCGATCCGCCGCGCCGCGAGCAGCGCGGCAGGTCGGATCGTCATTTCGTCTTGCGCTTGGGCAGCAGCGCCTTGAGGTCGCCGAGCTTGCCGATCAGCGACTTGTCGTTGCCGCCGGCCTTGTCCGGGCCGGCCTCGACGGCGCTGTTGATGCTGCGGGCGAGCTCGATGATCGGCGCGCCGGTCTTGCCCGACTTGGCGACCTCGGCGAGCGGCTTGCCGAGCTTGGCGGCCTGGGCGAAGGTCCGCGCGTCATAGGGCACGGCCATGTCGATCTTGCGCTCGATCGAATCCTCGAACTCCTTGCGGCTGATCTCGCTGATGCCGGACAATATCCGGTTGGCGACGATCGTCACGTTGGCGCTCGGCGCATTCGCCTTGAGCCAGGAGAGCAGGCGGATGGTGTCGCGCGCGGCGGCCAGCGTCAGCTCGGTGACCAGCACCACCGACTGCACGTCATGCAGCAGGTGAGGATGCTGGATCAGCATGTGGCGCGGCAGATCGAGCACGGTCGATTCGAACGCCGTCTTCAGCTCTTCCTGAAGCTGGTAGAAGGCCGAACCGTCGGTGATCAGCGGATGGTTGAGCGGCGCCTCGGCCGACAGCACCGACAGCTTGTCGCTGGTCTTGACCATCGCGCGCTCGATGAACAGCCCGTCGATGCGGCTCGGATTCTCGATCGCGTCGGTCAGGCCGCGGCCCGGCTCGACGTCGAACGCCAGCGCGCCGGTGCCGAAGTGGATGTCGAGATCGAGCAGCGCCGTCGAACGCCCTTCGGTCTCGCCGAGCAGCCAGCCCAGCGAGCTGGCGATGGTCGAGGCGCCGACCCCGCCGCGCACGCCGATCACCGCGATCATCATGTGCGGCCGATCGGTGCTCTGTTCGGTAACGCGCGGGCCCGACAGGGTGAGCTGGGCGTGGGCGAAGGCTTCGCGCGCCTGATCGGCGCTGAACGGCTTCAGCAGATAATCCTGGATGCCGCTGGCGACGAGATCGCGGTAGAGGCGCACGTCGTTGACCTGGCCGGAGGCGATCACCACCGTGCCCGGCTCGCAGACCTCGGCCAATGCGTTGATGTCGTTGAGCGGATCGCCGCTCTCCGACATATCTACGAACAGGATGTGCGGGCTGGCCGAGACGGCGAGCGTCTGCACCGCGTTGCGCAGGCCGCCCTTGTGGACCTTCTCGGGCTGCCAGCCCATCTCGATCGCGACGGGGCGCAGCGCATCGGCGGTGGCGTCGTCGCAGACGAACGCCGCGAACGGATCGCGCAGCGTGGCGGAGCGCGGGTGGAATGGAGCGTTCATGATCAGTTGCCTCCCTTGCTGCTCTCGGCCTTCAGGGGAGCGGCGCCGGTGGCCGCCGCATCGCGATAGGTCTTGATCGCCTTGACGACGATCTGGGCGTCGCCCGAGCGATCGCCCTGCTGGCCCTCGACCAGATCCTGCGGATTGGCGATCATCGCAGCGAGGTTGGAGGCGGTGGCGCAGCCATAGTTGGAGGTCGCGCCGCCGCTATATTCGGGGCTGTTGCCATGGCTGTAGTCCGGGCAGCCCGGCACGCTCGCGACCGCGCGGCTGACGACGATGCGCAGCGTGCCCCGCGCCGCGTGGCCGGCGGTGATCGGGGCCGGCTGGCGGGTGACGAGCATCCCGTAGCGGGCGACGATCGCGCCGATCGCATCCTGCGCGGCGCCGCCACGCCAGCCCGACGGATCGTCGAGCGTGATCGTGTCGCCATAACCGAGATCGAGCCCGTCGAACCAGCCGGCGAGACGCTCGCTCTCACCGCTGGCCAGGCCGGCCGGGGTGGTGCCGACGTCGAGCACATAATCGGTACGGTTGACGACCGGCTGATGCACGGTGTCGACGCTGCGGTTGATCGTCCCGGCATGGGCGACGCCAGCGCCGGCGAGGAGCAGCGCGACCGCGGTGGCGGTGGCGAGCGAACGGATGGGGTGTGCCATGGCGATCATCCTCAATTGCTGGAGAAGCCGGGGCCGACGGCCGGCGCCGTGACCGGCGGCGTCGCTGTCGGGCGGGCGCGCTTGGCGCTGGCCTTGCTGTCCGAATGCTGATCGAGCAGGATTTCCTGCGCGTCATTCCCCATGCGGTAGCCGTCGGTCGGCAAGGCGATCTTGTTGTCGCTGACCGGCTTGACCAGATAGGGCGTCACCACGACCATCAGCTCGGTTTCGGAGCGCTTCCAGCCGTTCGAGCGGAACAGCTGGCCGAGGATCGGCAGATCGCCGAGGAACGGCGCCTTGTTGACCGAATTGGTGGTGTTGTTGTTGAGCAGGCCGCCGATCACGAAGCTCTGGCCCGAGCCGAGTTCGACGGTGGTCTCCACCCGCCGCGTCGTCAGGCCGGGGATGGTGTAGCCCTGGATGCTGACCGTGGACGAGGTCAGCTGCGACACCTCCGGGCGGACCCGCAGCGAGATGCGGCCATCGCCCAGCACCGTCGGCGTGAACGACAGGCTGACGCCATATTCCTTATATTCGATGGTGGTGACGCCCTGATATTGCGGCACCGGGATCGGGATCTCGCCGCCCGCCAGGAAGCTGGCGGTCTCGCCGGAGAGCGCGGTCAGCGTCGGCTGGGCCAGCGTGGTGGCATAGCCGTCGGTCTCGGCGAGATCGAGCGCCGACAGCACGTCGAGGCCGAGCAGGTGGCCGGCAAAGCCGAAGCGGGTGGTGCCGCTGGCCGCCGCCGCCAGGTTCGCCACCGTCTGGGTCAGGCCGGTGGTGGCGTTGGTCGTGTTGGTGAAGCTGCCCGGGCTGCCCTGCGAGATGCCGAAGCCGAAGCCGCCGCTGGTATCCTGGGTCAGGATGTTGAAGCCGACATTCTTCGAATAGTCGCGGTTCACCTCGGCGAAGCGGACGCGCAGCATGACCTGCATCGGCGTCGCCGTCTTGATGCGGCTGACGACCTGCACGTCCTTGCCGACGAAGCTGGAGACGAGGCGGCTGGCCTCCTCGACGTCGTCGGGCGCGGCGACGGTGCCGGTGAGCACCACGACGCCGTTCATCGGCGTCGCGACGATCTGGGCATCGGGCATCGCGATCTTCAGCATCTGGGAGATGTTGCCCATGTTGGTGCCGACCCGCGCGGTCGCGGAGAACACCACCGAGCCATCCTTGGCAGTGGCCGAGATCGTCGTCTCGCCGGGGCCTTTGCCGAACACGTAGAGGCGGGTGGGCGAGCGGACCTGGACGTCGGCGATCGCGGGATCGGCGACGAACAGATCGCTCATCGGGCGGGCCAGCGTGATCAGCTGGCCGCGTCCGGTCGACAGCGTGATCAGCTGCCCGGAGGAGATGCCCGTCGCCGGTGCCGCGGCCCGTGCCTTGGCGGCGTTGGTCGCGGCCGGGTGCGTGCGGGCGGCTGCCGCCGCGCCCGGCGTCGCCGCGAGGGCGAGGACCAGGACGGCGGCGAGCGCGGTGCCCGCAGCGCCATGGCGCTTCAGATCATGGATCATGTTCACTTACCCCCCACGGGCGCATCGGTGACGGTGGTGCCACGCGCGATATGGATGACCGGGCCGGCCGGCGCGGCGGTCTGCGCGCCGTTCCCCGCCATCGGCGACGATGCCGCGCTCATGCTGGTGCTGGCGAAGCGGGAGACCTCGCCGCCCGTGGTGAACGTGTCCTTGCCGTCCTGCGGGCGGCTGGCGAGATCGAGCAGCATCTTCTGGTCGGATTTCGGGTCGGTGCCGTTGGGCACGTGGAGGTCGCCGGCGGCGATCGCCTTTTCGAGATCCTGGTTGCTGTCGGCGAGCGGGCGCAGCGACAGCGACAGCGTGCCGAGCTTCTGGGCGACGGCGAGCTCCTCGGCGAGCTTGGGCGTCGCCTCCAGCGTGACCATGCTGATCGGCGAGATCTGGGTCTTGCCGTCGGGCGTCGGCTGGTTGTCGAAGCGCTGGTCGGTGGCGAGCACGCGGATGTTGCGCACGATCGTCTCCGCCGCATTCAGCGCCGGGCCGCCATTGGCATTGCCCTGCACCGTCTGGGTGAGCATCAGGTCGACGCGATCGCCGGGGAAGACGAAGCCGGCGACCGCCGACGCGCCACTCACCGAGACGGTGACGGCGCGCATCCCGGGGGTCAGCGCGGCGGCGAGGAAGCCGCGGTCCTGCGGCGAGACCAGCGAGCCCTGGGTGACCGGCTGGCCGGCGGTGATCTCGGAGCGGACGACCATGCCGATCATCTTGGCCGGATCGACATTGGCCTCGCCGCGCACATAATAGGCGCCATCGACGAGATCCTTCGGCCAGGGCTGGAAGCGCACCGAGTCCGGCCCCAGGATCGTGCCGACCGGCAGCGGCTTGGTCGCGACGAGCACCAGCGGCCCGGTCGGGACGGCGGGCATCGCGGCGACGACCTGCGGCGCGGCGGTGCTGCCGAACATGCTCTTCGCCATGATGGCAGTCACTGCGGCGACGAACAAAGCGCCGACCAGCAATGCGATTTTCTTTCCGTCCATGACGTCTTTCGCCCCCTAAAGGCCCAACTGCAATTTCAACGCTGCTTCATCGCGCCAATTGGTAAAAATATCGTTCGGCTAGAATGGGTATGGTCGCCACCGCGATCGCGACACCGTAGGGAATCTCGAGTTTTCCCTCGTTTTTGCGGAGCCGGTGCCAGGCCATCATGCCGACCGTCAGCAGGCCGCCGCCGATCGACATCCACACGATCATCCGCATGAAATCGAGCGGCACCAGCCACAGGCCGAGCGCCGCGATGAGCTTGACGTCGCCGCCGCCCATCGCACCGATCGCGAACGCACCCATGAAGATCAGCAGCGCGATCGCGGCGACCGCGCACTGGATCGCAACCCCCGGCCACGGCGCCGTCCCGCAGGCATACCACCATAGCGGCGCGGCGAGCGCGATCCCCGCATTCAAGGGGTTCGGGATGATCCGCGCACGGATATCCGTCCATATCGCGTAGACCAGCGCGGCGATGAGGCCGCCCGTCAAAATTCCGATCAGGGCCATCTGCATGGCGACCGCTCTAGACGGCACCGCTTGCCAAACCGTAACCAGCGAAAAAATGGCTACGATCGCACGTCCCCCCGAATCGGAGTTCGACCGCCGGACCTATCCGGACGGGATGCGCTTTCCCGTCTGGATCGCGGCGGACGGCTGGCGGCATCGCGCCTATGACTGGCCGGCGGACGGGGCACCGCGGGGGAGCCTGATCTTCCAGTCCGGCCGGGCCGATTTCATCGAGAAATATTTGGAGGCCTGCGATCACTGGCATCGCGGCGGCTGGGCGGTCGAGGGATTCGACTGGCGCGGGCAGGGCGGATCGCGCCGATTCGCGGAAGGGCTCCAGCCCGACGATCGGCTTAGCTTCGATCCGCTGATCGACGATCTCGTCGCCTTCGTGGCGGATTGGAAGGCGCGCACGCCGGCGCCGCATGTGCTGGTCGCCCATTCGATGGGCGGCCATGTCGCGCTGCGCGCCTGCGCCGAGCGGGGGATGGTGCTCGATGCGCTGGTGCTGGTCGCGCCGATGCTGGCGCTCAACACCGGCTTCATCCCGCGCCCGATCGCGCAGATGCTGATCGGCGGGGCACGCCTCGCCGGGCTGGGCCATCGTGCCGCCTGGACCGACGATCCCGACGATCCGCGTCGCCAGTTCCGCCTCACCGCCAGCCGCGAGCGCTACGAGGATTCGCAATGGTGGAAGACCGAGCGGCCGGGCATGGGGCTGGGCACGCCGACCTGGAACTGGCTGGGCGCGGCGATGGCCGGCGCGCGTCGGATCGGGCGGCGCGGGGCGCTGGCGCGGGTCACGACGCCGGTGCTGCTGCTGGCCGCCGGCTTCGACAAGCTGGTGCGGGATTCGGCGATCGAAGCGGCCGCCTGGCGCCTGCCCGTCGGCGAATTCCGGCTGCTGCCGACCGCCCGCCACGAGATGCTGCGCGAGGCGGACGACAACCGGCTGCCCGCACTCGCCGCCATCGACGACTTTCTCGCGCGCCGGGCGCCGCGGCCGTGAAGCGTTATGACGTGGTCATCGTCGGCGCCGGCATGGCCGGCGCGAGCCTCGCCGCCGAAGTGGCGCCCCATGCCTCGGTGCTGATCATCGAGGCGGAGGCGCAGCCGGGCTATCACGCCACCGGGCGGTCGGCCGCCTTCTGGTCGGAGACCTATGGCGGGCCGGGCGTCCAACCGCTGACCAGCGCCTCCGGCCCGTTCCTGTCGGAGGGCGGATTCCTGCGGCGGCGCGGCGGGCTGCATGTCGCGGCGGAAGCCGATTTCGCGCAGCTGGAGGTGTTCGCGGCGGCCTTCGCCGGGACCGGGATCATGCTCGAAGCGGTGGACGAGCCGACGATCGCCGCCGCCGTGCCGGGGCTCAGGCGCGGGCCGTGGCGCGGCGTGCGCGAGAACAGCCTCGCCGACATCGACGTCGCCGGGCTCCATGCTTTCTATCTGCGCGACGCCAGGGCGGCGGGGGCGGAGCTGCTCTGTTCGGCACCGTTGCGCTTCGCCGCGCGCGAACGGGGCCGCTGGCGGATCGATGCGGGCGAACAGCTCACTATCGAGGCCGATCTGCTGGTCGATGCGGCGGGGGCGTGGGCGGATACCGTGGCGGGGCTGGCGGAGGCCCGGCCGCTCGGCATCCGCCCCTATCGGCGCACCATGGCGCAGCTGCGGATCGCGCCGGACGCGCCGGCGGCGCTGCCGCTGGTGATGGACATCGCCCAGCGTTTCTACTTCAAGGCCGAGGCCGGCGGGCGGCTCTGGCTCAGCCCGCATGACGAGACGCCGACGCTCCCCGTCGATGCCGCGCCCGAGGAGATCGACGTCGCGGTGGCGATCGACCGCATGGCCGGGCTGGTCGACTGGCGGGTGGAGCGGGTCGAGCGCAGCTGGGCCGGGCTGCGCAGCTTCGCGCCGGATCGGCTGCCGGTCTATGGCTTCGACGCGGCGGTGCCGGGCTTCTTCTGGTGTGCCGGGCAGGGCGGCTTCGGCATCCAGACGGCGCCGGCGGCGGCCAGGCTGGGCGCCGCCCTGCTGCTCGGCCGGACGCCGGATGCGATGGTCGCGGGCATCGATGCGGAGCGCTATCGCGCCACCCGCTTTCAGGCCTGAGGGCCAAGCTCCTGCGTCATGAAGACGCTGTTGGGATCGGGCTTATAGCCTTCGAACGGCGCGCAGGCGACGAAGCCATGCCGGGCATAGAGGGCGCGGGCGGGAATGAAGAAATCCCAGGCGCCGGTTTCGAGGCTGAGCCGGGTCAGGCCCGCCGCCCGCGCCTCGGCGATGAGATGGGCCAGCATCGCAGCACCGGCACCACGCCGCCGCGCGGCCTGCGCGGTGTGCATCGACTTCAGCTCGCCGTGCGTCGCCGACAGCCGCTTGAGCGCGCCGCAGCCGAGCAAGATCTCGCCCTCCCACGTCGTCCAGAAGGCGATGTCCGGCGATTGGAGCGCGGTCAGGTCGAGCGCATGGGCGCTGCCATGCGCGGTTTTCGCGCGCGCGGTGGTGACATGGACGTCGAGCAGCGCCACCACCTGCGGGTCGCCGAAATCGCCGCGGACGATCCGCATCGCGCTGCCTATCCGGCCCGCCGCAGCGCGCCGAATTTCAGCGCCTCGGCGCTGGCGAGCTGGTCGACCCGTTCATTCTCGCTGTGGCCGGCATGGCCCTTCACCCATTTCCAGTCGATCCGGTGGGGTGCTGCGGCGGCGAGCAGCGCCTGCCAGAGATCGGCATTCTTGACCGGCTTGCGATCGGCGGTCTTCCAGCCATTCTTCAGCCAGCCCTTGATCCATTTGGTCAGGCCATCCATCACATAGCGGCTGTCGGTGGTCAGCGTCACCCGGCACGGGCGCTTGAGCGCCTCCAGCCCCTTGATCGCCGCCATCAGCTCCATGCGGTTGTTGGTGGTCTGCGCCTCGCCGCCGCTCAACTCCTTCTCGGTGCCGCCCATGCGCAGCAGCGCGCCCCAGCCGCCGGGGCCGGGATTGCCCTTGCAGGCGCCGTCGGTGAAGATCGCGACCAGGGGGAGTTCTCCAGGGGGAAGTTCTTCAGGGGGCAGGTTGTCGGTCACGCGGGGAAGCACTCCGGATGGGCGGCATAGAAATCGAGGCGGCGCAGATAGGCGAGCGGATCCTTGCGCGTCACCATCGCGTCGGCCGGCGTGTTCAGCCAGTCCCAGGCGCGGGTCAAGGTGAAGCGCAGCGCCGATCCGCGCGCCAGCACCGGCAGCGCCGCGCGTTCGGCATCGGAGAGCCCGAAGGTCGCCTCATAGCCGGCGAGCAGCGCGTCGCCGATCTCGGCGCGATAATCGGCGCCGTCGCCGGAGAAGGCCCAGGCGCTGTGGGTGACGGCGAGATCCCAGGCGCGGGTCTCGGTGCAGGCGAAATAGAAGTCGATCACCCCGGTCACGGCATCGCCGAGCATCAGCACATTGTCGGGGAAGAGATCGGCGTGGATCACCGCGCGCGGCAGGTCGGTCGGCCAATGGGCATCGAGGAAGGCGATCTCCTCGGCGATGCGCGCCGACAGGCCGGGGGCGATCGTGTCCACCGCGGCGCCGCAGCGCGCGGCCAGCGCGGCCCAGCCGACAAGGCCGAGGCTGTTCGGCCGCTCGGGCGTGAAATCGGCGAGCGCCGCGTGCATCCGGCCCAAGGCCTCGCCGGTCGCGCGCGCCTGAGCAGGCGTCGGGTGCGAGAGCGAGACGCCTTCGAGGAACTCGATCAGGCAGGCCGGGCGGCCGGCGACGGTCTGCACCTGCACGCCGTCCCGGTCCCTCAGCGCGCGCGGCACCGGCAGGCCGCGATCGGCGAGATGGTCGAGCAGCGCCAGGAAGAAGGGCAGGTCGCCGGCATCGACCCGCTTTTCATACAGCGTCAGGATGAAGCGGCCGCCCTCCGCCTCGACCAGATAATTGCTGTTCTCCACGCCCCCGGCGATGCCCTTGGCAGAGCGCAGGCCGCCCAGGCCATAGCGCGCCAGCAGCGCGGCCATCTCCTCGGCCGGGACATGCGTATAGACCGCCATTTCGCTTATCCCGGAAAGGCCGCGCTCAGGCGGCGAGGCCGCGCGGCAGCTTGAAGATCATGCGCTCGGCGACGGCTTCCACCTCGCGCTCGCGGATCGTATAGCGGGTGGCGAGCCGATCGACCACCTCGCGCACCAGGATCTCGGGCGCCGAGGCGCCGGCGGTGATGCCGAGGGTCTTCACCCCGTCCAGCCAGTCGAAATCGATGCACTCGCCGCGCTGGACCAGGATCGCCCGCGTGCCCTCGCGCTCGGCGACTTCGACCAGGCGCACCGAATTGGAGGAGTTGGGTGCGCCGATCACCAGCATCGCGTCGCACTGGTGGGCGATCCGCTTGACCGCCGCCTGCCGGTTCGAGGTGGCGTAGCAGATATCCTCGCCGCGCGGCATCTGGATGTTCGGGAAGCGCGCCCTCAGCGCCTCCACCATGCCGGCGGTGTCGTCCACCGAGAGCGTGGTCTGGGTGAGGAAGGCGAGATTGTCGGGATCGGCGACGACCAGCGTGGCGACGTCGGCGATGGTCTCGACCAATGTCATCGCGCCGTCGGGCAGCTGGCCGAGCGTGCCGATCACCTCGGGGTGGCCCTGATGGCCGATGAACAGGATGTGCCGGCCCTGTTCGGACAGGCGCTCGGCCTGGCGATGGACCTTGGAGACCAGCGGGCAGGTCGCGTCGAGCCAGGTCAGCCCGCGCTCGGAGGCCTTGAACGGCACCGCCTTGGGCACGCCATGGGCCGAGAAGACCACCGGCGCATCGTCCGGCACCTCGTCCAGCTCCTCGACGAACACCGCGCCCTTCTGGCGCAGCTCGTCCACCACGAAGCGGTTGTGGACGATCTCGTGGCGGACATAGACCGGCGCGCCATATTTCTCGATCGCCAGTTCGACGATGCGGATCGCGCGATCGACTCCTGCGCAGAAGCCGCGCGGGGCCGCGATCAGCAGATCGAGCGGCGGGAGCCCGGATTCGGTGGTCACAGGCGTTTCGAGGTCTGTCTGGGCCATGTTCGGAAGGCTTTACGCGATTGCTTGCTTGCGCGGAAGGCGGTTCCTATGATCCGCGCGCTTCCCAGACCTTTTCCAGGACATGCCCCCTTGTCGATGACCAAGCGCCTGCCGTTCGCCCTCCTGCTTGCTCCGCTGGTCCTCGCGGGCTGCGCTCAGAAGGGCGACATCACCACGATCGGCGGTTCGATCGGCCAGGAGGTGAAGCGCACCAGCTGCCCGGCTGTGGGCGTTCCGGCGCAGACCGGCGACGTGACCCTGTTCAATCCGCCCGAAAGTCGCGATTCCCGCGCGATCGACGTGGTGGCGGTGTTGACCGACGTCGTCGCCCACTGCGACGATGCCGAGGATAATGGCAAGAAGCCGAACAAGAACGAGGCTGCCGAATCGCCGACGCTGTCCAGCACCGCGACCTTCCGGATCGACGCGCGCCGCAACGATCCGCATGGCGCGCGCGATGTCGTGCTGCCCTATTTCGCGGTGGTGATGCATGGCGGCACCGCCGTCGTCTCCAAGTCGGTCAGCCGGATCACGGTGCATTTCGATGACGGCAAGCTGCTGGCGACGGCCACCGGCCAGGCCGGCGCCACCGTCAGCCGCGCCGAGGCGACGCTGCCGGAGAACATCCGCAACCGCCTGATTCGCAAGCGCAACGCCGACGACGCCGACGCCACGGTCGACCCGATGACCGATCCTTCGGTGCGCGCGGCGCTGGCCAAGGCGAGCTTCGAGCTGCTGGTCGGCTTCCAGCTCACCCAGGAGCAGCTGGCGTACAACGCGACCCGTTGATGATGGGCCGTTGATCGACGATTGACTCCGAGTGGCCGAGCGGCCACTCGGGACGGGCTTCCGGCGGGCGACCGTCGGCTGCACGCGCGGGAGAGCGTGGCATCGCGCAAGGGGTGTCGCCGCCGAAGGAGCAACCGCCCCGGAATCTCTCAGGCCTCGGGACCGCGCGGGCAGAACAGGGCACTCTGGAAAGCGGGCGAGCGGCCGAGATAATCGGCTGGCCGCCCCACCGAAGGGGTAAGCGGTATCGCCAGATGCCGTGAAAGCTCTCAGGTTCCGTGACAGAGGGGGCGAGCATGTCAGGGGCGATTCTCGCTCCCGGCCACTCGTCACCCCGGCACGGAGTCCCTAGATGACCGACGCACCTCTGGCGACCGACGCCGCTGACACCGACATCGACGATATCGAGGCAGGCCCCGCCGCGCTGCCGCTCGACGCGTGGCACCGTGCGAAGGGCGGCCGCATGGTCGAGTTCGCCGGCTATCTCATGCCGATCCAATATGAGGGCATCATGGCCGAGCATCTGTGGGTGCGCGATCATGCCGGGTTGTTCGACGTCAGCCATATGGGCCAGCTGCTGTTCACCGGAGAGGGCGTCGCCGAGGGGCTGGAGGCGCTGCTGCCCGCCGATGTGAAAGGGCTGGGCGAGGGCCGCCAGCGTTACTCGCTGCTGCTCGCCGACAATGGCGGCATCCTGGACGATCTGATGCTCACCCGGCTGCCGGCCGAAAGCCTCTTCGATGCGCCGGGCGGCATCTACATGGTCGTCAACGGCGCGACCAAGTGGGACGATATCGCCCATCTGCGCGAATATCTGCCCGACGAGATCACCATGTCGCATCTCGACGAACAGGCGCTGCTGGCCTTGCAGGGGCCGGAGGCGGTCACCGCGCTTGCCCGCCTCGCGCCGGGCGTCGCGGCGCTGACTTTCATGACCGCGGGCGCCTTCACCATCGCCGGGATCGACTGCTGGGTCAGCCGCTCGGGCTATACCGGCGAGGACGGCTTCGAGATTTCGGTGCCGGCCGAGGATGTCACGGCCCTCGCCGATGCGCTCTGCGCCCAGCCGGAGGTCAAGCCGATCGGCCTCGGCGCGCGCGACTCGCTGCGGCTGGAGGCGGGGTTGCCGCTCTACGGCCATGATCTCGATGAGGAGACCACCCCGGTCGCCGCCGATCTCGGCTTCGCGCTGTCCAAGCGCCGCCGCGAGGAGGGCGGTTTCCCCGGTCATGCCCGCATCATGCAGGAGCGCGAGCAGGGGCCGGCGCTCAAGCGCGTGGCGCTGATCGTGGACGGCCGCCAGCCGGTTCGCGAGGGCGCCACCGTGCTGGACGGCGCGGGCCAGGAAGCCGGTCGCGTCACCTCGGGCGGCCATTCGCCCTCGCTCGGCAAGCCGATCGCCATGGCCTATGTCCCCGCCGCATCCGCCGTGCCGGGCACCAGCATCACGTTGGAGCAGCGCGGCAAGAGCTTTACCGGCATCGTCACCGCGATGCCGCTCGTCCCCCACCGCTATCATCGCAAGGGAGCCTGAACCGTGACCCAGACCTATTTCTCCAAGGATCATGAGTGGATCAGCGTCGATGGCACCACCGCCACCGTCGGCATCACCGATTATGCCCAGGCCCAGCTCGGCGACATCGTCTTCGCCGAAGTGCCGACCGCCGGCACCAAGGTCGAGAAGGGCAAGGAAGCCGCCGTCGTGGAATCGGTGAAGGCCGCGTCCGACGTCTATGCGCCGGTCTCCGGTGAAGTGATCGCGGGCAATGCGGCGCTCGCCGACGATCCCTCGCTGGTCAACACCGCGCCCGAGAGCGACGGCTGGTTCTTCACGCTCACCTTGTCCGATCCGTCCGAGCTCGACGGGCTGATGGACGATGCCGGCTACAAGGCGTTCGTCGAGGGCCTCTGATGTCGTGAAGCCGTTCGCACGGAGCTTGTCGAAGTGCGTGCCTCAAGCGCGGCGCCTGCCGCACGGGCTTCGAAAAGCTCGGGACGAACGGGGAGATGAGATCGTGTCGGTCAATGCCACGTCCCGCTGGGATCCAGCGGATTATGCGAAGAACGCCGCTTTCGTGCCGGCGCTCGGCCTGCCCGTGGTCGATCTGCTGGCCCCTCGGCAGGGGGAGCAGATCCTCGATCTCGGCTGCGGCGACGGCGTGCTGACCGAGGCGATCGCCGCCACCGGCGCGATCGTGGTCGGCGTCGATGCGGCGGCCGACATGGTCGCGGCGGCGCGCAAGCGCGGGCTCGATGCGCATGTCATGGATGGGCAGGCGCTGGAGTTCGGGCCGGAGTTCGATGCGGTCTTCTCCAACGCGGCGCTGCACTGGATGCTCGATCCCGGCGCGGTGGCGCGGGGGGTGTTCGCCGCGCTCAAGCCGGGGGGCCGTTTCGTCGGCGAGATGGGCGGGCAGGGCAATATCGCCACGCTGCGCGCCGCGCTCCATGCCGAACTGGCGGCGCGCGGCTACGCGATGCCCGGCGGCGATCCGCAATGGTATGCCGCGCCGGACGAGTTCGTCACCGTCTACGAGGATGCCGGCTTCACCGATATCGAGGCAAGCCTGATCCCGCGCCCGACATTGCTGCCCGCAGGCATCGCCGGCTGGCTCCGCACCTTCCGCACGGGTTTCCTCGATCGCGCGGGCGTGCCCGGTGCCGAGCAGGCCGATGTCGCGGCGGCGGTGCAGGACCGCCTCGAACCCGTTTTCCGCCAGCCCGACGGGAGCTGGCTCGCCGATTATGTCCGCCTCCGCTTTTCGATGAGGAAGCCCGCCTGATGCGTTACCTACCCCTCCAGCCTGAAGACCGCCAGGCGATGCTCGGCGTGATCGGCGCCGGTGCGGTCGATGATCTGTTCGTCGACGTGCCTGCCGCCGCGCGCCTCTCCGGCCCGATCGCGGACCTGCCGATGCACGCCTCCGAACAGGCGGTCGAGCGGCAGCTGACCAAGCTCGCCCGGATGAACCAGGCCGCCGGCGACCAGCCGTTCTTCCTCGGTGCCGGCGCCTATCGCCATCATGTGCCGGCGAGCGTCGATCACATCATCCAGCGCGGCGAGTTCCTGACCAGCTACACGCCCTATCAGCCCGAGATCGCGCAGGGCACGCTGCAGGCGCTGTTCGAGTTCCAGACCCAGGTCGCGCGGCTGTTCGGCTGCGAGGTCGCCAACGCCTCGATGTATGACGGCTCGACCGCCTGCTGGGAGGCGATCGTGATGGCGCGGCGGATCACCCGGCGCGGCAAGGCGATCCTCTCGGGCGGGCTGCACCCGCATTATGTCTCGGTCTGCACGACGATGGCCAAGTTCACCGGCGACGTGCTGGAAACCGCACTGCCCAGCCTCGACGGCACGGCCGAGCAGGAGATGGCGCGGCTGATCGCGGCGATCGATAGCGAGACGAGCTGCGTCGTCGTCCAGAATCCCGGCATCCTCGGCCGCGTCGCCGATCTGTCCGAACTGGCGGCGGCCTGCCATGCCAAGGGCGCGCTGCTGATCGTGGTGGTCACCGAGCCGGTGTCGCTCGGGCTGATCAGGTCGCCGGGCGAGATGGGCGCGGACATCGTGGTGGGCGAGGGCCAGTCGCTCGGCGTCGGCCTGAACTTCGGCGGCCCCTATGTGGGCCTGTTCGCCTGCGCCGAAAAGTATGTCCGCCAGATGCCCGGCCGCCTCGCCGGCGAGACCGTGGACGCCGATGGCCAGCGCGGCTTCGTGCTGACCCTTTCCACCCGCGAGCAGCATATCCGCCGCGAGAAGGCGACCTCGAACATCTGCACCAATTCGGGCCTGTGCGCGCTCGCCTTCACCGTCCACATGACGCTGCTCGGCGAGAAGGGGCTGCGCGATCTCGCGACGCTCAACCATGCGCTGGCGGTGGAGGCGGCCGATCGGCTCGCCAAGGTGCCCGGTGTCGAGGTGATGGACGGCGCCTTCTTCAACGAATTCACCCTGACGCTGTCCAAGCCGGCCCGTCCGGTGGTGCAGGCGATGGCGCGCAACGGCGTGCTCGGCGGGGTGTCGCTCGGCCGGCTCTATCCGGGCGTCGCGGCGCTGGAGAAGGGGCTGGTCGTCGCGGTGACCGAGACGACGACGGCAGAGGATGTGGCCGCCTTGGCGGACGCGCTCGAGGAGGCGCTGGCATGAGCACGATCAATCAGTCGGGATGGCGTCCGGAAGCGCCGCAGTCGGGCGCTAGTGCGGCGCCTGCCACATATACGGGCAATAAGGCCCTCATGCTCGAGGAGCCGCTGCTGTTCGAGATCGGCGATGCCGCGCGCACCGGCGTCGATCTGCCGACGCCGCCCCAGGTGGCGAGCCGCCTCGCCGGGCTGGAGCGCCACAAGCCGATCGGCCTGCCGGGCCTGTCCGAGCCCGAGGCGGTGCGCCATTATACCCGCCTCAGCCGGCAGAATTACGCGATCGACCTCGGGCTGTTCCCGCTCGGCTCCTGCACGATGAAGCATAATCCGCGGCTCAACGAGAAGATGGCGCGGCTGCCCGGCTTCGCCGATCTCCATCCGCTGACCCCGGTCGACGGCACCCAGGGCGCGCTCGCGCTGATCGATCTGGTCGCGACCTGGCTCAAGACGCTGACCGGGATGCCCGGCATCGCGATGAGCCCCAAGGCCGGCGCCCATGGCGAGCTGTGCGGCCTGCTGGCGATCCGCGCCGCGCACGAGGCGAAGGGCGACGCCCGCAAGACCATCCTCGTCCCCGAGAGCGCGCACGGCACCAACCCCGCCACCGCGGCCTTCGCCGGCTATGCGGTGGAGAGCATCCCGGCGACTGCCGCCGGCCGCGTCGATGTCGAGGCGCTCAAGGCCAAGCTCGGCCCGGACGTCGCCGGCGTGATGATCACCAACCCGAACACCTGCGGGCTGTTCGAGCCGGACATGATCGCGATCGGCGAGGCGGTCCATGCGGTCGGCGCCTATCTCTATTGCGACGGCGCCAACTTCAACGCGATCGTCGGCAAGGTCCGCCCGGGCGATCTCGGCGTCGATGCGATGCACATCAACCTCCACAAGACCTTCTCCACCCCGCATGGCGGCGGCGGGCCGGGTTCGGGGCCGGTGGTGTTCTCGGAAGCACTGGCGCCCTTCGCGCCGCTGCCCTTCGTGGAACGGCACGGCGATCGCTATGTGCTGGTCGAGGAAGAGACTGTCGCCGAAGAAGGCCATAGCGACGCCTTCGGCCGGATGGTCGCCTTCCACGGCCAGATGGGGATGTTCGTGCGTGCCGCCGCCTATATGCTCAGCCATGGCGCGGACGGGCTGAAGCAGGTGTCCGAAGATGCGGTGCTGTCGGCCAATTACATTCTGCGTTCGCTGGAAAACACGCTGGAGGCGCCGTTCGCGGCGTCCGGGCCTTGCATGCACGAGGCGATTTTCTCGGACGAGGGCTTCGCCGACGGCTTCTCGACGCTCGACGTCGCCAAGGGGCTGATCGACGAGGGCTTCCACCCGATGACGATGTATTTCCCGCTCGTCGTCCACGGCGCGATGCTGATCGAGCCGACCGAGACCGAGAGCAAGGCGGCGCTCGACCAGTTCATCGGCGCGCTGCGTTCGGTGGCGGAGCGGGCCAAGGCCGGCGACGCCGCGCTGAAGGCGGCGCCGATCCACGCACCGCGCCGCCGGCTCGACGAGACGGCGGCTGCCAGGAAGCCGGTGCTGGTGTGGAAAGAGCCGGTGCAGGCCCAGGCGGCGGAATAATCGGCGGCCGATGAGCCGCGGCGAGGTGGGCCGGGCGGTACGATGCCGCCCGGCCTCCTCTCCAACCGGGAATTACTTCTTTTTCTTCCAGTGCTTGTGCGCGGTGGCCTTGCCACCCTGCTGGCACTTGTCGGTAACCGTCTTCGAGCAGGTCGGCAGGTTGCTGTCGTCGGCCGCGGGCGCGGCGGCGCTTGCGTCGGCCGCCGGCGCCGTTGCATCGGGGGCGGCCGGTGCCGCTGCGGCGTCGGGGGTCGCCGGTGCCGTCGCGTCGGCGGGCGGCGTCGCGGGGGCGGTCGTGTCCTGCGCCATCGCGGCGGTGCTGAGCGCCAGTGCGGACGCGAAAAGGATCATCTTCATTTGGTCGTTCCTCCAACCGTTGGTCGGCGAGTGAACAGTCTCGCAGCTAGCCCAACCCGGTTCGGCGCGGGCGGTTCCATCCCGTCTGCGCGGCAGCGCCGCCGCCGGCCTCGTTGCTGGCCCGAAACAAGGCCGATCCGGGCTCGCAACGAGCCGCGGCGCCGACATGAAATTTTGGAGAGGATACGACGGCGCGGATGGTGGGTCCAATGGGACTCGAACCCATGACCTACAGATTAAAAGTCCGTTGCTCTACCAACTGAGCTATGGACCCGGCCGCGCCGTCGTGCGGCGTCCCTATTGAGCCGCCGGCCCGAGGTCAACCGCCTGCCGCCTGTGGAGGCGATGATCGAGCTGGCGCAGCGTGCGATGCCGCCCCGGATGGCGCCAGCCGGGCGCCACCTCGGCGGCCGGGCCGAGCGCGAAGGCGCGGGCGGTGAGCGCGGCGTGAGGGATCTGGAGAGTCCGCGCGCGATAGCGGCCGCCGGACCAGGCGAGGATGTCGAGATCGAGCACGCGCGCCCCCCAGCGGCGCGACGGGCGGCGCCCGAAATCCCGCTCGATCCGCTTGAGCAGCACGAGCAGGGCCGCGGGCGGAAGATCGCTCGCCACCCGCACGGCGGCATTGGCATAGTCCCGATCGCTCGGCCCCATCGCGCGGGTGCGCCGGGTGGCGCTCACCGCACGGACGGCGAGGCCGTGGTCGGCCATCGCTGCGATCGCCGCGCGCAGCACCGCCTCCGGCCGGCCATGGCGGCCATGCGGGCGGTTGGAGCCCAATCCGATGACATAGCTTGCCGATCCCATGCGGGAGCGCCTATCGCGCCGCGATGACCGTTGAAACCCTCGATCGTCCGGCCGAACCGCCGGCCGACTGCGCGCTGTGCCCCCGCCTCGCCGATTTCCGCCACGAGCAGCAGCTGGCGCAGCCCGACTGGTTCAACGCGCCGGTGCCGTCCTTTGGCGATCCCGAGGCGTGGCTGGCGATCGTCGGCCTCGCGCCGGGCCTGCACGGCGCCCATCGCACCGGCCGGCCGTTCACCGGCGATGGCGCCGGCACCCTGCTCTACGGGGCGCTGGCGACGGCCGGCCTGTCCGAAGGCGTGTTCGCCAACCGGCCCGACGACGGCCTGCGGCTGAACGGCGCGATCATCGTCAACGCGGTGCGCTGCGTGCCGCCGCAGAACCGGCCGACCCCGGAGGAGATCCGCACCTGCCGGCCCTTCCTCGAAACCATGCTGCGCTCCATGCCCAACCTGCGGGTGGTGGTGGCGCTCGGCCAGATCGCCCACCAGTCGGCGGTGAAGGCGCTCGGCGGCAAGCTGCCCAAGCTGCCCTTCGGCCATGGCGCCGAGCATCGGCTGCACACCGGGCCGATCCTGCTCGATAGCTATCACTGCTCCCGCTACAACCAGAATACCGGGCGCCTCACCGCCGCGATGTTCGAGGCGATCTTCGCGCGCGCGGTGGAATTGCGGGAGAGCGGGGCGGCGTTTCGGCGGACGGGCGCCGACGCCGCCTGATCCGGCCGATCACCCGCCGGCGTCGTTCGCCTTGATCAGCGCCATCAGCATCTCGGCCTGGGATCGCCGGGTGATCGCCGCGAAGCCGGCCTCCGCGATCCGCGCGCGTTCCCCGGCATCGGCGACGAGGGTCTGCGCCCGTTCGACCAGCCGGTCATAGGGCGCGATCGCCAGCCCGCCGAGATAGGGCTGCACCGCCGGGTCGGTCGCGTCGCCTTCGGTCAGCACGCAGACGCGGTTGGACAGGAGGTAGGAGATGCGGACAATCTCGAAGATGTTGCTGGCATAATAATGGAGGTTGAGGACGATCTTGGCGCGCGCGATCGCCGCGTCCCGCTTCTCGCCATAGACGTTGAACAGATTGACCAGCGTCAGTCCCGCCCCGAGCAGCCCGCGCAGGATCTCGGCGCGGCGCTCGTTGGTGGAGCCGTAGAACAGCACGTCGATGTCCTGCACCGGGGCGGGGCGGATGCGGGTCAGCACCGGGCTGTAGCCGATCTCCAGCAGGCCGGCATGGCCGACCCCGCGCGCCGCGAGATTGTCGCGGTTGCGCGGGCTGTAATCGAGCACCGGCAGATCGCGCAGCACCGCGGCATAGCGCGAGTTCATCCAGGCGCTGTCGTCCGACACCTGCTCGAGATTGATGACGACACTGTCGGGCGGCAGATATTGGGCGATGTCGGCGGGCAGCAGGTTGGCGCCGTAGATGATCGGCGCACGCCCGGCGAAGGCCCGCCCGTCGGTGACGATCGGGGCGGAGCCGCCGAGCGCCTCGAACGCGCCCTGCATCGCCAGCGCGACCTCGTCGAAGGCATGGCTATGGTCATAGCCGTCCGGCGTCACGATCCAGATGCAGTGACGGTCCTTATGGGCCTCCCAGCCGTTCGGAAAGGCTCTGAGATGCGGGGGGATGGCGGTGTGGGCCATCGCAGCCGATCCATTGTCTGACGAAGCCAAGGCGCTGCTCCCATGGTCGATTGTCGAATATGCTCGTGATCGTGCACACCGTCATTGCATTGGCGGGCGGCGCTGTCCAATCGGGCGTGCCCGGCGTGAGGCAGCGAACGCCGATCGAGGCTTGCGATCGTCCGGATATGAGCCCGACATGCGCCGCCACACTGGCGCCATGTTCGGGGCGGTAGTTGCGCTCGCGGTGCCGCTGCGGGAGAAGGGCATCGGCCTGTAGGGTTTCGAGAAGGGAGCGTCTTGGTCCATCTGACGCTGGCGATCGCGGATTTCATGCGTATCCTGATCATGGCGGCGCTCTATGCGGCGGCCTCGGCCGGCGGCATCCTCCTGCTCGGGATCGTGGCGCTGGGCGGCATCGTCTGGGGCGTGCGCCGCGCATTGGGAAGCCGACGGAAGGATTGATCCGGCGGGCGCGGTCGGGCGATGGACTCCTCCCTTCGCGGAGGCGACGCAATGGCAGGGACAGGGGTCGCCCCAAGAGGCGCCCCTTCGCCATATCTCGTCACCCCGGACTTGATCCGGGGTCCAACTCCTTGGTTTTCGGCGGGACACGGAAGAGGCGGGATCCCGGACCAAGTCCGGGATGACGGAGAATGGAATGACGGCTCCCGCCCCAAACGCTGCCGTCGCGTGAAGCCCTCTCCCGCTTTCGCGGGAGAGGGTTGGGTGAGGGTCTTCTTCTGCGAGGCAACGACGGCTATCGCCCCAAACGCTGCCGCGGCGTGAAGCCCGCTCCCGCTTTCGTGGGAGAGGGTTGGGTGAGGGTCTTCTTCTGGTGGAAAAGCGACAGGCGGCTTTCGAGCAGATGCCAGCAACCGCTGCCGGTCAGCTTCCAATAGGACGATCGATCAGATCGAACTTCGGCGACGCTGACGAAATGACATCGAGGCAAGCCCAGCCCGTTATGAACCTGTAGTGGGACGGATTTCCAACCACCTCCCTCCATGCCTGCGACTGAATTGCGAGAAATGCGGAACCGTCAACGCGATAGGCAAAGTGCTCAGGAATGAGACCTACCCATGGGCCATCATCCTCAGTGCTCAGTGGCATTTCATCGAGGATGCGGACGATCGTCTGGTTGTCGAACTCGACCCGCAATAATCGGCTATCATCGTTCGGAATGATGAAATCCGCTTTCATGCTGTTGGTTTCCCAATGAAAGGCAGCGAGGTCGCTCAAGCTCGCCTTGACGGGCAATCCCGTCTCTATAGGTTCATACCGTAGCATGACCGGACGCTATAATGGGAAAGGGAACGGCGGCAACGGTGAACCTCTGCAAGCTGCGTTAACGTCAGCTACTGGGGCGATAGCCGTCGTTGCCTCGCAGAAGAAGACCCTCACCCAACCCTCTCCCGCAAAAGCGGGAGAGGGCTCGCGCCAATGACCGCAGTCCACCACTTCCCGTCATCCTGACGAAAGTCAGGATCCAGAGCCTCGGGCGATGGCGGTTCTGGATCCCGGATCAGGTCCGGGATGACGATGGAAGAGCGGCGGCATCCCACCCATCCACGCCCAATCAGACGTCCTCAGATATCCTGGGCCAGCCGCCCATAAAGATCCGGCCGGCGATCGCGGAAGAAGCCGAAGGCGGCGCGGTGGCGCTTGACCTGGGCGATGTCGACGGTGGCGACCAGCACGCCGGTCTCCTCCGCGCCGAACTCGGCCAGCATGTCGCCGCGCTCGTCGCAGATGAAGCTGTGGCCGTAGAAGATCTGGCCATTCTCGTTGCCGATCCGGTTCGACGCCACCACCGGCACCACGTTGGAGACGGCATGGCCGACCATCGCCCGGCGCCACAGCCGCGAGGTGTCGAGCGAGGGGTCGTGCGGCTCGGTGCCGATCGCGGTCGGGTAGAACAGCACGTCCGCGCCCATCAGCATCATCGCGCGCGCCGTCTCGGGATACCATTGATCCCAGCAGACGCCGACGCCGAGCGTGGCGGGGGCGACGTCCGGCCACACCTTGAAGCCGGTGTTGCCGGGGCGGAAGTAGAATTTCTCCTCATAGCCCGGGCCATCGGGAATGTGGCTCTTGCGGTAGGTGCCGCGGATCGTGCCGTCCGGCCCGATCATCGCCAGCGTGTTGTAGTGATGCGGGCCGTCCGCCTCGAAGAAGCTGGTCGGGATCGCGACGTTCAGCTCGGCGGCGAGCGCCTGCATCGCCAGCACCGCCGGATGGCTGGCGGTGGGGCGGGCGTGGACGAAATAGCCCTCGTCCTCGGTCTGGCAGAAATAGGGCCCCTCGAACAATTCGGGCGGCAGGATCACCTGTGCGCCCTTGGCGGCGGCCTCGCGCACCAGCTCGGACACGGCGGCGATATTGGCCTGCTCGTCGTCCGAGAAGGCGAGCTGCATGGCGGCGACGGTGATCTGGGTCATCGAAGGGGCTCTCTACAGGCGCACGCCGAAGCGGGCGGCGATCAGGGTGGTGAGGAGATAGGCGAGGATCGTCAGCACGCAACCGGCGAGCAGCGCCGCCCAGAAATCCATGCCCCGCCGCAGCAGCGCCGGGATCAGCAGGAACATCGGCAGCGACGGCAGCACATACCAGAAGGTCGCCTCGGCATGGGCGGCCATATTCTCGCTGTCCGGCCGATCGTGCCACAGCCAGATCATGCCCAGCACCGAGACCAAAGGCAGCGAGGCGATCAGCGCGCCGCCCGCCGGATAGCGCCGCGCCACCGTCGAGACGGCGGCGATCATGATCCCCGAGAGCAGCGCCCTGATCCAGAAGGCCAGCATCGGCCGGGTTCAGACCCGTAGGATCTGCTGCGAGATGCAGTGCAGGCTGCCGCCGCCGGTGAGCAGGTGATCGGCGCGCACGCCGACCGCGACGCGATCGGGGAACAGGGCCTGGATCGCGGCGACGCCGGCTTCGTCGTGGGGCGAGCCATAGACCGGCACCACCACCGCGGCATTGCCGATGTAGAAGTTCATGTAGGAGGCCGGCACGATCTCGCCGTCGCGCTCGACCAGGCCGGGCGAGGGGATGGCGACGATCTCGACCCCGAACGCCTCGGCGCGCGCCTTGGCATCGGCATAGACGGCGGCGTTGGGATCGTCCGCGCCGCTCGCCACCGGCAGCGCCAGCCGGTTGGGGCCGACGAAGCGGGCGAGATTGTCGACATGGCCGTCGGTATGGTCGTGGCCGAGGCCGTCGCCCAGCCACAGCACCCGATCGACGCCGAGGTCGCGCGACAGCCGCGCCTCGATCTCGGCGCGGATCAGGTCCGGGTTGCGGTTGGGGTTGAGCAGGCATTGCTCGGTGGTGACGGCGAGGCCGGTGCCGTCGACGTCCAGCGCGCCGCCCTCGAACACCCAGTCGCACGGCGTGACGGCGAGGTCGCGGCTGGCCGCGAGCAGGCCGCCAATCTCCTCGTCGCCGGGGAGTTCGTACTTGTTGCCCCAATAGTTGAAGCGGAAATCGCGGGCGGTGCCGTCGCTCAGCATGATCGGGCCGGTATCGCGCAGCCAGACGTCGCCGAACGGGCGCACCAGCACGGCGGCGACATCACCGGCCAAGTCGAGCGCGGCTTCGCCCGAAGCCTCGTCGGCACAGACCAGGATCGGGCGCTCGCCCTTGCCATCGGCCCACACCGCACGGGCGAACGCCACCACCTCGTCGCGCGCGGCGTCGAGATCGTCGAGCCACAGATCGGGATGGCTCGGAAAGCCGATCCAGACGGCGTCGTGGGGGGCCCATTCGGCGGGCTGGCGGACGGGCATGGCAACCTCTTCATTGTGGCGGGTTCGTGATCGCGGGCCAAGCGCATGGCAGCGTTGGCGGTTCGGTGCAACGCATCTTGCCGCTGGCCCGACTTTACGGAACAAGCTGATCGGGGGATAATTCAGGGGCGTTACAAAATGGGGAAATATGGGCGTGTGTGCCGGCTGGCGTTGCTGGCGGGCGCGGGCTGGGGCGTCTTCGCGTGCGGGGCATGGGGCGGGCCGCCAGTGCCGACGCAGAAGGTCACGCTGTCCGCCACGTTGACGGGGGACGCGGCGGATCTGTTCGGTTCGCGGGAAACGATCTGGGGCGCCAGCCTGTCGCCCGATGGCAGCAAGGTTCTTTTCCTGACATCCAACCAGCGATCGGGAACCCAGCTGATGGTCGCCTCGTCCGCGGGCGGCAGGCCTCCCACCCAGATCCTGCAATCGGACGGCACGCCGATGACGCTGCGCTGGTGCGATTGGGCGGATGACAGCCGGATCGTCTGCGACGTTACCGGTTCCGATGTGGTCAATGCCGAATTGGTCGGCTTCCAGCGGCTGATGGCCATCGATGTGGATGGCAAGAACAGCAAGCTGCTATCCCAGCAGGGCAGTATGAACGATGCGCTGCGGATCAGCCAATTTAGCGCCGATGTGATCGACTGGAACGAGGGTCGCAACGGCAAGTTGCTGATGGCGCGCGATCATGTGCCGGAACAGACGACCGGCACCCGCCTCGCCAATACCGCGGATGGCCTTGGCGTAGATATGGTCGACACGCACAGTCTTGCGGCGACCAAGGTGGAGGCGGCGAACCCCAGCGCCATTGCTTATATCGGCGATGGCAAGGGCGCGGTGCGCCTGATGGCCACGGAGGCCCTCAGCAGCGGCGGCAATCTGTCGGGCGTGCGCAAATGGTTTTACCGGCGCCGCGGTAGCCGGAACTGGGAAGGCTTTTCCGATGTGAAGGCGGACGGCCACGGCCTGCGCCCGCTTTCCGTCGATTATGCCAGTGATACGGTCTATTGCCTCGATGACAGGGATGGGCGTGACAAGCTGTATCGGGTTGCGCTCGACGGATCGATGAAGACGGAACTGATCTATGCCGATCCCAAGGCGGATGTGGACGATGTGCTCCGGCTCGGTCGGCAGGCGCGCCTGATCGGCGCGGCGACCACCACCGATCAGGGCAGCGTCGCCTATTTTGATCCGGAATATCAGAAACTGGCCGGGGCGCTTTCCAAGGCTCTGCCCAATCTCCCACAGATCGAATTCGTCGGCAGCAGCGCGGACGAGACCAAGCTTCTGTTGTCGGCAGGCAGCGACACCGATCCCGGCCGCTATTATGTGTTCGACAAGACGACCAAGCATCTCAATGAGATCGCGCTGGTGCGCCCGCAGTTGGAGAATGTACCGCTGGCGACGATGACTCCCGTGACCTTCAAGGCGGCGGATGGCACCGTGATCCCGGCCTATCTGACGTTGCCGCCATCGGGTCCGAAAAAGGGATTGCCGGCGATCGTGATGCCGCATGGCGGTCCCGCCTCGCATGACAATTGGGGCTTCGACTGGCTTGTGCAGTTCTTCGCGCATCAAGGTTATGCGGTGTTGCAACCCGAATTCCGGGGATCAACCGGCTATGGCGATGACTGGATGCTCCAGAACGGCTTCAAGAGCTGGCGCACCGCGATCGGCGACGTCACCGATGCCGGGCGCTGGCTGGTCGCGCAGGGCATTGCCGCGCCGGATAAGCTTGCGATCGTCGGCTGGTCTTACGGCGGCTATGCGGCCCTCCAGTCCAATGTTCTCGATCCGGATCTGTTCAAGGCCGTAGTCGCGATCGCGCCGGTGACCGACCTCGATGTTCTCAGGAGCGAGTCGCTGGGCTTCACCAATCACAATCTGGTGAGCGACTTCATCGGATCGGGCGCCGCGATCACCGATGGATCGCCGGCGCGGCACGCGGCGATGTTCAAGGCGCCGGTGATCCTGTTCCATGGCACGACGGACCAGAATGTCGGCGTCGGCGAATCCCGCCTGATGAACGATCGCCTGCGCGCTGCGGGCAAGCAGAGCAGCGTCGTGATCTACCCGAATCTCGATCATCAGTTGCCTAGCGGCGAGATCCGGGCGGACATGCTGCGGCGCGCGGATGCCTTCCTGCGCCAGTCGATGCACCTCGCCGCAGCGGGGCAGGCCAACTGAGGCCAAAAGAAAGGGGCGGCCCCTTGCGGAGCCGCCCCTGATCTTGTCGGCAAAAGCCGCCGGATCAGCGCGAGTAGAACTCGACGACCAGGTTCGGCTCCATCTTCACCGGATAAGGCACCTCGTCGAGCGACGGGACGCGCTGGTACGAAACCTTCGCGGTGCCGTCCTGGGCGAGGTAATCGGGCACTTCACGCTCGGACAGGCCCTGGGCCTCGATCACCAGCGCCATTTCCTGCGCCTTGGTGCCGAGCTCGATCACGTCGCCGACCTTCACGAGGCGCGATGCGATGTTGCACTTCACGCCGTTGACGCGGACGTGGCCGTGGCTGACCAGCTGGCGCGCCGAGAAGATCGTCGGCGTGAACTTGGCGCGGTAGACGACCGCATCGAGACGGCGCTCGAGCAGGCCGATCAGGTTCTGACCGGTATCGCCCTTCATGCGCGACGCCTCGGTATAGGCCTTCTTGAACTGCTTCTCGGTGACGTCGCCGTAATAGCCCTTGAGCTTCTGCTTGGCCTTCAGCTGGATGCCGAAGTCCGAAACCTTGCCCTTGCGGCGCTGGCCGTGCTGGCCGGGGCCATATTCGCGCTTGTTCACCGGGGACTTCGGGCGGCCCCAGATGTTCTCGCCCATGCGGCGATCAAGCTTGTACTTGGCGCTGTTGCGCTTCGACATAGGTCTTCCTTCAATTGCGTTGTGACCCCCGGCGAAGGGGATCGGAAATGCCCGGAACCGCGCTGTCGACTCGGATGAGAGACGACAGGGCACCCGCTTCACCAGACGTGCGGGGCCAATTGCGAGGCGCCCCCTTAGCGCCTTTCGCGCGAAAGGCAAGCGCGAAGCCGCCGCGGCGGGCGGGTTCGGCGCGGGCTCAGCGGCTCTTGGGCTTGCCGAGGATGGTCAGGATGCCGCGCATGGTGCGGACCTCCTGGTTGCTCCAGCCCGGCTTGGTGAGCAAGGTGCGCAGCATCCGCTTGGTGGCGGGCGCCTTGTCCGCCGGGAAGAAATAGCCCGCCGTCTCCAGCATCGCGTCGCACTGCTCGATCATGCCGTCGAGCTCGAACTGCGAGGCCGGCGGATCGAGATCGACCGCCGGCGGCTGGGACAGGCCGACACCCTTGGACCATTCATAGGCGACGAGGATCACCGCCTGGGCGAGATTGAGCGATCCGAATTCCGGGTTGATCGGCACCGTCAGGATCGAACGCGCCACCGCGACGTCGTCGGTCTCCAGCCCCGATCGCTCCGGCCCGAACAGGATCGCCGAGCGGCCCTGCGCGGCGTGGATCTCGTGCGCCGCCTCGACCGGCGTCACCACCGGCTTGGTGATGCCGCGCTTGCGCACCGTGGTGGCATAGACATGCGCGCAATCGGCGATGGCGTCGGCCACCGTCTCGAACACCTGCGCCTGTTCCAGCACGAAATCGGCGCCGGACGCCGCCGGCCCGGCCTCGGGATTGGGCCAGCCGTCGCGCGGGGCGACGAGGCGCATCTCGGTCAGCCCGAAATTGAGCATCGCGCGCGCCGCCTTGCCGATATTCTGGCCGAGCTGCGGGCGGACGAGGACGATGACGGGGGGCTGGCTCATCCCTTGCCGACCTCGCTGACCGTGCCGGCGAACTCCTCGAAGTCCTTGGCCTCGGTGAAGTCCTTGTAGACGCTGGCGAAGCGGATGTAGGCGACGGGATCGAGGCCCTTCAGCCCGGCCATCACCAATCCGCCAATCTGCGCGGCCGGGACTTCCGTCTCGCCCGAGGTCTCGAGCTGGCGCTGGATGCCGGAGACGAGCTTTTCCAGTTGCTCGGCCGAGATCGGCCGCTTGCGGCAGGCGATCGCGATCGAGCGTTCGAGCTTGCTGCGCTCGAACGGCTCGCGCTTGCTGCCGGACTTCACCACCGTCACCTCGCGCAGCTGCACGCGCTCGAAGGTGGTGAAGCGGCCGCCGCAGCCTTCGCACTGGCGACGCCGGCGGATCGAGGTGCCGTCCTCGGAGGGACGGCTATCCTTCACCTGGCTGTCTTCATGTCCGCAGAACGGGCAACGCATCTTCGACCTCTATTCCCTCTGTTCCCGCGCCCGTTCGGCCTGAGCGCAGTCGAAGGGCCATGCCATGCGGTGGCTGCACTTCGACTGCGCTCGGTGCGAACGGATGTGGGGCGCGCGTCCTTGATGGGGGCTCAATAGATCGGGAAGCGCTCGCACAGCGCCTGCACGCGGGCGCGGACCTGGGCTTCGACCTGCGCGTCGCCCTGCTCGCCATTCTTGCGCAGGCCATCGAGCACGTCGGCGATCATGTCGGCGATGTCGCGGAACTCGGCGATGCCGAAGCCGCGGGTGGTGCCGGCCGGCGAGCCGACGCGGATGCCGCTGGTCTTCATCGGCGGCAGCGGGTCGAACGGGATGCCGTTCTTGTTGCAGGTGATCGCCGAACGCTCCAGCGCCTCGTCGGCATCCTTGCCGGTGACGCCGAGCGGGGTGAGGTCGATCAGCGCCAGATGGGTGTCGGTGCCGCCGGAGATCACCGCCGCACCGCGCTCCTGGAGGCGGCTGGCAAGCGCCTTGGCATTGTCGATGATCGCCTGCGCATAGGTCTTGAACTCGGGCTGGAGCGCCTCGCCGAACGCCACCGCCTTGGCGGCGACGACGTGCATCAGCGGGCCGCCCTGGAGCCCCGGGAACACCGCCGAGTTGATCTTCTTGGCGATCGCCTCGTCATTGGTGAAGATCGCGCCGCCGCGCGGGCCGCGCAGCGTCTTGTGAGTGGTGGTGGTGACGACATCGGCATGACCGAACGGCGTCGGGTGGACGCCGCCTGCGACCAGACCGGCGAAATGCGCCATGTCGACCATGAACTTCGCGCCCACTGCGTCGGCGATCGCGCGGAAGCGGGCGAAATCGATGTGGCGCGGATAGGCCGAGCCGCCGGCGATGATCAGCGTCGGCTTATGCTCGCGGGCGAGTGCCTCGACCTGGTCGTAATCGATCAGGTGGGTGTCCGGCTTCACGCCATATTGCACGGCATTGTACCATTTGCCCGACATCGCCGCCTTGGCGCCGTGGGTGAGGTGGCCGCCGGCATCGAGGCTGAGGCCCATGATCGTGTCGCCGGGCTTGGTCAGCGCCAGCATCACCGCGCCATTGGCCTGCGCGCCCGAATGCGGCTGGACGTTCGCGAACTGGCAGCCGAACAGCTGCTTGGCGCGATCGATGGCGAGCTGCTCGACCTCGTCGGACGGCGCGCAGCCCTGATAGTAACGCTTGCCGGGATAGCCCTCGGCATATTTGTTGGTGAACACCGAACCCTGGGCCTCGAGCACCGCCTTGGAGACGATGTTCTCGGAGGCGATCAGCTCGATCTGGTGGCGCTCGCGATGCAGCTCATGCTCCACCCCGGCGAAGATCGCGGGATCGGCCTCGGCGAGGCCCTGGGTGAAGAAGCCGCTCTTGCGGATGGCGGGGGTGGGGGCGGGCTGGGTGCTCATGCGGGCTCCTTCTCGAAGCGGGGGCCAAAGGCCGGATGGGTCAGTTTGTCGACGCGGCCGACATGGCGATCGCCGGCGAAGTCGGTGGTGAGGAAGGCGGTGACGCAGGCGCGGGCCTGCTCGATGCCGATCAGGCGCGCACCCATCGCGATCGCGTTGGCGTCGTTATGCTCGCGGCAGAGCTGGGCGGAGAGCGGCTCGGAGACGAGCGCGCAGCGCAGCGCGGGGTGGCGGTTGACCGCGATCGAGATGCCGATGCCGGAACCGCACAGCGCGATGCCGTGGCTCGCGCGGCCATCGGCGACGGCTTGCGCGAGCCTGTAACCGAAATCGGGATAATCGACGCGGGCGTCGCTATCGGGGCCGAGGTCGAGCACGTCATGCCCTGCGCCGCGCAACCATTCGGCGATCTCGGCTTTCATGGCGAAGGCGGCGTGGTCGGAAGCAATGGCGATGCGTTGGGCCATGGGAAAGGCTCCGCTGAGTCGGGATGGCGCCTCTTAGGGGCGCACTCCGCCCAAGGCTAGGGCCTCGAAAGGAAGTGTGACGTGGTGAAGACAGGGATGGCCGCCGCCGCCGTGATGGCGATACTGGTGACGACCGCCGGTTGCCATCGGACGGCGGAGGATATCGGCAACAGCGCGCGGGTGGCCGCGCATGATGCCAGTCGGTCGGCGGATGCCCTCGCCGATCGCGCCGACCAGATCGGCGATCGCGCGTCCAACCGGATCGACGATGCCGGTGCGCAGACCACCGCGCGCATCGATCGTGCCAATGAGCGACTGGGCAGGCTGGTCGCCCCCGGCACGCCGACCGATCGGTGGATCGGGCGCTGGCGCGGCGTCGAGGGGCTGACCCTCGTCATCGCCAGGGACGCCGCCAAGGGGCCGGGACATTATCGGCTCACCGATCAGTATACGCTCGACGACCGGGGCGTGTTCGCGGGGCGTGCGATCGGCGATACCATCCAGTTCACGCGGCCGGACGGCGACCAGGTGCTGCGCGCCGGCAATGGCGCGGCGACCGGACTCAAATATCTCGCGACGAAGAAGGATTGCCTCACGGTAAAGCCGGGTGAAGGCTATTGCCGCGACTGATCGGGGTGAGAAGGGGGATTTATGGGTATCGTGGCGTGGACGTCCTTGCTGCTGGCGACATCTTCGCCACCACCCGTCGCGGTGCCGCCGGTGATTCCGGTCGTATCGCAGGTTTGGGCGGACGAGGGCGGCCCGATCCACGCCGCGGTGATGCTGCTGCTGTCGCCGGACAATCTCGGCATGGCGGCGCCCGATACGATCGATGCGGTGATCCATGCCGATGGGCGTGACGTCCCCGTGGTGCTGAGGCGGGAGGGCGCGCCGTTCCGGCTCGGGCCGGGCCAATGGCGACAGGCGACCTATGATATGGATCGGCCGGCGGGGGTGAGCGGCGATGTCGTGCTGTCGCTCGGCGGCGGGCATGACGGCTATCGTTTCGCGCTGGCGCAGCCCGGTTCGCCGGACGCCGCGCCGGCCCGCCTTGCGGACGCCAGCCCTTCGCCGGCCGAAGGCGGGGGCCGCACCGTCAGCTCGGCGCTGCCCGTGCCACCGGGCGGCGCAACCCCGCCGCCGCGCACGGCCAACGGCTTCCTCGGCAACCTCTCCACCTACAACCCGATCTACGCGGTGATGGGCGGCGGCACCGATACCAACGCCAAGCTGGAGATTTCCTTCAAATATCAGCTGTTCGGCCGCAAGGGCGATCCGGATGGATCGTGGCTCAACGGCTTCTACTTCGCCTATACCCAACGGATGTTCTGGGACACGGCGGCGGACAGCGCGCCGTTCCGCGACGTCAACTACCAGCCCGAATTCCTCTATATGTACGCGCTGCCCAAGAATGCGCGCGGCGACCAGCTGAGCGTGCGCGGCGGCTATCTCCACGAATCCAACGGCCGCGACGGATCGTCGTCGCGCACTTCGAATATCCTCTACGTCCAGCCGCAGCTGGATCTGCCGCTCGGGCACTGGATCGTTTCGGTCGGCCCTCGCGTCTTCACCTATATCCTGCCCAAGACCGACAATCCGGACATCGCCCGCTACCGCGGCCATCAGGCGCTCGCTTTCTCGATCGGCGAGCAGAACGGCCTCAAGCTGTCGACCTGGAGCCGGCTCAATTTCGGCACCGGCAAGGGGTCGGTCGATGCCGATCTTAGCTATCCGTTGACGCGTTTCTGGCATGAGCTGCCGCTGTACCTCATCGTGCAGGGCTTCACCGGCTATGGCGAGGATATGTTGGATTATGACCGCAAGCAGACGCGGCTGAGGGTGGGAATCGGGATCGTGCGATGAGCGAAGGGGCATTGGTGGGGCGTGACGGGCGGCCGCCGCCCATGCCGGCGATGATCTTGGGGGCGGCCGGGCTGCTGCCCCTGATCCTGGCGCTGTTCATCCGGCTGGCTGCCGGCGCCGATCCGGATTCGCCCCTGCCGGGCATGATCGGCGGCCTCGCCCTGGCCTATGCGGCGATGATCCTGAGCTTCCTCGGCGGCATCTGGTGGGGCATCGCCTCGGCGCGTGCATCCGCCACGGAGCAGCCCCGGCTGCTGGTGATCGCGGTGGTGCCGTCGATCCTGGCGCTGCTGCTCTACGGCCTCTCGGCGGATTTCCCGGTGGCCTGCTCGACGTTGCTCGGTCTGGTCATCGCGCTGACGCCGCTGGTCGATCGGGGGCTGGCGGCCAAGGCGCTGGTGCCGGGCTGGTGGATGAACCTGCGCCTGCCGCTGTCGCTGGCGCTCGGCGCGCTGACGATCGGGCTCGGTTTCGCGCTGGTCTGACCTGTGATCAGTGCCGCGCGCGCCGGGTGACGATCACCGCCAGCGCGATCGACACCGCCATCGCCACCACTGTTTCCGAGATCGAGTGGGCGTTCCACTGCCAGACTTCGAGCCCGGCATAGCCCGGCATGTTGGCGCGCCGGCCATGGCCGTAGAGCTCGATCCACTGATATTCGCGCTGGGTGATCTCGCGCATGATGCACACGGCGGATGCGGCGAAGCAGCCGATCCAGATGCTCGCTGTGGCGCGGGCGCCGAGCCGGTGCCCGATCGCCCAGCAGACCAGCTGCACGCCCAGCGCCACCGGGATATGCGCGAGGGCCGAATAATGCTGGACGGGGAGGGCGGGGGGAATCACGCCGCCTGGCGCAGCTCCAGCCGGTCCCAGATCTCGGCGAGCGCATTGACCAGTTCGCGCATCATCGCCTCGTCGTGCGCCGGGCCGGGGGTGAAGCGCAGCCGCTCGGTGCCGCGCGGCACCGTCGGATAATTGATCGGCTGCACATAGACGCCATATTCGGCGAGCAGGATGTCGCTGATCTTCTTGGCCTTCACCGGGTCGCCGACGAGCAGCGGCACGATATGGGTGGTCGACGGCATCACCGGCAGGCCGGCATCGCGCATCAACGCCTTCAGCATCGCGGCGGCGGCCTGCTGGCCCTCGCGCTCGACCGACGAGGATTTCAGGTGGCGCACGCTCGCCAGCACGCCCGCGACCAGCACCGGGGAGAGCGAGGTGGTGAAGATGAAGCCCGGCGCATAGCTGCGGATCACGTCGATGATCTGGCGGCTGGCGGCGATATAGCCGCCCATCACGCCGAACGCCTTGCCCAGCGTGCCCTCGATGATGGTCAGCCGGTCGGCGACGCCGTCGCGCTCCGAAATGCCGCCGCCGCGCGCACCGTACATGCCGACGGCATGGACCTCGTCGAGATAGGTCAGCGCGTTGTAGGTATCGGCGAGGTCGCAGATCGCGGCGATCGGCGCGACGTCGCCGTCCATCGAATAGACGCTCTCGAACGCGATCAGCTTGGGCGCTTCGGGATCGGCGGCGGCCAGCAGTTCCTCGAGATGGACGAGATCGTTGTGGCGGAAGACGCGCTTCTCGCAGCCCGAATTGCGGATGCCGGCGATCATCGAGGCGTGGTTCAGCTCGTCCGAGAAGATGATGCAGCCCGGCAGCACCTTGGCGAGCGTGGCGAGCGTGGCCTCGTTCGAGACATAGCCCGAGGTGAAGAGCAGCGCGCCTTCCTTGCCGTGGAGATCGGCCAGCTCGCCTTCGAGATCGACATGATAATGGGTGTTGCCGCCGATGTTGCGGGTGCCGCCGGAGCCGGCGCCGACATCGTGGAGCGCTTCCTCCATCGCCGCGATCACCTTCGGGTGCTGGCCCATTGCGAGATAATCGTTCGAGCACCACACCGTGATCGGCTTCGGGCCATTATGGCCGGCGAAGCAGCGCGCGTTCGGGAACATGCCCTTGTTGCGCAGGATGTCGATGAAGACGCGGTAGCGCCCCTCGGCGTGGAGTCGATCAATCGCCTGGGCGAAAACGCGCTGGTAATCCAAAGCCGTCACCTCAATCGTGGCCGTGGCAGGTATGGCCGGCTCCATAACCGGTCGCCCCTTATTATTCCAGTTACACCTGGGAAGGATTTGCGATCGGTCAAATCGGGTCATTCGATCAACGCGAATCGGGCAGCGCGAATCGGGCATTGCGGTTCGGCCAGTGCGGTTCGGCCAGTGCGAATCGGGCAGAACGAACCGGCCGGCCTCGGCCCGGCCGACCTCTATAGCCGCTCGATGCGGGACAGGTGGCGGGTGGCCAGCGCGGGGCGGAGCGTCGCCACGTCGACGTCGGAGGTGAAGACGGCGACGCCTTCGGGTCGGCTGTCCGGCCATGGCTGTCCGTCGGTCAGGTGGGCGACGCGGCGCGCGATTCCCGCCGCGCCATCGACGAAGCGCACCGGATGCGGGCTCGCCGCGGCGAGGCGATCGGCGACCAGCGGGAAGTGGGTGCAGGCCAACGCGACGGTATCGATGCGGTCGCCGCCGGGCTGGCCGAACAGCCCGTCCATCACCGCGCGATAATCGGCCAGCTCGCCCGGATCGCCGCGGAGCGCCGCTTCGGCCAGCTCGACCAGCCGGGCCGAGCCATGGCGGACGACGAGGCAATCGGCGGCGAACTCGGCGGCGAGCCGGTCGACATAGGGCTGGCGGACGGTGGCGTTGGTGCCGAGCACGCCGATCGCGCGGGTCACGCTGGCGAGCGCGGCGGGCTTGATCGCGGGCACGGTGCCGACGATCGGCAGATCGAGCGCGCTGCGGACGGTGGCCAGCGCGATGGTGGATGCGGTGTTGCAGGCGATCACGACCAGGCGGGGCCGATAGCGCTCCACCAGCCGCCCGAGCAGCGCCGGCACCCGCGCGGCGATCTCGATCTCGGTCTTGGTGCCGTAGGGGAAGCCGCCCGAGTCCGCGACATAGACGATCGGTGCCATCGGCAGGCGCCGGCGGAGCGCATCCAGCACCGACAGGCCGCCGACCCCCGAATCGAAGACGAGCAAGGGACGGTCTGTTTCCATGCGCCGCGACCTAGCGGCACGGCCCGTCCTAATCCAGATTGTTGCGCTGGCGGCTGCAACCTCTATGGTGCGCGCGGAACACGGAGGGGCGTTTCTTGACTGCTACGAACTGGCTGGTGCTGGGTGCCGCTGCCCTCATCGGCTACCTGTTGGGATCGATCCCCTTTGGGCTGCTGGTCACCCGTGCCGGCGGCGCGCAGGATCCCCGCACGCTGGGTTCGGGCAATATCGGCGCGACCAACGTGCTGCGCACCGGCCGCAAGGGGCTGGCGCTCCTCACCTTGCTGCTCGATGCGGCCAAGGGGGCGGTCGCGGTGATCCTGGTCGGCCATCTCTGGCCGGACCCGACACCGCCCTCGCTGCCGGCGATCGTGGCCGGCGCCTTCGCCTTCCTCGGCCATGTCTATCCGGTCTGGCTGCGCTTTCGCGGCGGCAAGGGGGTGGCGACCTTCCTCGGCATCGCGTTGGCTTTGTCCTGGCCGTGCGGGCTGGTGTTCGCGCTGGTCTGGCTGGCGGGTTTCGGGATCACCCGGCACAGCTCGGTCGGCGGCATGACCGCCGCGATCGCGACCCCGGTGTGCGCGGCGGTGATCAACCGATCGGACCTGACGCTCACCTTCCTGCTGCTGGCGCTGATCGTGCTGTGGAAGCACCGCGCCAATGTCGAGCGGTTGCTCGACGGCACCGAACCGCGCTTCCGCAGCGGCGGCTGATCCCGCCATGGCCGGGATCGACGAGGCAGGAGGGACAGGATCCTCCCCACGCGTCGATCGGGAGGACCGGATCGCCCGGCTGCGGCTGATGCGGACACAGACCGTGGGGCCGGTCACTTACGCCCAGTTAATGATACGCTTCGGCAGCGCCGCCGCCGCGCTGGAGGCGATCCCCGATCTGGCCCGGCGGGGCGGCGGCAAGGCGCCCGCGATACCGCCGCGCGCCGCGATCGAGCGCGAGGTCGCGGCGGTCGAGGCGGCCGGCGCCCGCTATCTGTTCCTGGGGCTGCCCGGCTATCCGGCGATGCTGGCGACGATCCCCACCGCACCACCGGCGCTGATCGTGCGGGGGCGCCGGGCGCTGCTCGATCGGCCGGTGGTGGGGATGGTCGGCGCGCGCAACGCCTCCGCATCGGCCTGCCGCTTCGCGCGGGGGCTCGCCGCCGAACTGGGCGCGCGTGACGTCTCGGTGGCATCGGGCCTGGCCCGCGGGATCGATACCGCGGCGCATATGGGATCGCTGGAGGCGGGCACCATCGCGGTGATCGCGGGCGGCATCGATGTCGCCTATCCGCCCGAAAATGCCGACCTGCAGGAGCGGATCGCGCAGGAGGGCCTGCTGATCGCCGAGCAGCCGCCGGGGATCGAGCCGCGCGCGCGGCACTTCCCCTATCGCAACCGGATCATCGCCGGACTCGCCCAGGCGGTGCTGGTGGTGGAGGCGGCGCCCAAATCCGGCTCGCTGATCACCGCGCGCTATGGCGGCGAATATGGCCGCGAGGTGCTGGCGGTGCCGGGATCGCCGCTCGATCCGCGCGCGCAGGGGTGCAATCTGCTGATCCGCGAGGGCGCGACCCTGATCCAGACCGCCGACGACGTGATCGAGGCGCTGCGCCCGATCGATCCGCGCATGGGCCTGCTGGAGCCGGGGGCAGGCGGCTACGGGATAGGCGGCTATGGCGGCCCGCGCCCGGCGCTCGATGCCGACGATGCCGATCGCCGGGCCATCGTCGCGCTGCTCGGCCCGGTGCCGACGCCGGTGGACGAGATCGTCCGCCAGTCGGGCCGCCCGCCCACGATCGTGCAGACCGTGCTGCTCGAACTGGAACTCGGCGGCAGGTTGGAGCGTCACGCCGGCGGTCAGGTCAGCCTGATCTGACGACTCGGCGGACGTGGGGCGTCGGGATCGGCAGGGTGCGGTCTTGCGGCCGCGGATCGACGGCCCTGGTTGAGGAGATGTGATGCCTGCCCGCCTGCTGCCGATCCTGATGCTGATCGGCTCCAACCTGTTCATGACCACCGCCTGGTACGGCCATCTGAAATTCAAGGACAAGCCGCTATGGGCGGTGATCCTGGTCAGCTGGATGATCGCCTTCGTGGAATATTGCCTGGCGGTGCCGGCCAACCGTTACGGCAGCGATGTCTATTCCACCGCCCAGCTCAAGGCGATACAAGAGGTGATCACGCTGACCGTGTTCTGCGGTTTCTCGGTGGTGGTGCTGGGGCAGAAGATCACGGTGAACCAGCTGATCGGCTTCGCGCTGATCGCGGCTGGCGCCTTCTTCCTGTTCCGGGGTAGTGGACAAGCCCACGCTTGACGAACCGCTCCGGAGCTTCCCAACTCATACGCGTACACGTGAGGACCAGATCCAAGCCATGAAGCTCGTCGTCGTCGAATCCCCCGCCAAGGCCAAAACCATCGAGAAATATCTCGGTCCCGGTTTCAAGGTTCTCGCCTCCTACGGCCATGTCCGCGATCTGCCCGCCAAGGACGGTTCGGTGAACCCGGACGAGGGCTTCGCGATGGAGTGGGAAAATTATGCCGACAAGGCGCGCCAGCTGAAGGCGATCGCCGACGAGGCCAAGGATGCCGACGCCCTGATCCTCGCGACCGATCCCGATCGCGAGGGCGAGGCGATCAGCTGGCATGTCCAGGAGGTGCTGCGCAAGCGCAAGGCGCTGCCCAAGGACACCCAGCGCGTCACCTTCAACGCGATCACCAAGGCCGCGGTGCTGAAGGCGATGGCCGAGCCGCGCGCGCTCGACGAGGATTTGATCGACGCCTATCGGGCGCGCCGCGCGCTCGATTATCTGGTCGGCTTCACGCTCTCGCCGGTGCTGTGGCGCAAGCTGCCCGGCGCCAAGTCGGCGGGCCGGGTGCAGTCGGTGGCGCTGCGCCTGGTGGTCGATCGCGAGCGCGAGATCGAGGCCTTCAAGGCCCAGGAATATTGGTCGGTTACCGCCGACATGGAGCATGACGGCATCGGCTTCGTCTCGCGCCTGTCGAAGTGGAAGGGCGAGAAGATCGATCGCCTGACGATCGGCCAGGAGGGCGACGCGCTCGCCGCCAAGGCCGATGTCGAGGCGGCGCGGCTCGGCGTGGTCAGCGTCGAGACCCGGCCGCTCACCCGCAACCCACCGCCGCCCTTCACCACCTCCACCCTGCAGCAGGAGGCGGCGCGCAAGCTCGGTTTCTCGGCCAGCCACACGATGCGGGTGGCGCAGAATCTCTACGAGGACGGGCTGATCACCTATATGCGAACCGACGGCGTGCAGATGGACGAAAGCGCCATCTCCGCCGCCCGGCTGGCGATCGCCGAGCGCTATGACGGCGGCTACGTCCCCGACAAGCCGCGCGTCTACCAGACCAAGGCGAAGAATGCGCAGGAGGCCCATGAGGCGATCCGGCCGACCGATTTCAGCCGCGAGAAGGCCGGATCGGGCGATCATGCGCGCCTCTACGAACTGGTGTTCAAGCGCGCGACGGCGAGCCAGATGGCATCCGCCCGGCTGGAGCGCACCACCGTCGATTTCGCCGACGGCACCGGCCAGCTGGGGCTTCGCGCCACCGGCCAGGTCGTGCTGTTCCCCGGCTATCTCGCGCTCTACGAAGAGGGCCGCGACGATGAGGGCGACGAGGATGCCCGCCGCCTGCCGCGGATGAAGGAGGGCGACAGCCCGGCCGTGAAGCTGGTGAAGGCCGAGCAGCATTTCACCCAGCCGCCGCCGCGCTTCTCCGAGGCCAGCCTCGTCAAGAAGATGGAGGAGCTGGGGATCGGCCGCCCGTCGACCTACGCCTCGATCCTCCAGACGATCAAGGACCGCGAATATGTGCGAACCGAGAAGAACCGCTTCCACGCCGAGGAGAGCGGGCGGCTGGTGACGGCGTTCCTGGAGCGCTTCTTCGAGAAATATGTCAGCTTCGACTTCACTGCCGAGCTGGAGGAGGAGCTGGACGACATCTCCGGCGGCCGTGCCCAGTGGCAGGCGGTGCTGGAGGCCTTCTGGAAGGACTTCAAGCCGAAGACCGCCGAGGTGATGGAGCAGAAGCCGTCCGAAGTGACGGCCGAGCTCGACAAGTTCCTCGCGCCCTTCCTGTTCCCCGAGAAGGCGGACGGCACCGATCCGCGGCTGTGCCCGAATTGCGGCGTCGGCCAGCTGGCGTTGCGCGGCGGCCGCTTCGGCGCGTTCATCGCCTGCTCCAACTATCCGGAGTGCAAATATACCCGCCGCTTCGCCCAGCCGGGCGGCGCCGAGGCCGGTGGCGACACCGGGCCGGAGGAGATCGGCAAGGATCCGGAGACGGGCGAGGCGATCACCAAGCGTTCGGGCCGGTTCGGGCCGTACATCCAGCTCGGCGAGGGCAAGGAGGCGAAGCGTTCGTCGATCCCCAAGGACGTGCCGCTGCTCGATCTGGAGATGGCGATCCGGCTGCTGTCGCTGCCGCGCACGGTCGGCGTGCATCCCGAGAGCGGCAAGGACATCACCGCCTCGATCGGCCGCTATGGGCCGTATCTGGCGCATGACGGCAAATATGCCCGCCTCCAGACGACGGCGGACGTGTTCGAGACCGGCATGAACAGCGCGGTGGCCAAGCTGGCCGAGGCGGCCGCCGGTGGCGGGCGTCGCCAGGGCGCCAGCCGCGAGCCGATCGCGGTGCTGGGCGCGCATCCGGATGGCGGCGCCGAGGTCAAGGTGATGGAGGGGCGCTTCGGCCCCTATGTCACCGACGGCACGACCAACGCGACGCTGCCCAAGGCCAAGGATCCCAAGGAACTGACGCTCGACGAGGCGGTGCTGCTGCTCGCCGAACGCGCCGCCAAGGGGCCGGCCAAGGGCAAGAAAAAGACGGCGCCCAAGAAGGCTGCGGCGGCCAAGAAGCCCGCTGCCGCCAAGGCGACTGCGGCCAAGAAGCCCGCCGCCAAGAAGCCTGCTGCCAAGAAGCCGGCGGCGAAGAAGGCTCCTGCGAAGAAGAGCACGGCGAAGGCGCCGGAAGAGGTCTGAGCCGTCGCCCCATGCCCCATTCGCGTCATGCGGGCGGGGCTCCGGATCTCGCGTGCTCCTGCGAAGGCAGGAGCCCAGAGCTGCAACCGCCGCATCCGATGCTCTGGGCTCCTGCGTGCGCAGGAGCACGAATATCGCGGAATTTAGCTCGGTTCCGCCTTGTCTCCGATTTTTAGAAAACGACTTATCGCGCCAAACCAGCGGCTTATCCGTTAACCACGACTAAAGTCTTCATGAATTGTTAACCCTTCCAGCGAGGGAGTGTGCATGTTCATGGATGTCGATATCGCGCGCCGCGAATGGATCGCGCGACTGGTGGAACAGGTCCGTCAGCTCAGGGTGGTGGCGGCCGCGGCGCAGACCGGCGCGATGCGGGACGAATTGAGCGACTATGCCGACCGGATCGATCGGCAGGCGAGCGAGATCGAGGCGCGGGCCGCGATCCATGCGCCTAGAGCGTCGCCAGCCGATCGTCGCCGAGCGTTTGCAGGATGCTGACCGGCCCGCCGAAGCCGATGCGCGGATCGAGCATGGCGGCTTCGATCCCCGTCAGCGCCAGCCCGCTCTGGCAGGCGATGATGGCGACGCCGAGGGCCAGCGCATCCTCGACCAATTCGGCCAGCGTCGGCAGCCCGGCCGCGCGATAATCGCCGTCGCGCGGATCGTGGAGCGGCGCCAGCGCGGAAACCGCCTCGCTCTGGCAGAATAGCCGCGCCGCGCCGCCGAGCGCGGCCTGCGCCGCCGCCAGTTCCAGCCCCGCCCGCAGGCCCGCCGGCCGGGTGACGATCAGCGTCAGGCCGCGCATCGGCAGCCCGGATCCTTGGGCAGCGCGATGGTGCGGAAGCGGAACGACAGCGCATCGAGCAGCAGCAGCTTGCCCGCCGTCTCCTCGCCGAACGGCACGATCTGGCGCACCGCCTCGATCGCCGCGAGGCTGCCCATCACCCCGGTCAGCGCGCCGAGCACGCCCTGATCGGCGCAGCTGATGTCGGGCCGATCGGGATCGTCGCCGACCAGGCAGCGATAGCAGGGCCGCCCATCCTCCCAGCCGCGATAGACCGTGAGCTGGCCCTCGAACTGGCCGACCGCCGCCGACACCAAAGGCACGCGTGCCGCCGTCGCCGCATCCGAGACGATCAGGCGGGTGGCGAAATTGTCGGTGCCGTCGATCACGACGTCGACGCCTTCCAGCAATCGCGCGGCGCCATCGGCATCGAGGCGGCGATCGATCGGCGAGAAGCGCACGTCCGGGTTGAGCCGCTGGACGACATTGGCGGCGGCGACCACCTTCTTGGCGCCGACGTCGCGGGTGGCGAAGAGGGTCTGGCGCTGGAGGTTGGAGAGCGACACGATATCGTCGTCCACCACCGTCAGCCGGCCGACGCCGGCCGCCGCAAGATACTGGATCACCGGCGATCCGATCCCGCCGGCGCCGATCACGAGCGCATGGCTCTTCAGCAGCCGGGTCTGGCCGCCGCCGCCAATCTCCTTCAGGATGATGTGCCGCGCATAGCGGTCGAGCTGCTCGTCCCTCAAGATCACTGTTGCCCTGCGATCTCGCCGTCCGCCCCGAGCGCAGTCGAGGGATAGGCCGCGCGCAACCGAGGCGCCGCGGCACATCTCGTCTGCGCCCGACAGGGTGCCTCGACGGCGCTCGGCACGAACGGAGAGGCGGGGCGGGTGGAAGCGCTCACGGCAGCGAATGGCGGCCGGTCGAGCCGAAGCCGCCGGCGCCGCGCGCGGTGTCGTCGAGCGTCTCGACTTCCAGGAATCGCGCCGCCGTCACCTCGGCGGGCACCAGCTGGGCGACGCGCTCGCCGCGCTTCACCTCGAACGGCTCGGCGCCGAGATTGGCGAGGATCACCTTCACCTCGCCGCGATAGTCGGCGTCGATCGTGCCCGGCGTGTTGAGGCAGGTGATGCCATGCTTGAGCGCGAGGCCCGAGCGCGGGCGGACCTGGATCTCGTAGCCGGCCGGGATCGCCACCGCGAAGCCGGTCGCGACGGCATGGCGATCGCCGGGGCCGAGCAGGATGTCCTCGGCCGACACGATGTCCATGCCGGCGGCGCCGGTGGTGGCGTAGGCGGGCGCGGGCAGGCCCTCGCCATGGGGCAGGCGCTTGAGCTGGATCTCGATCATGGTAGCTCCAAGAGGCTTTGGGCGAGAGATGCGGCGATGCGCTGGGCCAGTCGCTCGGCCACCGCCTGCTTGGGAAGATGGGGCCAATCCTCGACGCCCTGCGCGGTGACGAGGTGAACGCTGTTGGCATCGCCGCCCATCACGCTTTGCCCCGTCGGGCCGGAGACATCGTTGGCGACGATCCAGTCGCAGCCCTTGGCGGCGAGCTTGGCGCGGGCATGGGCGATCACGTCGTTGGTCTCGGCGGCGAAGCCGATGACGAGGCGCGGGCGCTTGGCGGAACGAGACAGGCCGGCGAGGATATCGGGATTCTGCACCAGCGCCAGCGTGGGCGGGGCGGCGCCGGGCTGTTTCTTGATCTTGATCGCTGTGGCATCGACATGCCAGTCGGCCACGGCGGCGACCATGATCGCGGCGTCGGCGGGCAGTGCCTGTTCGACCGCGGCGGCCATCTCGCGCGCGGTCTCGACGTCGATGCGCGTGACCCCCGGCGGGGTCGGCAGCGTGACCGGGCCGGCAACCAGCGTCACCTCGGCCCCCAGCCGCGCCAGCGCCCCGGCGATGGCGAAGCCCTGCTTGCCGGACGAACGATTGGCGATGTAGCGCACCGGATCGATCGGCTCGTGGGTCGGCCCGGCGGTGACGAGGATGCGCTGGCCGGTGAGCGGCCCGCGATCCGCCCGATCTTCGTTCGCACCGGGCGCCATCGAAGTGCGTGCCTCGGGCGCATCGCTTGCCGCACGTCCCTCGACTGCGCTCGGGACGAACGGGGGGGCGGTGTCGATCCCTAGCAGTCGAGCGGGGAAAGGCTTGTCCAGCGCCTCCTCGATCGCGGCGACGATCGCGTCGGGATCGGGCAGGCGGCCGGGGCCGAACTCGCCGCAGGCCATCATGCCCTCATCGGGCTCCATCACGATCACGTCGTCGGCACGCAGCTGGGCGACGTTGCGCACGGTCGCCGGGTGGAGCCACATGCGGACGTTCATCGCCGGCGCGCACAGCACCGGCTTGTCGGTGGCGAGCAGCAAAGTGGTGGCGAGATCGTCGCAGAGGCCCGCCGCCATCCGCGCCATCAGATTGGCAGTGGCGGGGCAGACGACGACGAGGTCGGCCTCGCGGCTGAGCTCGATATGGCCCATCTCGGCCTCGTCCTTGAGCGCGAACAGCGCGGTGTGGACCGGCTGTTCGGACAATGCGGCGAGCGTCATCGGGGTGATGAACTCGGCACCGGCCGGGGTCAGCACGCAGCGCACCGTATGGCCGCGCTTGCGCAGCGTCCGCAGCACTTCGCAGGCCTTGAAGGCGGCGATGCCGCCGCCGACGATCAGGAGGATGCGCTTGCCCATCGGCGCCTCACATGGCGTGGCGGGAGGGGGAAGTCGAGGGGGTCAGCGCACCCGCCGGCGCTTGCGCATCATCAGGATCGACCAGTCGCCGTTGCGGATGGTGTCGGCGAGCCGCATCCCCTCGCGGCGATAGGCGCCGGCCACCGCATCGGCCTGGGTGTTCAGCAGCCCGGCGAGGATCAGCGTGCCGCCCGCATCGAGGGTGGCGGCGATCGACGGCGCCAGCTCGATCAGCGGCTGGGCGAGGATGTTGGCGATCACCAGATCGAACGGTGCGAGCTGGCGGTAGAGGTCATGATCGACCCCTTCGGCGACGGCCAGCGCCAGGCGGCTGCGATCGATCGGGTTGGCGTCCGCATTCTCCTCGGTCACCTCGATCGAGACCGGATCGATGTCGGTCGCCAGCGCATGGGCGCGGGGCCAGAGCGACATCGCCGCGAACGCCAGCAATCCGGTGCCGGTGCCGACGTCGGCGATCATCGCATGGCGCGCGCCCTGCCGCTTGAGCCTGTCGAGCATCATCAGGCAGCCGGTGGTGGTGTAATGGTGGCCGGTGCCGAAGGCGCGGCCGGCCTCGATGTGGAAGACGGTGGCGTCTTCGGGGATGTCGTCGGCATGGGCGGAGGTGTGGACGTAGAAGCGGCCGGCGCGGATCGGCTCCAGCCCGGCCTGGCTCAGCGTCACCCAGTCCTGCGCCTCGACCTTCTCGACCACCGGCTTGATACGGGCGGCCGATGGCACCAGCGCCTGCACGGCGGCGATCGTCTCGGCGGTCGGCTGGCCCTCGCTATAGGCTTCGAGCAGCCATTCCTCGGGCCGCGTCTCGTCGGGTTCCAGCGTGTTGAGCACCGGCGGCTCGTCCATGGTGGGGAAGGGGTCGGTCGCCGACGCGAGGGCCTCGGCCTCCAGGCGCGTGCAGGGCAGCACGATCTTCCAGCTTTCAGCGGACATAGCTTGCTCCATTCACGTCGATGACCGAACCCGTCGCCGAAGCCGGCGCGTCGAGCGCCAGCCAGCGCACCGTCTCGGCGACCTCTTCCGGCCCGGCGACCCGCCCCAGCGGGATGTCGGCGAGCAGGGCGTCGCCGCCACGGCTGGCCAGATACTCCTCGGCCATGCCCGTCATGGTGAAGCCGGGGCAAACCGCGAAGGCGAGGATGTTGCGTGCCGCATAGCCGCGCGCGATCGATTTGGTCATCGCCACCATGCCGGCCTTGGAGGCGGCATAGTGCCAGTGATCGGGCGAGTCGCCGCGATAGGCGGCGCGGCTGGCGACGTTGACGATGCGGCCGCCGCGCTCGCGGCCGGCGAAATGCTGCACCGCCAGCCGGCACAGCTCGGCCGAGGCGGTGAGGTTGATCCGCATCGTCCGCTCCCAGCCGGCAAGCCATTCGGCGTCGGGCAGGGCGATCGGCGTGGCCTCGAAGATGCCGGCATTGTTGATCAGCACGTCGATCCGGCCGTCGAGCCGGTCGAGCGCCTCGCGCCACAGCGCACCGGCGGCGCCGGGTTCGTCGAGATCGGCGGGGATGGTGTCGCCGTCACCGGGCCGGCTGGCGTGGCCGATCAGGCGCACCTGGGGCAGATCGAGCCGGGCGGCGATCGCCGCGCCGATGCCCCGGCTGGTGCCGGTGGCGAGGATGTGGATAGGGTCCATGGGCGCGCGGGGTAGGACCGCGCGCCTCTGGCGGCAAGAGGCGTGAGATTACAGCGTGGGCGTCAGGCGGCGATGCGGCTGACGAATTCGCCGGTGGTGGTCTCCAGCCGGGCAAGCTGCCCGTCGACCGAGCGGAAGCCCGATTCGAGCTGCTCGATGTCCGATGCCACCGCTTCGGTGTCGATGCGGATCGAGGCGATCGTGCCGGACATCGAGTCGGCGGCGAGCGCGGTCTCGTCGACGGCGGCGGTGATCATGGTGACGGTGTGGGCCTGCACCTCCATCGCCTCGCGGATGCGCTGGGCCGACGACTGGACCTCGCCGACGATGTCGCGGATCGAGCCGTTGACGTCGAGCGTCTGGCGCGAGGCGGACTGGATCGCGGCGATCTTGGCGGCGATGTCGTCGGTGGCGCGGGCGGTCTGGCTGGCGAGCGACTTCACCTCCTGCGCGACGACCGCGAAGCCGCGGCCGGCGTCACCGGCGCGCGCCGCCTCGATGGTGGCGTTGAGGGCGAGCAGGTTGGTCTGGCCGGCGATGTCGCGGATCAGGCCGAGGATCGATTCGATCGCCTGGGCATGGCCGGACAGCGCATCGGCGACGACCACCGCCTGCGCCGACTGGTCGGCGGCGCGGGTGGCGATGCCGGCGGCGATCTCGACCTCGCGGCGGGCATCCTCGATCGCGCGGATCAGGCCGGCGGCGGTCTGCGCCGCCTCGCGCATCGCCACGGCGGACTGCTCGGCGGCGGCGGCGACCTCGGAGGCCTTGCCGAGCATCCCGCGGGCGGACTGCGAGGTCTGCACGGTCTGGTCGCGCAGCGCCGACGAGTCGGTCAGGGTGGTGCCGAGGATCGTGGTCATCTGCTCGCGGAAGGCGGCGCCGTCCTGTGCGCGCTGCTCGATCGACTGGCGCTTGTAGATCTTGGTGACTTCGGAGAAGAGCACTTCGAGCTCGACGCAGGCCAGCTTGCGGAAGGTCTGCTCGGCGGCGCTGATGAAGGCGGGATCGTCGGCGCAGCGTTCTTTCACGAGATCGAGCATCGCGTTGCCCATCTCATAGACCATGCTGACGACGATCGTGGTCGGCACCTGGCGCTCGACGATCTCGACGCCCTGGGCGGCGATCTGGCGGACCCAGGCTTCGTCCACCGGGCCGCGCAGCTTGGTGCGCTGTTCGTCGGCGAAGCGGACGAAGAAGCCGTCGACATTCTGCTGCGGCCCCAGCGCCGAGCGGGCGATGCTGGACCAGCAGCGGGTGGACACCGTCACCAGATCCTCGCCGATGCGGCTCCACAATGCGGCCAGATCACGGGCGAATACGCCGTCGCCATTATAGGCGTCGACCCGCTCGCGCACCGCGTGCTCGCTGAGCGAGATGCGCGCGGCGGGATGCCGGCTGAAGGTGGCGTTCGTCATTGCAGCTTCGCTCCGCATATCGTCTTCAGCCGTCTGATAGGCGCTGACTGGTAAACGAGCCGTTATGCAACGCGCGGAAGGCCGCGCAAAAAGCGCGCCCGTACATGTTGCATTGCGTCACTGATTGGACCAAAGACGGCGCCACGTTCACCAAGGGGACATATGTGTCCAGAAACGCCGCTCGGCCGCTTTCGCCTCATCTCTCTATCTGGAAATGGGGCCCGCACATGCTGGTCTCGATTCTGCACCGTGCCACCGGCACGGCGATGGCGATCGGGGGTGGATTGATTTTCACATGGTGGCTGGTCGCCGCCGCGATGAGCGGTGCGGCCTATGACATCTTCTATCACTGGATCGTCGCATCCGACCCGTCGAGCGCCCATGAGGGCGCGCAGGCGCTGGTCAACATCCTGGCCAAGCTGGTCGGTATCGGCCTGACCTGGAGCTTCTTCCAGCACATGGCCTCCGGCATCCGCCACTTCGTGCTGGATACCGGCGCGGGCTATGAGCTCAAGACCAACCGCATGGGTGCGATCCTGACGATCGTCTTCGCGCTGGTGGCGACGCTGGTGCTGTGGACGATCCTCCTTCTCGGGAAGCTCAACTAATGGGTACGGGAACCGGCCTCGGCCGCGTCCGCGGGCTTGGCTCGGCCAGGTCGGGTACGCATCACTGGTGGCTGCAGCGCGTCACCGCCGTCTCCAACCTGATCCTGATGATCTGGTTCGTGGTGTCGATCGTGCGCCTGCCGATCGTCGATCACCAGGCGATGGTGCTGTGGCTCAAGTCGCCGCTGGTGGCGGTGCCGATGGTGCTGCTGGTGCTGTCCACCTTCTGGCACATCCGGCTGGGCCTCCAGACGTTCATCGAGGATTATGTGCATGACGAGGGCAACAAGATCGCCGTCCTGCTGATCCTCAATGCCTATGCCTTCCTGTGCGGCGCGCTCTGCGTCTTCTCGATCCTCAAGATCGCCTTCGGCGGGGTAGCCGCATAATGTCGCATTCGTACAAGATCATCGATCACGTCTATGATGCCGTGGTCGTCGGTGCCGGCGGGTCCGGCCTACGCGCCGCCATGGGCTGCGCCGAAAAGGGCCTCAAGACCGCCTGCATCACCAAGGTGTTCCCGACACGCTCGCACACCGTCGCGGCGCAGGGCGGCATCGCCGCCAGCCTCGGCAACAACACGCCCGATCACTGGACGTGGCACATGTTCGACACCGTCAAGGGCTCCGACTGGCTCGGCGACCAGGACGCGATCGAATATATGGTGCGCGAAGCACCGGCCGCGGTGATCGAGCTCGAGCATGCCGGCGTGCCGTTCAGCCGCAATCCGGAGGGCACGATCTATCAGCGCCCGTTCGGTGGCCATATGCAGAATATGGGTGCCGGCCCGCCCGTGCAGCGCACCTGCGCCGCCGCCGACCGTACCGGTCATGCCATGCTCCACGCGCTCTACCAGCAGAGCCTGAAGTATGACACGGACTTCTACATCGAATATTTCGCGCTCGACCTCATCATGGAGGCCGATGAATCCGGTAACCCCGTCTGCAAGGGCGTGATCGCGCTCTGCATGGAGGATGGTACGATCCATCGCTTCCGCAGCCATGCGGTGGTGCTGGCGACGGGCGGTTCGGGCCGCACCTATTTCTCGGCGACCTCGGCGCACACCTGCACGGGTGACGGCGGCGGCATGGTGCTGCGCGCCGGCCTGCCGCTGCAGGACATGGAGTTCGTCCAGTTCCACCCGACCGGCATCTATGGCGCCGGCGTGCTGATCACCGAGGGCGCGCGCGGCGAGGGCGGTTATCTCACCAACTCCGCCGGCGAGCGCTTCATGGAGCGCTATGCCCCGTCCGCCAAGGATCTGGCGTCGCGCGACGTCGTCGCCCGCTCGATGGCGATGGAGATGCGCGAAGGCCGCGGTGTCGGCGAGCATGGCGACTATATCTACCTGCACCTCGATCACATCGATCCCAAGGTGCTGGCCGAGCGCCTGCCCGGCATCACCGAGACCGGCAAGATCTTCGCGGGCGTCGATCTCACCCGCCAGCCGCTGCCGGTGACGCCGACCGTCCATTACAATATGGGCGGCATCCCCTGTAACTATCATGGCGAAGTCGTCACCCTGAAGGACGGCGAGCCGGATACCGTCGTCCCCGGCTTGTTCGCGGTCGGCGAGGCGGCGTGCGTGTCGGTCCATGGCGCCAACCGCCTCGGCTCCAACTCGCTGATCGATCTGGTGGTGTTCGGCCGCGCGACCGGCTTCCGCATCGCGGAGCTGGTCCAGCCCAACAGCAAGCATGGCGCGATCGTCACCGAAGCGGACGACAAGGCGCTGGCCCGCCTCGATCGCTATCGCAACGCATCAGGCAGCACCAAGACGGCGGACATTCGCCTCGAGATGCAGCGCACCATGCAGAAGCATGCGGCGGTGTTCCGCGACACCGCGCTGCTCGACGAGGGCAAGACCAAGATCGACGCGGTGTTCGGGAAGCTGGCCGACGTGTCGGTCTCCGATCGCTCGCTGATCTGGAACACCGACCTGATCGAGACGCTGGAGCTGGACAATATGTTGCCCCAAGCGGTGATCACGATGCACTCGGCGTCCAACCGCAAGGAAAGCCGCGGCGCGCACATGCACGAGGATTTCCCGAACCGCGACGACGTGGAATGGATGAAGCACACCATCGCCTGGTTCGACCCGGAGGGTCATGGCGAGGGGCTGGTGAAGATCGATTATCGCCCGGTGCATGAGTACACGCTCACCGACGAGATCGAGTACATCAAGCCCAAGGCGCGGGTGTATTGATGACGGACGAAACCGAAAGTCTCATCCTTTCGATCCTGAAGGACATCCAGTTCAGGCTGGCGACCGTGGATCGCAAGGTTGATGACGTTCGGGAACGTCTCGACAATCTCACGACAGATCATATCGCGATCAAGAAGGACGGCATCCGCCAGGACGAGGCGATCGCACACATGCATATTCGTCAGGACCGGATGGAGGCCGCGATCGCGCGGATCAACAGCCGGCTCGGGCTGATCGATACGGACGCTTGAGGACATAGAATGGCCGAATTCTCGCTTCCCAAAAACTCGACGATCAAGGGCAAGGGCAAGACCTACAAGTCTGAGTCCGGCGGCGCCAAAAAGCGCACCTTCAAGGTCTATCGCTACGATCCGGACTCGGGTGAGAACCCGCGTTACGATCGCTACGAGCTGGATCTGGAGCAGACCGGGCCGATGGTGCTCGACGCGCTGATCAAGATCAAGAACGAGGTCGATCCGACGCTGACCTTCCGGCGTTCGTGCCGCGAGGGCATTTGCGGCTCGTGCGCCATGAACATGGACGGCAAGAATGGCCTCGCCTGCACCACCTCGATCGAGGATTGCGGGAGCGGCAAGGGCGAGGTGCAGATCACCCCGCTGCCGCACCAGGACGTGGTCAAGGATCTGGTTCCCGATCTCACCCATTTCTACGCGCAGTACAGCTCGATCAAGCCGTGGCTGCAGACGGTCACGCCCGCACCCGCCGGCAAGGAGCGTCTCCAGTCTCCGGAGGACCGCGCCAAGCTGGACGGCATGTATGAATGCATCCTGTGCGCCTGCTGCTCGACCTCGTGCCCGAGCTACTGGTGGAACAGCGATCGCTTCCTCGGCCCGGCGATCCTGTTGCAGGCCTATCGCTGGCTCGCCGACAGCCGCGACGAGATGACCGGCGAGCGGCTCGACGAGCTCGAGGATCCGTTCCGCCTCTATCGCTGCCACACCATCATGAACTGCGCGAACGTCTGCCCCAAGGGCCTGAGCCCGGCCAAGGCGATCGCGGAGATCAAGAAGATGCAGGTCGAGCGCGCGGTCTGATCGGGTGAGCGACGGCGAGCATCCGTTCGCGCCCCGGCATGATGGCCCGGACGCGGACGGCTTCCACGGCTGGACCTTTCCGGGTGACGGCTTCGCGTCCTTCGTCGGCCGGATGGCGACGCGGGTGGAGGGCGCGGACGTCTGCCGCGTCCGCGTCGAGACCGGGCCGTCGCGCGCGAACGTGCTCGGCAAGATCCATGGCGGCTTCCTGCTCGGTTTCCTCGATCAGGCCCTGTTCGTGGGGCCGGTGTCGATGGACCGGCTGCCGTTCGTCTCGGCGGTGACGCTGGGCGTCTCCACCCAGTTCGTCGGGGCCGGCCGCATCGAAGAGCCGCTCGATTGCCTGGTCGAGATCGTCCGCGAGACGCGCCGGCTGGTGTTCCTGCGCGGCACGATGGAGCAGGGCGATCATCTGGTGCTCACCTTCCAGGCGACGCTGAGCAAGATTTCCAAGCCGGTATCCTGATCGCATGAGCAAGGTTCTCGCCCGCTACGACGCGCTGGTCTCGGCGGGTGAACTGCGGCCCGATCCGGCGCAGCGCGCGGTCGCCGCGCGGTTGCAGGAATGCGCGACCGCGCTGGAGGCGGCGCCCCGTCGCGGGTCGATCCTGTGGCGTGCGCTCAGGAAGCAGCCCGAGCCGGTGCGGGGGCTGTATCTCTATGGCGGGGTCGGGCGCGGCAAGTCGATGCTGATGGACCTGTTCTTCGGCTGCGTGGAGATCCCGGCCAAGCGCCGCGTCCATTTCCACGAATTCATGCAGGAGGTGCATGAACGGCTGCGCGTCGAGCGCTCCCGCGAGGTGGCCGATCCGGTGATGCCGGTGGCCGATGCGATCGCCGAGGAGGCGCGGCTGCTCGCCTTCGACGAGATGATCATCACCAATTCGGCCGATGCGATGATCGTCTCGCGGCTGTTCACGCGGATCATGAGCCATGGCGTGACGGTGGTGGCGACCTCCAACCGGGCGCCGGACCAGCTCTATCTGAACGGCCTCAACCGCGAGCATTTCCTGCCCTTCATCGCGCTCCTCCAGGAACGGCTGGACGTGGTGCCGCTCGATGGGCCGACCGACTATCGGCTGGCGCGCCTGGCCGGCTTCCCGACCTGGTACGTGCCCAACGGCAAGGCGGCGACCGACGCGCTGAGCCGCGCCTTCTTCCGCCTCACCGACTTTCCGGTCGAGGATCGCGCCAACGTACCGGCCGAGGATATCGCGGTGCCGGGCGGGCGGACGCTGCACGTGCCGAAGAGCCTGAAGGGAGTCGCCGTCTTCTCCTATGCGCGGCTTTGCCGCGAGCCGCGCGGCGTGCCCGACTATCTGGCGATCGCGCGGCGCTACCACACCGTCATCATCGTCGGCGTGCCCCGCTTCGATGCCGATCGGCGCAACGAGGCGGCGCGCTTCAAGCTGCTGATCGATACGCTGTACGAGCATGGCGTGAAGCTGCTCGCCGCCGCCGATGCCGAGCCCGAAAATCTCTACGAGGGCGGCGACGACGCCTTCGAGTTCGAGCGGACGGTCTCGCGGCTCATGGAGATGCGCTCGGCGGATTATCTGGCGAAGGGCCACGGCACCACCTAGACTGCCGCCCGAACAGGGGAGGTCGTCCATGGCGCATGATCGCATCGTCGTTTCCACCACCGAGACCGTCGCCGGCCATCGCACGATCGCGACGCTGGGGCAGGTGTTCGGGGTCGTCGTCCGCTCGCGCGGGCTCGGCGGCAATATTGCGGCCGGCTTGCGCTCGATCCTCGGCGGCGAGATCAAGGAATATACCGCGCTGGTCGAGGAGACCCGCCGCCACGCGATCGACCGGCTGGTGCAGAATGCGACGCTGATGGGCGGCAATGCGGTGGTGATGATGCGATTCGACTCGGGATCGATCGGGCAGACGATGAATGAGGTCGTCGCCTATGGCACCGCTGTCATTATCGAAACCGACGAAAAAGCCCGGATCTGATGCTGCGTTCGATCATCACCGGAATCGCCATTGCCGCTGTCTTGGTGGCCCTGATCCTGACCATCCAGGATCCGCTGCAATGGCCTTCGCTGGCGCTCGCGCTGCTGTTCGCCACCGCCTGCCGGTTCGAGCGGCGCTATCGGGCCGGGCGATCCGGGCAGGCGCCGGATGCGCGATTCCGCCCCACCGGCGAGCGTTTCGTGGACCCGGAGACGGGGCGCGTGACCATGGTATGGACCGATCCGGCCACCGGCGAGCGACGCTATGTCGATGACGGCGCACCTGCCGGCCCGACCCCCTGAGCAGGTGCTTCAATAAAGTCGGGAAAAGGCTGTCATCGCAGTTGCCCCGGCGCGATCATGGGTCTAAGCGGGCCGCGCTTTTCCGGCTGGCCGCCGGTTCTCGCGCGGCCGCGCCCACGTTATTATTGACCCGTGGAGGCTTCATGGCACGCAAGAAGATTGCCCTTATTGGCGCAGGTAACATCGGCGGCACGCTCGCCCACCTCGCGGCGCTGAAAGGGTTGGGCGACATCGTCCTGTTCGACGTCGTGGAAGGCGTGCCCCAGGGCAAGGCGCTCGATCTCAGCCAGTGCGGCCCGGTCGAGGGCTTCGACGCCACCATCACCGGCACCAACGACTATGCCGATATCGCCGGCGCCGACGTGATCATCGTCACCGCCGGTGTCGCCCGCAAGCCGGGCATGAGCCGCGACGATCTGCTCGGCATCAACCTGAAGGTGATGAAGGCGGTCGGCGAGGGCATCAAGGCCAACGCGCCCGGCGCGTTCGTGATCTGCATCACCAATCCGCTGGACGCCATGGTGTGGGCGCTGCGCGAATTCTCCGGCCTGCCGCACCACATGGTGGTCGGCATGGCGGGCGTGCTCGACAGCTCGCGGTTCAGCCACTTCCTCGCCGACGAGTTCAAGGTCGCGGTCAAGGACGTCACCTCGTTCGTGCTCGGCGGCCATGGCGACACGATGGTGCCGGTCATCTCCTACTCGACCGTCTCGGGCATCCCGGTCCCCGATCTGATCGCGATGGGCCTCTCCACCCAGGAGAAGATCGACGCGATCATCCAGCGCACGCGCAGCGGCGGCGGCGAGATCGTCGCCCTGCTCAAGACCGGCAGCGCCTTCTACGCGCCGGCGACCAGCGGCATTTCGATGGCCGAGGCCTATCTCTACGACCAGAAGCGCGTCCTGCCCGCCGCGGCCTATGTCAGCGGCGAATATGGCGTGGACGATCTCTATGTCGGCGTGCCGGTGGTGATCGGTGCCGGCGGCGTCGAAAAGATTGTGGAGATCAAGCTCGATGAGGAGGCTAAGGCCAACCTCACCGTGTCGGTCGATGCGGTCAAGGAATTGCTGGTTGCGTGCAAGGGCATCGACGAGAGCCTCGCGTAACGACCATCATATCCCGCGCCGGTCGCTCGACCGGCGCGGATTCAACGAAAAGGATAAGCGGAACCGCCATGTCGATCCTCGTCAACGCGAACACCAAGGTCATCTGCCAGGGTATCACCGGCAGCCAGGGCACTTTCCATTCCGAGCAGGCGATCGCCTACGGGACGAAGATGGTCGGCGGCGTCACCCCCGGCAAGGGCGGTTCCACCCACATCGGCCTGCCGGTGTTCGACACCGTGCATGAGGCGGTCGCCAAGACCCAGGCCGATGCATCCGTGATCTACGTGCCGCCGGCCTTCGCCGCGGATTCGATCCTCGAGGCGATCGACGCCGAAGTGCCGCTGATCGTCTGCATCACCGAGGGCATTCCGGTGCTCGACATGGTCAAGGTCAAGCGCGCGCTGTCCGGCTCCAAGTCGCGCCTGATCGGCCCCAACTGCCCGGGCGTGCTGACGCCGGGCGAGTGCAAGATCGGCATCATGCCGGGCAGCATCTTCTCCAAGGGTTCGGTGGGCGTTGTTTCGCGCTCCGGCACGCTTACCTATGAGGCCGTGTTCCAGACCACCAACGAGGGCTTGGGCCAGACCAGCGCCGTCGGTATCGGCGGCGATCCGGTCAACGGCACCAACTTCATCGACGTGCTCGAGCTGTATCTCGCCGACGAGGCGACCCAGTCGATCATCATGATCGGCGAGATCGGCGGCTCGGCCGAAGAGGAAGCGGCGCAGTTCCTGAAGGACGAAGCCAAGCGCGGCCGCAGTAAGCCGATGGTCGGCTTCATCGCCGGCCGTACCGCGCCTCCGGGCCGTCGCATGGGCCATGCCGGTGCGATCGTGTCGGGCGGCCAGGGCGGCGCCGAGGACAAGATTGCGGCCATGGAAAGCGCCGGTATCCGCGTTGCGGCGAGCCCCAGCGAGCTCGGCACGACGCTGACGGCCCTGCTCAAGGGCTGATGAACGCAGCCGCGCCGACCGTTCGGCCGACGCCAATGTTGTAGAAAGCCCGGATGGGAGCGTTACCATCGGGCGTGCGAGGACGGTGACATGGGTTACGAGGGCAGTGATATCGATTTTGCGGGGGCGAGCCCCACGTTCGTCGAGGATCTGTATCGGCGGTGGCTACGGGATGAGGCTTCGGTCGATCCCACCTGGGGCAATTATTTCCGATCGGTGGAGCAGGCGGTGTCCGCTCCCAGCTGGGCCAAGCCCAACTGGCCACCGACGGAAACCGATGCCCTGACCGCCGGCCTCGACCCCACCCAGATGCAGCCGGCGCCCAAGCCCGCCAAGGGCGGCGCCGGCGCCAAGGCCGCACCGCGGGCCGAGGAGGCGCCATCCGCCGCCACGGCCAAGCCGGCCTCGACCGACAGCGCCTCGGTCGAGGCCGCCGCGCTCGATTCGATCCGGGCGATGATGCTGATCCGCACCTATCGGGTGCGCGGCCATCTCGCCGCCGATCTCGATCCGCTGGGCCTCGCCAGCCGCGATCTGCCGGCTGATCTGACGCCGGCCTATCATGGCTTTACCGATGCCGATCTCGATCGCCCGATCTACATCGGCGGCACGCTCGGCCTCGATCGCGTGACGGTGCGCGAGCTGGTCGAGATCCTGCGCCGCAATTATTGCGGCCGTGTCGGCCTCGAATATATGCACATCGGCGACGTCGAGGAGCGCCGCTTCCTCCAGGAGCGGATGGAAGGGCGCGACAAGGAGATCACCTTCACGCCGGAAGGCAAGAAGTCGATCCTCGCCAAGGTCATCCAGGGCGAGCAGTACGAGAAGTTCCTCGGCAAGAAATATGTCGGCACCAAGCGCTTCGGCCTGGATGGTGGCGAATCGATGCTGCCGGCGCTCGAAGCCGTGATCAAATATGGCGGCGCCTCCGGGGTCGAGGCGATCGAGGTCGGCATGCCGCATCGCGGCCGCCTCAACGTGCTCACCAACGTGATGGGCAAGCCCTATCGCGCGGTGTTCAGCGAGTTTGCCGGCGGATCGGCCAGCCCCGACGATGTCGGCGGCTCGGGCGACGTGAAATATCATCTCGGCACCTCCAGCGACCGCGAGTTCGACGGCGCGAAGGTCCATCTGTCGCTCGCCGCCAACCCGTCGCATCTCGAAGCGGTCGACCCGGTGGTGCTCGGCAAGGCGCGCGCCAAGCAGACCAAGCTCGGCGACAATGAGCGCACCAAGGTGCTGCCCATCCTGATGCACGGCGATGCCGCGTTCGCGGGGCAGGGCGTGATCATGGAGTGCTTCGGCTTCTCCGGTCTGCGTGGCTATTCGACCGGCGGCACGATCCACTTCGTCGTCAACAACCAGGTCGGCTTCACCACCTCGCCGCAGTTCGCGCGCTCCTCGCCCTATCCGAGCGACATCGCCAAGATGGTGCAGGCGCCGATCCTGCACGTGAATGGCGACGATCCCGAGGCGGTGACCTTCGCCTGCAAGCTGGCGATCGATTTCCGCCAGGCGTTCAAGCGCGATGTCGTGATCGACATGTGGTGCTATCGCCGCTTCGGCCACAATGAGGGCGACGAGCCCGGCTTCACCCAGCCGCTGATGTATGACGAGATCCGCAAGCATCCGCCGGTCTCCGCCATCTATGCCGAGCGGCTGAAGGCCGAGGGCGTGGTGGACGACGCCTGGGTCGCCGCCGAGGAGGCCCGCGTGGTCGGCCTGCTCGACGAGGAGTTCGAGGCGGGCAAGAGCTACAAGGTCAACAAGGCCGACTGGTTCGAAGGCGAATGGGCCGGGCTCCAGCAGGCCCGGGAATTGGGTGCGCGCTCGGGCAAGACCGCGGTCGTGAAGAGCCAGATCGATGCGCTCGTTCCGGTCCTCACCGAGGCGCCCGAGGGCTTCAACCTGCACAAGACGCTGGCGCGCATCCTCGATCAGAAGAAGCAGATGTTCGCGAGCGGCACCGGTTTCGACTGGGCGACCGCCGAGGCGCTGGCGTTCGGCACCCTGCTGCAGGACGGCTATGGCGTCCGCCTGTCGGGCCAAGATTGCGTGCGCGGCACCTTCTCGCACCGCCATGCCGGCTGGAACGACCAGAAGGACGGCCACCGCTACTTCCCGCTGTCGACCGTCGATCGCAGCTTCCAGGTGCTCGACAGCCCGCTCTCCGAATATGGCGTGCTCGGCTTCGAATATGGCTATGCCAGCACCGCGCCGAAGACCCTGGTGCTGTGGGAAGCGCAGTTCGGCGATTTCGCCAACACCGCGCAGGTCATCATGGATCAGTTCATCAGCTCGTCCGAGAGCAAGTGGCTGCGCTCCAACGGCCTCGTGATGCTGTTGCCGCACGGCTATGAGGGGCAGGGGCCGGAGCATAGCTCGGCCCGCCTGGAGCGCTATCTCCAGCTCTGCGCCGAGGACAATATGCAGGTCGCCAACTGCACGACGCCGGCCAATTATTTCCACATCCTGCGCCGCCAGATGGTCCGCGATTTCCGTAAACCGCTGATCATGATGGCGCCGAAGTCGCTGCTCCGCCACAAGGCGGCGGTCTCGACGATCGAGGATATGGTGGGCGACAGCCGCTTCCACCGCGTGCTGTTCGATCCGAGCGCACCGGCCGACAAGGCGGTGAAGCGCCTCGTCCTGTGCTCGGGCAAGGTCGCCTACGACCTGTTCGACGCGCGTGATGCGGCGGGTGACCAGAACACCGCGATCCTGCGGGTCGAGCAGCTCTATCCCTTCCCGAGCGACGTGATCGTCGAGCGCCTCAAGGCCTCGCCCGATATCGAGACGGTCGTCTGGGCGCAGGAAGAGCCGAAGAACCAGGGCAGCTGGAACTTCGCCGAGGATCTGGTCGAGGCCTGCCTGGTCGAGGCCGGCTGCAAGGCACGGCGCCCGGTCTATGCCGGCCGCGCGGCGTCCGCCTCCACCGCCACCGGCTCGGCCAAGCGCCACGCCGCCGAGCAGAAGGCGCTCGTCGCCGATGCGCTCGGCCATATCGCCGCTTCCTCGTCGGCCCAGGCCGCCTAAGACATCGCCTAAGACCGATCCAGACAAGGACACATGCATGACCACCGAAGTGAAGGTGCCTACGCTCGGCGAATCGATCACCGAGGCCACGCTGGGCCAGTGGCTCAAGAAGGTGGGCGACACCGTCGCCGTCGATGAACCCATTGCCAGCCTGGAGACCGACAAGGTCGCCGTCGAGGTGCCGTCGCCGGTCGCCGGCACGATCGGCGCGCTGGTCGTCGCCGAGGGCGATACCGTCGAGGTCGGCGCGCTGATCGCGACGATCGAGGCCGGCGGTGCCGGTGCGGCCCCGGCAGCGCCCGCCGCCAAGGCCGAAGCCGCGCCGGCCGCCACCGCCGCGCAGCAGGCGCCTGCGGTCCCCGCCAAGACCAGCGACGCGCTCGCCCCCTCGGCCAAGCGCGCCGCCGGCGAGACCGGCATCGATCCCTCGACCGTCACCGGCACCGGCAAGGATGGCCGCGTGACCCGGATCGACATCGAGGGGGCCGCCGCGAATGCCAAGGCAGCGCCGGCGCCGGTGCCCGCGCAGGCCGCCGCTCCGGCGTCGACCGCCGGCGGCCGCAAGGAAGAGCGCGTGCGGATGACCCGCCTGCGCCAGACCGTCGCCAAGCGCCTCAAGGAGGCGCAGAACACCGCCGCCATGTTGACCACGTTCAACGACGTGGACATGACCGAGGTGATCGCGGCGCGCACCAAGTATAAGGATTTGTTCGAGAAGAAGCATGGCGTCCGGCTCGGCTTCATGGGCTTCTTCGTGAAGGCCGCCTGCCAGGCGCTGCGCGACATCCCGGCGGTCAACGGCTCGATCGAGGGCGATGAGATCGTCTATCGCGACTATGCCGATATCTCGGTCGCGGTGTCCGCGCCGAACGGTCTGGTCGTGCCGGTGATCCGCGATGCGCAGGATCTGTCGGTCGCCGGCATCGAGAAGACGATCGGCGACTTCGGCAAGCGCGCCAAGGATGGCACGCTCAAGATGGACGAGATGAAGGGCGGCACCTTCACGATCTCGAACGGCGGCGTGTTCGGCTCGCTGATGTCGACCCCGATCATCAACCCGCCGCAGTCGGCCGTGCTCGGCCTCCATCGTATCGAGGAGCGTCCGGTCGTGGTGAAGGGCGAGATCGTCATCCGCCCGATGATGTATCTGGCGCTCAGCTACGATCACCGCCTGATCGACGGCCGCGAGGCAGTGACCTTCCTGGTCGCGCTCAAGAATGCGATCGAAGATCCGACGCGGCTGCTGATCGACCTGTAAGCCTTCTTGTGCTCCTGCGAATGCAGGAGCCCAGGGTTGCGAGCGTTGCGTTCCAAAACTCTGGGTTCCTGCGTGCGCAGGAACACGAAGGCGGGAGGCTCCGACGAAACCGGGCTGCGTCTATCTGATGGCGAGCCAGCGCAACGGGACGCTCTATCTGGGCGTCACCAGCGATCTTCCGGCCCGGGCCTACCAGCATCGCAACGGGCTCGGCGATGGTTTCTCGAAGCAATATGGCTGCACGCGCCTTGTCTGGTACGAGGCGCATGACGATCTTGAGCAAGCGCGCTATCGCGAGCTGCAGATGAAGAAATGGAAGCGGGCCTGGAAGATCGATCTGATCGAACGGGACAACCCGCAGTGGATGGATTTGTACGAAACGCTGTTTTGAGCGGCACCGTACTCCTGCGGAAGCAGGAGCCCAGAGCCTCGAACGGCAGCGCCCGAAACCCTGGGTTCCTGCGTGCGCAGGAATACGCGTGGAGTGAGACATGGCTGACTATGATTTCGACGTTCTGGTGATCGGTTCCGGCCCGGGCGGCTATGTCGCCGCGATCCGCGCGGCGCAGCTCGGCCTCAAGACCGGCTGCGTGGAAAGCCGCGAGACGCTGGGCGGCACCTGCCTCAACGTCGGCTGCATCCCGTCCAAGGCGATGCTGCACGCCTCCGAGCTCTACAATGAGGCGGCCAATGGCGGCCTCGCCAAGCTCGGCGTGAAGACCACGGTCGAGCTCGATCTCGATACCATGCACGGCCAGCGCAAGGACGCCGTCAAGCAGCTGACCGGCGGCATCGAATATCTGTTCAAGAAGAACAAGATCGAGTGGATCAAGGGCCGCGCCGCCTTCACCTCGGCCGATACCGTGCAGGTCGGCGATCGGTCGGTGCGCGCCAAGAACATCGTCATCGCCACCGGCTCGTCGGTGACGCCGCTGCCGGGCGTGGAGATCGACCAGAAGGTCGTGGTCGACAGCACCGGCGCGCTCGAGATCGCCAAGGTTCCGGAGAAGATGGTCGTCATCGGCGGCGGCGTGATCGGGCTGGAGCTGGGCTCGGTGTGGAAGCGCCTCGGTGCCCAGGTGACGGTCGTCGAATTTCTCGACCAGATCCTGCCCGGCTTCGACGGCGAGGTCCGCAAGGAAGCCAACAAGATCATGAAGAAGCAGGGTCTGGAGTTCAAGCTCTCGACCAAGGTGACGGGCGTGACCGTCGCAGGCGACAAGGCGACGCTGACGCTTGAGCCCGCCGCCGGTGGTGCTGCCGAGACGATCGAGGCGGACGCGGTACTGGTCTCGATCGGCCGCCGCCCCAACACCGACGGGCTCGCGCTCGACAAGGCGGGGCTCGCGGTCAACCAGCGCGGCCAGGTCGAGATCGATCATGATTTCCGCACTGCGGTGCCCGGCATCTGGGCGATCGGCGACGTCGTCCCCGGCCCGATGCTCGCGCACAAGGCCGAGGACGAGGGCATCGCGGTCGCCGAGAACATCGCCGGCCTCACCGGCATCGTGAACCACGACGTGATCCCGAGCGTGGTCTACACCGCGCCCGAGATCGCCGGCGTGGGCCTGACCGAAGAGGTCGCCAAGGAGCGTGGCGAGGTGAAGGTCGGCAAATTCCCGATGCTCGCCAATTCGCGCGCCAAGACCAACCACGAGCCCGACGGCTTCGTGAAGGTGATCGCCGACGCCAAGACCGATCGCGTGCTCGGCGTGTGGATCATCGCCTCGGTCGGCGGCACGATGATCGCCCAGGCGGCGCAGGCGATGGAGTTCGGCGCGACGAGCGAGGACATCGCCTACACCTGCCACGCGCATCCGACGCATTCGGAAGCGCTGAAGGAAGCCGCGATGGCGGTGACCGGCAAGCCCATCCATATCTGAGGCTTCGGTCTTGGAACGGGCGGCCTCCGAGCGGGGCCGCCCGCCGAGCGTCGCACAGTGGGCTGTCGAGCTGCCTCGCGCGATGTGGGCCGTGGCGTCGCTGTTGCCGGCGCGCAGGATGCTGGCGTCGGCTCCGCGCGGCGACGGGCGGCCGGTGATGCTGCTGCCCGGCCTGGTCAATTCCGATCGCTCGCTGTTCCTGATGCGGCGCTATCTTCGGCGGCTCGGCTATGATGCCGTCGGCTGGGGACTCGGCCGCAATCTCGGCGCCCGCGCGATCGGCGGGGAGGGAGAACGGCTCCTCGCCCGTGTCGCGCGACTGCACGAGGAGAGCGGCCAGACGGTGACTCTGGTCGGCGTCAGCCTCGGCGGGATCATGGCCCGCTTCGTCGCGCACCGGCTGCCCGAGGCGGTACGCGAGGTGATCACCATCTCCTCGCCTTATGCCGGCGATCCGCGCGCGACGCGGGTCTGGCGGATGTTCGAGCGGCTGACCGGCGAACGCATCGATGCCGAGGGCGTCGTCGCCCGCCGTGTCGAGATCGCGCGGCCGCTGCCGGTGCCCGCCACCGCGATCTGGAGCCGCAGCGACGGGCTGGTCAACGGCCTGATCTGCCGCGATCCCGAAGAGGATGGGTGCCGCGCGATCGAGGTGCGCAGCGGCCATCTGGGCGTCCAGATCCGCCCCGCGGTGCTGCGCACCGTGGCGGATATCCTGGCGGTGCCCGGTCAGGGGCCGCTCGGAACGTTTCGGCCCTAACCGACGTTCAACCCCCTGTATTTCCGGCACCATGCCGGCAACAGGGAGCACCGACCATGCTGTTCACGATCGCCGCCATCCTCGTCGTCCTGTGGCTGCTCGGCTTCGGCTTCCACATTGCGGGCGGCCTGATCCACATCCTGCTGGTGATCGCGGTGATTGTCGTGATCGTGCAGCTCGTCACCGGCCGCCGCAGCGTATAGCCGCCAACGCGGCGCCTCCGTTGGCTCAGTCGGCGGAGCGCACCGCGGCGGGGCGCCGGCACAGCATGATGGCGGCGGCGGTCAATATGTCCCGCTCCTTCATCAGGCCGCGCCGCTTGGCCGCTACCATCAGGCTGAGCGCCTGGCGGGACGCGTCGTCGCGATAGCTATGGCGCAGGTCTTCGACCAGCGTCGCGAGCGTATAGCCGGCCGGGATGTCGCTCACAGCGCGACGCCCGGCAAGGTGACGCGGGCAGCGGCGATGATGCCGGCCCACAGGCCGATGCTCGAAGACAGGATGCAGAACAGAGAAACGGCACGCCGATGCGCGGCAATCGAAGCAACCATGATGTCCCCCCGGACAGTGTGGAAGCCGTCATATTGCTGACATTTTCGCGCATCGCCAATGAACCGTTACGATGACTGTTGATCGATTGTGCAACTGACGCGATGCAGCGCAAAAGCCGTTGCGCCGCAACATTTTCAATGGCCGAATATGCTCCAGCCGGTCGCCTCGGCGAGCCGCTCGAGGGCCAGCCCGCCCAGCTGCGAATTGCCGCTGGGATTGAGGCCGGGCGACCAGACGGCGATCGACGCCCGGCCCGGCACCACCGCGAGGATGCCGCCACCGACGCCGGATTTGCCGGGCATCCCGACGCGAAAGGCGAAATCCCCACTCGCATCATAATGGCCGCAGGTCAGCATCAGCGACAGGATGCGCCGCGCACGTCGGGCGGAGACGACATTGCCGCCCTCCGGGTGACGCCCGCCGAGCATCAGGAAGCGCCCGGCCTGGGCCAGCTGGCGGCAGCTCATCTCGATCGCGCAGGCATGGAAATAGGTGCCCAGCACGGGATCGGGTTCATGCTGCACCGTGCCATAGGACTTCATGAAGTGGGCGAGTGCCCGGTTGCGCTCGCCGGTCTGCTCCTCCGAACGCGCCACCGCCTCGTCGATCGCGATGCTGTCGTCGGCGGCGAGGTAGCGGACGAACTGGAGAAGTTCGCCGATCGCCTCGCGCGGCAGGTGCCCGGCGAGGTTGACGTCGGCCAGCACGATCGCGCCGGCATTGATGAACGGATTGCGCGGAATGCCCTTCTCGGCTTCCAGCTGGACGATGGAATTGAAGCTGTTGCCCGAAGGCTCGCGGCCGACCCGCTCCCATAGCCGATCGCCGACCTTGCCCAGCGCGAGCGTGAGCGAGAAGACCTTGGAGATCGACTGGATCGAGAAGCCGATATTGGCATCGCCGCCCATGAAAGTGTCGCCGTCGGCGGTGACGATCGCGATGCCGAAGCGCGCCGGATCGACGCCGGCGAGGCTGGGAATATAGCGCGCCACCGCACCGCGATCGGGCGCATCGCGCATCTCGGCGACGATGCGGGCGAGGATGGCGGGAAGATCCATGCGCCGGTTAGAGCGGCCTTCTTGCCATGCCGCAAGGGAGGCGGGGCATCCGAACCATCAGCGGCGCGGCGGCCACTCCCTTTCGGCGCAGGGAGTTGCTAGGCAGCGGCGATGCATCCGCACATTCCCATCCCCGCACTCAGCCCGCTGCTGCCATGGCTCGATTATGCCGGGCTCGCCGTGTTCGCGGCGTCCGGCGCGCTGGCGGCGGCACGGGAGCGCCAGACGATCGTCACCGCCTGCTTCTTCGCCTGTGTCACCGGGATCGGCGGCGGCACCACGCGAGACCTGCTGATCGATGCGCCGGTGTTCTGGATGCACGACGCGGTGCCGCTCGCCATCTGCCTCGGCGTGGCGGCGGCGGTATGGCTGTCACCGCGGCGCTGGTGGCCGGAGAAGGCGCTCGACTGGTGCGACGCGGTGGGACTGGCGGCTTACGCCGTCTACGGCGCGGGCAAGGCGTTGAGCTTTGGCATCCCGCCCTTGCCGGCGGCGGTGATGGGGGTGGTATCGGCCTGCATGGGCGGGATCATCCGCGATGTGGTGGCCGGCGTGCCGTCGATCATCCTGCGGCCCGAACTGTATGTGACGGCGGCGGCGCTGTCCGCCGGGTTGTTCGTGGGGCTGACCCTGCTTGGTCTGCCGGCGCCGATGCCGGCGATGATCGCGGCCATTGCCGGCTTCGCGCTGCGTGCGGCGGCGATCGCACGCGGGCTGGCGCTGCCCGCCTATAAGGGATGAGCCGCGCCGCGGTCAGGTCGTCCCTGCGGGCTCCGTCGTGCGCGCCGCGAGATCCTTCTGCCAGAACACCACGTCGTGCCAGCCGCCATGCTTGTAGCCGATGCCGGGCTGGGTGCCGGTGTCGATGAAGCCCAGCCGCTCGTGCAGCGCGCTGCTCGCCGGGTTGCCGGCCGTCATCACGCCCATCGCGGCGACGAAGCCGCGCCGTTCCAGCTCGTCCAGCAGCGCCCGATAGAGCGGCGTGCCGATGCCGCCGCCGCGCGCCTCCCGCGACACGTAGATGCCGGTCTCGGCCACCCAGCGATAGGCGGAGCGGGTGCGATAGGGCGCGCCATAGGCATAGCCCGCCACCACGCCGTCTCGTTCGGCCACCAGCCAGGGGTGGGTGAGGGTGATCCGCTCGATCCGTGCCCGCATCTCGGCGGCGTCGGGCGGATCGAGTTCGAAGGTGATCGCCGTGTCGGTGACATAGGGCGCGTAGATCGCGGCGATCGCTTCGGCATCTCCGACCCGGACGGGCCGGATCGTCACGCTCACAACGCGGCCTTCGCCATCAACGCCCGCGCGGCACGGATATCGGCGGGCGAGGGTGGTCCGTCGCCGCATTCAAGGCATCGCGCCTGGACGGCGGGGCCGGTCATGATCCGGCGGGCATCGCCCAGCGCCTTGGCGACGATCATGTCCGGCGCCTCGGCGAGCGAGGCGAACGGATCGGCGATCGTCGCATCGTCGCTGCTCCCCGCACTGCCGGTGAACATCCGCAGCAGCTTGACCAGTGCCGACGGCTCGCGCTCGATATAGACGGGATGGACCTTGGCCGGATCGAGCTTGGCGCGGCGCGCGGCCTCGGCGATGGCGTCGTCCACCGTGCCGAAGCGATCGACCAGCCCGATCTTCTGCGCGGTCACGCCATCCCAGACGCGGCCCTGCGCGATCTCCTCGACCCGCGCGATCGGCAGATGGCGCGCGGCGGCGACGAGGCCGGTGAAGTGGGCGTAGGTCTGGTCGATGCCGGCCTGGAGCAGGGCGTCGACCTGCGGGTTGGTGCCGCGCAGCACGTCGGGCTGGCCGGACAACGGGGTCGCGCCGGTGCCGTCGGTCGAGAGGCCGATCTTGCCGAGCGCACCCTCGAAGCTGGGGATCACCGCGAACACGCCGATCGATCCGGTGATCGTATCGGGATCGGCATAGATCATGTCGCCCGCGGTCGAGACCCAATAGCCGCCCGATGCCGCGACATTGCCCATCGACACCACCACCGGCAGGCCCTTGGCCTTGGCGGCGATGATCGCCGAGCGGATGCGATCCGAAGCCGTCACCGATCCGCCGGGCGAATCGACGCGGATGACCAGCGCCTTGAGGTCGCCCTTGGCGACCGCCTTGCCGAGTGCATCGGCGAGGCTGGTGCCGCCCGCGGTGCCGGCCGGCGCCTTGCCGTCGACGATGTCGCCGGCCACGGTCAGCACGCCGATCCCGTCGCCGGTGGTCGGGGCCGGATTGGCGGCGATCCAGTCGTCCAGCGCGATCTGCTGATAGGCGCCGGGCGCCGGCTTGTCGGGCGTGCCGGCGACCGCGGCGACATGCGCGCCGAAGGCGATACGGTCGCCGAGATGATCGACCAGGCCCATCGCCCGGGCATTCTCCGCCAGCGTGCTGTTGGGCAGATGGCCGGAGGTCAGCTGCGCGAGGTAGTCGGCGAAGCGCGCCTTGGGGCGGGCCTTGGCGACCTCCGCCTGCCAGCGGCCCCAGATCCCGTCGATCAGCGCCTGATCCTCTTCCTTTGCCTCGGGCGAGGCGCTGGTGCGGGTATAGGGTTCGACATAGCTCTTATATTTGCCGACGCGGTAGACGTGGGCGGTGACGCCCAGCTTGTCGAGCAGGCCCTTGTAATAGAGCTGCGATCCGCCCGGGCCGGGGGTCAGCACGCTGCCGAGCGGGTCCATCCAGACGTCGCTGGCGTGCGCCGCGAGCAGGTAGCTGGAATCGGTATAGGCGATGGCGAAGGCATAGACCGGCTTGCCGGCCGCGCGCACCTTGTCGAGCGCGGTGCCGAGCTGGTTGATCGCGACCTGCCCGCCGCCCATGAAGCCATCGAGATCGAGCACGACCGCCTTCACCCGCTTGTCGGTCGCCGCGACGTTCACCGCGCGCACCACGTCGCGCAGGCGGAACTGCCCCATGCCGGGGCCGGCGGTGCCGGACAGGACATCGAACGGTCGTGCATCGGCCGGCTGTTCGGCAAGGCTGCCCTGTAGGTTCAGCACCAGCGCCCCGCCATCCGACGGGATAGTCGTCTTGCCGCCGCCCGAGAGCGCGGCGAAGATCGCGCCGAAGAAGATCAGCAGCGCGAGCAGTGCCAGCGCATCCTTCACCCCAACCAGGAATTTCCACAGGCCCTTCAGGAAGCGCATCGCCCAACCACCTTGCACAGTCATTCAATCGTCTTGGGACCGGGCTAGAGGATGGCCGGGACGCTGGCAATCGGACTGTCCCGCATCGGACACGGATCGCGTCCTGCCGGTTGAAATTTTTCGAGGATGGTCGCCTTGACGCATCCGCGCGGCACGCCATATCGCTGCTGCTGGCACTCACCTGCGGGGAGTGCTAACAAGTCTTTCGACGCTGGTTCCGAGTCCCCTCCATCCGGGCGGGGCATGGGCCGGTAGCACCATGAGGAAAGGTTGCCTCACATGAACTTTCGTCCCCTGCACGATCGCGTGCTCGTGAAGCGCGTCGAAGCCGAGGAAAAGACCTCCGGCGGCATCATCATCCCCGACACCGCCAAGGAAAAGCCGCAGGAAGGCGAAGTCGTCGCCGCCGGCACCGGCCTGAAGTCGGAAGATGGCAAGATCACCCCGCTGGACGTCAAGGCCGGCGATCGCATCCTGTTCGGCAAGTGGTCCGGCACCGAGGTCAAGGTCGACGGCCAGGATCTGCTGATCATGAAGGAAAGCGACATCCTCGGGATCATCGGCTGAGCCGAACCCCAAGGTCGTTGTTTCAAGGCATTTTAACTTAAGGAATTACACATGGCTGCGAAAGACGTGAAGTTTTCGCGCGACGCCCGTGAGCGCATTCTGCGCGGCGTCGACATCCTCGCCGATGCGGTGAAGGTCACGCTCGGCCCCAAGGGCCGCAACGTCGTCATCGACAAGTCGTTCGGCGCGCCGCGCATCACCAAGGACGGCGTCACCGTCGCCAAGGAGATCGAGCTCAAAGACAAGTTCGAGAACATGGGCGCCCAGATGGTGCGCGAAGTGGCCTCGAAGACCAACGACATCGCCGGCGACGGCACCACCACCGCGACGGTTCTCGCCCAGGCGATCGTCCGCGAGGGCATGAAGTCGGTCGCGGCCGGCATGAACCCGATGGATCTGAAGCGCGGCATCGATCTCGCCGTGATCAAGGTCGTCGAGGACATCAAGTCGCGTTCGAAGCCTGTTTCGGGTTCGTCGGAAGTGGCCCAGGTCGGCATCATCTCCGCCAACGGCGACCGTGAAGTCGGCGAGAAGATCGCCGAAGCCATGGAGAAGGTCGGCAAGGAAGGCGTGATCACCGTCGAGGAAGCGAAGGGTCTCGATTTCGAGCTCGACGTCGTCGAGGGCATGCAGTTCGATCGCGGCTATCTGTCGCCTTACTTCATCACCAACCCCGAGAAGATGCAGGTCGAGCTTCAGGATCCCTACATCCTGATCCACGAGAAGAAGCTCTCGAACCTGCAGGCGATGCTTCCGATCTTGGAAGCCGTCGTCCAGTCGGGTCGTCCGCTCCTGATCATCGCCGAGGACATCGAGGGCGAGGCTCTCGCCACGCTGGTGGTCAACAAGCTGCGCGGCGGCCTCAAGGTCGCAGCGGTCAAGGCACCGGGCTTCGGCGATCGTCGCAAGGCGATGCTGGAAGACATCGCCGTCCTGACCAAGGGCGAAGTGATCTCGGAAGATCTCGGCATCAAGCTCGAGACCGTCACGCTCGGCATGCTCGGCACCGCCAAGCGCGTCACGATCGACAAGGACAACACCACCATCGTCGATGGCGCTGGTGAAGAGTCCGCGATCAAGGGCCGCGTCGAGGCGATCCGTGCGCAGATCGAGAACACGACGTCCGACTATGACAAGGAGAAGCTCCAGGAGCGTCTCGCGAAGCTGGCCGGCGGCGTGGCCGTGATCAAGGTCGGCGGCGCATCCGAAGTCGAGGTCAAGGAGCGCAAGGATCGCGTCGACGACGCTCTCCATGCAACCCGCGCGGCCGTCGAAGAGGGCATCGTCCCGGGCGGCGGCACGGCCCTCCTGTACGCCACCAAGGCCCTGAACGGCCTGACCGGCGCCAACGAGGACCAGACCCGCGGCATCGATATCGTTCGCAAGTCGCTGACCGCGCTGGTTCGCCAGATCGCCAGCAATGCGGGCCATGACGGCGCCGTCGTCTCGGGCAAGTTGCTCGATCAGGACGACACCTCGTTCGGCTTCAACGCCTCGACCGACGTGTACGAGAACCTCGTCGCAGCCGGCGTGATCGACCCGACCAAGGTCGTCCGCACCGCGCTGCAGAACGCGGCCTCGGTCGCCGGCCTGCTGATCACGACCGAAGCGGCCGTGAGCGAGCTGCCGGAAGACAAGCCTGCCATGCCCATGGGCGGCGGCGGCATGGGCGGCATGGGCGGCATGGACTTCTAAGTCCACGTCCCTCGTACCGACCGTGACAGGAAGGGCCGGAGCAGCGATGCTCCGGCCCTTTCCGTGTCCGCGGCGGATGGCGGGCTCAGCTGGCGGTGGCGGCGTCTTCGTACAGTTCGAGCGGCAGGCCGTCCGGGTCGGCGAAGAAGGTGAATTTCTGCCCGGTATATTCGTCGATCCGCACCGGCTCGGTCGACACGCCGAGCCCCTCCAGACGTGCGACCTCGGCGGCGATGTCGGGCACGGCGAAAGCGAGATGGCGCAGCCCGCAGGCTTCGGGATAGCTGGGGCGCGGCGGCGGATCGGGGAAGGAGAACAGCTCGATCGCGGCGTTGCCGGCATCGAGATCGCATTTCCACGATGACCGCGCCTCCCGGAAGATCTCCCGGATCACCGGGAAGCCCAGTATCTCCGAATAGAAGTGGCGGGAACGCTCATAGTCCGAGCAGATGATCGCGATGTGGTGGATGCTGCGCATCGCCGCTGATTAGCAGGACGCCCGCGCCGCGCCATCTCAGATAGACGATGGTCTGAGAAGCGGCCTCGCGACCACCGGGCTTAATCCATTTCTTAAGCATCGGGCGCATCCGCTGGGCGAAAGCGGAGAGGCGTTGATGTGGTACGATCTTCATCTGGACCGGGCCGGCCGGCGGATGCATTTTCGAGGAAGCGGCATATGGGATGCCGACATCGCCCATCATTTCGTGAAGGACATGACGCATGTCCGGGAATGGGCGCTGGGCAGCGATGCGCCGATTGCGATCCTCAGCGATCTCTCCGGCCTGTCGGTACATGCGCAGGAGATTTCCGCGATCGTGGGCGGCGGCGCGAACCAGCTGCGCGATCTGCCGCTTCATCGCTACGCGATGATCGTGCCGAGCTTCCTGATGCGGATGCAGGTCCGCCGTATCGATCCGTTTCCGCAGCGCCGGCTTTTCCAGAGCGTCCCCGGGGCGCTCGATTGGCTGGATTGGGCGGATCTGATCCCGTCCGCCGGCCGTGAGCATGCGCCCGGCACCTGGGGCGTGCCCACGGGATGGGGGTATCCCGACGGTCTCGTCGGTGGCGGGCATCGCCATGTGGCGTGATGCGCGTGCCGGCATCGGGGACATGCCCAGCGTGACGTGAATCCGCCGCGATCGCCCGATCGCGATTCCCGACGTCGGCGGGCGGCCGATGCGCAAGGCCTGCTCTCACCCAGACAGCAAAGACCCGGACAGCAAAAAGGCCGCGGCGCCGGATGGGGCGCGCGCGGCCTTCCTGTTCGCCGATCGGGCGCGAGGCCCGATCGAGGCGATCACATCGCGTTGGTCGTCGCGGCGTTGTCCACGGCGGCGGCCGAGTTGTCGGTCGCGTCGGCAGTGGCAGCGTTCACGTCGGCAATCGCGTCGTTGGCAGCCGCGTTCAGATCGGCCGAAACGTCGGCGTTGTTGGCGGCGTCGGTCTTCGGCTTGCAAGCCACAACACCCATGGCAACCGCGACGATGAGCGGCAGCGCGACAATCTTCTTCATTTGCGTCTCTTCCCTGATGACGGAGCACTGGACTGGCTTACCGGGTGCAAACTCAGCAAGCCCCCCAAGCCGGTTCGTGGCCTAGCGTTTCCCAAGCGATGTTGCAATGCCGAGCATGTTACAGGTCTATTGCGGCGTTCCACCCTGGGGCGGCGGCGAAGCGGGCGTCGCTGCGTTGCCGGCATCGGCGGGAGCCGCACTATTGCCGGCATCCGTCGGCCCGAGATCGTCGAGTGCCGCGTTGAGCGCGGCATCGTCGCCGCCGCTATTGGCGCTGTCGCCGTCGCGATCCTCGATCTGGGCCTGGCGATGCTGGAGATAGGCCGACCGCGCGACCGCATAGGAATCGGCGCTGCTGTCGAGCAGGGCATCGGCGCCGCTGTCGATCAGGTTGGCCCGCGCATCGACGAATTCGAAGGCGGTAAGCCCTGCCGCCGGCCAGAAGCTGAGCTCCTTGCGGACCACGATGCGATAGGGATCGACCCATTGCGCCGCCACCGTGCCAAGGCCGTCGCGGATCGTCGTCGGCCCGTAGAAAGGCAGCACCAGATAGGTCGATTTCTTGGCGCCCCACACCGCGAAGGTCTGGCCGAGATCCTCCGGCGTCGGCTTGTAGCCGTTGCGCCCGGCGACATCCATGAAGCCGCCGATGCCGACCGTGGTGTTGATCACGAAGCGACCGAGCGAGTTCAGCGCGCGCTTGGGCTTGCCCTGCAACATCCCGTTGATGAACGAGAAAGGCTCCGAGACGTTCGACAGCATGTTGGACAGGCCGTGCCGGATCGGATGCGGCATCACCGTGATATAGCCCTTGGCGACCGGCCGCAGCACCGCCTTATCGAGCCCGCGATCGAGGTTCCACATCTTGCGGTTGATGCCCTCATAGGGATCACCGGGGGTCTTCGGGCCGGTGGTCGCGCAGCCGGCGAGAAGGACCAGGGCGGGCAATAACTTCAACGCGCGCATCGGCAACGATTCCCCCATACGAGACGGCGGTGTAACATTCATGTCGGACATAGGTTGCCGCTTGCCACGCAGCCGGACGACTCACAAGGCGATTGACCGATATAAGGATATCTTTATATCGTTATCCCGATGAAGGACGCGCTCGCCATCTTCCGTGCTCTTGCCGATCCGACACGGCTGCGGATCGTCGCTCTGTTGCGGGAGATGGAGCTTTCGGTGGGCGAACTGGCACAGGTTCTGGGCCAGAGCCAGCCGCGGGTTTCGCGCCATGTGAAGATTCTCGCCGACGCCGGGCTCGCCGAGCGGCGGCGCGAGGGCAGCTGGGTGTTCCTCGCGCTGGGGGATGCGGATCGCGTGGCGCCGGTGTTCGCGGCGATCGACGCCTGGGGGCAGGGCGATGCTTCGGGCGATCTCGCGCGGTTGGATGCGGTGCGCGCCGAGCGGTCTGTGGCGGCATTGCGCTATTTCGAGGGGCATGCGGCGGAATGGGATGCGATCCGCTCGCTCCATGTCGCGGAGGCCGATGTCGAGGCGGCGATCGGCGAGGCGCTCGGCACCGGCCCGATCGGCCGGCTGGTCGATATCGGCACCGGCACCGGGCGGATGCTCGAATTGCTGGCGCCTCGCGCCGAGAGTGCGATCGGCATCGATCGCTCGCCCGAGATGCTGCGCTTCGCCCGCGCCAAGCTCTCGTCCGACGCGGCGCTCGCCAAGGCCGAACTCCGGCAGGGTGACATGTACGCGCTGCCGCTGGCCGATCGTTCGGCCGACTTGGTCGTGCTCCATCTGGTGCTCCATTATGCCCAGCAGCCGGCCGCTGCGGTGGCCGAGGCCGCGCGCCTGCTGGGGCCGGGCGGCCGCCTGCTGATCGCCGACTTCGCGCCGCACGAGCGCGAGGAGTTGCGCGATCAGGCGGCGCACGCCCGGCTCGGCTTCTCGGATCAGCAGATGGCCGAGTGGTTCGGCGCGGCGGGGCTGGTGCCGAGCCAGATCGAGGCGCTGGAAGGCAGCGAATTGACCGTGAAATTGTGGCTGGGCGAGCGCCCGGCCGAGCCTGTGCGAAGGGTTGCGTGATGCCGACTTATGCCGAACTCGAGGAGGCGCGCCGCGCCCTCGACGCCCCGCTGTTCGCCGACCTCGCCGGCGATGCGCGGGTCTCGTTCGAATTCTTCCCGCCCAAGAGCGAGAAGATGGAGGCCCAGCTGTGGGATGCGATCCAGACGCTGGCGCCGCTCGGGCCGCGCTTCGTCTCGGTGACTTACGGCGCCGGCGGTTCGACCCGCGAGCGGACCCACGCGACGGTCGCGCGCATCGCCAGCGAAACGGCCATCCCTGCCGCCGCGCACCTCACCTGCGTCGAGGCGAGCAAGGACGAGGTGGACGAGATCGCACGCGCCTATTGGGAGGCGGGCGTGCGCCATATCGTCGCGCTGCGCGGCGATCCGCCGACGGCCGGCGCCCGCTTCGAGCCGCACCCGCAGGGCTATCGCAACGCCGCCGATCTGGTCGGTGGCCTGCGCAAGGTCGCACCGTTAGAGATTTCGGTGGCGGCCTATCCGGAGTGCCATCCGGACTCGGCCAGCTCGCAGGCCGACATCGACAATCTGAAGGCCAAGATCGATGCCGGGGCGACCCGCGCGATCAGCCAGTTCTTCTTCTCGCCCGAAGCCTTCTTCCGGTTCCGCGACAAGACCGCCGCCGCCGGCATCACCGCCGAGATCGTGCCGGGCATCCTGCCCGTCTCCAACGTCGCGCAGACCCGCAAGTTCGCGGCGATGTGCGGGGCGGCGATCCCGAGCTGGATGGATCGCCTGTTCGAAGGGCTCGACGATCACCCGGCTGCCCGCCAACTGGTTGCCGCCACGATCGCGGCGGAAATGTGCCGCAAGCTCTATGCGGGGGGCGTGCGCAACTTCCATTTCTACACGCTCAACCGGGCCGAACTGGCCTATGCGATCTGCCATCTGCTCGGCCTGCGCGCCGGCAGCAACGCGGCGCTGGAGCAGGCGGCGTGATGCCATCGGCCCGACCAAAACCCGTTCGCACTGAGCCCGTCGAAGTGCGTGCCCCAAGCGCGGCGCCTGCCGCACGTCCCCTTCGACTGCCTTGCAGGCGCTCAGGGCAGGCTTCGACTGCGCTCAGGACGAACGGAGGATTGTTGCAGTGACCAAAGCTGAAATTTTCCGCGCCGAAGCGGCCCAGCGCATCCTCATCACCGACGGCGCCTTCGGCACGATGATCCAGGACTATCGCCTGGACGAGGCCGCCTATCGCGGCGGCTACGACACCGGCTTCGACCAGAAGGGCAATAACGACCTGCTGGTGCTGACCCGGCCCGACATCATCGATGCGATCACCCGCCAATATCTGGCGGCGGGATCGGATATCGTCTCGACCAACACCTTCAACGCCAACACGATCAGCCAGGCCGATTACGGCGCCGAGCATCTGGTGCGCGAGATGAACATCGCCGCCGCCTCGATCGCGCGCAAGGCGGCCGACGATGCCGAGGCCGCCGACGGCCGGCCGCGCTTCGTCGCCGGCGCGGTCGGGCCGACCAACAAGACGCTGTCGCTGTCGCCCGACGTCAACGATCCCGGCTTCCGCGCGATTGATTTCGATACGCTGAAGAACGTCTATCGCGAGCAGGTCGACGCGCTGCTCGACGGCGGCTGCGACTTCATCCTGATCGAGACCATCTTCGACACGCTGAACGCCAAGGCCGGCATCATGGCGGTGCTGGAAGCCGGTGAGGCGCGGGGCGAGCCGGTGCCGCTGATGATCTCGATGACGATCACCGACATGTCGGGCCGCAACCTGTCTGGCCATTCGGTCGAGGCGTTCTGGGCGGCGGTGCGCCACGCCCGGCCGCTGACGATCGGGCTCAACTGCTCGTTCGGCGCGCCGCAGCTGCGCCCGCATGTCGTGTCGCTGTCCGGCCTCGCCGATACGCTGCTGATGGTCTATCCGAACGCCGGCCTGCCCAACGAGCTCGGCGCCTATGACGAGGAGCCGCACACCACCGGCGGCTTCATCGCCGAATGGGCGGCGACCGGGCTGATCAACGTCGTCGGCGGCTGCTGCGGCACGACTCCGGCGCATATCGCGGCGATGGCGAAGGCGGTCGGCGGGCACGCCCCGCGCAAGCTCGCCACCCCGCCGGTGCGGATGACGCTGGCCGGGCTCGAACCGTTCATCGTCGCGGCCTGAGGAATACCCGTTCGTGTCGAGCGAAGTCGAGACACGCAGCACCCAGTTTCACGTCCCTCGACTTCGCTCGGGACGAACGGATCGAGTTTGATGGCCACTGCACCTGACATGACCGAGGACGCTCCCCAGTCCCGCGCCAGCTTCGTCAATATCGGCGAGCGCACCAACGTCACCGGATCGGCGGCGTTCAAGAAGCTGATCATGGCGGGCGACTATGTGAAGGCGGTCGAGGTCGCGCGCAGCCAGGTCGACAACGGCGCGCAGGTGATCGACGTCAACATGGACGAGGGCCTGCTCGACGCCGAGCACGCGATGACCACCTTCCTCAAGCTGATCGCCGCCGAGCCCGACATCGCGCGCGTGCCGATCATGGTCGACAGCTCGAAGTGGAGCGTGATCGAGGCCGGGCTGAAATGCGTCTCGGGCAAGCCCATCGTCAATTCGATCAGCATGAAGGAGGGCGAGGAGGCCTTCCTGTTCCACGCCCGCAAGGTGATGGCCTATGGCGCCGCCGTCGTCGTGATGGCGTTCGACGAGGTCGGCCAGGCCGATACCAAGGACCGCAAGATCGAGATTTGCGAGCGGGCCTACACGCTGCTGATGGGCATCGGTTTTCCGCCCGAGGACATCATCTTCGATCCCAACGTGTTCGCGGTGGCGACCGGGATCGAGGAGCATAATAATTACGGCATGGATTTCATCGAGGCGACGCGCGAGATTCGGGCGCGCTGCCCGCATGTCCATATCTCGGGCGGGCTTTCCAATCTGAGCTTCTCGTTCCGTGGCAACGAGCCGGTGCGCCGCGCGATGCACTCGATCTTCCTCTACCACGCCATTCCGGCGGGCATGGACATGGGCATCGTCAACGCCGGCCAGCTCGACGTCTACGACCAGATCGATCCGGCGCTGCGCGAGGCGTGCGAGGATGTCATCCTCAACCGCGATCCCGGCGCGACCGATCGGCTGATCACGCTCGCCGAGAAATTCCGTGGCACCGATGCGGTGGCCGAGAAGCAGGCCGAGGAATGGCGCAGCTGGGACGTCGCCAAGCGGCTGGAACATGCGCTGGTCAAAGGGCTCGACGCCTATGTGGTCGAGGACACCGAGGAGGCGCGCCTGCTGTTCCCGCGCCCGATCGAGGTGATCGAGGGGCCGCTGATGGACGGCATGAACGTCGTCGGCGACCTGTTCGGCTCGGGCAAGATGTTCCTGCCGCAGGTGGTCAAGTCGGCGCGGGTGATGAAGAAGGCGGTGGCGCATCTGCTGCCCTTCATCGAGGCCGCCAAGGAGGCCGGCGCCAAGGCCAAGGGCCGGATCATCATGGCGACCGTGAAGGGCGACGTCCACGACATCGGCAAGAACATCGTCGGCGTCGTGCTGGCCTGCAACGGCTATGAGATCATCGATCTCGGCGTGATGGTGCCGTGGAACAAGATCCTCGACGCCGCCAACGAGAATGATGTCGACATGATCGGCCTCTCCGGCCTGATCACCCCCTCGCTCGACGAGATGGTGACGGTCGCGGCCGAGATGCAGCGGCTGGGGATGACGATGCCGCTGCTGATCGGCGGGGCGACGACCTCCAAGGTCCACACCGCGCTGCGCATCGCGCCCGCCTATGAGGGGCCGGTGGTGCATGTGCTGGATGCGTCGCGCGCCGTCGGCGTCGCCTCGACACTGATGAGCGATACCCAGCGCGACGCCTTCGTGGAGAAGACCGCCGACGATTATGAGGCGGTCCGCAAGGCGCGCGAGGGCAAGGGCCAGAATGAGCTGGCGCCGCTGGCCGAGGCACGGGCCAACGCCTTCCCCTATGAGAAGGACGGCAAGGCGCCGGCCGTCGCCAAGCCCGGCGTGCATGTCTTCGAGGATTGGGATCTCGCCGATCTGCGCGACACTATCGACTGGACGCCCTTCTTCCGCGCCTGGGAGCTGGCCGGCAACTATCCCGCCATCCTCGATGACGAGGTGGTCGGCGAGAGCGCGCGCGCGCTGTGGGCCGACGCGCAGGCGATGCTCGACAAGGTGATCGCCGAGAAGTGGCTGACCGCCAAGGGCGTGGCCGGGCTGTGGCCGGCGCATCGCGAGGGCGACGACATCATCGTCCACGCCAGGGGACTGCCGGAGAAGGAGGGCATGGCGCCCGGTGCTTCGGCCGCCTTCGCCGCTGCGCATGTGCTGCCCGAGCATCAGGTGCGCCTGCCGATGCTGCGTCAGCAGATCAAGAAGCGGGAAGGGCGGGCCAATATGTGCCTCGCCGATTTCGTCGCGCCGCAAGGCGACTGGATCGGCGGCTTCGCCGTCACCGCCGGCCATGGCATCGACGCGCATTCGGCCCGCTTCCTCGCCGCGCATGACGATTATTCGGACATCATGCTGAAGGCGCTGGCGGATCGTCTCGCCGAGGCCTTTGCCGAGCGCCTGCACGCGCATGTCCGCGCCGACCTGTGGGGCTATGCGCCCGGCGAACAACTGACCAACGAGGCGATGATCAAGGAGCAGTATCGCGGCATCCGGCCGGCGCCGGGTTATCCGGCCTGTCCCGATCACAGCCTCAAGCCGATCCTGTTCGATCTGTTGAAGGCCAGCGACGCGACCGGCATCGTGCTGACCGAGAGCTTCGCGATGCTGCCGACGGCGGCGGTGTCGGGCTTCTATTTCGGCCATGCCGACAGCCAGTATTTCGGCGTCGCCCGCGTCGGCCGCGACCAGCTCGAGGATTATGCCGAGCGCCGCGCCGTCGATCTCGACACCGCCGAGCGCTGGCTGCGTCCCAATCTGGACTAGCCATGGGCCGCACGGGGTTGAGGGCGAGCGCCGGGCGTGGCAGCGTCCGCGCCATCCAAGGAGTCTGCGCGATGAAGATGCTGTTCCCGTTCATGGCCACCGCCCTCGGTCTCACCATGACCCTCGCCACCGCCGGGCAGGCGCAGCAGGCGCCGCAGGCCCAGCCCGCGGCGATGCCGTTCGTGGTGCAGGAAAGCGGCAAGGGCTTCTACCGGCTCGACGATGCGGTGCGGTCGGTCAATGGCGGCGACGCGACGATCGTGATCGCGCCGGGCACCTACAAGGATTGCGCCAAGGTCGATCAGGGCCGCGTCGCCTTCCGCGCCAAGGTGTCGGGCAGCGCGATCTTCGACGGCGGCATCTGCGACGGCAAGGCGACCCTGGTGCTGTCGGGCACCGATGCGATGGTCGACGGCCTGGTCTTCCAGAATCTCAAGGTGCCGGACGGCAACGGCGCCGGCATCCGCCTCCAGCACGGCAATCTGACCGTGATGAACTCCACCTTCCGCAATTCGGAAGAGGGGATCCTCGCCGGCGACGACGCCACCGGCGAGATCCATGTCGACCGGTCGAGCTTCTCGGGTCTCGGCAGCTGCGCGGTGGCGTCGGGCTGCGCGCACGGCCTCTATATCGGCCATTATGGCAAGCTGTATGTGACCCGCAGCCGCTTCGAGAAGGGCCGCGGCGGCCATTATCTGAAGTCGCGCGCCGCCTGGGTGTCGATCACCGACAACAGCTTCGACGATTCGCAGGGCCATGGCACCAACTACACGATCGACCTGTGCTCGGGCGCGACCGGCACGATCGCGCGCAACATCATGTCGTCGGGGCCGGACAAGGAGAACCATTCCGGCTTCATCGTGGTCGCGGCCGAGCAGCGCGACAATCCCTCGGCAGGCCTGACGATCGTCGACAACACCGCGACGCTGACCCCGGGCGTGACCTACACGCCGACCTTCGTGATCGATTTCAGCCATGAGCCGCTGGTGATCAACGGCAACATGCTCGGCCACGGCATCAACCGCTTCGAGACGCGCTGAGCCCGAGACCTAAGCCCTCTCCCGCCCGAGCGGGAGAGGGTTGGTCGCCGATCGCGCGTAGATCGCATGCGAGGTGTTGCCGTGCTCCTGCGAAGGCAGGAGCCCAGGGGCGATCGACATTCAGCGGATCAGGCTATGGTCCGTGCCTGAAGCGATCGTCATCCTGAACTTGTTTCACGATCCCAGCGAACCCTGGCGCTGAGCGCCCGGAGGAGGCGGGATGCTGACACAAGTTCAGCATGACGGTATGAAACGGGACGATCGCCCGTATTCAACCATCGAATGTCGATCGGCTCCAGAGCTGCAAGCATCCAGCCCGGAAACCCTGGGCTCTTGCCTTCGCAGGAGCACCAGCGCCTTTATTTCCCGCACATATCGCCGCCGAGATCGACGCACTGGCCATCGACGGCAGGCGTCTTCACGCCTGCCAGCGCGGCGAGGGTGGGAGCGATGTCGACCGTCTCGATCGGGGTGGCGCGGGTCTGGGCATCGACACCCGGCCACCAGAACAGGATCGGCACCTGGCGATCATGATCCCAGGGCGAGCCATGGCCGGCCACCACGTCGCCGGGGCCGCGCGGCAGGCCGAAGCTGGTGCGCTCGCCATAGGCCACCGCGATGTCGCCCGAACGATCGCGGTCATAGCTTTCGTGGAAGCGCTGGACGAAGCTGAGCTCGGTCGGCGGGGTGTGCGGCGGCACGGTCGCGGCCTCCACCTCGGCGCGGGTATAGACGGCGTGGACCTCGGGCTGCTGCTTCAGCCAGGCGATCGTCGCATCCTGGACCTGGGCGCGCAACGCCGCGTCCGGGCCGACATTGATGGTCAGCTGCTGGGGGTCGTCGCCGACGATCGGCTCGTAGCTGAGCCCGGTCTGCTGCATCACCGCCTTGTTGAGCCTGCTCACGAAGGCGGCGCTGTCGAGCCGGCTGGCCTTGGGGTCATGCTCATGCTCGCGCTCGGCGGCGTCGGTCGCGCCATGATCGGCGGTCAGCACCACCATCACCGGCACGCCGAGCCGCTCGAGATCGCCCACGAAGCGGCCCAGCGTGGCATCGAGCCCGGCCTGCTGCACGCACATCTCCGGCCCGCCATTGCCGTAGCGATGGCCGATATAGTCGTTGGCCGAGAGGCTGACCGCCAGCACGTCGGTCGCCGGGCCGTGGCCGAGATGCTGCTGCGCGATCACCTGCTCGGCGAAATCGACGATCGTCGCGTCGAACAGCGGCGAGGCGCGCAGATTGTCCTGGAAATCGGTGGTCATCAGGAATTGCGGATTCTGCTCGGCGCGCGCCGCCAGATCGGGCGGCACATGACCGGAAATGTCGATCTTGCCGAAATGGACCGGCTTCTCCATCGCCGCGCAGGTCGCCGAGACGGCCGGGTAGAGCGGCGGCGGCGAGGCCTTCCAGCGGGCGAACAGGCTGCGATCGAACGTCGCGGCGGGCTGGGTGACGGCGGGCGTCACCGGGCCGGCAAAGTGCGACGTGGTGAAGCCTTCGCCGTCCACCCACCAATAGACGCCGTCGGCATGCTTGCCGGCCATCGTGATCGCGGCGCGATCCTTGCCCGACACCGCGAAGGAGCGTGCGCCCGGCTCGGCCGCCTTCACCCAGTCGCCGAGCGTGGTGACGTGCATGTTCTGCGGGCCGCGCGCATTGGGGTCGGACGAGCCCGGCGCTTGCACGCAATAGATGTTGGAGCCGGTCTTGGCGTCGAACCAGCTGTTGGCGATGATGCCGGTATGCTCGGGGTGCATGCCGCTCAGGATGGTCGAGTGGCCCGGGCAGGTCTCGGTCGCGGCGTGGCTCTGATAGCCGACCGGGAAGGCGACGCCCGACGACAATGTCTTCAGGCCGCCGGTGTAGCTCGACAGATAGCGGCGATAGAGTTCGGACGAGAATTGATCGACCGAGATCGCGACGATCAGCTTGGGTTTCTCCGGCGGCGGCGCGGCCAGTGCGGGTGCGAGGCCGAGCAATGCCGCAAAGCCGGCTGCAATCGTCGATGAACGCATCTATATCCCCTGAACGGTAACGGTTCGGCCGCTTCGATCGAAGCACGGCAGAACGGATCAAGGATGGCGATGACGGTGCTGCGTTTCTGGATGATGACACTCGCGCTCGTGCTGGGCTTCGCAGGCCCGGCGCGCGCTGAGCTTGGCGGTGGCGCCCCCCATCTCACCGCCGCGCTGGTGCCTGAGAGCAGCACGCCCGCGGCCGGCCAACCGACCACGCTGGCGATCCTGATGACGCCGCAGCCGGGCTGGCACGGTTATTGGAAGACGACGGGCGACACCGGCTTTCCGATGAAGATCGACTGGACGTTGCCCAAGGGCGCGAAGGCGGGCGATCCGGCCTATCCGGTGCCGGGCACGCTCGTCATCGCCGGGCTGATGAACCATGTGTACGAGAAGCCCTATGCGCTGCTGGTGACGCTCGACGTGCCGGCGGGGCTCGCCAACGGCACAACGCTGCCGGTGTCGGCCAAGCTCGACTATCTGGTCTGCTCGGCGACCTTGTGCGTGCCCGAGAGCGCGACCGTCTCGACGACGCTCCACATCGGCGACGGTGCGCCCGACGCGACGTCCACCGCGCGCTTCGATGGCTGGCGCAAGGCGCTGCCGCGGCCGCTCGGCTCGCCGGTGACCTTTGAGACCCAGGCCGGCCAGTTCCGCCTCGCCGTGCCGCTGCCCGCCTCGGTGGCGCTCGCCCAGCCGCATCTGTTCGCGGTGACCGAGGGGGCGCTCGATTATGCCGCGCCGCAGAGCTTCTCGCGCGACGGCGATACGCTGGTGATCGCCACCAAGGCGGGCGCCACCCCGCCGAAAAGCTTCGACGGCGTGCTGTCGCTGGGCGACGGCACCGGCCTGTCCTTCACCGCCGCGCCGGGCGCGGTGCCGGTCGCCGGCAGGCCGATCGGATCGGAGGCGACCGCCCCCGATGCGAAGCATGGCACGCTGGCGCTCGCCCTGATCGCGTTGGCCGGCGCGGTGCTGGGCGGGCTGATCCTCAACATCATGCCCTGCGTCTTCCCGATCCTGAGCCTCAAGGCCCTCAGCCTCGCCCGCGCCGGCGGCGAGGAGAAGCAGGTGCGCCGCGAGGCGCTGGCCTATGCGGCGGGCGTGATTCTCGTCTGCGTGGCGCTGGGCGCGCTGATCCTCGGGCTGCGCGCGGCGGGCACGCAGGTCGGCTGGGCGTTCCAGTTGCAGAATCCGGCCGTGATCTTCGTGCTGGTGCTGCTGGTCAGCGCGATCGCCTTCAACCTCGCCGGGCTGTTCGAGCTGGGCACGGTGAGCGCAGGCTCCGATCTCGCCGGCAAGGGCGGCCTCGCCGGCGCGTTCTGGACCGGCGCGCTCGCCGCCTTCGTGGCGACGCCCTGCACCGGGCCGTTCATGGCGGCGGCGCTCGGCGCCGCGCTGGTGCTGCCGGTGGCGGCGGCTCTGCTGGTGTTCGCGGGGCTGGGCTTCGGGCTGGCGCTGCCCTTCCTGCTGCTCGGCTACGTGCCGGCGTTGCGCAAGATGCTGCCCAAGCCCGGCGGCTGGATGGAGACATTCCGCCATATTCTGGCGGTGCCGATGTTCCTGACTGCGCTCGGCCTCGCCTGGGTGCTCGGCAACCAGACCGCGGCGGACGGCGTGGTGCTGGCGATCGGCGCGGCGATGCTGCTGGCGATCGGCCTGTGGATGACGGGGCTGCGCCAGCGCGGCTTCAAGCGTGCGGCATGGGCGCCGGCGACGGTCGCGCTGCTGCTCGCGCTGGGCGGGATCACGCTGCTGCCCAGGCATCAGGCGCAGGCGGCCGAAGCGGGGGTTGCGGCCGCGCAGCCCTTCGATCCGGCGAAGCTGGCGGCGTTGCAGGCGGCGGGCAAGCCGGTGTTCCTCTATTTCACCGCCGACTGGTGCCTGTCGTGCAAGGTCAACGAGAAGGCGGCGATCGAGCGTGCCGAGACGCAGGACGCCTTCGCCAAGGCCGGCGTCACCACGATGATCGGCGACTGGACCGATGGCGACGCGACGATCGGCAAGTTCCTGGAGGCGCATGGCCGCTCGGGCGTGCCGCTCTATCTGTGGTACGCGCCGGGCAGCGCCACGCCGAAGGAGCTGCCGCAGATATTGACGCCGGGGCTGCTGGCGGGGCTGGCGGGCGCGTCCCGCTCCTGACGGAAGCCCCGCGAAGCTGGGTACGGATAGCTTAGAGCCGTTCGTCCTGAGCTTGTCGAAGGATGTGCCGCAGGCGGTGCGCGTGGGGCACGCACTTCGACAAGCTCAGTGCGAACGGATTATCGGCGATTATAGTAGGCAAATGCCTATTTCTTCACCCACACCCGCGTGCCGCCGATCCAGGTCTCCAGCACCTGGGTATGGCGGACTGCCTGCGCATCCTGCGTGGTCAGCGGATCGGTGTCGACCAGCACGAAGTCGGCCATGTGGCCGGGCTCGAGCGAGCCGATGCGGTCCTCCGCCTGCGCCGCGAACGCCGCGCCGCTGGTGAAGGCGGCCAGCGCCTGCGGCATGGTGATCTTCTCCTGCGGCTGCCATCCACCGGCGGGCTGGCCTTGCGCATCCTCGCGGCTGACCGCGGCGGCGAGGCCGGGGAAGGGGTTCGGGCTCTCGACCGGATAGTCCGACCCGAAGGCGAGCGGGACATGCTCGGCCGCCATCGTCGCCCACGCATAATCGCCCTTGAGGCGATCGGCGCCGAGGCGCTTTTCCGCCATCTGCCAGTCGCTGGTCTCATGGGTCGGCTGCATCGAGGCGATGATGCCATTGTGGGCGAAGCGCGGCAGGTCGGCCGGATCGACGATCTGGGCATGTTCGATCCGCCAGCGGCGATCGCCCTTGTAGGTCTGCGCCAGCTCCTCGATCGAGGACAGCACCTCGTCATTGGCGGCGTCGCCGATCGCGTGGACGGCGACCTGGAAATTGTCCATCGCCGCGCGGCTCATCAGATTCTTGAGCTTGGTGTCGTCGAGCAGCGAGGTGCCGCGGGTCGAGGGCATGTCGGCATAGGGCTTCTTGAGCCACGCCCCGCGCGATCCGAGCGCCCCGTCGGCGAACAGCTTGACCCCGACCATGCGGAGATGGCCGTCGTAGAGCCACGGCGTCGGCCCGTTGCCGGCCACCGACAGCGTGGTGTCCACGCCCATGCCGTAGCTGACGATGCGTACCCGGATGGCGTTGGCGTCGCCGGCGCGGCGCAGCACGTTCCAGTCGTCCAGCGTGGTGCCCATGTCGCAGGTCGCGGTGATGCCGTAGGAGAGCAGCGCCTGCTGCGCGGCGCGGAAGGCGTCGTCGCGCTCGATCGGTGCGGGCTGCGGCACGGCCCGCAGGATCAGATCGCGCGCGGCATCGACGAACACGCCGGTCGGCTTGCCCTTGGCGTCGCGCTCGATATGGCCGCCGGGCACGTCCTTGGTGGCGGCCGAGATGCCCGCCGCCGCCATCGCCGCCGAATTGGCGACGAGCGCATGGCCATCGACCCGCTCCAGCACCACCGGCCGTTCGCGCACCGCGAGATCGATGTCGGCGGCGGTGGGGAAGCGGCCGAGCTTCCAGATCTCCTGGTTCCAGCCGCCGCCCTGGATCCAGGCCGGGTTGGGGTGCTTGGCGGCATAGTTGGCCAGCCGGGTCTGCGCATCGGCGAGGCTGGTGGTGCCGACCAGATCGACATGGGTGAGCGCGAAGCCCAGCTCCATGACGTGGCCGTGCGCGTCGATCAGCCCGGGCAGCATCGTGCGGCCATGGCCGTCGAGCCGGAAATCGAGCCATTCGGGGCGCTTGTCGCCGGGCTGGAGCAGCGCCTTGACCTTGCCGTCCTTGCCGATCAGCAGGCCGTTGAAGCGCTTGACGCTGCCGTCGCGATCGATGGTGTAGCCGTTGACGTCATCCAGCAGGCCACCCTCGGTGGGCGGGGCGGGGGCGTATTTGGGCGGCTTCTTGGCCATCGCCGGCGTGGGCGAGGCGAGCAGCGAGAGGATCGCGACGCCGGCCATCGCCGCCGCGCGCCATATCGCCCGTTCGTCCCGAGCGAAGTCGAGGGACGGAGAACGGGCGTCGCGCTTGGGGTACGTACCTCGACTGCGCTCGGCACGAACGGATGGGCTGGAAGAGGTGGCGCCGCCGCTCACTTGCCGAGCCTCGTCAGCAGCGCGGAGATGTCGTGGCGGCCGCCACCCGCCGCCTGCACGTCGGCGAAGAACTGGTCGACCAGCGCCGCGACCGGCAGCGGCGCGCCGTTGCTGCGCGCCTCATCGATGGCGAGGCCGAGATCCTTGCGCATCCAGTCTACCGCGAAGCCATAATCATATTTGCCTTCCCGCATCGTCGTCCAGCGGTTGGTCATGTACCAGCTCGATGCGGCGCCTCCCGATATCGCCTCGAACGTCCTGTCGAGATCGATGCCGGAGGCCTGGGCGAAGCGCAGCGCCTCGGCGACGCCCTGCATCGCGCCGGCGATCGCGACCTGGTTGACCATCTTGCAGGTCTGCCCCGCGCCCGATCCGCCGATATGGACCATGCGCGCGGCATAGGCCTGCATCAGCGGCTGCGCAGCCTCGAAGCTCTTCTTGGTGCCGCCGCACATGATCGAGAGCGTGCCCTTCTGCGCGCCGATCTCGCCGCCCGAAACGGGGGCGTCGAGCACCAGGAAACCACGATCCTTGCCCTCGACACCGAGCTGGCGTGCAATCTTGGCCGACACGGTTGTGTGATCGACAAACAGCGCACCCGGCTTCATCGTGCGGAAGGCGCCGTCATGGCCGAGCGTGACCTCGGCGAGATCGTCGTCGGTGCCGACGCAGGAGAAGATGGCCTCGGCGCCATCCGCCGCCTCCGCCGCGCTGGCGACGGCCCGGCCGCCATGGGCCTGGACCCAATCCTCCGCCTTGGCCGGGCTGCGGTTGTAGACGGTGAGGTCGTGGCCGGCAGCCGCGAGATGACGGGCCATGGGCGCACCCATCACGCCCAGTCCGAGATAAGCCAGTTTTGCCATAGGGGCGGGGGCATAACCCACCTTCCTTGCCACCGCCAGATGGTCTAGGCCGCGCCCACTATGGCAACCGCAGAAGCAACGCTCCGCCCGCAGGATCACCCCGCCGTCACGGTGGCGGATATTCGCATGGCGCACGAGCGCATTGCGCCCTCGATCGTCCGCACCCCGACGCTCCATTCGATCACGCTGTCGAAGCTGACCGGCGCCAATGTCTGGCTGAAGTTCGAGAATCTCCAGTTCACCGCCGCCTATAAGGAGCGCGGCGCGCTCAACAAGCTGCTGCAGCTGACCGACGAGGAGAAAGCGCGCGGCGTGATCGCGGCGTCGGCCGGCAACCATGCCCAGGGCCTCGCTTATCATGGCGCCCGGCTCGGCATCCCGGTGACGATCGTGATGCCCAAGCCGACGCCGACCGTGAAGGTGCAGCAGACCGAAGGCCATGGCGCCGAGGTGATCATGTTCGGCGAACGCTTCGACGACGCGCAGGCCCATGCCTATGAGGTCGCGGCGGAGCGTGGGCTGGTGTTCGTCCATCCGTTCGACGATCCGGCGATCATCGCCGGGCAGGGCACCGTCGCGCTCGAAATGCTGGAGGACGTGCCGCAGATCGACACGCTGGCGATCCCGATCGGCGGCGGCGGGCTGATCTCGGGCTGTGCGACGGCGGCCAAGGCGATCCGGCCGGATCTCGATGTCGTCGGCGTGCAGGCCGAGCTCTATCCGTCGATGTTCGCGAAGCGCAACGGCCTCGATCTGCCGAGCGAGGGCGATACGCTGGCCGAGGGCATCGCCGTCAAGTTTCCCGGCCGGATCACCTTCGATATCGTCCAGGCGCTGGCCGACGACATCGTGCTGGTGTCCGAACGCGATCTCGAAAAGGCGCTGTCGCTGCTGCTCCAGATCGAGAAGACCGTGGTGGAGGGTGCCGGTGCTGCCGGTTTGGCGGCGCTGCTCGCGCACCCCGAGCGCTTTGCCGGCAAGAATATCGGCCTGGTGCTGACCGGCGGCAATATCGACACGCGCCTGCTCGCCAACGTGCTGCTGCGCGATCTGGCGCGCTCCGGCCGGCTCGCCCGCCTGCGCATCCGTTTGCAGGACCGCCCCGGTGCGCTGTTCAACGTGGCGCGGGTGTTCGACCAGCAGCAGGTCAACATCATCGAAATCTACCACCAGCGCGTCTTCACCACGCTTCCGGCCAAGGGGCTGATCACCGATATCGAGTGCGAGACGCGCGATGCCGGTCATCTCGACCGGCTCGTCGCCGCGCTGGCGGCGGAGGGCTATGAAGTGAGCCGCGTCGAGCTCGCCTGATCGCGCTTTTTGAGACTTATCCACAGGCTGCGCGTTTTCGGGACATGTTTCGTGGGGAAACGGTCCCGTTAACGTTCTTTTAAGACTTGGCGACTCTTCCCCCCGTGCAACTCTTGCCGCATAAAGATGTTGGCAACCATGTTCGGGATGAGAGGACGGCCACGACAGTGAGTGCACCTTTCCGTTTTCCAAGGTTTTTCGTGACCACGCCGAGCCCTTGCCCGTATCTGCCGGGCAAGATCGAGCGCAAGGTGTTCACCGAACTGGCTGGTCCGCACGCCAGCGAACTGAACGATGCGCTGGGTCGCATCGGTTTTCGTCGCTCGCAATCGGTGGCCTATCGGCCGAGCTGCCAGAACTGCACCGCCTGCGTGTCGGTGCGCGTCGCGGCGCTCGAGTTCAAGCCGAACAAGAGCCAGAGCCGGATGCTCAAGGCGCATGCGGATCTCGTCGTTTCCGCCTGCAAGCCGTGGACGACCGAGGAGCAGTTCGCACTGCTGCGCGATTATCTCGGCTCGCGCCATCCCGGCGGCGGCATGGCCGACATGGACGAGTTCGATTTCGCCGACATGGTCGAGCAGACCCCGGTCAAGAGCTTCGTCATCGAATATCGCGAGCCGACGACCGATGGTCGGCCCGGCAAGCTGGTCGGCGCCTGCCTCACCGATCAGCAGGGCGATGGCCTGTCGATGATCTACAGCTTCTTCGATCCGCATCACCCGGATCGCGATGGCCTCGGCACCTTCATCATCCTCGATCATATCCGGCGTGCGCAGGCGGCGAAGCTGGCCTATGTCTATCTCGGCTACTGGGTCGAGGGTTCGGCGCGGATGCAGTACAAGACCCGCTTCAAGCCGATCGAGCGGCTCACCGCCGCTGGCTGGCAGCGTTTCGATCCGCCGTCGCAGCAGCCGGTGCCGGCACAGCGCGAGCCGCTGCCCGCCAAGGACCGCGTGATCGGCTGAATATCCGCAGGAGGCCGGATTTGCCTCTTGTGCGCCGCAAAAAAGGTCGTCAGTCTGCCATAGAACCGACATGAATTCGGATCGGAGGGCGATGCGAAATCCTGCGTTCGACGAAGTATGGGGTGAAGGCGGCGACACATCGTCTCGCCCGGGATTCGAGGCACTTGCGGCCTGGATCGCGGAAACGCCCCCGCAAGAATTTGACCGCCGGCAGCAGGCTGCCGAGGCCGCGTTCCGGCAATTGGGCATCACCTTCGCGGTCTATGGCGAGGATGAGGCGGCGGAGCGGATCATTCCCTTCGATATCGTCCCCAGGATCTTCTCCGCATCCGAATGGAAGGGCCTGAAGATCGGGCTCGAACAGCGGGTCCACGCGATCAACGCCTTCCTCTCCGACGTCTATGGCGAGCGGAAGATCATCGCCGACGGGATCGTGCCGGCCGAACTGGTGCTGGCCAATCCGCAATTCCGCCCGCAAGTCGCCGGCGTCCGGCCGCCGCACGACGTCTATGCCCATATCTGCGGCATCGACATGGTGCGAACCGGGCCGAACGACTTCTTCGTGCTGGAGGACAATGCCCGCACCCCGTCCGGCGTGTCCTATATGCTGGAAAATCGCGAGGCGATGATCCGGCTCTGCCCGGAATTGTTCGAGATGTTCCCGGTCGAGCCGGTCGACGACTATACCGACCTGTTGCTCTCGACGCTGCGCTCGGTGGCGCCGCATGGGCGCGGCAGCGAGCCGGTGTGCGTGCTGCTCACCCCCGGCCACTATAATTCCGCCTTCTACGAGCACAGCTTCCTCGCCGATGCGATGGGGATCGAGCTGGTCGAGGCGGCCGATCTGGAAGTGGACGACGATATCGTCTGGATGCGGACGATCGACGGGCGGGTGCGGGTCGACGTGATCTACCGCCGGCTCGACGACGACTATATCGATCCGCTCGTCTTCAAGCCGGATTCGATGCTCGGCGTGCCCGGCCTGATGGCAGCCTATCTGCGCGGCACCGTCACGCTCGCCAATGCGCCCGGCACCGGCATCGCCGACGACAAGGCGATCTACAGCTACATGCCGGAGATCGTGCGCTATTACACCGGCTCGGACGCCAAGCTGCCCAATGTCGAGACGTGGCGCTGCCGCGAGCCGCAGGCGCTGAAATACACGCTGGAGCATCTCGACGAGCTGGTGGTGAAGCTGGTCGATGGATCGGGCGGCTATGGGATGCTGGTCGGGCCGACCGCGTCCAGTGCCGAGATCGAGGCGTTCCGCGCCGCCCTCAAGGCCGAGCCGCACCGCTACATCGCGCAGCCGACGCTGGCGCTCTCGACCGTGCCGACCCTGACCGAGAAGGGCGTGGCGCCGCGCCACGTCGATTTCCGGCCCTTCTGCCTGAGCGGCGCCGATGGGGTGAAGATCGTGCCGGGCGGTCTGACCCGGGTCGCGCTGCGCGAGGGCTCGCTGGTGGTCAACAGCAGCCAGGGCGGCGGCACCAAGGACAGCCTGATCCTCGCCGATCGCCCGCGCCGCCGTGGCGCCGGGCCTGAACCGCTCCGGGTGGGGGCCGACTGATGCTTTCGCGTACCGCTTCGTCGCTCTACTGGCTCGGCCGCTATATCGAGCGCGCCGAATTCACCGCCCGCCTGATCGAGGCGACGATCCGGCTCGATCTGCTGTCGGCGCGCCCGGCGGGCGAGGGGGCGTGGGAAAGCGCGCTCGCCGTCGTCTCGGCCGAGGACAGCTTTTGGTTCACCGGCGAATCGATCAGCCCCGATTCGGTCAGCCGCTATCTGGCGCTTAGCCAGCAGAATGCGAGCTCGATCCGCTCCTGCCTCGATGCGGCGCGCTCCAACGCCAAGTCGGTGCGCACCGCGCTCACCCGCGAAGCCTGGGAGGCGATCAACCGCGCCTGGCTCGGCGTGCGCGACTGCAAGGTCAGCGACGGCACGCCGGCGGCGCTGGCGATGATCGAGAAGCTCAAGGCGGAGGCGCGCGGCTTCGAGGGCGCGCTGCACCGGATGTTGCGCAACGAGGCCAGCTTCTTCGTGCGGCTGGGCGCCGCGATCGAGCGGGCCGACAACACCGCGCGGCTGATCGACGTCAAATATCATCTGCTGCTGCCGGAGGGCGAGAAGGTCGGCGGGCCGATCGATCGCGACCAGTGGACGACGATCCTCCACACCGTCTCGGCGGTGACGGCCTATCGCTGGCTGTATCGCGAGGGTCTGCGCCCCGGCCATGTCGTCGACCTGCTGGTGCTGCGGCACGAGATGCCGCGCTCGATCGCGGCCTCGGCCGATGAGGTGGTGCAGAATCTCAATGCGATCGGCCGTCGCCTCGGCCGGCAGGGCGAAGCCGACCGGATCGCGCGCGTCCGCCAGCTGATGATCAATCGCTCGACGGTCAACGGCATCATCGCCGGCGGCTTGCACGAATTCCTCCAGGCCTTCATCAGCGACAATGCCCGCCTCGACCAGGCGATCGCCCAGCAATTCCGGTTCCAGTGATGCGCCTCAGGATCGAATATCGCACCCATTATGCCTTCAGCCAGCCGCAGCGGCGGCTGGTGCAGCTGCTGCGCGTCACCCCGCCGAGCTTCGACGGGCAGGCGGTGATCGACTGGCATGTCGAGGTGGATTGCGACGCCCGCCTCAAGCGCAGCCGCGACGGCTACGGCAATGAGGTGACGATGCTCTATGTCGACGGGCCGATCGACCGGATCGCGCTCACCGTCGGCGGCGAGGTGCTGACCGAGGATCGGGCCGGGATGGTGGCGGGCGCGCCCGAGCCGCTCCCCATCGAGCTGTTCCTGCGGCCGACCCCGCAGACCGAGGCCGATGCCGGGATCATCGCCTTCGCGGACGACATCGCCGAGGCGGCCGCCGATCCGCTCAGCCGGCTGCATGCGCTGTGCCATGCACTTCACCGCCAGATCGTCTTCGATACCGGCAATGGCGATCCCCATCGCGGTGCCGCCGCCGCCTTTGCGGAAGGGCGGGGGGTCTGCCAGGATCATGCCCATATCTTCTGCGCGGCGGCGCGCGTGCTGGGCTATCCGGCGCGCTACGTCTCGGGGCACCTGCTGCGATCGGACGGCGAGACCATCCAGCCGGCGGCGCACGCCTGGGCGGAGGCCCATGTTGATGGCTATGGCTGGATCGGTTTCGATGCCGCCAACGGCATGTCGCCGACCGACGCCTATGTCCGCGTCGCCGTCGGTCTCGATTATCGCGACGCCGCGCCGCTCGCCGGAATGCGCGTCGGCGGCGGTGGCGAGACCATGCATGTCGAGGTTGCGGTTGCGGAAACCGGCGGACAGCGTCAAAATCAGGCGCAATGACTTATTGCGTAGGAATGCTGGTCGAGGCGGGACTCGTCATGATCGCCGATACCCGCACCAATGCGGGCGTCGACGATATCTCGGTCTATCGCAAGCTGCACATGCTGGCCGATTCGCCCGATCGGCTGGTGTTCGCCATGTCGGCCGGCAATCTCTCGATCACCCAGGCGGTGCTGGCGAGCCTCGCCGAGGGGCTGCCGTCTGGCGATCCCGATCTGCCGGTGCGGACGGTCGCCAACGCGCCGTCGATGTTCCGGGTGGCGCAGCTGGTCGGCGAGGCGGTGCATGAGCAGCGCGCGGTGATCGCCAAGGCGCTGGAGGAATCGCAGCTGGCGCCCTCCGCCTCGATGCTGCTCGGCGGCCGGATCGGCGATGGCCCGCTCAAGCTGTTCCGCCTCTATTCCGAGGGCAATTTCATCGAATGCCAGAAGGAGCAGCCGTTCCTCCAGATCGGCGAGATGAAATATGGCAAGCCGATCCTCGATCGCGCGCTGCAATATGACACCGAGCTGTCGGAGGCGGTGAAGGTCGGGCTGATCTCGTTCGATTCGACGCTGCGATCGAACCTCGCGGTCGGTCGCCCGCTCGATCTGGTGGTCATTCCGGCCGATCCGCAGGGCCATGTCGTCCAGCGCCGGATCGGGGTGGACGACGCCTATTTCAACGATCTGTCGGCGCGCTGGTCGCTGATGCTGAACGAGGCGCGCGCGACGATCCCCGATCCGCCCTTCATGCTGGGCTGACCGTCGCTCAGCCGGCCGGGAAGAAGCCGATATAGTCGGAAGCCCCGGCGTCTCCGTCCGCCGCCAACAGGGATTGGGCGCCGGCGGCCTCGAGCATCGCGATAGTCGCCGAGCGGTTCGATGCCACCGTCCAGGCGACGGATCTAAACGGCCGTGCATTCTCCAGCCCGGCGAGGGCGGCGCGTAACGCGGCCGGGTTGGGACTATGGGCGACATAGCCTTCGTTGCCCAGCGCCGCGACCGCGATGCCGAGATCGGCGCAGAGCCGCTCCTTCGCCCGGCCATCCTCGATCGAGGTGGCGCGCGCCGCCGCGACGATCGCCACGGTTTCGGGCGCGACCGCCTCGCCATTGCGGGCGAGCAGCGGGTTGGCGTCGTTCCAGGCCTCGGGCGGGCAGGCCTTGCCGGCGGGCTTGAGCACCGCGAACGGGTTCATCTCGGCCGGATAGATGCGACAGACGCGCGGCCGCTCCGCATAATTGCCGCAGCGCATGTCGGGCAGCAGGAACGGGCAGGGGCCGGCGAAGGCCGCGACCAATGTCACCATGATCCGCACCGGCAGGCCGCCGCTCTGCGCCGCGAAGGTCCGGGCCCGCCGATAATGGCCGAGCGCGTCGCCGTCCGCCGGTTCCTCGGGCCACGGATGGGCCTCGCACATCAGCTGCACGGTGCCGCCCTTGTCCAGCCAGAGCCGCGCTTCGGCGAGGCTGAGCGGCAGGCGCAGGCCGTGGCAGCATTGGCCGCACATCGTGCAATCGAAATGAAGATCGCCCATCGCACGCCTCTCGCCGGGCCGAGGCCGGCCTCCTGCCTGGCTTCGGTCTCCGAACGTCCGTGGTTACAGCGAAAGCGCGATCAGACGAACCACATAACGAACGCGCCGGCGGCGGCGGCGGCGATCGCGGCGACGGCGGCATAGCGCCAGCCCCCGCCGACGCGGATCACCTGCACCTCGGGCAAGGGCGGCGGTGGCGGCGCGGCGCCGGGCGCCGGGAAGGCGCGATCGATGCGCTCGATCAGATCGGGCACGCGGCGGATCAGCCGGCCGATCTCCAGCATCCGATCGGCGAGAAAGGCTTCCGGGCCGAGTTCGCCGCGCAGCCATTCGCGCACGAACGGGGCGGCGACGTCCCACATGTTGATGTCGGGATCGAGGCTGGTGGCGACGCCCTCGACCATCACCATCGTCTTCTGGAGCAGCAGCAGATGCGGCTGCACCGGCATGTCGAAATCGCGGGTGATCGAGAACAGCCCGTCGAGCATCTGCCCGATCGAGATGTCCTTGACCGGCAGCCCGCGGATCGGCTCGCCCACCGCCCTGAGCGCGGTCGCGAACTCGGCGAGATTGTGGTGGGAGGGGACATAGCCCGCCTCGAAATGAATCTCGGCGACGCGCGCGTAATTGCCGGTGATCAGGCCGTGGAGGATCTCGGCCAGCCACAGCCGCGCCTGGCGGTTGATCCGCCCCATGATGCCGAAGTCGATCGCCGCCAGCCGGCCATCGGCGAGCGCGAACAGATTGCCCTGGTGGAGGTCGGCATGGAAGAAGCCGTCGGCGATCGCCTGGCGCAGGAAGACGCGGACCAAGGTGCCCGCGATCAGCCGCGGATCATGCCCGGCGGCGACCAGCGCGCTGCGGTCGGAGAGCTTGACGCCATCCAGCCATTCGAGCGTCATCACCCGGCGCGCGGTGCGCTGCCAGTCGATATGCGGGACGTGGAAGCCGGGTTCGGCCTCCATCCCGCGGGAGAGTTCGGACGCGGACGCCGCCTCGCGGCGCAGATCGAGTTCGCGCGCGGTCCACTGCTTGAAGGTCGCGACGACGAGGCGCGGGCGCAGGCGGGCGATCTCGCCGGCCATGCCCTCGGCCTGTGCGGCGGCCCATTCATAGGTGTCGATGGCGCGGGCGAAATCCTGTTCGACGCCGGGGCGCAGCACCTTGACCGCGACATGGCGGCCATCGGTGGTGACGGCGCGGTGGACCTGCGCGATCGACGCGGCGCCGACCGGCTTTTCGTCGATCGAGGCGTAGAGTTGCTCGATCGGGCGGCCGAGCGCCTGCTCGATCGACGCCTTGATCAGCGGGAAGGGGACCGGCGGCACCGCATCCTGCAGCCGGTAGAGATCGATCGCCGCCGCCTCGCCGACCAGATCGGGCCGGGTCGCGAGCGCCTGGCCGAATTTGATCGCGGCGGGGCCGATCGCCTCCAGCGCGTCGGCGTAGCGCGGCTCCTTCGGCACGCGCGCGCCGATCCGGGCGATGCGGACCAGGCGGCGCAGCGGCGCCGGCGTCAGCGGATCGCGCTCGATGCCGATCAGCGCGCCGTGGCGGGCGAGCGTCCGCCCCCAGCGCAGCAGCCGGGACAGATGGACGGCGGTGGAGGTCAAATCTTCCAGCCGCTGTGGATCGCCACCAGCCCGCCCAGGATCGGCTCGACCTTCGCCTGCACGAAACCGGCCTCGCCGATCATCGCCTTGAAGGTCGGCATGTCGGGGAAGCGGCGGATCGATTCGATCAGATAACGATAGCTGTCCTCGTCATGCGCGACGAGCTTGCCGATCTGGGGCACCAGCTTGTGCGAATAGGCGTCGTAGACCTCCTTGAAGCCCGGCCAGGTCGTCGTCGAGAATTCCAGGCAATAGAAGCGCCCGCCGCGCTTCAGCACCCTGTGGGCCTCCCTGAGCGCCTTGGGGATGTCGGTCACGTTCCGGATGCCGAAGGCGATGGTGTAGGCGTCGAACTGCTTGTCGCCGAAGGACAGCGTCTCGGCATTCTCCTCGGCCCAGAGCAGACCGTCGAGGCCCTTCTTCTTGGCGCGCTCCATGCCGACGCCGAGCATCGACGGGTTGATGTCTGCCACCGTCACGTCGGCGCCCTGCTTGGCCATGCGGAAGGCGATGTCGCCGGTGCCGCCGGCCATGTCGAGGATCGCCTCGCCCTGGCGCGGCTTCACCCGCCGGACGAACTGGTCCTTCCACAGACGATGCATCCCGCCCGACATCGCGTCGTTCATGATGTCGTAGCGTTGCGCCACGCGGGCGAACACGTCGCCCACCATCTTGGTTTTCTCTTCGGGGGCTACTTCGCTGTAGCCGAACGAGACGGTATCGTTGGTCATGCCTTGGCGCTTAGCCTTGGCTTGTGGCGGGCGCAATTCGATCCTAGCTGTAGACGCGAAATGCCCGAGCTTCCCGAAGTCGAAACCACCGTGCGTGGGCTGGAGAGCGTGCTCGACGGCCAGGTGCTCACCCTTGTGGAGACGCGCCGTGCCGATCTGCGCCGCGCCTTCCCGCCCGATCTGCGCCAGCGGCTGACCGGCGCGCGGGTGACGGGGCTGGGGCGGCGGGCCAAATATGGCCTCGTCCACACCGATCGCGGCGACACCATGGTGTTCCATCTCGGCATGTCGGGCCGCTGGCGGGTCGACCCCGACGCGCTGGGCACGCACGACCATCTCGTGCTGGAGACCGAGGAGGGCAGGCGGCTGTCGCTGGCCGATCCGCGCCGCTTCGGTTCGGTCGACCTGCTCGAGACCGAGCGGCTGGCCGCATGGCCGGCCTTCGCCGCGCTCGGGCCGGAGCCGTTGGGCGACGATTTCCACGCCGCGCAACTGGCGGCGGCGCTCCACGGCCGGATCGCGCCGATCAAGGCGATGCTGCTCGACCAGCGGATCGTGGCGGGACTCGGCAACATCTATGTGTGCGAGGCGCTCAACATCGCGCGAATCCCGCCAACTAGGCCGGCGGGCAAGGTCTCCAGGCCGAAGCTGGTCGCGCTGGTCGAGGCGGTGCGCGCGGTGCTGACCGAGGCGATCGCCGCCGGCGGATCGACGCTGCGCGATTATGCCCGGCCCGACGGCGAACTCGGCTATTTCTCCAAGCAGTTCCGCGTCTATGGCCGCGAAGGCGAGGCCTGCCCGTGCGGCGGCGTGGTCGAACGGCGGATCGATTCCGGCCGATCCACCTTTCATTGCCGCGCCTGCCAGCGTTGACGGCGGGAACAGTTGACGAATCTCCCCGGCATCAGTAGAGGCCGCGTCTTCCCGGTGCGGGTCCGCCTGTGCCGCCATCCCTTTTGAGCAGGTTCGAGGACACACATGGCGAACACGCCGCAAGCCAAGAAGCGCATCCGGCGCAACGATCGTCGCAAGGTCATCAACGGAGCGCGCGTCAGCCGTATCCGTACCTTCATCAAGAAGGTCGAAGCCGCGATCGTCGCCGGCGACAAGGACGCCGCCGCGACGGCGCTGAAGATCGCACAGCCCGAGATGCAGCGTGGCGTGTCCAAGGGCGTGCTGCACAAGAACACCGTGGCGCGCAAATATTCGCGCCTGACCAAGGCGGTCGCTTCGCTCGGCTGAGCGACCCGTTAACCATTGGTCTTAAAGGCCCGCCGGTCCCCGTGATCGGCGGGCCTTTTGCATGACAAAAGCATGACCGAGGAAAGTCGAGCATTTCCCGCGATTCGCGCGATATGACCGTTTAGCGAAAAAGTTAATGCGCTGAAAAACCCCGGAAAATGGGGGTTTTACCGGAATCCGCCACCTTTGGCTGTCAAGCGTGTATATTTCAGTCGGGTGACGGTTCTTCGCTTGCCCGGGGGGCGCCCGGCTTCCTAGAAAGACCCTCCCGGCGACGTCGAATCGCTTCGACATTTCTGCCGGGGACCAAATTTTTTAGTGCCATCCATAGCCGGGGCACGGGGGTGTTTCCGGCGCTGGGGAAGTTATGTCTGCATGAGGTCCGGAACTCGGATTTCCGGACGGGGGAGAAGTGCGTGAACCAGGCTGTCGGGACGGTGGGAGCGATGCATGTCACGATCGATGATCCAATCGAACTGGCGTGGGAATCGATCCGCTCGGGCCTGCGCCGCGATTGTGGCGCCCGCACCTTCGACAATTGGCTGAAGCCCTCCCGCCTCGCCGGCTTCGACGAGGATGAGGGGCTGGTGCAGATCGCACTCCCGTCCGAGTTCATGGCGAACTGGGTGGACACCCATTATGGCGAGCGCCTGCTTCACGCATGGCGCGCGCATCTGCCGCAGGTCCGCCGCGTGACGGTGTCCGCCGGCATCGATTCGGTGAAGCCGGCGCTGTTCACCGTCGCCCCCGTGATCGAGCCGGAGCAGGACGATTCGGTCGAGCCGACCGGCACCGTCGAGGGCATCCAGCTCGAGGCCCGCTACACCTTCGACAGCTTCGTCACCGGCAAGGCCAACGAAGTCGCCTACAACGCCGCGCGCACCGTGGCGGAAGGCGGCGCGCTGACCTTCAACCCGCTGTTCCTCCATGGCGGCACCGGGCTCGGCAAGACCCACCTGATGCACGCGATCGGCCATGAATATCGCCGCCATGTGCCGAAGGCGAAGATCGTCTACATGTCGGCCGAGAAGTTCATGTTCGAGTTTGTCGGTGCGCTGCGCGCCAAGGACACGCACAACTTCAAGCAGCGCCTGCGCTCGGCCGACCTGCTGATGATCGACGACGTCCAGTTCATCGCCGGCAAGGACTCCACCCAGGAGGAGTTCTTCCACACGATGAACGAGATCATCTCGGCCGGTAAGCGGCTGGTGATCACCGCCGATCGCTCGCCGCAGGATCTGGAAGGGATCGAAGCCCGTATCCTCTCGCGGCTGAGCTGGGGGCTGGTCGCCGACGTCAATCCGGCCGACTTCGAGCTTCGCCTCGCGATCATCTCGCGCAAGCTCGAGAGCATGCCGCAGGTCAGCGTCTCGCAGGAGGTGCAGCTGTTCCTCGCCAAGCGGATCGCGTCCAACGTCCGCGAACTGGAAGGCGCGCTCAACCGCGTGATCGCTTACGCGATGCTGTCGAACCGGCCGATCGACGTCGCCTTCGTGGAGGAGACGCTCACCGACGTGCTGCGTGCCCACCAGCGTCGCATCACCATCGACGAGATCCAGCGCAAGGTGTCGGACCATTTCCGCATCCGCCAGTCCGAGATGACCTCGGCCCGGCGCGCGCGCGAAGTCGCCCGGCCGCGCCAGATCGCGATGTATCTCGCCAAGCAGCTGACGCCGCGTTCGCTGCCCGAGATCGGCCGTCGCTTCGGCGGGCGCGATCACACCACGGTGATCCACGCGGTCAAGCAGATCGAGAAGCTCCGCAAGGCGGATGCCGAGATCGATGCCGACGTGCGCCTGCTGCTGCGCCAGCTGGAAGGCTGATCCCGCGTCGATGAATGGCGCGCCGGCACGGGCGCGGCATAACGAACCGGGGCCGAGCGCTACCGCCGCCGCCGGCACGTGACGGACACACAAAAAAGGCGCCCGGTCTGGGACCGGGCGCCTTTCCTGTGCCTTGTCCGGACGGTCAGGAAGCCTTGGGCTTCTGGCGCGGCGGGATGGTGATGCGGATGTCCTGCCCCGAATTGCCGGGGAAGCCGGTGAACATCGCGTCGATCAGGTTCGGGACGAGCTGGGTCAGATCGTCGGTGGTCGAATGGGCGCGGGCGCGACCCTCGAACAGCCGCTTGCCGTCGGACTGGGTGATCGTCATGGCGAGCGAGCTGGAATAGATGGTGTAGCTCTCGACGTCCGGGCAACCGAACGGGCTGTAGGGATCGCCCCAGCCATAGCCCCAGCCGCGACCGCCCCAGCCGCCGCCCCAACCGCCCCAGCCACCGAAGCCGCCGCCCCAGCCGCCACCCCAGCCACCGCCGAAGCCGCAGTTGAAGCCGGGCGTGGTCGTGACCTTCTGCTGGCCGCGATCGACGCCGTAGCCGAGCTGGACGATCATGTCGGCAGCGCCACCCGGCGCGGCCTCGCGATAGCCGATCTGGGTGAGATGGGCCGCCGCCTCATTGGCATAGGTCGCGAATTCCAGACCACCGCGATCGCGCGCATTGAGCGGCTCGATCCGGAAGGTCTGGCCCTGCGGCGCGGGAAGCCGCTGGAAGCGCGAGACGTTGGCATGGAAATTCGTGGCGCAGCCACTGACGCCCAGCAGGGCGATCGGGGCAGCAACGGAAAGCAACAGGCGTTTGATGGTCATGGACGTGCCTCAGTCGCGGAGGATTCCGCATGTCAGGACGTGACGGCCACTCCTCCGCCAACTGTGCTGAATATGCGTTGAACGTATCGACCTGTCATCGAGTTTCGCGTGTCAGCCCCAAAGAAGCGTAGGCGACGGCGACGACCGGCTCGGCCGCGGCGCGGGCCTTGGCGGCGCCATGCGCGAGAATGCGGTCGAGTTCGCCCGGATCGCGCTCGAGTTCGCTGAGGCGGGCGGAAATCGGCCCCAACGTCTCCACCACCAGCTCGGCGAGCGCCGGCTTGAACGCGCCGAAGCCCTGGCCCTCGAATCGGGCCAGCACGTCGGCCGCGCCGGTATCGGCGAGTGCCGCATAGATGCCGACCAGATTCTTCGCCTCGGGTCGCCCCTCCAGGCCCGCCGGATTGGCGGGCAGGGGGTCCGCATCGGTCTTGGCCTTGCGGATCTTGGCGGTGATCGTGTCGGCATCGTCGGTGAGGTTGATGCGGCTCATGTCCGACGGATCGGACTTGGACATCTTGGCGCTGCCGTCGCGCAGCGACATGATCCGCGCGGCGGAGGCCGGGATCATCGGCTCGGGCAGCACGAACAGTTCGGTCTCGTAATCGGTGTTGAACTTGGTCGCGATGTCGCGGGCGAGTTCGAGATGCTGCTTCTGGTCCTCGCCGACGGGAACGTGGGTGGCGCGGTAGATCAGCACGTCGGCGGCCTGGAGCACCGGATAGGCGAACAGCCCGATCGAGGCGCCCTCGCGATTCTTGCCGGACTTTTCCTTGAACTGGGTCATGCGGTTCAGCCAGCCGATCCGCGCGGTGCAGTTCAGGATCCAGCCGAGTTCGGCATGGGCGGAGACCGCCGCCTGGTTGAACAGCGTCGATTTCGCCGGATCGACGCCGGCGGCGATCAGCGCGGCCGCCATCGAGCGGACGTTCCGCGCCAGTTCCTTCGGATCGTTATAGACCGTGATCGCATGGAGATCGGCGAGGAAGAAGAAGCATTCCCCGCCTTCGCGCGCCACCTCGTCCTGCATCCGCACCCAATTGCGGATCGCCCCCAGATAATTGCCGAGGTGAAGGTTTCCGGTGGGCTGGATGCCCGAGACTACACGTTTGGTCATGGACCGGGCGTGTCGCCCAGCGGTCAGCTCAGGTCAAGCGCCGCCTGCCGGCGCCCGCCGTCGCCGCAGCAGCGCCTTGGTCTCCTGCCAGTCGAACGCGCCGAACAGGAAGGCGCAGCCGAAATAGCAGGCGCAGGCCGGGACGATCAGCAGCAGCAGCGCCTCGATCCGGGCGAGGAGGTCGCCCCCGGCGTGCGCGGCGGTCCACGGATCGAGCCACAAAAGCAGCGCCGCCATCGCCAGCGTGGCCAGCAACAGGCGAACCGCACGGCGTTTCAGCTGCGCGTCGATGCTGAAATGGCCGCGCCGGTGCAGCACCCAGTAGAGCAGGCCGACATTGATCCACGCGCAGCTCGCACCCGAGATGGCGAGCCCGACATAAGAGAGGTTGGTGCCGAACACGAAGAACAGGTTGAGCGCCATGTTGCAGGCCATCTCGGCCATCGCGATCCGCACCGGGGTCTTGGTGTCGGCCCGCGCGTAGAAGCCCGGCGTGAACACCTTGATGAGAATGTAGGCGGGCAGGCCGCAGGAGAAGGCGGTGAGCACGGCCGCCGAGGCGTGGGTGTCGTGCGCGGTGAAGGCGCCGGTCTGGAACAGCGCGCGGATCATCGTCGTCGCGCCGATCATCAGCCCGGCGGTGGCGGGCAGGGTGAGCAGCAGTGACAATTCGATCGCGCGGTTCTGGGTGTGGATCGCGGCCTTGCCGTCGCCGGCGCCGATCTGGCGCGAGATCACCGGCAGGATCGCGGTGCCGACGCCGATGCCGACCAGTGCCAGCGGCAGCTGGTTCAGCCGGTCGGCATAATAGATGTAGGACACCGAGCCCGAGGGCAGGAAGCCCGCCGCCAGCATGGTGATGACGAGCAGGTTGAACTGGATCGCGCCGGCGCCGATCGCCGCCGGCCAGATGATCGCCAGCAGTTTCTTCACCTCGGGATTGAGCGTCGGCCGCTTGAGCCGGAGCGTCACGCCGGCCGATCGCGCGGCGAGGATCAGCCAGATCAGCTGCGCCACCCCCGATACCGTGACCGCGATCGCCTGGGTATGGGCGATGTCCGTCGGGGTGTTGCCCCGGAAGAACACCAAGGCCGCGATCATGCAGATGTTGAGCAGCACCGGCGCCGCCGCATTCACCCAGAAGCGGTTCATCGAGTTCATGATGCCGCCCATCAGCGACACCAGGCTGATCAGCGCCAGATAGGGGAAGGTGATCTGGGTCAGCTGGACGGCGAGGTCGAATTTCTCGGGGCCGCCGCCCTCCTTGAAGCCGAAGGTGATCAGCCAGACGATCGGCCGCGGAAAGGCGATCATGATCGTCGTGAACATGGCGAGGAAGGGGAACAGCACCGAGAGCACATTCTCGGCGAAGCGCAGCCCCTCGGGCAGCCCCTCGTGACCTTCGGCCTCGGCCTGGCCGACGACGCGGTTGAACATCGGCACGAAGGCGGCCGAGAAGGCGCCCTCGGCGAACAGCGCGCGGAACAGGTTGGGCAGCCGCCACGCGACCAGGAAGGCGTCGTTGGCGAAGCCTGCGCCGACGAAATGCGCCATCAGCTGATCGCGCACGAAGCCGAGGACGCGGCTGACCAGGGTCAGCCCGCCGATCGTCGCGGTGTTCCTGACGAGGCTCACGCGAGGAGCGCCATCGCCAGGGTTAGGCCATGAGCCTCGATACCGTTCGTCCTGAGCATAGTCGAAGGACGTGCTGCACGCGCTGCATTCGGGGCACGTCCTTCGACAGGCTCAGGACGAACGGTCATAGCATCTGCCTGAAGATCGAGCTGGAGAGATTCAGGCCTGGCCTGCCGGCTCGCCCATCAGGCCATTCTGCTGAAGCTGCGAGAAATAGAGCGCGTTGAAGTCGATCGGATCGAGCATCAGCGGCGGGAAGCCGCCATCGCGGATCGCATCGGCGACGACGCGGCGCGCGAACGGGAAGAGCAGGCGCGGGGCCTCGCCGAGCAGGAACGGCTGGAGCGCATCGGCCGGTACGTTCTTGAGCGCGAACAGCCCGCCGTAGAGCAGCTCGAGCTTGAAGGCGACGCCCTCGGGGGCCTGCGCGGTGATGTCGATCTTGAGCGCGGTCTCGTGGATGTCGTCGGCGACGGTCTGGGTGCCGATGTTGAACTGCACGTCGATCTGCGGCTGGTTCGGCCAGTTGTAGACGGCCGGCGCGTTCGGATTCTCGAACGAGAAATCCTTGGTGTACTGCGCGAGCATGCCGACCTGCGGCTGGCTGTCCTCACCGTTCGCGGACGGCACGGTCAGGAAATCGGGGGCCTCGTTCTCGGCCATCTGGCATCATCCTCAAGCGCTGGAAGCCACGCGAAAGCCCGCGTGGCGGATCGCCCGGCGACTAGCAGCCGGGCCTTGCGAGGGCAATGGCGACGGCGATGGCGACAGCGACGTCGCGCCCCGATCGCAGGTCGATCGCCAGCGGATTTGAAACCGGCACGCTCCTCCTCTATGTAAGGGGGCAACTCATACGGAGCTTGGGGCGTTTCATTGGTCCCAAGCGTGGAGGTTCGGTGCCCCAGATCATCATTTTGGCGTGTGTTGCCCTGTTCGTCGCCTTCCGGCTCTATGCCGTGCTGGGGCGTCGTACCGGCCATGAGCAGCCGCTTGCCAAGCCCGCCGACATCCAGCAGGCGCCGCTGGTCGCGCGTCCGCAGGTCGAGCCCGTCGCCGAGCGCAAGGCCGCCGATCCGGCCGGAACCGTGGCCGCCATGATCGATCCCCATGCGCTGGACGGCGTGCGGCAGATCGTCTCCGCCGATTCGAATTTCGACGTGGCAAGCTTCCTCGATGGCGCCCGCTCGGCCTATCGCATGGTGCTGGAGGCGTTTTGGCGCGGCGACGAGGCCGAACTGCGCCGGCTGGTCGATGACGAGGTCTACGAGGCCTTCGCCGATTCGATCGCCGCGCGCCGCGAGGCTGGCGAGACGGTGGAGAACAAATTGGTCTCGATCGAGCGTTCCACGATCGACCAGGCCGGCATGTCCGCGCAGATGGCGATCGTCACCGTGCGCTTCGATGCCGATATCTCCGCGATCACCCGCGATGCAGACGGCCATGTCGTCGCCGGATCGCTGAGCGACGCGGTGCAGACCCGCGATCTGTGGACGTTCAGCCGCCATGTGAAGGCGGACGATCCCAACTGGATTCTGATCGAGACCGACGAGGCGGCATGAACCGCCGCGCGCTGGCGACGGCCACCCTGTCCTCGCTGGCGCTGGCCTCCTGCGTGGGGCCGCGCGGCGGCAACGACGTCGGGCGCGGCGAACCGCCTCGGCCGGTGCGTCCCGCACCGTCGGCGCCCGCCGTGGCCGTGGCCGGCAATGCCCTGTTGTCGGGTGTCCGGCTCGGGCCGTCGGTCGCGTCGCTGCGGATCGATCCGGCCAAGGCCGGCGCGGTGCTGGCGGCGTTCCGGACCTCCTGCGTCGCCCTCGTCAAGCGCAGCGACACTAGCGGCCTGACCAGGACGGCGGACTGGCAACCCGCCTGTGCCGCCGCCGCGAACTGGCCCGACGGCGAGGCCGCCAGTTTCTTCCCGCGCTATTTTGAGACGGCGCAGATCGGCACCGGCGATCTCTATGCGACGGGCTATTACGAACCGGAAATCCAGGGATCGCAGCAGCCCAGCCTGGGCTATGACGTGCCGATCTACGGCCTGCCGGACGACATGGTGACCGCCGACCTCGGCCAGTTCTCGCCCGATCTCAAGGGCAAGACGATCCGCGGCAAGGTGCAGGGCGGCAAGCTCGTCCCCTATCCCGATCGCGCGCAGATCCAGGGGGGCGCCATCCAGGGCCATGCGCCGGTGATCGGCTATGCGGCCGACAAGATCGCCTTCTTCTTCCTCCAGATCCAGGGGTCGGGGCAGCTGCGCCAGCCCGACGGCAGCATCGTCCGCATCGGCTATGCCGGGCAGAATGGCCAGCCTTACACCGGCATCGGCAAGTGGATGCTGGCGCAGGGGATGCTGGCACCCGGGCAGGCCTCGATGCAGGGCATCGTCGGCTGGCTGAAGGCGCATCCCGATCAGGCCGATGCGGTGATGAACCAGAATCACAGCTTCGTGTTCTTCAAATATCTCAATGGGCCGCCACTGGGCGCGCTCGGCGTGCCGGTGGCGGGGCACGTCTCGGTCGCCGCCGATCCGGCCTATACCCCGCTCGGCGCGCCGGTGTGGCTCGCGCCCGATCGGCCCGAGGCGGCGGGCCTGTGGGTGGCACAGGATACCGGCGGGGCGATCAAGGGCGCCAACCGCTTCGATACCTTCTGGGGCGCAGGCGACGAGGCGGCGCGGATCGCCGGCGGCATGTCGGCGCGGGGGCGCGCCTATCTGCTGTTGCCGGTGGGGACCGTCGAGCGTCTGAGTGGCGGGCAACAGGGCCATGACGGGCAAATCCCGCAAGCCTGACGGGGCCGAGGCCGAGGCCCTCTGGCGGCGCGTGGTCGAGGATGTGCGGCCGCTCAAGGGGCGGCGGACGCCCCGTAAGCCGGCCTTGGCCAAGTCTGGGGCGGCCGGTGGGGCGGCCGTCACTCCGTCCCCCTTGGTATCCCCCGTTCGTCCTGAGCGTGTCGAAGGACGTGCGGCAAGCGCTGCGCGAGAGGCACGTCCTTCGACTGCGCTCAGGACGAACGGTGGGAAAGTGTCCCCGTTGCGCCCCCCGCAGAACACCCTCGATGGCGGCTGGGACAAGCGGCTCAGCCGCGGCGTGGTGGCGCCGGATGCCACCATCGATCTGCACGGCTACACGCTGTCGGCGGCGCATACCCAGTTGGAGGCAGAACTAGGGCAGGCGATCGCGCGCCATGCGCGGCTGATCCTGCTCGTCACCGGCCGGCCGCCGCCACCGGGGCGCAGTCGCCTCGACAATCCGATGCGCGGCGTGATCCGCGCCTCGATCGGCGACTGGCTCCATCATTCCCGCCACGCATCGCGGATCGCGGCGGTGCGCAACGCGCACCCGAGGCATGGCGGGGCGGGGGCGCTCTATGTGATCCTGCGGCGGGTGCGGGATTAGGGCCACGGCCGTCGATCATACCCCTCCGTTCGTGCCGAGCGCAGTCGAGGTACGTGCCCCGAGGCGGCGCTCTTGCAGCCCTGTCCCTCGGCTTCGCGCGGGACGAACGGAGGTCGATCGGCCCTGGCCCGGCCCGGATCAGGCTAAGGGCGCAGCGCCTTCCTCAGCACCGCCTCGTAGATATCGGCCAGCACCCGCAGATCCTCGACCGCCACCGCCTCGTCGAGCTTGTGCATCGTCGCGTTGCACAGGCCGAACTCGACGGTCGGCGCGATCTGCGAGAGGAAGCGGGCGTCGGAGGTGCCACCGGTGGTGGAATATTCGGCGTCCACCCCGGTTACGCCCCGGATCGCGTCCGACATCAAGCTGGACAGGGCGCCCGGCGCGGTCAGGAAGGCTTCGCCCGAGATCAGCGCCTCGACGGTGCCGCGCGGGGCCTCCTCGGCGACGATGCGGCGGATTTCGGCCTCCAGCGCGGCGCCCTGCTGGACATCGTTGAAGCGGATGTTGAGCCGCGCCCCGGCCGAACCGGGGATGATGTTGGTCGCGCCGCTCGCCACCTCGATATCGGTGATCTCGAGGTTGGAGGGCTGGAACCAGGCATTGCCGTCGTCGAGATGCCAGCGCTGGAGCCGATCGAGGATGCGGACCAGCCGCGCCACCGGATTGTCGGCGAGGTGGGGGTAGGCGACATGGCCCTGGGTGCCGGGCACGGTGATCCAGGCGTTGATCGATCCGCGCCGGCCGATCTTGATCGTGTCGCCGAGCCGCTTGTCGGAGGTCGGCTCGCCGACCAGCACCATGTCCGGCCGGATGCCGCGCGCATCGAGCCAGTCGATGATCGCGCGCGTCCCGTATAGGGCGGGGCCTTCCTCGTCGCCGGTGATCAGCAGGCTGAGCGTGCCGGCATGGTCCTGCACCCGTTCGGTCGCCGCGATGAAGGCGGCGATCGCGCCCTTCATGTCGACCGCGCCGCGCCCGTAGAGCAGGTCGCCCCGGATTTCGGGCTCGAAGGCGCCGGCGGTCCAGCCCTGCCCGGCAGGCACCACGTCGCTATGCCCGGCGAAGGCGAAATGCGGCGCGCCTTGCCCGCGGATCGCGATCATATTCTCCACCGGCCCGTGCGGGGCCTCGCCGCTGGTGAAGCGGTGGACGGTGAAGCCCTGCGCCTCCAGCGCGGCGGTCAGCACGTCCTGCGCGCCGGCATCGGCAGGCGTCACGCTGGCGCAGCGGATCAGGTCTGCGGCGAGCGCCACGGGGTCGATCGGGCCGGTCATCGTCTCAACCCTGCGCCGGCAGCGTCTCGAACTTCTCGATCACCCAATCCTCGGCCTGGGCGTTGGCGATCCAGTCCTGCACGAACGGGTGCGCGAACACCGCCTGGAGATAGGGCACGGCGAAGCGCGGCAGCGGCAGCCCGTAGGAGACGATGCGGGTGCAGACCGGCGCGAACATGATGTCGACCGCGCCGAAGCCGCCGAAGAGGAACTCGCCGCCGGTGCCGAAGCGGGCGCGGGCCTGCGCCCACAGCGCGTAGAGGCGGGCGAGATCGGCCTCCACCGCGTCCGACGGCTGATAGTCCGGGAAGCGCTGGCGGATGTTCATCGAGCATTCGCGGCGCAGCGCCGCGAAGCCCGAATGCATCTCGGCGGCCATCGAGCGGGCCATGGCGCGGGCGGCGTCGTCGGCCGGCCAGAAGGTCTCGCGGCCGACCCGATCGGCCAGCCATTCGACGATCGCCAGCGAATCCCACACCACCGTGTCGCCGTCCCACAGGATCGGCACCTTGCCGGAGGAGGGGGCGAACTCGTCGCCCTCGCGGCGCTTGTCCCAATCCGCGTCGTAGAGCGGCACGACGATCTCCTCGAACGGGAGGCCGGACTGCTTGACGGCCAGCCAGCCGCGCATGGACCAGGAGGAATAGGCCTTGTTGCCGATGATGAGCTTGAGCATGGCCGCGTTGTGGTGGGCCGCGACGGCGAGGTCAACCGGGGCGCGCGCGCGGAGGGGTAACGGCGCATCAACGGCAGGGAGGGGGCAGGCTCGGGCCATGGCTGCTCCGGCCCGGTCGCGGACATCTCCCCTCCCTGAAAGGGAGGGGTCAGGGGGTGGGTTCGCCCGAGGCGGGCATGGCCGTGATACGAAAACCGACCCACCCCAACCCCTCCCTTTCAGGGAGGGGCTTTCCGGCGGCTAGCGCCCAGAGGTGGCCGTAGAACTCCCGGTTCATCGACGCCAATTGCGGACGTTCCGAGAGAGTGCGAAGCTGGCGGTATGAGCGAACCTGACGAGGACTTTTGGGAGAGGCATGATCCGTATGGAGATCGTCACAGCCGATCCATCCCTTGGTGGCTTGTGGTCATATTCATCGCGATCGTCGCGGTCGGCTTCATCGCGTGGCATGCGGTCGCGACGAGCACTGACTTCTGACCGCTATCGCCACTCTGCGGCATTCACGGCACCTGTCGGATTGCCTGAAAGCGGTCTTTCGTCATGACGTTGGGCTAGGATAGGGGTGCCGTATGCGGATCGCAGCCATCCAATGCCCGGCAATCGCCGACGATGCTGTCCGAACCTGCGAGGCCATCGTGCAGCGCCTTCGCTGGGCCACCAAGGAGGCCATCGACCTCCTTGTGTTTCCCGAGGCATACCTGCTGGGCCACTCATATGAGCCGGGGGTGATCCGTTCCCGTGCCGAAAAGGCATCGGAGGCCTTGGCCGATTTGTGCCAACAGGTTGCCACTTTCCCAGTTACGCTGGTGGTCGGCGCCTTCAACCTCGCGCCTCCGGATACCCAAAACAGCGCATTCGTCGTCGAGCGCGGGCGGATTTCCGGCCGCTATGCCAAGGCATATCCCAATGAGCCGGGAGTGGCAGCCGGACGCGAGTTTCCCACGTTCGTAAGATCGGCGATCCGCTATGGCATCAACATCTGCAATGATGCCAATCATCCCGACGCTGCCGAGCAGGTTGCGAGAGGGGGTGCTGACCTGATCCTTTATCCACTTAACAACATGTTGCCGCCCGCGACGGCCGAACGTTGGCGCGAGAAGAGCTTAGCGAACCTCGTGGCCCGCGCCCGCCAAACCCGGTGTTGGGTCGCGTCGTCGGACGTGATCGGCCAGTCTCAAGGCCTTCTGAGTTACGGTTGTACTGCCATTGTCGCTCCGGATGGGCACGTCGCAGCGCGCGTGCCGGAGCTTAGAGAAGGGGCCGCGGTCTTTGAGCTACCGGAACGGCAGCTTCAGCCTATGACGGCCTGAAACCGGTCCGGGCAGAATCCACCACTCCCGTCATCCTGAAGAAAGTCAGGATCCAGAGCCTCGGGCGTCGGCAATGACAACTCTGGATCCCGGATCAAGTCCGGGATGACGATCGAAGCGTGGCAGCGGCCCACCGAGCAGCCGCTCGGCGCCGCCCTCAGACGCTGATCGCGTCCAGCACCGCGGCGCGGAGTTCGGGGATGCCGCCGCCCAGTTCGGCCGAGGTCGGCAGGATCGACGGATAGGCGGCGACATGCTTGCGGGCCTCGGCCTCGGTCGCTTCCGTCACCGTCGCCAGCTCGCTCGCCTTGATCTTGTCGGACTTGGTGAGGACGATCTGGTAGGACACCGCCGCCCGGTCGAGCATCGTCATCAGCTCGCGATCGACCTCCTTGATGCCGTGGCGCGAATCGATCAGCACCAGCACGCGCGACAGCACGGCGCGGCCGCGCAGATAGTCGTTCACCAGATATTTCCAGCGGCGGACGATATCCTTGGGTGCCTTGGCGAAGCCATAGCCCGGCATGTCGACCAGCCGGAAGGCGAGCGGCTCGCCGACGTCGAACAGGTTGAGCTCCTGCGTGCGCCCCGGCGTGTTGGAGGTGCGCGCGAGCGACGACCGCCCGGTGAGCGCGTTGATCAGCGTCGACTTGCCGACATTGGAGCGGCCGGCGAAGGCCACCTCCGGCACGTCCGGATCGGGCAGGAAGCGCAGCTCCGGCGCCGATTTCAGGAACTCGATCTTGCCCGAGAACAGCTTGCGCGCCGCCTCGATCCGCGCGTCGGCGTCTTCGATCGCTTCCCTCATGTGCTGGTCTTCGGCGAACGGCGGTTGAGCAGCTGCATCTGGCCGACCGTGATCAGGTTGGAGGCGATGTAGTAGATCTGCAGGCCGGCGGCGAAGGGCGACATGATGAACATCATGAACCACGGCATCAGCGCGAAGATCTGCTTCTGGGTCGGGTCCATGTTCATCTGCGGGTTGAACTTGAACTGGAGCCACATCGTGCCGCCGAGCAGGATCGCCAGCACCGAGAGATGCAGGAAGCCGGTCGGCTCGAACGGCAGGAAGCCGAACAGGTTGACCGGGGTGAGCGGATCGGGCGCGGAGAGATCCTTGATCCACAGCACGAAGGGCTGGTGGCGCATCTCCAGGGTGAGCGTCAGCACCTTGTAGAGCGAGAAGAAGATCGGGATCTGGAGCAGCACGGGGAGGCAGCCGGCGAGGGGATTGATCTTCTCCTCGCGGTACAGCTTCATCATCTCCTCCTGGAGACGCGGCTTGTCCTCCTTGTGGCGCTCCTGCAGCGCCTTCATCTTCGGCTGCACCGCCTTCATCGCATTGGCGGAGCGGAACTGCTTCTGCGCGATCGGGAACATGATGGCGCGCACGATCACGGTGAGCAGCAGGATCGCCACCCCGAAATTGCCGACCTGGCGGAACAGCCAGTCGAGCAGGTAGAAGATCGGCTTCTCGACGATGCGGAACCAGCCCCAATCGATGGCATGGTCCAGCTTGTCGAAATGATAGCGGTCGTCATAGGTGTCGAGCAGCGTCGCGTCCTTGCCGCCTGCGAACAGGTAGGAGGTGGTGGTCGCGGTCTGGTTCGGGGCGACCGGGGCCGCCGCCGGCGAGAATTCCGCCTGATACTGGCCGCTGGCCGACGCGAAGGCGGCATCCACCTGGGCCTTGGGATCCGGGATCACCGCGGCGAGCCAATATTTGTCGCTGAAGCCGAGCCAGCCGCCGGTCGACTGGAATTTCTGGCCGGCGGCGCCCGCCTCGTCCAGATCCTTCCAGTTGGTCTTGTACTGGGCGATGCCGCCCATCACGCCGATCGGGCCGACATGGGCCTGCCAGCTCGACGGATCCTTGGACGGGCCGGTGCGCGAGACGAGGCTGTAGGGGCGCAGCGCGATGGGCCGGCCGGCGCCGTTGGTGACGCTCTGCTGGACGGTGAACAGGTAATTCTCGTCCACCGACAGCTTGATGGCGAAGCCCTGGCCCTGCTGGTTGTTCCAGGTGAGGGTGACCGGCTTGCCGGGGGCGAGCACGTCGCCGGTCGCGGTCCACAGCGTATTGGCGTCGGGCAGCGCGACATTCTGGCCGCTCCAGCCGAAGCCGGCGAAATAGGCGTCCTTCGTGCCCTGCGGCGAGAACAGGCGAACCGGGGGCGAATCCTTGGCGATCGTATCGCGCTGGGTGGTCAGCGTCAGGTCGTCGATCTGGGCGCCCTTGAGGTCGATCGATCCGGCGAGCTTGGGGGTCAGGATCTTCACGCGCGGCGTCTGCGCCAGCACCTTGTTGCGGTCCTGCACCTGCGCAGGCGCGTTGGCGGCCGCGACGGCGGGCGGGGTCAGTGGCACGGTCTTGCCGTTGACGATCTGGGTCGCCGGCTTGTTCGCGGTCGGGAAGAACTTGTCCGAGAGCAGCGCCCAGCCGAGCAGCACGAGCGCCGACAGCACCAGCGCGGTGATCATGTTACGCTGTTCGTTCACCTGAACCCCCGAAAAATCCGTAGCTTAATGATGCCCATGATCAGGGCACCGGATCATAGCCGTGGCCGCCCAGCGGGTGGCAGCGGCAGATGCGCCGCGCCGCCAGCCAGGAACCGCGCGCCGCGCCATAGCGCGTCCAGGCCTCGATCGCATAGGCCGAACAGGATGGCGTGAAGCGACAGGTCGGCCCCATCATCGCGGACGGCCCCGCCTGCCAGGCCTTCGCCACCAGCACGAGGCCGCGCGTCAGCACCTGCCGCGAACGGGGGCGGGCGATCATTTCGACAGCTTTTTGAGCGCGGCGCCGAATTCGTCGCGGAGCACGGCATAGTCGCGCTCGATCCCGCCGGCCCGGCCGATCAGGATATGGTCGGCGCCGGCGATGCCCTGCGTCGCCAGCAGATCGCGGCCGAGCGCCCGGAAGCGCCGCTTCATGCGATTGCGGACGACGGCGTTGCCGACCTTCTTGGTAACGGTGATGCCGAGCCGGATGGCCGGATCACCGTCGTCGCGCTTCTTCACCAACAGCACGAAACCGGGCATGGCCCGGCGCGCGCCTCCGTTCGCCGCGAGGAAATCCGCGCGGCGCCGAATGATGGTGAATGAGTCCTCTTGGCTCAGGCCGAGAGCGACTTGCGGCCGCGCGCGCGGCGGGCGGCGAGGATCTTGCGGCCCGAAGCGGTCGCCGAGCGGGTGCGGAAGCCGTGGCGGCGCTTGCGCACGAGGTTGCTGGGCTGGAAAGTGCGCTTCATGGGGTCGGTCCTCGAAGATCGAATAACGAAAAAGGGCCACCGAACGGGCGGTGACCTCGATGCCGGGGCCGATAGGCAAAAGGGACGGCGGAGTCAACTGCGGGGTGACCCGGCCGGTCCATGCAAGGCACCGGGGGCAGCACGGGCGGATGCGCCGGCCAGCGCCAGTTTGTCCCGTTCCCGGCGGCGCTGGGCGCTGCCCCGGCGCAGCACGCGATCGACCAGCGCGCCCATGCGCGGCCAGCGCCGCTTGGCCCGGACATAGACGCGCTTGGCCCAGGGCGAGGTCTGCAGCACCAGCGCGAATCCGGCGGCGAACAGGAAGATGCCGCCCGGGCCGGGCAGCAGGCCGACGATCGGCGCGGCGACGATCAGCAGCCAGCCGCCGAAGAAGATCGCGTGACGGATGCCGTGCGTCCGCTTCCCCCTTCGCCATCGCTCGCGCCATGTCATGCCGGATGCCATGCCGGCAATTTGGGGTGCCCTCATGACGGATGCAATCATGGCGGAGGCGCTGGACAGGGCCTGCGCCAGCGCTAGGGTTGGCGATGGGGTGCAAACAGGGGGTGGCGTGGTCGCGATCGTATCGACCGTGGCGTTTCTGGGGCTGGAGGCGCGCACCGTCGAGGTGCAGGTCCAGCTGTTGCCCGGCCTCCCCAACTTCATCGTCGTGGGCCTCGCCGACAAGGCGGTGGCCGAAAGCCGCGAGCGGGTGCGGGGCGCGCTGGGCGCGATCGGGCTCGCGCTGCCGCCCAAGCGAATCACCGTGAACCTGTCGCCGGCCGACCTGCCCAAGGAGGGATCGCATTTCGACCTGCCGATCGCACTGGCGCTGCTGGCGGCCATGGGCGTGGTCGATGCCGAGACGCTGAGCGACTATGTCGCGGTCGGCGAACTCGGCCTCGATGGCCGGATCGCGCCGTCGCCCGGCGTGCTGCTCGCCGCCCTCCACGCCTCCGCACTGGAGCGCGGGCTGATCTGCCCGGCGGCGCAGGGGCCGGAGGCGGCGTGGGCGGGGCGGATCGAGGTGATCGCGGCGCCCGACCTGCTGGCGCTGATCAACCATCTGAAGGGCAGCGGCCAGATCGCGCCGCCCGCCGCCGGCCGGGCCGATCCGCCCGCGCCGGGTCCGGATCTCCGCCAGGTGAAGGGGCAGGAGACGGCCAAGCGCGCGCTGGAGATCGCGGCGGCGGGCGGCCATAATCTGCTGATGGTCGGGCCGCCGGGCGCGGGCAAGTCGCTGCTCGCCGCCTGCCTGCCCGGTATCCTGCCCGAGCTGACGCCTTCGGAGGCGCTCGAAGTCTCGATGGTCGCCTCGGTCGCCGGCGAACTGCCCGGCGGCCGGCTGATCCGCGCGCGGCCGTTCCGGGCGCCGCATCATTCCGCGTCGATGGCGGCGCTGACCGGCGGCGGCCTCAGGGTGCGGCCGGGCGAGGTGAGCCTCGCCCATCTCGGCGTGCTGTTCCTCGACGAGCTGGCCGAGTTTCAGCGCCCGGTGCTCGATTCGCTGCGCCAGCCGATCGAGACCGGCCGGGTGACGGTGGCGCGCGCCAACGCCCATGTCACCTTCCCGGCGCGGGTGCAGCTGATATCGGCGATGAATCCGTGCCGTTGCGGCCATCTCGGCGATCCGGCGCTGGCCTGCGCGCGCGCGCCGCGCTGCGCCGCCGACTATCAGGCCAAGGTCAGCGGGCCGCTGCTCGATCGCATCAACCTCCATGTCGAGGTGCGCGCGGTCTCCGCCGCCGATCTGGTGCTGCCGCCGCCGGCGGAAGGATCGGCCGAGGTCGCCGCGCGGGTCGCGACGGCGCGCGCGATCCAGACCGATCGCTATGCCCCGCACGGGCTGCGCACCAATGCCGAGGCGGATGGCGAACTGCTCGATGCCGTCGCCGGGCCCGATGAGGCCGGTCGTCGGTTGCTGGCGCAGGCGGCGGAGGCGATGCGGCTGTCGGCGCGCGGCTATCATCGGGTCTTGCGGGTGGCACGCACGATCGCCGATCTCGCCGGCAGCGACGGGGTGGGGCGCGGGCATGTCGCCGAGGCGCTGAGCTATCGGCGGCGGCCGCCGGTCAACTGATCCAGACGGATCGAAAGAGGGACGAAGCGATGGAATGGATGATCCTGCCGCTCAAGCGGTACGCGCAGTTTTCGGGGCGCGCCCGGCGCAAGGAATATTGGATGTACGTGCTGTTCCTCACGATCGTCGCGGTGATCGCCGCGATCGTCGATACGGCCCTCGGCTTCGGCCAGACGACCGCCAACGTGACCGCGAGCAGCGCTTTCTATGGCTGGCACAGCAACGGGCCGATCGGCGCGATCTGGCTGGTCGCCAACCTGGTGCCGATGCTCGCAGTCGGCATCCGCCGGCTGCACGACATCGACAAATCGGGCTGGTGGCTGCTCATCTCGTTCGTGCCGCTGGTCGGCGGGATCGTGCTGCTGGTTTTCACCTGCCTGGAAGGCACGCGCGGCCCCAACCGCTTCGGCCCCGATCCGCTGTCGCCGACCGGCGATCTGCGGGAGACATTCCGCTAAGCCAGCCTGATGCGTCGTCTCCGCCCCGGACCTGCGGTGCGGAGACGATGCCTGATCATGCTGTCGGTTGGTGCGGGCGGTCGGGCTCGAACCGACACTCCTTGCGGAACTGGATTTTGAGTCCAGCGCGTCTACCAATTTCACCACGCCCGCGTCCGGCCGCGAAGCAGCGCCCGGGGGCGCATCGCGGCTGCGGTCGCCCGATGCCATAAGGCTGGGCCGCCCGTCCAGCCTTTTGCAGCGACGGGCCGAATCCCGATGATGGAATGGGGATCGCCGCTCAGCCTTCGAGCGCGCCGGTGCCGATTGCGGAGGAGATCATCGCCGCCGCGCGCTCGCGCTGGGCGATGCCGAAGGCGATCGAAACCCAGTGGGCGGATTGGCGCCCGGCATTGGCGCCGCCGGCCATCTGCCAGTGCGCCAGTGCCTCTTCCACGGTGAGCCCGCGCTCGTCTGCGGTGTCGATCACATGCCGGATGAGGGAAGAATCCATGGCGTCTGGATGAGGGATTCTGCTTACCGCCGCCGCAAGGAACATGGTTAATATGCGGGGATTAGACGTAAGGATATGGTCGCGCCCCGCCGGACGGCGCCGGCTGTCCGGCCGGCGCCGCCTGTCTCAATCATTGCGCTGGCCGGTGAAATTCAGCAGCAATTGGAACAGGTTGATCAGGTTGAGATAGAGGCCGAGCGCGCTCATCACGGCCAGTTTCTCGGCCTGCTCGGTGCCGGCATAGGCGAAATATTCGCTCTTCGCGCGCTGGGTGTCCCAGGCGGTCAGGCCGGTGAACACCGCCACGCCGACCAGCGAGATGATGAGCTGCATCATGCCCGATCCGACGAAGGCGTTGATCAGCGAAGCGGCGACCACGCCGATCAGGCCCATCATCAGGATGTTGGCGAAGCGCGAGAGATCGCGCCCGGTGGTATAGCCCCACAGGCTGGTGCCGCCGAACATGATCGCCGCGACCAGAAAGGTCTGGGCGATGCTGGCGCCGGTGAAGACCAGGAAGATGCTCGCCAGCGATACGCCCATCACCGCGGCGAAGGCGAAGAAGGTGAGGCGCGCGGTGCCGACCGTCATCCTCTCGATCCGGAACGAGAAGAAGAAGACGAAGGCGAGCGGGGCGAGCATCGCCACCCATTTGAGCGGGGTGCCGAAGATCGCGGCGGTGAGCGCCGGCGAACTCGCCACGCCGAGCGCGGTGGCGGCACTCAGCAGCAGGCCGAGGCCCATCATGCGGTAGATGCCGAGCATGTGGCGGCGCAGGCCGGCATCGCGATCGGTCAGCCGGGCGGTGGTGCGGAAACTGTTTTCCATGATTCAGCCCTCCTGCAAGGCGGGGTGGAGCCGGCGCAGCGCGATACGCGCGGCACGGCGGAACTGGGCGGCGTCCGGATAATGGCGGAACAGCCGGTCCTTGATCGCGAGGCGGCGCTTCTTGAGCTGGGTGAGGCGCAGGCTGTCGGGCAGGCGACGCTGAAGCTCGCGGCGAATCTCGCGGTTGATCAGCCGGTGGGCGGCGATCAGGCGTTCGATCATGGCGTTCATAGGAAAATCCTCCATCGAATTGTCTTCGATCGAGGCGTTCGGCGGGGAGGGGGACTGGGAAAATGTCGTCCGAACCTGCACCGAGCGCGCTCGATGCGGTCCGACATCACGGGGCTTGGGTAAAGCCGCCGCCAGAGGGGCCCGGTCCGCATCGATAAGGTAGGGCGCGCGCAGGCGCCGTCAAGGGGTGCTTTCCCGCGCCGTGCGCAACCGCTATCGGCGCGACCCGGAGGTGCCATGACCGAGACCCATATCCTGACCCTGTCGTGCGAGGATCATCCCGGCATCGTGGCCGGCGTGGCGACCGCGCTGGCCCGCCACGGCGCCAATATCCTGGAGGCCCAGCAGTTCGACGATCTGCTGACCGGGCGCTTCTTCATGCGCGTGGAGTTTTCGCTCGCGATCGGGAGCGGGATCGACGCATTGCATGACGGGTTCGGGGCCACCGCCGCCGAACATGGCCTGAACTGGTCGCTGCGCTCGACCGCGCAGCGCAAGCGGGTGCTGCTGCTCGCCTCGCGCTTCGACCATTGCCTGGCCGACCTGCTCTATCGCTGGCGGACGGGCGAGCTCGCGATCGATCCGGTCGGCATCGTCTCGAACCACCCGCGCGAAACCTACGCGCATCTCGATTTCGGCAGCATCCCCTTCCACTATCTGCCGACGGTGGCAGGCGGGGGCGGCGGGGGCGGCAAGGCCGGGCAGGAGGCGCGGGTCCGCGCGGTGGTGGAGGAGAGCGGCGCCGATCTGGTCGTGCTGGCGCGCTACATGCAGATCCTGTCGGACGAGATGGCGGCCTTCCTTTCCGGGCGCTGCATCAACATCCACCACAGCTTCCTGCCGGGCTTCAAGGGCGCCAAGCCCTATCACCAGGCCCATGCGCGCGGCGTGAAGCTGATCGGCGCGACCGCCCATTTCGTCACCGCCGACCTGGATGAGGGGCCGATCATCGAGCAGGATGTCGAGCGCGTCAGCCATCGCGACATGCCCGACGATCTCGTCCGCAAGGGCCGCGATATCGAGCGCCGGGTGCTGGCCCGTGCGGTGCGGGCGTTCTGCCAGGATCGGGTGCTGCTCAACGGCGCGACCACGGTGGTGTTTCCCGCCTGATGGCCGTCGATTGGACCGCCTGACGGCGTTCCCGAAGCGGGGGCGGCCTGCTAGGGTCGCTGTACGGAACGATCGGGGCGAGGACGGATGGAGCGGCAGGCCGAGGACGAGCTGATGGACGCGACACCGATACCGGTGCCGCCATCCGATTCGCGCTGGGCGGCGATGGTCGTCGGCGGCTATCACCGCGATCGGCTGCTGGCGGCGATGGCGTTGATCCTCGGCATCGGGCTGGTGCTGGCACTGCCCTTCGCGCTCCGGGCCGGTGCCGAATTCTTCCTGCCGATCACCGCCGCGCTGGTCGTCGCGATCGCGCTGGTGCCGCTGCTCGAATGGCTGGAGCGGCGCGGGCTGCCGTCGGCGCTGTCCGCCTTGCTGTGCCTGGTCTTCTTCCTCGGCATCGCCAACATGGCAATTGCGGCGATCGTCGTGCCGGCCTCCAACTGGGTGGCGGTGCTGCCCAAGCGGATCGGCATGATCAAGACGACGGTGCGGCCGCTGGTCGAGGTCTATGCCCAGCTCAACCGGTCGGTCGGCGAACTCGCCAACACGATCATGGTGTCCAAGACCCACGCCCGCACGGTGACGATCGATACGCCGAACTCCTTGCTCTCGCTGCTCACCACCTCGGCGCCGTTCGCCATCATCCAGTTCTTCTTCGGGATGCTGGTGATCTTCTTCTTCCTGTCGGGCTGGACGCGGGCGCGCCGCCACACGATCACCAGCCGCGCCAGCTTCGACAGCGCGATGACGCTGGCGCGCGTGATCCAGGAGGTGGTGGACCGCACCTCCAGCTACATCGCGACGATCACCACGATCAACGTGACGCTGGGCTGCATCCTGGCGGTGGCGGTCTATTTCGTTGGCCTGCCGACGCCGCTGATGTGGGGCGGGCTCGTCGCGTTGCTGAACTATGTGCCCTATCTGGGGCCGGTCGGTTGCGTGGTGCTGCTCGCGCTCGGCGGCCTGATGACCTTCGCCGATCCCTGGTACGCCGCCACCCCGCCGCTGATCTTCATCGGCCTGCACCTGATCGAGGCCAATGTGGTGACGCCGATGATCGTCGGGCGCAAGCTCACGCTCAGCCCGCTGCTGATTCTCGTGTCGCTCAGCTTCTGGGGCTGGGTGTGGGGGACGGTGGGGGCGGTGCTGGCGGTGCCGCTGCTGATCATCATCCATACCGTGCTGGATACCGCCGGAAGGCCCGATATCGCGGGTTTCCTGTTCGAGCGGGGCACGCTGGGCGGGACGCCGAAGAAAGATTCGAATGATCCACCGCCGTTCGCTTGACAGGGTGGGGAGGCTCCCTTAGAGGCCCCTCCACCCCGGCAACGGGGGCGCCCACGCGGGTGTAGCTCAGTTGGTTAGAGCGCCGGCCTGTCACGCCGGAGGTCGCGGGTTCAAGTCCCGTCACTCGCGCCATTTTCCCGGAATTGGCCTGGCTTCGCGATCAGCGGAGGACAGGCGAACGGGTCCGCCCGGCGGATCGGGAAAGGCGCCTGTCTTGTTGGCCGGAATGGCTCGTCGCTGCGGCGTCGTCCATTCCCATCCCCCGGAAACGGGGCACCCACGCGGGTGTAGCTCAGTTGGTTAGAGCGCCGGCCTGTCACGCCGGAGGTCGCGGGTTCAAGTCCCGTCACTCGCGCCATTTCCCCGAAATGCCTCCGCCACCGCTGCCGCGCTGCACAATTTCAGCAGGGCATCTTGCTTTTCGCGACATCCGCGTCCATATGCCGCCTCGCATCAGCGGCCCGAGATGGCTGCCGGATCGGCGTTGCGTGATTGGGATCACCCCTGATGGGTGGTCTGAGCGCCCGAACCCACGATGATGCTTTGCCTGAAGGCTGCCCTTTTCACGCGGGTCGTCATCGAACCCGCACCCGCGTGTTCGCATGATCTGCGACCATGCGCCGTGCCCTTTGCATGGAAGACATCCCTTTGACCCAGTTTTCAGACCTCGGTCTTGCCGCCCCGATCCAGCAGGCGCTCGCCGCCGAGGGCTATACCACGCCGACGCCGATCCAGGCGCAGGCCATCCCCAAGCTGATGGAAGGCCATGACCTTCTCGGCATCGCGCAGACCGGCACCGGCAAGACCGCCGCCTTCGGCCTGCCCGCGCTCCACCATCTCCACACCCACGCCAAGCCGCGCCCCGCCAAGGGCTGCCGGATGCTGATCCTCGCGCCGACCCGCGAGCTGGCCAGCCAGATCGCCGAGAGCATGAACACCTATGGCAAGGGCCTGCGCCTGTCCGCCATCACCGTGTTCGGCGGCGTGCCGATCAACCGCCAGATCCGCCAGCTCCAGGCCGGTGTCGACATCCTCGTCGCCACGCCGGGCCGCCTGCTCGACCTGATCGACCAGCGCGCGCTGACCTTGAAGGACGTCGAGATCTTCGTGCTCGACGAGGCGGACCAGATGCTCGACCTCGGCTTCATCCATGCCCTGAAGCGCATCGTGCCGCTGCTGCCGAAGAAGCGCCAGTCGCTGTTCTTCTCGGCGACGATGCCCAAGACGATCGGCGAACTGGCCGACAAGTTCCTGACCAACCCGGTCAAGGTCTCGGTCGCGCCGGTTTCGTCGACCGCCGAGCGCGTCGATCAGTATATGACCTATGTGAACCAGGGCGAGAAGCAGGCGCTGCTCACCCTCAAGCTGCGCGAATATGAGATCGGCCGCGCGCTGGTGTTCAGCCGCACCAAGCATGGCGCCGATCGCATCGTCCGCCATCTTGCCGCCGCGGGCCTGTCGGCCGGCGCGATCCATGGCAACAAGAGCCAGCCGCAGCGCGAGCGCACCCTGCTGGACTTCCGTGCGGGCAAGGTGCCGATCCTGGTCGCCACCGACATCGCCGCGCGTGGCATCGACGTCGACGGCGTCACCCACGTCTTCAACTTCGACATCCCCGATGTCGCCGAGCAATATGTCCACCGCATCGGCCGCACCGCGCGCGCCGGCGCGTCGGGCATGGCGCTGGCGTTCGTCTCGCCGGAAGAGCGCGGCAACATGCGCGACGTCGAGAAGCTGACCCGCGTCAAGCCGACCGAGCTGCCGCTGCCGGAGAATTTCGTCACCGAGCAGAAGCGCCTGCCGCTGCCCGCCGCCGGTTCGCGCGACGATCGCGAGCGCGATGCGCTGGGCGCGCGTGGCCGCAATGACGGCCGGGGCGGCGGTCGTGGCCGTCCGCAGCATGGCCAGGTCCATCGCGGCGGCACCAACCGCGACACGTCGCGCGATGCCGCGCCGCGTGGCCCGGTCGGCAATCCGCTGACACGCCCCGAGGGCGGCCGCGGCCATAGCGGCAATGCCCGTCCCGGCGGCTGGAGCCCGGTCGCCGGCGGTGATCGTCCGGAGCGCGCCGAGCGGGGCGATCGCGTCGTTCGTTCGCAGGGTGATCGGCCCCAGCAGCCGCGCGGCGATCGCCCGCAGGGTGCGCGTCCGGCCGGTGGTCGCCCGACGGGTGGCCGTCCCGGTGGCGGCAACTTCCGTGGTGGCCGTCCGGGTGGCGCGCGCCGCGAGGGCTGATCGGCCTCGTCGTCACTGACCAACAACAGCAAGAGGGCCTCTCCGGCAGCGGAGAGGCCCTTTTCGTAGGGGCCGATGGTGGGGCCGATGATGGGGGCGGGTGGTTAGGAGGAGCGCGTCCGGCGGATGGCGCGGACGCGGTGCCAGACGTAGAAGGCGCCGAGGATCACGATCGCGGCGACCACCACCAGATCGAGCTGGTGCATCACCGCCTTCAGCTGCGGATCATTGTTCCACGCCTGGCCGAGATGCTTGCCGATCAGCGCCAGCACGAAGCACCACGGCCAGGAGCCGACGAAGGTGTAGATGTGGAAGCGGGTCTGGTTCATCCGCGCCATGCCGGCGGGGACGGCGATCACGCTGCGGATCACCGGCAGCAGGCGACCGATCAGCACCGCCAGCCCGCCGAAGCGCGCGAAGAAGGCCTCGGCCTTGTCGAGCTCCTCCGGCCCGAGCAGCACCCATTGCCCCCAGCGCAGGATGAAGGCACGGCCGCCATATTGGCCGGCATAATAAGCGGGGATCGAGCCGAGGTTGCAGCCGATCGCGCCCGCCGTCGCCACGCCGATCAGGTCGAGCCGGCCGGTCGAGGCGAGATAGCCGGCGAACGGCATGATGACTTCGGACGGGAGCGGGATGCAGGCGCTCTCGATCGCCATCAGCAGCGCGACGCCGCCATAGCCCAGCGCGGAAATGACGGAGATGATCCACGTCGCGACGTGGCCGAGGATGTCGTGCATGGCGATGATCTGTCCGAGCCGGAGGCGTTTGTCTAGGCGGGCAAATCTAGGCCGGCTCCGGGATCGGCGCCTTGGGCCGGGCGCGGGCGAGCAGCACGCCGCCCAGCGCCAGCACGAAGCCGGTGATCTGGATCGGGCCGAGCGTCTCGCCGAACAGCGCCCAGGCCTCGATCGCGGCGAGCATCGGCACCAGCAGCAGCAGGCTCGACACCCGCGTCGCGCCCTGATGGCGGACCATCCATACGAGCAGCGAGAGGCCGGCCGCCGACAGCGCCAGCACCGACCAGGCAAGCCCGATCCACAGGATCGGCCGGTTGTCCCAATGATATTGCCCGATCGCCAGCGTCGCGACGATCGCGACGACCGCGCCGCCGGCATTCTGCACCGCGCCGGAGATGCGGATCGGATCGCTGGACAGCGCGCCGCGCTGGATCATCGTGCCGGCTGTCATGCCGAGCACGGCGACCACGGCGGCGATCGCGCCCCAGACATCGACCGAGCCGACGCCGCTCTTCATCAGCGTCGGCGCCAGGACGCAGCCGACCCCGGCGATGGCGACTCCCAAGCCGGCCCAGCTGCGGGCCGCCAGCCGCTCGCCGAACAGGCCGAAGCTCGCCACCGCGACCATCAGCGGCTGCAGGCTGCCGAGCAGCGACATGATCCCGGCCGGCATCCCGCGCCCAACTGCCCACCAGCTCATGCACAGATAGAAGCCGTGGAGCATCGCGCCGGCGGTCAGGTGCAGCCCGAGCCGGCGCCCGCGCGGCAGGGCCTCGCGCGCCACGGCGGCGGCGGTGCCGAGCAGCAGCACGGTGAGCAGCAGGCGCGCTGTCAGGAACAGCTCCGGAGACACGAACGGGATCACGGCGCGCGCGACGATGAAACCGGTCGACCAGATCAGGACGAAGAGGATGGGGGCGGCGGCGGCGAACATAGCGCCGCTCTTGGGGAAGGCAGAGGATGATGTCGATAGGCACATCTTCAAAAAGGCGCCACGGCTTTGATCTTGTGCGCTTCCTGGGTTTGGCTAGCCTGACAGAAGCGGCAAGGGGTGGGGAAGGCCATGGCTGATTATCGCGATATGCCTGGATCCGCACGGCTCGACGGGGAGAGATCGGGCGGCCTTTTGATCGATCAGCGATCTTTGACGATCCGGCAGAAGATTCTCCAAATGGCCAGCATCTTTCTTTGGGTCAGCCTGGGCTTGGCAGTGGTTGTCTATCTAGGAGCGCCGCGTGATCAGTGGTTGGATCAGGCGCGTTCTAGCTCGGCTATGACGAGTTTGTGGTTTCAGCCGGACGGATGGATCGTCACTGCGTTCATGGTCCCAATGATATTGGGAGGCGTCGTTCTGGTGCTGAACCTCCGGGCGATGCTCAAGTTGACGGTGCTTGCCCTGCTATTCGCCACGCTGGTCGGGGGCACGGCGCTAGCGCAGCGCGGATATGTCATGGTGATGGACGATCGGGTGCTGATTCATCCCGCGCTGCCATGGCATCATGACGTTTATTTCGCGCTGGCTGATGCGACGGTAACCGCTCGCGGGTGTCATCTCTGGCATAGCAAAAGTACCGCTCATCATCAGATTATCTTCAAAGTGCGCGGCGGCCCCGATGGTGGCCAGACCGTCGATCTGGGCGAAGCGGCCGATCGTGATATCGGAGCGTGGCTGGCCGTGATGCGCGACTATGATGACGGTTATCTGCCTTTTCCTGAGCAGGCCGGCCGCCATGCAGCGCATGATCCGGAGTGTCTGCGCTATTGGCTCGATGGACTCAGTTCACAGCAAGCGAGCCAGTTCGCCAGATTGCTCGGCTGACGACATCATGCGCTCCAAGGCAGCATATATCGTCAGTGATCGAACGGCGATCCGACCTAACGCGCCGCCGTCACCGCCGGCGCCGGTTCCGCCAGCAACGGGCCGACCACGGCGTCGAGAGTCTGCTGGTCGAAGGCGTCGGCCTTGGCGTAGCGGACCACGCCGGCGCGATCGATGATATAGCTGGTCGGCACGCCGCCGAGCGTCTGGAAGGCCGAACCCGAGACGCGATGGGCGAGCGGGAAGGCCAGCATCGCGGACAGCGGCTTGAGCATATAATCGGGCACCGAATCCTCGGTCGCCACCGCGAAGACGCGCAGGCCATCCTTGGCGTGCTGCCGGTAATAAGCGTCGATCGCGGGCAGCTCGCGCTTGCAGGGGCCGCACCAGGTCGCCCACAGATTGATCATCACCACCTGTCCGCGCAGCTGGTCGGACGTGATCTTCTGCTTGTCGAACATGGTGACCATATAGGCGGGCGCAGCCTGTCCGGGATGCAGCGCGTTCGCCGCCGAGGCTCCGATCATCGTGGAGAGCAGGACTGCGGCGACCGTGAATCCCGAGACTTTCCGAACCGCCATCTGCATCCCCCCGTCGTCGTTGCCCCGCGCTGCCCCCAGCGCCGCCGCCCCGGCCGCTACAGGATGTAGCGGCTGAGGTCGGTGTTCTTCGCGACGCCGGCAAGCTGCCCTTCGACATAGGCGGCGTCAACGGTGAGCGTGCTGCCCTGGCGATCCTCCGCCTCGAAGCTGACTTCCTCGAGCAATTTCTCCATCACCGTCTGGAGCCGGCGGGCGCCGATATTCTCGACGCTGTCATTCACCTGCGCGGCGATCCTGGCGATCGCCCGGATGCCGTCGTCGGTGAAGGCGATGGTGACGCCCTCGGTGCCGATCAGCCCGACATATTGCTGGGTGAGCGACGCGCGCGTGTCGGTCAGGATCGCGACGAAATCCTCCTCGGTCAGCGCCTTCAGCTCGACGCGGATCGGCAGGCGGCCCTGGAGTTCGGGGAGCAGGTCACTCGGCTTGGCGACATGGAACGCGCCCGATGCGATGAAGAGCACATGGTCGGTCTTCATCGGGCCGTATTTGGTGGCGACCGTGGTGCCCTCGATCAGCGGCAGCAGGTCGCGCTGCACGCCCTCGCGGCTGACCGAGCCGCCGCGCACGTCGGACACCGCGATCTTGTCGATCTCGTCGAGGAAGACGATGCCGTTCGCTTCCGCATCGGCCAGCGCGGCGCGGTTGAGGTCGTCGCTGTCGAGCCGCTTGTCGCTCTCCTCCTCGACCAGCTTCTTCCAGGCATCGCGCACCGGCAGCTTGCGGCGCTTGACCGGCTTGTTGCCGCCGAACGCCTTGCCCATCATGTCGGACAGGTTGATCATGCCGACCTGGCCGCCCATGCCGGGCACCTCGAACGGGGCCTGCGGCGTATCCTCGACCTCGATCTCGATCTCCTTGTCGTCGAGCTGGCCGTCGTGGAAGCGCTGGGTGAAGGCGATGCGCGTCGCTTCCGAGGCATCCTTGCCGACCAGCGCCTCGAGCAGGCGGCCGAGCGCGGCCTCCTGCGCCTTGTCCTTCACCGCGACGCGGCGGCGCTCGCGCTCCAGCCGGATCGAATCCTCGACTAGATCGCGGGCGATCTGCTCGACGTCGCGGCCGACATAGCCGACCTCGGTGAACTTGGTGGCCTCGACCTTCACGAACGGCGCGTCGGCGAGCTTGGCCAGGCGGCGGCTGATCTCGGTCTTGCCGCAGCCGGTGGGGCCGATCATCAGGATGTTCTTGGGGCTGACCTCGTCGCGCAGGTCGGCGCCGAGCCGCTGGCGCCGCCAACGGTTCCTGAGCGCGACCGCGACGGCGCGCTTGGCGTCGGCCTGACCGATGATGTGCTCGTCCAGCGCGCGGACGATGGCTTTGGGGGTGAGGGCGTCGTTCATTCTTCTATTCTCCCCCCTCCCTGGAAGGGAGGGGACGGGGGTGGGTTCGTCTGGGGCGTGGGCTGCGCGATACGGATGCGAACCCACCCCAACCCCTCCCTTTCAGGGAGGGGCTTCGGGTTCAGGAGGCTGACTCCAGCGTCTCGATGGTCAGCCGGTCGTTGGTGAACACGCAGATCTCGGCGGCGACCGCCATCGCCTTGCGGCAGACCGTCTCGGCGTCCGATTCGTAATCGACCAGCGCGCGCGCCGCGGAAAGCGCGTAGTTGCCGCCCGATCCGATCGCGGCGATGCCATGTTCCGGCTCCAGCACGTCGCCATTGCCGGTGAGGATCAAAGTCACCTCCTTGTCGGCGACGATCATCAGCGCTTCGAGGTTGCGGAGATATTTGTCGGTTCGCCAATCCTTGGCGAGTTCCACCGCGGCGCGCATCAGCTGGCCGTGATGACGCTCCAGCTTGGCCTCCAGTCGCTCGAACAGGGTGAAGGCGTCGGCGGTGGCGCCGGCGAAACCGGCGATCACGCCGCCGTCGTGAAGGGTGCGCACCTTGCGCGCATTGGGCTTCATCACGGTGTTGCCCATGGAAACCTGGCCGTCGCCGGCGATCACCACCTTGCCACCGCGCCGCACCGAAAGGATCGTGGTGCCGTGCCAGCCGATCTTGTCTTCGCTCATGAAATTCCCGCTCAGATGTTACGGAGCCGGATATGGTGCGCGTAGAGCCGGGTGCAACGGGTCAGGCTTCGGGCCGGCCCTTGAAGCCCTGCGCCACCACATACCATTCGGAGGATTCCTTGCGGCTGGCGGGCGGCTTGGCGTGCTTCACCGCGGTGAAGTTGCGCTTGAGCTCGGCGACCAGTTCGCTGTCGGCGCCGCCGGCCAGCACCTTGGCGACGAAGGTGCCGCCCTTGCGCAGGATCTCGGTGGCGAACAGCCCGCCGGCCTCGACCAGCGCCATCGTGCGCAGATGATCGGTCTGCTGATGGCCGACGGTGTTGGCGGCCATGTCCGACAGCACCAGATCGGCCTCGCCGCCCAGCGCCTCGGTCAGCACGCGGGGAGCGTCGTCATCCAGAAAGTCCATCATGAGGATCGTCACGTCGTCGATCGGATCGACCGGCAGCAGATCGATCCCTACGACCTTCGCCTTGGGGCATTTGCGGCGGACCACCTGGGTCCAGCCGCCCGGCGCGATGCCGAGATCGACGACGCGGGTGACGCCCTTGAGGAAGCCGAAGCGCTCGTCCAGCTCGATCAGCTTGTAGGCGGCGCGGCTGCGATAGCCGTCAGCCTTGGCCTGGCGGACATAGGGATCGTTTAGCTGGCGTTCGAGCCAGCGAACCGACGCGGTGGTGCGGCCCTTGGCGGTCTTGACCCTCTGCCGGCCGCCGGGGCCGCTGCTGCGCGTGATGCTCATCTGGCGGCCTTAGACGACCGAGCCGTCGCGGGCCATCAGCGAACGCAATATGCCCTCGCGAATGCCGCGATCGGCGACGCCGAGCTTGTCGGCCGGCCAGATATCGAGGATCGCCTCCAGGATCGCGCAGCCCGCCACCACCAGATCGGCGCGCTCGTTGCCGATGCAGGGTACGGTCGCGCGCTCGCGGACGGTCATGCCCGAAAGGCGCAGCGAGATGCCGCGCATCGCGTCCGCCGGCACCACCAGCCCATCGACCGCGCGGCGATCATAGGCCGGCAGCCCGAGATGCAGGCTGGCGAGGGTCGTCACCGTGCCGCTGGTGCCGAGCAGGCGCGGCGGCACCAGCGGGCGGGGCAGGGTGGCAGCGAAATCGGCGAAGGCGCCCGCGACGCGGTTCTTCATGCGGGCATAGGCCGCGATCGATTGCGCAGTATCGTCCGAACGGCGGCCGCCTTCGGCCTCGGTGAGCGAGACCACCCCCCATGGCGCCGAAAACCAGTCGAGGATGCGGCAGGTGCCGTCGTCATCGGTTTCGACCAGCACCAGCTCGGTCGAGCCGCCGCCGATATCGAAGATCAGCGCCGGGCCATCGCCGGCCGGCAGCAGCGCCTGGCAGCCGAGCACGGCCAGCCGCGCCTCCTCGCCGGGATCGATCACGTCGAGCAGGATGCCGGTCTCGGCCCGCACCTTGTCCACGAACGCGCGGCCATTGGTGGCACGGCGGCAAGCCTCGGTCGCGACCGAGCGGACGAGGGTGACGTGGCGCCGGCGCAGCTTGTCCGCGCAGATCGACAATGCGGCGACGCCGCGCGCGATCGCCGCATCGGAAATGCGCCCCGACGAGGCGAGGCCTTCGCCGAGCCGGACGATGCGCGAGAAGGCGTCGATGATCACGAACCCGTCGGCCGACGGGCGCGCGATCAGCAGACGGCAATTGTTGGTGCCCAAATCGAGCGCCGCATAGGTGCGGCGCTGTTCCGCGTCCCGCTTCATCGGCGGGGGCTTACGGCCCTGCGTGCCGGAATGTCTCCCGGCGCGCGGCCTGACGCTGGCGGCATCGTGCGCCATCGGCCGCTGATCCAATCCAAAAAAATGTCCCGGCGGACGATCCCGCCGATGCTTGCCGAGGAAGGTATAGATGCAAAAGCTTCGCTGCAAGGCCATCGGGCGTTGACACGGCAGGCGGACGAATCTAGATGGCCCGCCTGCCTGATGCTGCCCTGTCGTCTAAAGGTAAGACTACGGACTCTGACTCCGTTAATTGAGGTTCGAATCCTCACGGGGCATCCAGGCAAGACATTTGCCGGATCATGCATCGAAGACCGGATTGCGGGATATGACTGACCATAGCCTCCCGATCCGCGTCGCGGCTCTGTACCGATTCACGCCCTTCCACGATATCGAGGCGATCCGCGGGCCGCTGGCGCAGCTGTGCTGCGCGCGCGGCGTGAAGGGCACGCTGTTGCTCGCCCCCGAAGGCATCAACGGCACCATTGCCGGCGATGACGATGCGATCGAGGTCGTGCTGGCCCATGTGCGCGCCCTGCCGGGCTGCGCGGAGCTGGATGTCAAATTCTCACGCGCGGAAAGCCTGCCCTTTCATCGCATGAAGGTCCGCATCAAGCGCGAGATCGTGACGATGGGGGAAGAGGGCATCGATCCGCTGACCGATGTCGGCCATTATGTCGCGCCGGAGGACTGGAACGCGCTGATCGCCGAACCCGGCACGATCCTGATCGACACCCGCAACGATTATGAGGTCGCGATCGGCACCTTCGCCGGCGCGATCGATCCCCAAACCCCGACCTTCCGCGATTTCCCCGCCTGGTTCCGGGCGAATCGCGAATCGCTGCTGGGCGCGGGCGCGCCGCCCAAGATCGCGATGTTCTGCACCGGCGGCATACGCTGCGAGAAATCGACCGCCTTCCTCAAGGCGGAAGGGCTGGACGAGGTCTATCACCTGAAGGGCGGCATCCTCAAATATCTGGAAACGGTGGCCCCGGAAGACAGCCTGTGGGAAGGCGAATGCTTCGTCTTCGACCAGCGCGTGACGATCACCCACGGGCTGGGGCAGGGAACCCACGAACTCTGCCATGCCTGCCGCCGCCCGATCGATGCGGCGGCCAAGGCGTCGCCGCTCTATGCCGAGGGCGTCAGCTGCCCCGCTTGCCATGCCGAACGCAGCGACGCGCAGCGCGCCGGCTATGCCGAGCGGATGCGGCAGACGATGCTGGCGGATGCGCGCGGTATGGCCCATGTCGGCGCCGTCCTGCCGCACCACGCCGCCGGGCCGCGTGACGGCTAGGCCGATCCTCTACAGCTTCCGGCGCTGCCCCTATGCGATGCGGGCGAGGCTGGCGCTGCTGGTGAGCGGAACGCAGTGCGAATGGCGCGAGGTGAAGCTCGCCGCCAAGCCCGCCGAGATGGTGGCGCTGTCCCCCAAGGCGACGGTGCCGGTGCTGTCTCTGCCGGACGGGCGGGTGATCGACCAGAGCCTCGACATCATGCGCTGGGCGTTGGCGGGGAACGACCCGGAAAGCTGGCTGGACGGCGTGGACGACGCCCTGATCGCGGCCAATGACGGCGCGTTCAAGCATCATCTCGATCGCTACAAATATCCGCACCGCCACGGGTCCGATCCGGGCGAACATCGCGCCGCGGGGCTGGCGATGCTCGGTGCGATCGAGGAACGGCTGGCGGACGCGCCTTTCCTCCACGGTGTCCGGCGCGGGCTGACCGATGCGGCGATCATCCCCTTCGTCCGCCAGTTCGCCGCCACCGATCGGGCGTGGTTCGACGCCCAGCCGCTGCCTCATGTCCGCGACTGGCTGGACGGCTATATCGCCGCCGCCCTGTTCGAGCGCATGATGGCGCGCACCGAACCTTGGCGGCCCGGTGATGCGCCGATCGCGCTGGGCTGAGGCTCAGGCCTTGGCGGTGGCAATGTAGCGGTCGACGATGCGCTCCAGCAGCGTCAGCGGCACATTGCCCGATAGCACCACCGCATCGTCGAAGCGCCGCAGATCGAAGCGGCCGCCCAAGGCGGCCTGCGCCTTCAGACGGAGCATGTTGATCTGGTTGTGGCCCATCTTGTAGCCGCAGGCCTGCCCCGGCATCGCGCAATAGCGGGTGACCTCGCTCTGCACCTCGGCGAGCGACGATCCGGTGTTGGCGCGCATCCAGTCGATGCCCTGCTGGAGCGTCCAGCGCTTGGCGTGGATGCCGGTATCGACCACCAGCCGGCAGGCGCGGAAGCCGATCGACTGGAGATAGCCGAGCTTGCCCAGCGGATCGCCCTCATAGACGCCCAGTTCGTCGGCCAGCTGCTCGGAATAGAGCGCCCAGCCTTCCGAATAGGCGTTGAACGCGAGATAGGTGCGGAGCAGCGGCAACCGGTTGGCATATTCGCCCTGCCAGACATGGCCGGGAATGCCCTCATGATAGCAGAGCGTCGGCAGCGAGAAGCGCGGCCAGACGTGCATGTCCTTGAGGTTGATATAGTAATTGCCCGGCACCTTGCCGTCGATCGAGCCGGCGGCGGCATAGCCGAGCGGCGCGCCGTCCTGGATCGAGACGGGCACGGGTTTGATGATCAGCTTGCCCTGCACCAAGGTCGCGAAGGCGCGGGGCAGGCGGGGGCGGACATCGGCGATGCGACCGTTGAGATAGGCGAGCAGCTGGGCGCGGCCGGCGTCGCTGTCGGCGAACAGCTGGTCCGGGCGCTTGGCGAGCGCCTCCATCCGTGCGCCGACGCTGCCCTGGGTCAGCCCCTGCGCCTTGAGCAGGATGTCCATCTCCGACTGGATCCTCGCGATCTGCTCGCGGCCGAGCGCGTGCATCTCCTCGGCGCTGGCGGTGGTGGTGGTGCCGGCGCGCAGCGTCCACGCATAATAATCCTCGCCCTGCGGCAGCTTCCACACCCCGGCATCGGCGGTGGCGACGGCGCGCGAGGCCTTCAGCGCGGCGATCTGGCGATCGAGTGCTGGGGCGACCTTCGATCGGGCCAGCGCCTCGCCCTGTTCGGCGAAGCGATCGGGCAGGCCGGCCGCCTTGGCCTTGCGGCGGAGCGACCCGACCAGCTCCCAGTCGCCGACCGGCGCAGCACGGGAGGTCGTCATCTGGCCGAGGACGATATCGAGGATGAAGTCGGGCGCGACGACACCGGCTGCGCGCTCCCGATCCAGCCGCTCGGTCTCGGCGACCAGTTCGCCGGCATAATCCTCGACCCGGGCGAGATAGGCATCGGCATCGGCGGCATCGGTGACGGGCTGCTTGCTGTCGAGGAAATCGGGGATGTCGACGAAGGCCCCGCCGAGCTGCGTGACCGTATAAGGCGTGTTGCGGAAGCTGTTCTGGCCGTTCAGCGCCGCCATGTCGCCATAGGGAAAGCGCCATCCCGCCACCGCGCTCTGGAAGGCGTCCTGCGTGACGTCCAGGTCGAGCGCCTGCGCAGACGAGAGCGGGCCGCGATCGATCGCCTGGAGGCGCGCCAGCGTCTGCGTCGCCCATGCGCTCCGGCGGTGCTCGGCGGCCAGCGAACGATCGGTCAGCCGGGAACCCAGCACCGCATATTGGCCGGTGTCGATGCCATAATAGGTCGCGTTCTCGGGATATTCGGTGATCAGCGTCTGCGCGATCTCGGCCAGCAGCGATGCGGCGGCAGCGTCTGCCGGCGCCACGGCGGCCGGCGCGCCATCGGCGGCGAACGCGGCGCGCGGCAGGGCCAGGCTCGCGGTCAGCCCGGTGGCGCCGGCCAGGATATCCCGGCGATGGAATCCGCTCATATATGTGCCCCTTCGGTGATCGCGATCGTCATGAATATAATGCTTCGTCCAGGCCCGCCATGGCGGCCCCGCGGCGGACGATCAATCGGCGGATGCCAGCGCTTCGGCGCCGCGCGCGTCCCACGCCGCCATCATCTGCGGCATCGCCGTCTCGATCCAGTCGGCCAGCGAGCGGACCCGGTGCGCCGCCTCCACCCCGAGCGGGGTGAGCCGATATTCGACATGCGGCGGCACCACCGCGAAGGCCTTGCGAATGACCAGCCCGTCGCCTTCGAGCCATTGCAGCGTCTGCGCCAGCATCCGCTCGCTGACGCCGCCGATCATCCGTTTCATCTCGCCGAACCGCAGCGTGCGGTCTTCCAGCGCGATCAGCACCAGCACGCCCCACCGGCTCGTCATATGCTGGAGGATCGCGCGGGACGGACAATCGGCCGCCATCAGGTCGCCGCGCGCCAGCCTGGCCGAGAGCGAAAGCGGGGGTGTGCGATCTTTTTCCATACTTACTTCTGTGTACGTACTTACGAATAATAATCAAGGCGCCTAGCATTACAGTTGCATATCAAGCGGAACTCTGAATCAATAGGTCTCCATGGTAAGGAGGCCGTGGATGACGGGTGCATCGATAGAAGCGACACTGGAGTTGTGGGCGTCCTCGCTGCGGGACGTGAAGAGCCGTATGCGCGGGTTGTTCACGCAGGAGCGCGTTGCGGCGTCTGCGAACCTGTTTCTGGACGGCTTGCTGAGTGACGAGCGCCGCAAGACGGGTTGGATGCGCGCCGAGGCTGCAGGGGATCCGGGGCCTTGGCGGCAACAGGCTATTTTGGGCCGCGGGCGATGGGAGGCAGACGAGCTTCGCGACATCGTACGAGACTATGTTGTTGAGAGCCTTGCGACCGACGAGGCAGTCCTGGTCATCGACGAGACCGGTTTCCTCAAGCAAGGCAAGGCTTCCTGTGGCGTTGCGCGTCAATATACCGGATCGGCTGGCAAGATCACGAACTGCCAGATCGGTGTATTCGTGGCCTATGTATCGGCTCGCGGGCACGCGTTTATCGATCGCGCTTTGTATCTTCCAAAGAGCTGGACGGGTGATCCCGCACGACTTGCCGCAACCCATGTCCCTGAAGCGTTAGCCTTCGCCACCAAGCCGGCTTTGGCTGTTCAGATGATACAGCGGGCTTTGGCGGCCAAGGTCCCATTTTCATGGGTCGCGGCGGACGCCGTATATGGGGTCGGTGACGTCGAGCAGGCCCTGCGTCGAGCCTGCAAGGGCTACGTTCTCGGCGTGAAGTCGGATCACTATTTTGGCTCTTGGGGCGACAAGCCCCCGGTCGCAGGCAAGGCGGAGGAGATCGCACAAGACCTCGATGCAGACGCATGGAAACGCCTGTCCGCTGGTGAGGGCACAAAGGGCGCCCGTCTTCATGACTGGGCATATTGCGAGCTCGCCGATCTCGATGCCGATGAATATGACGAGACGAAATCAGGCGTGTGGACCCGGGGCCTGCTGATCCGCCGTAACATCAGCGACGGTGACCTGGCCTACTTCACGACCTGGTGCCCGGCCGGCACCAACATCCAGACACTCGTCGCTGTCGAAGGCCGTCGTTGGGCGATTGAAGATAGCTTCGAGACCACCAAAAACGAACTCGGCCTCGATCATAACGAAAGCCGTTCGTGGCATGGCTGGCATCGCCACGTCTCTCTGGTCATGCTCGCCTTCGCCATGATGGCGGTGATCCGATACCGCGCCAATGCCGTGACGCCCCCAAAAAGATCGAGGACGCGGACCGTCAGGATCTGATCCGCTGGTCGATCCAGGAAGTTCGGCGGATCGCCAACAAGCTCGCTCAGCGCCGCATACGGCCCGCGTACATCATCGCCTGGTCATGCTGGCGACGCGCGCACCAAGCCGCTGCCAGACGAGCTCATCTCAAAACTAGAATGCAACTGTAATGCTAGGTCAGAGATATCGACCCACCATTCACCAGCATAAGGGATCAGATACCATGACCATTGCCGTCACGGGCGCCACCGGCCAGCTCGGCCGTCTCGTCATCGAGGCGCTGAAGCAGAAGATCGCGGCCGACGATATCGTCGCGCTGGCGCGCACGCCGGAGAAGGCGTCCGATCTGGGCGTTCCTGTCCGCGGGTTCGATTATGCCGCGCCGGCGACGCTGGCCCCCGCGCTGGAGGGCGTCGACACGCTGCTGCTCGTCTCGTCCAATGCCGTCGGCGAGCGGGTGGCGCAGCATCGCCACGTGATCGAGGCCGCCAAGGCCGCCGGCGTCACCCGGATCGTCTATACCAGCCTGCTCCATGCCGATGTCTCGCCGCTCAGCCTGGCGGCCGAGCATCTGGCGACCGAAGCCGATCTCGCCGCGTCGGGCGTGCCGGCGACGATCCTGCGCAACGGCTGGTATACCGAGAATTATACCGGCTCGGTCGGCGGTGCGGTCGCCGGCGGGGCGTTTATCGGCACGTCGGGCGAAGGCCGCATCTCGTCCGCCACCCGCACAGACTATGCCGACGCCGCCGTCGCGGTGCTCATCGGCGCGGGCCATGAGGGCAAGGTCTATGAACTGGCTGGCGACGACGCCTATACGCTCGCCGATCTCGCCGCGGAGATTTCGCGCCAGACGGGCCAGGACATCCCCTACCGGAACCTGTCCGAGGCCGATTATGCGGCGGCGCTGGCCGGCTTCGGATTGCCGGCGGACTTTGCCGCGATGCTCGCCAGCTGGGGCACCGGCACCGCTGCCGGCGCGCTGTTCGACGATGGCCGTGCGTTGTCGGCGCTGACCGGCAAGTCGACCACGCCGATGGCCGAATCGGTCAAGGCCGCGCTCGCCTGATCCGCGCCGGGCGCTGGCGACCGCCTAGCGACGCCAGCGCCCGGTCTCGCTCCATTGCAGGATGCGGCGGAGCGGCAATATCCAGATCCAGCCGATGCCGGCGACCAGATAGAACAGCCCCTGCACCAGCGACGGCAGCCGCCCCACGGGATCGGCCAACTGCACGACCAGTCCCGCCCAGACGATGATCAGCACGAGGATCGCCAGCGCCCCCGCGGTGCGGCGCCAGCTTGGCCGATAGGGTTCGGGCGGGATCATGGCTCGATCCATTCCTTCTCGGTCACGATCGCGTGCAGCGGCATGTCCCATGGCTCGGGATGGAGGCGCTCGACCTCCTGTATGCTCCACGCGACGCCGATCCGCCAAGCCTGCGGATGGGCCGCGAACCAGCGATCATAATAGCCGCCGCCCTGGCCGAGCCGGTGCCCGGCGCGATCGAAGCCGAGCAGCGGGGCCAGGATGATCGCCGGCGCGATCGGTCTGCCGTCGGCCGGCTGCGGGATGCCGGCAAGCCCGGGCTGCATCGTGATATCGGGATGCCAGCGGACGAAGTGCATGGCGTCGTCGCCGGGAACCGGCAGCGCCACCTCATGCCCGAGGTGGAAGGCGCGCGACAGGAAGGGCAGGATATCGGGTTCGCCGCGATGGGCGACATAGCCGGCAATCGGCCCTTCGCGGGACAATAGCGGGGCAAGCCGGCGTTCGATCGCGGCGGCGTCGCCCACGAAAGCACGCCTGCGCGCCCGCAACGCGCGCCGCTGCTCGGCCTTGTCGAGGGCATCGAAACCGGGGTCAGGGATGGGTGGTGGGACCGCCATGACCGTTTGCTGGAATATCCTCTGACGCCTTTTACGTCAGGTGGGAACCATATAGTGCGGACCAGGATCCGCCCAGAGACAGCCCCCTTAGGATGTGAATCGCCTCAGGGATGTTCGCAAAAGCTCGTATCGGGCAGTGCCCACCGCCGAACAATCTAGGCGTTCTCGCCCGGCTTCTCAAGTCGCATGGCGATGCTTTCCAGTTTCTCGGCGCAGCGCTCCATCGCGGTGATGCGCTGGGCCTCCTCGATCCGGCCCTTGGCGGCGGCGTTGCGCGCCTCGTCCAGCTCATCGGCGAGCAGCAGCGCGGTCAGCAGCAGCTCGCGCGCCTCGCTGGCCTTGCCGATCGCCCTGGAGACGTCGCCGATCTTGGCATCGACCAGCCGGCCGAGCAGCCGCAGCCGATCCTCCTCGCCATCGCGGCAGGTCAGTTCGTGGCGCCGGCCGCCGATCTCGATCTCCACCTGCGCCATCAGCCCTGTCCCTCGATCAGGCGATCGAGCCGGGCGAGGGCGTCGGTCGCGCCGTCGTGGAGCTTGCGGTGTCGGGCCTCCAGCGCGGCGAGGCGCCCGTCGTCGGCACCGTTCGCGGGCAGGGGCGCGGAGGCCGCAGGCGAGGCCACGGCCTCCGCGACACGTTCGATAGCGGCTTCAATACGGGCCAAGGCCTGTTGGAAACGCTGGCTTTCCATGGTCATGCTTCGGCATAGCACGGCCCCGCGCGGACGCAACGGCAGCCCGCCGCGGTTGACGTTCGCTCAGGCGCAGGACAAAGGGGCGGGCGACCGGGCCTGACTCACTGGCCCGCCTGTTTTCCGGGAGGCCGCCGGCCATCCATTCCTGCGTGCCGGCGTTCGCCCATCGATTGCCCGAGGGAGAGACGACAATGGCTGTTAAGGTTGCGATCAACGGCTTCGGCCGCATCGGCCGGTTGGTTGCGCGTGCGATTCTGGAGCGGCCGGATTGCGGGCTCGAGCTGGTCTCGATCAACGATCTCGGCAAGCCCGAGGACAATGCCCGCCTGTTCAAGCGCGATTCGGTCCATGGCACCTGGAAGGGCACCGTCGAGGTCGACGGCCATGATCTGATCATCGACGGCAAGCGTATCGGCGTCACCGCCGAGCGTGATCCGGCCAATCTGCCGCACGCCGCCAACGGCGTCGACATCGCGCTGGAATGCACCGGCTTTTTCACCGATCGCGACTCCGCCGGCAAGCATCTCGCCGCCGGCGCCAAGAAGGTGCTGATCTCGGCCCCGGCCAAGGGTGTCGACCTCACCGTCGTGTTCGGCGTCAACCACGAGAAGATCACGTCGGAGATGACGATCATCTCCAATGCCTCCTGCACGACCAACTGCCTGGCGCCGGTCGCCAAGGTGCTGAACGATGCGATCGGCATCGAGCGCGGCCTGATGACCACCATCCACGCCTACACCAACGACCAGAAGATCCTCGATCAGGTCCACAGCGATCCGCGCCGGGCACGCGCCGCCGCGATGTCGATGATCCCGACCACCACCGGCGCAGCCCGCGCCGTGGGCGAGGTGCTGCCCGAGCTGAAGGGCAAGCTGGATGGCTCGGCCATCCGCGTGCCGACGCCCAACGTCTCGATCATCGACCTGACCTTCACGCCCAAGCGCGACACCACCAAGGACGAGGTCAACGCGCTGCTCAAGGCGGCCGCCGAAGGCCCGCTGAAGGGCGTGCTCGATTACACCGACGAGCCGCTGGTTTCGATCGATCTCAACGGTGCGCCGGTCTCCTCGACCGTCGACAGCCTCGAGACGACGGTGCTCGAGGGCAAGCTGGTCCGCGTGCTCAGCTGGTACGACAATGAATGGGGTTTCTCGAACCGCATGGTCGACACGGCCGGCGCGATCGCCAAGACGCTCTGAGACTTGCGTTCGGCATACCCTTTCCCCGTTCGTCCTGAGCCCGTCGAAGGACATGCCACAGGCGCATCGCCCGGGGCACGTGCTTCGACTTCGCTCAGCACGAACGGGGAGAAGGTGACGGCGTGCCGAGCGGGAGCGCCGGTGTGACCGGCCGTCTCCTCGGCATTGCGAGGAAAAGCCGCCCCAAGGGCGCGGTCGAGACGATCGACCGCGCCCTTGTCGGGCTGGAGAGCGGCATCGAGGGCGATTTTCGCGGCAGGATCAAGCCCGGCGGCAGGGGCCGCCGGCAGGTCACCGCGATGATGAAGGCGGACTGGGATGCGGCGATGGCGGAACTCGGTCATCCGCCGGTCGTCTGGTCGGACAGGCGGGTGAACCTGCTGGTCGACGGCATCGATCTGCCGCGCGATCCGGGCGCGCGCCTGCGGATCGGTTCGGCATTGTTCGAGATCACCGGGGAATGCGATCCCTGCCAGCGCATGGAAGGCGTGGCGGTGGGGCTCGAAGCGGCGCTGACGCCGGACTGGCGCGGCGGTCGCACGATGCGCGTGATCGGGGCGGGCGCGATCGCGCTCGGCGACCCGGTAACGCTGGACATTCACAATTTGCGGGAGGCGGTATGACTTCGTTCAAGACACTCGACGACATCGGTGACGTGAAGGGCAAGCGCGTGCTGGTCCGCGAGGATCTCAACGTGCCGATGGACGGTGCGCGGGTCACCGACGATACGCGCCTGCGCGCTGCCGCGCCGACCATCGCCGAACTCTCCGACAAGGGCGCGATCGTGCTGATCCTCGCCCATTTCGGCCGCCCCAAGGGCGAGCGCAACCCGGATATGAGCCTCGCGCTCGTCACCCATGCGCTGCGCGACGTGCTCGGCCGCGAGGTCGCCTTCATCGACGATTGCGTGGGCGAGGATGCGGAGGCCGCCGTCGCGCGGCTGGAGCCTGGCCAGATCGCGATCCTGGAGAATACCCGCTTCCACAAGGGCGAGGAAAAGAATGATCCCGCGCTGGCCGAAGCGATGGCGAAGCTCGGCGATCTGTATGTGAACGATGCCTTCTCGGCCGCGCACCGCGCCCATGCTTCCACCGAGGGGCTCGCCCACCAGCTGCCGGCCTATGCCGGCCGCGCGATGGAGGCGGAACTGACCGCGCTGGAGAAGGCGCTGGGCAACCCCGAGCATCCGGTCGCGGCCGTGGTCGGCGGCGCCAAGGTCTCGACCAAGCTCGACGTGCTCAAGCATCTCGTCGCCAAGGTCGATCACCTGATCATCGGCGGCGGCATGGCCAACACCTTCCTCGCCGCGCGCGGCGTCGATGTCGGCAAGTCGCTGTGCGAGCACGACCTGACCGGCACCGCCGACGAGATCCTCGAGGCGGCCGACAGGGCCAATTGCACCGTCCATCTGCCCTATGACGTGGTGGTGGCGAAGGAATTCCGCGCCAACCCGCCGACCCGCACCGTCAACGTCCACGAGGTCGCTGCCGACGAGATGATCCTCGACGTCGGCCCAGCCGCGGTCGAGGCGCTGGGCGACGTGCTCAAGAATTGCCGCACTTTGGTGTGGAACGGGCCGATGGGCGCGTTCGAGACGCCGCCGTTCGACGCCGCCACGGTCAGCCTCGCCAAGACGGCGGCGGCGCTGACCCAGGACGGCAGCCTCGTCTCGGTGGCGGGCGGCGGCGACACCGTCGCGGCGCTCAACCAGGCCGGCGTGGCCGACGCCTTCACCTTCGTCTCGACGGCGGGCGGCGCCTTCCTCGAATGGATGGAAGGCAAGGAGCTCCCGGGCGTCGCGGCACTCACGGCATGATCACCATCCGGGCGATCGACCATGTGGTGCTCCGCGTGGTCGATCTCGACCGGATGGCGCGTTTCTACATTGATGTGCTGGGCGCCCGATTCGAGCGGCATCAGGAGCAGATCGGCCTCTACCAGCTGCGCGTCGGCGAGGCGCTGATCGATCTCGTGCCGGTCGATTCCAAGGCGGGGCGGGTCGGCGGCGCGGCGCCGGGCCAGGAAGGCCGCAACGTCGATCACATCTGCTTCCGCGTGCTGCCATGGGATGGCCCGGCGATCCTGAAGGAACTGAAAGGGCACGGCATCACCGCCGAGATCCTTTCCCGCTACGGTTCGGATGGCGAGGGGCCATCCATCTATCTGGACGATCCCGAGGGCAATACGCTGGAGCTGAAAGGGCCGCCCTGGGCGCCCGTTCCGAAATCGGATTGGAAATGATTGTGCGTGACGGCGTTGTCAGCCTTGCCGTCACCGGCTTAGTATTTATTGCACCGCACAATCCCAAGGAGCGAGGGCCTCGATGACCGATCCGAAGATGATGGCGCAGATGACCGGCGGGGCGGGTTTCATCGCCGCGCTCGACCAGAGCGGCGGTTCCACCCCCGGCGCGCTCAAGGCCTATGGCGTCCCCGAAAGCGATTATGCCACCGAAGCGGGCATGTTCGAGGCGATCCACCAGATGCGCGTCCGCATCATCACCGCGCCGTCCTTCACCGGCCAGAAAGTGCTGGCCGCGATCCTGTTCGAGAAGACCATGGACGGGCAGGCCGATGGCGTGCCGGTGCCGACCGCGCTGTGGAATCGCGGCGTCGTGCCCTTCCTGAAGATGGACAAGGGGCTGGAGGACGAGGCAAACGGCGTGCAACTGATGAAGCCGATCCCCGGCCTCGATCCGCTGCTCGAGCGCGCGGTGAAGCTCGGCGTGTTCGGCACCAAGATGCGCTCGGTGATCAAGGCGGCGAACCGCGAGGGCATCGCCGCGATCGTAAAGCAGCAGTTCGCCATCGCCGAGCAGATCATCGGCCACGGGTTGATGCCGATCATCGAGCCCGAAGTCTCGATCAAGGCGCCCGACCGCGAGGCGATCGAGGATATCCTGCTCGACGAGATCACGAAGGCGCTGGATGCGATGACCGGCGACAAGCAGGTGATGCTCAAGCTGTCGATCCCGGCCAAGCCCGATCTCTACGCGCCGCTGATCGGCCATCTGCGCGTGACCCGCGTGGTGGCGCTGTCCGGTGGCTATGCGCGCGCCGAGGCATGCGAGCATCTCGCCCATAACCACGGCATGATCGGCAGCTTCTCGCGCGCGCTGCTGGAAGACCTCCGCCACGGCATGACCGACGGCGAGTTCGATGCGGCGCTCGCCGCGGCGATCGACGAAATCTACACCGCCTCGGTGGTGAAGGCGTAGGCGACAGGTGACGACCGCCGCGCCATCGTCGGATGGTGGTGCGGCGGTCCTGTCCTTCGCCTATCATCGCAGCATCGGCCCGATGCTGGGCGTGCTGATGGGGCTCGCCATCGTCGAGACCATCGTCGTCCACATCCTCGCCATGGCGATCTGGGGCTGGAAGGTGGCGCTGGCACTGTCGCTGCTGGATATTGCGGTCATCGTCATGCTCGTCAGGCTGCTGCGCTCGTTCCGGCGCTGGCCGGTGACGATCGCGGGGCGCACGCTCACCATGCGGCTGGGTCGCCGCCTCTCCGTCACCGTCGATATCGACGATATTGCGGGCGTTCGGACAGGCTGGGATCAGGACGCGATCAAGCGAAAAACGACCCTGAATCTTGCGCTGATCGCCTGGCCGAACATCATGTTCGATCTGCGCGAGCCGATCAAAGTGAGGCGTCGGCGCATCATATCGACGATTGCGCACCGTCTGGACGATCCCGCCGCTTTCCACGCCGCGATCGCGAGTCTAGAGCGCGGGCATGGAGATCGATGAATCTGAACTGAAGCTTGATCCAGGCTTCGCCGCGCGGTTCGAGGATGATCGGCGTCGGCCGCCGTGCCAACTCTATCTGATCTCGCCGCCCGCGATCACCACGGATTTCGTGGATACGCTGGCGGCGGCGTTCGATGGCGGGCCGGTGGCGGCGTTCCAGCTGCGCCTCAAGGGCCTGATCGACGATCATGCGATCGCCAAGCTCGCCGAACCGATCCAGAAGCTGTGCGCGGATCGCGATGTCGCCTTCATCGTCAACGACTCGATCGGCCTCGCCAAAAGGCTGGGCGCCGACGGCGTGCATCTCGGCCAGGAGGATGGCGACGCGCGCGAGGCGCGGGACGTGCTCGGGCCGTCGGTGCAGATCGGCGTGACCTGCCATGACAGCCGCCATCTCGCGATGGAAGCGGGCGAGGCCGGGGCCGACTATGTGGCGTTCGGCGCCTTCTACCCGACCACCACCAAGGAGACCAAGCACCAGGCCGAGCTCTCCCTTCTCGGCTGGTGGACGACGCTGTTCGAATTGCCGTGCGTGGCGATCGGCGGGATCACGCCGCAGAATGCGCCGCCCCTGATCGCGGCCGGTGCCGATTTCCTCGCGGTGTGCGGTGCCGTCTGGAACGATCCGGCCGGGCCGGCAGCGGCGATCGCGGCGTTCGACGCGGTGCTCAAGGGATGATCCGCCGCGCCGCCCGCGTCGCCGCGCTCGTCGCGGCCGGGGTGGATTGCGCCGGCGCGTGGCTGGATTGGCGGCAGGGCGACCTGCACCTGTCGCTGCGCTGGGCGGCGCTGGCGACGGCGATCGCGCTGGTGCCCTGCGCCATCGCCTTTCTCGCCGCGATCGCCCGGCGATTGCGCGAGCCGGCCGGATCGCACGGCCCGGTGCGGACGGTCGACACCATCCGGCTGCCGCTGGTGGTGCCGCGCGGCTATGTCGGTGCGGCGGTGCTGGGCGGCATCGCCACCCTGGCGGCGATGGGCGAGGGATTCGGTTTCTACATCTTCCTCGCCGGCGTCGCGCTGATCGCGCTGGCGCTCTCCCAGGCGACCTCGCGGCCGGCGATCCCGACGCTCCGCCGCGTCTGAGGGATATTTGAGCCGCTACAGGGCGTTACTCTCCCGTTACGACGCGGAGAGAATGCATGGTCCGGTACAAGAAGATGACGGCGGTGGGTGTGGCATTGCTGTTGGGCAGCGCGCTCGCCGCGGCGCCGGTGGTGCCCGGCAAGGGGCCGGCGGCGGCGGCCAGGCCTGCGGCGGTTCCCGCGGCCAAACCGAAACCCGGCCCCGATCTCGCGATCATGAAGACTCAGGTGATCCTCGATCATCTCGGCTTTTCCCCGGGCGTGATCGATGGCCGGGCAGGGGCGGGCCTCAAGCGGGCGATCGCCGGCTTCCAGAAGGCCAATGGCGTGGTTGCGACCGGCGAGATCGACCAGCGCACCGGCGCCGCGCTCGATCGCTTCAACGCGACCCAGCCGGTGCGCGAGATCGTGCTGACCGAGGCCGATCTGGCCGGCCAGTTCGTCGGCCCGATCCCGCACAAGGAGGATGAGCAGGCCAAGCTCCCCTCGCTCGGCTATTCCAATCCGCTGGAGATGCTGTCCGAGCGGTATCACACCACCAACGCGGTGCTGATCGCGCTCAATTCACCGAATACGCCGGTGGCGCCGGGAGCGAAGATCAAGGTGCCCGACGTCGTCACCGCCGGCCGCGCCTATCCGGCCGACATTCCCGAGGCCTATAAGCAGACGCTCGCCGGGCTCAACGTCGATTCGAGCCAGCCCAAGGCCGATCATCTCGTCGTCTCCAAGGCGGACAAGACGCTCTCCGTCTATGACGCGCAGGACAAGCTGCTGGCCCAGTTCCCGGTGACGACGGGCAGCAGCCACGATCCGCTGCCGATCGGCACGTGGAAGATCATGGTGCTGGATTACAACCCGACCTTCCACTTCAACCCCAAGCTGTTCTGGGATGCCAAGAAGGGCGAGAAATCGGCGATGCTGCCGGCCGGCCCCAATGGCCCGGTGGGGGTGATCTGGATGGACCTCAACAAGGAGCATTACGGCATCCACGGCACGCCGGTTCCCGAGAATATCGGCCGCACCGCCAGCCATGGCTGCGTGCGGATGACGAACTGGGATGCGGCGCGTCTTTCGCTGATGGTCAAGCCGGGGACGCCTGCTATCTTCCAGCCATGAGCCGCTTCGGAATCATCGTCGCACTGGTGCTGCTGGCCGGGCTGATCGCCTTCGCCTCGGTGGTGCATGTCACCGGCCCGGGCTGGAGCGGCGCCGGTGGCGGTAGCACGACAGGCCCTCGCATCGTGCGGGCGGAGGCGCCGTCCTCCCTGGTCATTCCGGTGCAGGGCGTCGAGCGCGCGGCGCTGCGCGACAATTGGGCGGAGCCGCGCGGCGGCGGCGCTCGCGTCCACCATGCCATCGACATCATGGCGCCGACCGGTACGCCGGTGCTGGCGGCCGCGGACGGCATCATCGGCAAGCTGTTCCAGAGCCGGCTCGGCGGCACGACCATCTACGAACGCTCGATCGACGGCGGCACCGTCTATTATTATGCCCATCTCGATCATTATGCGCCGACCCTGGTGGAGGGGCAGACGGTCAAGGCCGGGCAGGAGATCGGCGCGGTCGGCTCCACCGGGGACGCCGATCCGGCCGCCCCGCATCTCCATTTCGAGATCCACCGCATGGCGCCCGGCGAAGGCTGGTGGCAGGGGCAGGAGGTCAATCCCTATCCCATCCTCGCGGGGAAATGACGCGACATCGCAGGGGGCGGCGACGGCGGGCGTTGCCCCGACTCCGTTGCCCCGACTCATGGCCGACTTGCCCGCGAGGCGATCCGGCGCTACAGGCCGCGCCTGCTCTTTCCCATCCTTGAACATCAGGTGTAGCCCATGAAGATCAGCGGCGTGGACATTCGTCCCGGCAACATCATCGAATATGAAGGCGGCATCTGGCGCGCCGTGAAGATTCAGCACACCCAGCCCGGCAAGGGCGGCGCCTATATGCAGGTCGAGCTGAAGAACCTCATCGACGGCCGCAAGAACAATGTCCGCTTCCGCTCGGCGGAATCGGTCGAGCGCGTGCGCCTCGATACCAAGGATTTCCAGTTCCTGTTCGCCGACGGCGAGCAGCTGACTTTCATGGACAAGGAAAATTACGACCAGATCACGCTCGACAAGGGCGTGCTGGGCGACGCGGCGGCCTTCCTGCAGGATGGCATGGACGTGGTGATGGAGCTCTATGACGAGCGCCCGATCTCGGTGCAGCTGCCCGACACGATCGAGGCGCTGATCGTCGAGGCCGACGCGGTGGTGAAGGGGCAGACCGCCTCCTCGTCCTACAAGCCGGCGATCCTCGAGAATGGCGTGCGCGTGATGGTGCCGCCGCACATCGGCGCCGGCGTCCGCATCGTCGTCGACGTCTACGAACAAACCTACGTCCGTCGCGCGGACTGATCAGATGGCAGTCCATTCCGGCCTCATCACCGTCATGCAGAAGGCCGCCCGCAAGGCGGCCCCCAAGCTGCGCCGCGACTTCGGCGAGGTCGATGCCCTCCAGGTCTCCCGCAAGGGCCCCGCGGATTTCGTCTCGGCCGCCGACAAGGCCGCCGAGCGCACGATCCTCGAGGAGCTGCGTCACGCCCGCCCCGATTGGGGCATCCTGGCCGAGGAAGGCGGCAGCATCGAGGGTGATCCCACGAAGCCGCGCTGGATCGTCGATCCGCTGGATGGGACGACCAACTTCCTGCACAGCCTGCCGCACTTCGCGATCTCGATCGCGGTCGAGGAGCCGCGTCCGTCCGGCAAGGGCGAGATCGTCGCGGGGCTGGTCTACCAGCCGATCACCGACGAGAGCTTCTGGGCGGAGAAGGGCCGGGGCGCGTGGCTGCACGATCGTCGCCTGCGCGTCTCCGCGCGTCGCGACGTGACCGAGGCGCTGCTCGCCACCGGCATGCCGTTCAACGGCCATGGCGATTTCGATGTGTGGCAGCGGATCTTCCGCACGCTCGGCCCGGAAGTCGCGGGTGTCCGTCGCTTCGGCTCGGCCGCGCTCGATCTCGCCTGGGTCGCCGCGGGGCGTTTCGACGGCTATTGGGAAACCGATCTCAGCCCGTGGGATGTCGCGGCCGGCGAACTGCTGGTCCGTGAAGCCGGTGGCTTCGTCACCGATTTCCGGGGCGGCGACCAGACCCGCGAGCGCAAGCAGTGGCTGGCCGCCAATGACGCGCTCCATCCCCGCCTGCTCAAGCTGGTGGCGGCGGCGCTGCGCTGACCCTGATCGCGGGAGGGCCTTCTCGCTAGAAGGCCTTCCCCATCGCCGCCACCCCGGTCGATCCGCTGCCCGATGCCAATCGGCCGGCCTGCGGAACGATCGGGGCGAGGCGGGTGGCGATCAGCGTCGATCCCGCGCCGCGCGGGAACGGCCGGTCCTGCGCCACAAAGCCCGGCAAGGCGATCGCGCCGCGCAGCAGGGCGCTGTGCGGATAGGCCAGCCGGCCCTTCTCCGCGATCGACACCACGCCCCGCACGCCGAGCCCGTCCAGCACAGCGCGCGCCTCGGCGGGACGATGGACGCTGAGCCGATAGTCCCGGCCCATGAAATCGCTGGTCGAGAGCCATTGCGAGGCGCGCGCCGCCCAGATCGTGCGGCGGCCGCCGTCGGCATAGGCGGCCGCGGCGATCATCGCGCCTTCGCCGCCGGCGCGGCCGTCGATCAGCCAGATGCCGGGGGCCGCCCGCATCCGCTCCGCCACGCCCGTCGCGCCGATGTCGGGCTTGGGCGCGGTCGTCGCCAGCGTCGCCACGGCCGGGCCGACGATCAGCGCGGCCACCAGCCCGACCGCGACCGGCGCCCAGCGGTGCAGCCGGGCCAGCGCGATCAGGCCGCGCGCGATCAGTACGACCAGCCAGGGAATGGCGGGCAGCACGTAACGATCCTCCAGCGCGACCGGGATGGCGGCCTGGAACAGCAGCGTGGCAAGGATCATCGCGATCGCGAGACGGATGATCGGGCGTGACGCTTCGTCCCGCCATCCGGCGCCGGCGCCGAAGGCGGCCACGGCGATTCCCGCCCAGCCCAGATTGGCGAGGATCGCGGCGCCATCGGCTTGCAGCGACAGCCAGGCATAAGGCAGGCCCGGCGCATAGTTGAAGCCGCCCGCCGCGATCTTGAACGACACATAATACCAGGGCGCGACGACCAGCAGCGTCGCCGCCGCCGCGAGCCACAGCCGCCCGTCGGCGAGCTGGCGCCAGCGGGCGGCCATCAGGATGTCGAGCGCGGGCACCAGCATCACCAGCGCGCCATTGCCCTTGGTCAGCGTCGCGAAGGCGGCCAGCGCGCCGAACAGCAGATAGCGGCACAGCGTCGGTCGCGCGCTCGCCGCGAACCATGCCATCGCGGCCAGCCCCGCGACCAGCGCCACCGGCTGGTCGAGCCGGACATAGCGCGCCTCATTGGCGACGATCGGCAGCAGCAGATAGGCGAAGGCGGCCGCGACGCCCCAGCGGCGCGCCCCGGCCCGCTCCATCGCCCCCCGCTCCATCGCCCATAGGATGATCAACGCCGGCAGGCCGGCCACGAAGGCGGACAGCAGGGCCGCGCCGAACGGCGAGGGCCGGATCACCGCGAACAGCGGCGCGAGCAGGCCGTACCAGCCCGGCGGCCAGTGGCCGATCGAGAGCTTGGGGAAATGCGCGTAGAAATCGCGGGCGAACCCCATCGGCGAGGGGCAGCCGGCGCGCAGCCAATCGGCGAGGAACAGCGTGTTGACGTAATGCGCCGATTCGTCCGGATCGAGAAAGCTGTGCGAGAGCCCGCCGGTGGTTGCGGCCAGCGCCAGCGACGCCCAACCAGACAACGTTGTCCAAAGGATCAGACGAGCGGGGAGATTGCGCGATTCCATGGGCGTTGGATAGCATGGCGAGGGTAAAGAAAGCGCCATTCCTGTGGCTTGTTGCGATTCATTCTCACCGCGTCGACACCTTGCTTCGCAGGTGCGGCAGGCCTAGACAGCCCCCGTTAAGCCGAGCCTCTCGGGGCTCGTCGCAGTCCGGAGAACGCTATGGCGTCGGTCGCCGCTCAATATCTCCCGATCTTGTTGTTCCTGGGGGTGGCGTTGCTGTTGTCGACCGCCTTCGTGGTGCTGCCGATGATCGTGTCCCGCCTCACCGGTTCGCACAAGCCGACCGCCGACAAGCTCTCGGAATATGAGTGCGGTTTTCCTGCCTTCGAAGATAGCCGCGCGCAGTTCGACGTGCGCTTCTATCTGGTCGCCATCCTGTTCATCGTCTTCGATCTGGAGGCGGCCTTCCTGTATCCGTGGGCGGTGAGCCTGAAGGAGATCGGCTGGACCGGCTGGATCGCGATGATGGGCTTCCTGGTCGAGTTGCTGCTCGGCTTCGCCTATGCGTGGAAGAAGGGAGCTCTCGAATGGGAGTAGAAGTCGCCCGCGATCCCAATGCGCCGTTCGCGCCCGAGGGTCAGGTTCCGGACAAGGCCTTCTTCGACGATCTGTCGGCGGAAGTGCAGGACAAGGGTTTTCTCGTCACCTCGACCGAGGAGCTGTTCCAGTGGGCCCGCACCGGCTCGCTGTGGTGGATGACCTTCGGCCTGGCCTGCTGCGCGGTGGAGATGATCCACGTCAACATGCCGCGCTACGATCTGGAGCGTTTCGGCGCCGCGCCGCGCGCTTCCCCGCGCCAGTCCGACGTGATGATCGTCGCCGGTACGCTCTGCAACAAGATGGCGCCGGCGCTCCGCAAGGTCTACGACCAGATGTCGGAGCCGAAATACGTCATCTCGATGGGCAGCTGCGCCAATGGCGGCGGCTATTACCATTATAGCTACAGCGTCGTGCGCGGCTGCGACCGGATCGTGCCGGTGGACATCTACGTCCCCGGTTGCCCGCCGACCGCCGAGGCTCTGCTCTACGGCATCATGCAATTGCAGCGGAAGATCCGCCGCGTGGGGACGGTCGAGCGGTGAGCACCACCACCTATCCCAAATTCGCCTCCAACGAGGGCGTGATCGAGGCGGCCACGGCGACGATCGGCGAGGCGCTGATCGAGGCGGTCGAGAAGGTCGGCGAGATCCAGCTGCATGTGAAGCGCGAGGCGGTCGTCGATGTGCTGCGCGCGCTGCGCGACACGCCGGGCCTCGAATATCAGCAGCTGATGGAGATCGTCGGCGTCGATTATCCCGATCGCGGGCAGGATCGCTTCGAGGTGATCTATTGCCTGCTGTCGCTGACCCGCAATCACCGCCTCCACGTCCATGTCCAGACGGACGACATGAAGCCGGTGCCGTCGGTGACGGGGCTGTGGCCGGTCGCCGGCTGGCTCGAGCGCGAGGTGTACGACATGTACGGCGTGCTGTTCGACGGGAACCCCGATCTGCGGCGTATCCTCACCGATTACGGCTTTCGCGGCCATCCGCTGCGCAAGGACTTCCCGATGACCGGCTATGTCGAGCTGCGCTATTCGGAAGAGGCCAAGCGCGTGGTCTATGAGCCGGTCCAGCTGGCGCAGGATTTCCGGACCTTCGATTTCGAGAGCCCATGGGAAGGCGCCGTCTATGCGCTGCCCGGCGACGAGAAGGCTGCGCAGGCGCCCGGCGCGCCGTCGCCTGCACCCGCTGCCGCGCCAGCCCCGGCGAAGGCCGATGAGGTGAAGAAGTGAGCACCGATCTGCACAGCTTGCAGGACGCGAGGATCGCGGCCGACATGCTTTACGAGACGCCCGCCAATCCGTCGGTCGGCGACGTCGAGATCAAGAACTACACGATCAATTTCGGCCCGCAGCACCCGGCCGCGCATGGCGTGCTCCGCCTCGTGCTGGAGCTGGACGGCGAGATCGTCGAGCGCGTCGATCCGCATGTCGGGCTGCTCCATCGCGGCACCGAGAAGCTGATGGAGGCGCGCACCTACCTCCAGAACGTGCCCTATATGGACCGGCTGGATTATTGCTCGCCGCTCTGCATGGAGCACAGCTATGTGCTGGCGATCGAGAAACTGCTGGGCCTCGAGGTGCCGGAGCGCGCGCAATATCTGCGGGTGATGTTCGCCGAACTGACCCGCATGTCGAACCATTTCCTCAATCTCGGCTCGCACATCATGGACGTCGGCGCGATGACGCCGAACCTGTGGCTGTTCGAGATCCGCGAGGATCTGTTCGGTTTCTTCGAGCGCGCCTCGGGGGCGCGGATGCACATGGCGTGGTTCCGCCCCGGCGGCGTGCATCAGGATGTGCCGCTGAAGCTGCTCACCGATATCGACGACTGGATCGATACCCGCTTCAAGACCCTGTTCGGCGACGTCGTGTCGCTGATCTCGGACAACCGCATCTTCAAGCAGCGCAACGTCGATATCGGCGTGGTCAGCCGCGAGGATGCGATCGCCTGGGGCTTCTCCGGCCCGATGATCCGCGCCGCCGGCATCCCCTGGGATATCCGCAAGTCGCAGCCCTACGACGTCTATGATCGCATGGATTTCGAGGTGCCGGTGGGCACCAAGGGCGATTGCTACGATCGCTTCATGGTCCGCGTGCAGGAGGTCTGGCAGTCGGCCAAGATCATCAAGCAGTGCATCCGCGACATGCCGGAAGGCCCGATCGCGTCGACCGACCGCAAGGTCGCGCCGCCCAAGCGCGGCGAGATGAAGCGCTCGATGGAGGCGCTCATTCACCACTTCAAGCTCTATACCGAGGGCTTCCATGTGCCCGCCGGCGAGGTCTATGTCGCGACCGAGGCGCCCAAGGGCGAATTCGGCGTCTATCTGATCGCCGATGGCAGCAACAAGCCGTATCGCGCCAAGCTGCGCCCGACCGGGTTCAGCCATCTGCAGGCGATGGACTTCATGATGAAGGGCCACATGCTGGCCGACACCACCGCCATCCTCTCCGCGCTGGACATCGTGTTCGGGGAGGTGGATCGGTGAACGGCCGTCTGGCTTTGGTCGAGCGGGCGATCGCGCGCTATAATGACCGCGATGCCGAGGGTTATGCCGCCTTCTTCACCGATGGCGGCAGCGAAGGCATGTATCGCGGCGACGTGCTGCGCGCGGGCCGCGATGCGGTGCGCACCGGCAATGGCAAGACCTTCGCGGATTTTCCCGAGAATCGCGCCGAAATTCTCGCCGGCCACGAGCTGGGCGACCATGTCGTTCTGCACGAAAAGGTCTGGCGGACGGCGGCGGGCGAGCCCTTCGAGGTGGTCTCGATCTATTCCTTCAGCGACGATCTGATCGATCGCGTGGAGTTCGTACGATAATGTCTGACGCAGCCCACATCCCCGACGAGGCCGAGACCCGCGCACGCTGGGGCGCCTTCGAATGGAATGCCGAGAGCGCCGAGAAGGCCAAGATTATCCTGTCGCGCTATCCCAAAGGGCGCGAGCAGTCCGCATCGATCCCGTTCCTCGATCTCGCCCAGCGCCAGGTCGGCGCGGAGACGCAGACGCAGGGCTGGTTGCCGGTTCCCGTGATCGAATATGTCGCCCGCCAGATCGGCGTGCCCTATATGCGCGTCTACGAGGTCGCGACCTTCTACACGATGTTCAACCTCGCGCCGGTCGGCCGCTATCATGTGCAGGTGTGCGGCACGACGCCGTGCATGTTGCGCGGATCGGATGACGTGCTGGCGGCCTGCAAGAACAAGGGCCTCGTCAAGGGCAAGACCACGCCGGACGGCCTGTTCACGCTCACCGAGGTCGAGTGCATGGGCAATTGCGCCAATGCGCCGATGGTCCAGATCAACGACGATAATTTCGAAGATCTCACCTATGACAGCACTGTCGCCGTGCTCGAGGCGCTGGCCGACGGGCGGCAGCCCAAGGCCGGGCCGCAGATCAATCGCCACAACAGCGCACCCGAGGGTGGGCCGACCTCGCTGATCGACATGGTGTCCGAAAACCATGATTATCGGGGTGCCTGGTGATGCCGGCGCTGATCGGCCTCGTCGTTGCCGTCATTCTGGCGATCCTGCTCATCAAGCTGATGGTCATGGCGCTGGGTATCATCATCGCGATCGCCCTGGGCGTGGTCGCCTATTTTGTAGCGGAGAAGCTTGTGGGGAAGGGTCGCTGAGCGATGCTGGAGGACAAGGACCGCATCTTCACCAATCTCTACGGCTACCAGCCGTGGACGATCGACGCCGCCATGAAGCGGGGCGACTGGGATAACACCAAGGTACTGCTCGATCTCGGGCCGGACGCGATCATCCAGATCATGAAGGACAGCGGGTTGCGCGGGCGCGGTGGCGCCGGCTTCCCGACCGGCATGAAGTGGAGCTTCATGCCCAAGGAGCCGAAGCCGGGCAAACCCAACTTCCTCGTCATCAACGCCGACGAGAGCGAGCCGGGTTCGTGCAAGGATCGCGAGATCCTGCGCCACGATCCGCACAAGCTGGTCGAGGGCGCGCTGGTCGCCGGTTTCGCGATGCATGCACGCGCCGCCTATATCTACGTCCGCGGCGAATATATCCGCGAGGCCGAGACGCTGTTCGCCGCCGTCGCCGAGGCCTATGCCAAGGGCTTCCTCGGCAAGAATGCCTGCGGGTCTGGCTATGATTTCGACGTGTTCGTCCATCGCGGCGCCGGCGCCTATATCTGCGGCGAAGAAACCGCGATGCTGGAGAGCCTGGAGGGCAAGAAGGGCCAGCCGCGCCTGAAGCCGCCATTCCCGGCCGGCGCCGGCCTCTATGGCTGCCCGACGACCGTGAACAATGTCGAGAGCATCTCGGTCGCGCCGACCATCCTGCGGCGCGGTGCGGCGTGGTTCTCAAGCTTCGGCAACGAGAACAATCGCGGCACCAAGCTGTTCCAGATCAGCGGCCATGTGAACCGCCCCTGCGTCGTCGAGGAATCGATGAGCATCCCGTTCCGCGAGCTGATCGAAAAGCACGCCGGCGGCATCCGTGGCGGCTGGGACAATCTGCTGGCCGTGATCCCCGGCGGCTCGTCGGTGCCGCTGGTGCCGGCGGCGCAGATGATGGACGCGGTGATGGACTATGACGGTCTGCGCGCGCTCGGCTCCGGCCTCGGCACGGCGGCGGTGATCGTGATGGACAAGTCCACCGATATCGTCCGCGCGATCAGCCGGATCAGCTATTTCTACAAGCATGAGAGCTGCGGCCAATGCACGCCGTGCCGCGAGGGCACCGGCTGGATGTGGCGGGTGATGGAGCGGCTGCGCGAAGGCAATGCCGACATCTCCGAGATCGACATGCTCCAGGAAGTGACCAAGCAGGTCGAAGGCCATACCATCTGCGCGCTCGGCGACGCGGCGGCATGGCCGATCCAGGGCCTGATCCGGCATTTCCGCCCGGAGATCGAACGCCGCATCCTCGCCAAGCAGGGCGGTGCGGCCCCGCTGGCGGTGGCGGCGGAATGAAGTTCGTCTTGCCTCTTCTGGTGGGAATGGCAGGCATCGCGCTGATCGGCGCGGCGCGTCCGATCGTCAGCTTCGAGGAGCCGCCGGTCGATCCGGTGGCGGTGCAGGTCATGGCCGTCTACGCGCAATGCGTGGTGGCCCGTGACCCGGCCGAAGCCCGGACGCTGCTGGCGGCGGACTATACCACCGACGCCTATAAGAAGGCGGTGCGCACCTTCGCCCTGTCCCATCGCGATTGCGTTCCCCGTGGCGGCAAGCTGCGCTTCAACCAGATCGTCTTCGCGGGCGACATGGCCGAGGCGGTGATGAAGCGGCAGGGGGTGACGGCGCAGCAGATCGAACAGAAGGCGTCGGTGGACCATGTCGACACGATGCCGCGCTGCGTGATCAAGGAGAAGGCCGGCGACGTCTGGGCGTTGCTCGCCTCCAAGCCTGCCAGCCGCGACGAGCAGGGCCGCCTGGCCGCCTTGCAGGACACGCAGACCATATGTGCGCCGAAGGATAAGGTGGTTGCCGCCAATCCAGTGGCGATGCGGGCGCGCCTCGCGCTGGCCACCTATCGCTTGTTGAACGATCCGGCGCCCACGTCGGCAGGAAACTGAGAATATGCCCAAACTCACAGTCGATGGGATCGAAGTCGAAGTCCCCGCAGGCGCCACCGTGCTGCAGGCGTGCGAGGCGGCCGGCAAGGAAGTCCCGCGCTTCTGCTATCACGAGCGCCTCTCGATCGCCGGCAATTGCCGGATGTGCCTGGTCGAGGTGAAGCCGGGGCCGCCCAAGCCGCAGGCATCCTGCGCGCTGCCGGCGGCCGACAAGCAGGAGATCTTCACCAACTCGGCGATGGTCAAGAAGGCGCGGGAAGGGGTGATGGAGTTCCTCCTGATCAACCACCCCCTCGATTGCCCGATCTGCGACCAGGGCGGCGAGTGCGACCTCCAGGATCAGTCGATCGCCTATGGCAAGGGCCACAGTCGCTTCGACGAGAATAAGCGGGCGGTGACCGAGAAATATATGGGGCCGATCGTGCGGACCCAGATGACGCGCTGCATCCAATGCACGCGCTGCGTGCGCTTCGCCGAGGAAGTGGCGGGCGTGGAAGAGATTGGCGCGATCTATCGCGGCGAGAACATGCAGATCACCACCTATCTGGAAAAGGCCGCGACCAGCGAGCTGTCCGGCAATGTGGTCGATCTCTGCCCGGTCGGCGCGCTGACCTCCAAGCCCTATGCCTTCGAGGCGCGGCCGTGGGAGCTGAAGAAGACACCCGGCATCGACGTGATGGATGCGATCGGCACCAACGTGCGGCTTGACAGCCGGGGCCGCCAGGTGCTGCGCGCGCTGCCGCGCGTCAACGAGGACGTCAACGAGGAGTGGGCGTCGGACAAGACGCGCCATGCCGTCGACGGCCTCGTCCGCAACCGCATCGACAAGCCCTATATCCGCATCGACGGCAAGCTGCGGGCAGCGACGTGGGACGAGGCGTTCCAGGCGATCGCCAGGGCCGCCGAAGGCCTCGCCGGCCACCAGGTCGCGGGCCTCGCCGGTGATCTCGCCGAGGTCGAAAGCGTCTATGCTCTCAAGCAGTTGCTGGGCGCCTTTGGCTCGGACTTGCATGAGGCGCGCGTCGATGGCGCCCTGTACGACGTATCCAACCCGGCCTCCTATCGCTTCAACCCGACCATCGCCGGCGTCGAGACCGCCAAGGCGATCCTGCTGGTCGGCGCCAATCCGCGCTGGGAAGCGCCGCTGGTCAACACCCGCATCCGCAAGGCGATCAAGAAGGGCGCGACGGTCTATGCCGTCGGCCCCGAAGTGGATCTTACCTATCCGGTCCAATGGCTTGGCGCGGATATCTCGGCGCTGAACGAGCTGCCGGAGAGCCTGGCGGGCGAGGGCGTCATCGTCATCGCCGGCATGGGCGCCTGCGCGATCGAGGGCGGCTATGGCGCGGCCCGGCAGGTCGCCTCGGCGCTGGGCGCGGGCTTCGGCCTGCTCCACACCGCCGCCGGCCGCGTCGGCGCGCTGGACCTCGGCTTCACCACCGAGGGTGGTCTCGGCGCGGTGGCGGCGGCGGCGCCCGGGCTGCTGTTCGCGCTCGGCGTCGATGAGACCGATCTCGCCGCCATCGGTGCGGGTTTCACCGTCTACATCGGCACCCATGGCGATCGCGGCGCCCACGCCGCCGACGTCATTCTGCCGGGCGCGACCTATGTCGAGAAGCCGGGCACCTGGGTGAACATGGAGGGCCGCGTGCAGCGAACCGAGCGTGCCGTGTTCCCGGTGGGCGATGCCCGCGAGGACTGGACGATCCTGCGCGCGCTGTCGGGCGTGCTGGGCAAGACGCTGCCGTTCGACAATCTCGGCGAACTGCGGGCGACGATCTACGCCGACTATCCGGCGCTGGCGGAGGAGGGCATCCACCTCGCCGGTGCGCTCGATCCGGCGCCCAAGGGCGGTGACGTCTCCGGTGCGATCGTCTACCCGATCACCGATTTCTATCTCACCAATCCGATCGCCCGCTCGTCGCCCACCATGCAGCGCTGTTCCGCCGAACTGCTCCATGGCCAGACCTTCGCGGAGGCCGCAGAATGATCTCCTGGTTTTCCGCCCTGCCTTATGGCTGGGCCTATTTCATCGCGACGATCATCGACATCCTGGTGATCGCGCTGCCGGTGATGCTGGCGGTCGCAATGATCATCTATGCCGATCGCAAGATCTGGGCGGCGATCGCGCTGCGCCGCGGCCCCAACGTGGTCGGCCCGTTCGGCCTGCTCCAGTCCTTCGCGGATGGCCTGAAGGTGTTCCTGCAGGAAACCATCGTGCCGGCGGCCGCGAACCGGACGCTGTTCCTGATCGCGCCGATCATCACCTTCACGGTGGCGCTGATCGCCTGGGCGGTGATCCCGTTCAGTTCCTATTCGGTGCTGGCCAACATCAATATCGGCCTGCTCTACATCCTCGCGGCCTCGTCGCTGGGCGTCTATGGCGTGATCCTCGCGGGTTGGGCCTCCAATTCCAAATATCCCTTCTATTCCGCGATCCGCGCCGCCGCGCAGATGGTGAGCTATGAGGTCGCGATCGGCTTCGTGCTGATCTCGGTGGTGATGTGGGCCGGCAGCTTCAACATGCAGACCATCGTGCTGGCGCAGAAGGGCGAGGTGCTCGGCTTCATCAACGCCAATGGCTTCAATCCGCTGCTCTTCCCGATGGCGGTGGTGTTCCTGATCTCGTCGATGGCGGAAACCAGCCGCACCCCGTTCGATCTGACCGAGGCGGAGAGCGAACTCGTCGCCGGCTACCAGACCGAATATTCGTCGATGAGCTTCGCGCTCTACTGGCTCGGCGAATATGCCAACGTCATCCTGATGTGCGCGCTCAACGCGACCCTGTTCTGGGGGGGCTGGCTGCCGCCGCTCGACCTGCCGTTCCTCTACCACATCCCCGGCACCACGATCGGCCTCGGCCTGTTCTGGATCTTCCTCAAGATCGCGATCTTCTTCTTCATCTTCTCGTGGGTGAAGGCGACGCTGCCGCGCTACCGCTACGATCAGCTGATGCGGCTGGGCTGGAAGATCTTCCTGCCGCTGTCGCTGTTCTTCGTGTTCCTCGTCTCGGGCTGGCTGATGCTGACCCGCTACCACCCGATCGGAGGCTGACGACATGAGCCTGGCTTATTACGTCAAATCCTTCACGCTCTGGGAGCTGTTGAAGGGCCACACGCTGACCTTGAAGTATTTCTTCAAGAAGAAGGCGACGATCAACTATCCGTTCGAGAAGAACCCGCTCAGCCCGCGCTTCCGCGGCGAACATGCGCTGCGCCGCTATCCCAACGGCGAAGAGCGCTGCATCGCGTGCAAGCTGTGCGAGGCGGTCTGCCCGGCGCAGGCGATCACCATCGAGGCCGAACCGCGCGACGACGGCAGCCGCCGCACCACGCGCTACGACATCGACATGACCAAGTGCATCTATTGCGGCTTCTGCCAGGAAGCCTGCCCGGTCGACGCGATCGTGGAAGGGCCGAATTTCGAATATTCGACCGAAACCCGCGAAGAGCTGATCTTCGACAAGGGCAAGCTGCTCGACAATGGCGACAGGTGGGAGCGGGCGATCGCCGCGAACCTTGCCGCAGACGCACCCTATCGTTAATCGCCCGTACCGAATCCAGGGGAGCCAGCCGGCACCGTGATCCAGATCCTCGCCTTCTACCTGTTCGCCATCATGGTGGTGCTGTCCGCAGCGCTGACCATCACGGCGCGCAACCCGGTGCACTCGGTGCTGTGGCTCATCCTCGCCTTCTTCAATGCGGCGGGGCTGATGCTGCTGGTCGGTGCGGAGTTCATCGCGATGCTCCTGCTCATCGTCTATGTCGGTGCGGTCGCGGTGCTGTTCCTGTTCGTGGTGATGATGCTCGACATCGATTTCAGCGAATTGCGGGCGGGCTTCGCCAAATATGCGGTGCTGGGCCTGCTGCTCGCGATCGTGATGGCGGCCGAGATCGTGATCGCCGGGCAGGCGTGGACGGCGGGGCCGATCCAGCTCGCCAGCCGGATCGCGCCGGCGCCGGCCGACGTGCCCAATATCGAGGCGCTCGGCGCATTGCTCTACACGCGCTACCTGTTCGCGTTCGAGGGGGCGGGCCTCGTCCTGCTGGTCGCGATGATCGGGGCGATCGTGCTGACCCACCGGGCCCGCGGCGGCGTCCGCAAGCAGAATATCGGTGCCCAGAACCGCCGTCGTCCCCAGGACGCCACCCGCATGACCAAGCCGGCCGTGGGCCAGGGAGTCGAGCTGTGATCCTTCGACAAGCTCAGGATGAGCGGATTAGCGGAGCGCTGCGCGCATGATCGGATTGCAGCATTATCTCGCCGTCTCGGCGATCCTGTTCGTGATGGGGGTGCTGGGCATCTTCATCAACCGCAAGAATGTGATCATCATCCTGATGGCGATCGAGCTGATCCTGCTCAGCGTGAACATCAATCTGGTGGCCTTCTCGGCCTTCCTGCACGATCTGGTCGGCCAGATCTTCGCGATGTTCGTGCTGACCGTGGCGGCGGGCGAGGCGGCGATCGGGCTCGCCATCCTCGTCATCTACTTCCGTGGCCGCGGCACCATCGCGGTCGATGACATCAATCGGATGAAGGGCTGACGCCGTGATCCAGCTCCTCGTCTTCCTGCCGCTGCTGGCGGCGGTCATCGCCGGCCTCGGCAACCGCACCATCGGCAATGTCGCCGCCAAGATCGTGACCACCGGCGCGCTGTTCGCATCGTGCGCGATCGCCTGGACGATCTTCCCGAAGTTCCTCGCGGGCACCGAGCATGCCTATGTCGCGCCGGTGTTCACCTTCATCCACTCGGGCACGTTCCACGCCGACTGGGCGTTGCGCGTCGACAGCCTTGCGGCGGTGATGCTGGTGGTGATCACCAGCGTCTCGGCGCTCGTCCACCTGTATAGCTGGGGCTACATGGCGGAAGACCCGGATCAGCCGCGCTTCTTCGCCTATCTGTCGCTGTTCACCTTCATGATGCTGATGCTCGTGACGGCCAACAATCTCGTCCAGATGTTCGTCGGCTGGGAAGGCGTCGGCCTCGCATCCTATCTGCTGATCGGCTTCTGGTATGCCAAGCCGAGCGCCAACAAGGCGGCGATCAAGGCGTTCGTGGTCAACCGCGTCGGCGATTTCGGCTTCTCGCTCGGCATCTTCGGCACGTTCCTGGTGTTCGGCACCGTCTCGATCCCCGATATCCTCGCCGCCGCGCCGCATATGGCCGGATCGACGATCGGCTTCATGGGCGCGCGCGTCGATACGATGACCCTGCTGTGCCTGCTGCTGTTCATCGGCGCGATGGGCAAGTCGGCCCAGATCGGCCTGCACACCTGGCTGCCGGACGCGATGGAAGGCCCGACCCCGGTGTCGGCGCTGATCCACGCCGCCACCATGGTGACCGCCGGCGTGTTCATGGTCTGCCGCCTGTCGCCGATGTTCGTGACCAGCCCCGTCGCGATGACGGTGGTGACGGTGGTGGGCGCGCTGACCTGCTTCTTCGCGGCGACGATCGGCACGACGCAGACCGACATCAAGCGGGTGATCGCCTATTCGACCTGCTCGCAGCTCGGCTACATGTTCTTCGCGGCCGGCGTCGGCGCCTTCGGTGCGGCGATGTTCCACCTGTTCACCCACGCCTTCTTCAAGGCGCTGCTGTTCCTGTCGGCCGGCTCGGTGATCAACGCGATGCACCATGAGCAGGACATGCGCTATTATGGCGGCCTGCGGAAACATATCCCGCTGACCTTCTGGGCGATGGTGGCCGGCACGCTGGCGATCACCGGCGTCGGCATCGAAGGGCTGTTCGGCTTCGCCGGCTTCTATTCGAAGGATGCGATCATCGCGTCGGCCTTCGCGTCCGGCACGCAGACCGGCTATTTCGCGTGGTTCATGGGCGTGTTCGCGGCGCTGCTGACGAGCTTCTATTCGTGGCGGCTGATCTTCCTGACCTTCTTCGGCAAGCCGCGCTGGGCGGCGTCGGAGAATATCCAGCATGCGGCCCATGCCGGGCATGACCATGCCGATGCCGGTCATGCCGCCCACGCCCGTGACGCCGAGGACGTCCATCAGGTGACGCCCGAGGTGCCCGAGCACGCGATCGACATGCGGGGCTTCACCGAGGTGGAGGAGGGCACGCTGGGCTATCATCCCCACGAAAGCCCCTGGGTGATGACGGTGCCGCTGGTGTTCTTAAGCGTCGGCGCAGTGTTCTCCGGCTTCTTCTTCGCCAAGCCGTTCCTCAACGGGGAATATTGGCAGGGTGCGATCGCCTATAGCGCGCATCTCCATGAGGCATCCGAGCAGATCGGTGCGGTCGCGCTGGCGCCGACGATCGTGATGCTGATCGGCTTGCTGCTCGCCTTCTGGGCCTATATCCGCAACACCTCGATCCCGGGCCGGTTCGCCGCGACCTTCCGGCCGCTCTACCTGTTCCTGTTCCACAAATGGTATTTCGACGAGCTTTACGACGTCCTGTTCGTGAAGCCCGCCTTCTGGCTCGGCCGCTTCTTCTGGAAGCAGGGCGACGAGGGGACCATCGATCGCTTCGGCCCGGATGGGCTGTCGGCGCTGATCGTCTACGGAAACCGCATCACGGCTCGTCTCCAGTCGGGCTATGTTTACACCTACGCCCTTGTCATGCTGCTCGGCCTGGCAGGCGTTGCGACCTGGGCTGTCACCCGATGACCAATTTCCACCGACAGAAGCAGGCTGGTACAAACGCATGAACCAGCTCCACATGACCGATATCGGCATCAACCAGCTCGGTTTTCCGATCCTGTCCCTGATGATGCTGTTCCCGCTGCTGGGCGCCTTCTGGTGTTTCCTGGCGCCGGGCACCCCGGAATGGCGGGCGCAGAATGCGCGGGTCACCGCGCTTGCGGTCACGCTCATCGATCTCGGCTTCGGTGTCCTGCTGTGGACGCAGTTCGATCTCCATGCCGATACCTCCTGGCAGTTCATCGAGCACAAGGATCTGTTCGGGCGCTTCTCCTGGTCGCTGGGCGTCGATGGCATCGCGATGCTGCTGATCGTGATGACGGTGTTCCTCACCCCGATGTGCGTGCTGGCCTCGTGGCGCTCGATCACCGATCGCGTGCCCGAGTTCATGGGCATGTTCATGATCGTCGAGCTGATGCTGCTCGGCGTATTCATGGCGCAGGATCTGTTCCTGTTCTACATCATGTTCGAGGGCAGCCTGGTCCCGATGTTCATGCTGATCGGCATATGGGGTGGCCGGCGTCGCTTCTATGCGAGCTACAAATTCTTCCTCTACACGCTGCTCGGCTCGTTGCTGATGATGATCGCGATGCTCTACATGGCGAACAAGGCGGGCACGACGTACATCCCGACGCTGATGCAGCATGATTTCTCGCGAACCGAGCAGACCTGGCTGTTCTTCGCCTTCTTCGCCTCGTTCGCGGTGAAGACGCCGATGTGGCCGGTGCATACCTGGCTGCCCGATGCCCACGTCCAGGCGCCGACGGCAGCGTCGGTCGATCTCGCGGCGGTGATGCTCAAGCTCGGCGGTTACGGTTTCCTGCGCTTCTCGCTGCCGATGTTCCCGGATGCGTCGGCCGATTATATGTGGCTGATTTTCGCCCTCTCGCTGATCGCGGTCGTCTACACCTCGCTCGTCGCGCTGGTGCAGCAGGACATGAAGAAGCTCATCGCCTATTCGTCCGTCGCGCATATGGCGATCGTCACGATGGCGCTGTTCACCTTCAACGAGGAGGGAATCGAGGGCGCGCTGATGATCATGTTCGCCCATGGTCTCGTCTCCGGTGCGCTGTTCCTGTGCGTCGGCGTGATCTATGATCGCCTGCACACCCGCGAGATTGATCGGTTCGGCGGACTGGCGCGCAATATGCCGGTGTTCGCCACCTTCCTGCTGTTCTTCAGCATGGCGTCGATCGGCCTGCCGGGGCTGTCCAGCTTCCCGGGCGAGCTGCTGTCGATGATCGGCCTCTATCATCGGTCGTCCTGGGCGGCGGTGATCGCCACGACGAGCATCATCACCAGCGCGGCCTATATGCTCTATCTGTGCCGGCGCGTGATCTTCGGCCCGCTGAAGCATCCCGATGCCGCCGCAATGTTCGATCTGCGTCCGCGCGAATGGGCGATGTTCGCGCCGATCGCGGCCGTGGTGCTGTGGATGGGCGTCTATCCGGAAAGCTTCCTGCGCGTGATCCGCCCGGATGTGGGCCGCCTGATTTCGCGGATCGACCATTATGCGCCCCCCAGCGATTCCGCGCTGAAGGCCAATAACGTGCCGGCGGCGACCGCTGCCGCCGGGGAGCATTGAGATCATGGATTACGTATCGTCCTTCGCGCTGTACCGGCCTGAGGAAATCCTGGCGGTCGGCGCGATCGTCCTGATGCTGGTCTCGGCCTGGGCCGGGGACAAGGCGGCGCCGCTGATCGGCTGGCTGAGCGTCGGCGTTCTCGCCATCGCCGGGATCAGCCTGATCGGCGCACCGATTTCGGGGCAGAGCGACTTTGCCGGCATGTTCCATGCCGATGCCTTCGGCGGTTTCGCCAAGCTGCTCATCTACGCCGCCGCGGCCGTCGCGATCCTGATCGCGCCCGGCTTCTTCGTCACCGATCGCGAAGCGATGCGCGCCGAGTTCGGCGTGTTGATCCTGCTGGCGGTCGTCGGCATGAGCATCATGGTCTCGGCGACCGATCTGCTGACGCTCTATATCGGCCTCGAGCTCAACAGCCTGGCCTCCTACGTGCTGGCGGCGTTCCTCCGCCGGGATGGGCGCTCGGCGGAAGCCGGCCTGAAATATTTCATCCTCGGCGCGCTGGCATCCGGCATCCTGCTCTACGGCATTTCGCTGCTCTACGGCTTCTCCGGCACCACCAGCTTCGCCGGCATCGCCGTCGCGATGAAGGGCGGCGTCGGCATCGGCCTGCTGTTCGGCCTGGTGTTCGTGCTGGCCGGTCTCGCGTTCAAGGTTTCGGCGGTGCCGTTCCACATGTGGACGCCGGACGTCTATGAAGGCGCGCCGACCCCGGTGACCGCCTTCTTCGCCTCGGCCCCCAAGATCGCGGCGATGGTGCTGACCGTGCGGTTCGCGATCCAGGCGCTCGGCCCGGCGACCGGACAGTGGCAGCAGATCGTGATCTTCTGCGCGCTGGCCTCCACCGTGTTCGGCGCGGTCGCGGCCGTCGGCCAGACCAACATCAAGCGGCTGCTCGCTTACTCGTCGATCAACAATGTCGGCTTCATCCTGTTCGGCCTGGTGCCGGGCAGCAAGATCGGCGCGGCATCGGTGCTGTTCTATCTGGCCATCTATGCGGCGGTGACGCTCGGCTCGCTGATCTGCGTGCTCCAGATGCGGACCAAAGACGGCCAGCCGACCGAGCAGATCAGCGCGCTCGCCGGCCTGTCGCGTTCGCGGCCGGGCTTGTCCGCCGCCTTCGCGATCTTCATGTTCAGCACCGCCGGCATCCCGCCCTTCTTCGGCTTCATGGGGAAGTGGGAGGTGTTTTCGGCGCTGGTGATCGGCGGCTTCTGGCCGCTGGCGCTGATCGGCATCGCAACCTCGGTGATCGGTGCCTTCTATTATCTCAAGATCGTGAAGACGCTCTATTTCGATGCGCCGGGCGATGTCGAGATGGCGCCGAGCCGTTCCACCACCGAAGCGGTGCTGATCACGATGGCCGCGCTGTTCGCCTCGCCGCTGGGCTATCTGCTGATCCCGGTGATGGATAGCGCGACGCTCAGCGCCGCCTCCTCGCTGTTCTGAGGTAGCGGGGCGATCGCCGACCTTCGCACTGTCGAAGAGACAGGGTCCACCAATGACGATGTGGCGGTTCTCGCGCGAGCGGGAGCCGCCGAAGGCCTGTGGCTGCGCGCCGTGCGCCAGAGCGCCGGCCGGGGCCGGCAGGGGCGGCCATGGATAGCGCCGCCGGGCAATCTGTCGGCCAGCACGCTGGTGCGGCTCGGTCGCCAGGATCCGCCGGCCTCGACGCTGGCGCTGGTCGCCGCGGTGGCGTTGCAGGAGGCGGCGGAAACCTTCGTCGGCGGCGTGCAGATCAAATGGCCCAATGATCTTCTGATCGGCGGCGCCAAGCTCTCGGGCATTCTGCTGGAGCGTCATGGGGATGCGGTGGTGATCGGCTTCGGCCTGAACCTCGCGCATCATCCGGACGCCGTCGATCGCCCGACCACGAGCATCGCCGCGATCACCGGCAGCGCGCCCGACCCGGATGTCTTCCTGGCGACCCTGGCGGACAGTTTCGGCCGCTGGCTGTACCGCTGGCGGGCCGAAGGGCTGGCCCCGATCCGCACCCGCTGGCTGGAGAAGGCGCACCCGATCGGCGCTGCGCTGAGCGCGCGCCTGCCCGACGGCACCAGCTTCGATGGACTGTTCGATGGTCTGGATCAGCAGGGCGCGCTCAGGCTTCGCTTGGCGGATGGCTCCGTCCATGTCATCCACGCCGCCGATATCTTCCTGATCCGGGATTGAGACCCGATGCTGCTTGCGATTGATGCCGGGAATACCAATGTCGTCTTCGCGCTGGTCGAGGGCGGGGAGATCCGCACGCGCTGGCGGATCGCCACCGATCCGCGCCGCACGGCCGACGAATATGTGGTGTGGCTCAATCAGCTGATCGAGATCGAGGGCTATCACCGTACCCAGGTGTCGGCGGTGATCATCTGCACGGTGGTGCCGCGCGCGCTCCACAATCTCGAAGTGCTGTCGACCAAATATTTCGATGTCGTCCCGCTGATCGCCGGCCGCGCGCCGGTGGAATGGGGCATCCCGATCGATCTCGACGAGCCGCAGGCGGTGGGCGCCGATCGCGTCGTCAACGCCATCGCGGCCCATGCGCTGCACGGCGGCGATCTGATCGTGATCGATTTCGGCACCGCCACCACCTTCGACGTGGTGGATTATTCCGGCGCCTATAAGGGCGGCGTGATCGCGCCCGGCATCAACCTCTCGCTCGATGCGCTGTTCGCGGCCGCCGCCCGGCTGCCCCGGATCGCCATCGAAGTGCCCGAAAAGGCGGCCGTGATCGGCCGCAACACCCAGGATGCGATGCTCAGCGGCATCTATTGGGGCTATATCGCGATGATCGAGGGTCTCGTGGCCCGTATCAAGGCTGAAATCGGCCGCCCAGCCAAGGTGATTTCCACTGGCGGCCTTGCAACCCTGTTCGACGAACATAGTTCGGTGTTCGACACGGTCGAACCCGATCTCACCATCACCGGCCTCGCGATGCTGTATCGCAGATGGGCCGACACCCAAGGACAATGATTTGACCACACCCGGAGACGAACTCCTGTTCCTGGCCCTCGGCGGCTCGGGGGAGATCGGCATGAACGTCAATCTCTATGGCTGCCGCGGCAAGTGGCTGATGGCCGATCTCGGCCTCAGCTTCGCCGATCCGGCCTATCCCGGCATCGACATCGTGCTGCCCGACCTGGCCTTCATCGAGGAGCGGCAGGAAGACCTGCTCGGCCTCGTCATCACCCATGGCCATGAGGATCATATCGGGGCGATCCCCTATATGGCGCTCGAGCTCGGCGTGCCGATCTATGCGACCATCTTCACCGCCGGCCTGATCCGCGCCAAGCTGGACGAGGAAGGCCTGACCGATCGCGTCAAGGTGAAGGTCGTCAAGGCCGGCCAGCCGGTCAAGATCGGCCCCTTCTCGGTGGAATGGGTGCCGCTGGCGCATTCGATTCCCGAGATGAACGCCCTGCTGATCGACAGCCCGTTCGGTCGTGTCTTCCACACCGGCGACTGGAAACTGGACGACACGCCGGTGATCGGCGAGCCGGCCAGCGCCGAGACGCTGAAGGCGATCGGCAAGAAGGGCGTGCTGGCGCTGATGGGCGACAGCACCAACGTGTTCAACGACAAGGCGTCTGGCTCCGAGGCCAGCGTCCGCGCCGACCTCGAGAAGTTCGTGGCCGCCGCCGACAAGCGCGTGCTGGTCACCACCTTCGCCTCCAACGCCGCGCGCCTCCAGACGCTGGGGCAGGTCGCGGTGGCGACCAACCGACAGGTCTGCGTCGCCGGGCGCTCGCTCGATCGTATCATCAAGATCGCCAAGGCGGCGGGCTATCTGCTCGATTTCCCGCCGACGATCGATTTCGACGCGGCGATGCGGGTGCCGCCCAAGGATCTGATGATCATCGCCACCGGCGGACAGGGCGAGGCGCGCGCCGCGCTCAGCCGGATCGCGCATGACAGCCATCGCCTGAAGCTCAGCGAGGGCGATACGGTGATGTTCTCGTCCAAGCAGATCCCCGGCAACGAGGATGCGATCGGCATCGTCCAGAATGCGCTGGCCGGCCGCGGCATCCGCATGGTGACCGAGCGGCAGGCGCATATCCACGTCTCCGGCCATCCGGGCCGCCCCGAGATCGAGACGCTCTATGGCTGGCTCAAGCCCGAGATTGTCGTGCCGGTGCATGGCGAGCGCCGCCACATGGCCGAACATGCGCGGCTCGCCGCTGCGATCGGCGTGCCGCGCCAGATCGTCCAGATGAATGGCGATGTCGTGCGGCTGGCGCCGGACGGCCCCAAGATCATCCGCCGCGAGCGCGCCGGGCGGCTGGTGCTCGATGGCGACGTTATCCTGCCGGCCAATGGCACGACGATGAGCGATCGCCGCAAGCTGGCGGCCAACGGCATCATCTCGGTGGCGGTGGTGCTCGACAAGGGCAACCGCGCCAAGAGCCGTCCGCAGATCGCCGTGCAGGGCCTGCCGGTGGAGGAGGATCGCGAGGACTTCATCGAGGATGCCGCCGAGGCGGTGCTGGACGCGCTGGAGAAGGCGCCGCGCGACGAGACCAAGCTCAAGGAATCGATCCGGCTGGCGGTGCGTCGCAAGGCGACCTCGTGGACCGGCAAGAAGCCGGTGGTTGACGTCCTGCTGATGCGGGTGTGATCCTGGTGCCCTCTCCCGCTGCGCGGGGGAGGGCTGAAGGACACCCCATGCGCTGGTTCTCGCTGCTCGCGATCTTCTTCCTGTGCTGGTTCATGACGCTGTTCGCGGTGCTGCCGTTCAGCGCCAACACCGCGGACGAGGCGGGCGAGACGATGCCGCCGGGCCATGCCGAGAGCGCACCCTATATCTTCCGGCCCTGGCAGATCGTGATCCGCACCACGATCGTCGCGCTGATCCTCACCGGCAGCTTCTACGGAATCTATCGGGCCGGCTGGCTCGACGTCGCCATTCCGAACAGCGCGGTGGACCGGTTGCCGTGATGGGGGGCTGACGCGCCATTTTCAGGCGGAGCTATGCTCCGTTCGCGCTGCGCGGCGGCCAACCGAAATCCGTGCCATTCTCCGTGCAGGCGGGGAGAACGGAAAACCCAATTCCGATCCGCCGTAGCTTCCCACCGCCGTTCGCACTGAGCGAAGTCGAAGTGCCGCTACCGCCGGGCATGGCCTTCGACTGCGCTCAGGCCGAACGGAGCACGGGAATAGGAGGTGTCTACCCGCGACGAACGGCGCGGGCGGCTATGCCCGCAGCCGCTCGATCGCCTGCGCCAGCGCGACGTAGAGCTTGCCCATGTCCGACGAGAGCAGGATCACCGCCAGCGTCGATCCGTCGCGGGTCGCAAGGATCGGGCGCAGCAGCGTCTCGAAATCATGGACGTAGCGGTTCACCTGCTCGCGGAACTCCGGCTCTTCCTCATAATGGCGGGCGATCTCGCGGGCTTCGCCGCCCTCGATCAGCTTGACCGCGCGGCGCGTGAACACGCCGCGATCGCCGCGCAGATAGGAGGCCCAGGCGCTGTCGCTGGCTTCGTTGGAGAGCAATTTGGTGACGTCGATCGAGGTCGAGTTCAGCGAGTCGATCAGCAAGGCCACGCGGCGCGAGAAATTGTCGCGATCGTGGCTCTCGACCATGTCCTTGCCCTCGGTGATCTGGGCATCGACCGAGGCGCTGGTCTCGGCGATCCGGGCGAGCTGTTCCTCCAGCCGCGATCCGGCGGCGCGGGCCGCTTCGACGGCAGCTTCGGAGACGGCGCCGACCTTGGCGATCTGATCCTCGACCTGGACGCTGATCGCCTTCTCCAGCGCCTCGCGGCCGGCGTCACCGAGCGCCTCGGCGCTGCGGGGGATGATGGTGCCGAGTGCCTCGCGCGCGCGCTCGGCGGCCTGGGTGGCGGTCTCGCGGACGCGGATCAGCGCATCGACCAGCTTGGGGCTGGTGCTGTCGGCCAGACGCGCCGCCTCGGCATCGACCTGGGTGATCGCCTCGCCGAGCGTGGTGGTGCCTTCGCGCGCGGCAGCCAGGCGGGTGTCGATCGCATCGGAGAGCGTGTCGATCGCGGTGCGGCGCTCCTCCAGCGCGATCCGGGCCGCGTCCAGCGCGTCGGAGGCGGCCTTGGCGGCGAGATGGAGCTTCTCGGCCTCCGGGCCGGCACTGGCGATGAGATCGCGGCTGCGGGCGGCCTGCGCCTCCAGCGTGGAGAGGGCTGCGGGCAAGGTCTCGCCCAGTTCTTCCAGGCAGGCGTTGATCGCGCCACGCAGGGTCTCGGCGCGGTTGATGAAGGTGGTCGCGGCGGTGCCGCCGTCGTTGAGCGAGGCCATCACCCGCTCGACATGGCCACCGAGCTGGCCGAGCGCATCGCCCAGCCGCTCGGTGCGGGCGCGGCCGGTCTCGTCCAGTTCGGCGAAGCGCGCCTCGACATGGGCGAGGCCGCGCTGGATGCGCTCGACCATCGCGGTGCCGAGCCCGTCCTGCCGGGCGAGCGCGTCGGCGGCCTGGGTGGCGGCGGCCTCGGAGGCGGCCTGGGCGCGATCGATCATCGTGCCGATCGCTTCGCCCTGCGCGATGATGCCCTGACGGGTGCGTTCCACCGCATCGGTCGCCCGCTCCAGCACGCCGTCGACCGAGACGGTCATGCGCTGCGACACGTCCTCGATCGCGCGCGCGGCGATCTCGCTGGCGCTGCCGATGTGGGAGAGCTGGGCCGAGAGCCGGTTGGCCGCACCGGCCGCGCCATCCTCGGCATCGCGGGCGCGGGTCGCGAGCCCGGCGAGCGCGGCGTCGAGCGCGGCCGCCTGCTCATGGGCGCCGACGCCGGTCGAACGGATCGTCTCGGCCAGGGCGCGGGTCTGTTCCTCGGCGCGGGGCAGATCGGAGAGCAGCACGCCCATGTCGACGCGCGCGGTGCTGGCGGTGGCGTCGAGTTCCTTGGTGCGGCTGCCCAGTTCGGCGATCTCGCGGGCGATCTCGTCGGTCGCTTCGCGCAGCTTGAGCGAGGTCTGGTCGGCGAGCAGCAGCAGGCGATCGGCCTGATCGGCGACCGCGATGCGATCTTCCGAGAGGCGGCGCGAGGCGAGGCCGAGCACCGCGTCGAGGGCCAGGCTCTCCATCCGCACCGCACGCGCGACATCGGCGAAACGCTGCGCCTCGCGCGCGTTATTGCGCTGCCACAGGATCAGCAGAGTCACGATCAGCGCCAGCGGCCCGCAGGCGACGCTGATGCCGCGCATCACGTCGACCGGATCGAGCGTGCGGTCGCCGAGCGCGCTCATCGCCATGCCGACCATCGCCGCGATCCACACGAAGGCGACCAGGCCGAGCAGCCCGAGCACGATCTTCTCGCCCCGGCTGGCCGGCGGCGGCGCCAGCGGTTCGTCGTACAGATCGGTGAGCGCCGCGGCCAGATGCGCTTCGCCCGGCTGTGCTTCGGTGGATTGCACGGCCTTCGGCCCGTCGGATGGTAGCGGTGATCCCGCCCAATATGCCCCCTGGTTCATGGCGGCGATCTTACACCCGTCGGCGCGGAACGGAAGTATGACACAGGTCGAATGGAACGGTCGCGCGGCGAACCGAGTGGCTGCGGGCTGGCCAGCGAGTCACTGGCGCCGACGTGTCCGTCCGGCTATCGCGACCTGATGTGGGTTCAGGGAATGATATTGCGGGAACGGGCATGGCGCTCGCAGCACTGATCGCGGCGGTACGCGAGGCGGACGATGGCAGCGGCCTCGTCGGCACGCTGGCGGTCGCCGGGCGGACCTTGCTGGAGCGGCAGGCGCGGCTCGCGGCGCTGGCCGGCTGCGAGCATGTCGTGCTGCTGGTCGAGCGACTGCCCGCCGGGCTGACCGGTGCGATCGACCGGCTGCGCCGCGACGGCATCACCATCGATGTGGCCCGCAGCGCCGGCGATGCCGCCGATCGCTTCCACCCCGACGAGCGCGTGCTGGTGTTCGCGGACGGCGCGGTGGCCGGCAGCGGCGCGATCGCGCGCCTGGTCGGCGGAACGGCGCCGGCCTTGCTGACGATCAGCGAGGGCGGGCCGCCCGGGCCGTTCGAGCGGATCGACGCGGCGACGCGCTGGGGCGGGCTCGCGCTGGTGTCCGGCGATATGCTCCGCAAGACGGTGGCGATGCTGGGCGATTGGGATCTGCACTCGACCTTGCTCCGCCGCGCCGTCGGCGGATCGGCACGACGGGTGGACATCGCCGACGGTGCCGGGCTGGCCGATGCCTTCCCGGCGATGCTGGTGCGCTCCCGCGCCGGCGCGCGCGCGGCGACCGAGGCGAGCTTCAGCGTCGATCGGGCGGGAGAGGGCTGGCCGGCACGGCTGCTTTATGGTGCGATCGCCCGGTTGGTGGCGGGGGTGATCCTCGATCGCCCGATCGAATCGCGCTGGCTGCGCTGGGCCGGCATCGCCGCTGCGCTGCTCGCGGTGCCGGCGCTGTTCAAGGGCTGGCTGCTCGCGGGGCTGGTGCTGATCATTCTCGGTGCATTGCTCGATTCGACGGGGCGGCTGCTCGCCGGTCTGCGTCTTTCGCCGGCGGCGCCGGACGATCGGCTGGCGCTGGCCCGGGCTGCGGCGATGGGGATCGGGCTGCTCGGTTTCGCCTGGCATCGGATGGAGGGCAGTGCGACGCCGCTGGTGCTGGGCGCCGGCACGGTGGCGATCATGATCGCGATGGCCCGCGAACGCTGGGCTTTGCGCCGCCTGGGTGGCCTTTCGGCGCCGCTCTGGGTGGCCGATGTCGATGCCCTGGCGCTGCTGTTCGTGCCGTTCGCGCTGGTCACGCAGACGATGGCGGGGCTGACGGCGTTGGGCCTCTATGCGGCCGCGTCGTTCGCGATCGTCCAGCATCGGTTGGTGGCATTTGCCGGTTCGCGGTTGAATCGCAACGCTTGAGCCTGGACATTCCGGGGTTCATGCTTAGGCAGGTGTTAACGACGTCCCGTTAGGGCTGTCTCCATGAGCGCGTCGCCTTCCCCGATCATGCCCCCCCATTCCGGCTCGCAGGCTTCGGGCGACGCGTTGCTGTCGGCCGCGCATGGCGCGGAGGCACTGCTCGGCGATCGGGTCGCCGCCGCCGGTGTGGAACTGGCCCGGCCCCCGGCTTTCGGCATCGACGATGAGATGCGGGCGCGCGCGGGGCAGTTGATCCGTTCCGTCATTGACGCCGCCGAGATCGCCTTGCGGAGCGCCGAGCCGAGCTTCGATAGTGGCCGCCATGGCGATCTGGGTGATCGTTTCGTCGCGGTCGGCCTGCTCGCCCGCTCCGGGCTGGCGGCGGCGGCTCTGCTGCGGGCCGAGGAATATCGGCTGGCGGCGGCGCTGGTGCGCGGCGCCGGCGAGGATGAGGGGCCAGGCGCCCATCGGCTCGATCCGATCGGCGGCGAATTCGCGGCCGAAAGCTTTGCCGTGCGCGCGGCCGAGGCGGCGCGGATCGAACGCACCGGCGATCCGCTGCTGCCGCTGCACGATGTCCCCGCCGAGGATCGCCATGCCCTGTTCTGGCAGGTCGCGGCCTGCCTGTCCGATCGCGCGCTGGCCGAGGGCGCGGCGGAGGATGCGCTGCATCGCACCGCGTCGGCGGCGGTCGCCCGGGCGCTGGCGTCGATCGACGATGGCGAGGGGATCGCGCCCGCTGCCATGCGCCTCGCGCATCGCCTCGATTCGGCCCGGCAGCTCGACGATCCGCTGCTGGCGGGCACGCTCGCGGCGGGCCGTGTCGCGAGCCTGGCATCGATGCTGGCGGTGCGGGCCGGCATCCCGTTCGACGATGCGCGCGCGATGATGACCGATGCCGCACGCTTTGCCGTGCTGCTGCGCGCCTGCGATGTCGCGCGCGGTATCGCCGCCGCGATGGTGCTGGCGCTCGCTCTGGCGCTCGATCGCGGCTTCGGCCCCGATCCCGCCGAGGCGGCGGCGAGCTTGATCGAGGGCTATACCGGCCTGCCGGTCGAGCGCGCCCGCGCCGAGGTGCGCCGGGCGCGGCTCGAACCCCATTATCGCGACGCGCTGGCCGCGTTGGCAGGGCGCGGATGATGGGCAGCGAAGAACAGCCCGTCCACGGCCTGGTCGATGGCGACGGCCGCCTGATCGCGGCCGATCCGGCGCTGGCCGATCTCCACGCGCGGGCCGGCGGCGAGCGGGGCGGCCCGCTCGCGGTGCCGCAGCTCGCGGCGCTGGCCCGGCTGGTGCGGCGGCTCGCCATCCCGGTCTCGCGTGCGGTGATCGCGGCGGATGGCGCGGAGGATCTCGATCTGTGGGTGCGGGCCAAGCCGGAGGGCAGCGACGTCGCCCTGGCGATCGTCGGCTGGAAGCACCGCGCCGCCGCGGCCGGTCTGCCCAATATCCGCACCTCCTCCCGCGATGCCGACTTCGTGCGGGCCGAGGCCGACTGGACCTGGGAAACCGACGCGACGCTGCGTCTCTCCTCGCTGTCGGCCGAAGGCATGAAGGCGCTGGATGGCGACACCGCCGGCCCGGTGCTGGGCGATGCGCTGACCCGCCTGTTCGTTCTCGAGGAAGGGCCGGATGGCGGGCCGCCGCTGCTCGATGCGCTCGCCGACCAGAAAGGCTTCGAGGATCAGCGCGTGACGCTGCGCGGATCGACCCGCCGGTTCCGGTTGGTGGGCGTGCCGCTGATCGATCCGACCGGCCGGCTGACCGGGTTCCGGGGCGGCGGCTTTGCCGTGCCCGACGAGCCCGAGCCGGTGCTGGATATCCCGCCCGCCGCCAACGACGCCAAGAGTGCCTTTGCGCGCCGTCTCGAAACCGCGCTGCGCGTGCCGATCCACCGTATCGTCGCCACCGCGGAGCAGATCCGCGAGCAGGACGAAGGGCCGGTTCGCGCCGATTACAACGCCTATGCCGGCGACATCGCCCATGCCGGCCGCCACCTGCTCGGCCTGATCGACGATCTGGTCGATCTCGAGGCGGTGGAGCGCGCCGATCTCGATGTCGAGCAGGAGGTGCTGGACATGGCGGATCTCGCCCGTCGCGCCTCCGGCCTGCTGTCCGTCCGGGCCGACGACAAGGATATGCGGATCGAGCAGCCCGACCTGATCGAGAAGATCGCCGCGATCGGCGATTTCAAGCGGGCCTTGCAGGTGATGGTCAATCTCGTCGGCAATGCGGTGCGCTATGGCCCGGCCGCGTCCACCGTGCGGGTGACGACCGAGGCGCGCGGCGGCGCCGTGGCGGTGATCGTCGCCGATCAGGGGCGCGGCATCGATCCCAAGAACCAGGAGCTGGTGTTCGCCAAGTTCGAGCGGCTCGGGGCCCGCGAGCCGGGCTCGGGCCTCGGCCTCTATATCTCGCGCCGGCTGGCCCGCGCGATGGGCGGCGATATCGCCATCGAGAGCGGCGCCGGCGAGGGCGCCCGCTTCGTCTTCACGCTGCCGGCCGCCTGACGCGAAAAGGGCGGCCGCATCGGCGACCGCCCCTCTTCCCGGCTGCGATGATGAGCGATCAGCGGTCGCCGATCGCCGTGTAATCGCGCGCGGTCGGGCCGGTGTAGAGCTGGCGCGGGCGGCCGATCTTCTGGGCCGGATCGGTGATCATCTCGTTCCATTGCGCGACCCAGCCGACGGTGCGGGCGAGCGCGAACAGAACCGTGAACATCGTCGTCGGGAAGCCGATCGCCGACAGGATCACGCCCGAATAGAAGTCCACATTCGGGTAGAGCTTCTTGTCGATGAAATACTGATCCTTGAGCGCGATCTGCTCAAGCTCGCGGGCGGTATCGAGCACCGGATCGCTGATGCCGAGCTTGTCGAGCACCTCGGTCGCGGCCTTCGACAGCACCTTCGCGCGCGGGTCGAAATTCTTGTATACGCGGTGGCCGAAGCCCATCAGGCGGAACGGATCGTCCTTGTTCTTGGCGCGGGCGATATATTCCGGAATCTTGTCCGGCGTGCCGATCTGGCGCAGCATCTTGAGTGCCGCCTCATTGGCGCCGCCATGTGCCGGGCCCCACAGGCAGGCGATGCCGGCCGCGATGCACGCGAACGGATTGGCGCCCGACGAACCGGCGAGACGCACGGTCGAGGTCGAGGCATTCTGCTCGTGATCGGCGTGAAGGATGAAGATCTTGTCCATCGCCGATGCGATGATCGGATCGACCTCATAATCCTCGGCCGGAACCGAGAACGTCATCTTCAGGAAATTCTCGGTGTAGCTCAGCTTGTTGTCCGGATAGACGAACGGCTGGCCGACCGAATATTTATACGCCATCGCGGCGATCGTCGGCATCTTGGCGATCAGGCGGTGCGAGGCGATCTCGCGCTGTTCCGGATCGTTGATGTCGGTCGAATCGTGGTAGAAGGCGGAAAGCGCGCCGACCACGCCGCACATGATCGCCATCGGGTGGGCATCACGGCGGAAGCCGCGGAAGAAGGTGGAAAGCTGCTCATGCACCATCGTGTGGCGGGTGATGGTGGTCTGGAAGCTGCCCAGCTCGCTCTGGTTCGGCAGTTCGCCGTTGAGCAGGAGATAGGCCACTTCCATGAAGCTCGACTTCTCGGCGAGCTGGTCGATCGGATAGCCGCGATGGAGCAGGATGCCGTTGTCGCCATCGATGTAGGTCAGGCCCGATTCGCAGCTGGCGGTCGAGGTGAAACCCGGATCGTAGGTGAACGCGCCGGTGTCGGCATAGAGCTTGCGGATGTCGATCACATCCGGTCCCACGGTGCCGGACATGAGCTTGTAATCGAAGCCCTTGTCGCCGAGCTCCAGCTTGGCGGTGCCATCAGCCATAATCACGTCCTCCAAAAGGGCACCTTTCGCGAACCCGAGGACCGGGCCGCGTGGCGCCGTCAGATCAGTTCGCTGCCGCCTTATGGTCCGTGAGCCTTGCGAGGCTCTCGTCCCGTCCGAGCAACAGCAGCACATCGAAGATACCGGGCGAGGTGGTCCGGCCGGTGAGCGCCGCCCTGAGCGGCTGCGCCACCTTGCCGAGCCCGACGCCGGCCGCTTCGGCCACGTCACGCACCGCCGCGTCAAGCGCTTCGCTCGTCCATTCCACGGACGACAGCGCCTGGGTTGCGGCGGCAAGCAATTCTGCACCCTGGCCTTCGAGAAGGGCCAGTGCGCGATCCTCCATATCTAGAGGGCGAGTGCGAAAAAGAAAAGTCGCGCCCTCTGCCAATTCAAGCAGATCCTTTGCGCGCGGCTTCAATACGGCCATGCTGCGGTGCAGAAGATCACGGTCCTCTGCGGTCAGCTCGCGACCGATCTTCTTGGCCACGAAGGGCGCGGTCAATTCGGTCAACCGGGCATCGTCGGCGCCGCGGATATAGTGGCCGTTGATGTTTTCCAGCTTCTTCTGGTCGGTCCGCCCCGGCGAGCGGCCGATGCCGGAGACGTCGAAGATCTCGATGGCGCGGGCGCGGTCGATCATCTCCTCGTCGCCATGGCCCCAGCCGATGCGGAGCAGATAGTTCATCAGCGCCTCGGGCAGGATGCCCATCTCGTCGCGATAGGCCTCGACGCCGAGCGCGCCGTGGCGCTTGGAGAGCTTGGCGCCGTCCGGGCCGTGGATCAGCGGGACATGGCCGTAGATCGGCTGCTGCCAGCCCATCGCACGGATGATGCCCAATTGGCGGAAGGCGTTGTTGAGATGATCGTCGCCGCGGATGACGTGGGTGACGCCCATGTCGTGATCGTCGACCACCACCGCGAGCATATAGGTCGGCGTGCCGTCCGAGCGGAGCAGCACCATGTCGTCCAGCTCGGCATTGCGAACGGTGACGGCGCCCTGCACCAGATCGTGGATCGTGGTCTCGCCTTCGGTCTCGGCCTTGAGGCGGACGACGAAGGGTGCGCCCTCCGGCGCCTCCTGGGGATCGCGGTTCCGCCAGCGGCCGTCATAGCGCATCGGCAGCTTGTTGGCGCGCTGCTGCGCGCGCATCTCGTCCAGCTCCTCGGCGGTGGCGAAGCATTTATAGGCATCGCCCTGTTCGAGCAGCTGGAAGGCGACCTCGGCATGGCGGCTGGCGCGGGCGAACTGATAGACCTCGTCGCCATCCCAATCGAGGCCGAGCCACTTCATGCCGTCGAGGATCGCCTCGATCGCCGGCTGGGTGGAGCGCGCGCGATCGGTGTCCTCGATCCGCAGCAGGAACTTGCCGCCGGTGTGGCGGGCCCACAGCCAGTTGAACAGCGCGGTGCGCGCGCCGCCGATATGGAGGAATCCGGTGGGCGAGGGGGCGAAACGGGTCACGATCTGGCCGGGAATGACGGCCGGGTTCGAATCACGCTGATCGTTGCTTGCGCCCACGCAGGCTTTCTCCACACTGAGCCCCATCGGGGATGTCGGGGGCGGCCCTAGCATGGCGTTCATGACGCGGCAAACCGGCGCGGGCGCGCCCGGTTCACCGCGAGTCGCGGGGGCTCCTGCGCGACTCGCGGCGCGGTTTTCGGCGCGACTCGAGAAATGGCTGGAGGCGGAACGGACCCAGTTGCCGCTCTGGTTGCCGGTGGGTGGCGTGGCCGGTGTCGCCGCCTGGTTCTGGCTGCCCGCCCCGGCGGCGTGGCAGGGCTTCCTGCTGCTGGCGGCGGCGCTGGCGTTGCCGGGGCTGGTGTTCGGGCGGGGCGGACGGATCGGTCGGGCGGTCGCGCTGTTCGCGCTGGCGGCGGCGATCGGCTGCGGGCTGATCTGGTGGAAGGCGGCGCGGGCAGACGGCGCGGCGCTGCCCCATGCCGTGGTGGCGGCCTTCACCGCGCGGATCGATCGGGTCGAGCCGCTGCCGGCGCGCGCGTCCGTGCGGTTGACGCTGCATCCCCTGATGGTGGCGCCCGATCCGCGCGGCGGCGCGATCGCCTTGCCGGGCCGCATCCGTCTCACCGTGCCGTTGGAGGATGCGGTGGCGGGGCTGGCGCCGGGGGCCACGCTCGCGGCGCGGGCGCGGCTGGTGCCACCGCCATCGGCCGCGGTGCCCGGCGCCTATGATTATGCCGCCGTCGCCTGGTTCGCGGGCATCGGCGCCACCGGCAAGGCGCTGGCGCCGGTCAGGCTGATCGCGCCGGCCCCCGCCGGCGGCCCCTCGCTATGGCTGGCCGACGCGCGGATCGCGCTGACCGCCCACATCCTGTCGGAACTGCCTCCGGGCGAAGGCGGCGTCGCGGCGGCACTGGCGACCGGCGACATGGGCGCGGTGACCCAGGACGACAACAACGCCTTCCGCAATTCCGGGCTCGCCCACCTGCTGTCGGTGAGCGGCCTGCACCTGACGGCGGCGGTGGGCGCGACGATGGTGCTGGCGCTGCGCCTGCTGGCCTTGTGGCCGCGATTGGCCCTGCGCGCGCCGCTGCTGCTGATCGCGGCGGGGTGCGGGGGCGTGGTCGGCATCGCCTATACCTTGCTCACCGGGGCCGAGGTGCCCACCGTCCGGTCGCTGGTCGCGGCGTTGGTGGTGCTGGCGGGGATCGCGCTCGGTCGCGAGGCGATGACGCTGCGGCTGGTCGCGACCGGCGCGCTGGTCTGTGTGCTGTTCTGGCCCGAGTCGGTGGCGGGGCCGAGCTTCCAGCTCAGCTTCGCCGCGATCCTCTCGATCGTGGCGCTGCACGAACTGCCCTGGACGCGGCGGATGTTCGAGAAGCGCGAGGAGGGCCATGTCCGGCGCCTGCTGCGCGAGGTCGCGGCCTTGCTGCTGACCGGGCTGGTGGTGGAGGCGGCGCTGGCGCCGATCGCGATCTTCCATTTCCACCGCGCCGGCCTCTATGGCGCGGCCGCCAACATCGTCGCGATCCCGCTCACCACCTTCGTCATCATGCCGGCCGAGGCGCTGGCGCTGCTGTTCGATAGCGTCGGGCTGGGCGCGGCCTTCTGGTGGGTGACGGGCCGGGCGCTCGCCCTGCTGCTGGCGATCGCCCATCATGTCGGATCTCTGCCCGGCGCGGTGACCTTCGTGCCGACCATGTCGCGGCTGGCCTTCGCCTCGATCATGGCCGGGGGGCTGTGGCTGGCGCTGTGGCGAACGCGCGCCCGTCTGTTCGGCCTGCTGCCGGTCGCGATCGGGCTGGTGATGACGCTGGCCGCGCATCCGGCCGATATCTTCGTCACCGGCGATGGCCGCCACCTCGCGGTGCGGGCGCCGGACGGGCAGGTGGCGCTGCTGCGTCAGCGCACCGGCGATTATATGCGCGATACGCTGTCCGAACTATCGGGGCGCGAGGGCGACGAGGCGATCGCGCTCGACGATCTGCCGGGCGCCCGCTGCGGGCCGGACAGTTGTGCGGCGACATTGGTGCGGGGCGATCGCATCTGGCACCTGCTGGCCACGCGCAGCCCCTACAGGATCGACCGTCCGGCGATGGAGCAGGCCTGCGCCGCCGCCGATATCGTCGCCAGCGACCGGCGCCTGCCCGGCTGGTGCCGCCCCCGCTGGCTCAAGGCCGATGCGGCGCTGCTGGCCGGGACGGGCGGGCTGGCGATCTCGCTGGTCCGGCCGGCGGTCGTCACCGTGGCGGCCATGCAGGGGCAGCACCCATGGGCGCTCCACGCCGCCGCCCGTCCGGCAGGAGCGATCCACGGATCCTATCGCCGTTTTTCCCAAGCAGACGAGGCGCGACACCATTCGCGAAACCGTTGGCGCGACTGACACCAGCCCCTGAGAGGGCAGGTGCCGTCGCACCGCCGCGCATCAATAGCGGCGCAGCAGCCCCGCCAGCTTGCCCTGCACGCGGACCTGCCCGGATTGGTAGCGCTGCGGCGAATAGGCATGGTTGGCCGGATCGAGCCGGATCATCTGGCCTTCGCGGCGGAAATATTTGAGCGTCGCCTCGGCCTCGTCGACCAGCGCGACCACGATCTCGCCATCGCGCGCGGTCTCGGTGCGGCGGATCAGCGCATAGTCGCCATCGAGGATGCCGGCCTCGATCATCGAATCACCGGAGACTTCCAGCGCATAATGCTCGCCGGGGCCGAGCAGGGCGGCGGGAACGGACAGGCTGGCATGGCCCTCCATCGCCTCGATCGGCATGCCGGCGGCGATGCGGCCGTGGAGCGGCAGCTCGATCACGCTGTCGTTCGCGGCTGCCGGAATCTTGGGAGCAGGCGGCGGCGGCGCGGGCGTTGCGGTGGTCGCCTGCTTCAGCGGGATCACCTTCTCGGGCATCCGCATCACCTCGAGCGCGCGCGCCCGGTTGGGCAGGCGACGGATGAAGCTGCGTTCCTCCAGCGCGCGGATCAGCCGGTGGACGCCGGATTTCGATTTGAGATCGAGCGCATCCTTCATCTCCTCGAACGACGGCGAAACGCCCGTCTCGGCCAGTCGCTCGTGAATGAAGAGGAGCAGTTCATGTTGCTTGCGCGTCAGCATCGCCATATCCCCGCGTGGAACGGATGGCGAACGTGTAGGCAACCAAATCCAACATGTCAACGGGCTCGAATCATCCCGGAATCAGCATTTCCGCCGAGTCTCCGGCTTCGGCGGCCGGAACATGCGGGGGACGAACGATCAACCCGTCGGCCGCGGCGAGCGCCATCAACGCGGCCGAATCCTGTCCGTCGGGCGCAAAGGCCCGGCCATTCTCCAGCCGGGCGCGGGCATAATCCTGCCGCGGGCCGTTGGCGGGCAGCGGCGCGCCGAGCGTGACCGTGCGCGTGGCCGGCAACGGATCGGCGGCGCCTCCCATGCGGGCGATCAGCGGCAACAGGAAGAGCGTCGCGGTGACGTAGCTCGACACCGGGTTGCCGGGCAGGCCGAGCACGATCGCGTCGCCGAGCCGGCCTGCCAACAACGGCTTGCCCGGCCGCATCGCCACCCGCCAGAAATCGAGCGAGGCCCCGGCCTGTTCCAGCGCCGGCCGCACCCAATCGCGATCGCCGACCGAGACGCCGCCGGTGGTGACGATGATGTCGGCGTCGCGCGCGGCATCGCGGAAGCCGGCGGCGATGATGTCGAGATCGTCGGGCAGCACGCCGCGATCCTGTACGATTGCGGGGCGGCCGGCGAGCATCGCGGCGAGCATCGCGGCGTTGGAGGCGGGCAGGGTCGCGCCCGGCGTCGGCGCGCCGAGCGGGACGAGTTCGTCGCCGGTCGAGATCAGCGCGATACGCGGGCGCTTGTGGACGGGGACGGTAGCATGGCCGCCGATCGCGGCGAGCGCGACGTGGCGGGCATCGATGCGCCGGCCGGCGGCGACCAGCGATGCGCCCGAAGCGAAGTCCATCGCCTTGGGCCGGATGTTGCCGCCGATCCGAGTCGGCCCTTCGCCGGTCATCAGCAGCCGATCGCCATCGCGCTGGGCCTCTTCCTGCACCAGCACGCAATCGGCGCCCTCGGGCACCGGCGCGCCGGTGAAGATGCGGGCCGCCTCGCCCGGCGCCAGCGCGCGATCGAGGCCGGCACCGGCCGCGCTCTCGCCGATGACCGTCCATGGGCCGGGGCGTTCGGCAAAGCGGATGGCATAGCCGTCCATCGCGGAGAGATCGTGGCTCGGCTGATCGCGGCGGGCGAGGATATCCTCCGCCGCCCAGCGCCCGACGGCGGCGACCAGCGGCACCGTCTCGATATCCAGCGGCGAGGCCAGCGCCAGCAGCCGTGCCTGCGCTTCGGCGACGGGCAGCAGGCTCATGCCGCGCGCCAGTCGCCGGATCGGCCGCCGGACTTGGCGAGCAGCCGGACGGCGCCGATCGTCATGCGGCGATCGAGCGCCTTGGCCATGTCGTAGACGGTCAGCAGCGCGACCGAGACGGCGGTCATCGCCTCCATCTCGACGCCGGTGGTATGGGTGGTGCGGACGGTGGCGGTGGCGGTGACGCCCTCGTCCTCGACGACGAGATCGAGCGTCACCCCGGAGATCGGCAGCGGATGGCAGAGCGGGATCAGGTCGGCGGTGCGCTTGGCGGCCATAATCCCGGCGACGCGCGCCACGGCGAGGACGTCGCCCTTCTTCACCGCGCCGTCCCGGATCGCCCGGGCGGCTGCCGAGGACATCGCGATATGGCCGCCGGCGGTGGCTTCGCGGGCGGTGACCGACTTGGCCGAGACGTCGACCATGCGGGCGGCGCCATCGGCGTCGAGATGGGTCAGGCCGGTCATGCGCCGATCAGCAGCCGGCGCGTCGCCTCCGCCACGTCCGCCTGGCGCATCAGCGTCTCGCCGACGAGGAAGCGGTGGATGCCGGCTTGCGCCAGTCGATCGAGATCGGCTTTGGTGGAGAGCCCGCTCTCGGCGACGATCTCGGTGCCCTCGGGCATCCGCTGGGCCAGCGCCTCGGTGCGGCCGAGATCGACGGTGAAATCGCGCAGATCGCGGTTGTTGACGCCGATCAGGCGCGAGTGGAGGCGCAGCGCGCGGTCCAGCTCGGCGTCGTCATGGACCTCGACCAGCACGTCCATGGCATGATCGATGGCGGCGGCCTCGATCTCCGCCATCGCGCCGTCATCCAGCGCGGCGACGATGATCAGGATCGCGTCCGCCCCGATCGCGCGCGCCTCGGCGACCTGCCAGGGATCGACCATGAAGTCCTTGCGGATCGCGGGCAGCGAGCAGGCCTCGCGGGCGGCGACGAGATAGGCTTCGTCGCCCTGGAAGAAGGGCTTGTCGGTCAGCACCGAGAGGCAGGCGGCGCCGCCCGCCTCATAGGCGCGGGCATGGGCCGGGGGATCGAAATCCTCCCGGATCAGCCCCTTGGACGGGCTCGCCTTCTTGATCTCGGCGATCAGAGCGTGGCCATCGGCGGCCTTGCGGGTGAGCGCTGCCGCGAAGCCGCGGGGCGGCGGCTGGAGACGCGCCGTCGCGTCGATCGCCGAAAGCGGGGTCGCGGCCTGGCGGCGGGCAACCTCCTCGCGGGTGGCGGCGATGATCCTGTCGAGAACGGTGGCCATCAGAAGGCGATCCAGCGCTGGAGCAGCTGTTCGGCCGAGCCATCGTCGATCGCTTCGGCGGCGATGTCGGCGCCGTCCTGCCAGTCGTCGGTACGGCCGGCGACGATCAGCGCGGCCGCCGCGTTGAGTAGCACCGCGTCGCGATAGGCGCCGGCCTCGCCGCGCAGCAGGCGGGTGAGCGCCGCCGCGTTATAGGCAGCGTCGCCGCCCCGGATCGCGGTCAGCGGATGCGGCGTGATGCCGACGTCGCCGGGTGCGACATGCTCCTCGCGATCACCGCAGGCGCCCAGCCGGATGATGCGGCTGCCGCCGGCGATCGAGAGTTCGTCCAGCCCTTCGTCGCCGGCCACGATCATCGCGCTCTCGGTGCCGAGCAGGGTCATCGCACCGGCGACGGTGCCGAGATAGTCGGTGCGCGCGACCCCCATCAGCTGGCGGGTGACGCGCGCCGGATTGCACAGCGGGCCGACGATGTTGAAGATCGTCCGCCGGCCGATCGCGCGGCGCACCGGCGCGAGCCGGCCGAGGGCGGGATGATGGGTCTGCGCGAACAGGAAGCAGAGGCCGAGTGCGTCCAGCGTCTCCTCGGCGGTCGCCGCCGCGCGATCGAGATCGAGGCCGAGCGCCTCCAGCGTATCGGCGGCGCCGGCCTTGGACGAGGCGGCGCGATTGCCATGCTTGGCGACCGGCACGCCGCAGGCCGCGACCACGATCGAGACGGCGGTGGAGATGTTGAGGCTGTGCGCGCCATCGCCGCCGGTGCCGCAGACGTCGATCGCGCCGGCGGGTGCCCGCACCTCGATCATGCGCTCGCGCAGGGCACGGGCGGCGGCGGCGATCTCGATCGCGGTTTCGTCGCGCAGGGTGAGGCCGGTGAGGAAGGCGGCGATCGCGTCTTCGGGCACGCGGCCGTCGAGAATGTCGGCGAAGGCCTGTTCGGCGGTCTCGAACGCCAGCGGGGTCGCCGGATCGGGCAGGAGGGCGATGGTGGTCATGCCGGCCCTCTCATGCCGCCTGGCGTTCGGTCACGGCAATGCCGGCCAGCCGCATGAAGTTGGCGAGCATCGCATGGCCATGCTCGGTGGCGATGCTCTCGGGATGGAACTGGACGCCATGGAGCGGCAGGCTGGCGTGGCGGAAGCCCATGATCGTGCCGTCCTCGCTGCGCGCATTGACGATCAGCTCGGCCGGCAGATCGCCTTCCTCGACGATCAGCGAATGATAGCGGGTGCCGGTGAAGGGCGAGGGCAGGCCGGCGAAGATGCCGGTGCCGTCATGGCTGATCAGGCTGGTCTTGCCGTGCATCAACTGCCGCGCGCGAGACACGGTGCCGCCGAAGCTCTGGCCGATCGACTGGTGGCCGAGGCAGACGCCGAGCAGCGGCCGGCCGGCCTGCGCGCAGGCCTTGACCAGATCGAGGCTGACCCCGGCCTCGTTGGGGGTGCAGGGGCCGGGCGAGATCAGGAACGCATCCGCCCCGCTCGACAGCGCCTGGCCCGCGCCGATCGCGTCGTTCCGCACGACCTCCACGGGGGCACCCAGTTCCTGGAGATAATGCACCAGGTTCCAGGTGAAGCTGTCATAATTGTCGATGACGAGGATCATGGCCTGCGACTTAGCGCAGGGCGGGATTATCGCAAGGGCTGGCGCGGCTTTCCCGGACGCGCGCTCAGCCCTGATCCTGATAGGCGAGCTGCAGGATGCCCCAATGGCGGCCGCCGATGTGGATCGAGGCGATCACCTGCTTGAGCAATATCACGCCACCCGATGCCAGCGATCGGCGATAGGCCTTGATCAAGAAGGGCTGCGTGGTGCGGCACTGCGCGCGCGTGTCGGCGAACTCGAAGATCTGCTGGTGGCGGCTATATTCCTCGTTCCATGCCTTGTCGGCGCGCTCGGGTTGCGAGCGTTCGGGCATGGCGACGGCGCCGAACGCATTGCGATCCGATACGGTGAGCCCGAAGAAACCGGTGAGGATGCGGGCGGCTTCCTGGTGCGGGCGTGCAGCGGCGACCATGAACGGCACGATCGGGTGATCATATTTGGGCGGATAGCTGCCCATGATCGGCCGATACTGTTCGGACATCACCTCGGCGAGCGTGATCCGGCCTTCATCGATCGCATTCTCGATCTTCGCGGCGATGTCGTCGGCCATGTCGCGGGCGAAGCGGATGTAGGACGAATCGGGGATGTCGACGTCGCTCTCGGCGATATATTGGAGCAGCGCGTTGGTATCGTCCGATACGCTGCTGAGCAGCAGGCTGAGCTGGGTGAGATCGGCGGCATTGTCGCTGGAGGTGGCGCCGAGCGCGCCGATGCCGTGGCGGACGCCGGACACCGATCCGACGATCGATTCCATCGATCGCGCCACCGCATCGCTATCGTCCGAAAGCCCCATCATCAATTCGCGCAGATCGCCGGTCATCGCCTCGATCTGGCGGGTGCCGTTATGTGCCGCGCGGGCCTTGTCGACGCCGCTTTCGATGCGGGAGAGCATGGTGCCGGCCTCGCCGGTCAGGCCCTTGACCGCCTGATCGATCTTCTTGGTGGCGACGGCGGTTTCGAGCGCGAGCTTCTTCACTTCCTGCGCGACGACGGCGAAGCCGCGGCCGGCGTCGCCGGCGCGCGCCGCCTCGATCGTGGCGTTGAGCGCGAGCAGATTGACCTGCCCGGTGATCCGGCTGATCGCCTCCGTCACTTGTGCGACCGAGGCCAGCGCGGCGTTGAAGCTGCCGAGGCCGGCATGGATCTGGCTGACCTGATCGATCAGGTCGACCACGTCGGTGTTGGCGGCGGAGAGCTTGCGGGTCGAATCGTCGATCACCTCATGCGCGGCGGAGGCCTTCTCCTTGGCTTCGCGCGCGGCGAGGCTCACGGCCTGCTGATCGCGCTCCAGCTGATCGGTATCGCTGCCGATCCGCTCGACGGTGGCGACCTGTTCGGTCACGCGCTCGGCCAGCGCCGCGATGTTGGCCTGCAGATCGAGGGTGCGAATGCCGAGGTCGCCGGACAGCTTGGCCGCCTTGCGTACCGTATCGGCGAGATTCATCGGGCCATGATCCATCAGCATGGCACCAGCTTTGCTATGTTTCGGATAAGGGATGGTTAACGCAGTGCCGTTTCGGCGCGGCGGCGGGTTTACTGCCCGAAGCCGGCCTCGGACGCGCGCGCCTCGGCTTCGCGGGCGGCGGCGAACAGTGCCCCGGCCTTGGCCTCGCACTCGCGCTGCTCGGAGGCCGGATCGCTGTCCGCGACGATGCCGGCGCCGGCCTGGACGTGCATCACCCCATCCTTCACCACGGCGGTGCGCAACACGATGCAGCTGTCCATCGACCCGTCCGGCGAGAAATAGCCGACGCCGCCGGCATAGGCGCCGCGCGTCTCGGGCTCCAGCTCGGCGATGATCTCGCAGGCGCGGACCTTGGGCGCGCCCGACACGGTGCCGGCCGGGAAGCCGCCGAGCAGCGCATCGATCGCATCCTTGGCCGGATCGAGCTGGCCGGTGACGTTCGAGACGATGTGCATGACGTGGCTGTACAGCTCGACGGTATAGCTCTCCGTCACCTTCACGCTGCCCGCGGTCGCGACCCGGCCGACATCGTTGCGGCCGAGATCGAGCAGCATCAGATGTTCGGCGCGCTCCTTGGGATCGGCGAGCAGTTCCTCTCGCCGTGCCGCGTCCTCGGCGTCGGTTTTCCCACGCGGGCGGGTGCCGGCGATCGGGCGGATGGTCACTTCGCCATCGCGGGCGCGGACGAGGATCTCGGGCGAGGAGCCGATCAGCGCGAAGCCCGGCAGATCGAGGAAATAGAGGAAAGGCGACGGGTTGATGCGGCGGAGCGCCCGATAGAGATCGAACGGCGGCAGCGGGAAGGGGCGGGTGAAGCGCTGCGCCAGCACCACCTGAAAGATGTCGCCTGCCGCAATATATTCCTTCGCCGCCGCGACCATCTCGCCATAGCGGCCGGCCGGCAGCGTGGGAGTGAGGCCGGCTTCGGTCGGGCCGGACGCCAGGCGTGAGGCGGGCGGCACCGACGCCGCCAGCCGGGCCTGGGCGCTCTCGATCCGCTCGACCGCCTGCGCCACCGTCACGCCGGTCTCGGGCCACACCGGGGCGACCCAGAAGAGTTCGTCGGTCAGGCGATCGAACAGCAGGATCAGCGTCGGCCGCACGAACAGCATGTCCGGCAGCGCCAGCGGATTGGGGGCGGGGCGAGGGAGATCTTCGACCAAGCCGACCGTCTCATAGGCGAAATAGCCGACGAGGCAGGCGAGTGCCTTGGGCAGCCCGTCCGGCACCTCCATGCGGCAGCGCGCGACGAGCATGCGGAGCGCCGACAGGCTGTCCTCCGCGCACGGCGCGAAGGCGTCGCGATCGGCCAGCCATTGGGCGTTGATCGCGGCATCGCGGCCATCGCCGCGGAACACCAGATCCGGCGCCAGCCCGATCATCGAGTGACGGCCGCGGGTGCGCCCCCCCTCGACCGATTCGAGCAGATAATCGCCGCGCCCCGGCTCGATCAGCTTGAGCGCTGCCGACACCGGGGTCTCGGTGTCGGCGATCTGGCGCCGCCAGACCAGCGCGGGCCGTCCGGCGGCGAGCGCCGCTGCCGCTTGGGCATCCGCCTCAAAACCGCTCATGCCGCTTGCTTCACTGGCCGGCGGCGGGCGTCGCGCCGAGCATGCGCGCCTGCAGCGCGGCGATGGCGGCATCGTCGCGGCGGGTGCCGACGGCGATCTTGGCCGCCCCGGCCAGCTGCTCGAGATATTCGTTGTTGGCCGCGCTCTGCAGGTCGCTACGCGATGCCTGGACGGCGGGCGCGAGGGCCTTGTCGTCGGCCGGCGTCACCTTGCCGACATGGACGACATACCAGCCCTGGCCACCGGGCGCCGCGACCAGCTCGGTGCCGCCGACGGTGGCACGGAACAGCGCGGCGAGCGGCGGCGGGACATTGCCCTGGAGACGGGCGAGATCCATGCGGCGGCCTTCGGCCGGCTTGATGTCGGGCAGCTTCACCGGCGCGGCCTTGAAGGCGTCGGCCATGCTGGTGCCGCCCTTCACCTTCGCCTGGATCGCGGTGGCGATCGCCTTGGCGCGATCGCTGGCACGCGACGCGATGAAATCGGCGCTGACGCGATCCTTCACCTGCGCGAAGGGGATCGGGGCGGCGGCAATGACGTGGCCGATCGCGAGCAGCGCATATCGCTCGTTGGCGGTGATCGTCTCGACCGACGGCGCATCGTCCGGGGTGCCCTTGAAGCCGGCGGCGAGCAGCGGCTGCACGTCGGCGCTGGGCTTGAAGCCAGGCTGATCGGGTGCGATGCCGCCGGCGGTGATCGCCGGGGTCTCGGTGATGGCGAGGCCATTGGCCTTGGTGACGTCGGCGAAGCCCTGGCCGTTGTCGACGCCATCCTGCACCTTGGCGATCAGATCGGCGAGCGCCTTGTCCTGCTTGGATTTGACCAGATCCGCGGCGATCTGCACGCGCGCGGCCTCGAACGGGGTGGCGGCGACATGGTTGACCACATTGACCTTCACCAGCGTCCAGCCGAATTCCGATTTCACCGGATCGCTGACGCCGCCCTGCGGCAGCGCGAAGGCAGCGGCCGCGAGCGGGGCGGAAGCCTGCGCCGCATATTGCGCCTGGGTCTTCACGCCGACCGCAATGTCGGCGGCGCCGAAGCCCGCGGCCTGCGCGGCGTCCGCAAAGCTCTTGCCACCGGCGACGGCGGCCTTGAAAGCCTTGGCCTTCGCTTCGTCCGGCAGCACGATCTGGCTGAGATCGCGGGTTTCACGCGCCGCATATTTGTCGGGATTGGCGTCGTAGACCTGCTTGATCTCGGCGTCGGTGGGCACCGCCTTGGCGGCCACCTGATCGCGGCCGATCACGGCATAGCGCAGCGACCGGCGCTCGGGCGTGGTGTAGGCGGCGATGTGGCTCTGGTAGAAATTCTGCAGATCGGCCGGGGTCGGCGCCGTGCCGCCGGCGGTCGCGGTGACGGGCACGAAGCCGATCTCGCCGGCACGGGTCTCCATCAGCAGCGCGGCATAGGGCTTCACCAGGCCGTCCGGCAGCGTCATCGCGCCGGTGACGGGCAGATAGACCATCTGACGCAGGATATCGCCGGCGAAGTCGGCGCGGACATCCTTGTCGCTCAGCCGCTGCTGGGCGATGGCGGCGTCATAGGCCTGCTGGCTGAACTTGCCGTCCGGGCCGCGGAAGGAAGGGATGGCGGCGATCGATCCGCCGACCTGCTTGTCGCTGGCGACCAGACCGATCTGGCGGGCATATTGCTCCAGCGCCGAAGCGCCGATGGTCTGTTCGACGAGCGAGGTGAAGGCACCGCCGGCGAAGAAGCCGGCCATGGTGAGGCTCGGCTGCTGCTGCTGGGCCTGCTGGAATTGCGAGCGGATGCGCTGTTCCAGTTCATTCGACGAGACCGACGTGTCGCCGACCTTCGCGATCGATCCGGCCGTCGGCCCGCTGGAACCGCCCATGCCCGGCATTTCTCCCGAGATCACCCCGGTCGCCACGAAGGCGATTCCGACGAGGCCGAAGATCCCGACGACGAGCTTGGGATTGTTGCGGAAGGTGGAGAGCATGGGGTTTCCCGGAAACGAAGAGCGAAACGCTCCCTAGAACGGCGGGGCGCCGCCTTCAAGCGAGGGACTTGCGTGGAAGGATCGACGGTGTCCGAACGCTATCCCGGCAACCGAGTGCTGGCGCGGGGGTTGATGCCTCGCTATCGGCTTTTGTCCTGAGCAGGACATTTTCAGGGAAAAGATATGCGACGGCGTCTGATCGCGGGAAACTGGAAGATGAACGGCAGCCGCGAAAGCCTCGCCGAACTGGACGGGATCGCCGCGGCGGCCGCGCAGGCGGAAGGCGTGGATGTCGCGATCTGCCCGCCTTTCACGTTGATCGAGCGGGCCACCGCGCGGGTTCCGGCGTTGCCGATCGGGGCGCAGGATTGCCATGCGGTCGACAAGGGTGCGCATACCGGCTGCGTTTCCGCCGGAATGCTGGTGGAAGCCGGTGCGCAGATCGTCATCGTCGGCCACAGCGAGCGCCGCGCTGCCCAGCATGAGAGCGATGCGGCGGTGAAGGCCAAGGCCGAGGGCGCGATCGCGGCCGGCCTCACCGTGATCGTCTGCATCGGCGAGACCGAGGCGCAGCGTGATGCGGGCGAAGCCCAGATCGTCGTCACCGGACAGATGCGCGGATCGCTGCCGGTGGCCGGCGGGGACCGGCTGATCGTGGCCTATGAGCCGGTCTGGGCGATCGGCACGGGCTTGATCCCGTCGCTGGCCGATGTCGGCGCGATGCATCGGGTGATCCGGGGCGTGCTGATCGAGTTGCTCGGCGCGGAACGGGCGGCGACGGTGCGAATCCTCTATGGCGGATCGATGACCGGAGACAATGCCGCCGATCTGCTCGCGATCCCCGATGTCGATGGCGGGCTGGTCGGTGGCGCCAGCCTGAAGGCCGCGACCTTCGTGCCGATCATCGCGGCGGCGGCGGCCTGACGTTCCGCCCGTCCTGATATTTCCGTGGCCGCCCGCCTGCTCCCGTCCCAATCCGGGGCAGCGCCGGCCCCGGAATCGCTGGCGTTCAGGCGACCTGCGTGGCACTGTTAACGATCATGGTTAAGGGGGCTCCGGCGGGCACGGCCTGGGGTTTCGGGGTGGCTTGGGCGGTGCTGCGGATTGGGGGATATCGCCGATGGTCACGCGCAAGCGTCCGTTGCTGCTTGCGCTGGTCGGAATCGGTTTATGTGCGGGGACAGGCGTACCGGTGGCGCTGCGTCAGCAAGGCTATTGGATCGACCGGCCGCTCCCCGAATCGGCGCGACGATCGCGCTTCACGCCCGTCGACGCGATGGCGCTGCGGCCCGGCCAGTTCCGCTGGGCACCCTATGCGGACGATGCCGCGCCGTTCCGCGTGGTGGTCGATCTCACCAACCAGCGCGCCTTCGTGTTCCAGGGCCATGCGCTGATCGGCATCGCCGCCGTCTCGACCGGCAGGAGCGGGCATGGCACGCCGACCGGCGTGTTCCCGATCCTCGAGAAAGCGCGCTTCCACCGATCGAACATCTATTCCAACGCGCCGATGCCGTTCATGCAGCGGCTGACCTGGGGCGGGGTGGCGCTGCACGCCGGCTATAATCCGGGTCGCCCGGCTTCGCACGGCTGCATCCGGTTGCCTTATGGTTTCGCCCAGATACTGTTCCGCGCGACCGACGTGGGCGGCATCGTGGTGGTGACACGCGGCGCGGCGCTGGCCCCGCCGGAGCTGGAGCAGCCCGATCTCCAGATGGTCGCCGCCAATCCCGCCGCCAATCCGGCCATCGATTCCGGCCATGCGATGCCCGGCGCCGGCCGCCATGTGGCGATGATGAGCACCGATCGCACCATCGCCTATGTCACGGCGACGATGCTTTAGCCCAGCACGCCCTCTTGCAGCCTGACCACCCGGTCCATCCGGGCCGCGAGCCGCTCATTGTGGGTAGCGACGACCGCCGACGAGCCTTCCTCGCGGACCAGCCGGAGAAACTCCACGAACACGATATCGGCGGTCGCCTCGTCGAGATTGCCGGTGGGCTCGTCGGCCAGCACCAGCGCCGGCCGGTTGGCCAGCGCGCGGGCGACGGCGACGCGCTGCTGTTCACCACCCGACAGCTTGGACGGGCGGTGATCGAGCCGGTGCGACAGGCCGAGCTGGGTGAGCAGCGATTTCGCGCGGATGTCGGCGTCGGCGCGGGTGGCGCCATGGACGATCTGGGGCAGCACCACATTCTCCTCCGCGGTGAAATCCGGCAGCAGATGGTGGAACTGGTAGACGAAGCCCAGGCTGTCCCGCCGGACGCGGGTGCGGCCGTCATTGTCGAGCTTGGCGGCTTCCTCGCCGGCGATGCGGATCGACCCCTCGAAACCGCCTTCCAGCAGGCCGATCGCCTGGAGCATGGTCGATTTGCCCGATCCCGACGGGCCGAGCAGCGCGACGATCTCGCCACGCGCGACCGAGAGGTTCACGCCGCGCAGCACATGGATGTCGATGCCGCCCTGCCGATAGCTGCGGCGCAGATCGGTGACGTGGAGAACGGCTTCACTCATAGCGCAGCACCTGTACGGGATCGGTGCTCGACGCCTTGTAGGCGGGGTAGAGCGTGGCAAGGAAGGTCAGCACCAGCGTCATCGCGATGATCACCGTATTGTCGACCAGATCGGGCTTGGAGGGCAGTTCGGTCAGCACGCGGACGGAGGGATCCCACAGCTGCGCGCCGGTGATCGCCTGGATCACGTCCACCACGTCCTGCCGGAAGTACAGGAACACCGTGCCGAGCACGATGCCGAGCAGGATGCCGAGGACGCCGATCGTCATTCCCACCGTCATGAAGATGCGCAGCATCGCGCCGCGGCTGGCGCCCATCGTCCGCAGGATCGCGATGTCGCGGGTCTTGGCGCGGACCAGCATGATGAGCGACGAGAGGATGTTGAAGGCGGCGATCAGGATGACGATGCCGAGCACCACGAACATCGTGATCCGCTCGACCTCCAGCGCCTGGAACAGCGAGGCATTCATTTGCCGCCAGTCGACCAGTTGCCCGTCGCGGACCACCTTGGGGGCGAGCGGGGCGAGGATCTGGGTCACTTTGTCGGGATCGGTAACGCGCAGCTCGACCATGCCGACGGTATTGCCCATCAGCAGCAGTTCCTGCGCATCTTCCATCGGTAGCACCACATAGGCCTTGTCGAAATCATAGACCCCGACCTCGAACGTCGCGGCGACGCGATAGCTCAACTCGCGCGGCGCGGTGCCGAACGGGGTCGACTGGCCGGACGGGTTGAGCACGGTGATCGTGTCGCCCACGCCGACGCCGAGCGCCTGCGCGAGGCCGGTGCCGATCGCGACATTGCCCGAACCCGGCGTCACCTCGGCGAGATCGCCATCTTTCACGTCGTGCCGAATGGTCTGGCGCAGATCGCCGACGCGCATCCCGCGCACCAGGATCGGCTCGACCCGTCCCTGCGACAGCGCGGCGAGCGGCTGCTCGATCAGCGGGATGGCGGAGACGACGCCCGGCGTGGCCTTGGCCTCGGCCGCCAGCGTCTGCCAGTCGTTGATGTTGCGGCCCTGATAGCCCTGGATGATGGCATGGCCGTTGAGACCGACGATCTTGCCGAACAGCTCGGCGCGGAAACCGTTCATCACGCTCATCACCACGATCAGCGCGGCGACGCCGAGCGCGACCGCGCCGAGGCTGATCGAGGCGACCATGAAGATGAACGTCTCGCCACGGCCCGGCAGCAGATAGCGCCGGGCGATCATCCGCTCGGTGCGGCCGAGGATCATGCCGCGGCCGTACCCTTGGGCGTTGCAACCTTCGCCAGCGCGTCTTCCACCGACATCTCGACCTTCTCGCCGGTCGCGCGGCGCTTCACCTCGACCACGCCCTTGGCGATGCCCTTGGGGCCGATGACGATCTGCCAGGGGATGCCGATCAGGTCCATCGTCGCGAACTTGGCGCCGCCGCGCTCGTCGCGATCGTCGTAGATCACTTCGACGCCGGCCGCCTGCAGCTTGGCGTAGAGATCGTCGGCCGCCTTGGCGCAGGCTTCGTCGTCCACGCGCATGTTAATGATGCCGACCTGGTAGGGCGCCACCGCGTCCGGCCAGACGATGCCGTTGTCGTCGTGGCTCGCCTCGATGATCGCGCCCATCAGGCGGGAGACGCCGATGCCGTAGCTGCCCATGTGCGGGATCACCTCGGCTCCGTCCGGCCCCTGCACGCGCAGGTTCATCGGCTTCGAATATTTCTCGCCGAAGTAGAAGATGTGGCCGACCTCGACGCCGCGCGACTGGCGGAGCTGGTCGCCCGCTGCCGCTTCGGAGACCATGTCGCGCTTCTCGTCGGTCGCGGCATAGTCGGCGGTATAGCCTGCGACGATGCTCTGGAGCCCCACGACATCCTCGAAGTCGACGGTCGACAATGCGGCCGGCTTCTCCCAATTGGCGTGGTAGAAGACCTCGCTCTCGCCGGTGGGGGCCAGCACGATGAACTCGTGGCTGAGATCGCCGCCGATCGGGCCGGTGTCGGCCTGCATCGGGATGGCGCGCAGCCCCATCCGCGCGAAGGTGTTCAGATAGGCGACAAACATCCGGTTGTAGCTGTGGCGCGCGCCGGCCTCGTCGATGTCGAACGAATAGGCGTCCTTCATCAGGAATTCGCGGCCGCGCATGATGCCGAAGCGGGGGCGCACCTCGTCCCGGAACTTCCACTGGATGTGATAGAGCGTGCGCGGCAGGTCGCGATAGCTGCGCGCCGAATCGCGGAAGATGGTGGTGATCATCTCCTCGTTGGTCGGCCCGTAAAGCATCTCGCGATCGTGGCGATCGGTGATCCGCAGCATCTCCGGCCCATAGGCATCGTAGCGCCCCGATTCGCGCCAGAGCTCGGCGGATTGCACCGTCGGCATCAGCATTTCGATCGCGCCGGCGCGATCCTGTTCCTCGCGGACGATCTGGGCGATCTTCTGGAGCACGCGGTTGCCGAGCGGCAGCCAGGCGTAGATGCCGGCGGCGGTCTGCCGGATCAGGCCGGCACGGAGCATCAGCTTGTGGCTGATGATCTGGGCATCGGCGGGCGATTCCTTGAGAACCGGCAGGAAATGGCGGGAAAGGCGCATGATCGCTCGTCAGAATAGGGTACGGCCCACGGGATGAGGGCAGAGACGCAAAGGCTCTATGCGGTGGGGCGGCGTGAGGCAACCTTACGGCTATGTTGCGGAATCGTCACACGACATGTCCATTCGTTGGCGCCGCTATCCAAGTCGGATGACAAGTCCATCTTTACCAACGTAAACAGGCTCCACGAAACGCAGGCAACCAAACGGCCGTGGTTCGGGGAGGGCAAAGGCCCCGCGGGTCCCTTTTCTGAGGGGGGAATGGAACCGCGAGCGGGCCGGAGCCAAAAAAGGGGGCTGACGAGCATTCGTCACGCGGGACGCCCGGATCGGAAACGGTCCGGGCGTTTCGATTCCAATATGTCCGTCATGACATATGGCGCAGACGGGATGTGCATCGGACCCCCGGCCGCTCCAAGGCGTTGGACCCTTTCCCAACAGGAGAGCTGCCATGGCGACCCAGCCGCCCGAAACCGATCCGACGCTACCCATTGACGTGCCTGTGCCCGAACCCGTCGATCCGCCGGTGCCATCGCCGATCGACCCCGGCGTGCCGGACGTCGCGCCGAGCGAGCCGCTGCCGGCGACCGAGCCGATCTAAACGGCGCGGTAATCTTTCGCTAAGCTGGCGGTCGTAGGATCGGGCCATGCTGCCGATCCGCAACAAGACGATCTTCAAGAGCCGCTGGTGGGCCTTGGCCTGGGCAGGCGGTATCTTGTGGTCTGCGGTCGATTTTGCCGGTACGCCGTCATCGCACAAGCCGGCCACAGCGGGTAATTCCGCCACGTCCGATGATGGCGATGCCGCCGGCGCACCGACGGCCGACGATATCGCCGGCGCCAAAGCGGCGATCAACGCCCTCGACTAACGCGCACGATCCGGCGGAACCGCAAAAACAGCAAAAAGGCCGGCGGTGAGGCCGGCCTTTTCGGTATGGTCTTCTCAGGGACGCGTCAGACCAGGCGCGACTGCTTCAATGCGGCCTGCACGAAGCTGGCGAACAGCGGGTGCGGATCGAACGGCTTGCTCTTCAGTTCCGGGTGGAACTGCACGCCGACGAACCAGGGATGGTCCGGCCGCTCGACGATCTCGGGCAACTGGCCATCGGGCGACATGCCGGAGAAGACCAGGCCGCCCTTTTCGAGCGCTTCCTTGTAATGGATGTTCACTTCGTAGCGATGGCGGTGGCGCTCGCTGATCGCGGTATCGCCATAGATGGTCGCGACATGGCTGTTGCCGGCGAGCGTCGCATCATAGGCGCCCAGCCGCATCGTGCCGCCGAGATCGCCGCCTTCCTCGCGCTTCTGGAGGCCCTCTTCGGTCATCCATTCGGTGATCAGGCCGACGACGGGCTCGTCGGTCGGGCCGAATTCGGTGGTGGAGGCCTTCTCGATGCCCGCGGTGTTGCGCGCACCTTCGATGCACGCCATCTGCATTCCCAGGCAGATGCCGAAATAGGGGACGTTGCGCTCGCGGGCGAACTTCACCGAGGCGATCTTGCCCTCGGAGCCGCGCTCGCCGAACCCGCCGGGAACGAGGATGGCGTGCATCGGCTCCAGCGCCGGCGCGATGTCCTTTTCCGGTCCCTCGAACAGCTCTGCGTCGAGCCACCGGATGTTCACCTTCACCCGGTTGGCGATGCCGCCATGGACCAGCGCCTCGTGCAGCGACTTATAGGCGTCCTTCATGCCGGTATATTTGCCGACGACGCCGATCGTCACCTCGCCCTCGGGATTGGCGAGGCGGTCCTCGATATCGACCCAGCGGCGCAGCTCGGGCGCGGTCGCGTCGGGATCGATATCGAAGGCGCGCAGCACCTCGGCGTCGAGGCCCTCGGCATGATATTGCTGGGGCACGCCATAGATCGTCTCGGCGTCGAGCGCGGGGATCACGGCTTCGGGGCGCACGTTGCAGAACAACGCGATCTTGGCGCGTTCGGCGGCCGGCAGCGGCTGCTCGCAGCGGCAGACCAGCACGTCGGGCTGGATGCCGAGCGCGGTGAGATCGCGGACGCTGTGCTGGGTCGGCTTGGTCTTCAGTTCGCCGGCGGCCGCGATGTACGGCACCAGCGTCAGGTGGACGAAGATCGCGTTGCCGCGGCCGAGATCATTCTTGAGCTGGCGGATCGCCTCCATGAACGGCAGCGATTCGATGTCGCCCACGGTGCCGCCAATCTCGCACAGCACGAAATCGAGATCGTCGACCGCGTTGCGGGCGAACTGCTTGATCGCGTCGGTCACGTGCGGGATCACCTGCACGGTGGCGCCGAGATAGTCGCCGCGCCGTTCCTTGGCGATGATCGTCTGGTAGATGCGGCCCGAGGTGACATTGTCGCTCTGGCGCGACGGGACGCCGGTGAAGCGCTCATAATGGCCGAGATCGAGATCGGTCTCCGCGCCGTCGTCGGTCACATAGACTTCGCCATGCTGATAGGGCGACATCGTGCCCGGATCGACGTTCAGATAGGGATCGAACTTGCGGATGCGGACCCGATAGCCCCGCGCCTGGAGGAGTGCGGCGAGCGATGCCGCCATGAGACCCTTGCCCAGCGAGGAGACCACGCCGCCGGTGATGAAGATGAACCGCGCCATGGGAACCGAGCCTTAGCGGTACGAATCGAGGAAGGGCAAGACAGGGACTCCTGTTACGCGCACAAAGGAACGCCCGCGCCGGGCTGGCGCGGGCGATGAGGTTTTTCGGATCGGCGGTTTACTGCGGCGTCGCGCCGTTCGCGGGGGCGGCCGGCGTCGCGCCGTTCTCCGTTGCCGCGGCAGGCTTCGCGGCGGCGGGTGCCGGCGTCGCGGCCGGCGCCGTGCTCGCCGGCTTGCGGGCGATCGAGACGCCGCCGCCGATATTGCCGATATTCCCGATCGCCTTGTCGGCCTTGCTGGTGTCGATCTTCTTGATTTCGGCGGCCGGGCCGGCCTTGCGGAGCGTTTCGGCGTTGGCGCGCTCGGCGGCGGCCTGGGCCTTCAGCTGCTCGGGCGTCGGCGCCGGGGCAGGGGCGCCCGGCAGCATCGCGGCCGGATTGGCGCCCGGCGTCGCGGGGGCACCGGCCATCGGGATGCCCGGCAGCGGCGACCCGGTGGCGGCCGGCGCGGTGATCGGCGAGACCGGCCCCTGCGTCGCCAGGCTCGCATCGATCTTGCTGCTCGAATCGCGGTGCGAGGCGAGGGCGGCGATCAGGAAGGCCATCAGCACGAACACCGTCGCCAGCACCGCGGTGGCGCGGGTGAGGAAGTCGGCCGCGCCGCGTGCGCTCATCAGGCCGGCGGGGCCGCCGCCCATGCCGAGGCCGCCGCCTTCGGACTTCTGCATCAGGATGACGCCGACCAGCATCGCAGCGATGATGGCGTGGATGACGAGCAGGAAGGTAATCATCGGGCGGCTGTCTCTTCGGCAGGTTCGAGGGCGCCCGAACGCGAAGCCCGGACGACAAGCGCCGCCCTCTAGCGCGTGGAGGCCGCGAGTTCAATGATCGGAGGGGCGATGATGGCCGAGACCATGATCGGGGCGGTGCGGCGGCGGCAGGTCCGGACGGGAAACCTGCGGGACATATGATGGATATGGCGATCCGGCCGGGGGCACCCTAGATGCGATGCACGCCGTCAGTGTCTCGCGGCGCGAACGGAGCAGTCATGGCAAGACGGATGGGATGGGTTGCAGGCGCCGCGGTCGCGCTGGTGCCGCTCTTGTGCGGAGCCGCCTCGCCGGCCGCGACTCAGGCCCCGCCCCAGGGGGGCACCATCACGATCGAGGCCCACACCGCCGACGGCAGCGTCGATCCCGCGATGCCCGCCTTCGTGGGCGCGGCGACGGAGGCGCTCACCGACCGGGGCTTCACGATCCTGGATAGCGCCGCCCACACCGCTTATGTCGCCGAGCTGATCGTCAGCCAGGCCGCCGTCGGCACCGGCATGGGCAGGGATCCGGATGCGGAGAAGGTCAGTGTCGGTGCGGGGCTGATGGTCCCGCTCTCGACGGGCAATTCCAACGTCATCACGCTGCGCCGGAGCCGGCTGGAGCTGCGTATCCACAAGCGTGGAGACACCGGCGTCGTCTGGAGCGGGGCGGCCGTGACCGTCCGCCCGACCGGCTCGGCCAAGGGATCCAACGCGACTGTGGCGGCCGACCTCAGCGCGGCGTTGCTGCGCGGTTATCCGGCCGTGCCGGAGGATGTGGTCGGCGTGCCGTAGGGCGGGTTCCGCCCCAAGAGGCGCCCCTTTGCCAAATCTCGTCACCCCGGACTTGATCCGGGGGCCAGCTGCTTGGTTCCGGCTGGACCCGGAAGACGCTGGATCCCGGATCAAGTCCGGGATGACGTAAAATGGAATGACTGCTTCCGCCCAGAAGCGGACATTCGGAACGGTTCTTTCCGTCGCCGATAGCCGCCGCTCCGGCGCTATGATATTCGATCGCGGATGATCGGAGGGTCTATGGGCGTGATCGCATCTGTTGTTGCCGGGATAGCTGCGTTGATGATCATTGCCGTCGTTGACCTGTGGTCCGACCGCGTTCTGACACGCGCATTGCTCAAGCTCATGGGCCGCATTCCTCCATTTCGCCGGAATGGCTCCTATCGCTCGCAGGCAGCGCCGGAAAAGTATGCGGCGTTGCGGAGGAAAAGGGCTGGCGGCTAACGCCCCAGTCTTTGCCATCGAAGGCTTGGTTCGCGCTTCCCGATTGCGGACATCCTATCGAAGCGGCATCATCGTGGCATGGGATTGATCGGAACGAGGCGCGCTCTGAAAATCGTGATCTGGCTCGCGATGGTCGCGGGACTAGCCGGTTGGCTGTGCATGTGGTTCACCGAAGAAGCGATATGGGCGACGCATCAGCCACACTGTGCAGACTTCGCCATGATCGAGTTGAAGGGCCGCAGTTATAAAACCTGCTCTTATCTGGCCACACGATACAGGGTCGGGGAATACTCGTTCATGGTTGCTTGGCTGATCATGGCAGCCGGTATTGTAGCGGGTCGTCGCCAAAGTCAGCCCCGGCCACCAAGCGATGCCGATCGGACGGGCTCCCCGTCATCCTGACGAAAGTCAGGATCCAGAGCCTCGGGTGTCCGCGATGGCGGCTCTGGATCCCGGATCAAGTCCGGGATGACGACCAAAGAATGGCCGGTTCCCGCCACTTTACCCGTCCTTGACCCCGTAACGAAAACGGCCGGGCATCGCTGCCCGGCCGCTCTCCTGTCCCGGCCTTGCGGCAGAGATCAGGCCTGGGTCTTCTTCGCCGCGGCCTTCTTCGCCTTGCCGGCCTTGGGCGCGGCCGGGGTGATCTCGAAGGCCAGCGCGTCATCCTTCAGCTTCACGCGGACCTCGCCGCCATGGACCAGCTTGCCGAACAGCAATTCCTCGGCGAGCGGCTGCTTGATCTTCTCCTGGATCAGGCGGCCCATAGGGCGGGCACCGTAGAGCTTGTCATAGCCCTTCGCGGTCAGCCAATCGCGGGCATCGTCCTCGAGCGCGATGTGGACGTTGCGATCGGCCAGCTGGAGTTCGAGCTGGAGGATGAACTTCTCGACGACGCGCGCGACGACCTCGGTCGGCAGATAGCCGAAGGGGACGATGGCATCGAGGCGGTTGCGGAATTCCGGCGTGAACATCTTCTTCACCGCCTCCTCCTGCACATCCTCGCGCGACGAGACGCCGAAGCCGACCGATTCGCGCGCCATGTCGCTGGCGCCGGCATTGGTCGTCATGATCAGGATGGTGTTGCGGAAATCCACCGTCTTGCCATGGTGATCGGTGAGCTTGCCGTTGTCCATCACCTGCAACAGGATGTTGAACAGGTCCGGATGGGCCTTTTCGATCTCGTCGAGCAGCAGCACCGAATGCGGCTGCTGGTCGACGGCATCGGTGAGCAGGCCGCCCTGATCATAGCCGACATAGCCAGGGGGCGCGCCGATCAGCCGGCTGACCGAGTGGCGCTCCATATATTCGGACATGTCGAAGCGCTGGAGCGGGATGCCGAGGATCTCGGCGAGCTGGCGGGCCACCTCGGTCTTGCCGACGCCGGTGGGGCCGGAGAAGAGATAGTTGCCGATCGGCTTGTTGGGCTCGCGCAGCCCGGCCCGCGACAGCTTGATTGCGGACGCCAGCGTCTCGATCGCCTCGTTCTGGCCGAACACCACGCGCTTGAGATCGGTCTCGAGGCTGGCGAGCACCGTCTTGTCGTCGGCCGAGACCGATTTGGGCGGGATGCGCGCCATCGTCGCGATCACGGCCTCGATCTCCTTGGGGCCGATCACCTTCTTGCGGCGGCTCTCGGGCAGCAGCATCTGCATCGCGCCGGCCTCGTCGATCACGTCGATCGCCTTGTCGGGCAGCTTGCGGTCGTTGATGTAGCGCGCCGACAGCTCGACCGCGGTCTTCACCGCGTCGACCGTGTATTTCAGGTGGTGATGTGCCTCGAAGCTGGGGCGCAGGCCGGCGATGATCTTGATCGTGTCCTCGATCGTCGGCTCGTTGACGTCGATCTTCTGGAAGCGCCGGAGCAGCGCCCGGTCCTTCTCGAAATGATTGCGGAATTCCTTGTAGGTGGTCGAGCCGATGCAGCGGATCTGCCCGCCGGACAGCGCCGGCTTGAGCAGGTTCGACGCATCCATCGCGCCGCCCGAGGTCGCACCGGCACCGATCACGGTGTGGATCTCGTCGATGAACAGCACCGCATGGGGCAGCTTCTCGAGCTCGTTGACGACCTGCTTCAGCCGCTCCTCGAAGTCGCCGCGATAGCGGGTGCCGGCGAGCAGCGCGCCCATGTCGAGCGAGTAGATGACGGCCGGCTTGAGCACCTCGGGCACCTGGCCCTCGATGATCTTGCGGGCGAGGCCTTCCGCGATCGCGGTCTTGCCGACGCCGGGATCGCCGACATAGAGCGGGTTGTTCTTCGAGCGGCGGCAGAGGATCTGGATCGTGCGATCCACCTCGGCATGGCGGCCGATCAGCGGATCGACGCGGCCTTCCTTCGCCTTCTCGTTGAGGTTGACGGTGAACTGCTTGAGGGCGCTGTCCGCCTTGCCCTTGGGCTCGGCCTTGGGTGCCTTGTCTTCCTCGTTACCCTTCACCTCGCGTGCCTCCGTCGGTTGCCCGCCCTTGCCCACGCCGTGGCTGATGAAGCTCACGGCATCGAGGCGCGTCATGTCCTGCTGCTGCAGGAAATATACCGCATAGCTCTCCCGCTCGCTGAAGAGCGCGACCAGCACGTTGGCGCCGGTCACCTCCTCGCGGCCCGAGGACTGTACGTGAAGGATGGCGCGCTGGATCACGCGCTGGAAGCCGCTGGTGGGCGACGGATCGGTCTCGGCATCGGTCTTGAGCGCATCGAGCTCGGTGTCGAGATAATGGGTCACCGCATCGCGGAGTTCGCTGAGTTCCACCCCGCAGCCCGCCATCACCTCGGCACCATTCTCATCGCCGATCAGGGCGAGCAGCAGATGCTCCAGCGTGGCATATTCATGCTTGCGCGTGCTGGCGGCGGCCAGCGCGTTGTGCAGGGTGGTTTCCAGCTCTCGGGCGAAAGAAGGCATATTCGATCAACTCCTCAGCAGCGGCCCGACGAAGCGAACCGCCGTACCCGCTATGTCGGGTGACGATCGCGTTTCATCAAGGATGCCCTCTCCCAAGCGGGGTCGGATGCGATTGCCGCTCGGGGAGCGGGCCGTCCTCATCGCTTGAATAGGCTGTCCGCGGTTGCGCGATGGTTAACGGCGCCTTCAATCTTCAGTCGAACGCGCCGTATCTCGGATTCCAGCGCGGCGATGCGCGCATGAAGTTCCTCGACCGAGAGCGGATCGAGATCCTGGCGCAACAGCGCGACGACGGGATCGTCGGCGCGCTTGGGCAGGAAATCGTCCGGTTCCATGTGACGGATCGTTGACCTGAAACACCGCGCTGTCAATAAACGCCACGAACGGTTCGGCGCGAAGAGGGGAAAATGTGGCAGACCTGCCCGAACATATGATGGCGATCGATCCGGAAACCGCGGGCGGCCCGGAGATTCTGGTGCCGGTCGAGCGGCCGGTGCCGGTGCCGGGCCATGGCGATTATCTGATCAAGGTGGCGGCCGCCGGGGTGAACCGGCCCGACGTGATGCAGCGCAAGGGCCTGTATCCGCCGCCCAAGGGTGCGCCCTCGATTCCGGGTCTGGAGATCGCCGGCACGATCGTCGCGGTCGGCGAGGGGGCGGATGTCACCATGCTCGGCCAGAAGGTCTGCGCGCTGGTGTGGGGCGGCGGCTATGCCGAATATTGCGTGGCACCCGCCGGCCAGTGCCTGCCGGTGCCGCCCGTGCTCACGATGATCGAGGCGGCGGCGCTGCCCGAAACGCTGTTCACCGTATGGAGCAACCTGTTCGAGCGCGCTTATGCGATCGAGGGTGATACCGTGCTCGTCCATGGCGGCACCTCGGGCATCGGCACGATGGCGATCATGCTCGGCCGGCTGTTCGACCTCACCGTGATCGTCACCTGCGGATCGGACGAGAAATGCGCGCGGGCGATCGAGATCGGCGCGGCCCATGCGATCAACTACAAGACCCAGGATTTCGTCGAGGAGGTGAAGCGCATCACCGACGGCAAGGGCTGCCAGGCGGTGCTCGACATGATCGGCGGCGATTATGTGCCCAAGAATCTCCAATGCCTCGCGCCGGACGGGCGGCATGTCACCATCGCCGTGCAGGGTGGTCCGAAGGCGACGGTGAGCCTGGTCGATATCATGATGCGCCGGCTGACCATGACCGGATCGACGCTGCGTGCCCGGGACGTGGCGTTCAAGTCGCTGGTCGCCGAGGAATTGTTGCGAGTCGTCTGGCCGCATGTCGTGGACGGGAGGCTCAAGCCGGTGATCGACGCGACCTTCCCGCTGGCCGACGCCGCCAAGGCGCATGCACGCATGGATGGCGGCGACCATGTCGGCAAGATCGTGCTGACGATGGAGCCATAAGCGGAGCTTGTCACCAGTCCGCGGCTTTGGCGTTGCCGGCCTGTCACGATCGCATTAGCCGTTCGCGCGCCGAGCGGAAGGCTGGCCTCCGCTGGCGGTTGAAAAAGGGCGCGCGCGATGGACGATCTGATTCTGCATGAAGACCCGATTTCGGGCAATTGCTACAAGATCCGGCTGGTCGCGGCGTATCTCGGCCTGCCGATCGAGCGGCGGTTGTACTATATCCGCAAGGGCGAGACGCGGACGCCGGAATTCCTCGCGACGGTCAATGCCAATGGCCGCATTCCGGTGCTCCAGATCGGCGATCGCTTCCTGCCGGAAAGCAGCGCCGCCTGCTTCTATCTCGCCGACGGGTCGCCGCTGATCCCGGACGATCGCTTCGATCGTGCCGACATGCTGCGCTGGATGTTCTTCGAGCAATATCATCACGAGCCCAATGTCGCGACGTTGCGGTTCTGGCTGGCCTATCTCGGCAAGGACCGGCTGAGCGCAGCGCAGGCGGCGTCGCTGCCGGCCAAGCGCGCCGCCGGCGAAGCGGCGCTGGCGCTGATGGACGCGCATCTGGCCGGACGGGATTTCTTCGTCGGCGGAACCTTGTCGCTCGCCGATATCGCGCTTTATGCCTACACCCATGTGGCAGGCGAGGGCGGCTTCGATCTCGATCGCTGGCCGGCGATCAGGGCCTGGCTCGCGCGCGTGGCGGTCATGCCCGGCTACATTCCGATGAACAGCTGAATATCGCTGCAAGTCATTGATGGCATAACTGCTTTTCGATAAAAGTATCGAACAAGCATCGTGCCTTTGTTGTGCCTATATGATGAACGTCAGATAAATGCAGGAACTTCCGCTTCGGGGTGCTCGTTGGGCGGCCCAGACCAGAAGCGTGAAGGAGAATAGTGATGCGTAACTTCAACCGATATATGCGCGGTGCGTCGATTTCGGCCTTGGTGGCGCTCTGTGCCGTTCCCGCCCATGCCGGCTGGGGCAAGGCTGATCGCGCCCATGCCGAAATCTCGTCGGCGCAGGCCAAGCTCGACAGCGCCAACAAGGTCGGCGCGAGCGGCAACAGCCCGGCGATGGTGGCGCGCGCGCAAGCCGAGTTGAATCTCGCCAAGCAAAATCTGGAAAGCGGCAACAAGGACAAGGCGATCGAGCAGGCGATCGACGCCGGCCGTATTGCCGACACCGCGATCGGAGAGGCGAACCAGGCGCAGAATGCCGCATCCGCGCAGCAGGCCGCTGCCTCCGATGCGCAGGTCCAGCAGGTCCAGCAGGATGCCCAGGCCAAGGTGGACGACGCCAACGCCCGTGCCAATGATGCGGCTGCCAGCGCGCAGGATGCCAGCCAACGTGCCGCCGCCGCGCAGGAACAGGCCAACGCCCTGCGCAACCAGCCGCCAGTGGTGGTAACGACGACGACCGAAAAGACCACCGCGTCGCACCCGGTCCACCGCGTCGTCCACAAGGTGGTGCGCCGTCCGGCCACGACCACGACGGCCGAGCAAACCACGACGACGGTGAGTGCGCCGCAGCAGTAAAGGAACGAGCCTCCCGGCCGTCGTCCTGCAGGGGCGGCGGCCGGTATTTCGTCCGACGCTCTTCGTCTCCCAATGGCTCCCGTGCGGAACGGCTTGCTCCCTGCCGCTTGGCGGATTACATTGGCGCCATGCACAGGCCGCTCCCGCGTTGGGGCGGCCCTTTCTTTATCTGCGCGGAGAGACCATCGTGGCCCAGCCCCTCATGCCCCATGCGACAGCGTCTTGGCTGGTCGACAACACGTCGCTGAGCTTCCCGCAGATCGCGGAGTTCTGCGGGCTCCACATCCTCGAAGTGCAGGCGATCGCCGACGATACCGCCGGCACCAAGCTGACCGGCCGCGATCCCGTTCGCGCCCATGAGCTGACCCAGGCCGAGATCGACAAGGGCCAGGCCAACCCCAATTACAAGCTGCTGATCGCCAAGGGCCCCGAGCAGGCGCGCCGCACCAAGGGGCCGCGCTACACGCCGGTCTCCAAGCGGCAGGACAAGCCGGACGGCATCGCCTGGATCATCCGCAACCACCCCGAAGTGTCGGACGGCGCGATCGGCAAGCTGATCGGCACCACCCGCACCACGATCGGCGCGATCCGCGATCGCAGCCACTGGAACATCGCCAACATCACCCCGAAGGATCCGGTGACGCTCGGGCTCTGCTCGCAGCGCGAACTGGACGCGGCGATCGCCAAGGCAGCCAAGGCGGCCGGCATCGAGGCGCCGGTCGACGATCGTCTCTCGGGCGATCGCGCCGCGCTGATCGAGGAGCTGCGTGCCCAGCGCGACGCCGCGCATCGTCCGGCGCCGGCCGAAGGGGCGGTGGCCGACGATGCTGCGCCGCGGCCGAGCTATCAGCTGCCCGAGGGCGTGATCGATCCGTTCAAGCGCTAAAGGGTTGCCGGGTCAGGCACTTCGGGCGCTTGACCCGCTCCCTCGCCATAGCCACAAGCGGGCCATGGCAGACACCCCAATCGCCGAGCTGAGTTTCGAGGACGCGCTGAAGCGCCTGGAAACGATCGTGCAGCAGCTCGAAAGCGGCGACGTCCCGCTCGAAAAGTCGATCGAACTCTATGGCGAAGGGGACAGGCTGCGCGCCCAGTGCGAGCAGCGACTCAAGAGCGCGCAGGCGAAGATCGACCAGATTCAACTCGGCGGCGATGGCGCCCCCGCAACCCTCAGGCCCTTCGATGCCGAGTGATCCGATGGCAAACCCCCTTTCCCTGAACCTTTCCGAAGCGATGCGGTCCGTGGCGGCCGAGATCGACGCGATGTTCGACAGTCTGCTCACCGTGCCGGACGATCCGCGCGCAGTGTTGTACGAGGCAATGCGCCATGCCGCGATCGGCGGCGGCAAGCGGCTGCGTCCGCTGCTGGTGTTCGCCTCCGCCAACCTGTTCAACGTGACCCGCGAAAGCGCGCTGCGCGCCGGCCTCGCGATCGAGGCGCTGCACGTCTACAGCCTCGTCCATGACGACATGCCGTGCATGGACGATGACGACATGCGCCGCGGCAAGCCGACCGTCCACAAGCAGTGGGACGAGGCGATCGCGGTGCTGGCCGGCGATGCCCTCCATGCGCTCGCCTTCGAGATCGCCGCCGATCCGCTGACCCATCCCGATCCGTTCGTGCGGGCCGAACTGTCCTACGAACTGGCGCGGGCCAGCGGGCCGTCGGGCATGGCGGGCGGGCAGATGATGGACCTCGTCGCCGAGGAAACCACCTTCGATCTGCCGACCACCACGCGCCTCCAGCAGCTCAAGACCGGCGCGCTGATCAGCTTCTGCCTCGAAGCCGGCGCGATTCTCGGTCACGTCCCGCCGGAAGGACGCCGCAGCCTGCGTGCCTATGCCCGCGACATCGGCCTCGCCTTCCAGATCGCCGACGATCTGCTCGACGTCGAGGGCGATGCGGCGGTGGTCGGCAAGGCGACCGGCAAGGATGCCGGCGCCGGCAAGGCGACCTTCGTGTCGCTGCTCGGCGTCGAACGTGCCCGCGCGCAGGCCGGGATGCTGGTCGATCAGGCGATCGCCCACCTCGCCAGCTTCGGCACCGAGGCCGATCTGCTGCGGGCGATCGCGCGCTACGTCATCGAACGGAATCATTGAGGGACCGAGCATGGGTGAGCGCATCGGCATCTATCCGGGCACGTTCGATCCCGTCACGCTGGGCCATATGGATATCATCCGGCGCGCCACCGCGCTGGTCGACAGGCTGGTGATCGGGGTCACCACCAATCCGTCCAAGTCGCCGATGTTCACGCTCGACGAGCGGCTGGCCATGGTCCGTCGCGAAACGGCCGCGCTCGGCGCCTGTGCGGGCAACGCCGCGATCGAGGTCGTCGCGTTCGACAGCCTGCTCATCCATTTCGCCCGTGCCCGCAAGGCGTCGGTGATCGTGCGCGGCCTGCGCGCCGTCGCCGATTTCGAATATGAGTATCAGATGGCCGGCATGAACCAGCAGCTCGATCGCAAGATCGAGACGGTGTTCCTGATGGCCGACGTCGGCCTCCAGCCGATCGCCTCTCGCCTGGTCAAGGAGATCGCGATGTATGGCGGCGACATCGGTGCGTTCGTGCCGGGCACTGTCGCGGCCGAGGTCGGCGAGCGCGTCCAGCGCCTCGGCGTCAAGGGCGATCCGGCGCTGCGCGTTTCGTGACGGGGCGGGCGCGTTCAGTGATAGGAAAGCGTCGCCGCTTCAGCTAGGTCCAACGACGATATGAATTATGTTCGCCGCATTCCGGAGCCCGGCCATCCCATGAGACTTGCTGTCGCCCTCGTCCTCACCTCCGCGCTGCTGATCGGCGCGCCGGCCGATGCCGCCAAGAAGGCCAAGGTCAAGATCCGGCCGGCCGACCAGATCGCGACCAACGATCTGACCGGCTTCCTGCCGCCGCCGCTGACGCCCGCCACCACCTGGGATCTCGATCTCGACGATGGTGGCCGTGTGGTGATCCAGCTCCGGCCGGACAAGGCGCCGAAGATGGTCGAGCAGATCAAGACGCTGACCGCGCAGGGTTTCTACAACGGCCTCGATTTCCATCGCGTGATCGACGGCTTCATGGCGCAGGGCGGCGACCCCAAGGGCACGGGCGAGGGTGGCTCGTCGCTGCCCGACGTGCCGGCCGAGTTCAACGATCTGCCGCATGTGCGCGGTGCCGTGGCGGCGGCGCGGGCGGCGTCCGAGAACAGCGCCAACAGCCAGTTCTACATCATGTTCATGCCGAACCTGAAGCTCGACAACCACTATACGGTGTTCGGCCGCGTCGTCTCCGGCATGCAATATGTCGATGCGATCCAGCGGGGCGAGCCGCCGGCCCACCCGACCCGGATCGTGCGCGCGATCATGGCGGACAATCCCGCCGCCAGCACCCCGCCACCGCCGCTCCCGCCGGTCGCCGCGGCGCCGACGGTATCGCCGCCCGGCGATCAGGCGCCGGCGCCCGCCGCGCCGCAGGGCACGACCCAGCAATAACGGAATGGTCGCTGCAAGGCGGCCCTGCCTACGATATGCGTGTCGATCTCTTCGATTTCGATCTGCCGGCGGAGTCGATCGCGCTCCGCCCGGCGGTCCCCCGCGATGCGGCGCGGATGCTGGTTGCGAACGGGGCCACGCTGGCGGATCGCACCATGCTCGATCTCGCCGACGAATTGCGGCCGGGCGATTGCCTCGTCTTCAACGACACCCGCGTCATCCCGGCCCAACTGGAGGGGCGGCGCGGCGAGGCGAAGATCGGCGCGACGCTCCACAAGCGCGAGGGGCCGCGCGACTGGCGGGCGTTCGTCCGCAACGCCAAGCGGCTGCGCGATGGCGACCGGATCGATTTCGGCGCGGCAGTGACGGCACTGGCCGGCGATCGCGGCGAGGATGGCAGCTGGCTGCTCCATTTCGAGGGCGACGAGCCGGTCGAACTGCTGCTGGAGCGGGCCGGCCGGATGCCGCTGCCCCCCTATATCGCCGGCAAGCGCCCCACCGACGCGCGCGACGCCGAGGATTATCAGACGATGTTCGCGCGCGAGGCAGGAGCCGTCGCCGCGCCGACCGCCTCGCTGCATTTCACCCCGCGGCTGATGGAGCGGCTGGCGGGGGCGGGCATCGGCCATGAGACGCTGACCCTGCATGTCGGGGCGGGCACCTTCCTGCCGATGAAGGTGGACGATACCGATGATCATCGGATGCACGCCGAATGGGGCCGTATCGATGCCGCCACCGCCGATCGGCTCAATGCGGTGAAGGCGCGGGGCGGCCGCCTGATCGCGGCGGGCACCACCAGCCTGCGCCTGCTCGAAAGCGCCGCCCGCGACGATGGGACGGTGGCGCCGTTCGAAGGCGACACCGCGATCTTCATCACGCCGGGCTATCGCTTTCGCGCAGTCGGCGGCCTGGTCACCAACTTCCACCTGCCGAAATCGACCCTGTTCATGCTGGTCTCGGCGCTGATGGGGCTCGACCGGATGAAGGCGGCCTACGCCCATGCCATCGAGAATGGCTACCGTTTCTACTCCTACGGGGATGGTTCGCTGCTGCTGCCATAAGGGCGGGGGTATCGGATGCGCGGCATGGAAGGATAAGCCCTGTTCGCGCAGGCGGGCGGCGGGCTGACGACCCTGCACAATGTCGCTTTCCGCCTGATCGTGCGGTGGGAATATTGGAACGGCCAAGCGTCGCGGCTAGGGCTGGCGAATGCCCAGACCCGATTCCCGATCCGCGCCCATGATCCTGATCGGCAGGCCGATCCTGCCGCAGATCGCCGGCTGCGGCGATGCCTGACATGAAGACGGCCTCGTCGATCGGGATATTGCTGCCCGCCTCCTGCGCGCTTGCGGCCGCGCTGGAATGGTGCGGGCTGCCGGCCGGGTTGCTGTTGGGGCCGATGATCGCGGCGATCGGGTTGGCCGCCTCGGGCGGCACATTGCGGCTGCCGCCCTGGCTCTCGGCGGCGGCACAGGCGGTCATCGGCCTGATGATCGCGCAGTCGCTGACGCTGTCGATCCTCGCGACGGCGGCGCATAAGCCGTGGATATTCGTCGGCAGCACGCTGGCGACGCTGATCGTCGCGGTCGCGATCGGGTGGTTGCTCGCCCGCTGGCGGGTTCTGCCGGGCTCGACCGCGATCTGGGGCTCTATGCCCGGCGCGGCGACCGCGATGGTGCTGATCGCCCGCGACGAAGGGGGCGATTGGCAGTTGGTGGCGGTGATGACCTATATCCGGGTCATCCTGGTGGCGGCGCTCGCGTCGCTTCTGGCGGTGATCATGACCGGTCATGGCGGCAGCCACCCGCCCGGCGGCGCGTGGTTCCCGGCGCTTGCGCCGATCGGGCTGGCCGCGACGATCGGCCTCGGGGTGCTCGGCGTGGGGGGCGGCAGGCTGCTGGGGCTTCCCGCCGCGGCGCTGCTCGGGCCGATGATCCTCGGCGCCGTCGCCGGCGGTACGGGGCTGCTGCATCCCGAATTGCCCGGCTGGGTTCTGGCGCCGGCCTATCTGCTGGTCGGCTGGCGGATCGGCCTCGGCTTCACCCCGCAGATCGTGAAGATCGCGTGGCGGGCCGCCCCGCAACTGCTTCTCGCCGTCGGCACGCTCGTCCTGTTCTGCGCCGGATGCGGGGTGGTGCTTTCGCACGTCGCCGGAATCGATCCGCTGACGGCCTATCTCGCCACCAGCCCCGGCGGCGCGGATTCGGTGGCGATCATCGCCAGCGCGACACCCGTGGACGTGTCGTTCGTCATGTCGATGCAGGTTATCCGCTTCGTGGTCGTCCTGCTCGTCGGCCCCGCTATCGCCCGCCGGGTGGCCAGGCGGTTCGATCGCCAGCAGGCGCGGAGCGACGCGCAGGGTTCGATCCGATTATGAGGAGGCATCGATCGGGAGACAGGCGGGCGAGAGACAGGCGGGTGCGAGACAGGCGGGCCACACCACATCGCGCTGTCAGCCGATGACCGCCGCCAAGATCGATCTGCCGGTGCATCGGATCAGGGCCTATATGGAGCCGGGGCCGATCGTTCTCGTCACCAGCGCCCATGACGGCGAGCGCAACGTGATGACGATGGGCTGGCATCTGGTGATGGAGTTCTCACCATCGCTGATCGGCTGTGTCATCGCCGGCGGCAATCATAGCTTCGATCTGGTTCGCGCCAGCGGCGAATGCGTCATCAACATCCCGACCGTCTCGATGGTCGATGCGGTCGTCGGCATCGGGAACAGTTCGGGCCGGGATGTCGACAAGTTCGCGCATTTCGGCCTCGCCACCGATCGGGCGGTAGAAGTCGCCGCCCCGCTGCTGCGCGACTGTCACGCCAATCTGGAATGCCGGATCTTCGATGATGCGCTCGTGGATCGCTATAATTTCTTCATCCTCGAGGTGGTGAGGGCGCATGTCGCGAGAACGCCCAAAAACCCGGAAACACTTCATTATACCGGGGATGGCGTGTTCGTGCGCGCGGGGAGGACGATCAGCCGGCGGGCTGACTTTCGGCCGGCCCTGCTGGGCAATGGCCGATAGTCCGCGCCGCTGGCGCCCGTCGAGGGGGCGCCGTGCGACGAGTGAGGCTCACCGTGTGAGCAGGCACGAGGTCATGACGCGCCGCTCCTACGACGCGCCATTCCTACGCCGGGTGTCCCAGCCTTTGCGGGCGGCCGCCGATCGTTGCTCGGCAGAGCCGGATTTGTGCGCCAATCCGCCGCGCGAGGAGGAGGCATGGTTGTCGGGCGTGCCACGGCCCGATCCGGACTTGTTGCCCCCACCCGATTCCTTGTTGACGGTCGCCCACGCCCGGCTCGCGGCTTCCTGTTCGGACACGCCGCGCTTCTCGTAACTTTCTTCGATATGCGCGGCCTTGCGCTTCTGCTTGTCGGTATAGCTGTCCTTGTCACCACGCGGCATGATCTGCTCCTTTGCATCACCTCGTACCGATGCGCCTTCCGTGCGGGGTAAGGGGCTACAGCATCTCCAGCGCGACCTTGCCCCTCGGCCGGGGGAAAAGCCGGTCGATGGTCGCCACGGCATCGTCATCGAGCGTGATTTCGGCCGCTGCTCGATTATCCCGAACATGCTCGACGCTCGCCGCCTTCGGGATGGCGATGATCCCGGTATGCCGCAAAACCCATGCGAGGACGATCTGGGGCGCGGTTGCGCCGAACCGCCGGGCCAGTGCCGCCAGGTCGGCATGATCGACGAGGCGGCCCTGCTCGACCGGGCTATAGGCCATCGCCGGAATTTTCCGCCCGGCCAGCCATGGCAGCAGATCGATTTCGGGGCCGCGGCGGGTCGGATTATAGAGGATCTGATCGGTCGCGCAGGCTTTGCCGCCGGCCGCCATGAGCTCCTCCATGTCGTCGGTATCGAGATTGCTGACGCCCCAGTGGCGGATCTTGCCCGCCTCGCGCAGCCGCTCCATCGCCTCGACCGTCTCCGCCAGAGCGACATTGCCGCGCCAGTGCAGAAGATAGAGATCGATCCGGTCGGTCGCCAGACGGCGCAGGCTGGCCTCGCAGGATCGGTGCAGACGATCGCGCGAAGCATTGTGGGGATAGGCCTTGCTGACCAGGAACACCGCGTCGCGTCGCCCCGAGATTGCGTGCCCGACCAGCTCTTCCGACGCGCCATCGCCATACATTTCGGCGGTGTCGATCAGGGTCATACCCAAGTCGATGCCGGTGCGCAGCGCAGCCAATTCGCTTTCGCGTCTGGCTGGATCCTCTCCCATCATCCATGTGCCTTGACCGAGCGCAGGCACCGTTTCGCCATCGGGCAGGGCGATCGGGGTCATCAGGCGGCAGCCCGTTCAGGAACAGCCTTGATCATGCTGGCGCGTCTCCATCGGTGCAGGATGATGTTTTCCAACGTCGCATTCCCAACGTCACAACCGCGACGATGTGCCCGCGCGCCCGAAATTTTCGGTTCCTGAATATTCGATGTTCAGGCGTCTCCCGAAGAGGGTGGGGTCGGCACTGGCGGAACAATAAGTTTGACGGCTTGTTTCGGAAACGAATTAAACATCCATGGGAGAGCGTTTCGTGATCGGCACAATTCTCGTCATCATTCTCATTCTGATGCTTGTCGGTGCCTTGCCGAGATGGGGGCATAGCCGGAGCTGGGGTTACGGCCCCTCGGGCGGTCTCGGTCTCGTTTTGATCATCCTGATCATTCTGATCCTGCTGGGCCAAGTCTGAGACGACGGCATTCCCGACGGCAGATGGTTTCGTTCGCGGCGACGACCGCGGACGATCCATCTTCCGCTGAGTTCGAAACGACATTCGCCGGATCAGGCCACGATCCACGGCCGAAGCGATCGTCATCCTGAACCTGTTTCAGGATACCAGCAAAGCTTGGCGCTGAGCGCCCGGCGGAGGCGGGATGCTGAAACGACACGATCATCCGACATTCCGCCAATCCGAATGTCGATCGGCTCCAGACGATATGGGCCGCCAGGCAGGCGTGGGCGGCGCGGATCGATGCCGGCAGCGGTGTCCGAGACATCGGATCATCGGCCATCGCAGCCGCGATATTGCGCTCCATCGCAGGCGTTCATCGCGTGGGGGATGAGCGCCGCTATTGGCCGCCTGCCGGCGTGTAGTTCCGATTCCCAATGGTCGAAACGGTATAGGCCCGCGCGACAGGCGAGGGTGATCGCCGGGTGGTGCTCGTCCTCGAGACGATAGGGGCGATCAGCAATGAAATCCCCGCCGGGCATCCGCTCGACGGGGATTTCACGCGATCATCCGCATCAAGGATCAGCCTTACGGGCTGACCGGCCGGTGATGGTCGTTGCTGTCGAAAGCGCCAACGCCCGCGGCGACGCCGGTGCCGGCCGCCACCACGGCCAGAGCGGCCAGGATGGTGCTCGTCGAGGCCAGGTTCGAGGCCTGACCGTGCGTCGTGGCGCCGGCGCGCGCGCCGGTCGTCAGAGGCGCCGCGGTCGACGGCGTCACCGCCGCCAGCGTAGAGGGGGCCAGCAACCCCACAACGGCCAATGCTGCCGCTACCTTTCCAAGCTTCATGCTCGGTCTCCCTTCTCACACGCGGTGGAGACCCACCGCTGATTCTCCATAACATATTTTGGGCGAATAAGGATGCATGACATCAGCTGGCAAATGTTTGGCCAGTGGGCCTCGAGCATCGGCTCGCTGTCGGGGCGCTGAGGACTTCGGCTCTTGGCAGGTCTTTCGTCAGCGATATCCATGCTTTGGCCGGAAAGTCCCGATTTTTCTGATCTCTTGCTGGATCTGACTGATCGGGCATGCGAGCGGGAACGGCCGGGCGTCGCCCGGATATCGCGTCCGCTCTCTCGCGCTTTTGCAAAGCCGCTCTAGAATCTGCCGCCGATCCACCCGATGGATGGGAAGCCCTGCCTCGGGCGACGCGCGATTTTGCCAAGGGAGTGACGATCTGATGTGCATGGTCCTCGATACGACCGGCCGGATGCCGGCTCTGTCCGGCCGCGACGGGCCGGGGGCGGGTGACGCGGCAGGCGTGTCGCCCGGGCTGATCGGCACCTTCGTGGCGACCCGCGACATGACGGACCTTGCCGATGGCACGCAGATGGTGCGGACGACGGGGCACCGCGAGGCGGGCGTGGGGGGCGGCCTCTATCTCAGGGACGATACCATCGGCGCGGACTTCGCGGCCGCCCATCCCTTGTGGACGTTTCGTGCGCGCTGGGCGGACGGCTCGGTGCATGGCTATCGGCTGGTGCCGAACGAGGATGGAGCGGTGCTCTTCGATGCGTTCGGGGCCTATGGCGATGCGACCTTCGATCCGAAGACGGGCGTCGCAACGGGGTCGGACGATATGCCGGCGTGGCTGGCGATGGACGACTTCCTGCAGACGTGCAGCACGCGCTCGACGAATGGCTATTACCGATCGCTGTTACCGGTTCGCTTCGGGCGGCGATGCTATCGCTTCGCCAGCCCGATGGCGCTGAAGCACGGAAGCTATGCGCTCCTCGGCAGCGCGGCATCCGGTGCGCAGAATGGTGGCTATGGCACCGTGTTCGTCTGCACCGGCCTGCGCGGCATCACGCTCGAAAATTACAATACGCACGGCGGCGCAGCGGATTCGGACAAGGCCGCTACCGGAGCGATGGGGTCGGTGCTTTCCGATATCACCCTCTTCGGCGCTAATAACGACACCGGGCTGAACCGCCACGGCGTCTGGGATCGATCGGGCAGCAGCCGGATCACCAACCTCAAGGCGATGTATTTTGCCGATGACGGCATTCGCGTCGGCATCGGCGATGGCGGCGGCGCCGCGAAGCTCGGCCTGAGCGACAATGGCCGTTACGAGGACATCGTCTGCTCCTTCAACGGCGGCAATGGCATCAAGTGCGTCGGCGGGGACAGCAATGCCAACATCTTCATCAACATCGTCTGCAACAGCAATGGCCTGTTCGGGGTGTGGGAAAGCTCGTTCCTCGGCAATAGCTGGATCGGCGGGCAGGAAGACGGCAATGGCAGCGCGGTCGCCGGGCGCCCGTGGGATCGCCATGGCACCTCGTCTTTCTGCGCCTATGCGGGCCGCCATTATGGCGTGGTCGCCGGCCGCGATGCCGCGGCGTCGATGACGTGCCCCGGCACCGACGAGACGGTCTGGTATCCGTTCGGCGAAGGCGCCCCCAACGCGGCGGTGCCGGCCTGGATGGCCGGCATGGTCTGGAAGAGCGGCGGCTCGTCGCTGTACGACAACCCCAATGCGCCCGTCGCGGTGGTGGGGAAATATAAGGAGGGCGGGCTCGGCCTGATCCAGAATCCGGGCGGTCGGGCGATTTTCCTCAACGGCATCGCGGCGCAGTCCGTGCTGGGCGGCAAGGGCGCGGTCTATGCGGCGGACGGCATCACATTATTTCCAGGGGGGGCCGGCACGATCACCCGGGCGGACCCGGCCCATGGCGAGACCGAAACCCGGCAGGGCGGAGGCGGTGCCGCCGACGGCGCCGTCTCGCTGGCGATGAACAGCATCGTCGCGCCGGCCGGTTTCGCCTGGTCGTTCAACTTCGCCCGCAAGGCCTATAGCCTGCGCTATGGTGGCAGCGATCCCGAGATGATCCTGTGCGCCGGCCCATCATCGACCATGACCTACGGACGGCCGCATCCGGTGCGCAACCCGGCCGTGCAGATTGCGAGCCTGTTCGTGGGCGTCGAGGACAAGGCGCGGCAGATCGATTTCGCCATGGCGGCCCCGGCCGTGGGCGATCATGGCCGGGGCGACATCGTGTTCAACCTCGATGCGACGGCGGGGGGCTTCGCGGGCTGGATCTGCGTCGCCGCGGGGACGCCCGGCACCTGGAAGACCTTCGGCGCGATCGGCGACTGAGGCGGTTCCCGCTGGTTACGCGCCGCGCAGCGTCCGGTCGAAATGGGCGACGGTCCAGCCGATCGCCTCGACCAGCAGCGCCGGATCGTAGCGCGGGCCTTCGTCGCGCAGGAAGGCGTGGGCGGCGTTCACCTCGGTCCATGCATAGCGCGCGCCGGTCTCCTCCAGCCGCGCACGGATCCGCTCGCGGCCGGCGAACGGCACATGCGGATCCTGGCGGCCCCAGACGAACAGCGTGTCCGCGGCCAGTTCGTCCATGCGCGCGAGGCTGTCGTCGGACTGGCCGGCGCCGAGCGTGCCCGAATGGATATCGGTCGCGTAGAAGCAGACCGCCGCCGAGACCGAGGGATTGAGCGCGGCGCGATAGGCGAGGTGACCGCCGAGACACACGCCGAACGTGCCGAGCCGGCCGTTCGAGCCGGGATGCCCGGCCAGAAAATCGAGCGCCGCGCGGGCATCGTCATCGAAAGCCGAGAGCGGCTTGCCGAATTTCAGCGCATTGCCACGCTCCGTACCGGCCGTGTCATAAGCCAGCGCGGTGCCCGCCGGCTCGTCTTCATGATAGACTTCGGGGATGCCGACGACGAAGCCATGGCCGGCGATCAGCGCCGCCAGCCGCCGGATCGGCGCCGTCACCTGATAGATTTCCGAGAATAACAGCACCGCCGGGAAGCGCCCGGGGCCGGCCGGGCGGACGAGGTGGACCCGCATCATGCCGGTCGGCGTGGCGATGTCTTCATGCTCGTCCGTCAGGATGATCATCGATGCACTCCCGTTGCAAGGCCATTGCGGGCTCTGCCTAGCGATCCCGCCGCCAGCCGTCGCGGAAAATCGGGCAGAAGCGCCCGCCGCCCATGACCGGGCATCATGCCGGCGATCTGCCTTGCAAAGCGATGCAACGGATCGCCGCCGATCGCGTTCACCCATCAAAATCGGTGGAAAACCGTGCCCCGGAGCCTATCTGGTCAAGCCGCCGACGGAGAGGATGGCAGGTGTGTCGTATTTCCGTTGATGGAGTGTGTCATGATTGCGTCCAACATTCCCCAGATCGCCCTGAACGACGGGGGAAGCATTCCCGCGATCGGGTTCGGCACCTATCTGCTCAACGGCCGGGCCGGCGTGGAGGTGATGGTCCGCGCGCTCCATAATGGCTACCGCCTGCTCGATTTCGCGTTCAACTACGAGAATGAAGGCGCGGTCGGGCAAGCCGTCCGCAGCGCCGGGATCGCGCGGGAGGAGATCAGGATTGTCTCCAAGCTGCCCGGTCGCCATCAGGCCTTCGACAAGGCGATCGTGACGATCGAGGAATCGCTGCTGCGCGCGCAGCTCGATTATTACGACCTCTATCTGATCCATTGGCCGAACCCGCAGCAGGGCCATTATGTCGAGGCATGGACGGCGCTGATCGAGGCCCGTTCGCGCGGCCTGGTGCGCTCGATCGGGGTGTGCAACTTCCTGCCCGAGCATCTGGAGACGCTGGACCGCGAAACCGGCGTGCTGCCGAGCGTGAACCAGATCGAGCTGCATCCTTTCTTCCCGCAGGACGAGCAGCGCGCCTTCGATGCGAAGCAGGGCATCGTCACCCAGGCATGGAGCCCGCTGGGGCGCGCCAACGAGCTGCTCCACAATGCCGGGCTCAAGCAGATCGCGGATCGGCTGGGCAAATCGATCCCGCAGGTGATCCTGCGCTGGCAGATCGAGATCGGTGTCGTGCCGGTGCCCAAGGCGACCTCCGACGAACGGCAGATCGAGAATCTGTCGATCTTCGATTTCACGCTCTCCGACGAGGACAAGGCCGTCATCAGGTCGCTCGCGCGGGCCGACGGTCGGATCGCCGGGCAGGATCCTGCGACCTACGAGGAATTCTAGGGCCGGATATCTCCTGCACGGGCATGGTCCGATCGCGGCCTTGACCGGATTTCAGCACACCGCTCTCGATGAAAGGAATTTGCGATGCCCCACGCCCTGTTCGGATACCGCCCCCTCGCGGCGATCGTTCCCGCTCTTCTCGCGACGGGAACGTCCGTCGCCGCCGCGCCGTCACCCCATTATGTGACGATCGTGCATCAGGCCGACGTCACCCGCCCGGCCGGCGCCGTCTGGGCCAGGATCGGCCATTATTGCGATCTGACGAAATGGATGGGCAAACCGTGCGAGATCGTCGCCGGCAAGGATGGCGAGATCGGCGCGACGCGGCTCATCGATCACAAGATCGTCGAGATTCTGGTGGGCCGCACCGCGACATCCTATACCTATACGCAGACCGACCATATCAGTGCGCCCTTGCACCTCTATCATGGCACGCTCGCCGTAGAGCCGATCGACGGCCGCTCGTCGCGGATCGTCTACACCTTATTCTACGACAATAACGGAATCAGCGATCCGACCGCCCGTGCCAAGGAGGTGCAGCAACGCTCCGCCCTGTTCGCGAAGGCGGTGAAGACGATGCAATCGATGGCGGAAGCCGCCCCGGCGTCCTGATCGACAGCCGGGCCCCGTTCACGCTTCAGGAGATCATCCATGCCGGAAATCGTCGTACATGCCGTATCGGGCCGCAGCGCCGCGCAGAAGAAGGCGTTGATGCAGGCCATCACCGAGGCCGTCGTGACCCATTTTTCGGTCGCTGCGGACCTCGTCGTCGTCCAGATCGTCGAATCCGGAGCCGACAGCAAATCGCGCGGCGGGGTGCCGTTCAGCGAGCGCTGATCCCGGCATCGCGTCGAGGCGCCATCCATCGGCATGGCGCCAGTCGCAGCCCTCCCATGACGCGGGATGACAGAGTGAACGCCGATCAACATTGGTTGATACTGGCTTAACCTCGGCAACAAACGGGATCGTCCTATCCCGGTCATGGTTCGGCAACTTCTTGTAATTGGGAGGTTGCTATGATTTCCGCGAAGAATCTCATGGGATCTATCACGCTGACCGCGATGGCGCTGTCGCTGGCGGCCTGCAATACCACCGGCAGCACCCGGCTGGCCGGCATCGGCGCGGGCGACGGCGGCAATAGTGGGGGCAGCGGCGGTAGCGGCGCTGGCGACGGCTCGGGCAGCGGTGGCGACAATGGCACGGGGACCGGCACAGGCACGGGCAGTGGCGGCACCGGGTCGGGCGGCACGGGGTCGGGTGGCACCGGATCGGGCGGCACGGGTTCTGGCGGGACGGGTACGGGCGGCACGCTGGCGAGCCTGCCGATCGGATCGGTCACGGGATCGGCTGGTGTCGCCGGAACCGGCATCCTCCCCAATGTCGGGCAGGCCGGGCAGGCGTCGCCACTGGCGCCGGTGCTTGTCGTCGCCGGCAATGCCGCGCTCGGGCTGGGATCGGCCCATGCCGCTGTCGCCCAGGCGGTGAACGGCGTCGCACCGGGGCTGGAGCCGGCCACCGACGCGGTGACGCAACTGCTCACCAACACCGGCACCGCCCTGAACGGCGCCGCCGATGGCAGCACGCCGCTGGTCGATGGCGTCACCAAGGCGGTGGCGCCGGTCGCGACGGTCGCGCTCGGCGGGACCACCCTGCTCGGCGATGCGTCGGGCAGTTCGCTGGTCGCGGTCAGCGCCGGATCGCCGGCCACCGGCAGCGGCTCCGTCGTGGATCTGCACCTGGCCCAGAACAGTGCGCTGCCGGCCGCCGGCAATCTGCTCGGCGCGCAGGTCGCCGACGCGACATTGGCCCATCCGACCGGCACGCCGGCGGTCGACGTGCAGGTGCTGTCCCCCAACTCGCCCGAAGCGCAGGCGCTCGGCGTCGGCGTGCTCAGCAACGGCGCGGTCGCATCCGTCACGGCGCCGGCGCTCAATGGCGTGACCGGCAAGCTGGCGCAGGCGGCGGGCAGCGTGCTGCCCAGTGGCGGCGCGGCACTTCCGGGCAATGGCCTGTTGGGTGTCCAGGCCGCCAATGCCACGCTGATCCCGGCGTCCGGCACGCCGGCGATTGCCGCCAATGTGCTGTCGTCCAGTGCGCCGACCGCAAGCGCGCTCGGTGTCGGCGTCCTGAGCGGGGGCCAGCTGGTCAGCGTGACGCTGCCCGGAGTGACCAGTGCGGGGGCGGCGCCCATCGCCAATCCGCTGGCTGCGGTCGGGACGATCCTGCACCATTGATGCAATCGGGGCGGGCGCCGGCCGGCGCCCGCCCGTCCTCCTCCGTTCAAGAGCGACCTTATGCGATCATCTCGGCTTTTCGCCGGGGGGCTGGCCGCCTTATGGGTGGCCGCCGCCCATGGCCAGGCGGTTCCGGGCAGCCCCACCGGCCTGCTCATCGATCAGGGGCGGATGGCGGCCACGCGCCAGGCACCGTCGTCCGCGCCGGTCGCGCCGCCCGCCACGCCGGACCATGTCACCAGCGTCGCCCAGGGCGCCAGCAATGCCGGGCTGATCAAGGGCGTGCGGTTCGACGGGGTGGAGGCGCCGGCCGGCGTCGCGGCGGCAGCGCGCCCTTTCCTGGGCCGCCCGGCCTCCACAGAAACGCTCCAGGCGCTCGCGAACGCGCTGTCGGACGCCTATGGCCGCAGCGCGATCGCGCTCTACACGATCGGGATACCGGCGCAGAGTTTCGAGGGCGGCATTCTCCATGTCCGCATTGCCGAGGGCTATATCGAGCAGGCGATCGTGACCGGCGATATCGGCAAGAGCTCGGTCAAGCTGGTCCAGCAATATGCCAAGGTGATGGCGGTCGAACGGCCGCTGCGGAAGAGCAGCCTGCAACGCTATCTCTCGCTGATCCGCGACATTCCCGGCCTGTCCGTCGAGGCCAAGCTGCTCCGCGGCGATCGCCCCGGCGGGGTCAGACTGGTGCTGATCCTCAAGCAGCGGACCCATGATTTCGCGCTGAGCTTCGACAACCAGACCCAGCAACAGCTGTCCGACGGCGAGTTCCAGGCGCAGGGCAAGCTCTACGGGGCGCTGCGGCCGGGCGACGAGACCGACGTGACACTGGCGACCTCCACCAATTTCAAGGCGTTCCAATATGCCAACCTGACCCATTCGACACCGCTCGGCGCGGACGGCACCCGTGCCACCGTCTCGGTCGCCCATCTCGCCACCCGCACGCGGCACAGCCACATCAAGGGCAATGCCGACATCGCCTCCTTCGGGATCAGCCATCCGCTGATCCGATCCTATCAGCGCAACCTGACGGTCAGCGCGTCCCTCGATGCCGTGAACAGCGACAATGCGGTGCTGGGTTCGCTGCTCGCGCGCGAACGGACGCGTGCCGCCCGCGCCGCCGCGATCTTCTCGGACAGCGGCGCGAAGCATGTGCTGAGCGCGAGCCTGATCGTCAGCCGCGGTCTGGATGGGCTCGGCGCCGACACCGCCACGACGCTCGCCGATCCGCGCTTCATCAAGATCAACGGCACGCTGTCGCTCAGCCGCTCCCTCGGCAAACATTTCGTCGCCCGGCTGAACGGTGCGGGCCAGTGGAGCGACGACGCCTTGCCGGCGGTCGAGCGCTTCCTCGTCGGCGGTGCCAATTATGGCCGGGCCTTTCCGGTGGCGACGCTGGCGGCGGATCGCGGCGCGGCCGGCAGCGCGGAGATTGCGTGGCGGCCGGCTCTGCCCAAGGCGTTCGCCAACAGCGAGCTCTATCTGTTCGGGGACAAGGCCGGCGTCCGCTATGTCGCGCGCGGGCCGATCCCGGCGGCGAGCTACGATCTCGCCTCGGCGGGCGGCGGCGTGCGCCTGGCCTTCCGCGACAAAGGGGAACTGGACCTGGAGGCGGCGCGCCGGATCGACAGCCCCTATCCGGGTTTCGACAAGGATTGGCAGCTGAACGTCGCGTGGCGGCTGGCGCTGGGCCATTGACGCGAGAGGCGCCGGGGCGATCGGTCAGATCAGGCCGTTGCTGGCGAAGACATAGCCTTCGCCGCGCGCCGATCGCAGCGGCAATTCCATGTGCGCGCAATCCCACACCTTGCGCCGCAACCGCGAGATCACCGTATCGAGCACGCGCGAGTGGGACGGATCGCCGTCGATGGCGGCGCGCAGCAGGCGGCGCGGTTGCACGACACCGGGCTGGCCGACGAGGATCCGCAGCATCCCGAACTCGCTGTGGGTGAGGCGGATCTCGCACTGATTGGGCGCGACCAGCGACCAGCGCTCTTCATCGAGGTGCCAGCGATGCTGCTCCTCGCCGGCGCGCGCCGGGCCGACGGGACGCACCAAGGCGCCGCGCGCATGGTGGCGGATTTCGTTCCTGATGATCGCGGCCAACTCTCGCGGGTCGACATCGGCGCCCACGACGTGATCGGCCCCGTGAAGCCGCGCCATCAGCCGGGATTCGGAGGAGGCACGGGGCAGGATCAGGATGATCCGCGCATCGGTGCCGCCCCGGATATCGGAGAGCAGCAGATGCAGCGCCGCGCCGTCGATATGGGCATCGACGATCAGGACGACGCCCGACAATTTCGGCAGGCTGCGGCCGCCCGGTCGCCATTCCCGGCTGGCGGCGCGGCCGCCCGCCTTGATGACGGCGGAGCGCACCGCCAGTTCCGGTTGCGACCCTATTCCGACGACATCGACCAGGGGCAGGCCTTCGCTCAGCCGCTCATCCCGGTCGGCCCTTCCCTCCAGGCCTGAAACAGAGCTCACCAAACCCAAGGATGCGATCCATGATCGTTTCGACTCGGACTGGACAATAGCCCATCTGTTCCTAAACATTGGTTAGTCGGCGAAGTGCCTGCGGCCGACCGGCGTGTCGCAGCGTAGCACCGGAAAATAAGTAGCCATCCACAACTTGCCGCAGCGAAATGATGACGATCGTGGAGACTTGGATATCCAAAATGCGGTTCTTCGGGATGCTGCGTGATGGCTGCGGCCTGTTGCCGCATGTCGCTGCGGGTGCCGCAAAGGCGCTGCCGGAATCGCGAACGGCACGACCTCATGCCGATTGATCCTTTTGCGCCGACGGGCGTTGGCGGGAAGGGACTTTACATGGGGGGCAGGCTTGGACAGGAGGGGCAGGGCTGCCAAACTTGGTGGTTTCTTAAAAGGCTCTGCGCGCTCCGTGACGGCTAGGGTACAGAGTTCGGCCGGCGCGGAGATCGTCGGATGCCCGGATTGCGGTACACGCCAGCGTCTGCCTGCGCCGCGCCGCGCGACGGTGACGCGTTGCGTCTCGTGCGACGGCACGCTGGAACGCACCCATGGCCGTAGCCTGTCGGCCGCTCTGGCCTGTTCGCTCGCGACCTTGCTGTTCCTGATCCCCGCCAATCTCTCGCTGTTCCTCCGCACCGATGCGCTGGGCGTATCGAGGAGCAGCCACCTCGCGTCCGCGGCGGGGGCGATGCTGGCGGATGGCTGGCCATGGCTGGCGCTGATCGTGCTGCTGTTCGTGGTGGTCTTCCCGCTGGTCCGCTTCGGGTTGCTGACGGCAGTGCTGGGTTTTCTCGAGTTCGGCCGGGTCGAGCCCTGGATGGGGCGCGCCTTCCGCTGGTCCAACCGGCTGGAGACCTGGGCGATGCCCGACGTCTTCCTGCTGGGCCTGGCGGTCGCCTATGCGCGGTTGGCCGCCTCGATCGCGGTGCGGGTGGGGCCGGGCGCCATGGCCTTCATCGCGGCCGGCGTGCTCGCGCTGGTTGTGCGCGCCACGCTCGACAAGGCGGCGGTGTGGGAGCGGATCGCCCCCGATACGGCGCCCGCCGATACGGCGGAGGCGATCGAGTGTCAGGATTGCGACCTGCTGCTGCCGGCCCATCACGAAGGCCGGACCTGCCCGCGTTGCGCCGCGCCGGTGCGTCGCCGCAAGCCGCAGAGCATCAGCCGCACGATCGCGCTGACGCTGGCGGCGCTGCTGCTCTACATTCCGGCCAACATCTATCCGCTGGCGACGCTGCCGATCAATTACCAGCCGACCAAATACACCGTGCTGGAAGGCGTGATCGATCTGGTGCAGGCGGGCCTGTGGGATCTCGCCATCCTCGTCTTCTGCGCCAGCTTCCTGATCCCGTTCCTCAAGCTGGTCGGGCTCGGCTGGTGCGTCTGGTCGGTGCTCAGCCGTTCCAACCGCCACCTCGTCGCCAAGGCGCGGACCTATCGCGTGGTCGAAGAGATCGGGCGCTGGTCGATGGTGGATCCTTTCGTGATCGGCGCGTTCGTGCCGGTGATGAATTACAACGCCCTGATCTATGGCCGTGCCGAGGCGGCCTCCGTGCCGTTCACCGCCGTGGTGGTGCTGACCATCATCAGCGCCAAGACCTTCGATCCCCGCCTGATGTGGGACGCCGCCAGGAGACCTCAGTGACCGACGACCGCCATCAGCCGACCGGGGATGATGATCTGCCCGAGGCGCGCAGCGTCCGGAGCCGCTGGCCCGGCCTGGTCTGGGCGATCCCGCTCGCGGCGCTGATCATCGTGGCGTTTCTGGGCGTCCGTGCGCTGACCCGCCAGGGCGTCGAGGTGAAGGTCACCTTCGGCAACGCGGAAGGGGTCACGCCCGGCAACACCAAGGTGCTGGTCTCCGGGGTCGAGGCCGGCGAGGTGTCCAAGGTGCGGGTCTCGCCCGACGGGCATCATGTCGAGGTGACGCTGAAGCTCGATCCGCGCGAGAAGGCGGCGCTCAACAGCAACACCAAATTCTGGCTGATCGGCGAAAATCCGAGCATCACCGATATCCAGTCGATCCGCGCCGCCGTGGCGGGCGTGATCATCGCGATGGCGCCCGGCACCGGCGGCGCGCCCCAGCGGACCTTCACCGGGCTCGACCAGCCGCCGATCGTCCCGCCGGATGCCAAGGGCACCACCTATTTCATCACGTCCAAGACCGGCTCGATCCAGCCCGGCGCTTCGGTGAGCTATCATGGCCTCGCCATCGGCAAGGTGGTCGATAACGGTCTGCTCGGCTTCGATCATTTCCGGATGCGGATGTTCATCAACGCGCCCTATGACCGGCTGATCAAGCCGGGTGCCGAATTCTGGTCGGGCAGCCCGCTCAAGCTGTCGCTGAGCGGCGCCAGCATCTCGGCGGGCCTGTCGTCGCCGGCCGCCGTGCTGCAGGGCTCGGTGCAGTTCGAGCTGCCCCATGATGCGAGGGCGGGGCCGCAGGTGCCGGAGGGCGCGACCTTCACCCTCTATGACGACGAGCAGACCGCCGAACAGGGGCCGACCGGCCCCGAAATCGCCTATCGCATGTTGCTGAATGGCGAAGCCGGGGATCTGGCGCCCAACGCCAGCGTGTCGATGCTCGGTTATGCCGTCGGCCGCGTGCGCGGCGCCAAGCTGCGTTTCGCGCCCGGTGGCAAGCCCTACACCGAGGCCACGATCGCGCTCTATCCGCGCAAGCTCGATATCGACCTGCCGGATACCGCGCCCCACGATGATTGGCGGACGGCGACCGACCGGACGGTGTCGCGGCTGCTCGCACAGGGCTATCGCGTGCATCTCGTCCAGTCGCCGCCCCTGGTCGGCGCGCATGTCGTGCAGCTGTCGGCCGACCGCGGGGCCACGCCCGCGAGCCTCGGCCATGATGGCGGCCTCTATCCGCTGCTGCCGGTGGCGGAGGGTGGCGGCGGCGCCGACGATCTCGTCGCCAGCGCCAACCAGATATTGCAGAAGATCAATCGCATCCCGATCGAGCAGATCGGCGACAATCTCGGCAAGATCAGCGCGAATATCGCCCAGATCAGCGGTTCGGGGCAGGTGCGCGACAGCATCGCGCATCTCGACGGCACGCTGAGGCAGCTCGACGCTATCCTGACGGAGGTCAAGCCGCAGATCGGGCCGCTGATGACCAAGCTCAACCAGACTGCCGACGAACTCCATGGCACCGCCGCTGCGGCGCGCACCGTGTTGTCGGGCGAAGGGGCGATGCAGGATCGCAGCCTGCCCGATGCGATCCAGCAGATCGACGAGATGTCGCGCTCGATCCGGTCGCTGACCGATTATCTCGGGCGCCATCCCGAAGCGCTGATCCGTGGCAAGGCAAAGGAGAAGAAATGATGCGCGCTTTGCCCCCTGTCGGCCTCGTCGCGCTGCTGGCGCTGGCGGGCTGCACCAGCCCCAAATCGATCCTGCTGACGCTCGATGCCGCCCCGCCGGTGCCGGCCGCGGTCCACGCCGGTTATCACGGCCTGCCAATCCTGGTGCCGGCGGTGCATCTGCCGGCCTCGCTCGATCGGGCGGAGTTCGTCCATCAGGAGAACGCCGGCGAGGTGAAGGTCGATGATTTCGCGCGCTGGACGGCGCCGCTCGGCCTGCTCGCCCGCGATGCCTTGATCCGCGACCTGACGGCACGCTTGCCGGCCGGATCGGTGCTGCCGCCGGGCATGGTGGCGGCGCGCGGCCACGCCCGGACGCTCGACGTCACGATCCTCGGCGTCCAGACCGCACCGGGCGCAGCGACGATGCAGGTCGCCTATCGGGCCTTGCCACACGGGGCGGTGCAGCAACTGCAGCTGACCACGACAACGACCGGAATCGCGCCGGTGCCGGTCGCGCAGGCTCTCGGCGTGCTGATCGGCCAGCTGGCCGACCGGATCGCCCAGGATGCGGACAGCGGGGGCTGAGGCCCTCGCCGATCATATGACGCCACCGTATCAGGCTCTTGTGTAGCCAAGATATTTCTTTGCTACGGCGGCGGAACGGCGGGAGCCATTTACCTGCTCCAGACGCTGACTCCTCAGGAGGATGCCGCGATGAGCGTGATATGGGAATTGCCGCGTGCCGGATCGCCCGGCTCGCTGACGTCGTTCGGAGTCCAATTGCGGCGGAGCTTTGGTGATCCGCTGTCATCGATGGACGACCGCATGACCGAACTGATCGAGCAGCTATATAAGATTCCAGGCGATCCCGTCCGGATCATCCGTCAATCGTGACCTTGGCCATGATCGACCAGTCACGATCGCCCAAGCCAGCGCCGACCGTCTCCTTCATGCGACCATGCACGGCATCGAGCATCGGCAATGGCCGGCCTGCACCGGAGGCGGCTTCACGGGCGAGCCGGAGATCCTTGAGGCCGAGCGTCGCCTTGAACCCCGGCTCATAATCTCCCTTGGCGATGGTGGCGGAATAGACCTGATAGGCACGGCTGCCGAACAGGGTGCCGAGGATCAGGTCGAAAAAATCGTTGCGCGGCAGTCCATGAGCTTCGGTCAGCACCACGGCTTCGGCCATCGCTTCGATCGCCATCGTGATCATCATGTTGCAGGCGATCTTGGCGGCGTTGGCGGTCGGCGGCTCGATGCCCATGTCCCAGATGCGGCCACCGATCACCTCCAGGATCGGCCGAACCGTCGCGACCGCCGCCGGATCGCCGGCGCTGAGGATATGGAGTTCGCCCTTGGCGGCGACATCCGGCCGGCCGAGCACCGGGGCGGCGACATAGGCGATCCCGGCCGCCGCGTGCGCCGCCACGAGTTCATGCGCGAAGGCGACGGAAATGGTCGAGGCGACGACATGGACGACACCCGCGCGTGCGCCGGCCAGCAGATCCGGGGTCAGCACGACCTCACGGAGGGCGTCGTCGTCCGACAGCATGGTCAGCACGGCGTCCGCGTCGAACGCGTCGGCCGGGGAGCCGAGCATCGTCACGCCGTCGATCGATCCGCCCGAGCGGTTCCAGGCGCGGACATCATGGCCCGCCGCGGCAAGGTTCTTCGCCATCGCACGCCCCATCTGGCCGAGGCCGATGAATCCGATCTGCATAGTCTCTTCCTTCCTTGTCTGGCGTGATCCCGAAGACGATCGGGGCCGTGCCGGTCCATGCGGACCACGCCGCATCTGGTCACATCGCGGCGGCGCGCACCCGCATCGGCTTGATGGCCGTGAACTGCGCCACGTCGGCCATCACCGCCTGGGTTTCGGGGGCCGCCATCGCCGCGGTGAGCGCATCCGCATCGCGGAAACGCAATTCGCAGATCGCGATGGTGCCGGGCTCGTCCACGGCACGGAAGAAAGCGGCGGCGCTTTCCAGTCCGTGAGGCTGCCACGAGCGGGTCAGGAGCGGGATGTGCTGCGTCACATAATATTCGCGATCGAAATGCGTCTCCGGCGTGCCCTGGTAGGAGACGTAGACGATGGTCGGGCCGGTCTGCTCTGTCATGCTGCTGATCCTCGTTCGTCGGGAGAAGGGGTAACGCTCAGGCGCCGAAACCGCCGTCGATGGTGTGCATCGCGCCGGTGATGCCGCCCGCATGGGGTCCGGCAAGGTAGAGGACGAGGCTGGCCACGTCGTCGGCGGTGCCGTGCCGCTTGATCGCCATGACGCTGTGCATCATCGCGGCATGCGGCCCGTCCGCGGGGTTCATGTCGCTGTCGGTCGGTCCCGGCTGAACGACGTTCACGGTGATGTCGCGCGCCCCGAAATCACGCGCCAGCCCGCGCGCCATGCCCTGCAGGGCGGATTTGCTCATGGCATAAGCGGCCAGGCCGTCGAACGGCATCCGATCGCCGTTGGTGGAACCGATGACGATAATGCGGCCACCCGCCGGCATCGCGCGCGCCGCTTCGACGCTGGCATGATAGGCGCCGCGCACATTCACGTCGATCAGCCGATCGACCGCATCGGCATCCAGCGTCAGCGGATCACCGGTGAGGAGCAGGCCGGCATTGTAGACCAGGATATCGAACGGCGCCTCAGCCCGCACCGTGCCCACCAGCGCATCGCGATCCGCAGCATCGGAGCGAACCGCCCGCGCGCCCGTCTCGTCGACCAGCGCCGCGGCGGCATCGGCCGATCCCGCATAGGTGAAGGCGACGCTCGCGCCCTCGCCGGCAAAGGCCCGCACGATCGCCGCACCAATGCCCCGGCTTCCGCCGACGACAAGCACCTTCCGTCCCGAAGACTCCGCCATTACATGCTCCTTGAATAAACTAGCGAGTGCTACATATATATCAAAGGGGAGGCTTCAAGGCCCTATCGTCATGCATGATCAAAACCGCAGGAGCCGGGGGCGACCCCGCATTTTCGATCCCGAGAAGGCTGTTGTCGCCGGGCAGCGGCTTTTCCACGCGCATGGCTATGAGCAGGTCGGTCTCGCCGCGCTCACGGCGGCGATCGGGGTGAATCCACCCAGTTTCTATGCCGCTTTCGGCAGCAAGGCGCAGTTTTTCGGGCGGGTGCTCGATCGCTATGCGGCTGCGGCGCTGGCGCTCGAGGATATCCTGCGTCCCGGCCGCCGGCCGGTGGAGGCGCTCGCCGATCTGCTCCAGCGGGCGGCTTCCAGCTATGCCGCCGATCCCGATGCGCGGGGCTGTCTGGTGCTCGAGGCGTTGCGGGGTGATCCCGCCGACGAGCATGTCCGGCTTGCGAGGCTGACGGCGGAGAGGCGGCGTGAGCAGCTTCACGCCTTCATCGCCGCGTCGCACCCGGCGGTGGCATCGGCGGCCACCGATTTCGTCGCCAGCACCATGTCCGGCCTGTCCGCCAGCGCGCGGGAAGGGATGGAGGCGGAACGGCTGCTGGCGGTCGCGAGGCTGGCGGCTGGCGTGCTGCCGTCCTTGCTCGCAGCAGGCTGAGCGGCGCAGGGCCGCCGCGCGCTCGCCTACCAGGGCACCGTCTGCCCGTGGCGATCGAGATAGCGCAGGCCGCGCCCGCCCTGCTGGGCGAGCAGCACGTCGACGATCGGGGGAATCGTTTCCTCCAGGCCGAAGGGCGCATCCGGGCCGCCCAGCGCGGTGCGGATCCAGCCCGGCGCCATCAGCAGCATCGCGCGCCCGCTATCGGCCTGGCGGGCGGCGAAGCTCCGCATATACTGGTTCAGCGCGGCCTTGCTGCCGCGATAGACATCGTTTCCGCCCCGCACATTGTTGGCGATGCTGCCCTGTCCCGAGGACATGACGCCGATCACGCCGTCTGCCGGCACCAGCCCCTCCAGCCCCTCGACGGTGCGCATGACGCCCAGCGCGTTGGTGACCATCACGCGCACGAACTCCTCCGTCGGAACGGTGGCGATGGTCTGGCGCTGATCGCGATCGGCGGTGCCGGCGTTGACGAACAGGATGTCGAACGTCTGACCGGCAAGGCGATCGCGCAGCGCCGCGATCTGATCGGCATCGGTGATGTCGAGCGTCTCGATCGCCACCCGTCCGGGGTTGGCCTCGGCCAGATCATGCAGTTCCGTCCGGCCGCCCTGCACCGTGCCGGTGACGTTCCACCCCCTCGTCAGCAATTCGGCCGCCATGGCGTGACCCAGCCCGCGCGATGCGCCGACGATGAGGATAGTGTTCGGTTCGGCATCGCGGGTCATCGGGAGATCGCCTCTACGTCAGGAAACGGGGTCATGGTGTCGCAGGCGGCATAGGCGACATGACGATGGTGGCGCCAGACGCACGCCACGCATGATATGATTGCATGAAACGCCCTGTCTCGACGGCGGGTTTCCGCTATGCGGAACCGATGGACGATATCGACCTGAACCTGCTCACCGCCCTCGACGCGCTGCTCGAGGAAGGCAGCGTGACCGGCGCGGCACGGCGCCTCGGCCTGAGCGCGTCGGCGATGAGCCGCACGTTGGCGCGGCTGCGTGGAATCATCGGCGACCCCTTGCTGGTGCGCGCCGGGCGGGGGTTGGTGCCGACGCCCCGCGCCGCCGAGATCCGTGATCGGGTGCATGTCCTCGCGCGTGATGCCCGGGCGGTGCTGCGCCCGCAGGCGGATCGTGTCGACCTCGCGACGATCGCGCGGACGTTCACGATCCGCGCCAGCGAGGGCTTCGTGGACCTGTTCGCCGCACCGCTGGTCGCCGCCCTGACGGCGGCGGCGCCCCGCATCCGGCTGCGTTTCTCGCCCAAGCCGGACAAGCATTCCGATCCGCTCCGCGAAGGCGAGATCGATCTGGAGATCGGGGTGCTGGGTGCGTTCGCCCCCGAGGTGCGGACCCAGCTGATCCTTCGGGATGGCTTCGTCGGCGCGGCGCGCGCCGATCATCCGCTGCTGGCGGCACCGTTGACGGCCGAGCGCTATGCGGCGTGCGATCATGTCGTGGCCTCGCGCCGGGGCCGCTTCACCGGGCCGGTCGACGAGGCGCTACGGCAGATCGGGCTGGAGCGGAATATCGTCGTGGTCGTGCCCGGCTTTCCCGATGCGATGCGGATCGCGCGACGATCGGACCTGATCGCGCTGGTGCCGCGCTCCTGCCTGCACGGCGACGATCCGCTCGCCATGGGGCTGACCGCCTTCGCGCTGCCGGTGCCGACCCCCGAAATCCAGATCTCGGCGATGTGGCACCCGCGCATGGACGCCGATCCGGGCCATCGCTGGCTGCGCGAAACGGTGATCGCCGTGTGTCGTCGGGCCGCGCCCTCCTATGCGATGGACGCGCGATGATTGGTGGCTTGCAGGCCGGCGAGCTATGCCACATGTCATGCCGCATGACCGCCCTTTGCCCCTCCCGCCTGTCGGCGACATGATGATCGGACCTGTGATGACGGCCGGACGGCACCCTTCGTGACCGGCCGGCATGTGGCGATCGTGGGCGGCGGTTTCACCGGCACGCTGCTGGCGATCAACATCCTGCGCCATGGCGGCCCGAGCGTCACCATCATCGAGCGGCGCCCGCAGACCGGGCGCGGCGCCGCCTATTCGACGATCCACCCCGAGCATCTGCTCAACGTGCGGGCGGGCAATATGAGCGCGCTGCCGGATGATCCCGATCATTTCGTCCGGTGGCTCGATGCGCGCGCGCTCCAGCCATCGTCGGGGTTCGTGCCGCGCCGTATCTATGGCGATTATCTCGGCGAATTGCTGGCCGAGGCCGTCGCGCAGCATGGCGACCGCCTGCGGCTGGTGCAGGGCCAGGTGGTCGACGTCGACGGGGCGGGGGCGGCGATGAACCTCCGTCTGGACGACGGGCGCCGGATCGCGGCGGACGTGGTCGCGCTGGCGTCCGGCAATCTCCTGCCCGCCGCGCCGCATGGGCTCGATCCGGCCACGCTGTCGCCGGGCTGCTATGTGCCGGACCCTTGGTGCATCGACATCGCATCCGATCTCGCGCCGGACGACAATATGGTCGTGCTCGGCACCGGGTTGACGATGGTGGACGTCGCGCTGCTGATGGACGCACGGGGCTTCGAGGGGCGGATCCTGGCCTTGTCGCGGCGGGGCCTGGCACCGCGCGAACATGTCCATGGCGGGGTGCCGGGCGGCCGCAGCGAACGCCCCCGGCCGACCGCCATCGCGGCGACGCGGGCGTTGCGCGCGCGGTCCCGCGAAGTCGATTGGCGGGTCGCCGTCGACGATTTGCGGCCCTTTACCCAAAGCCTGTGGCGGGCGATGGCACTTCCCGAGCGCCAGCGCTTCCTCCGCCATCTGCGCCCCTGGTGGGACGTGCATCGCCACCGGATCGCGCCGCATGTCGCCGAGCGGCTCCAGCGGATGCAGCGCGAAGGCCGGCTGGAGATCGTCGCGGGCCGCCTGGTCTCGGCCACGCCGACGGCGGCAGGGGTGGAAGTGCGGTATCGGCCGCGCGGCGGGGACGACATCCGCACCCTGACCGCCCGGCGGCTGGTCAACGGCACCGGACCCCAAGGCGATCTCGCGACGACATCCGATCCGCTGCTGGCCGCGCTTCATCGTCGCGGGATGCTTCGCCCCGATCCGTTGCATATCGGCATCGATGTCGATCAGGATTCGCGCGCGATCGACACCGCCGGCGGAGCGTCGGACAGTCTGCTGGTGCTGGGGCCGATGACCCGCGGCGCCTTCTGGGAGATCATCGCCGTGCCGGATATCCGGCGGCAGGTCTGGTCGGTCGCGCGTCGCCTCGCCAACGCCCAGTGGGTCGAGGGCGACGGGCTCTGAGAAGCTCGCCAATCTCCGCAGTCACTGGGGCGGCATCGAGCCACAACAAGGCGATGATTCTGTCGATCCGATCATATCCCAAACGAAAGGGGCGAGCCCCGCACGAATTCTAGAATGCGCGAATGTGTGCAGATATTTCCAAATGTGTCGATATCGACATTCTTACTGGGTCGATATCGGCATCATGTTTCTGCGTATTTCGTTTTGCGTTGCGATATTGTGACACATCTTGCGAATTTCGGTCGGATCGACGCGCTTAGATTGACGAACCCTAGTCGTTGTCATGCTGTGCCATCAGGACCGGGAGGTTCGGGCAGCAGTAGGGGTTTTGTATGCGCGTATTTATCGATAGCGGCAGCATGGGCCGAAAGTCATTCCAAGTAAAAAATGTTCGTGCCGCCCTGATGGCAGGTGGCGCTTCCCTCTATCTGATGCTGAACGCCACGGCCGCCCTTGCCCAGACGGATTCGACAGCCCAGCCTTCGGGACAGACGCCCGTCCCGGCAACGCAATCAGATTCGCCTTCGCCGTCGAAGACCGAGGCCACGCTTCCGAAAAACGAGATCGTGGTCACCGGATCCCGGCTTAGCCAGAAGAGCGTGACGGATCTGCCTATCTCGATCCTGAGCGGGCAGACCATCAACGATCAGGGCTACACCAATATCGGGCAGGCGTTGACCAACTCTCCTGCATTCGGCGTCCCAGGCAACAGCAATGTCGGTTCGCAGGGTTCGTTCGGTGCCGGCCAGACCTTCGTCAACATGTATGATCTCGGTGCGCAGAGGACTCTGGCGCTGGTCAACGGCAACCGGTTCGTCAGCTCTTCCACCTCGTCGCTGTTCGGCGCAGTCCAAGGTTCGCCGGTTGATCTGGGGCAGATCGCGCCCGGCCTCGTCGATCGCATCGACGTCGTTTCGGTGGGTGGTGCGCCAATCTATGGTTCGGACGCGATCGCCGGCACCGTCAACATCATCCTCAAAAAGAATTATCAGGGCGTCGAACTCGACGGCTCGCAGGGCATCTCGCAGAAAGGCGACGGGCAGGACTATAATTTCTCGTTCCTCGCCGGCAAGAATTTCGCCGATGGGCGCGGCAATATCACGGCCAATGTCTATTATGATCACCAGTCTGGTCTGACGACGGCGGATCGCAACATCACGAGCAGCGAAGGCCCGTTCTTCGGCTACAATCCGGCGGGAAACTATCAGTATCAGCTCTACAAAACGGGCGGGTATAAATACTCGATCTTCACGAACACCGGCCTGCCGATGGTCGCCGACTCCTATCCGATCATCTCGGGCCAGCCCTATGCCAGCGTGACCAATGCGGCAGGTCAGGCGCTCAACTTCAACAAGTCGGGCCATCTTACGCAATTCACCGACGGCATCCCCTTGGCAACTGGGGACTCGGAGGTCGGCGGCGATGGCTTCCCCATCAACGACTATGGAAATCTCCTGACCGAGAGCAAGCGCATCCAGGGCACCTTGCTCGCCAATTACGAGCTGACCGACCATATCCGCTTCCATGGCGAATTCTGGGCGAGCCACGACACCGCCGCCAATCTCGCCGATCAGCCTTATTACAGCACCGCCGACTTCGGTGATCCCGCCGGCACCGCGAACGGCAACCTGATCCTCAACACGAGCAACCCCTATCTCAGCGCGGCGGACTCGGCGACGATCAACGCCGCCGTCAACGCTGCCAACGGCACCAACAACGCCAGCAACGACTTCTATCTAGCACGGGCCAATACCGATCTCGAAACCGGTGCCTTCCGTTCGACCACCAATTTGTGGCGGATCGTCGGCGGCCTCGACGGCGATTTCACCATCGGCAGCCGCAACTTCACCTGGGACGCGACGGTGAATTACGGCCACGTCAGCACGGTGACGTCCGAACGCGAACTGGTCACCCAGAACTTCTTCAACGCCCTCGACGCGGTGGTAGGGGGCAATGGTCAGATCCAATGCGCATCGGGCTACACCAACGCCAGCATCCAGACGGGGAGCAGCACGTGCGCGCCGCTCGATATCTTCGGCGCCGGCAATGAAAGCCAGTCTGCGCTGAATTACGTCACGGCGCTGGCCAAGACCCACCAGGTCGATACCCAGTTTGATGCCGTCGCCGACGTCAAGGGTTCGATCCTGACGCTGCCCGCGGGCGATGTGAAGATCGTGCTGGGCTACGAGCATCGCCGCGAAAGCCAGAGCTTCGATCCGGGCGCTTTCTATCGCGGCGAGGAGCAGAGCGACGGCAGCTATGTGCAATATGGCAACAGCATCCCGATCACGCCGGTCGCCGGTTCCTACAACACCAACGAAGGCTTCGGCGAACTCGCCATTCCGCTGGTCAGCCCGGACATGCATGTCCCGTTGATCCACAGCCTCGATCTGAGCGGCTCGGCACGCTATACGGACAACAGCCTCACGGGCGGCTTCTGGTCCTATACCGGCGGCGGCACCTATTCCCCGGTCAGCGGCGTGACGTTCCGTGGCAACTATACGCGGTCCTTCCGCTCGCCGTCGGTCACCGAACTATTCTCGCCGACTGGCTCGACGTTCGAAACCGCCAATGATCCGTGCGATCCCCGCTTCATCAGCGGTGGCGCCAACCCCGCGCAGCGCGCCAAAAATTGTGCGGCGGAAGGCATTCCGACCGATTTCGTGTCGCATGTCGCCGACGCCACCGCCGAGGGCAGCTCCGGCGGCAACGTCAACCTGCAGAACGAGAAGGCAGACAGCTGGACGGCCGGCGGCGTGCTGCAACCGCATTTCCTGCCCGGCTTCTCGCTGTCGGCGGACTATATCAGCATCAATATCGCCAACGAGATCACCGAGGCGGGGCTGACCAACGAGATGGATGCCTGCTACGATTCAAGCGACTTTCCGTCCAACCCCTATTGCAGCACGTTCACGCGCGACGCCAATCATCAGGTGACGTCGTACACCGACAATTTCACCAACATCGCAATCGAGAAGTTCCGCGCATTGCAGGCGGGGATCGCCTACAGCTTCCCGCTCGACCGTCTCGGCCTGCCGACGGGCGCCGGCGCGCTCGATCTTTCGGCGACCTATCTGCATACGTTCAAGCACTTCACCAAGACCGGCGAGGCCGATCAGGAGGAGGTGCTCGACAATGTTTCCAATCCCAAGGACTCGGTCGTCGCCAACATCGATTGGAAGACCAATCGTTTCGACTGGCTGTGGACGGTAAGCTATTACGGGCCGACCGATGTCGATCCCAACAATTATGATGCCTATCAATATCCGCGCGTCAGTCCCTACTGGATGGCGGACACGTCCGTCGGCATCAAGACGACCAATCACTTCGATATCCGCCTGATCGTCGACAATGTCTTCGGCCTCAAGGTGCCTTTCCCTTACGGCAGTTCCTATTCGGAGAATAAGGATTTCGACGCGATTATGGGGCGTTACTTCCGGGTGAACGTCAAAGTTAAGATGTAGGAAGCGAGGGGGCCGTGCGTTCGGATGCATGGCCCCAGCTGTTGGCGCCGATGGGAGCGGCTCGGCTCTTCCGTTTCGTTGGCCGCAAAGGCTCTACGGATCGATGCCGGAGCGATGGATGCCGCATCGCAAGATAGCGGCACGATATCGTAGACATTGGAGGCCCAGCACGTGGTGGTCGGAATCGATGGATCAGAAGCGTCGGCAAACCCCGGCCTCGTGTGATTGGCGGGCGGACCCGCCGATCGACGTTGGACGTCCACTCGCATGAAAGCCGCATCCCGTTCGGCAGAGATTAATAATCGTGGGCCATATTGATTGCAGTGCAGCATTTCAGAGCGAGACCGATTCTGATGACCAGCAACGATGCCAATGACCATGTCGAGAGCCCTGCATGTGTGATGCGCCGCATCTTGGAAGCGCAGAATGATCTCTCCGATGAGCAGCGCGACTATATGGAAAAGATGGAAGCCTATCTTGACGGGCCGGGCCACGATCAGTCGGCGTAACGTGGGTGGGCGGGCCTGACGATCGGACCCGCTCGGCCTGCCGGTGACGCGCATCGGAAGCGCACCGATCGGCGGCTATACCGTTTCGCTTCGGACGAAATCGACGAAAGCCCGCATCGCCGCAGGCAACTGCCGGCGACCCGGATAATAGAGATAGAAGCCGGCATAATCGGGGCACCAATCCTCGAGCAGGCGGACCAGCCGGCCGCTGGCGAGCAGCGTCTCGACCTGGCCCTCGAACGCATAGGCCAGTCCGATCCCGTCGAGCGCCGCCTCGACCATCAGCGACTGGTCGTTCATCGTGAGCGGGCCATCGACCTCGACGGCGATGTCGACGCCGCCGCGCTCGAACTCCCAGGCATAATGGCGGCCGCTGTCGAACCGCAGGCGGATGCAGGGCAGCGTCTTCAGATCCTCCGGGCGAGCGGGGCGGGGATGGCGTTCCAGAAAGGCCGGCGAGGCGACCACGGCCGAGCGCTGGCGCGGCCCGATCGGCAGGGCGATCATATCCTGGGCGATGGTCTCGCCGAAGCGGATGCCGGCATCGAAGCCGCCGGAGACGAGATCGATCAGCCCGTTGCTCACCACCAGATCGACCTTGACCTGGGGGTGGGCGGCCAGGAACCGGCCGACGATCGGGCGCACCACCATTTCGGCCGACGACCGCGCGCAGTTCAGCCGGAGCGTGCCGGCGGGAGTCCCCCTGAAATTGTTCAGATCGTCCAGCGCATCGTCGATATCCCGGAAGGCCGGGGCGACGCGCGCATAGAGCTGCTCGCCGGCCTCGGTAAGCGCGACGCTGCGGGTCGTGCGGTTGAACAGCCTGACATCGAGCCGTTCCTCCAGCGCCCTGAGCGCGTGGCTGAGCGCGGACGGCGTGCAGCCCATCTGATCGGCCGCACGGCGAAAGCTGCCGTGGCGGGCGATGGCGAGGAAGCTCGCGAGGTCACCGGGATCGATCGGGCGCATTGCTGAATATTGCTCACTACCCTGACGAAAATCCAGTCGATTATCTCATTGCTTTCCCCAGAGTAGGACCATGCGCAGGGGCCGGATCGCCCGACGTTCGAATGGAGGCACATCATGCGTATCTGGTTCATTACCGGGGTCAGTTCCGGCTTCGGGCGGGCGATCGCGGAGGCGGCGCTGGCAGCGGGCGATGTGGTCGCCGGCAGCGTCCGCAAGGAAAGCGACCGCGCCGCCTTCGAGGCGCTGGCGCCCGGCCGTGCCCATGGGGTGCTGCTCGATGTCACCGACGAGGCGGCGATCCCCCTGGCGATCGACCGCATCGAGTGGGAGATCGGCGCGATCGGCATCCTCATCAACAATGCGGGCTATGGCCATGAAGGGCTGGTCGAGGAATCGACGATGGACGAGTTGCGGCGGCAGTTCGACGCCAATGTCTTCGGCGCCGTCGCGACGATCAAGGCGGTGCTGCCCCGGATGCGCGCGCGCCGCGCCGGTCATATCCTCAACATCACCTCGATGGGCGGCCTGATGACGATGCCGGGGCTCGCTTATTATCATGGCAGCAAGTTCGCGCTGGAGGGCATCTCCGAGAGCCTCGGCAAGGAGGTGAAGCATCTCGGCATCCACGTCACGGCGATCGAGCCGGGCTCGTTCCGGACGGATTGGGCGGGCCGATCGATGGTGCGGGCGGCGCGCTCGATCGCCGATTACGACGCGCTGATGGACCCGATCCGGGAGCGGCGCCAGGCCGCGAGCGGCAGGCAGCTTGGCGATCCGGCCCGGCTGGCGGCCGCGGTGATGACGCTGGTGGCGGCGAACGATCCGCCGGCCCATCTGCTGCTCGGCTCGGATGCGTCGCGGCTGGTGGCCGAGAAGCTCGCCGGCTTGAACGCCGAGTTCGAGGCCTGGGAAGAGGTGACGCTGTCTACCGACATGCCGGTTTGACGGCACGTCCATGTCGCGGCGCCGGGCGTGCGGCGGTCCATCCTTGCCAGCAAGGGCTGGCCCGGCGCGAGGGGTTCGCGCCGGGCCGTCGGCCTAATCGGCTTAACGCGCCTCTGCTGCGGCGATGGCGTCGCGCCCCGCCGGAATATGCGCCGGCGCGGCCTCGTCGGTGACGGCCTGCCAGACGGCGTCGGCGACATCGCCCGATTCCGTGATCGGCCCGCTATCCTGTTCCCAGCCGGCGAAGACCTGCTGCACCATCTCCGCATAGGGTTCCGGGAAGCCGCCCGTCATGCGCGTCCGTGCATTCTCGCCGAACCGCGTGTCTGGCGCCCGGCCGGGCAGCACGACGCGGGTGCGGATGTTGAACGGCGCCAGCTCCAGCGCGATGACGTCGGTGAAGGCGTTTACCGCCGCCTTGCTGGCGGTGTAGACCGACAGCAAGGGCAGCGTCTTGAGAGTGACCGACGATGTCACATTGACGATCACGCCGGCGCGACGCGCGCGGAACTGCGGCAGCACGGCCTGGGTCATGGCGATGGTTCCGAGCGTGTTGGTCTCGAATATCGCGCGCGCATCGGCCATCGGCGTGCCTTCGAGCGCGTTGAGGAAGCCGATGCCAGCATTGTTGACCAACGCATCGATCGGCCCGGCCGCTTCGATGGCGGCGGCGATGCTGGCGGCATCGGTCACGTCGAGCGCGACGACCCGGAGGCGATCGGACGGGGGCAGGATGTCGTCCTTGGGCGAGCGCATCGTCGCGACGACGTCCCATCCGCGATCGGCGAAGAGGCGCGCGGTATCGAGGCCGAAGCCCGAGGAACAGCCGGTAATCAATATGGTGGGCATATCATCATCTCCTGTCAGGGACGGGAGAGAGATAGATTTTTGCACGCGACCTTCTACAATCGAACGTCCATGATCCGTTAGCGGCCGTCCAGAAATGATCGATCCCCTCGCGCAGGTGGTGAGCCTGCTGCAACCCGACCTCTCCTATTCCAAGTTCGTCGAAGGGGCGGGCGCCTGGCGCGTCCGGCGGGCCGAACAGGGCCGACCTTTCTTCTGCGCCATGTTGCAGGGCGCGATCCGGCTGGAGGTGCAGGGCAGCGACCCGATCGTCGTGGAGCAAGGCGATTTCGTCCTCATTCCCGCGGCCTATGATTTCGCGTCGTCCAGCCTCGCCGCCGGCGTGACGACGGACCTCACATCGATGCCGACCGAGGTTCGTCCCAACGTCTTCCGGATCGGAGATCAAGAGGCCGAACCGGACCTTCGCATGCTCATCGGCTATTGTGCCTTCGGTTCGACCGATTCCGCGTTGCTGGTGACGCTTCTGCCGGCCCTGATCCATGCGCGGGGCGAGGGACGGCTGACCACGCTCATCCAGTTCGCCGTGCAGGAGTTCCGCAGCGAGAGGCCGGCGCGCGACGTCGTGCTGGCGCGGCTGATGGAACTGCTCTTCATCGAGGCGCTCCGTTCATCCGGGCCGCATTGCCCGAGCGGGGTTCTCAAGGGGCTCGGCGACGATCGCGTGGCGGCGGCGATCCGGTGCATCCACGAAAGCCCCACCGAAGCCTGGACCGTCGCCAATCTGGCGAGAGCCTCCGCCATGTCCCGATCGGCATTTTTCGATCGCTTCCGGCAGACCGTCGGCATGTCGCCGATGGAATATCTCCTGCATTGGCGGATGATCCTCGCCAAGAATCTGCTGCGTCTGCGGGAGGGCAATGTCGCGCAGATCGCCCGCCGGGTGGGATATGGTTCCGCCAGCACCTTCAGCGTGGCGTTCACCCGCCACGTCGGGGTGCCGCCCAGCGTCTATGGGCGGGAACTGGAGGCCGATTGAACGGTCACGGAGGGCAGCCGGTCAATTGCCGTCGGCGTCGACCATGAACCACATCGGCTTGCCGCGGGACGAGGGCTCCCAGCCGGCCAGCAAGGCGGAGCGGACACCCCGCGCGACAATCGCGTCGTTGATCTGGAGGCGGCCCCGCTGCAGGCCTTTCAGCAAGCGCTTCGGCGGCGGGAATTCCAGCAAAGCACCGCGCTGCGTGTCCTTCTGCAGCAAGGCGATCGTCATGCCCTGCCAGCCATCGGACTCGCTCCACTGCGGTTCGCGCCGGACCTCCCACTCATATTGAGCGCCTTCGACGTCGACGATACCGGCAAGCCTGTGGGTCTGAAGCATAGCGATATGCGTAGCATGGTTAGGATGGCATGACATCAAAGTCCCTCTGGCCTGCTGGTGCGATGCCGTGATCACGGTTGCGCCTGGGAGCCGGTAGAAGGATGGCTAGGTGCGGATCACGAGGATGCAGGGAAGGATGGGAACGGATCATGAGTGAATGGAATCGCCGCGAACTGGGGATGATCGGGCTCGGCGCCGCAGCGCTGGCGACGACGGGGCCGGCGACGGCCGCCGCCGCCGCGTCGGGGGCGGGAGCCCAGCCGGCAGGGAATGGCGGCCCCTTTCCTCCCGATTTTCTCTGGGGATGTGCGACCGCATCCTACCAGATCGAAGGTGCGGTCAAGGAAGATGGGCGTGGCGAGACCAATTGGGATGTCTTCGCCCATACGCCGGGGCGGGTTGCCAATGGCGATACGGGCGACGTCGCCTGCGACAGCTATCATCGCTACCAGGAGGACACGCAATTGTTGAAGGCGATGGGCGTGAAGGCCTATCGCATGTCGCTCGCCTGGTCGCGGATCGTGCCGGAGGGCAGGGGGCAGGAGAATCCCAAGGGCCTCGATCATTATGATCGGGTGATCGACGATCTGCTCGCCAACGGTATCACGCCCTATGTCACGCTGTTCCACTGGGATCTGCCGCAGGCGCTGCCGGGGGGCTGGCAGAACCGCGATACCGCTTATGCGTTCGCCGACTATGCGGCATTGGTCGCCCGCCGCCTGTCGGATCGGGTGAGCCACTTCATGACGGTGAACGAACTGCGCTGCTTCACCGATCTCGGCCATATGCAGGGTATCCACGCGCCGGGCCTCAAGCTGCCGCCGGCCCAGGTCAACCAGGTGCGCCATCATGGCGTGCTGGCGCATGGCCTCGGCGTCCAGGCGATCCGCGCCCACGCACGGCGCGGCACCCAGGTCGGCCTTGCCGACAATACCAGCTTCTTCGTGCCGGTGATCGAGACCGAGGCGCATATCGCGGCCGCCCGCAAGGCGACCCGCGAGGTCAACGCGATGTTCCTCACCGCGATCATGGAAGGCCGGTATATCGACAGCTATCTCGAGGCCGAGGGGGCCAATGCGCCGAAGGTGCAGGACGGCGACATGAAAGTGATCAGCAGTCCGGTCGATTTCGTGGCGCTCAATGTCTACACCCCCTCCTATGTCCGGGCGGACGATGCGGCGCCGGGCTATGTCGTCCTGCCGCACCAGCCATCGTCGCCGCGCATGGCCTCGCCATGGCTGTATGTCGGGCCGGAGGTCGCCTATTGGGGCGTGCGCTGCGTCCATGACCTGTGGCAGCCGAAGGCGCTTTATATCTCCGAAAATGGCTGTTCGGCCGACGATCAGATGGTCGACGGTCGCGTCGATGATCCCGATCGCGTCATGTATCTGCGCAACTATCTCGGCCAGTTCCAGCGGGCCACGCGCGAGGGGCTGCCGCTCAAGGGCTATTTCCTCTGGAGCCTGATGGACAATTACGAGTGGGCGGATGGTTATGGAAAGCGCTTCGGCGTCCATTATGTCGATTTCGCCACGTTGAAGCGGACCCCGAAGCTCAGCGCGCAATGGTATGGCGAACTGATCCGTCGCAACGCCCTGGTCTGATCAGGGCGAGACGGCTCCGCCGGGTCGTGGCCTGACATCGCGGCCGGAAATGGTGGGACATGCGGTTTTTCGGCGACCGCCTAGCCCGCCAATGTCCGGCCGCTGATATCGCGGGGAAAACCCGCCGCGAGATGATCGATCAGGGCACGGACGGCGGGCGGCAGCCCCCGCCTCGTCGTGAAGACGAGATGGACGATCCCCTGCAGCCCGCGCCATTCGGGCAGGATGCGGACGAGGTGCCCGGACCTCAGCGCATCGAGGCAGACATGATCGGGAAGGATCGCGACGCCGAGGCCATCGATCGCGGCGTCGCGAACCGCCACCATGTCCTCGCAGCCCATGCGCGGGACGACGCGCACGACATGCTTGCGGCCATCCTCCGTTTCCAGATGCCATTCGAGATCATCCGCCGCATCGTCGGTGGCCAGCGCCGGCAGCTCGGTCAGTTGCTCGATCCTGTCGATCCGGCCGGCGAACCGCGGGTGGGCCACCAGGATGCGGGTCGATCGCCCCAGCGAGCGCATGGTCAGCGCGGCGTCGCTGGTCAGGCTTGCCCGCACGCGCAGCGCCAGGTCGATCCGTTCCTCGATCAGATCGACGGCACGATCGGTCGCGACGAGTTGCAGCCGCACCTTGGGATAGCGCGTGAGAAACGCCGAGATCAGGCCCGAAATCGGCTGGAGCATCCCCGTCGGGCAGCTGACGCGGATCCGCCCATGCGGCTCGACCTGCGCCTGCACGACCAGCGCCTCGGCCTGCTCGGCCTCCGCCAATATGGCACGGCATCGCTCGTAGAACGCCTGGCCCGTGTCGGTGACGCGGAAGCGGCGGCTCGATCGTTCGATCAGGCGCAGGCCCAATCGCTCCTCCAGCCCTGCGATGCGCCGGCTGAGTTTCGACTTGGGTTCCCGCAACGCGCGCCCGGCCGCTGCGAAGCCGCCATGCGTCACCACCTCGGCGAAATAGGCATAGTCGTTGAGATCGATCCGCATCAGCGTTCCTCCTATGGAACGATAAGTGCCATATTTGCCGACTACAGGCATCATCGTTGTCGTCGCATCTTCACCGGGCACCGGCGCTTGGCCGGACCTCGAAGGAACAGACGATGGCAGACAAGTTCGGCAACAAGGTCGTGGTGGTGACCGGCGGCACCAGCGGCATCGGCCTCGCCACCGCCAAGGCCTTCGCCGCGGAAGGCGCATCGGTGTTCGTCACCGGCCGCCGCCAGGCGGCGCTCGACGCGGCCGTGAAGCAGATTGGCGGCCGGGTGACCGGCGTGCAGGGCGACATGGCGGTGCTGGCCGACATCGACCGGCTGTATGATGCGGTCCAGCAGCAGCATAAGCAGATCGATGTGGTCTTCGCCAATGCCGGGGGCGGCGAACTCGCCCCGCTCGGCGCGATCACCGAGGCGCATTATCAGAGCATCTTCGACAGCAATGTGAAGGGCGTGCTGTTCACCGTACAGAAGGCGCTGCCGCTGCTGCGCGACGGCGGCGCGGTGATCCTCACCTCGTCGACCACCAGCATCAAGGGCACCGGCGCCTTCAGCGTCTATTCGGCGACCAAGGCGGCGGTGCGGAATTTCGCGCGCAGCTGGATCCTCGATCTGAAGGAGCGGCATATCCGGGTGAACGTGGTCAGCCCCGGCCTGACGGAGACCGCCGGCCTCAACGATCTGTTCGGCGGTGGCGATCAGGCGCAGGGCACCAAGGATTATCTGATTGGGCAGATTCCTGCCGGCCGCATCGGCGAGCCCGAGGAAATCGCCAAGGCCGTCCTGTTCCTCGCCTCTGACGACGCCTCGTACATCAACGGTGTCGAACTCTTCGTGGATGGCGGTCAGGCGCAGATCTGATCCGTCTCTCCGCCTTTCGGCATGGAACGCCATCTGCGGTTTTTTCGAATCGGCGACGTCTGCTGATTGTCGGAAAAATCGTGGGTGGCGTCGATGTGGGAGCGATGGAGAAGGCGGCTTATGGTTGCCGCTGCCGGCCGCAACCTCGTGATCGATCTTGCAGAATTATATGGTTCGGCGGCGGCGGAGAGATTGGAGGGGATGATCGCGCTTGGATGGTCGAGCGATTACGAGCGGGACGTTCTGCTGAAAGCCAGGACGGAGTTGAGCAAGGTCCGCCTTGACCTGTCGGGGTGACGATGAACCGGCATGATCGAAACCGAGCTCATGGCCGTGTTGGACCATCCCGTGAAGCTCGATCGGGCTCGTCGCGCATCGCCGGTGCCTTATCGCGAATTCGCGGCAGCCGGATGCGAACCTCCAGGCCACCGAGATCGGAGCGGGCGAGATCGAGCGATCCGCCGTGCAGCTCGACCAGTTCCCGGCTGATCGACAGGCCGAAGCCGTGCCCGCTCGCCCGCTCGTCGAGCCGCCGGCCCCTGATCAGGGCTTCGCCGATCTCCTGATCGCTCATGCCGGGGCCGTCGTCGGCGATGACGATATGGACCTGCCGATCTTCCTCATCAGCGACGATTTGGACGGTAGCGTGCGCCCAGCGCCAGGCATTGTCGAGCAGGTTGCCGAGCAGTTCGTCGAGATCCTGCGGATCGCAACGGATCGCGACCGACGCCGCGATGTCGATCTGCGGCACGATCGCGCGATCCGCGTGGATGCGACCCATCGCCTGCGCGAGATCATCGACGCACGCCCGCAGCGCGACGGTGGTGCTGGCGGCGGCGCCCGGCTCGGCGGCACGCGCCCGGCCGAGATGATGCCGGATCTGCCCTTCCATGCGCATGACCTGCTCGGCGAGGCGGCCTTCGGGATCGATCTGCGGATGATCGAGGTCCAGCCGCAGCGTCGCCAGCGGCGTCTTGAGCCCATGGGCGAGATTGGCGACATGGCCGCGTGCGCGTGCCAGCGCCTGCGCGTTGGTGGCGATCAGCGCGTTCAGTTCCTCGACCAGCGGAAGCAGCTCGGTCGGTTCGTCGACGTCGACGTGCGACAGCCGGCCCTCACGGACTTCTCCGAGCAGCGCGGTCAGGCGGCTGAGGGGGCGGAGGCCGATCCGAAGCTGGAGGAGGAGCGCCAGCGCGAGGAAGGCGCCGAGCAGCAGCAGCGAGACGAGCAGGGGCGTCATGGCCGCCCGCCAGGGCCGCTCGACGATGTCCCGCGGACCCGCCGCGACGATGTCGATCGGGCCTGCCGCAGTCTGCAGGGTGAGGATGCGATAATGAACCGGCTGTCCGCTCTGATCGATGCCGTCGAGCGGTCGGGGCCGCGTCGGGGCGCCCTCATGCCGATGATGGTGCGCTGCCCAGTCCCAGCGGGGGGGCTGATCCCATCCGGGCGGAAGTGGCAGGTCGGCGGGGCCGAGCGAAGCCGATCGCAGCGTGCGGGTCGGCGTGATGATCTGCCACGCCCATCCCGATCCCGCGCGGTCATAAGGCGGGAGATCGGTGGCGAGCGCCGGATCGATCGTGCCGTCCGGCCTTGCCGATCGCGCCACGACCGCGATCTGCGCGTCGAGCCGATCGTCGAGCCCGTGCATCACGAACCGTTCGAGCACATGGCCGATCGTCAGCGCGGCGAAGACCAGCGCCACGGCGATCGCGACGCCCGCCGTCACCAGCAACCGTCCGGTCAGCGATTTCGGCAGCAGGCGCATCAGCCGGCCGCCGCCGTCAGCCGATAGCCGAGGCCGCGCACCGTTTCGATGTGATCCGCGCCGATCTTGCGGCGCAGGCGGCCGATGATCACCTCGAGCGAGTTGGAATCGACATCGGCATCGCCCTCATAGACGCGCTCGAGCAGATCGAGCCGTTCGACCACGGCCTCCTTGCGCAGCATCAGGCAGGACAGCACGCGCCATTCGAACGCGGTGAGCTTGAGCGGCAGGCCGTCGATCTGGAACTGGCCGGTCTGCGCCTCGAAATGGAGCGGGCCGCATTGGATGATGCTGGCCGCATGGCCGGCGGCGCGGCGGACCAGCGCGCGCAGCCGCATCACCAGTTCCTCGACGCGGAACGGTTTGACCAGATAATCGTCGGCGCCGGCCTTGAAGCCCTGCACCTTGTCCGACCAGGCATCGCGTGCGGTCAGGACCAGCACCGGCAACATGCGGCCGACCGCACGCCATTGCGCCAGCACCGAAAGGCCGTCGCGCCTGGGCAGGCCGAGATCGAGCACGGCGACGTCATAGGCCTCGGTTTCGCCGAGATGGCCGCCATCCTCGCCATTGTCGGCGACGTCGACCGCAAAGGATTCGGCGCGCAGCGCCCGCGCGATCGCATCGGCCAGCGCGATATCGTCTTCCACCAGCAGCACGCGCATCATCACCTCCGCAGACCGGGCTAGGCCATCGCCCTAAACCGAAACTGAACGAGCCGGTTCAGAGTGGGTCGGACGACCGAGGCTACAACGTGGGCACCATCAAAGGAGACCCCGATGTCCACGTCCGAAACCACTTCTCCCGTCGCACGACGCCTCAAGCTCGGCCTGGCCGCGATCGGCTTGCTCGCGGTCGGCGGCATCGGCGGCGGCGCCATCAGCCACGCATTCCGCCCGCCGATCGAAATGGCGCCGACCCACATCGTCGCCATCCGTGATCTCGCCAAGGCGCAGGGGATCGTCACCGTCCGGGGCCGCGTCGCCGAAAGCTTCGGCGATCATCTGGTCGTCGACGATGGCACGGGGCGGACGCTCATCGATGGGGGGCCACATCGCGACGGCGATACGCTCGCGCCGCTGGGCGCCGTGATTGCGGTGCAGGGCCGGTTCGATCGGGACAGCTTCCATCCCTCTTTCCTGGTCGATGCTGCCGGCACGGTGACGCCGCTCGGGCCGCCGCCGGGGCGTCATGGTCATGACGGGCATCACGGTCATCCGGGGCCCGACGGCGACGACATGCAGGGGCCTGATCAGGGACCGCCGCCGCCGCCGGCCCCGAAGGCGCCTGCGCCGGCCGCCTAAATCGCAGCCCGGGGATTTCGCGCCCGCTTCCGGTGCCTCGCGCCCCGGAAGCGGGCCGACCGCGCGTCGGCGATTATGCCGGTCGCGACTTGCCGCCCCGTCTCGACCGCATGGCGTCAACGATGGGTGGGATGATCGCCGTAGAATTTCCAGCGGGTCGAAAAGTCTTTCGAGAGGCTCTGATTTTCCAGATCCGCGCGCAGGAATTCGATCGGCATACTATTTTCATGCAGAATCGCGTCATGAAAGTCGCGATTGGTCATCTTGCCCGAATCCACCAATTCATGGTGAAGCGCGCGGAATTGCAGCCCGCCGAGCAGATAGGCGCTCTGATAGAGCGGCCCGACCGAACCATTGAAGGATCGCCGCACCTCGGCGGTCGCATTGTCCGGCTCGAACCCGACATTGTCGATCAGATATTGGGCGCATTCCTGCGGCGTCCACTTGCCGAGATGAAAGTTCATCGTGAAGATGATCCGGGCGGAGCGATGCATCCGCCACATCAGGGCGCCGACCTTCTCGGCGGGCGTCTTGTCGAAGCCCATGTCCCAGAGCAGCATTTCCCACCAGAGCGCGTTGCCCTCATGCCAGAAGGGCGTCGCGAACTGCTGGCGATAGGGATTGTAGCGCGCGCCCATGTAGAATTGCAGGAAGTGCCCGGGGATCATCTCGTGAAACGCCGTCGCGTGCGACAAAGGCGTGGCGTTGCCGCGCATGCTCATCTCGCGCTGGTCGAACGACATGCTGTCGGTGGGATAGGAGACGCTCAGTTCGTTGCCGCCGGTGAAGAACGGGTTCACCAGCTGGCGCTCCGGGGTCATCATGATCATCCGCCACGTCTCGTCGGCCAGCGGCGGCACCGTCACGAGATCGTGCTGTTCCACGAAATTGCTGCCTTCCAGCACCAGATTGCGGATCACGTCCGGCTGCTCGCCCGGCGCGACGTGCATCTGCTTGGCCTTTTCGACGGCGGCGTGCCAATCGTCGCCATACCCCATCTCGCGGGATGCCTTGAGCATTTCCCGCATGCACCAGTCATATTCGGTCTGGGCGATCGCGATCAGTTCTTCGGGCGTGTAGGAGATCATGTTGTCGTGCAGATCGGCGATCAGCGCCTCCCGCCCGACCGGATCGCCGATGATCGTCGTCTTGTCGTCCGGCGCGATGCCGACCAGCTTGTTCTTCAGGAACCCGATATAATCGGTGATCGCCGCGTTCGCGTCCTTGTACGGCGCCTCCGCCCACCAGGTGAAGAGCGGGTCGTAGCCGTCATATTGGCCATACCAGGCGTGCAATTCGTTCTGGAGTTCGATGCTCGCGAGCATCGCGCGGTTGGCGATCACCGCTGTGGTCTTCTTCGCGCCGGGCCGCGACGGATCGAACTGGAGCTTTGCCGCGGCGATGCTCTTGGTGATGGCGGTCAGCGCCGCGGCATCCTGCTCGCCGTCGGGGCGGACCATGCGCCGCTTTTGGTCGATGAAGGTTTCGATCGTGCCGGCAAAGGGCAGAAGCGGCGCCATCTCCTCGGCATGGTGCTGCAGCAGCGCGAGCTGGTGCTGCTGGCCGGTGATGTAGTTTTTGAGCAGGAGATAATCGACCCGGTCTTCCTGGCTGCGCAGGCCGTCGAAATCGACCTTGTTCAATGTCGCCAGTTGATCGCGGTAGAAGGTGTCGAAGCGCGCCGTGGTGATCGGAGCGAACGATATCCGGTACGTCGCCGCCAGACTCTTATAATCGGCCGTGTAATTGGTGACGATCTGCGGCATCTGGCGCGCGATATCGGGTGCATTCGCAGCTGGTTCTGCCGCCATGCCTGCGGGCGTGAGGAACAAGGCGGCGGCGATCGCCGAAGTCGCTGCCCAGCGACTCATGTTTCGGTCGGATATCCGCATGAAGGCATCTCCAAAAGCAGGCTGGCCGGCGCGAAATATCCGACGCCGCGACGAGATCGAGGAACAATCTCGTCAGAACATATTTATCGTATACGGAATACTATGTGGGAGTATCGCGGCCTGTCAATCGCGATTTCCAGGTGGATCCGATCGTCCTCGTCGCACGCGCTCGCTCGGTTTCGCCCGCCGGATATGGCGGCGGCCAACCGGGGGGCTACCGGCCATTGCGCGGGAAAATGGTCGGTGAGGGGCGCCATGTGCTTGATGCGCGGCGCGTGGTTGCTCGGCCATGGCAGCCATGGCCTATGGCCATCACCAACGCATCTGTGGGTATAAGCCGCCATCGTCACCGGATTTGCCGGACGCCGCAGAACGCCAATTCGATGATCACCCGAGTGAGACGAGGCTTTCTGCGAGTTCGGCGTTCCGGAACGGCTTCGTGAGCCTGGGCAGGTCCGGATCGATACCGGCGCTTTCCGCATAGCCGGATATCACGAGTATCTTTGTTTTGGGACGGCTGGTCTGCACGGTTCGGGCGAGTTCGGTGCCCGACATTCCGGGCATCAGGTGGTCGGTCACGAGCAGGTCCGGGCGAAGGCCGTCTTCGATCAGATTCAGTGCCTGTTCCGCAGAGTTCGCCTCGACGACGACAAAGCCCATCTCGCTCAGCATGTCGGCCGTGCTCAGGCGCACCAACTCCTCGTCATCCACCACGAGGGCGACACCGCTGACGTTCACCACCGGCACTGCGGGGACGGCCATCGGAGCCACTGTCGGTTCGACACTCTCGGGAAGCCAGAGATCGATGGTCGTGCCCACCCCGAGTTCACTGCTGATCGCCAATGCGCCGCCCAGTTGCGAGGCAAGGCCATGTGCCATGGAAAGCCCCAGGCCGGTGCCCTTGCCGACGCCTTTCGTCGAGAAAAAGGGTTCGATGGCACGTTGCAGCGTGGCCTCGTCCATGCCGGATCCGGTGTCCGCCACGGACAATTTGAGATAGGTGCCCGCCTTCAGGTTGATTTTCGCATCGATACCGACCGTCTCGGCGCCGACCGACAAGCGCAAGGTGCCGCCGCTGGGCATTGCGTCGCGCGCATTCACCGCAAGATTGAGGATCGCCATCTCGAGCTGGTTGGGATCGGCCTTGGCAGCCGGAAGACCGTCGGGGGCGTCGACGACGACCTTGATTTGAGGGCCCGTGGTACTGCCGACGAGTTCGGCCATGCCGTGAACCAGCGGCGCGAGATCGACGGCGGTGGATTGGAGCGGCTGCCGGCGTGCAAATGCAAGCAACCGCTGGACGAGGGTCTTGGCCCGATCGGCAGACTGAACGGCGCCGGCGATCAAGCGTTGCTCGCGCTCACTGCCGATACCCTTGCGCTGCAACATGTCGAGCGAGCCGACGATCGGCGTCAGCAGATTGTTGAAGTCGTGCGCGACGCCGCCGGTGAGGCTCCCCATCGCCTCCATCTTCTGCGATTGGCGAAGCGCGTCCTGCGCGTTCTCCAACTCCGCCGCACGCTGCTTGTCCGCGGTGATGTCGCGGCCATAACCGTAGATCAGATCGCCTTCGAAGGCGGTGCGCCAGACAATCCAGCGTGGCGTACCATCCTTGGCACGATATCGGTTTTCGAGACCGTCGACGTCGATGCCGTTGGAGGCGCCTTCGACCGCTTGCGTCGTGACGCCGAGGTCGTCAGGCCAGACGAAATGGCTGAAGCTCGTGCCGACCACCTCTTCGATCGAGTGGCCCAGAATGCGTGTCCAGGCGGGATTGACGTCCCGGAACACCCCATCCCGGTCGGCGGTGACGAGAATGTCGCGAGATCCCTCCCATACCCTGTTCCGCTCGGCCGTGCGGTCGGCGACGCGTTGCTCCAGCGTCTCGTTCAACTCGCGGATTTGGGTTTCGGATCGTTTTCGTTCGGATACGTCGTTGAACAGGACTGCGACCCGGCGCTGCTCCGGCTCTCCCACCCTGTACGCATATATTTCGAACCAACGATCCATGGCTTGCGCATAGTCCTCTATCCGCCTTGGAATGCCGGTAAGGGCGATTTCTCCATATAGATCGTACCAGCGCTGCTCATGTCCGGGCGCCAATTCGCTCACCCGGCGACCCACGGCATCGATCAGCCCGGTCTGCTTCTCGAACGCCGGGTTGATCTCCACGAAGACATAGTCGATGGGGCGGCCGCTATCGTCGAACACTATGTCGAATACGCAGAAACCCTGTTCGACACTTTCGAACAGGGTGCGATATTGCGCCTCGCTGTCGCGAAGCGCCGCATCGATGCGGCTCCGTTCGACCGCCATGCGCGTGCGCTCGCCGAATTCCCTGATCAATGCATGCTCGTTCGGCGTCCATGTCCTGACATGGGCGTCGTTGACGTACAGGACAGCGGCCAGTCTTCCATGTTCGAGCACTGGCATGTTGACGAAGGACCGTATGCTCCGGCCTTCCAGCGCGGCAGCAGCGCGTGCCGTCCGTTCATCTTCGCGGACATCGGAAATCGCGACGAAATCCCCCCGTTTCAGATTGTCGACGAACGAGCCGTAATCGCGCAGATTCAGCACGCCGGCGAGTGTGCCGACGCCCGGCGCCGTCCAGTCCCGTTCGACATGGAATGTCTCGGCCTCCGGGTCGATCGTCGCATACCCCACACGGCTGACGCCGAGCGCACGCCCCAGAATATCGGCGGCTGCATGGGCGAGGTCAGCGGACCCTCGATCCTCGCGAATGGCATCGGCGAATTCGACGAGGCAGGCTTTGTGGGAATCGTCCCGCTTGCGATCGGTGATGTCGATCGACACGCCCGTCATGCGCAGCGGCGTACCGTCCGACGCATAGGTAGGCCGGGCCCGGATCAGCACCCAACGCAGATCGCCCATGGGCGTGATGACCCGATATTCGATGTCGTAATCGGTCGCGGCCGCGATGCTGTCCTCGACGGCTCCGATCATCCGCGCCCGGTCGTCCGGATGCACCGCGTCTTGCAGCTGCTGATATGTGAAGGGCGCTTCGGGATCGCGGCCGAAATTGGTGCGGCATGTGTCCGACGTGGTCAGCGCGCCATTCGTCAGGTCCAGCGTCCAGGCGCCGAGCCGCCCGGCCTTGAGCGTGAATCGCAACTCCCGCTCATTTTCGCGCAGCTCCGCCACGACGTCGCGAACCTGGTACTGGCGGGCTCGCGCCTTGAGCGCCGAACGCACGGCGCCGAGCATGGCCTCGGCGTGCAAGGGCCGCTCGAGCAGCACGGTGTTGCCGAGCGCGTCGAGACGCTGGAGCGCGCCTTTGCCCCGCGCGCCTTTGTGGCCGTTCGCCAAGACGATGAAGGGCAGATCGGACCATGTCGGCTGGTCCGCGATCCAGGCGGTCAGCCTGTCGATCTCGTGGTCGGCCAGCACCTCCTCGGTAAGCATGACCGCCCCTGCGCCGTTTTCGATCGCGTCGATGAGGACGGACATGTCACGGCAGGCCACGGCGGCGATATCCGCTCGGGCGAACAGGTCGATGGCGACTTCCGCGTCACGTCCCCGCGGTGCCAGGATAAGCAGGCTGTTGTTCACCGTGGAGAAGCCGGTCCTGCCCCCGCGTTATCGTCTTTTTTCATCAGCCTCGATCCCTCGCCCGAAAAGGTCGGGACGCCCGTCAACACACCCTGGAAATCCCGCAGTGTGTCACCGACCGAGAGACCCTGTTCCGTGATCTGAAACTCGCGGATCGTCCGTTCGTGCCGCGCGGTGCGAGTCTTTATCACGGAAATCGCCTGGCGGACCTCGCCATAGGCTTCGAAATAGCGAAGCTGGAGGACGGTATCGGCGAGATAGCTGAGATCGATGTCGGATCGAATGTCGCCGGTGATGCCGTGGAGCCCGAGGATGAGGATCGTCGCGATGCCCTTCTGGCCAAGATAGCTCAGCAGTTCGTGCATCTGCAGGACGAGGAACTGCTCGTTCGGCATCGATTGCAGATAGGCGTTGAGGCTATCGACCACGACGATCTTCGCGCCGAAAATCTCCACTGCGTCGCGAACCGCGCCTACAAATTCACCCGGCGACAGCTCGGCAGGATCGATGGCCCTCGCATCCAGCGTCCCGGCGTCGATGAACGGCATCAGGTCCATGCCGAGCGACTTCGAGCGCTTGATCAAGGTCGGCAGTCGCTCGTCGAGCAGGAAGTACGCGGCCTTGGCTCCGCCGGCCAGCCCGGCAACCATGGCCTGTACCGTCGCCGTCGTCTTGCCGACACCCGCCGGGCCGGACAGAAGCGTGGTCGTGCCGGGTACGATCCCGCCCCCGAGCAGATTGTCGAGATGTTCCGAGCCGGTCGAGAGCGGGGTGTCGTCGTAACGGTCGCCATGCTCGGCCGCCACGAGCCGCGGATAGACGCACAGGCCGCCCGGCTTGATCTCGAAATCATGATGTCCACCACGGAAGCGGACACCGCGCATCTTGACCACATGGAGGCGGCGGCGCTGGGCGCCGAACCCGGACAGCGTCTGCTCCAGCATGATCACACCATGGGCGATGCTTTGGAGCTGGAGGTCGCTGTTGCTGGCGCTCTTGTCGTCGAGCAGTAGAACCGTACACTGGCGTGACGCGAAGAAGTGCTTGAGCGCCAGGATCTGGCGGCGGTAGCGCACGGGGGTCTGCGCCAGCAGCCGCAGTTCGGAAAGACTGTCGATGACGACGCGGCTGGGCCTGGTCTAGTCGACTCTCGCCATGATGTCGCGTACCGTCTCACCAAGCTCCACCTCGCTCGGGTGCAGCAGGGTTTGCTCGCGATCCTCGCCGAGCCCATCGCCCGGCACCATCTCGACGAGATCGATCGCGTCCAGCGACCAGCCGTGACTTTGGGCCACGGCGACCAGCTCGATCCGTGTTTCCGCGAGGGTGAAATAAAGGCCGACCTCGCCCGTCTTCGCGCCATCCAGCAAAAACCCGAGACCCAGGGTCGTCTTGCCAGTGCCTGGGGTGCCTTCGACGAGATAGATGCGCTCGCGCGTCAGTCCGCCGACGAGGATGTTGTCGAGGCCCTGGACGCCGGTGGACGCGATGGCGCGATGGTTGTCGGTCTGCTTGGTCACGATACGCCCCTTGAAGATTATTCAGCATAGGCACAGCCGGTTAGGGTTGCCAGAGGCGCTTCGTTCGATGTCGTCGTGCCGCTTGCGGTGTCGCACCCCAACGATGCGCCATGCGACCGGGTTTCATCCGCGTGCGTGATTAATCCAAAGGCCAGATCGATATGCTGAGGGGGCGTCGGCCGGCTGCCGAACGACGGGCAATGTCGCGAATGGCAGCCGTTTGAACCGGCCGGCCTGTGCGAGTACCGGCCGGGGGGACATGTTACTCGTCTTACTCGTCGACGATATGCGTCCGGTCGACGCCGCCCGGCCCGGCGAGATATTCCTCGTCGGTCACCTTCTCCATCCAGATCACCGCCTTGCCGTCGAGCGCTTCCTGGATCGCGATGTGGGTCATCGCGGTGGTCGGCGAGGCGCCGTGCCAATGCTTGTGGCCGGGCGGGCACCAGATCGTGTCGCCCGCCCTGATCTCGACGATCGGCTCGCCCTCGCACTGCGTCCAGCCGCAGCCGGCGGTGACGACCAGGATCTGGCCGAGCGGATGCGTGTGCCAGGCCGAGCGCGCGCCCGGCTCGAACGTCACCTGTCCGGCCGAGACGCGCGCCGGCTCGGTCGCGGCGTAGAGCGGATCGATCCGCACGGAGCCGGTGAAATACTCGTCGGGGCCCTTTTGCGAGGGCTGCGATCCGGCGCGCATGAGCTTCATATGTTCGTCCTTTCGACGGGATGTCCTGGGTGGCGCGGTCAGGCGCCCGCGTCCTCGAAAACCTTTTTGACGATCGGCAGTGCCGTCATCGCGGGCGGCCAGCCCGCGTAGAAGGCGATCTGGGTGATCGCCGCGACGATCTCGTCCGGCGTCACGCCATTCTCGAGCGCCTTCTTGATGTGGAAGGGCATTTCGTTGATCCGGTACATCGCGATCAGGCAGGTGATCGTCACGAGGCTCCGGTCGCGGGGGGCGAGCGCCGGATTCTCCCAGACGTCGCCGAACAGCACCTTGTCGGTGATCGCGGCGAGGTGCGGCGCGACGTCGCCGAAGGCGTTGCGGGCGTTGGTCGGTTCGGTGGCCATGATCGGCTCTCCTGTCGGTTCTGTCTGTAGCGGCCGCGGCATCGCCGCGGCCACACGCATCGTCGGCGCCGTCCGTCGGGCGAGGGACGGCCCGATCGTCAATGGACGGTGAAGCCGCCGTCGACCGGCAGCCCCACGCCGAGCACCAGGCTCGCGCCGTCGCTGCACAACCACAGCACCGCGGCCGCGATTTCCTCCGCCCGGCCGAGCCGCCCGATCGACTGCTCGCGCATGATCTCCTTGAGCATCGCCTCGTCGATGCCGTCGCCCATCGGCGTGTCAATCGTCCCCGGGCACACCGCGTTCACGCGGATATTCTTGGTCGCTACATCGAGCGCGGCGCATTTGGTGAGGCCGAGCACGCCATGTTTGGAGCTGTGATAGGCGGCGCGGTTGGGAAGGCCGACGAGCCCGCCCAGCGACGAGCAGTTCACGATCGCACCGCCGCCCTGCTTCTCCATCTGGATGAGCTCATGCTTCATGCACGCCCAGATGCCCTTGAGATTGACCGCGTGGACGTCGTCGAAGCCGGCCTCGGTCTCGTCGGTGACGGGACCCCAGGGGCCGAGGATTCCGGCATTGTTGTAGGCCATGTCGAGCCGGCCGAAGGTGGCGACCGCGCGCTCGACCAGCGCCTGGGCCTGCGCCTCGACGGCGACGTCGCAGGGGACGGCGATCGCGGTGTGTCCGGCGGCCGTCAGCTGCGCGACGGCGGCGGCAAGCGTCGCCTCGTCGCGATCCGCGAGGACGACGGACGCCCCGCTTTCCGCGAAAGCCTTGGCGGTGGCGAGGCCGATGCCCCGGCTCGCGCCCGTGACCAGCGCGACCTTGCCGGTGAAATCATAGATGGGCTGCATGTCATATCCTCGCTGAGCGATGGGTGGCGGCATCCTCCGCGCCTCCGACGGCGAGATAGAGAGCGCCCGGTCGAGCGTCAGCGCCCGCGCCATTCCATGCCGCGATGCACGCGGCTCATCCTCGATCGTGGAACAAACCGTCACAGCCCCAGCGGGCGAAGCTCCCGGATCAAGTCGATCAGCAGGCGGAGCCCCGTCGGCAAATGCCTCCGGCTCGAATAATAGACGTGGAATCCCGGCCCGTATCCGGACCAGCCGGCGAGCACCTCCTCCCATCGCCCCGCCTCGATCCCGGTGCGCAACAAGGGTTCGGGGCCGTACATCAGCCCGGCGCCGCCGCCCAGCGCCGCCAGGATCAGATGGCTGTCGTCGATCGTGAGCGTCCCCGGGACCGCCACCGCGACCGCCTCCTCGCCGCGCTCGAACTCCCATCGATAGAGGCTCTCGTCGCCGAGGCGGAAGCGCAGGCAGCGATGCCGCGCGAGATCGTCGGGGTGCGCCGGCCGGCCGAAGCGTTCGAGATAGCCCGGCGTGCCGACCACGATCCAGCGGATGTCGGCCGACAGCCGCTGCGCGATCATGTCCTCGGGCACCGTGCCGCCATAGCGGACGCCGGCATCATATCCGCCGTCGATCACGTCGATCATCCGGTTGCTGACGCTGATGTCGAGTTCGACGTCGGGATAGCGCTCGACGAAGATCGGCAGGACGGGGCCGAGCAAAAGGCTGGCGGCGTCGACGGGCACGTTGAGGCGGATGCGCCCGGTCGGCGCGTCGCGATAGCGGTTGAGCGTCTCGACCGCCGCGGCGATCGCATCGAACGGCGCGGCGATCGCATCGCGCAATTCGGCGCCGGCCGCGGTCAGCACGACGCTTCGGGCGGTCCGGTTGAGCAGCCGCACGCCGAGCCGCGCCTCGAGCCCCTTGAGCGCATGGCTGAGCGCCGACGCGCTGATCCCGAGCTCGAGCCCCGCGCGCCGAAAGCTCTGATGCCGGGCGATGGCCAGGAAATAGGTGAAGTCGGTGATCTCGGATCGGGCGGTCGGCATCCGCGAATATGGTGCCGGTGGTTGTGGAAACGCAATGCGTGCGGCTCTCTGGGCGACGCAGCAACTTGAGCAGTGGGCAGGGGCCGCTGCGCGGTGGAAGTCCGGCCGATCATCCATCTGCAAGGGCGCGCTCGCCCGATCCGGAGATCCCACGAAGCGCCATGGCGCGCGGCGGCTGACATTCTGGGAGTGGAAGCCGAGGCCCTCATGGGGCGGGTCCGGTGCCGATGGCGGGCATATCGCGAAAACAGAACATTGTGCGGCCTCGATGGTGAAGCTTGAGTCGGACCGCGGTGCGCCTTAGCCAAGCAGGGATGACCGACCTTGCCATCCTGTACGAGCATCCCTTCTGGTTCGAGCCGCTTTTTGGCGCGCTGTCGGCGCGAGGCATATCGGCGCAGAAGATCCATGCCGACGGGCTTTGCTTCGATCCGTCGAGCGCCATCGTCCCGGCGCCGCTGGTGTTCAATCGAATCGCCATGTCGAGTTTTCTGCGGGCGCCCGAACATCCGATCTTTTTCGCCCGCTCGTTGCTGGCGCATTGGCAGCGACTGGGCGCCCGCGTCCTGAACGGCGTGCGGGCGCTCGAGACGGATGCGTCCAAGGCGAGCCAGCTTTCGCTCATTGCCGGACTGGGCCACGGCATACCGGCCACGCGGGTCGTCCATCGTCGCGCGGATCTGATATCGGCAACCCAGGGGCTGCGCTGGCCGCTCGTCGTGAAAGCCAATATCGGCGGTTCGGGCGCCGGGATCATGCGCTATGACGATCTGGCCGCGCTGGAGCAGGCGGTAGCGACCGGCGCGGTGCCGGACAGCATCGACCGGGTTCTCCTCGTGCAGGAATATGTGCCGGTTCGCGGCGGCGCGATAACGCGGATCGAGACGCTCGGCGGCCGCTATCTTTACGCGATCGAGGTCGATGGCGGCGGCGCCTTCGATCTTTGCCCGGCGGACGCGTGCCTGGTCGACGGCAAGCCGTCGATCATGAGGCGCGCGGCCGAACCCGATCCGGCCATCATCGACGCCGCCGAGCGGATCGTGCAGGCGGCGGGCATCGATGTCGGCGGGGTCGAGATGATGATCGATGATCGCGATGGCGTGCCGCGCTTCTACGATATCAACGCCTTATCGAACTTCGTTGCCAAACCGCTCGATATACTCGGTTGGGATCCCCACGAACGGCTTGTGGATTGGTTGGTGCAGCGCATCGCCGATGCGAAGGCCTGAGGAACAGAGCGATGCGATACGGATATTGGATGCCGGTGTTCGGTGGGTGGCTCCGCAACATAGCCGATGAAGGGATGGAGGCGACGTGGGACTATGCGCGGGCTCTCGCCGTGCGTGCCGAGCAGATCGGTTATGACCTGACGCTGATCGCCGAACTCAATCTGAACGATATCAAAGGCACCGATCAGCCTGCGCTCGACGCCTGGTCCACCGCCGCTGCGATCGCGGCCGTGACCCGAACGCAGGAATTGATGGTCGCGGTACGGCCCAATTTCCACCAGCCCGCACTGTTCGCCAAGGCCGCCGCCAATATCGATCGTATCTCGGGCGGGCGGCTGTCGCTGAACGTGGTGTCCTCCTGGTGGGCGGACGAGGCGAGGCAATATGGCCTTCAGTTCGACGAGCATGATGATCGCTATGCCCGGACGACGGAGTGGCTCGATGTCGTCCACGGCCTTTGGACAGAAGAGCGGTTCAGTTACGCGGGTCGGTTCTATCGCACCGAGGAGGCGATCTGCGCGCCGAAGCCGAGCGCGCCCCCCATCCTCTATGCAGGCGGCGAGAGCGAAGCGGCCAAGACGATGATCGTTACCCAATGCGATGCCTACGTGATGCACGGAGATCCCGTGGCAGTGATCGCGCCCAAAATCGCCGACATGCGGGCACGCCGGGCGGCAGCGGGCGGCCGTGCGATGACCTTCGGCATGGCCGCTTATGCGATCGTGCGCGACACCGAGGCGGAAGCTCAGGCCGAGCTTGATCGCATCACCGAGGTCGTGGATCTGCCAGCCGGCTACGCCAATTTCGATCAGTGGCTGTCCGGGACGCAATTGGAGCGCGAGCCAAAACTTAAGGAATATGCGGTGTCCAATCGGGGACTTCGGCCAAACCTCGTTGGCACGCCGGCGCAGATCAAGGCGCGGATCGCCGAGTATGAGGCGGCGGGCCTCGATCTGCTGCTACTGCAGATGAGTCCCCAGGCCGAGGAGATGGAACGCTTCGCGGCCCAGGTGATCAACGGCTAGGCAGGCCGCCTATGGCCGGGCGAGCAGCCCGCGCGTCGGCTGCCGCTATCTCCAGGCGGCCCGGCGATAGGGCGAGGCGGGTGGCTCCCAAGCGCAGGCGACGGCGATGTCCGAGCCGCTCGCCGCAGCGCGAGCGCCATGGGCGCTGCGTCGAATTGCCGCGGCGACGCGGCAAGGACTATGGCGTCACCGACCGGATACGAAGCCGGCGGACCCGCAAATGGCTCGCGGTCGTTCGCAGCGCGAAATAGCCGTGCCGATAGGGTGCGTCATCATCGAGGCCGAACAGCATTTTCCCGTCGCGCAGCACCGCGACACGATGTCCGTCCGCGATCAGGCGAATGTGCATCCAGCGATTGGGCTGGAGCAACGCTGCGGCATCGCGGCGGTCGTTCCCCGGCAGGATCGGGCGATCGCCGGCCTGGCCGACATAGCGGCGTAGCCTTGTCGTGCTGTTCCGGTTGCCGCCAATCCCGACATAATAGGTCCGCAGATCGTCATAGTCGGCGAAGCGGCCGGATCGCGGACGCGGCGGATGCGTGGCCCCCGGATCATCGGCATCGCTGGCCATCCAGAAGGCGTTCACGTCGCTCACCGCATCGTCGACCCCGCCTTCGGCCACCGCCTCGACATCATAATCGATTTCGACCGGCCCGGTGAGCGGCCGATCGTACCACAGGGTGAGCCCCTTGGGCGCCACGATGTCGAGGATGCCGCCCTGCGCGGTGATCTGCGCGGGCGCCTCGGCCTCGGCGCGCCAATGGGCGAGGCCGTGGCGGAAATCGTCGGCGGGGGATGCCGCAATCACCAGCGGCGCGGCCAGCAGCAGCCCGGCCCATCGCGCCGACTTATGCGCCGGCCCGTTCGATCGTCTCGTCATTTCGTGTCTTCCTGCGCGGTGGCGTCGTCGCGCGATTCCGTGGCGCCCGCGATCTGCGAGGCGATCGTCACGCCCAGCGCCGCGACATTGTTGGTCGCGCTGGTCTCCGCTGGATCGCCGTCGAGCGTCAGGCGTACCCGAAGTCCTGGCGTCGGCGTGCCGTGCGGCAGCCGAATGGCGACCGTCGCCGTCTTCGGTTCGAGATCGGTCGGCGCGGCGAGCGGCGGGATCGGGGCACGGGCCACAACATGGCCGGCGGCATCCTCGACGATCGCGGTGCCACCCGGCGTCGCCTTTGCGCCGAGGCTGTGGGCGGTGACCGACAGGCGATCGCCGCGCAACGCGAGATCTTCGCCCGACAGACCGATATCCGGCCGGGCCGCCGGATCGTCGCCCGGTGTCGCCAGGGTGAAATCGTAGACGATCGTCTGGTGCGGCGGGAAAGCGATGTCGACGCCGGCGCCGCGCTCGAGCGTGACGTCGCGTTGCTCCCCGACGGTGTCGGCGCGGTCGTCGCCATCGGTGTCGATACCCGCGGAGAGACGCCAGCGGCCCGCCGCCACCTCGTCGCCGGTCATCCGCGCCGTGATCGGCCGATCGGTGAGATTATAGCCGATGATGCGAAAATGGCGCGGATCGCCGTGCGGGATCAGGAGGGCGACGTCCTCCCCCCGCGCCGGGGCGGCGAAATGCCAGCGCACCAGATTGCCGGGATAATAGGCGTTGCGGCGGTGCGCGACGCCACCCATTCGGGTGCGCTGGAGCAGCTCGCTCGGTACGCTGACCCGATCGACCCAGAGCTCCGCGTCGGTCAGCACCGGCATCCGACCGCGATCGCTGGCGATTTCGCCGTCATACAGGGCGACGAGATCATTCTTGTCGCCGGTCTGCTGCCAATGGACGAAGCGGGCATAGTCGCGATCGTTGAAGCCGCCGAGATTGCGATCGATCGCGCCGCCATCGGGTTTCACCGTGCCATCGGCGATCGCCTTGGCGAGCGCCGGCCCCTGCGGCGTGCGCGCCAGCAGGTCGGCGTTGAGCGCCGACAGACCGGCAAGATCATGCTCGGCCATCTCCGTCGCGATCGGACGCAGATAGCGCTCGTCGCCGGTCCAGTCATAGGCGGCCCAGAAGGAATTGCCGGCGCTGGCGACACCCTTGCCGGTGGCCTTGTCGCTGGCCCATTCGATGTTCGAGGGGAACTGCCAGACGCCGTTCGCGTCCTTCTTGCCGTGCGCCAGCCAGCCGTCGAGCACCGACAGCAGCAACGCCTTGGTTGCCGGCGCGCCATTATAGTCGACGAGCATCAGGCCGGGATGGGTGATCAGCAGGCTGTAGGGCTCCTGCCAGCCCAGCGCCGCTTCCCGCACGATGCTCGTGCCGCTGAACAGCGAGCTGACGACATGGGCATGGCCGGCGGGATTGACTTGCATCAGCTTTGGATAGTTGCGCGCGACCGCCATGCTGCGCTCGATCGCGCTCGGATCGCCCCAGTCGAGCAGCATCGCCTGGCCGAGCGTGTTGATGCCCTCCTCGTAGCTGTGCAGCTCGTCGGTGCGGATGCGGCCGAGCCCGTTGCTCCACATGCCATTGGCGAAGGTCGCGTCGAGCACGCGCCGTTGCGAGGCGGCGATCCGTTCGGGCTCGACCCCCATCATCGCCAGCGGCACCCACTGGTTGACCAGATCGGTATCGTCGGAGAGGCCGCCGCCGAATTCGCCGTCGGCGATCTGGCGATGATCGATCCACCAGTCGACGAACTGCTGGTAGAGCTTCAAGTCCTCGCTCTGCCGCCAAGCCCAGGCAGGAACGCCCGGCGGCGGCGCGGGTTCGGGCGACATCGGCGCATAAGGCTGCTCCGGCTCCTTCTCGACCCAATAGGCGCGGGCCGTGGCATTGCCCGGATCGACGCGCAGGACATCGCTGATGTCGCGTTCGAACCGGGTCCACACCGGATAGAGCCGAGTGCTGGGCTGTTCCTCGACCAGCCAGGACAGTTCGTCCCGCGCCTGCGCCAGTCGATCGGCGACATGCTCGGCCTTGGCCGCGGCGACCGGCTTGTACAGCAGGTCGACGTCGGTGCCGTCGAGCGCATGCATATCGAAGCCGCCGCCGGCCGCGGCGATGTCGATCATCATCGAGGCGCCGTCGGGCAGGATGCGGTCGCGCGTATCGAGCCACAGCGTGCGCGCCTCGCCGGGCTTCACCGCGACATCGACATCGAGCAGATCGCGATCGGGCCAGGTCGGATCCTTGATCCGGATGTTGAGCGGCAGCAGGCCGCGATGCGTCGGCTGGACCGGCAGGGCCGGGAGGTGGATCGCCACCCCGTCCAGCCCCATGTTCAGATTGGCGGCGCCATAGGTGAAGCGCTGGGGCGCATTGCCGAGCCGGGCATCGCGGAAATCGCCGGGCACCAGGATATGGACGATCGGCAGCGCCGATGCCGATGCCGATGGCGGTGTTGACGCCGGTGTCGATGCCGGCGCGGCGACCGCGGCGCGGGGCTTGCGCGGCGCGCCTGCGGGCAGCGCGACGACGGTGGCGCGCTCCTGCGGCACGAAGCGGCCGGCGATATATCCGGCCAATCCGTCCAGCGCCGGATAGGAAGCCGGATCGGCCTTGGCATCGATCCGGTAGTGCAGCCGGAAATCGGCGGCCGGGGCCTCGCCCGCGGTCACGTCGTAGGCGCCGATCTCTTCGATCGGCGTCTCCTGCGCGACATTGTCGAAACGGATCGTACCGCCATGCCGCTCATGGTCGAGCGGCGTGCTGCTGCGCTCCAGGCCTTCGGGCCGGCGGAACAGCAGGCCGGCCCCGTCGCCGTCCGTGCGCTGCAGGTCGCCATAAGCGGGGCCGGCGATCTCGATCCGGTTCCAGGGCTCGTCCGGCAGGGTCAGCGTGTAGGCCTGGCCGCCGGTGGCATAGACGTTCCAGTCGGGCAGTTCGAAATAATCGTGGCGACCGGGCAGGCGGGAACGGTTGTAGACGCCTGGCCAGGTCGTTTCGCGGATGCCGTCGGTGCCGCGCGCCATCTTCTCCTTCTGGTCGCGCGCGTCGCTGAACTCGACCTTGCGGATGCGTATCGACGCTGCCGACAGGTAGAGCGGGGCGATGTCGGCGGCGGCCCAGCCATAGCGGTGCCACCAATCCTGCCGCACCTGCGGATCGTCGGTCGGCATGGCGGGCGCGGGCGGCGCGGCGGGAGCGTTCGGGGTGCCGGCGGTGGCGAGCGTGGCGACCGAGGCATCGTCGAGCATATGATCATAGATCCTGATCTCGTCGAGATCGCCGCCATGGCTGTACATCCGGCGGGTGTGGACCTGCCACGGCGAGACGACCCGCTGGAAGGGACCGAACCCGAACAGCCCGGCATCATAGACCGCCTTGCGATTCAGCGTCGCGACGCGCTGGCCGTCGACCCACAGCTTGACGCCGCTGCGCTCGTCCCAGCCGAAGGCGATGTGGGTCCAGGCGTTGGCCGCGGGGATCGAGGCGATCCGGTAGGATATTCGGGTCCGCGCAAGGCCGGTGTCGGTGACGAAGGCGTCGTAGCCATGGCCGTTCCAGTCGATCCGCAGGAACACCATGTCCCAGCTGCTGCCATCGCTGCCGCCGACACGGAAGATCGGGAACGGGGTCGTCCCGAACGGCGTGCGCGAGCGGAAGAAGAAGGAGAGCGTGCCGCGCTGCGCGTAGATATTGCCGGGTCCCGGCCACGCGAGCACCAGATCGTCCGAGAAGGTGAATCCGGCTCCCACCTTGCCGTCGGCGATCGCGGTCACCCCCTTGGCGAAGATCGGCGTCGCCCCGCCGGCCGCGAAATCGGCGACGGAGCCTTTGTCACCCGATAAGGAGAAGAGCAGGCCGGGCTCGGCCCTGGCGCCAGACCCTGCCAGCAAAGCCACGCAGGCGACCGACGCCCTCAACCTCGAAAAACGCAACGCCATACATACTCGCCTGTCATCTCGCAGCCTCGGTTTGGCAGAGGCCGCGACGACCTAGCCCCGTGGCGGGCGGCACGACAAAATAGATTTCCTATCGGAAGACTCGGATATTGCCGAAGCTCCGGACGCGGCGGAAAAATGCTATCGCTCCAGCCATGGCGAGAGGCGTTGGACGGCCATTGGTGAGGGGCGACGGGCAGCGACTGCTGCGCCCGAACTTGCATCAGGGCTGGTGGGATCGGGCGCGACCGTCGCCGCGATCGCACGCCCGCGTATTCGCTACCGTGTCCGTTGCCGCGTTCGCGGGCATCGGGACCGCAGCCCAAAGCCACGGGTTGCGGGGATGCCCGCGCGCGTCGGCGATCACTGTCAGTATCGGGATCAGTATCGGGTCCTGAAGGTGACGCCATATCTGGCCGGCTGATTGTAATTCACGATCCGTCCCAGATAGGCCGTGACGCCGGCACCCGACGGTGCTGCCAATAGCCCCTGCGAGATGATGTTCTTCTCGTTCGTGGCATTGTTGGCGTAGAGTGAGATGCCATACGCGGGGTTCCGCGACGATGGTGGCAACGTTTATGTTCAGGAGGCCGCGCGGGCTGATCCGGGCAAGGCGGCCGCGCTGCGCATCTTCGCCCGATATTGGGGACGCACGCTGCTGCACGAGCTGCTCGGCGTCGGGGAGGCGCCGATCGACGATCGCGAGGAGCCACGCCTCGCCTCAATATCGGGAGGACGGGATGAGTGAAATGAGGGCGTTGGCCCATCCGGACGACGATGCCGGCGCACGGCGCGCGGCGCGGTTGTATGAACGCTATCGGGACACGCTGGATGTGCCCGTGGCCTGGAACGAGACGCTCGACACGATGCTGTCGCACCGCTCGGTTCGTGCCTATTTGCCCGATCCCGTGCCGGAGGGGACGTTGGAATTGCTGGTCGCGGCGGCGCAGTCGGCGGCGAGTTCGTCCAATCTCCAGCCCTGGAGCGTCGTCGCGGTTGAGGATCCGGCGCGCAAGGCACGGCTCGCGGGGCTCGCCGGGAACCAAACCCAAATTCTCCAGGCACCGCTCTTGCTGTTATGGATTCTGGACCTCCACCGCCTCACCGCGATCGGTGAAGCGATCGGCGCGCCGGCCGACGGGCCGCAGTTTCTCGAAAGCTTCCTGCTGAGCGCGGTGGATACCTCGCTTGCCGCCCAGAATGCCGTGGTGGCACTCGAATCGATCGGCCTCGGCAGTTGTTATATCGGCGGCATTCGCAACAAGCCTGCCGAGGTGGCGGCCGAACTCGGCCTGCCGCCACAGGCGTTCGCACTGTTCGGGCTGACGGTGGGCCATCCCGATCCCGCCGCACCCGCCTCGGTCAAGCCGCGCCTGCCTCAGGAGGCGGTGCTGTTCCGCGAGCAATATGGCTCGGAACGCAATGCGCTCGCCATTGCCGCTTATGATCTCCGGTTGCGCAGCTTTCAGCGTGAGCAGGGCATGACGGAGCGCGACTGGACGGAACAGGCGAGCCAGCGGGTGCGTGGTGCCGCCTCGCTCGCCGGTCGAGACGCGCTTCGCGAGGTGCTGCACGGGCTCGGTTTCCGGCTCGACTAGCCAGCATGTCAGCCACCCTTCCATTTCGTTTTCAAGGAGTTCCCATGTCGAACGCCTCCGAATTCCTCTGGTATATCCCCAATCAGATCGAGGGAGGGCATCGCGGCGATATCAGCGACGCCGATCCGGCGGGCCTCGAGACCCTGATGCGTCAGGCGGAGGCTCTGGAGCAGCATGGCTGGAAGGGCGCGCTGATCGGCACCGGCTGGGGCCGCCCCGATACGTTCACGGTCGCGACGGCGTTGGCGGCGCGGACCAGGACGTTCGAGCCCCTCATCGCGATTCGGCCCGGTTACTGGCGGCCGGCCAATTTCGCGTCGGCGGCGGCGACACTGGATCGACTGAGTGGTGGGCGGGTCCGCATCAACATCGTCTCGGGGCAGGACAATCTCGCCGCCTATGGCGACAGTGAGGGAGACCAGGCGCACCGCTATGGCCGCACGAAGGACTTCATGCGGCTCGTCCGCCGGCTCTGGACGGAGGAGGACGTGACCTTCGAGACCGAGCATTTCCGTGTTGCGGGATCGACCGTCTCGCCCCGGATCATAGCGCGCGGCGATCGCCTTCATCCGAAGCTGTATTTCGGCGGTGCGTCCGAAGCCGCCGAGCGCGTGGCGGCGACCGAAGCGGACGTGCAGCTTTTCTGGGGCGAGCCGCTCGACGGCGTCGCCGACCGTATCGCGCGGTTGAGGCAGCTCAGCCGCGATCTCGATCGCGACCTGCCGCCGCTGGAATTCGGCCTGCGGATCACGACTTTGGTGCGCGACACGACCGAGCAGGCATGGGCCGACGCCGAGGCCAAGGTGGAGGAGATGGCCAGGGCGCAGAGCCTCCCGGACCAGCATCGGCGTGCGCCGGCGGTGGGGCAACAACGGCTGCTGGATCTCCATGCCCGCGGCGAGGTGCTGGACGACAATCTCTATACCGCGCCGGGCCGCTACGGCGGCGGCGGTGCCGGGACCACATGGCTGGTCGGCTCGGCCGCCGATGTCGCCAGCTCGCTACGCAAATATCGCGACCTCGGCATCAGCCAGTTCGTATTGTCCGACACGCCATATCTGTCGGAGATCGCGCGGCAGGGCGACCAATTGCTGCCGCTGCTGCGCGACGAACCGCGATCGACGGTAGAGCGCCTGTTCGCCGCCGACAGCATCGCCTGATCGTCCGGCGCGGGAAGCCCGATGATGGAAGATGCCCCCGAGCGCGAAGAGCATGTCGCCGGTGGTGGACTGCTTCATCGGCGTGCATTGCTGTTCGCAGGTGCGGCCTCGGCCGGCGGATGGGCGACCGGTCTTCGTGCCACGAACGCGCCGGCGTCGATGCTGGAACCCGGCATGCCTCTTTCGGGCTATGGGGTGCGGGCGAAATCGAGCGAGGCGATCCAGCGGATCGTGCCGGACCTCGCCTTTCCGGGCTCCGGATCGTCGCGGCGGACGCGCGGCTGGACCGCTTGAGTCTGTCCCGGATCGTGATGCCGAATCGCGGCGGCTTCGTCAGCCTCGAACACCAGCAGTTCGACGGGAATATCAAGCGTGTGAAACCCCCGAAAGCCACCGGAGAGTGAGGCGGCAGACGGTCTTCTCCGTGTCGTGCGGGGGGGGCCGCTAGCCATCGAACATCGAGCAGATGGGTGCTTCGGGCAGGCGGGCACCTGCGTGCGGCAAAGATTAGCTTGTCCACCCCGAATGGAAAATCTCTACCAGTCCGATAGGCATTAACTAGGCTGGGGCCGATCGGAGCGTGAACCCGCTCTTGCCATGAGGAAGCGATAAGTAACGGTAATGGCTTCTCGTTTCCATCGACTGCCAGCGTGCGCCCGCGCCGACGCGCCGCCGGCGATGTGCAGCAAAGGCCGTGCCGATATCGCCGACCAGAGCGAACCCGACGAAGGCGCCGATCGTTATCGGGCGGAATTTATCCCGACACTGATCGAGGCGGTATATTCTTTGATACGCGTCCATCCCGAAACCGGCGAACGCCCGCTCGTGCCGGATAGCGTCTGCCAGGCCTTCGCCGAGCTTGGCGCCGTCGAGCCAGGGCGGCTCGACAACATCATTCAGGCCGCCATCGTCCGGCTGGAAAACGGCATGCGCCGGCGCGACGGTGACGTGGCGATCCGGCACGATCGCGCCACCGCGCCTGACCCGATCGATGATGATCGTGATCGGCGCCATGTGGTGCGCGGCGTGACCGTCCGCGGCAACGTGCCGGTTGGCATCGACAGTCGGTGTTCCCGCCGGGTCACCCTGGGCGCGCTACCGGAATTGTGCGTCGCGTGACCCTGGCAGGCGCCCCGACGGCACCGGGCCGGACGAAGCCTCTGGTCGGCGTTTTGGCCAGCAACCGGACGCTCGACGGCCGGCGGACGCAAGCCGTCGCTTCGCGCTTCGTCGTACCCTTGACCGACATCGCCGGAGTGACGGTGCTGATCGTGCCGGCCATCGCCGACGCGGTCGATCCGGTCGCGTTGTCCGCGATCCTCGATGGATTGCTGCTGCCAGGCTGCTGCTCGAACGTGGCGGTATCGCGCTATCGCGCAGGCGCCGCGGTGCCATGCGACGACGCGGGCCGGGACGACGTCGCGCTGCGACTGGCCGACGCGATGATCGGGGCAGGGCGGCCCGTCTTCGGTATCTGTCGCGGGATGCAGGAACTCAACGTGCTGTTCGGGGGCACCCTGTCGGACGTGCCGGGCGAGACCGGCCATTATCGCGACGGTGCCGAAGACGATGTGCCCGCCCTGTTCGACCATCATCACGATATCGACATAGCCGAAGGCGGTATGCTGGCGGCCGCGATCGGCGCCGGGCGCCATCGCGTGAACTCGGTCCATCGCCAGGGGATCAACCGCCTGGGCGCGGGTTTGTCGATCGAGGCGCGCGCGCCGGATGATCTCGTCGAAGCGGTCTCGGCGAGACCGTGCGGTGCGCCGGTGCTGGGCGTCCAATGGCATCCGGAATGGGACGTCGACCAGAGCCCGGCGGGCCGCGCGTTTTTCGAATTGCTGGCGCGAGCCGTTCGCGGCGATCCACTCACCGTCTGACAGGAAGGACATACCATGCCATCACCCTGGATCGAGGACGAGGTCGCGATACCGCCGGGCGCCCCCAGCTGGGATATCGATGCGCTGACGGGGGGCTTGCGGCAGGCGCGCGACGATTGGCGACGCGCTCATCGCCGCGATGTCGCCCGCGAACGGGTGGGCTTCCCGTCACGCGCTCGTCTGGAGGCGATCATTGCCCTGCTCGCCGGCGCGCTGTTTCCCCTCCGGCTGGGGCCGAGCACGGTGAACCCGGAGAACGAGGATCGCTTTGTCGCGCAGACGCTGGACACGGTGCTGGTCCAGCTACGCTGGCAGATCACCCTGGAACTGGGTTATTCGCAATCGGCGCCATCGCAAGGGGCGATCGAGCAGCGCGCCGCGCGAATCTCGCAGGCTTTCGCCGCACAGCTGCCCGATCTCCGTCGCTTGCTCGATCAGGATGTCGAAGCCGCCTATGCGGGCGATCCTGCCGCGCGGAGCGTCGACGAGGTGCTGCTCTGCTATCCCAGCGTCACCGCCCTCATCCATCACCGCATCGCCCATGCCCTCTACGAACTGGACGTGCCGATCATCGCGCGGATCATCGCCGAGGTCGCGCATTCGGCGACTGCGATCGATATCCATCCGGGAGCCCGGATCGGAAAGAGCTTTTTCGTCGACCATGGCAGCGGCGTGGTGATCGGCGAGACGGCCATCATCGGCGACCGGGTGCGGCTCTACCAGGCGGTGACGCTCGGCGCGCGGAGCTTCCCCACGGAAGAGAGCGGCGGGCTGAAAAAGGGTCTCGAACGTCACCCGATCGTCGAGGACGATGTCGTGATCTATGCGGGCGCGACGATTCTGGGGCGGGTGACGATCGGGCGTGGCGCGGTGATCGGCGGCAATGTCTGGCTGACCCAGAGCGTGCCGGCGGGCAGCATCGTCCATCAGGCGTCGGCCGAGAGCGATCGCCCGGGGCAGGGTGATCTGCCGAGCGGCCACCTCAATCTGGCGGCCCTCGCGATCTGAGACGTCCGGCGAGCGAGCCGCCTCAGGCCGCCTTGAGGACGTTGTGACACACCGCCGTCGCATCGCTTGCCGGACATGTCTGCCCCATCCGCGTCTCCAGCCGCGTCAAGACCGCGGCGCCATCGTGCCTGGCGCTCCACTCGCGCATCTTCTTGCCCCAGTCATCGGCCCGCTTGGCGGTGCGCTGGGCATAACCGCCGCTGTTCCGCCCGAGCGCGTCTATGACCATAGCCGCGCTCTGCTCGACCGCACCCTTGTCGTCGGGGGTGAGCCGCATCACCGTGTTGGCGTAGAGAACCGCCCACTGGATCCGCGTCGCGGGGCCTTCGGCGATCTCCGCAGCCTTGCGCGCCCACGAAATCGCGGCGGTGTTGTCCTTCTGCTCCTCCGCGATGCCCGAGAGATCGATCATGTAATAATAAGGCGCGACGGCGTGCGGCAGTTCGGCCTCGAGCAACTTGGTCGCGCCTGCGGGATCGCCGGCATCGTCGAGCGCCTGGCCCGCATTGGGCATCACTGCCTGCCGCATCATCGGATCGGTCGCGGCATGATCGACGAAGGCGACACGTTCGCGCACCTTGGCGAGCACAGCGGGCGCGACCTTGCCGCCATTCTCGCTCTTCGACAGCGCGATGTCGGCGTCGATGGTGCCGAATCGGTCGCCGAGCGGCACGCTCCTGTCCGCTGCCACCTTGTCGAGCGACGCCAGCAACTGCACGCCCAATGCCTTGCGTGTCGCCGGATCGGGCAGCGCGCGGATCAGCGACGCGCCGCCGAAGGTCAATTCCTGGCGATTGGCCTTCACCTCCGCATAGTCGGACAGGATCTGCGGCAACAACGCCTGGACCTCGGCCTGCTGCGCCGGGGTCAGCTGGGCGACGTCGCCGTTGCCGCCGCTCATCTCCAGCGCGGTGAGTTGCAGATGCCGCTTGATCGCCGGATCGGGGGCAGCGCCGGCCAGCTTGGCGAGGAAAGCCGCAGCCCGTTTGGAATCGCCGAAATGCTTCGGATCGTCGAGCCAATCGAAGCTCGCGAGCAGCCGCCAGTCGTCGGTAGAGAGATGCGTGGGATCGTCGGCCTGCCGGAGCAAATCCTCGGTCGATGTCGTGCGGGTGGCGGCGACACGCAGAATGTCGGCCAGCGTCGAGGCGGTCGATCCGCCCGACAAGCGCGTGATCTCGCTATGATCGGGGCGGAGCAGGATGACGGTCGGATAGCCCTGGATACCGAACTTCTCGCCCCAGATCTGTGCGCCCTTGGCGTCGCCATCGAGATGAACGGGAATGAATGCGCGCGTCTGCGCGATGAAAGCCGGATCCTTGAACAGCGTGGATTTCATCAGGTTGCACGGCGGGCACCATTTGGCGCCCCAGTAGAGCAGCACGGGTTTGTTCGTTTCCTTGGCCTCGGCGAAGGCATCGTCGACATCGCCCTCGCGCCAGGCGATCTGCTGCGCCGTGGCGGCGGTCTGCGTGCCCGTTTCTGTTTTCGCGGGGCGATCGCAACCAGTCGTCGCCAGAAAGCATCCCAGCATCAGCCCGCTGATTGGTCGCCACATCCGCTAAAATCCTATCTATCAGAAAAACAACATGCGCCGAACTTAGGAGGTGTCAGACCGTCGAAGGGAAGGATAAGCCGGGCGTAGACGGTGTAAAGAGGCTGCGATGCGGCGCCCGGTTCGCGCTGTTTCCGCCAGCCGATCACTTCAATTCCGGATATCCTCGCCGCGTCGAATGGGCTGCCAGTTTTTCAAGCGCGTCGTATCGCGACTGCCGCAGCACATCGACACCGGCGATCAGCAGCGCATCGACGCTCGCGCCATTGGCGTCATCACGGATGGCCTGCCGGACGGCCCTTCGCAAAATGCGCAGTCCGGCGTCGGACGTCGCCGCCGATGTCACCAGCGGCAGGCCGGGCGAGGGCGGGCTCCAGGCCAAGGTTCTCAATCGGCGGGTGGATAGCGGATCCTCGCGCTCGAGATGCGCGAAGGTCACGCAATCGATCGCGGCGATGTCCGCCTCGCCCGCCGCTACGGCTCTTATGCTCGCATGATGCGACCCGGTGATGAGGACCGATCCGAAGAATCGGCCATCGGTCGCCAGCGGCGCCGCCATGGTGCGGAAGAGATTCATGCCGGTGTTCGAATTCTCGGCGTTGACCGCTGCCCGTCGGCCCCTCAATTCGGGGAGGGCAACGGCAGCCTCGTCCCGGCGGACGACGATGCGGCTGCGATGCGAGGCGCCCTCGCAGCCGGCCGCCTTGTAGTGGGGGGTCGCGACATATCGCAAACGGCCGCGCCATTGCGTCGCGAGCGGATAGCCGCAGGCCTGGGCGAGCAGCAGATTCGGGTCGTCCCAAATCTCTTCGAGCGATCGGGTCCGGTCGAGCCCCGCGGGTACATCGTCGAGCCCGGCCGCACGCAGATGATGCGCGATGGCAGACCAGAGCGCATCATTGGCGCTTTGCAGCCCGGGGGCATCGTACATTGCGAGCGACGCGACATGACCCGTCATCGAGGTGCCGTTTCCGCCAAGAAGCGGGGATGGATCAGCGCATCATGAGCGCGCAAGCCGTAACGCCGCGCGACGTCGCCATAGCCGCGATAGACGAGGCCGCCATTGGCATGGACGATGGCCGCACGGTTCCGACGGTAGAAGGCCGGTATCCGATACCAGGGCAACGCCGGAGCCGCATGGTGGACGGCATGGAGGTTGTTGTGGAGGAACAGCAGCGACAGCGGCCCGGCTCGCTCGACGATCGCGACGCGATGGCCCGGCGCGGTCGCGGCACGATGCTCCGCGAACGATCGCAGCAGCGTGAGCGCGCTGCCCGGATAGACGAAAGCGAGCAGATAAAGACCGACGCCGAGGTGGCAGATCGAAAGCCACGTCAATATGAGCGCGACGCCGATCATATGCGGCGCCCAATCGCGCACAGCCTCGGACGGCGTCCGCCATGCCCGTATGGCCTGCGCGCCGAGGAAGCCCGCGATCATGATCGCCGGCCCGAGCAGCAGCCGGCCGAGCAATGGCGCCTGGACGGTCGCAACGGCACGCCGAAGCGTCTCGCGCCACCCGGTCGCAGGCAACAGATAATGGGATTCGGGATCTTCGCGGGGATCGGTCGTCTCGCTGGTGGCGTGATGCGCAAGGTGATCGCGACGATAGCATGTGTAGGGAAGCCACAGCGACAGCGGAACGGCACCGATCAGGCTGTTGAGCCTTGGCCACGGGGTCGGATGGCCATGGATCGTCTCATGCTGGAGCGAACTGTGCCACGCGACGAACCATCCGCCCGCCACGACGAGCAACCCGGTCGGCAACGCTGCGTGGAACCAGGTGACCGCCATCCATCCGCCATAGACCACCATGGTCAGGGCCATGGTCGGCCATTCGATCGTCATCCGGCGTTTCGAGCGCGAGTCGGTGTTCAATGCGTCCGTGCCTCCAAAACGTCCCGCCGGCTGAGCAAGAACTGGCGGAGCCGGTCGAGCGATGACCGCTCATCCGAACGGTATGGCGAAACTGACGACGCAGCGCGGGCTCAGCAACAAATGTCTACTTCAGTGCTAGACAATGTTTCTTAGGTCGGATGATCCCGCAGAAACCGACCACCGATGGGGTCCGGCTCGATCCCGCGCAGGGACATCGCGGCCGATCGGGGAGGGAATGGCGAGGATCGCTCGCTGGTCCCCCACCAAGTGACCTCGGCGCTCCCGCTACACCCCTGAGGCGCGCGGAACCGCCTGCGCGGCCATGAATTCGGCCAGCTGCGAGACTTCGGGGCCGAGCGGTCGATCTTCGCCAAGCGGCGCGCATTGGGATCGCACCACGGCCTGGATTGCGCGCATATCCCCACCGAGCCGGTCAGCGACGCCGCGCAGCTCGATCGCCTGGGCCGCGACGATGAGCTCGATCGCGACCAGATGGCGCAGATGCGCGATGCCGTCGCTCACCTTGGCGACGACCGCAGGCGCCATCGAGGCCTGGTCCTCGATCCCGTCCGACACCGCCATCACGCCGAGCGAAATGGGCTGGGCAAGGTGGCGGATCAGGGCCTCGGACGCCGCGATCGTCTTCTGTAGCGCGCCGAAGCCTGTCCAGGCGGGGCCGAGCGGCGTCAGATAGCGCGGCAATTCCGAAACGGCGGCCGACATCATCTTCAACGTGCGGTGCGCGGTGCCGGTCGCGACATGGGTCAAGGCCTGACCAAGCCTCTCCCAGCTCAGCACGAAGGCGGTCAGGTCAAAATTGCCCTGGGACAGCATCACCCCGTCATCCGCCAGGACGACCGGATTGTCGCCGGAGCTTGCGAGTTCGATCCGGACCGCCTCACGGGCTTCCCGGATGGCGTGGAGCAGCGCGCCCAGCACCTGGGGCACGCAGCGGTAGCTCAGCGGATCCTGCAGCCGCCGCGCGGCGCCGGGCGCCCATAGAGCGCTGCCGGCCAGCAGGGCCCGCAGCCGCGCGCCAGCCTCGATCTGGCCGAAGGCGGGACGCGCGGCGAGGGCGCGGGCATCGAGGATCGAGAGATTGGCGCGGAAGCCTTCGAGGGCCAGCGCGGTGGCCACGAGCGACCAGTCGAACAGACGCTCGACATCGGCAAGCACCAAGCACGCCAGGCCCACCGAATAGCTGTTGGCGGCCACCAGCGCATGGCCGTCCCTGGCGGCGAGGGGGAGGGGATCGAGGCCCGCCGCGCGTAGCGCCTGGTCTGCCGGCAGCAGCTCGCCATCGCGCTCGACCATGCCATATCCCATCAGCCCGCGGGCAAGGTGGGCGAGCTGGGCGAGATCGCCGGCGCCGATCGAACCCAGGGCTGGAACGGCGGGATGAATGCCGGCATTGAGCGCGTCGAGCAGCGCGGCACAGGCCGGCCACGAAACTCCGCTGCCGCCGGCGATCATTCCGGAAATCCGCGCCGCCATCATGGCTCTCACGGTCTCGCGCGGCAGCAAGGGGCCGACGCCGACCGAGCGGCCATCGGCGACGCGACGCTGGAATGCCGCCTGCTCTTCCGCGTCGAGCCGCGTATCGGCGTTCGCGCCGAGCGCCGTCGTCAAACCATAGACCGGCAGTTGTCGCGCCGCATAATCCTCGACCACGGCATGCGCGGCCTGGATGCGTCCACGCGCGGCATCCGACAGGACGAGCGTGGCGCCCGTGCGGGCGATGGCGGCGACATCGTCCGGCGAGAGCGGCGAATCCGTCATGTCGAGCCTCGTCATCGCGGCGATATTCCAGCCGTCTCGGCACCACTTCCGCGGCCAAGCCAATGGCACGGCGCTGCCCGGGCCATGGCAGCGCGGGTGTCGACCGCAGAGACGCCGGCGGCGGCGGCAGAGGCGCTCATCAGGCGAAGCGGAGGCGCTGGCCGATGCCCAGGCGCGCACCTTTTTCGAGCATCGCATGGCCAAGGGCGATGTCGGACAGCGACAGGCCGCGGTGCCAGAACAGGATCGTCTCGTCGTCGCTCTGGCGGCCGGGTTTCAGCCCGGCCACAATCTCGCCGAGCTCGGCATGCAGCGTCGCCTCCGAAAGCTTGCCCGTTTCGACATCGGCCCGCAGGCTGCCGAACTTGCCGCCCTTGCACTGCCCCCAGTCGTCGACGACGATCTTCGCCATGATGTCGGTGAGGGAGAGCTCGACGGCGCTCATCGTCCCATAGGGAATGACGAGCGCACCGGGCTTGATCCAGTCGGTGCGCAGCAACGGCGTCGGCTCGTGGAGGCGCGATGCCTCGACGACGATATCCGCGCCCTCGACGCAGCTCTGCCAGTCGGTCGTCGCGCGAACCGGCTTGCCAAGATCGCGGCTCAACCGGGCCGCGAAGCCGTCGCGGCTTTCCGGGCGGCGCGAATGGACGCGGATCTCGTCGAAATCGAACAGACGATCGAGCAGGCGCACATTCCAGTAGGCAGTGCCGCGGGCGCCGATATGGCCCAAGATCTTCGATCCCTTGCGGGCGAGATATTTGGCGCCGAGCGCCGAGACGGCGCCGGTGCGCATGTCGGTGATCCCGCTCGCGTCGAGCATCGCGCGCGGCACGCCGGTCGCGGGATCGAACAGCATCAGCATCGCGAGTTCGGAGGGCAGGCCTTGCTGATAATTGTCGACGAAATCGCCGACCACCTTGACCCCGGCAAGGTCGATCGGGGCGCGGAGCGCGCCGCGCAGCACATTGAAATGGCCGTTGGAAACCTTGGGTTCGAGATGGACCCGAGGCTCGATCACCGCTTCGCCGCGTCCCTGTGCGGCAAGCCCCTGTTCGATCGCGAGGAGAAGTTCGTCATCGTCGATCGCCAGCGCCTCGATATCGAAGCGGTTGAGATAGGTGATGTAGATCGGCGGCGTCTCGGCCATATCGGTCCTCGTCATATTGATCGTCTGTTTGATGGTCTATGTCCGCCAGGCGTCGGCGGCCTCGCCCAGCGCCGAACGGAGATCGGCCAGCCATGGCTCGAACGCCCGCCACTGATCGAGCCCGTCGCGGAAGATCGGCTGGCGGACCTGCTCGCTGCTGGGCGTCCGCACGGCGCGGCGGTTCTGATGGAAGTCGAGACAGGCCGGGTCGAACGCCAGACCGCAATGCTCGAGCAGGCGGCGGACCTGGGCGTCGAGATCGTCGATCACATCCTCGTGGACGACCTTGAGCACGCGCCCGGGCAGCACCGCCTCCCAGTGCCGCATCAGATCGAGATAGGTGCGGTAATAGCGCGCGATGTCGTCGATCGAGTAAGTGAACTCCTGCCCGCGCGCGAACAGCTGCTTCAGGTTGGAGAAGCAGCACGCCATCGGGCTGCGGCGAACGTCGATGATCTTCGCGTTGGGCAGGATGAGATGGATGAGGCCGATATGCCGGAAATTGTTCGGCATCTTGTCGACGAAAAAAGGGCGGCCGAGCACGCGATGCGCCCGTGTGCCGGCAAGATAGGCGTCGCCCAGTGCGCGGGCCCGTTCGCGGTCGAGATCGGCGAGGACGGCCGGATAGCGCGGACGATCGAGATCGGGATCGCGGCCCTGCAATTCCTGCACGATCCGCTGGATATCGGGCAATTCCTGGGTGCCTTCGACGTGCGGATGGCTGGCAAGGATCTGTTCGATCAGCGTGCTGCCTGAGCGCGGCAGGCCGACGACGAAGATGGGATCCGGGGCCGGCGCGCCGAAATCGGCTCTGGCGGCGAAGAAGGCGGGCGTGCCCACGCGTTTCTGCTCGGCCGTGTTGGTTTCGAGGATGTCCGGACGATAATGGCTGGACGCGCGCTGCAGGGCGTTGCCCTGCGCATAATGCGTCCATGCATCGGCAGTGTCGCCGACATCCTCGAGCGCCTTGCCGAGCGCGAAGTTGAGATGGACACGATCTACGTCGCTGGTGCCGGGTGCCGCCTGCGCCGCCCGCATCGCGGCGAGATCGTCGGCCGGGAAGCGATAGGTTTTGAGGTTGGCGAGGCTCCACCAGCCGTCGCCGAAATCCGGGCGCAAGGTCACGGCGGTTCGGTAGGCGGCAATGGCATCGGGCAGACGACCGACCGTCTTCAGCGCGTGCCCCCGCCAGAGCTCGATATCGGCGAGGTGCGCCCGCAGGCCGGCATCGTCCCCGGGGTCGTCCGGCAGCGCGGCGCGGATCTGCTCATAGAGCCGGATCGCCTCGTCGGTCTGGCCGAGCCCGACGGCGATCGTCGCGGCCATCTCACGCAAGGCGAGATTGTCGCCATCCTCCGCCAGCAGCGGTGCGAGTACCGCGCCGGCCTCGGCGAATTTGTGCCGGGCGAGCAGCGTCTGGGCATATTCGTGGCGCGCGGCGCGGTGATCGGGCACCATCGCGAGCACCGCCGCGTAGAGGATCTCGGCGTCGTCCAGCACGTCCTGCGACAGGCCGATCTTCGCCAGGAGCCGCATCGCCTCGGGATGATCGCCATGGTCGAGCAGGAAGCGCCGCATGAGCGCCTCGGCGCCCACCCCATCCCCGTCGGCGAACAGCGAGGTCGCCTGCACGATCGGATAGGGCAGCGATTGCAGCGCCAATTCCTGCGACCTGGCCTCCTGCGCGCCGGCGTCGTCGCCGACCATCCGGGAGAGGCTGGCCAGCATGTGCCAGCTCTGCGCCAGCGCCGGATTGATGCTGACGGCGGCACGGAATGCCGCGATCGCCGCTGGCGCGTCACGGCGGACGACGTGGCAGAGGCCGCGCTCCTGATGGATCAGACTGAAGCCCGGCTGATCCGCCACGAGCCGGTCGAGGATCGCCAGCGCGCCTTCGATGTCGCCGAGGAAGCGGAGGCTGGTCGCGCGGAGCAGCAGCAGATTCCGATCCGCCGGGAATCGCTGGAGGGCGACGATGGCTTCGATGGCGGCCCGGCGATGATCGCCGCCGTGCTGGATCGCGCGGAGCCGAGCGATACATGCGCTCCGCGTCTCGTCGGTCGCCGCGGGCAGGGGCGGTTCAGTATCGGTCATCGATCGCTCTCATAGCGTGCCGGCGTCCGATCCGTGAGCGCGCGGAGGTGGACCATAGGGTCCAGGGGCAAGGAGATGCGGTCATCGTGCCGAGGCGGCGGCCTGCGCCACGAACCGCGCGACATAATCGGACGACGGCGCGCTCAGCAAGGTGGCGGGTGGCCCCGCCTGCTCGACCCGGCCATCGCGCATCACGACGATGTGCGCGCCCAGGCGCAGCGCCTCGCGGATATCATGAGTGACGAAGACGATGGTCTTGCCGAGCTCGGCCTGAAGATCGAGCAGCTGCGCCTGGAGTTCGTCGCGGATCAGCGGATCGAGCGCGCTGAACGCCTCGTCCATCAGCAGCACATCGGGATCGCAGGCGAGCGCGCGAGCCAGTCCGACGCGCTGGCGCATCCCGCCCGACAGGGCATCGGGATAGGCGCGCTCATAGCCGCCGAGGCCGAGCTTCGCCAGCCATGCGGCGGCCCGCGCCTCGGCATCGCCGCGCTTCACGCCATGCAGCGCCAGGCCGAAGGCCGCATTCTGAAGAACCGTGCGATGCGGCAGCAGCGCGAAATTCTGGAACACCATGGCGACATGGGTGCGGCGGAAGGCGCGCAGTGCCGGCAGGCCGAGCCGGGTGATATCCTCGCCATCGAAGCGGATCGCGCCAGATGATGGGTCGATCAATCGGATCAGGCAACGCAGCAGCGTCGATTTGCCCGAGCCGGACAGTCCCATGATCACGGAGATGGCGTCGCTGGGCAGCACCAGATCGATGTCGCGCAGTGCCACCGTGCAGCCCGTGCGTTCGAGGATGGCGGCCTTGTCCAGCCCTTGCGCGACGAGGACCTGCGCCGCCTTGCCATGGCCACCATAAAGTTTGTTGACGCCGGTGAGTGCGATCTCAGCCACGGCGCGTCCTCCGGTCGGCGACCAGCGCCTGGGTCGTTCGATCGAGCGCCATCGCCAGCACGACGATGGCGAGGCCGGCCTCGAACCCCTTGCCGACGTCGAGCGACTGGATGCCGTTCAACACCTCCTCGCCGAGCCCGCGCGCGCCGATCATCGAGGCCGTCACCACCATGGCCAGGGCCATCATGATCATCTGGTTGAGGCCGGCGAGGATGCTGTCGCGTGCCAGCGGCATCTCGACATGGATCAGCGTCTGCCACGGCGTCGCGCCGAAGGCCGCCGCCGCCTCGCGTACCTCCGGATCGGCGTTGCGGATGCCGAGCGCGGTCAGGCGGATCAGCGGCGGCGTCGCGTAGATCACCATCGCCAGGATCGCCGGCGCCTTTCCGAGGCCCAGCAGCATCAGGGCCGGGATCAGATACACGAAGCCCGGCATCGCCTGCATGAAATCGAGGATGGGGGGAACCACCGATCGGGCGAGCCGCGACTTGGCGGTGACGATGCCGAGCGGCAGGCCGATGGCCAGTGCGATCAGCGACGATACCAGCATGAGTGTCAGCGTCTGGAGCATCTGGTCCCACAGGCCGAGCACGCCGATGATGAAGAAGGCGGCGGCGACCATCAGGGGAGGGACCGCACGACGCGCGCCGAGCAAGGTGACGCCGGAGAAGAGCGCGATGATCAGCCACCAGGGAATGACGCGCAGCGCCGCGTCGATCGACGAGGTCAGCGCGGTGAGAGTCCCCGCGATTCGCCGGAACGTGCCCCCCGAATTGGTGACGAGGCTCGCCACCCAGCGATTGACCGGCGCGCGGATCGACACTTCCCAGCCGGCTGGGAACGCGCCCGATGCTGCGGCCGTATCGGCGTCGCCATGCTGCAGGCTATGGTCGAGACGGGCGGCCGCCTCCGCCGACAGCCATTGCCGCCGAAGCCCGGGGTTCGCCCGCAGGAACAGCAGGGCCTGGGCGGCCGGGGAGCGCTGGTGAGCCTGTGCGTCGGCCAGTTCCGCATTCAGCACGCTGGCCGGAATGCTGATCTTCTCGAACAGCGCGCGCAGCGCCGGCGCGCGGGCGGCGAAGGCTGCGTTAAGGCCGGCCGAAAGCAGCGCCGGAGGCCAGCTACAGGCGGTGCGATGCTGTCCGTCGGGATTTACGAGGTCGGCCCAGCAGCCGGCTTCGTAGGGTGCCTCGCTGAGCCGGAACAGCCGGAACCGGCCGGCGATGGTGCTGGGCGAATAGCCGTAGAAGACGATCGGTCGATGCTGGACCATCGCCGCGACGATGGCGGCATCCATCGCGGCGCCGGATCCGGGGCGAAAGTCGACATAGCGGTCGTTCAGGCCATAGGCGTGAAGCTTCGCGGTGTTGACGCGTTCGCATGTCCAACCCGACGGACAATTGAGGAAACGTGCCTTGGTCGGTTGCTCGGGATCGCGGAAAAGCGCCGCATAGCGCGGATCGGCCAACTGCTGGACCCGGGCCAGGCCGGCGGCCGGGGCATTCGGGCCATGCACCAGGGCGTCGGGTACATAGATGCCTTCCTGGCCACCCGTCACGGTCTGGCCGACCGCGATGACCTGGCCACGGGCGCTCGCGGCATTCCAGATCGGGCTGCGTCCCGCCCACTCCTCGGCGATGACCTCGATATCGCCGGTGGCGACCGCCTGTTCGAGCGTGACGGTGGTGCCGGGCGTGGTCGTCGTCACGCAGCCATAGCCGCGTTCGAGAATGGCGCGATCGAGCGCGGTCAGGAACGCACCGCTGTCCCAGTCGAGGCCGGCGAATGCGATCGGCGTGGGGACCGGGCATGCGGTCGCCGCGGCCCGCGCCGGCGCAGATATCCAGAATGCCGCCATCAGCAGCAGCGGTGCGATGAGGGATGACAGGCGCAGAACGGGCGTCGGTCGCGGGCCCGTCGTCGGGCTCACCATCCGGGGGATCGCGATGCGGAATCGCGGTGCGGCCGGATCATCGGGCCGCACCGCGTCCTTCGGGGCACTGGTCATGGGCGCGATGTCAGAAGCTGACGCCCACCTTCACGCCATAGGTGAGCGGCCGAACCGGGATCTCCTGCTTGATGCGCTCGGTCGAGGAGGTAAAGGTGCTGGCATGGCTGTTGGCGAGATTGTCGCCGAAGAGCGAGATCGTCCAATTGTCGCGGCGGAAGCCGATGGTCGCGTCGAGCAGCGCGTAGCCGGGCATACGGTAGCGCAGCAGCGCGGTCGACGGGATCGTGACGCCCTCGCCCGAGGGGTAGGTCGACGGCTCATTGTACATCGCGCTGGTATAGGTCACGCCTCCCGAGACGAACCAGTTGAGACTATTCTGGCCCTGCCATTCATATCGGGCGCGCAGATTGCCCTGGAAACGGGGGCTCAACGGCAGGCGCGAGCCGACATTCCCGAACGGGCTGACCGCAGTGCTGATGCACTGGCCGAACGTCGAAGAGCCCGGATAATCGGACACGAAGCAGGGCGAACTGACCTGCTTGCTGTCGTTATAGGTGGCGCCGCCCTGGATCGACAGGCCGGCATAGGGCCGAACCGTGACCTGCGCCTCGGCGCCCTTGACGTGGAAATTGGCGCCGTTCGTGACGAAGGCCAGGTTGCCGAAGCCCTCGGGATTGAAGAACTGCAACTGCATGTTCTTCCAGACCATATAATAAGCTGAAAGGTTGAGCGTGACCGTGCGGTCGAAGAGGTCGGTCTTGAGGCCGACTTCCCAATTGGTCAGGCTGTCCGGCTTGTAGCCGTTGGGGCGGATATATTGGGGCGTGCCGTCCGCATCGGGCAGGATCGGCTTGGGCCCGCGATTGAAACCGCCCGGGCGGAAGCCCTGGCTGAACAACCCGTAGATCATCGTGCCGGGTCTCGGCTTCCAGGTCAGCACGCCCCGGCTCTTGAAGCCGTGATAGGTGACGTGATCATTGTTGGCGCCGAGATCGACGTCATAGCCCGGGAGCGTACAGACGAGCACGTTGAAGCAGGCGCCGGGCGAGGTGCCGAACTGCGACCCGACCTCATATTCCTTGTAATTATAGTAGCGCGTGCCGCCGGTCAGCGTGAGCGTCGGGGTGATGTCCCAATCGACCGACCCGAAGAAGGCATATTGACGATATCCGCGCTGGAGGTCGTCGCCGAACGTGGTGCCCGCCGGCTCGAAGCCGGGCTCGTTCGCGGCGGCGCCCGGCAGGGTCTGGTTGAGGCCGTTGCAGCCGGTGCCGGCGGCAATCAACGCGCTCGTGCAGGTCGGAATGGTCCCATAGAAATAGCGCTGCACATCGTCGATCTCGAACTTCTCGTAATAGGCGCCGGCGAGCAGGCGAAGCGGCTTGTCCTCGGGCGACGAGATGCGAAGCTCTTCGGTGTGATGCCTGTTGTGGATGTCGTCATGCCAATAGGCGACCGGCGAATAGCAATGGGTCGCCCCCGTTCCAAAGCCGGTGGCGCTGCCGGTGCATTGATAATACATGCCGCCGGCGGTGCGGGAGTAGTTGGAATAATCCTGCTGCTGCTCGACATGGCGATCCATATAGGCGCCGGTATAGACGAGCTTCCAGTCGCCGATCTTGCCGTTCACGGTCCACGCCGTGTTCTCGAACGTGTCCTTGTTGTAGCTGGGCACGAAGGTCGTGGTCTCGAGCGACCCCAGTTTCTGGAAATCGGAGCCGGACGGGAAGGATGAGAATGTCCCCTCGGCATCGAGGCGCTGATAGCTTTCGGTGACGAGCAGGTTCCAGTCGGAATTGATATCCCAGAGCGCCTCGATGCGACCGCCGGTATAGTCGATCGGGTTATAGTCCTTCTTGGCGAGCGCATCGTTATTGTAGACGCCGTTGTTCGCCTGGTTGGTCGGGCTGGGCACGAAGCCATAGGCCTGCGAACCGCTATCGGAGGCGAGGCGCGTGAAGGCACTCGCGACATTGTCGATATAGCCGCCCTCGTGATTTTCGTAGAAGGTCGCGCGGATCGCCACGCTGTCACGGATCACCGGCAGGTTGACGGTCCCGGTGAACGAGCCGTTGGGCGCTCCCCCTGCGGTGCCGCCGAAACTGCCTTCGACGTGCCCGGAGAATTGGTCGATGACCGGCTTGTTGGTAATGTAGCGCACGGCGCCCGCCTCGGCGCCACCACCGAACAGCGTGCCCTGAGGCCCCTCGAGAACCTCGATGCGCTCAAGATCCGCGGCATAGACGTCGACATTGCGCCCCGGAAACTGCATCGACTGGTCGTCCAGGTACAGCGCCACGTTCGGGAAGGTCGAAATTCCGCCCGAGCCCTGGGTCGCGGCGACACCGGCGGAGAGGCCCCGCATGAAGATGAGGCCCTGGCCCGGCCCCTGCGAACCCAGCGTGACGTTGGGTGTGTATTTGATCAGGTCGTTGAAGGTGTTGACGTTGAGCTGGGACAGCGTCTTGCCGGACAGCGCCTGCAGCGTCATCGGCACGGTCTGGATGGACTGATCGCGACGTTGCGCGGTGACGATGATGTCACCCCCATCGGCCGCGGCCGGAGCCGCGCTCGCTGGCGCGTCGTCCGCCCGGGCAGGCATGATGCAGGCAGCGGCAACGGTGCAGGCCAACGACAGCCGCACCCGGCGCAAGGATGTCATCAATGGAAAATCCCCCAAGATTTTGGCCGGTGTCCCTGCAGGCCGGCCGGATCATTTTATATCCTGGCACAACAGCGGCGTAGCCCGCCATCCCCGTGCGTTAATCTCTAGTAGGGTGCTAGGGAAATTAGGGTCAAGATAGCGAAGCTTGCGGCGGTAAAAATCTAGGTTTGCTCTTCGGTGGAGGAGGCCGGGCGCCTCAATGATGCCGGAGGCGGCTTAACGCACGCGCCACTCTGGCGAGGCTCGACGTCGGGGACGGTCGATCGATCCGGCCCGTGCCGATATCGACCGTCCGTTCGATCAGAAGGCGGGGATGACGGCGCCTTTGTAGCGCGCGACGATAAACCGGCGAACGGCATCACTCCGCAGCGCGGCGACGAGCGCGCGCACCCGAGGATCGGCGTCCGCGCCGGGCCGGCCGACCAGATAGTTCACATAGGGGCTGTTCTTGTCTTCGATCAGCAAGGCGTCGCGCTGGGGATCGAGCTTCGCATCGAGCGCATAGTTGGTGTTGATGAGGGCGAGGTCGACCTGGTCGAGGATGCGCGGCAGGGTGGCCGCTTCGATCTCGCGGATCTTCAGGCCCTTCGGATTGGCGACGATGTCCCGCACGGTCGCGAGCGGGTCGCCGGGATGGCGCAATTTCAGCAGACCGGCTTTGGCAAGCAGGAGAAGCGCGCGACCATTGTTGCTGGCCTCGCTGGGGATCGCGACGTCCGCGCCCTGGGGGAGGGCGGCCAGGGACTTCCATTTGCGCGAATAGCCACCCAGCGGTTCGACATGGATGCCGGCGATCGGCACCAGATGCGTGCCATGCGCGCGGTTGAAGTCATCCAGATATGGCTTGGTCTGGAAATAATTGACGTCGATGAGCCCCTGATCGACCTGGCTGTTGGGCTGCACATAGTCGTTGAAGACGCGGATATCGAGCTTCAGCCCCTGCTTGGCGAGGACCGGGCGGACCTGTTCGAGGATCTCGGCATGCGGCACCGCCGTCGCGGCGACGCTCAGCGTGTGCGGATCATGGGCCGGACGAGGGCCGTGGCAGCCGGCGAGGGCGATCAGCGAAAGCAGGAAGGCGCGGCGTAGCATGTCTGTCTCTCAGCGATGGGTCACGCGGCGCACGATCCGGTCGCCGGTGATCTGAATGATCTGGACGAGGATGAGCAGCAGCGCGACGGTGATGACCATGACGTCGGTCTGGAAGCGTTGATAGCCGGACCGGATGGCGAGATCGCCGAGCCCGCCGGCGCCGACCACCCCAGCCATCGCCGTGAACGATACCAGGGCGATGGCGGTCACGGTGGCGGCCGCGACGATGCCGGGCCGTGCTTCGGGCAGCAGCACGCGACGCACGATCTGCGCCTGCGTCGCGCCGAGCGACTGCACCGCCTCGATGGTCGCGCGGTCGACGTCGCGCAGGGCCGTCTCGACCAGTCGCGCGAAGAAGGGCGCGGCGCCGACGACCAGCGGCGGGATCGCACCAAGAACGCCGAGCGAGGTGCCGACGAGCAGCACGGTCAGCGGTATCATCACGATGAGCAGGATGATGAAGGGGACGGCGCGGACCAGGTTGACGATCAGTCCGAGCACCAGATTGAGCCGGCGATGCGCGCGCATCCCGCCCGGCGCGGTCAGGTACAGCAGCAGCCCCAGCGGCAGGCCGAGCGCGATCGTCAGCACGAAGCTGCCGCCCAGCATCGCAAGCGTGTCGAGCGTCGCCTGGCCGATCTCGGCCGGGTCCGTGTTGGCGAACAGCGTCACTGGCCGAGCCTTTCGATCGTGGCGACCGCTTCCAGGGCGGCAAGCGCCGGGGCGATGCCTTCGCCGCTGAGGGCGAGGAGCAGCTGGCTGTAATCGCCGGATCGAAGCCGCCCCACACGGCCGTCGAGCAGGCTGATATCGACGCCGGTCTGCCGGGCAATGGTCGCAAGGAGCGGAGCGCGGGCAGCCTCGCCCGTCATCGTGGCCCTGACGACCTGCGCGCCCGGCGGCGTCTGCAACGGTTGGTGCGGGTCGGTTTCCGCCACCATCCGCCGCGTCACCGCATGCCGCGGGAACAGGAACAGATCGCGGACTTCGCCATGTTCGACGATCCTGCCGTCATCCATCACGACGAGATCGTCGCACAGATCCCGGATCACCTCCATTTGGTGCGTGACCATGATGATCGTCAGCCCCAGCTCGCGATTGAGGCTGTCGAGCAGGCGCAGGATCGACCGGGTTGTCTCGGGATCGAGCGCGCTCGTCGCCTCGTCGCAGAGCAGGATCTCAGGATCGGTCGCGAGCGCGCGTGCGATGCCGACGCGCTGCTTCTGGCCGCCCGATAGCTGCGCCGGATAGCGATCACCGAGCCCGGTGAGCCCGACGCGGTCCAGCAGATGAGCGACGCGCAACCGTCGATCCTCGCCGCTTCTCTGAAGCAGGCGCAGCGGCAGGGCGATATTCTCCGCCACCGTCGCCGACGACAGCAGCCCGAAGGACTGGAAGATCATGCCGACGCGGCGGCGCAGGTGGCGCAAGCCCTCCGGCGTTAGGCCATCGATCGCCTGGCCGAAGACGGACACGCGCCCCTGGTCGGGCTGCTCGAGCCCGTTGACGAGCCGGACCACCGTCGATTTGCCCGCGCCGGAGGGGCCGATGATCCCGCATATCCGCCCGGGCGATACCACAAAGCTGATATCGGTGACGGCGGCTCGTGCCGTTCCCGGATAGCGGCGGGATACGCCCGCAAATGCGACCGGCGGCGGCGTCGCTTCGGCACCGGATATGGCGGAGGATATGGCGGGATCGGGCGGATGGGTGTGGGGCATGACATCGCGTTCTGTCGGTATGAGCGGGCGGCCCTAAGCCATGGTTCGGGCCGTCGGCAAGGAAACTCTACTGCTAGGATAGGAAATGAGGCTTTCCACCTGCTTGGCTTGCTTGCCCGAAACGCGTTGGATTTCGACTATTTTAGCCATTCGGCGCATCGAGGCGGCAACGGCGGCGACAATAATTCCTGAGTCCATTGATAGACAATTAATATGGTCAGGCCTGTGAGGTCGGTTAGAGGGAAAGGATCAGGTGGCATCCTTTTTCCCCGCCATTCTGATACTCTCCACACTGGGCCGCCTCCGGGCGGCCCTTTTTTCCGGTGGGTGGAGAAACGACCTCCGGAGGCAGTCCGCCGACCTGGTCGGGTGACACATCGCGATCGGGTCGATCGAAAGTCCGAGCCGCCGTCACGCCTGTCACCGGGCGCGACGACCGACAGCAGGACTGGTTCCGGTCAGCCGCGCTCGCCGAGAGAATGAGCCCCGATTTCGGGACGGGGGGCCCGCACGAAGCTGCCTTCGGGCACGGCTTGCCGCAGCACCACGTTCGCATCGATGACCACGTCTGCGCCGATGTCGATCGGCCCCAGCAGGACGGCGCCGGGGAAGATCACGACCCGGTCTCCGATGCTCGGGTGGCGCCGCTCGCCGCGCGCACGGCCGACGCCGCCGATCGTCACCCCCTGGTGGATATGGGCGTCGACGCCGATGACGGCGGTCTCCCCGATGATCACCCCGGTGCCATGGTCGATGAACAAGCCGGGGCCGATCTGTGCGCCGGGATGAATGTCGATCCCGGTTTCCCGATGGGCGATTTCCGCGATCGATCGCGCCACGATCCGCGATCCGGCACGATATAGCTGATGCGCGATGCGGTGGTGAATGATCGCAATCAGCGAGGGATAGGACAGCAGCACTTCATCGACGCTGTTGGCCGCAGGATCGATGCGATAGGCGGCCTGGACGTCGGCATCAATCAGCCGCCGGATGTCGGCGAGACGGGCGGCGAGCAACCCGATGACGGCGATCGCGCGCGCCGCCGCCTCGGGCTGCTTGCCCTTGATATCCGGCAGGTCGAACTCGAGGATCAATTGCGCAGCCAATTGATCGAGCGTGGTTTCGAGGGTCGCACCGACATAGGCGTTTTCGTTGGCGGTGGTCAGTTCGGGTGGCCCGAAGCGGAGCGGGAACAGCGCCGAGATCAGGTCCACCAGCACCCGCTTGAGAGCCGAGCGCGACGGAAAATGGACACCGAGCTCGGTGTGACGGGCGTGTGCGCCCCGCCAGTCAAGCCGCGCCGTGCGCAGATCGTCGATCGTGCGATCGATGTTGGCGGGGAAGGCGGCTTCGGGGACATCGGTCATGGGCGTCGGCTTCTCGTGCGGGTAAGGTGCCGGTTGGCTATCCGGGTGAGCGGAAACGGCGGATGCTCGCCATGGGCGAGCCGCAGGCGTTCGATCGGGAAATCTTCGGCCCCGGATCCGACGGCGATGCGGCCGGCATCACCAGCATCGAGCAGCCGATGACCAGCGGTCGGATCGTTCCGCGTGTCGAGATCGGCCTCCAATGCCTGCGGGCGGCTGCGCAGCCAATGGCTTTGCCGCCGCCCGGAACCGCTGTCGAAAGGCCCCGGGGTGATGCGTGCATCGAACTTGGCGGTCATCGGTCCTCTCCTGCCGCTGCGATCCGGTGGCGTCGGGGGTAGCCATGCCTCAGCGCCACGCCAAGAAATCTCTACTACATCACTAGACAATAACTCTTCACCACCGCGGCTCGTTGCCGCCGGGCAGAGACACATATAGAATCTTCTGGTCGGGCGCGCGGCAATCCTGTTTCTCAGGCCTTCGCGGCGACGGCAGGTGCAAGATATCCTATCCCATGACTAGGAAATTTTGCCTTCCCTGCGCCGATGCTCGTCCCCAGGTTTCCGCCCGGATGGATCTTGAGGATCGAGCGAATGCGTCATTATCGGAACGGCCTTGTCGTCTTGGCGCTGCTCGCCTCATCGGCCACGGCGAGCCTCGCCCAATCAACCGTACCGGTGCCGCCAGCGAAGCCATATCAGGTCGAGTGGGTCTATCGTGCCAAATATGGCTTCCAGGACGAATGGTGGCGTCTCTTCCAAAAATATCAGATCGCGGAGTTGGATGAGGAGAAGCGCCGCGGTTTCGTGAAGGACTATAGCGTCTTCCGTCCCGGACTTCACACCAGCGAGGATAGCCGCTGGGACTATCGGATCATCATCACCTATAACGGCTATGAAGGCTCCACCCATGAAAGCGAGGTGGAGAAGGCCCTGTTCCCCGACGTCGCCACCCGAAAGCGCGACGAGGACCGGCGCTGGGAATTGACGACGAACCATTGGGATCTGCCGATCCACGAGATCGATCCTCATGCGACGGCGGACTGAGGCACGAGGACAGACGCAGCATGATCTACGACATCCTCAAAATGGTGACCCGCGGCTTCTCGAGGTTGCACGGCCGATCGAAGACCCCGCGGACCCCGATCTGAAAAGCATCATCGCCAATCTTTACGAGACGATGCACGCAACCAATGGCGTGGGTCTCGCCGCACCGCAGGTCGGGATCAATCTGCGGCTGCTGATCTTCGGGTTCGACAGCAATCCGCGCTATCCCGACGAGGCGCCGGTCCCGGTCACGACCCTCATCAATCCGTGGATGGAAATGCTCAGCGAGGACATGGAAGACGGTTGGGAAGGGTGCCTGTCTGTCCCCGGTATGCGCGGCCTGGTGCCCCGTGCGACCCACATCCGCTATGGCGGTATGTTGGAGGATGGCGTCACGTTCGAGCGCGAGGCGCGGGGCTTTCATGCCCGCGTCTTCCAACATGAGTTCGACCATCTGAACGGGATACTCTACCCGCTGCGTATCCGGGATTTGACGCAATTCGGCTTCATCGAAGCGCTTTTCCCCGAGAGCGGGCTCGCCGCGCTGGAAAGCACTGAACGGGCGTAATTTTGCGGGATCGCGGGAGGGGCAAAACTCGATCTGCGCGGTTGAAAAGATTTTTCATGGTGCGCCGCAATGTCATATTCCCTAGTACCCGACTTGGGTAATGGGGGAATTAGCATGAAGTCACGCTATCTGACTGGGGTTGCGGCCCTGTTTGTGACCACATTGGCATCTGCAGCGGTGGCTGCGCCGGCGCCCAGCGCCGACACTCATACGACAGCGACGACGAGCGACGACGGCAATATCATCGTCACTGCCCGGCGCCGTGAAGAATCGCTGCAAAAGGTTCCGATCGCGATTTCTGCTTTTGGCAGTAAGGCGCTGGCCGCAACGGGTACGTTCAATGTCTTCAAGCTGACCCAGCTTCAGCCGAGCCTTACACTTTATTCCACCAATCCGCGAAACACGACGTTGAACATTCGCGGTCTCGGCTCTCCCTTCGGGCTTACCAACGACGGTATCGAGCAGGGCGTCGGAATCTATGTCGATGACGTCTATAATAGCCGGGTGGCGTCATCGACCTTCGATTTCGTCGATATCGACCGTGTCGAGGTGCTCCGCGGACCGCAAGGCACGCTCTACGGAAAGAATACCACCGCCGGCGCGATCAACATAACCACCAAGGCCCCGAGTTTCACCCCGGAAGGGACGATCGAGCTGACCGGAGGAAATCTTGATTTCTTCCAAGGCAAAGCGTCTTTCTCAGGTCCGCTCGTCACGGACAAGGTCGCGATCCGCATTTCCGGGGCGATTACCACGCGACGCGGCACGATCTTCAACGAAACGAGCGACAAATATGTCAATTCGCTGGATAATCAGGCCATTCGCGCGCAACTGCTTTGGAAGGCAAGCGACCGTCTCGATATCACTCTGTCGGGCGACTATAATCGCCAGAACCCCAATTGCTGCGCGCAGGTCTATGCGCGGGTCGGAAAAACGCAGCGAGCGTTAAATCGCCAATATGACGCGCTTGCGGCCGCGTTCGGGTATAAACCGCCGAGCTTCAACGCTTTCGATCGTGTCACCGATCTCGACACTCCACTCCGCGCTTTTCAGGAACTCGGCGGCGTTTCGCTCCGGGCAAAATGGGAACTGGGTTCGGGAACGCTGACGTCGGTTTCGGCATGGCGGTTCTGGAACTGGGATCCATCGAACGATCGAGACTTCATCGGTCTGCCGATCACGACGATCTCGGCCAATCCGTCGAAGCAGAACCAGTATACCCAGGAAATACGCTATGCCGGATCGACCGGCAAGATCGACTATGTCGGCGGCCTGTTTGCGTTTCATCAGGATCTGAATACGTCGGGCGTCCAGGAACAGGGCTCGGCGGCGAGCCGCTGGTTGCTGAATCCGACCAGCGCGAACGCGAAGAATCCGGCCGTGCTCGATGGCCTGCGCTCGACCAATACGATCGGTCTCAACAACACGAGCCTCGCCGCTTTCGGGCAGGCGACCTGGCATGTGACGGATCGGCTGCGGGTGCAGCCCGGCCTCAGGCTGAATTATGACAAGAAATCAGGTTCTTATGTCGCGGTCGTGACGACGGGAACTGGCAGCACGACGCTCAACAGCGATCAGCGTGGCGTGCTGGCGCCGCAAAGCTATCAAGCTTCGTTCAGCAAGTGGAACGTATCGGGCGACATCACCCTGTCCTACGATCTCGCCGATGATGCGCTGGCTTATGCGACCTATTCGAGGGGCTTCAAATCCGGCGGCATCAACTTGTCCGGCTTGCCGCTCGATGCCAATAACCAGCCGATCTTAGCGTCCGCCACGGTCAAGCCGGAAGACGTCCGCAACTATGAAGTCGGCGTCAAGACCCAATGGTTCCATCATGCCGTGACGCTCAATCTGTCGGCTTTCTGGACGGACGTGATCAACTATCAGGCCACCGTCACCAACGGTCAGTTGGGCGTCCTTCGCGGTTATCTCGCCAATGCAGGGAAGGTTCGCACGCGCGGCATCGAAGCCGATTTCAGCGCGCGCCCTTCTGATCGGATCAACCTGTACGCGAACGGCGCCTATACGGACGCCAAATATATTCACTTCGCCGATGCGCCTTGTCCGCCCGAACTGTCGGGCGGCACAACCGGGGCGGTGCCCAGTCCGGCAGGCACGCCCGGTGGCGTCAGCCCTGCGACGTGCGACATTTCGGGACAGCGCCTGCCCGGCGTATCCAAATGGTCGGCATCGTTCGGCGCCGAATACAGCCTTCCGGCATCGATTGGCGGTGAGGTCGGACGGCTCTATGCGGGCGTGGACGGCAATTATCGTTCTACCTTCTCATCCAACCCCTCGCCATCGGCCTATACCAACATTGCGGGCTATGCTCTGGTGAACTTCCGGGCCGGTTTCCGGTTCGGCAAGGGGTGGGACGTCTTTGGTTGGGTGAGAAACGCCTTCAATCAGGACTATTACGAGGTGCTGGCGACCCAGTCGGGAAATACGGGCCTCGTCGTCGGCCAGCCGGGCGAACCTCGCACGTTCGGCGGCACGCTACGCGCCAACTTCTAATGTCCAGCTTCGGATCGAGCACCCATCGGCTCTCCACCACCCCAAGAGCCGATGGACCGCGCCACTGCTCAATTCCCGCACTTCAGAGCGGCGTGACGGCTTAGGCTGTTCGGCCTAAACCCTGCCGCTGCGAGGCTCGCCCCTTAGAAGGGGGTAAGCTATGCGGTTTTCCCCTGGGCGCTAATGGGCCGGGGAAAATGGCTTGGTGCCGGTCTGGCTCGCCTCCGATCCTCGGCGGCTTCTGCGTTTCTGTGGCCGGGTGCGCCGGGGCGGCCAGGCCGCCCCGGCGTCAGCCTCAGCCGCTCGCGTGCAGGGCGTGCTTGAGATCGCGGATCTCGTCATGCCCGGCCTTCACGATCAGATAGGCCTGATCGATGTCGGCGCGCGTCGCCGGGCTCAGTTCCTTGTCGCGCTGGGCGTCCTCGAACTTGTGCTTGATGTGATCCTCGCCGGCTTCGACCTGATCGACGATGGTCGTGTCGTCGCTCGACATGCTGTTCCGCAGATTGAGGAACAAGCGATGGGCACCGGCCAACAGTGTGCCGTCATTCTCGGGCTCGCCGCCCAGCGATCGGACTTTGCCCTGCAATTCGGTCGTCAGTTGCTGGCGCTCGGCGCCGCGACGCCGAAAGATCTCCTCGAAACGCGAGCCTTGGGCGGCCTTTGACGCCTCCGTATAGCCGTCCGCGCTATCGATGACCGTTTCGATCAGCGAGTTCAGCGTTTTGATGTCGTGATCGTTGCTCATGAGACTGAACCTTCAATAGTGGACCCTCTCAACTGATCGTTCCTGCGCTCGGGTCCAGAAATTGGCCAGATTCATAAAATAAAAAGCGATGGATAACGTAGATCAATATTTTGAACGCGATGAGTCGTTGGCCAACTGCGGGATGGTCAAGGCGATGGGGTGCATGTCATGCAATGCCGCGATCAAAATTGCGGTCTATTGCTATGAGTGCATGGCTTTCGACTGTCTGCCGGGAGGCTTGGGTGCTGCACTCGCGCCTGTGTGCGCGCCGAGGTCAGGGGCGGTCTGGTCGCCTTCCGCCTCCACAATGATCGCCAGGCTGTCGGCAGATCAGTGCGGCAGCCGGACGTGAAGGGGTGCCGGAAACCGGGAGTAACGGGCAGGGGCTGGATGCCGGCTTGCGCGACGGCGAGCATTGCGCCTCGTTCCCGCGCGTCTCACAGGCTGGCGACGCCGCGCTTGCCGGGAGTGAAGGGATGTTGACCGTTGACGCTATTGATCACCTCGTTCTCCATGTTCGGGACGTCGACGTCTCTGCGGCCTGGTACGCGCAGATGTTGGGGATGGTGCGCGAGGATCGACCAGCCGCTTCGGGCGACATCCGGACCAGCATGATGTTCGGGCAGAACAAGATCAATCTCCGGCCGCTGACTGCGACGCAGAAGGACTGGTTCACAGGCAGGATGCCGTGCCCGGGTAGTGACGATCTCTGTTTTTTGACGGAGGCGAGCCCCGACGACGTAGCGGCGCATTTTCGAGAGCAGGGCGCCCAGATCATTCTAGGCCCGGTCATCAAGAGCGGCGCTCGTGGTCCCATCTGCTCGGTCTATGTTCGCGATCCCGATGGCAACCTTGTCGAAGTCTCCTCCTACCGAGCCTAGCGGTAGGGAGATGAGACAAACCCGAACAAATGGCTGACAATGGGGACGTCTGGGCCGGCAATATCGGGATTTGGATCGTGTCGGCGCGGCGGCGCTGCGGAAAGAGGCGGACCAGACCCCGGCATTGCGCCGGGTTGTCGCGAGCGTCCGGAACTCGCGGACTGAGCCGATGCCGATCGGCGATGCGTCAGGCATCGCTCGAAACGATATGTCGGCCGGATCCGCGTCCGTCATGCGGCGTGCCGTCCCCGGGCAGGCTGGGGCGCTGCGATGCCGGAAATCGCGACGGCACGGGCCTCGTTGCTGCGATGCGGCGTCTTGTCAGTCGTGCCCGGTTGGCGTACCCGCCGCGCATCCGCCCCACGCCGGACGACGGCCGGTGAGTGGCGATGCGTTCGCTTCCGTCACTCCAAACGGTGGGAAAAGATGAGCTTCTACCCTGATTACCTGACCGAAATCGAAAACAGAGCAGGTCAGGGACTCGCGCCCAAGCCGATCGATGACGGCGGCCTGCTCGCCGACATCATCGCGCTCATCAAGGAGCCCGATGACGGGCGCCGGGCCGATGCGCTCCAATTCTTCATCTACAATACCCTGCCGGGCACCACCAGCGCGGCGGGCGTCAAAGCGGCGTTTCTGAAGCAGATCATCCTCGGAGATGCGGTCGTCCCGGAGATCACGCCGGCCTTCGCGCTCGAACTGCTGTCGCACATGAAGGGCGGCCCTTCGGTCGAAGTCCTGCTCGACATCGCGCTCGGCGACGACGCCACCATCGCCGCGCAGGCGGGCGAGGTGCTGAAGACCCAGGTGTTCCTGTACGACGCCGACATGGCGCGCCTGCGCGATGCCTATGCGGCCGGCAACGCCGTCGCGAAGGGCGTGCTCGAAAGCTATGCCCAGGCCGAGTTCTTCACCAAGCTCCCGGATGTCGCGGACGAGATCAACGTCGTCACCTTCATCGCCGGCGAGGGCGATATCTCGACCGATCTGCTGTCACCGGGCAACCAGGCGCACTCACGCTCGGATCGCGAGCTGCACGGCCAGTGCATGATCTCGCCGGCCGCGCAGCAGGCGATCGTCGCGCTCAAGGCCCAGCATCCCGATAAGCGGGTGATGCTGATCGCCGAGAAGGGCACGATGGGCGTCGGCTCGTCGCGCATGTCGGGCGTGAACAATGTGGCGCTGTGGACCGGCAAGCAGCAGAGCCCCTATGTGCCCTTCGTCAATTATGCGCCGGTCGTCGCCGGCACCAACGGCATCTCGCCGATCTTCGCGACCACCGTGGACGTGACCGGCGGCATCGGCATCAACCTGAAGAACTGGGTCAAGCAGACCGGGCCGGACGGCAAGCCGATCATCAACAATGACGGCAATCCGGTGCTCGAGGAGAAATTCTCGGTCGAGACCGGCACCGTCCTCAAGATCGACGTGAAGAACAAGACGCTGACCGACGAGGCCGGCCATACGCTGGTCGATGTCGCCGCCGCCTTCACGCCGCAGAAGATGGAGTTCATGAAGGCGGGCAGCTCCTATGCCATCGTCTTCGGCAAGAAGCTCCAGACCTTCGCGGCAGAGACGCTGGGTGTCGAGGCGCCCGCGGTCTACGCAGCCAACAAGGAAATCACCGCCGACGGCGTCGGCCTGACCGCGGTCGAGAAGATCTTCAACCGCAATGCCGTGGGGGTGACTCCCGGCAAGGTGCTGCACGCCGGATCGGACGTGCGCGTGAAGGTCAACATCGTCGGATCGCAGGACACGACCGGCCTGATGACCGCGCAGGAGCTGGAAGCGATGGCGGCCACCGTCATCTCGCCGCTGGTCGATGGCGCCTATCAGTCGGGCTGCCATACGGCATCGGTGTGGGACAAGAAGGCGCAGGCCAACATCCCCAAGCTCATGGCCTTCATGAACAATTTCGGCCTGATCACCGCGCGCGACCCCAAGGGCGTCTATCATGCGATGACCGACGTCATCCACAAGGTGCTGAACGACATCACCGTGGACGACTGGGCGATCATCATCGGCGGCGACAGCCACACCCGCATGTCCAAGGGCGTGGCCTTCGGCGCGGATTCGGGCACCGTCGCGCTGGCGCTCGCCACCGGCGAGGCGACCATGCCGATCCCGCAGTCGGTGAAGGTCACCTTCAAGGGCACGATGCAGCCGCACATGGACTTCCGGGATGTCGTCCATGCGACGCAGGCGCAGATGCTGGCGCAGTGCGGTGGCGAGAATGTCTTCCAGGGCCGGATCATCGAGGTCCATATCGGCACGCTGCTCGCCGATCAGGCCTTCACCTTCACCGACTGGACGGCCGAGATGAAGGCCAAGGCCTCGATCTGCATCTCGCAGGACGAGACGCTGATCGCATCGCTGGAGATCGCCAAGGCGCGCATCCAGATCATGATCGACAAGGGCATGGAAAATGTCGCGGGGACGCTGAAGGGCCTGATCGCCAAGGCCGATGCCCGCATCGCCGAGATCCGCTCGGGCGAGAAGCCGGCACTGGCCCCCGATGCCAACGCGAAATATTTCGCCGAGGTCGTCGTCGATCTGGATCTGATCGACGAGCCGATGATCGCCGACCCGGACGTGAACAATGCGGACGTGTCCAAGCGCTACACCCACGATACGATCCGGCCGATGTCCTATTATGGCGGCACCAAGAAGGTCGATCTGGGCTTCGTCGGCTCGTGCATGGTCCACAAGGGCGACATGAAGATCGTCGCCCAGATGCTCAAGAATATCGAGAAGACCGAGGGCAAGGTCGAGTTCAAGGCGCCGCTGGTCGTCGCCGCGCCGACCTACAACATCATCGACGAGCTGAAGGCCGAGGGCGACTGGGAGATCCTCCAGAAATATTCGGGCTTCGAATTCGATGACGTGAAGCCGAAGACGGCCACCCGCACCGAATATGAGAATATTCTCTATCTGGAGCGTCCGGGCTGCAACCTGTGCATGGGCAACCAGGAGAAGGCGGAGAAGGGCGACACCGTGCTCGCCACCTCCACCCGCCTGTTCCAGGGCCGCGTCGTCGAGGACAGCGCCGAGAAGAAGGGCGAATCGCTGCTCGCCTCGACCCCGGTCGTGGTGCTGTCGGCGATTCTCGGACGGACACCGAACGCCGAGGAATATAAGAGCGCGGTCGAAGGGATAGATTTGACCAAATTCTCGCCGCCGGGGGCTGCGCCGATCGATTCACGGTCGGTTTTTTTCTAAAACGACCGCTGCGTCCAAGGCGATAGCAGTGGTCGTCTGGATGGGCGGCGCGGGCAATTCTGCCTGCGCCGCCCATCCAGCCTCGCATCGTCCCGACTGCCAGGGGGCGCTTCCCGTTCTTGGGAAAGGGTCAGGCTCAGGAGAGGGTCGGGCTCAGGAGAGGGTCAGGCCGCTGCGATAGCGGTCGACGGCTTGCAGCAGCCCGGCCGCTTCGGCAGGTACGATGCCCGAGCTGATGTCGTGGCCCGTCGCATCTTTCAGCCGGAAGGCGAGGCCGTCCCCGGCGCCGGGCTGATAGCGGGCCGCGACCGCGCGCAGCACGGCTTCGTCCACGCCGAACGCCATCGTCTTGGAGAGCGGGCATTCGAGGTTGTTCTCGGTGGTCGGGCAGACGTCCTGTCCATGGCGCGCCTCGCTCAGGGCGACCTGTCGGAGACCCTGGTCGGTCATGTAGTGGGCCGTGCGATAGTCCCGCTGGGTGCCCCAGTAGCGCAGCGACTGGCGGACCTCGTAGCGCACCGCGCCGCTTTGCTTGTCGACGATCGCGCGCAGATGATTGTCGTGCCCGTAGGGCGAGAGGATCTTCCAGCCCTCGCGATGTGCCTTCTCCGTCGAGAGGGTGGCGTGGAACTCCAGCGGATCATCCTTCACGGTCGTCGCGGTGCGGAATGCGTCCGGCGACATCGCCAGCAGGGATTTCGGCGCGCGCGTCTCGGCCTGGGCGATTGCAGGCATGGCGATCGCAGGGATCGCGGCGGACATCAGGGCGGCAAAGATCAGGCTACGCATGGCTTTCTCCAATAAGTCGGGTGGATGGGATCAGTCGGGGGCGTGGATTCTGGCGGACGTACCGGCGGCGCTGGCGATCCCGCCGTCGACGCAGGCGGCGGTCGACTGGGCGGGCATTCCAAATACCGGCAGCTTGCCGCCGGGCAGGCTGTGCATCGCGATGCCGCACGGCTTGGCCGTCGCGATCGGGCGATAGGCCTGATGCGGGCTGCGGCCGGCGGTGGCGCCATGGCCGGCGGGCTGCTGGTGCTGGGCCAGCGCCGGCCATGCTGCCGTGGGAAGCAGCAATGCTGTTGCGATCGGGGGCAGGCGGATCATCGAAACGGTCTCCGCGAGGCGGGGATGCCTCGTCCCTTCCAGTTAGGATGCGGGATTTGCCCATCCGTCGCGCGATTGTAAGGAATGATGTCGCCATCTCCGCATGGGCTGCCGCCGCGGGCATCGTGCCCTAGATGCGCTCCGTCCGGTGGCGTGCCGGCGGTGGAGAAGATTATGTCGCGTTGCATCCGTTCCCCGATCGTGCCGGCGCTGGCCGTGGCGGAGCATTCGCGATGACCTCGCCCGTCATCGTGCTGGTCGAGGATGATCCGGCGCTCCGCACGCTCACCACGCGCGCGCTGCAGGAGAATGGCTATGTCGTGCGCCCCTGCGGCACCGCGCCGGAGATGTGGCTGGCGATGGAGGCGGGGCCGGTCGATCTCGTGCTGCTCGACATCATGCTGCCCGGCACCAGCGGCATCGATCTGTGCCGGGCGCTGCGCCGCGACAGCGAGGTGCCGATCATCTTCATCAGCGCGAAGGGCAGCGAGACCGATCGTGTCATCGGCCTGGAACTGGGTGCCGACGATTATCTCGCCAAGCCGTTCGGCACCCGTGAACTGATCGCGCGGGTGCGTGCGGTGCTGCGCCGGGGCGGCGCGGAAAGCCGCCGGGCCGAACGCGGGCAGGGGATCGTCCGCTTCGACGGCTTCGCGCTCAACCTGCCGCGCCGCGAGCTGACCTCGCCGGGCGGCGCGGTGATCGATCTCACCGGTGCCGAGTTCGACCTGCTGGTCGCGCTGACCGACCATGCCCAGCGGGTCATCGCCCGCGAGCGGCTGATCGAGCTCTCGCGCACGCGGATGGGCGACAGCTCGGATCGGTCGGTGGACGTGCTGGTCAGCCGGGTGCGGCGCAAGCTGTCGAGCGCCGGCAAGGACGCGCCGATCATCACGGTGCGTGGCATCGGCTACATGTTCAACACCGAGGTCACGCGGCTTTGACGAGGATGGCGCGATACCGGCGACCGATCTCGGTCGGGCTGCTCGGGCGGCTGCTCGCGATCCTGCTGCTGACGCTGGCGGTGGAGTTCGTTGCCAGCACCTTGCTCTACGAACGATCCAGCCGCGCGCTGATCCGCGACGACGAGGCCCATCGGCTGGCCGAGCATCTGGTCATCGCCCGCAAGCTGGTGTCGGATCAGCGCTGGCCCGAGCGGCCGGCGATGGCGGCGCGACTGACCACCAATCGCTATGATATTCACTGGTCCGGCTCCGCCCGGCCGGGGCCACCGGTCGGGCTGGAGCGCGGCCCGATCTGGATGCGCGTGCTCGACTGGGAGCCGAGCCTCGCCGACAGCGATCTGCGCGTGCAGATGGTGCCGGTCGGGCGCCAGGCGCAGCTGTTCGGTGCGTTGCGGCTGGCGGACGGCACATGGCTGCGATTCCGCGCGACCGCCCCCACCGGCGGCGGTCGTCCGGGCTGGCACAGGATCCTGCTGGCGCTGTTGCCCGCTGCCGTCCTGCTGGTGCTGAGCGCGGCCCTGTTCCGCCACACGCTGCGACCGATGGCGATGCTCGCGCGCGCCGCCGACCGGATCGGGCGGAGCGCGGGCTTGACCCTGCCCGAGGCGGGGCCGCGTGAAGTCCGCCGCGTGATCCACGCCTTCAACGCGATGCAGGCCCGCATCCACCGCCTGATCGTCGATCGCACGGAGGCGCTCGCCGCCGTCGGCCATGATCTGCGGACGCCGCTGGCCCGGCTTCAGTTGCGCACCGATGCGATCGCCGATCCGGCACTGCGCCGCGCCTTCGAGACCGACGTCGCCGAGATGGAGGCGATGGTCGGCTCCCTGCTGTCCTATCTGGGCGGCGAGGACGATCCGGAAACGCCGATCCGCACCGACGTCGCGATCTTGGCGGCGACCATCGTCGACGATGCGATCGATCGGGGGGGCGACGCCCATTATGTCGGTGACGATCATCTCGAGGCGATGGTGCGACCGATCGGGCTGAAGCGGGCGATCGGCAATCTCGTCGAGAATGCGCTGCATTATGGGCATCATGCCCGCGTCTCGGTGTCGGCGGAGGGCGATCGGCTGGTGGTGCGGGTCGATGACGACGGCCCCGGCATCGCCGAGGATCAGCTGGAGGCGGTGTTGCAACCCTTCGCCCGGCTCGATCCGGCCCGCAGCCGCAACACCAGCGGGCTGGGACTGGGCCTCGCCATCGTCGCGCGAGCGGCCGAGGCCGAGGGGGGCGTGCTGCATCTCGCCAATCGGCCGGAAGGGGGCCTGCGCGCCGAACTGAGACTACCGCGCCGCTGACGGCCAGCCGCCGGTCGGCCGCCCGCAGCAAGACTTCCTTACAGTCCCGCGGCAACGCAGCAAAAGCGGCCCGCTACCTCCTGGCACAGCGCCGCCGCATCCGGCGGCGGCCTTTAGGAGTATGCACATGAACGAACTGATCGGTCGCGTCCTTCGGTTCGAGAAGGATGTCTATCCCCGCCGCAGCGCGCTGTACGGCGCTCTCGCCAGCGAGGGGCAATCGCCCACCGCGCTGATGATCTCCTGCGCCGATTCGCGGATCGTGCCCGAGCATGTGATGCAGGCCGAGCCCGGCGACCTGTTCGTCTGCCGCAACGCCGGCAACATCGTGCCCCCGTTCGCCCAGATGAACGGCGGCGTCTCCTCGACCGTCGAATATGCGGTCGCGGCCCTCGGTGTAAGCGACATCATCGTCTGCGGCCATTCTGACTGCGGCGCGATGAAGGCGGTTGCCGAACCGCATCAACTCGAGGACATGCCCAACGTCGCGGCGTGGCTGCGCCACGCGAGCGCCGCGCGGCGTATCGTCCGCGATGCCTATCCCGAGATGGACAACGGCGATCTGGTCCGTGCGATCAGCCTTGAGAATGTCGTTGCGCAGCTCGCGCATCTGCGCACCCATCCCTCGGTGGCGGCAGGGATCGCGCGGGGCCAGATTTCGCTGCACGGCTGGTTCGTCGATATCCATGCCGGAGAGGTTCTGGGTCTCGATGGCGATAGCGGACGGTTCGTGCCGCTGCGCGAAGGATCGCCGCTGCCGATGGCGCTGCGCGCCGAACGCCGCGTCGCCACCGAAACCCCGTTTGCGATGGCCGCCGAATGAGCAGTGCCCCGCTGTGCGATCACCTGAAAAGCGGCTTCGGCGGCGCGGCGCGGGATGCCATCGAGGCGCAGCCCGGCTGCTTGGTCGGCCCGCTCGGTTGGGAGGCTGCAATGCAGGGCATCGATCTCGCCGGTAAGGAACACCGCCTCCACGGGTTCGCGACCTGACGGCGTGCGTGGGCACCGTTCCCCGGGAACGAGAAATCCGCGCATACCCCCCAGCCGTCAAAGGTCGTGACCGTCCGAACCGACCGTGCCGCCATCGCCGACCGCTCGAAGGCGATGGCACAAGTGGCACGGCGGTTCGGGCGCAGGCGACCATGGGCCTTCCTGCCGAGGGACACCGCAGGCCCCCAGGCGGTTATGGTCCGCCGGTGGCGATCAGTCGTTCAGATAGTCCCAGACCCGGGAGATGACGACCGATCCCTCGCCGACCGACGAGGCCACCCGCTTGACCGATCCCGCGCGCACATCGCCCACGGCGAATATCCCGCTCTGCGATGTCGCATAGGGGGAGGCTTGGCCGACCGCTTCGCCGGTCAGCACGAAGCCGCTGTCATCCAGCGCGACGAGGCCGGACAGCCAGTCGCTGTTGGGCGCAGCGCCGACCATGATGAACAGCGCGCAGCTGTGGGCTTCGTGCGTCGATCCGTCATGGACGTTGCGGATCGTCACGCCGTCGAGCTTGTCGTCGCCGTGCAGCGCGCTGACCTCGACGCCATATTCTATCGTGATCGCCGGATCGGCCGCCAGCCGGCTGGAGAGATAGCTCGACATCGACGATGCCAGGGATGTGCCCCGCACCAGCAGGCGGACCCGGCTGGCGGTGCGGCTCAGGAACATCGCGGCCTGCCCCGCCGAATTGCCGCCGCCGATCACGATGGTCTCGTTGTTGCGGCAATAACGGGCTTCATTCTCGGTCGCGGCATAATAGACGCCGGCGCCCTCGAACGCGGCGAGCCGATCGATCGGCAGGCGTCGATACTGCACCCCCGTCGCCACCACGACGGCGCGCCCCCGGACGCGCTGATCATTGTCGAAGGTCGCGCAGAAGCCGGCATCGTCGAGCCGTTCCAGCTTCACCACCCGGCGGGGCATCGCGAAGCGGGTGCCGAACTTCATCGCCTGGACTTCGCCGCGCCACACCAGGTCGGCGCCGGAAATGCCGGTCGGGAAGCCCATATAATTCTCGATCCGGCTCGATGTGCCGGCCTGGCCGCCGATCGCGATATCTTCCACCACCAGCGCATGAAGGCCTTCCGCGCCGGCATAGACGCCGGCGGCGACACCGGCTGGCCCGCCGCCGACGATCAGCACGTCGAACGCCTCGTCATCGACCAGATCGCGATTGAGGCCGAGCAGGCGCGCCACCTTGTCGGGCGTCGGATCGGCGACGACATTGCCGCGCCCGAAGATCACCGCCGGATGGTCGGCCGAGATCGCGCAACTCGTCGCCACCGTCGCGGCCTCCGCGCTGCCGAGCGCGTAGGCGCTGTAGGGGAGGCGGTTGCGGCTCGCGAACTCCGCGATCCGGCGGACCTTTCGATCCGCATCCTCGCCGATCAGCACCAGCGAGCTGTCGCCGGCATCGAGCTGGCGTCGTCGTCGCGCGGCCAGCACGGTGATGACGATGTCCGACATCTCCTGGATTTCGGACATCAAGCGCAGCATGTCCCGGCGCGGCACCTCGATCACGCGGGTATCCCGCACCGCCCGCATCGCCATCGACCAGGCGCCGCCGTTGAGGAAGGAGATCTCCCCCATGAACTGCGTCGGCCCGAGCGTGGACGAGAGATGCCGTTGTCCGGTGAACGGATTGACCACCTTGATCTCGCCATCCTCGATATAGACGAAGCGATCGACCGGCTCGCCGGGACGCGCGAGAAAGGTGCCTGCCGGATAATCGACGATCGTGCCTGCGGCCCGCAGCGCCGCGACGTGCGACGGCGCCAGCGGCACGCGCTGCATCTCCCGCAGATCTTGCCCGATCGTCTCCATTGCGCGCTCCCGCCAGGGCCGAAAATATCCGCTCCCCGCGAACGAGGCCCGGCAGTCTTGGCCCAACATTAGCGGCTGCCATGCCTGCCATCCACGATTATCGGGCAGGTGCGATCCGCCCGATCGTCAATGCGTTTCCGGCCGGTCTGCAACGAAACGATCACCCATATTCAACCGATCCGAATGTCGATGGCTCCAGGCTTTGAAACCGCAGATTCCATGCCGTTCGGTCCTTGCGGAGGGCAATGCTCCGTCGGTGCAAAAACCCGGTATCCAGGGGGTGTGCGCGAGACCCCGGTGAAGTCCAGATGGGCTATGGCGGCGTATGGTCTGATCATTTTCACAATCAAGATAAATTGTCCGGCCAATGCAGGATCTTTCGTCGCCCAAAGATGTTCATATGCCGTAGGGCGCCCGCAGCCGCGGGTGGCCTTTCTGCGGCATATTTGACCTTGATCGCAAGGCTGGCCATAAGGCGCATGTTCCCGGCGATCATGCGCTGCGGATTTCTAGAGTGGCTGTCACGCCACCGGTTATCATAGCGAGAGGATAGGCACATGGGAGGGGCACCCTCCCATCCGTCTGTCGTGTCAACAATTCGGATATGGATCTTGCAAAGCAGCAGCGCTCAGGTTTCTACGATTTCACCCTTTCCCACTGGCCCCGATCGCAGCATCGAGGCCGCCATGGCCGCCTCCGCACCGTCGGACGGCGCCGCCCGGACGCTCGGCCTCGCCGCGGTGGTGGCGGCGGTCTGCGGCGGCCTCTATGGCTATGATACCGGCATCGTTTCCGGTGCATTGCTGTCGATGACGGCCGAATTCCACCTCGATCACCAGATGCAGGAGATCGTCACGGCGGCGATTCTGGCGGGTGCGGTCGTCGGCGCGCTCGGCACGAGCTGGCTGTCGGAGAAGTTCGGGCGAAAAGTGTCGGTTCTGATCGTCGCGGCCTTGTTCGCGGTGGGCGCGATCGGTTGCTCGCTGGCGCCCACCGTAGGGGCCTTGGTGTGTGGACGGCTGTTCCTGGGCCTGGCGGTCGGCGGATCGACGCAGGTCGTGCCGATGTACATTTCCGAGCTGGCGCCGCCTGAAAAGCGCGGCCGGCTGGTGACGATGTTCAACGTCGCGATCGGCATCGGCATCCTGCTCGCCAATATCGTGGGCTTCGGGATGCACGGGGTATGGAGCTGGCGCCCGATGGTGGCGATCGCCGCCGCGCCCGCGCTGCTGATCTTCGTCGCGATGATGTTCATGCCGCGCAGCCCGCGCTGGGCAGCGGAGAATATCGGGCTGACCGAAGCCGCCGGGATCCTGACCAAGCTGCGGACCAGCCGTCGTCAGGTGCGCAGCGAATTGCGCCAGATCCGCGATGTCGCGCAGGAGGCCAATGACGCCGAGAGCGGCTGGAGCGGCATCCGCCAGCCTTGGCTGCGTCCGGCGCTGCTGGCGGCGCTCGGTGTCGCCTTCTTCACCCAATGCGGCGGGCTGGAGATGATGATCTATTATGCGCCCACCTTCCTGTCGGACGTCGGCTTCGGCAGTTCGAGCGCATTGCTCGCCAGCCTGGGCGTGGCGATCGTCTATGCGGTGGTGACGCTGCTGGGTTGCCTCTATGTCGATCGTATCGGCCGCCGCCGGCTGATGCTGATCATGATCCCCGGTTCGGTGATCAGCCTGATCGGCCTCGGCGCGATGTTCGCGACCGGCGCGCATGGCGGGTTGGCCGGCTGGGCGACGATTGCCTTCCTGCTCGCCTTCATGCTGTTCAATTCGGGCGGCATCCAGGTGTGCGGCTGGCTGCTCGGATCGGAGATGTTCCCGCTGGCGATGCGCGGCCCGGCCGCCTCGCTCCACGCCGCGATGCTGTGGGGCAGCAATCTCATCGTTACCGGCACCGCGCTGTCGCTGGTGCAGGCCGTCGGCCTCGGCACGACGATGTGGATCTATGCCGGCATCAACCTGCTGTCGTTCCTGTTCGTCTTCCGCTTCGTGCCCGAGACGGCAGGCGCCAGCCTCGAGGATATCGAAGGCGCGCTGCGGGCCGGCAAGTTCAGCCCGCGCGCGGGCGGCATCCGTAACTGGAAGGCGCAGTAAGCCGCTGCATCCGGAGCAAGGAACGCCCTTGCTCCGGCCCATCCTTGTTCTGGCGGCCCGTCAGGGCTTGAGCCGCCAGCCCGTCCGGAAGATCCACCACAGCAAGGCCAGGCAGGCCGCCATGAAGCCGGCGGTGAAGGCCAGGCTCGCCGCGACGCTGACGTCGCCGATGCCGTAGAAGCTCCAGCGGAAGCCGCTGACGAGATAGACGACCGGGTTGAACAGGCTGATCGCCCGCCACGGCTGCGGCAGCATGTCGATCGAGTAGAAGGCCCCGCCGAGGAAGGTGAGCGGCGTCACCACCAGCGACGGGATGATCGTCAGCTGCTCGAAGCTCTTCGCCCAGATGCCGATGATGAAGCCGAACAGGCTGAAGGTGATCGACGTCAGCAGCAGGAACGCCACCATCCAGACCGGGTGGAGGATCTGCACATCGGTGAAGAAAGTGGAGGTGACGAGGATGATCAGCCCGATCACCACCGATTTGCTCGCCGCCGCGCCGACATAGGCGATCACCGCCTCGATCGCGGACAGAGGCGCGGACAATATCTCGAAGATCGTGCCGGTGAATTTCGGGAAATAGATGCCGACTGACGCATTGGAGATGCTCTGGGTCAGCAAGGTCAGCATGATCAGGCCGGGGACGATGAAGGCGCCATAGCCGACACCGCCGACATGCTGCATCCGCGATCCGATCGCGCCGCCGAAGACGATGAAATAGAGCGCGGTGGTGATCACCGGCGTGGCGATGCTCTGCCACACCGTCCGCACGGTGCGGGCCATTTCGGTGCGATAGATCGCCCAGATGCCATGGAGGTTCAGGCCGCCGCTCATGCCGCGCGCTCCACCAGGCCGACGAAGATGTCTTCGAGCGAACTCCGGCTGGTATCGAGATCCCTGAAATCGATCCCCAGTTCGCCGAGCCGGCGCAGCAGGCCCGGCATCCCGGTATCGTCCGCCTCGGCATCGAAGCTGTAGACGAGGCGGAGGCCGTCATTCTCCAGCGTGGGCGACCATGGCGCCAACTCGTCCGGCACATGGCTCATCGGCTCCTGAAGAGCCAGGGTCAGGCGGCGCTTGCCGAGCTTGCGCATCAGCGCGTCCTTGTCCTCCACCAGCAGGATCTTGCCGCCGTCGATCACGCCGACCCGGTCCGCCATTTCTTCCGCTTCCTCGATATAATGGGTGGTCAGGATGATGGTGACGCCCTTGTCGCGCAGCTTGCGGACCAGCGCCCACATGTCGCGGCGCAGATTGACGTCGACGCCCGCGGTCGGCTCGTCCAGGAACAGCAGATCGGGTTCGTGGCTCAGCGCCTTGGCGATCATCACGCGGCGCTTCATCCCGCCCGAAAGCTCGATGATCTTGCTGTTGCGCTTCTCCCACAGCGAAAGATCGCGCAGCAGCTGCTCGATATAGGCGGGATCCGGCGAGCGGCCGAACAGGCCCCGGCTGAAGCTGACCGTGTTCCAGACCGTGCCGAAGATATCGACCGCGACCTCCTGCGGCACCAACCCGATCTTGCGCCGGGCGGCGCGCGCGTCCGTCACGATATCATGGCCGTCGACCGCGATCGTGCCGGCCGTCTTCGTCACCGTGCCGCAGACGATGCTGATCAATGTCGTCTTGCCGGCGCCGTTCGGCCCCAGCAGCGCGAAGATCTCGCCGCGCCGGATCTCGAGATCGACGCCATCGAGGGCTTTCAGGCCGGATTTATAGTGCTTGCTGAGTGCGGAAATCGACAGAATCGATGGCATGGAAAATCCTCAAACGACCGAAACGGAGCGTGGCAGCCCGGATGCTCCCGCCGGCTGACAGATAGGCACGGAGAGGGCGCCGCGCATCACGAAAGAAATTTCGCCTAAACTTTACCGGAAAAGCAGCGTTATAGGAAAAATGTGCGCAATCGTTGCTGGGCCGGAATAACTGCCTCTTAACCTTATCCAGTTTCAAGGAGCAACGAGTTTAACGGTAGCGTGATGTATGACAGACCCTGTGTCCAACGTGGCGGATCCGTCATCCCCCGATCCGCGCGCATCGCGGGAAAGCCTGTTCCTGGGTGCGGAAATCCGACATGGCGGCGTGGTCCTGCAGGGGCGCGTGCGGAACGTATCCAGCACCGGGGCCTGGGTGGATTGCACGCATCGATTGCGGGTCGGCGATAGCCTGCGGATCTCGTTCCAGGGGGTGCAGGATGCCGAAGCGCAGGTGGCACGCGTCACCGAACGGGGGGTTGGCCTGCATTTCGATGCGCCGATTGATCCCTCGACCTGTCGCAGGAACGTTGCGCCGAAGCAGACCGACTGGACCAAGGATTATGTCCTCTGCCTGCGTGAAGGCGCGCGCGAGCCGATTTGGCAAAATGACGCCCTGGTAAAGCGGCCGAAGCTGCGCTGATGCGATTTCGTCCGTCCGGCATTTCCGCGCTACGGGCGCTCGCCCGGAGCGAGCGCGCCGGTGTGAGCGTGATCGGCGTCACCATGTCGGGTGGCGACGCGATCAATGGCCGCAATGCGCCGTCGCATCTAACCAGCATCGCCTTGAGCGGCGGCGCCGGGACCAGCGCCAAAGCCACCACCTCCTCGACGAGCACCACCACCACCGGCGGCGCGCAGGTCAAGGCCGGCACCTTGACCTACGGCACCACCGCGAGCGGCAGCACCACGGCCGCGCAGACCAAGAAATCGCGACCGGCCTGCTATCCCTCGATCAGCTGAACACCACTGCGCCATCATCGCTTGGCGGGCGCGCCGTTCGCATCATCCAGCGTGTGGAGGAAGGCGATGATGTCGGCGATCTCGGCTTCGCTCATCGGATGCTTGTCGCCGGCTTTCCGGTCGAAGGGGGCATCCGCGACATCGATATTGGCATGATAGCGGGTCGGCAGATCGTCATATTTGATGATCTTGCCGGCGGCATCGCGGGGATAGATGCTGCCCGGATCGACTTCGCGCAGATTGTAGAAATTCATCACCTGCTTGAGCGTGTGGTAGCGGCCATTGTGGAAATAGACGCCCCGCTTGGCCGAATTGCGCAATGTCGGGGTCAGGAACATCCCGCAATATTGGGTCTGCCTGGCGATGTCCGTGCGCAGCGGGCCGCATAGCCCCATATCGAAGAAATGCGGATCGCGGTTGGCGCGGATCGCCGGATTGCGCGGCACGCCGAGCGCCTCATATTCGGTATCCGTGAACAGCGGCGGCAGGCCGTCGCTGGTCGGCTGGCTGAGGTGGCAGCCGGCGCAATTGGCGCGATCCGGATCGTTGAACAGCCGCAGGCCGCGCATCTCGGCATGGCTCAGCCGCGCTTTGCCCTCCAGCCAGAGATCATATTTGCTGTTGAAGCGATGGAAGGACTGTGCCTCGATCTGATAGCGCGAGAGCGCCGACATCGCTTCGGTGAACAGCATCTCGGGATTGTGCAGCATGGTGTCGCCGAACAGCGGCTGGAGCAGCTTGTCGTAACCGGCGCTCGTCAGCTTGCGGGCGATCTCATATTTGTCCTTGTTGGCCATCTCGGCCGGATTCATCATCGGGCCGTTGGCCTGGGACATCAGCGTGTCCTCGCGGCCATCCCAGAACAGCCCGCCGCGCGGCACGAGCGAGGCGAGCGTGTTCGAACCGGCGCTCTTGGTGGCGCGGGCCGTGGTCTGCGCCTGCGCGGCCACCTGATCGAGCGGCGGCGGCGCGTCGTTCTCGGCCGCGACCGGGCCGATGCTGAAGATGTCCTGCCGGTAGAGATAGGCGAGCGAGGGCGGCGGCCTGACGCCCTCCGAGGTCATGTCCGGGCCACCGGGCTGGACGGAGCGACCGTCGGGCGGGCCATAGGCATGATCGGGGCTGTGGCAGGACGCGCAGGATTGCCGGCCCGAAGCGGACAGGGTGGGGTCGTTGAAGATCTTCTCGCCGATGGTGGCGAGCAGGCTGAGCGGTTCCGCCGGTGGCCGCAGGAGTTTCACGGGGTGCGGGTTGGCGCCGGTGATGTCTTCGATGGTGCGATCGAGCGAAGCAGGCGCCCGTTCGGGAAAGGCGAGGAAGAAGCCGCCGACGCCGCCGAGGGCCAGGATGGCCACGCCGCCGGCGAGCGCCAATCGGCGCCAGATGCGTGCGGAGCGACCGGGAGCGGCCGACATGCCTGTGGGGGTGATCGAGGGGCTGCTCGGTTGATCGTTCATGATGCTGCTTCGCGAGACCGATAAAAAGGCGTCTCGCCGGGCCGGAGCCCGACGAGACGCCAGAAGGGGATACCGGCCCCGGATCGTTCTGGATGCACCAGAGGACGCCGGGGCCGGACAGGGGGCAGGATCAGGCCGCCGGAGCGGTCGCCGTCACCGTGCCCTGGGTCGGGTCGAGGAACAGCGGCGTGGTGTGGGCTGCCTGGGTGAAGTCGAACATCGCCATGATGCTGCCGGCCGTCGCATCGTTGGAGCCACCGCCCAGGCGCTTGCCGCCCAGCCAGTTGTCCTCGATGAAGCGGATCACCGAAGACTGGGTGATCGGCGTGCTGTCGACATAGTTCACCTTCGCATAGGGCGAGATCAGGATGAACGGAATGCGCGAGCCGGGGCCGCAACGTCCGTTCACGGCCTTGCCGTTGACGTTGAGCGGCTGGGTCGCGCCGGTGGCGGTGCAGCTGCCTGCGCCATTCTCCTGATCGGCGCCGGTGATGGTGCCGCTGCCGCTCGCAAAGGTGCCGTTCGGCACGTTGATCGACGCGCTGGTGGTCGCATCGAACGAGGAGCGGATGATGGTCGGGGCGAGATGGTCGTACCAGCCGTCCGAGTCGTCGTAGGTGACGATCACGGCGGTGTTCTTCCAGTCCGGCTGCTGCTGGAGGAAGTTGATGACCTTGGTCACGAACGCCTGCTCGTCCAGCGCGTTGGAGTTGCCCGGATGGGCATCCTGGAACGCCGGAGCCTTGATGTAGCTGACCGACGCGAAGTTGCCGGCGCTCACCGCGGTGACGAAGTCGTTATAGTCATACTGGTGGTTGACGGCGGTTGCGCCGCCGGGCGTGTCGGTCGTCTCGGTGTGGCCGATCATCGCGGTCGAGCTCGGCCGGGTGTGGTTCTTGTTCTCGGTCGAGGCGTAATACTGGAACCAGGCGTGGTGCGGGATGTAATCCACCACCGTGCGGCTGGTGTTCGGCGACACGGTGCTGCGCTTGCAGGAGGTCGTGCCGTTGCTGTTGGTGGCGGTCAGATCGAAGCCGCCCATGAAGCCGCCCCAGGTGATGTTGGCGGCGTTGAGCAGATCGCCGATATTCTTGCCGGCCATCGTCGTGTTCGCGGTCGCGCTCGAGCAGGTGTCGCCCGACGGGTCGGCGTCGTTGACCATGGTGTAGGCACCCTGGCCATCGGGGATGGTGTCGCCGGCGACGAACTTGTCGGCGCCCGAGGTGGTGCCCGAGATGACGTTCAGCGCGCCCGGCGTCGAGGGACCGAAGCTGTCGGTATAGGCATGGTCGTTCATCGCGAAATGCTGGGCGTAGTTCCACATGCCGGTGACGGTGTTGCCGTCGAAATAGCCCATGACCTGCGCGATCGTGCCGAACGAGCCGGAGCCGCCGGCGATGCCCTTGCCGGTGTTGGTCACGAACGCGTCCATCTTGCCGCCGTGGGTGGCGAGCTGTTCGGGCGTGTAGGCGTGATTCTGGCTGGCGGTATCGAACTGCGTCCGGTCGATCCGGTACGGGTTCATGTAGCTGGCGGAGAAGCCGGCCTTGCCGGCTGCGGCCAGATTGTCGGCGTTGGTGGTGTTCGGGTTGGCGGTGAGCAGGGTCGCGTTCTTCTCATAGCCATTAACCTGCGGCGTACCCGAGGCGGCGGTGAACGTCGGCTCGCCCGAAGGATTCTTCGCCTGCGGATAGGTGCCGAAATAGTGATCGAACGATTCGTTCTCGCCGAAGATGACGACGAGGTGCTTGATCGGCGTCGTCGTCGCCAGCTTGTCCTGCTCGCTCAGGCTCGCACCCGTCGAGCTGCTGTCTGCGCTGTTGTGGGAATGGCCGCACGAGCTGAGCAACAGCGCGATGCAGCCTATCTTTATTGTCGATAACCCCTTGCGGAACATATGCTTCCTCCACACGCCCTATCCGTTCGGTGCGGCTGCCCGGTGCAGGCGGCGACGCAACGCGGACGGGAAAACATTTGCCGGATGGCCCAAAAAACCGGAGCCGCAAGCCACGAGGATTCGTGGCCGGCGTCCGCTAGCACCATCGTCAGATGACAGCGGGATGACGAGAAACATGAACAGTTTTTAATGTTGGAACTTTCGGGCGGTCATCGACTACGAAAGCGCAGATGGCGGCGGCATTGCCGCGTGTTGTTTCGATGCAGAAATATACCGTCTCAATTCTTCAACCAAAGTGACGCGGTTTTGTCATCCATTTCGAGGATGCGATCCCTTTCTCACGGCATTTCGCCTTGTGGGTTGGGGGGAATGTGCAGAAATTCATCATTTTCCTGGCCTGGGGCCTGCTTGTGCCGGTCATGGCGGTCGGCGCGCGTGCCGATGTCTACCAGATCGATGACCAGGGCGCGGTCTATGTCCGTCACATGTCCGGCGACGTGCAGTGGGGGGCGTCCGGCGCCGGGCGCGATGCCGGCAGCGACCAGACGCCATCGGACGCGGCGTTCCCCGACACGGGGATGCCCGCGTCGGCCATGACGTTGCTCGCGGCACCGCAGGTGCCCGATGCCTGGCGGCCGTCGCTGTTGGCGGCCGCCAGCCGCTATGGCATCAGCTCCGATCTGCTGGCGGCGCTGGTCTGGCAGGAAAGCCGCTGGCGGCCCGGGGCGCTCAGCCCGAAGGGCGCGATGGGGCTTGCCCAATTGATGCCGGCCACCGCGCGCGCGCTGGCGGTGGACGCCCAGAACCCGGCCGCCAATCTGGCCGGCGGCGCGCAATATCTGCGCCGGATGCTCGATCTGTTCGATGGCGACGTCGAACGGGCGCTGGCCGCCTATAATGCCGGCCCGGGCCGCGTGCAGCGTGCCGGCGGCGTCCCCGCCATCGCCGAGACGCGGGCCTATGTCTCCAACATCCTCCTCCACATGGCGCCGGCCGCTGTCGGCGAAACTGGAATTCCGAAATGACCAAGCGCCTGATTGCCTTTATTGTCGCCACTCTGTCATCCAGCGCCGCCTTCGCCCAGGCGACCGGCGGCAACCCTGCCGGTTCCGGCCCGATCGTGGCCGCGCTCGGCTGGCTGCAGGGTACGCTGCTCGGCAATGTCGCCACCGCGGTGGCGGTGATCGCGGTCGCCATGGTCGGCTTCATGATGCTCACCGGCCGGATGAACTGGCGCTTCGGTGCCACGGTGATCGTCGGCTGCTTCGTGCTGTTCGGCGCCGGCGCGATCGTCACCGGCATCCAATCGACCGCTCAGGTCACGCGCTGAGCCATGACACGTACCCCCGTCTTCCGTGCGCTGACCCGGCCGCAGATGTTCGGGGGCGTCACCTACAGCTTCTTCGTGATCAACATGGGCGTGACCACCGAAGCCTTCCTGATGACGCGCAGCTTCTGGGCCTTGCCCGTCGCGCTCGTCGTCCACGGCATCGGCTATCTCGCCTGCCTGCGCGAACCGCGCATCTTCGATCTGTGGCTGACCAAGGTCAGCCGCACGCCCCGCATCCGTAACTGGAAGCGCTGGGGCTGCAACAGCTACGCACCCTGAGAGGGCCGATCATGACGTGGACGGGGCCAGCAGCATGGGGCGCGAAGGAGGCGAAGGCCGGCGATCGCCTTCCCTATGCGCGCCACATCGATGCGACGACGCTCAGGCTGCGCGACGGCGCGGTGATGCGGATGATCCAGGTGCCGGGCCTGCCGTTCGAGACGGAGGATGCCCAGGCGCTCGATCATCATCTCGGCGTCCGCGAGACGATGCTGCGCTCGGTGCTCGATGCGCGCTTCGTGGTCTATCACCACATCGTCCGCCGCCGCGTGCAGGTGACGCTGGACGGCACGCCCGACGCGCCGTTCGCCGCCCTGCTCAACCAGCGCTGGCAGCAGCGGCTGGATACGCGCCGGCTGTTCGTCAACGAGCAGGTGCTGACGATCGTGCGCCGCCCGGCGCGCGGCAAGACGGGCTGGCCCGATCGCCTCCGTCGCGCGCTGGCCGGCAAGACGACCGAGCCGGATACCGCCGATCTGCGCGCGCTGGATGCCGCCGCGACCGCGCTGGTCGCTGCGCTGGAAAGCTATGGCGCGCGGACGCTCGGCACCTATGCGGGCACAGGCGGCACGTGTTCGGAGCCGCTGGAGATCCTGTCGGCCATCTATAATGGCGAGATGCGGCCGGTGCTGCTGCCCGCCGAGGATGTCGATCTCGGCCACCACATTCCCTATGCCCGTGTCAGTTTCGGCCTCGATGCGATCGAGACGTCGCAGGCCGGCGGTCGTGGTTTCGCCGGGATGTTGGCGATCAAGGAATATCCCGACACCACCCGCGCCGGGCTGATCGACAACATCCTGCGCCTGCCGCACGAACTGGTGCTGACCGAGAGCTTCGCGCCGGCCGACCGCCAGGTCGCGCGCGAGCGGATCGATCTCGCCATCCGCCGCATCCGTTCGGCCGACGAGGAAGCCGGAGCCGAGCGGCGCGAGATGCTCGCCGCGCGCGATGCGCTGGGCGCGGGGCAGGCGGGCTTCGGCGATCATCATCTGTCGCTGTTGGTGCGCGCGGGCGATCTGTCGGCGCTGGATGGCGCGATGGCGGCGGCTGGCGCGGCGCTGGCCGATATCGGCGTGATCGCGGTGCGCGAGGATATCAATCTGGAGCCGGGCTTCTGGGGCCAGTTTCCCGGTAACGAGGCCTATCTGGTCCGCCGTGCACTGATCTCCACCGCCAATGCGGCGGGTTTCCTGTCGCTGCACGGAATGCCCTTCGGCCGGCCCGACGGCAATCACTGGGGCCCGGCCGCGACCGTGTTCGAGACGACCAGCGCGACGCCCTATTTCTTCAATTTCCACGAAGGCGATCTCGGCAATTTCACCGTGATCGGCCCGTCCGGTTCGGGCAAGACGGTGGTGCTCAACTTCCTCGCCGCGCAGGCCCAGAAGTTCAATCCGCGCACCATCCTGTTCGACAAGGATCGCGGCGCGGAAATCTTCCTGCGCGCGGCCGGCGGTCATTATGCCCGCCTCCAACCGGGCGAGCCGACCGGCTTCAACCCGCTGCAACTGCCCGATACCGCGATCAACCGCGCCTTCCTGCGCGATTGGCTGGGGGTGATGCTGGCCGCCGAAGGCCCGGACGAGCTGGCGGCGATCGCCGGTGCAGTCGATGCCTGCATGGAGGCCGCGCCCGTCTTCCGCCGCCTGCGCCATTTCCGCGAATTGCTGAGCGGTTCGCGCCGACCGGAGGCGGGCGACCTCGCCTCGCGGCTCGATCCGTGGATCGGTGGCGGCGAACATGCCTGGCTGTTCGACAATGCGGTCGACGCGCTCGATCTCGATGCGCGCACGCTCGGCTTCGACATGACCGCGCTGCTCGACAGCCCGGCGCTGCGTACCCCGACGATGCTCTATCTGTTCCACCGGGTCGATGAGCGGCTGGACGGTGAGCCGGCGCTGATCCTGATCGATGAGGGCTGGAAGGCGCTGGACGATCCCGTTTTCGCGGCGCGCATCCGCGATTGGCTGAAGACGCTGCGTAAGCGCAACGCGCTGGTCGGTTTCGCCACCCAGTCCGCGCGCGACGCGCTCGACAGCCGGATCGCGTCCGCCATCGTCGAGCAGACCGCGACGATGATCTTCACGCCCAACCCGCGCGCCCGGCCCGAGGATTATTGCGAAGGCTTCGGACTGTCCGAGCATGAGCTGGAGCTGATCCGGCAATTGCCCGCGCACAGCCGCTGCTTCCTGGTCCGCCATGCCAATCATTCGGTGGTTGCGCGACTCGATCTGGGCGACATGCCCGATCTGCTGACCGTCCTTTCCGGCCGTGAATCCAGCGTCCGCCGGCTTGATCGGCTGCGCGAGGAGCATGGCGATGCCCCGGCTGGCTGGTTCCGCGCGCTGACTGGCACGGAGTGGCCGGGCACTACTGACGATCAGCCTTATAGCGAAGCCGCCGAATGACCTGCCCCGCGCTCGACATCGAGAATGGCGGGCTGGCATCGGCGCTGCACGCGGTCGATTGCCGCACCGGGGAGAGCACGTCGGTCGCCTTCGGGCGGCTGTTCGGCGCGCATGGCACGCTGTTGCCGGCGCTCACCGGGCTGCTGACCCTCTATGTCGCGATCTTCGCGATCGGGCTGCTGACCGGACGGACCCGGCTGGGCGTCACCTCGCTCACCCCGCGCATGATGACGATGGGGCTGGTGCTCACCTTCGCGACATCGTGGCTGGCCTATCAAAATGTGATCTGGACGCTGACGACCGGCGCGCCCGATCAGATCGCCTCGCTGATCGCCGGCACCCATGGTTCGGCCAGCGCCGCCTTCGCGGACAAGCTGGACATGATCTTCTCCGCGATCGCGGACAGCACCAAACAGACTGCGACATCGGTGGTGAGCGCGACCGGCGCGACCACCAATGGCGCCACGCCCGGCGGCGGCATGTTCACGCCGCAGGGGATGCTGTGGCTGTCCGGCCTGATGCTGCTGGTCGGCACGGTGGGCGTGCTGGTGACGGCCAAGGTGGCGTTGGCGGCCTTGCTGGCGGTGGGGCCGGTGTTCATCGTGATGGCGCTGTTCGCGGGCACGCGCGGGCTGTTCGAGGGCTGGCTGAAGGCGGTGGTGTCGTTCGCGATGGTGCCGATGTTCGTCGTCCTGATCGGCGGCGCGGCGCTCTCGATGATCGCCCCGCTGATCCAGGCGGCGCTGATGGATTCGACCACCACGTCCACCAAGGCCGTCACGGCTCTGTTCCTCGGGGCGTGCGTCTATTCCGCGTTGATGGTGATCGTGGTGAAGGTGACGACGACGATCGTGGCCGGCTGGCGGTTGCCCTTTGGCACCGCACCGGAACCAACGGTCGCGCCTGCAATGCCCGCCGCGGCGGCGGCACCCGCTCCGCTGCTGGCGACACGGGCCAACGGGCAGGCGGCCGACACCGTGCGCTCGATCGTCGCCGCACTGCCCGCGCCCGATGGGGGATCGGCGGCGGCAGCGTCCACCACCACCAATGTCAGCCGGATCACGCGCGATATCGCCGCCCCGCTGGCCGCACCCGCACCCAGCGGATCGGCGCGCCTGCAAGGCGTCGGCAGCCGGTTCCGCACCTCGCCCGCCGCCCCATCAAGAGCCCAGTTGAAATGAACCGTCTTGTCCTGTCGACTGCCCTGTTCGCCACGATGGCGGCGTCGCCCGTCATCGCGCGCGATCCGCGCATCGCGACGCGCCTTTATGACCCCGCCCGGATCGTCACGATCTCCGGTCGTCCCGATGTCCAGTCGACGATCGAGTTCGGGGAGGATGAACGGATCGAGAATATCGCGGTCGGCGATTCCTCGACCTGGCAGGTAACGCCCAACAAGCGCGCCTCGCTGCTGTTCGTGAAGCCGATGAAGGCGCCGGCCCGCACCAACATGACGGTCGTCACCGATCAGCGCACCTATCTCTTCGATCTCGTCACGACGCCGGGGCGGGCGCCGCTCTACGAACTGCGCTTCACCTATCCGCCGCGGCCGACGCCGGTGACGATGCCGGCTCCCGCCCCCGTGATCGCGGCGGTGGAGGCGCCGGCGCCCAAGGCACCCGAGACGACGCCGGCCGATCTCGATTTCAACTGGGCCACCAATGGGCCGAAGCAGCTCCTGCCGAGCCGCGCATTCGATGACGGCGTATCGACATGGCTGGCGTGGCCGAAGGACGCGACGATGCCGGCCATCCTCGTCCGCGAGCCCAATGGCGAGGAGGGGCCGGTCAACTACACCGTGAAGGGCGATTATGTGGTGGTCGATGGTGTGCCGCCCCAGATCGTGCTGCGTCAAGGCAAGCTGATCGCCACGCTGACCCCTGCGCCGCGCCCGCCGAAGCCGGTGCGGGCGACCGATGACGCCGCTCCCCAGACCGCGAGCACCCAGCCATGACGCCGACCCGCGAACCGATCCTGCTGCGCCCGATCATGGATGTCGATCCGCGCACGCAGGCCGATCCGCAGGCGCTGGTGCTGGCCAGCCGCAATGCCTATCCGCTGGTGGCGCAGGCCGGGCGCCGTTCCGATTCCGCCGGGCTGGCGATCGGCGGCGCCGTCGCGCTCCTGCTCGGCGGCGGTACCTTCTGGATGATGAGCCAGCATCGCGCGCCGGCCCCGATCGCAGCCCCGCTGCCGGTATCGCCGCCGGCGGTGTCGCCGGTGACCGCGGCTCCTCCGGCCTTGCCCGTACCGCTGCCGGTCGCCACGCGACCGATATCCATCGCCCAGGTCGAGGCCGCCGCCGCGCCGGCGATGGTCTTCGACGGATCGACCGCGCCCGCGACCGAGACGGCGACCACAGCGCCCCCCGCACCGGGCAAGAGCGGGGTCGCGACCGTTCCCGCCGTGACCGGCGACAATGATCAGTTCGCGCTGCGCGTCGGCGGATCGGAGGATGTCGTCAGCGCCGAGAAGCTCAGCGATCCCGCCAACACCGTCACCCAGGGCACCCTGATCCCGGCGGTGCTGGAAACCGCGATCGACACCGATCTGCCGGGCTATGTCCGCGCCGTGGTCAGCCGCGACGTGCGGTCCTTCGACGGCACCCATATCCTCATCCCGCGTTCGACCCGGCTGATCGGCCAGTACAAGTCCGGCCTCGCGGCCGGGCAGACGCGCGCCTATGTCATCTGGACGCGGCTGATCCGGCCGGATGGCGTATCGGTGGCGCTCGGTTCGCCGGCGGTCGATTTCTCCGGCACGTCGGGCCTGACCGGCAAGGTCGACAGCCATTTCCTCAAGCGCTTCGGCGCTGCAGCGCTGCTCACCGTGATCGGCGGCCTTTCGGCGATCGGCAATAATTCGGTCGTGCTGTCGAGCGGACAGAATGCCGGCGCCGTGGCCGCGCAGGGCAATGGCCAGATCCCGCCGACCGTGCATGTACCGCAGGGCCAGCCGATCCGGGTGTTCACCGCGCGCGATCTCGATTTCTCGACGGTGGCGCAGGCCGGATGAGCGGTGCGACCGCGCCGATGGCGGGGAAGGGCGCGGGCGGCGTCTATCTCGATGCCTATCTCGCGCCGTTGAAGCCCTGGCTGACGCGCGAGGAAGTGACCGAGATCCTGGTCAACCGGCCGGGCGAGATCTGGGTGGAAAGCGCCGGTGCCGGGATGCAGCGGATCGACCTGCCCGAGATGGACGATCGGCATCTCCAGCGCCTCGCCGAGCAGGTGGCACGGATCAGCCATCAGGGCATCAACCGCGAGCAGCCGTTGCTGGCCGCGATGCTGCCCGATGGCGCGCGCGTGCAGTTCGTGGCGCCATCGGCGACGCGCGCGCATTGGGCGATGGCGATCCGCCGTCATCGGCTGGTCGATCTGCCGCTCTCGGCCTATGATGACGGCCCGCTGCCGACGACCCAGGATCTCGCGGCGATGCCCGATCCGGTCGCCGATCCGGTCGGTTTCCTGACCCAGGCGGTGCGGCGGCGGCAGACCATCCTGATTTCCGGCGGCACCTCCACCGGCAAGACCACCTTCCTGAATGCGCTGCTCGGCGAAGTCTCGCCGGCGGAGCGCATCGTGCTGGTCGAGGACACCCCGGAAATCCGGCTGCGCCATGACAATGGCCTCGGTCTCGTCGCGGTGAAGGGCGAATTGGGCGAGGCCCGCATCGGCACCGACGATCTGCTCCAGGCAGCACTGCGTCTGCGGCCCGATCGCATCGTGCTCGGCGAGTTGCGCGGGCGCGAGGCGGTCAGTTTCCTGCGGGCGATCAACACTGGCCATCCCGGCTCCTTTACCACCATCCACGCGAACTCGCCGGGCGGCGCGCTGGAGCAGCTTGCCTTGATGGTCATGCAGGCGGGGTTGGGCCTCGATCGGCGCGATACCCTCGCTTATGCCCGTTCGATGATCGATATCGTGGTCCAGCTCGGGCGCGTCGATGGTCGCCGCCGGATCGTGGCGATCGACTGGATCGCCGCCGGACGGGGGTGAGCCCCGCGCAGCGCGCGCAGGCAGCCTTCGTCAGGGCGCCGGCATATCCTTCTCGCGCAGCATCCGATCGACCCGCGCGCTGAGATCGTCGATCGCGAAGGGCTTGGTCAGCACCTCCATGCCGCGTTCGATATGGCCATGGTTGAGCACCGCATTCTCGGCATAGCCGGTGATGAACAGGATTTTCAGCGTCGGTCGCAGCGCGCGCGCGGCATCCGCCACCTGCCGGCCATTGAGCCCGCCGGGCAGGCCGACGTCGGTGATCAGCAGGTCGATCCGGCCGCCCGCCTGCAGGATACGCAGGCCGGCGGGGCCGTCGCCGGCCTCCAGGCAGGCATAGCCCAGTTCCTCCAGCGCATCGACGATCAGCATCCTGACCGTCGGCTCGTCGTCGACGACCAGCACGGTCTCGCCGGCCTTCGCGGGGACGATGGCGGTCGGCGCCTGCTCCTCCTCGATCTCGTCGGCCTCGCCGGCATGGCGGGGCAGATAGATGCACACCATCGTGCCCTGACCGAGCTCCGAATAGATGCGGACGTGTCCGTTGGACTGGCGGGCGAAGCCATAGACCATCGACAGGCCGAGGCCGGTGCCCTGGCCGAGCGGCTTGGTGGTGAAGAAGGGATCGAAGACGCGCTTCAGATTCTCCTTCTCGATGCCGGTCCCGGTGTCGCTGACGCAGACCGTGACATATTGGCCAGGGTCCAGCCCGCGTTCGCTGGCGGCGCGGGAGTCGAGCCATTTGTTGCCGGTCTCGATCGTGATCCGGCCGCCCCGCGGCATCGCGTCGCGCGCGTTGATGCACAGGTTGAGGATCGCGTTCTCGAGCTGGTTGGCGTCGACCAGCGTCGGCCACAGACCCACCGCCGCCACGGTCTCCACCTCGATGGCCGGCCCGACGGTGCGCTGGACCAGCTCCACCAGTTCCGACATCAGGCGGTTGATCACCACCGGCTTGGGCGAGAGCGTCTGCCGGCGCGAGAAAGCGAGCAGGCGATGGGTGAGGGCGGCGGCGCGGCGCGCGGCACCCTGGCCGGCGGAGAGATATTTCTCGACATCCGCCATGCGGCCCTGCGCGAGGCGGGTGCCGATCATTTCGAACGCGCCGGAGATGCCGGCCAGCAGATTGTTGAAATCATGGGCGAGGCCGCCGGTCAGCTGGCCGACCGCTTCCATCTTCTGGGCCTGGCGCAGCGCATCCTCGGCATCGCGCAGCCGCTCCTGCTCGCGTAGCCTTTCGCTCACGTCGAAGGCGAACTGATAGGCGCCGATCTGCCGCCCCGCCTCGTCGCGCAGCACGCTCGCGCGGACCTCGTAATGGCATCGGTCACGGCTCGGATCGCCGAGCGAGACGATCTCGGTGAATTCCTCGCCGGCCAAGACCCGGTCCCAGATGGCTTGCGCGGGGCCGAGGCTCTCGGGCTGGTCGGCGAGCAGCTCGAGCATGTTGTCGCCGATCTTCGGCCGCACGCCGAAGATCCGCTCGAACTCCTGCGCCGCGGCGCCATTGATCGCCAGCCAGTGATAGTGCGTATCGAGCACATGGACGAAGGCATTGGTGCCTTCGACGATATCGGCGAGCAGCCGGCGTTCCGCCAGCATATCGGCGACCCGGCTCTCCAGCGTTTCGTTGAGCCGGACGAGCGCGAGCTCGGCCTGGCGGCGCTGGGTGATATCCTGGAACAGCACGGCGACCTGATGGCGGCTCTGAGGTTCGATCCGGAAGGCCGAGAGGGACAGATAGCGCCCGGTCGCCTCCAATTCGCGCTCGAAGCGGATCGGCATGCCGGTCTTCAGCACGCCGCCATAGCGCTCCACCCAGTCGCCCGCCTCGGCCGGCACCATTTCGCGGACCTTCTGCCCGACGACGTTGGGGATGCCGGCATTTGCGGCATAGGCGGCATTGGCCTCGATATGGATATAGTCGCTGAGCGGGCCGTGCGGACCATCGAGGAATTCGATGATGCAAAAGCCCTCGTCCATGGCCTCGAACAGGGTGCGGTAACGCTCTTCCTTTTCGCTGCGCTGCCTGAGCGCCAGCCGCAGTTCGAGCTGGTCCATCACCTGCCGTGCCAGAACCCGCAGCGTGCGCTGCTGCAATTCGGTCAGCGCCTTCGGTGCGACGTCGAGCACGCACAAGGTGCCGATCGGATAGCCGTCCCGCGTCTTCAGCAAGGCGCCGGCGTAGAAACGCAGATGCGGCTCGCCGGTCACCAGCGGATTGCCGTCGAACCGCGGATCGGCGGTGGCATCCGGCACCAGCAGGAAATCGTCTTCCAGGATCGCGCGGGCGCAGAACGACGTCTCGAGCGGGGTCTCGCGGACGCCGAGGCCGACCTCCGCCTTGAAGAACTGGCGGCCATCCCCGATCAGGTTGACGACGGCGATCGGCGCCCCGCAGATATCCGCCGCGAGTTGCGCCACTTCGTCGAATGCGCTTTCCCGCGGGGTGTCGAGGATGTTGTAGCGATCCAGCGCAGCCAGCCGGCGCGCCTCCCGATCCTGCTGACTCATGTCCGTCATGGGTGTCGGGTGCTCGCCTGTCGATGATCCGCAAAAGCGCGGTTTACTTCAGGAAGTAGGGATGCGCCAAGGGGCAGAAGGTTCCCGTGAAATGATCGTGAGACGTTCGCTCAGGGCGTCGCCTCGGGGGCCGAGCTCACCCGGTTCCGGCCCGATTGCTTGGCTTCGTAGAGTGCCGCGTCGGCGCGGCCGTACAGGCTGTCGAAATCCTCCCCGGCGCGCAGTTCCGCCAGGCCGAAGCTTGCCGTCACGCGGATCGTCTGGCCATCGAAGGCGATGACGGTGGCGGCGATCGCCTGGCGCAGGCGATCCGCCAGCAGCCATGCGCCGGTGGACGCGGTGTGCGGCATCAGCAGGCCGAATTCCTCGCCGCCGATCCGGCCGACGAGATCGGTCGAGCGGGTGTGGCTGTCGAAGATCTGCCCGGTCATCGCCAGCACGGCATCGCCGCCGGGATGGCCCCAGCTGTCGTTCACATGCTTGAAGTCGTCGAGGTCGAGGATGGTGAGGCTCAGCCGCGTGTCATGCCGTCCGGCTAGCGACACCAGTTCGTGTGCGCGTTCGACGAAATGCCGCCGGTTGGCGCAGCCGGTCAGCGTGTCGATGGTCGCGAGCTGCGCCAGCCGTTCGTTGGCGGCGCGCAGATCGGCGGTGCGCTCGGAAATCTGGCGTTCGAGTTCGCCCTGCCGGCGACGCAGATAGCCGGTTCGCCAGCGGAACAGGGCGACGATGCCAAGCAGCAGCAGCAAGGCGGCGACCAGACGCACCCACCATTGCTGCGACCATGACGGGAGAACCCTGATCGGCACCGCCAGATCGCGTTCCGTCCACAGGCCGTCACGATTGGATCCGCGCAGGCGCAGCATATAATCGCCCGGCGGAAGATTGGTGTAGGCTGCGAGACGGCGGCTGGCATCGGTCTCCGTCCAGGCCTGGTCGAATCCGTCGAGCTTGTAGGCATAATGGTTGCGTTCGGGCGCCGTGAAATCGAGCGCGGAGAATTCGACGGCGAGGCTGTTGGTCCGAGGCGTCAGGACGACGGGCGTGCTGTTGCCGGCATGGTTGAACGGGGCGATCGGCACGGAAATGCCGCCGACCCGCACATCGGTCACCACCACCGGCGGCCGGAAGCGCCACGGCGGCAGGACGCCGGGGCGCACGACCGTCAGCCCGTCCTTGGCGCCGAACAGGGCCTCCCCGGCCGCATCGGCACCGCGCGACCCGACGAAATAATCCCGCAACGCGGAGCCGTCTGCCGGGCCGACCCGACGGATCGCGAAGGTGGCGGAGTCGACGCGGGCGAGGCCGTCGTCGGTGCCGGCCCAGATCGTCCCGGTGCCGTCCATTTCCAGGCTGTCGACATTCTCGTGCGGCAGGCCGTTGGCCACGCCGAAGCGCCGGAAGCGCGGCCGGCCGGCGGCGTCGCGGCCGGTCATCAGCGCCAGTCCGCCGCCGAAGGTGCCGACCCAGAGCCGCCCGCGCCGATCGACCAGCAGCGCCGACACGAAGCCGCCACCCAGCGCCTGCCGATCGGCGGGATCGGCCAGGATCGGCTCGACCGCGTGGGCGGCGAGATCGATCCGGTTCAGCCCGTTGCGGGTGCCGACCCACAGATCGCTCCCGGTTCCGCTCAGGATGATGTTGATGTCGGGGTTAGACAATTTCGCGGCATCCGCCGGGCCGAATGCCGGGGCTGTGCGGAGACCGGCGCCATGTTCCGGGACGACTGCGCGGATGCCGTCATATTCGCCACCGATCCATAGTGTGCCATTGTCGATGGCCAGCGCGTTGATCGCGGCGTGCGGATCGCGGCCGGGGATGGGCACGAGCGCGACGCCATGGGTCACCGGATCGGCAAGATAGAGCCCGCGGCGGGTTGCGAGATAGACCTGGCCATCCGCCCTTTCCGTCATGGCGAAGACGGCGTCGCGCAGCAGGGAATGGCCAGGAGCCCCCGGATCGGACCTGAATGTCGCAACGCGCCCCCGCATCGGATCGATGATGTCGGCACTGCCGTCGATATAGCCGAGCCAGATCCGTCCATCGCGGGTGGCCAGGATCGAGAGCACGTCGCTGGCGCTCAGGCTGCCCGGCCGTTGCTGCGCACCATAGATGGTCGAGACGAGGCCGGGATCGTGCGGATGGTAGCTGAGGCCGCCGGTGCCGCCGACCCAGATGCCACCCGCATCGTCCCGCAGCAGGGCCCAGACATCGTTATGGGTGAGGCTGTTCGCTACGCTGCGATCGTGGCGGATGAAGCCGATGTTGCCGCTGCGGGTGTCCACGGAAATGATGCCCGAACTGCGCAGACCGGCCCAAATCTCGTGAGGGCCGACCATGCAGATCGAGGAAACCGCGCTCGGTGGCAGGTCGTAGGCCGTGCCGACGGCGCGTGGTGTTGCGCCGGCATGATCGATGACGAACAGGCCCTTGCTGGTCGTGCCGATCCAGATGCGGCCGTTCGGTTCCTCGAACAGCGCGGATACGCCCATCGCCGTATCGCCGATCGGCACGGCGACGAACGCCCGGGCCCCTGTCGGCCGGCGTGCCAGCCCGTCCGTCGTGCCGACCCAGAGCGCGCCCGCCCGATCGCGCAATACCGCCTGTATGGCGCCGCCCGGCAGGCCTTCCGCGCCCGATGTGCCGGCACGCAGCAAAACGATCCTGCCGTTCGACGGATCGAGATGGCGAAGCCCGTCGTCGGTGCCGATCCACAGGCCGCCGACGCCATCGTCGGTGATGGCGCCGATGTGGATGCTTCCCGCCGCGAGCTTGAGCGGCACCGTGTCGAACCGGTCTTTCGTGGCATCATAGCGGGCGAGATGGCCCGCGCTGGTGCCGATCCACAGATGACCGGTGGCGTCGATATGGAGCGTCTGTATCCAGTCGTCCGGCAGGCTGCCGGGGTTGGCCGGATCGGCCTTGTAGGCGGTGAAGCGATAGCCGTCCCAACGGGCGAGGCCGCCCTGCGTGCCGATCCAGAGAAAGCCGTCGCGGCTCTGCGCGAACGCCGTCGGCACGGGATGCGGCAGGCCCTGGTCCCGGCCATAATTATGGAAGACCGTCGAAGTGAAGTTCGTCCAGCGTCCCGGAGCCGCAAGCGCGGGGCCGGTGACGATCGCCCAGGCCAGCCACGCCGCCATGCCGATGCGGGTGCCGTCCCGGCGCGAGGGCGCGCCGATCCGGACACGATCACGCGCGCCGGGCCAACGCGTAGACAGGATAGGGAAGAGCACCGAAAGCACGGCATTAACCATGCGGAATTTGTGCCGCATGAGCAACGATAACCGGCCCGAAAAAGTCGCCGATCCGATATTTCCGTTGTCGGGGTTACAGGCTGTCGTCGGCGCCGATCGCGCCATAGAGGGTGATGCGGTTGCCGATATCGGTGAGGATCGTCGCGACCTGGCTTTGCCGCGCAGCATACAGGGTGCGCTGCGCCGTCAGCGCGTCGATATAGGAGACGGTGCCGGCACGATATTGCGCGTCCGCCAGATCATAGGCCTTGGACGCCGCGGCGACGAGCCGGGCCTGCGCATCGCGCTGGCGCGTGATGGTGCCACGCCGGGCGAGGCCGTCCGCTACATCCTTGAAGGCGGACTGCACCGTCTTCTCATATTCGGCGAGGTAATAATCGCGCTGCGCCTTGGCATATTCGAGATTGCCCTTGGTGGCGCCGCCCAGCACCGGCAGGCTGGCCGAAGGCGCCACCGACCAGTTGAGCGCGCCGCCGGTGAACAGCGAGGACAGCGCCGAACTGGCGACGCCGACCGCCGAGGTCAGCGTGATCGTGGGAAAAAAGGCGGCCCGCGCCGCGCCGATGCCGGCATTGGCGCTTTTGAGGCTGTGCTCGGCCTCGAGCACGTCGGGTCGCTGGAGCAGGACGGTGGAGGACATCCCCGCCGGCACATTGCCGATCGCGCCATCGAGCGAATTCAGCGATGCGGGCAGCAGATCGTCGGCGACCGGCGCACCGACCAGCAATTCCAGCGCGTTGCGATCCTGCGCGACCAGCGTGGTGTCATTGGCGACATCCGACTTCGCCTGCTCGACGACCGTGATCGCATTCTGCACGTCGGTCGCGCTGGCGAGGCCGGATGCCAGCAGCGACTGGGTGAGATCGAGCGAGCGCTGGCCGCTGACGATGGTCTCCTGCGCGATCCGCAGCAGATCCATGTCGGAGGCGAGCGTCACATAGGCGGTCGCGGTTTCGGAGACGAGCGTGAGCTTGGCCGACCGCATCCCGGATTCGGTCGAGAGATAGGTCTCCAGCGCTTCCTTGGTCTCGTTCTTCAGCCGCCCGAACAGATCGATCTCGAAACTGCTCATGCCGATCGTCGAATCATAGCTGTTGGAGCTGAGCGCGGAACTCTTGATGCCGCGCGTGATGTTGGCGTCCGCGCCGGCCGCGATCGTCGGCAGCTGGGCCGATCGCTCGACATGATATTGCGCCCTTGCCGAGGCGACGCTGGCGAGCGAGGCGCGCAGATCGCGGTTGTTGGCGAGCGCCTGGCCGATCACCGTGCGGAGCTTCGCGTCTGCGACCAGATCCTGCCATTTCAGCCCTGCCGCATCGGCCAGATCCGGCCCATAGGCGGCACCCTGCGGCCATTGCGCAGGGGCGGCGGAGGCAGGGCGGGCATAATGCGGGGCCATGTCGCAACCCGACAAGGCGGTGGCGAGGCACAGCAGGGCGATGCCCGACGGGGGGAGGATGCGGCGCATCAGGCTTCCTTGGGCTCGGGGGCGACGGGCTTGGCGCTGGCCCCGCCGCGATGGAACAGGCGGCCGACCAGCATGAAGAACATCGGCACGTAGAAGATGGCGAGCGCGGTGGCGGTGAACATGCCGCCGAGCACCGCCGTACCGATCGCGATCCGGCTCTGTGCGCCGGCGCCGGTGGCGACCGCCAGCGGGAACACGCCGGCGATGAAGGCGATCGAGGTCATCAGGATCGGGCGCAGGCGGACGCGCGCCGCCTCCAGCGCGGCCTCCAGCATGTCCTTGCCGCCCCGGCGTGCCATTTCGGCGAACTCGACGATCAGGATCGCGTTCTTCGCCGCCAAGCCGATCGTGGTGAGCAGGCCGACCTGGAAGTAGATATTGTTCTCCAGCCCGCGCACCGTCACCGCCAGCACCGCACCGATGACGCCGAGCGGGACGACCAGCAGCACCGCGAACGGGATCGACCAGCTCTCGTAGAGCGCCGCGAGGCACAGGAAGACGACGAGGATCGAGAGGGCATAGAGATACAGCGCCTGCCCGCTCGACTGGTTCTCCTGATAGGAGAGCCCGCTCCACGCATAGCCGGTGCCGGGTGCGACCTTCTGCTGGAGCGCGATCATCTCCTTCATCGCATCGCCCGAGCTATAGCCGGCGCCGGCGTCGCCATCGATCTCGTAGGAGGAGCGGCCGTTGAAGCGCGACACGCTGTTGGCGCCTTTTTCCCAGCCGGTGGTGGTGAAGGAGGAGAAGGGCACCATCGTGCTGGGCGCGGTGCCCGTGCTGGTGGCGCTGGAGCGGACGTACCAGTTGTCCAGATTGTCGGGCAGCATCCGGTAGGGCGCATCGGCCTGCATGTAGACGCGCTTGACCCGGCCGCGATCGACGAAGTCGTCGACATAGGTGCTGCCCCACGCCGAACTCAGCGTGCCGGTGGCGTCGCTTTCGCTGAGGCCCAGCACGGCGAGCTTGGCATCGTCGAAGGTGACGCGCAGCTGCGGCGTGTCGGGCAATGTCGCGGCGCGGACGGCGGACAGCTTGGGGTCTTTGTTGGCGGCGGCGATCAGCTTGTCGCGCAATGCCACGAACTTGTCGCGCGACATGTTGCTGGTGTTGAGCATCTCGAAGGTGAAGCCGTTGGACTGGCCCAGGCCGGAAATGGCGGGCGGGGTCAGCGCGAACACCTGCGCGTCGCGGAACTTGCCGAACACCGCCATCGCCCGGCCATTGATCGCGTCGGCGGCGTTCTTGGCGCCCTTGCGCTGGTCGAACGGGGCGAGGCTGGCGAAACCGAGACCGGCATTCTGCCCGGACCCCGAAAAGCTGAAGCCGGTCAGCGCGAAGATGCTGGCGACATTGGCATGTTCATTCTTGAGGAAAAAATCCTCGACCTCGCCGCGCACCTTGTTGGTCCGCTCCTGGGTGGCGCCGGGGGGGAGGGTGTATTGCACCATCACCGTGCCCTGATCCTCGGTCGGCAGGAAGCCGGTCGGCAGGCGCATGAACAGCAGCGCCATCGCCGCGACGATCACCGCATAGACGATCATGTGCAGCCAGCTGCGCCCGATCACCGCCTTGGTGGTATCGACATAGCGATTGGTGGTGCGATCGAACCAGCGGTTGAACTTGCCGAACAGGCCGCCGCGCTTCAGCGGATCATGGCTGCCGGGCTTGAGCAGGGTGGCGCACAGCGCCGGCGACAGGATCAGCGCGACGATCACCGACAGCACCATCGCCGAGACGATCGTCACCGAGAACTGGCGATAGATCACGCCGGTCGATCCGCCGAAGAAGGCCATCGGCAGCATCACCGCCGACAGCACCATCGCGATGCCGACCAGCGCCGATCCGATCTCGCCCATCGACTTGATCGTGGCGTCGGCGGGGTCGAGCCCCTCGTCGGCCATGATCCGCTCGACATTCTCGACCACGACGATCGCGTCGTCGACCAGCAGGCCGATCGCCAGCACCATGCCGAACAGGGTGAGCGTGTTGATCGAATAGCCGAACAGCGCGAGGATGCCGAAGGTGCCGAGCAGCACCACCGGCACCGCGATCGCGGGGATCAGCGTCGCGCGCCAGCTCTGCAGGAACACGAACATCACGATCACGACGAGGACGACCGCGATCAGCAGCGTCTCGACCACTTCCTTGATCGAGAGCTTCACGAAGTCGCTGGTGTCGCGCGGATAGGCGAGGGCGTAGCCCTGCGGCATCCCCGCGGCCAAAGTCGCGACTTCGGCCTTGACCGCGCTGGCGGTCTTGAGCGCGTCGGCGCCCGGCGCGAGCTGGACGGCGATGCCCGATGCCGGATGGGCGTTGAGCTGGGCCGAGGTGGTGTAATCCTCCTGCCCCATCTCGACCCGCGCCACGTCCGACAGATGGACGACCGATCCGTCGCTCAGCGTCTTGACGACGATCTGGCGGAACTGGTCGGGCGTCTGGAGGCGGGACTTGGCCTTGACCACGGCGTTGAGCATCTGGCCTTGCACGGCCGGCTCCTGGCCGATCTGGCCGGCGGACAGATCGACATTCTGGGCCGAGATCGCGGTCTGCACGTCGGACGGCATCAGCTGGCGGGCGGCGAGCTTCACCGGATCGAGCCAGATCCGCATCGCATATTCGGCACCGAACACCTGCACCTGGCCGACGCCGTTCACGCGGGCGAGCTGGTCCTGGAAATTGCTGACCAGATAATCGGAAATGTCGCTGGCGGTGGCGCGGTCGGTCTTGTCGTAGAGGCCGACGATCAGCAGGAAGTCGGCGTTGGACTTGGTGACGGTGAGGCCTTGCTCCTGCACCTCGCTGGGCAGGCGCGACGTCGCCTGCTGAACCTTGTTCTGCACCTGCACCTGCGCGATGTCGGCATCGGTGCCCTTGGCGAAGGTGACGGTGACCTTGGCCGAACCCGAACTGTCCGAGCTCGACGAGAAATAGAGCAGATTGTCGATGCCGATCAGCTGCTGTTCGATCACCTGCGTCACGCTGGTCTCGAGCGTCTCGGCCGATGCGCCCGGATAGGTGGCGGTGACCGTCACCGACGGCGGCGCGACGTCGGGATATTGGGCGATCGGCAGGCTCATGATCGCGCCGATGCCGGCCATCATGATGACGATCGCGATCACCCAGGCGAAGATCGGCCGGGCGACGAAGAAACGACTGATACCCATGGTTTAGTCGTCCAGCTTGACGGAGACGGGCTTGACGGTGGCGCCGTCGCGGGCGTTGGCGGTGCCCTCCACGATCAGCCGGTCGCCGGCCTTGAGCCCCGCGGTGATCAGCCACTTGTTGCCGATCGCCTGCCCGGTGGTGACGTTGCGCTGCACCACCTTGTTGTTCTGATCGACGACGAGCGCGGTCGCATCGCCCTTGGCATCGCGGGCGATGCCCTGCTGCGGCACGAGGATGCCGTTCGGCACGATGCCCTGCGGCGCTTCGACCCGCACGAACATGCCGGGCAGCAGCAGGCCCTGCGGATTGGGGAAGCGGGCGCGCAGCGTGACGGTGCCGGCATCCTCGTCCACCGTCACTTCGCTGAACTCGATCGTGCCGGTCTGCGGATAATCGCTGCCGTCTTCGAGCTTGAGATGCACCGCGGCGCTGCTCGGCAGCACGCTGCCCTTGGCCAGCGCCTGGCGCAGCTTCACCAGATCGGCGCTGGACTGGGTGATGTCGACATAGATCGGATCGAGCTGCTGGATCGTCGCCAGCGCGGTGGTCTGCGCGGCGGTAACGAGCGCGCCGGGGGTGACCGACGAGCGGCTGATCCGCCCGGTGATCGGGGCCAGCACGCGGGTATATTCGAGGTTCACCCGTGCCGTCTCGACGGCTGCCTGATATTGGTGGACGCTGGCCAGCGCCGCGCGGGCGGCGGCGACGGCATCGTCGATATCCTGCCGGCTGACCGCCTGGTTGTCGCTCAGCGTCTTGTAGCGATTGGCCTTGGCCTGATCGGTGAAGAGGGTGGCCTGCGCATTTTCGAGCTGCGCGCGCGCCGAATCGAGGGTCGCCTTATAGAGCCGCGGATCGATCTGGTAGAGCGGCTGGCCGGCGTGGACGACCGAGCCTTCCTGGAACAGCCGGGCCTTGATGATGCCATCGACCTGCGGCCGCACGTCGGATGCCGTGGTGGAGGCAGTACGGCCGGTCAGCTCGTTGGAGACGGTCACGGGCGCGGTCGCGAGCGTGACGACGCCGACTTCGGGGGTCGGCGCGGCGGGCGGTTTCTTGTCGCTGGAGCAGGCGGTGGCGAGCAGCGCCAGGGTGATGGCGGCGATGGACGCCGATCGACGGATTTGCTGAAGCGGCACGGACTCGTTCCTCGAATGCAATGATGCCGCCGTGCGCCAGGCTTGTCGAAGAGAACAGGATCGTTGGGTAACGGCACGTAGGCGGCGGTATTGCTTTGTATCGCCGTGTATCGCGCCGGAAGACGACGGAACCCGGCTGGGTTATAGGCGTGGCATGGTTCAGCAGACGGAGCTGGCTGGCGGGTGCATACTCGTCGCCGAAGACGATCCAGACATTCGCGAACTCATCATCGCGCAGCTTCACCGCGAACCCTATGCGGTGGTGGCTGCCGGCAGCGTCCGTGAAACGCGGGCCGCGATGTTCAAGGCGCCGGTCGATCTGCTGGTGCTCGATCTCAACCTGCCGGACGGCGACGGCATCGATCTGTGCCGCCAGTTGCGCAGCGAAGGCTATGAAGGCGCGATCATCATGGTGACCGCGCGCGATGCCGCGATCGATCGGGTGCTGGGCCTCGAACTCGGTGCCGACGACTATCTCACCAAGCCGTTCGAGCCGCGCGAACTGCTGGCCCGCGTCCGCAACCTGCTGAAGCGGGTGCGGGTGCCGGATGGCGGCAGCGGCACGCCGCGCAACGCCCGCATCGCGCGGTTCGGCCCGTGGCGGCTCGATCTCCACCAGCGCCGCCTGATCGCGGCAGACGACCGGCTGGTGATGCTGTCCGCCGCCGAATATCGCCTGCTGACCCGCTTTCTCGATTCGCCGAGCAAGGTGCTGTCGCGCGAGGAGTTGCTGCCGGAGCGCAGCGCCACCGTCGCCTTCGATCGCTCGATCGATCTCCAGATCAGCCGGCTGCGGCAGAAGCTGGCGGCCGAGCCCGGCGGCGAGGCGGTGATCCTCACGGTGCGCAGCGAAGGCTATGTGATGCCCGGCCCGATCGTGTTCGAGTGAAACGCCTGTTCGCCCGCCTGGCCGCTTTCGTGGGATCGCTGGCGGGGCGTCTGGTCCTGATTCTCACCGTCGGCATCGCCGCTGCGGCGATCATCTCGCTGCTGGCGGCGGAACATGCCCGCGTCCATGATTTCAAGCGCGTGCAGCTCGATCGGGTGGTGGCGAGCACCGTCGACATGGCGTCGCGCTTCGCCCGTGATCCGGTGCGGACCCATGATCTGCTCTACGATCACCGCATCCTCGGTGCGCGCGATGCGCCGATCGAGTGGCGCACGATGACCCCGGATGCCAATCTCGGCCGACTGCTCGCAGCGCAGCTGGGCGCGCGGGCCGATGCGCGTGCCATGCAGATGCCGCATGGCAGCTGTTTCCCGAATTTCGATAGCTTCATCCGCGTGGCGGGGATGAACGACAATATGCTCCCGGATTGCTGGTTCGTGCTGTTCCGCGATACCGGCGGCACGGAACGGCGCATGTCGATCGATCTGGCGCCGTTCCGTATTCCGCCCAGCTCCACGCTCGATCCGGTGTATCTGCTGCTGATCGTCGCCGCGAGCCTGGCCCTGTCGATGATCGTCGCGCGCTTCGCGACGGCCCCGTTGCGGCGGCTGACCAGCGCCGCCCGCGCTTTCTCGGTGACGGTCGATCCCGAGCCGATCCCGGAGGACGGACCGCGCGAGGTACGGGTCGCGCTGGAGACGTTCAACGTCATGCAGCATCGGGTGCGGGAAGGGTTTCGCGAGCGCACCCAGATCCTGGCATCGGTCGCCCACGACCTCCAGACGCCGCTCACCAGGTTACGGCTACGGCTCGAGCAGGTGGCCGACGAGACGCTGCGTGAGCGCCTGATCTCCGATCTCGCCGCGACCCAGCGCCTTGTCCGCGACGGGCTCGAGCTGGCCCGCAGCAGCGAGAGCCGCGAGCCCTGGTCGATCGTCGATATCGACTCGATCCTGTCCAGCGTCGCGGAGGATGCGGCCGAATTCGGCGCCGACGTGCGCTTCGTTTCGGGCTGTGGCGCACGCACACGGGTCAAGCCGAACGCGCTGGGCCGCTGCGTGAGCAATCTCGTCGACAATGCGATCAAATATGCCGGCGATGCCGAGCTGTCCTGCGGGCTTGTCGGATCGGACCTCGTGATCAGCGTCCGCGATCATGGCCCCGGCTTGCCGCCAGCGGCGCTGAACGAGGCGTTCGAGCCGTTTCGCCGCTTCCAGGGCGAGCGATCTCCGTCCCACGGTTCGGGGCTGGGCCTCACCATCGCGCGGGCCCAGGCGCACACCTTCGGCGCGCATTTGTCGCTCCATAATCACGAAAATGGCGGCCTGGTCGCCCATATCAGCCTGAGGATCATGTAAGCGGGATCAGGCCTCGGCCTTCTCCCGCGTCGCCGCCGGACGGGGGTGGGGCGGATGGGGCCTGTGCAGCCGGTGAGGGGCGGCGATGCGCGCCGAACGCTTCTTGAGCCAGATCAGCACGCCGGTGACGCTCAGCATCGTCACCGCGACACCGAGCAACGACGTGAAGATCTTGTAGGGCAGGCCGAACACCTCGGCCATGTGGAGCATGGTGAACCATGTCATCACCCGGTTCGCGCCGGTGGCGCCGATCGGATCCTGGAGATGGAGGGCGCGGCCTGTCGCGCCATCGATCCACACCATCGTCCGCCCGCCTTCGGACAGCGCATCGAGGCTGGTACGCGCATAGAGGGTGTAGGTGCCGCTGATCGCATCATAGCTCAGCATCGTCGGCCGTTCGGCCGTGAAGCCGCGCCGCGCCCCGATGCGACGAAGATCGTCCATGCCGCGCGCGATCGCGTCGCGCCGTCCGATCGGCGGCGTCGCGAGCGGCGTCGCCCGGGGCGGGGGGAGGAAACCTGCTTCGGCACCGAACAGGCTCATCACCGGCTGCTCGACGGAGGGCAGGGCCAGTGCGACGCCGGACCAGGCGAACACCAGCAGCACCGGCCAGAGCCAGAGGCCGGATGCGCGATGAAGATCGACGTTGAGCTTGTGCCCCCGCGCCCGGCGGACTTTCCACGCCGGCTTCCAGCGCCGCCACCACGCCTGGATGCCGCGCGCCGGATGGGGATAATGCTGGCGCATCGGCAGGGTCAGGCCGAAACCCACGAAGCAGTCGACGGTCCAGACCAGCGCCGCCACGCCGAACGCCCACATTCCCCACAGGCCGGCGACATAGCCGTAATGGAGCTGGTAGAGGAACGGCACGATATTCTCGGGGCCATCGCGCACGCCGCCCCAGGTGAAGGCCAGCCGGACCTGGCCGCTATAGGGATCGGCCCAGATCACGTCATAGGGCAGCGCCTTGCCGCCGGGCGCCGTCGCCACGAAGATCTGCATGGCATGGTCGCGCGGCACTTCGAGCGGGAGATAGGCGATCATGCCGCCGGTCTGCCGCTCGACCCGCTCGCCGATCGTCACCGCATCGAGCGGCACCATGCCGGGCGCGGGCGGGGTGGCGCGGGAGAGGCTGGGGCGGCTGGCGAAGCCGAGCGTTTCCTCGAACGGGATGATCGCGCCGGTGAAGCCGGCGATGGTCAGGAAGAAGGCCAGCGTCAGCCCCGCCCAGCGATGGACGATCACCCAGAAGCGCCGGGTGAACGGCAGGGCGAAGGTGTTCACGCTATGGGGCATCACGCTGCGTTCGCATCCGGCGCTTCATGATCGCGGCGGGACGCGCCGGGCCGGCCGGGCATGGCGTGCCGGCCGGCATTCGCCGTCCAGACGCTGTCCGCATCGCCGGCCGGCATCGCCACTGCCATCATCCATCCCGCCGCCATTGCCTGCATCATGTCCCGCCAAGCGTCTTCGAACGGTTCTCTACGGATAATGAGAACGACTCGCAACGGCTATCGCGATGACGGCGGCTTCCGCGCGATCCGGCCAGGCCCATCGGGCGAGTCCGGATCGTTGCGGCATGGGTCGCCTATTCGGCGCCGATGACGGTGTCGGCGCGGCGGGACAGCAGGATGCGGGCCTGGGCCGCGATCTGCGCCAGCATTGCCGGGCTGACCGCCGATGCGGTGCGCGCGCGCTGGACCAGGCGGGCGAAGCGCTCGACCCGCGCCTGGTGCTGCGTCAGCCATTGGTCGACCAGCTGGGCCGGGCCGATGCTTTCGGCGCGGGACAGGAAATCGAGCCGCAATTGCTCGAAATCGCGCGCCAGGCCGGCGGTGAGCAGCCGTTCCCAGCTGTCGGACGACGTCGCCCGCTGCGCCGCCGCCTTGGCCCAGTCGAGCCCCAGGGCCTCGCCCAGCCGGACATAGGCGCTGACCACGTCGACCTCTTCCCAGCCGCGACGCGCGGCCAGCGCGGCGATCGCGATCGCGCCGTCGAGTTCATAGAGGCGCGCCACGCGGCGGGCGAGATCGGGGCTGGCGCCGGTGGCGATCAGGCGATCGGTCAGCTGGGCGGTGGCGCCCTTCACTTCCGCCTTGATGATATCGTCGGCCTTGCGGTCCAGCCGCTCCACCCCGGCGCTGACCGCGGCCGACATCGCGCCGGGCAGGGCACTGGGTTCGGCGACGCGGATCAGGTCGGCGATGTGGAGACGGATCACCTGGGCGGCGACGTCGAGCAGCTCGAGCCGGCCGGTCTCCGGCATCGGCTCGGCCTCGATATCGGCGAACAGCCGGGTCAGGCCGAAGATCGTGTCGCAGGCGAGATAGGCGCCGGCAACGCGCGACAGGCTGACGCCTTCCTCTTCGGCCAGCTCGAACGGCGCGACCAGCCCGAGCCGGTTGACCACCGCGTTGGCGACCTTGGTGGCGATGATCTCGCCGCGCAGCCGGTGGGCGTCGATCGCCTCGGCGAAGCGCGCCTGCATCGGCGACGGGAAGGCGGCGTGCAGGATCGGCGCGAGCGTGCGGTCGCCGGTGATCGGCGAGGCCTCGATCGCGGCCTGCAAAGTCAGCTTGGCGTGGCTCAGGATCACCGCCAGTTCGGGGCGGGTGAGGCCATGGCCATCCTGCGCGCGGCGGGCATAGACGTCATTGCCCTGCAGCCCCTCGACCTTGCGGTCCATCCGACCGGCCGCTTCCAGCTCGGTGATGACGCCGACCTGGCCCGGCAACGCCGCCGGGCCGCCGCGCTCGGCGGCGGACAGCGACAGGGTCTGGAGGCGGTTATCCTCCAGCACGATGCCGGCGACATCGTCGGTCATGCTGGCGAGGAAGACGTTGCGATCCTCGAAGCTCAGGCGCCCCGCCGTCATCTCGGCGTTGAGCGCGATCTTGATGTTGACCTCATTGTCCGAGCAATCGACGCCGGCCGAATTGTCGATGAAGTCGGTGTTCGAGCGGCCGCCGAGCAGGCCGAACTCGATGCGCCCCGCCTGGGTGGTGGAAAGGTTGGCGCCTTCGCCGATCACCTTGGCGCGCAGCTGCGCCGCATCGACCCGGTTGGCGTCGTTGGCGGGATCGCCGGCGGCCGCGTTGGTCTCGCTGGAGGCCTTGATGTAGGTGCCGATGCCGCCGAACCACAGCAGATCGACAGGCGCCTTCAGGATCGACTGGATCAGGGTCTGCGGATCATAGGTGCCCGCCGCGATGCCGAGCGCTGCGGCGGCTTCGGTCGATACCGGAATCGCCTTCTGGCTGCGCGGGAAGATACCGCCGCCGGCCGAGATCAGCTTGGCGTCATAGTCCGCCCAGCTCGATGTCGGCAGCGCGAACAGGCGGGCGCGTTCGTCCCAGCTGGTGGCGAGATCGGGCGAAGGATCGAGGAAGATGTGGCGGTGATCGAAGGCGGCGACCAGCTTGATCGTCTTCGACAGCAGCATGCCGTTGCCGAACACGTCGCCGGACATGTCGCCGCAGCCGGCCGTCACGATGGTGTCGGCCTGCACGTCCACGCCCTTCTCGGCGAAGTGGCGCGTCACCGACACCCAGGCGCCGCGCGCGGTGATCCCCATCGCCTTGTGATCGTAGCCGTTGGAGCCGCCGGAGGCGAAGGCGTCGCCCAGCCAGAAGCCGCGCTCGACCGCGATCGCATTGGCGACGTCGGAGAAGGTCGCGGTGCCCTTGTCGGCGGCGACGACGAAATAGGGATCGTCGCCGTCGAGGATCGTCACCGCATCGGGATGGACGACCTTGCCCTCGGCCAGATTGTCGGTGACCGACAGCAGCGAGCGGATGAAGATGCGGTAGCTCTCGGTGCCCTCGGCGAGCCAGGCCTGCCGATTGGCGGCGGCCGGGAGCTGCTTGGGATAGAAGCCGCCCTTGGCGCCGGTCGGCACGATCACCGCGTTCTTCACCACCTGCGCCTTCATCAGGCCGAGGATTTCGGTGCGGAAATCGTCGCGCCGGTCGGACCAGCGCAGCCCACCGCGCGCGATCGGGCCGCCGCGCAGATGGATGCCCTCGACGCGCGGGCTATAGACCCAGATTTCGCGCCATGGCCGCGGGGCAGGCAGGTCGGGCACCTTGGCGCTGTCGAGCTTGAAGGCGAGCGCCTCGTCGGCGGCGGCCGAGAAAGCGTTGGTGCGCAGGATCGCCTGGATCAGCCCCCGCATCCGGCGCAGGATGCGATCATCGTCGATCGCGGCGACCGCGACCAGGCCTTCGTCGATCGCGGCCAGCGCATCTGCGGCCTTCTTCTCGCTGGCGTGCTGGGGATCATGCCGCGCATCGAACAAAGCGACGAAGGCACGGGTGACGCCCGGCGCGCGGGTCATCGCATCGGCGACGGTCGCCAGGCTGTACGCGAGGCCGGTCTGGCGCAAATAGCGGAACCAGGCGCGCAGCAGCACGACCGCGCGGGGTTCGAGACCGAGGCTGACGATCAGCTTGTTGAAGGAATCATTCTCGGCGCGGCCCTTCAGCACCTCGGCGATCGCCTGTTCGGCCACTTCGGCGCGGGCGAGCACGGAGGGGCGCGATCCGATCGGGGCATCGAGCAGGAATTCGTGGATATGGCCGAGCCGGCCGCCATCGAGCGCGGTCGGCACCTCCTCCAGCACGACGAAACCGAAATCCTCGAGCACCGGCACCACGTCGGACAGCGGCACCAGCCCGCCGGTGCGGTAGATTTTGAGGTGAAGCCGGTCCTCCGCATCCCCGGCCACGGCATAGAGGCGCGCGGCGCGGTCGCCGTCGTTCTCCAGCCCGCTGATGCGGATGATGTCTTCCGCCGCCTCGCTCGCCTCGGCGCGGGCGCGGTAGCCCGGCGGGAAGGCGGCGGCATGGCTGAGCGTCAGCCGTGCCGCGCGGCTCACGCCGAGCCGATCGGTTAGCGCCGCCTCGACCGCCGGCGCCCATCCGCGCACCATCTCCTCCAGCCGCCGATCGAGCAGATCGGCATCGGGGCGGGTGCCGCTGTCGGTGATCGCGACGGTGTAGCGGATCAGCGCGAGATCGCCGTCGCCGAGATCGATCGCCCAGCTGGTCAGCTGGCCGCCGGCGGCATCCGCGATCATCCGTCCGATCGCGGCACGCCGGCCGGTCGTCATCTCGTCGCGCGGCAACCAGACGAAGGCGAAGATATGGCGGCCGAGAATCTCGTCGACCAGCAGCAGCTTGGGGCGCGGCCGATCGGACAGCGACATCGCGGTCAGCGCGACCTCGCGCAGCGTGGCCGGCGCGAAGGCGATCAGCAGATCGTGGGGCAACTCGTAGATGGCATGGCGCAGCGCCTTGCCGGCGTGGCTGTGGGGATCGAAGCCGAGCGCCTCCTCCAGATCGGACAGGCGGCGGCGGAGCAGCGGCACCCGATCCGGGCGGGTCGCGAGCGCGCCGGAGGTCCACAGGCCGGCATGGAGATCGATGCCGGTGATGCGCGCGCCTTCGCGACGCGGCAGCACGATCAGATCGAGCGGCACCCGCCGGTGGACGGTGGCGAGGCGATCCGCCTTGAGCAGCAGCGGAGCCTCGTTGCCCGCCTCGAACCAGGCGATCGCGGCCGCGCGCGTGCCCGGAGACATGAAGGCGCTGGTGTCGGCGCGGGCGATGCCGAGATCGTTTTCGATCCGGCCATCGGTCGCCACCCGGCGATGCCCGAGCAGGGTCATGTTGCCATCCAGGAACCAGCGCAGCAGCGCGGCGCCTTCGCCATCGGGCAGCTTCGCCGCGCTATCCTTGAGCGCATGCTGGAGCAGGGGCCAATCCTCGACCGCAGCGCGGACATGGGCGAGCACGGCGCCCAATTCATCGACGATCGTGCGGCGTTCCTTCGCATCGACCCGCTCGATCTCCATGAAGATGATCGATTCGCGGCGTTCGCCTTCGGTGCGCGGCGGCAGCAGGCCGATCAGCTGGCCGTCGCCGTCACGCCGCACCGCGACGATCGGATGAAGCAGGCGATGCACCGAAAGCCCCCGCGCGGCGAGCGCGGCCGCCACCGAATCGACCAGGAAGGGCATGTCGTCGTTGACGATGGCGAGCCGCATCAGCCGTCGGCCGCTCTCGGCGCCGGTCGATTCGAGCGCGAAACTAGGCTTGCCGGGCTCGCGGCGGGCGGCCGCCTGGGCGACGAAGGCGGCGGCCGCATCCCGCGCGGCCTCATCGAAACCGTCGGTTTCGCCGGGCAGGGCGCCGGCCGTCAGCACCGCCGCAATCTTGCGGACGAGGGCGTCTGCCACCTCCGTGTCGCCGGTGCCGGGGGTCGTTTCGCTCGCCACAGATGCCGTCATGTCTTCCGCTCCTTGCGCGGTTTCGCCCCGTGTTCAGGGCCGATGTCGCGGTCGATATGCGCCCCTCGACGTCGTCGCTCAACCCTTTGACGGGGCTTGTAAAGCGAAAGCAACGGCGCGTCTGGCAGAGACACCCGTAGCGCGGCTTTGTTGCGTTTGGGCGGCGCTGTCAGCGCGTGATCTTGCGGATCGCCCGATCGACGAGGCCCTGCTCCTCGGGCACCGGCGCGATCACCGCGAGCCGGCCATCCTCCTCGCGACGGGCGAGCAGCAGCACGAACTCGCCGGCGTCGGACGGCAGGTCGATCACCATCTGCGGCGCGACCTTGCGCAGCGCGGCACGGGCGATCTCGGCATGGCTCGGCGGTGCCGTCGCCGGCTTGCGGGCCTGGCGCTCGGCCGCGACCATCGCCTTGAGGCCGCCCGGCTGCAGCTCGATATGATCGGCGAGCCCGCCCGCTTCGATGCCGACGCGCTGGGCATAAGACAGGGTGGCGGCGAATTCGGTGGCACGCGCCTTGTCGACATGGATGCCGAAGACCAGCTTGATCACCGCCGTCATCGGTGCGCGCGCCTGCACCTTGATATCGCAATCGGCCAGCAGCTCGGCATATTCGGCCGGGCGGATATCGGCGAGCAACGCGAAATCATAGGCCAGGCCGAGCGCGCGATAGAGCGCTGCGCGGCTCTTGAGGCGGGCGCCCTGCGCGGCCTCGGCTTCATCGCGGGCGGCGGCAAGATGATCGGCGAGGGCGGCATTGTGGCCGGGGAACAGCAGATCCTCCTCCTGCTCCTCGTCCTCGGCGCCGTAGCCGGACGGTATTTTCTGCGAGGTCGGCGCCAGGGCGCCCGACGGGCCATCCGCCCAGACCGGCGCGTCCCAGGCCGGCCCGCTCTCGGCGGCGGGGCTCATGAGCGGCGCGTCCATTCGGGCGGCTTCGGTGGCGGGCTCCGGCGCCAGCTTGGCCTGGAGCGACGCCTCGCCGGTTCCGGGGGCCTCCTTCCAGTTGATCACGCCGTAGACGAAGTCGATCGTGTCGTCGTCCGACGAGAAGGGCATCAGGATGCCGCGATACAGGGTGTTCAGCCCGTGCTGGCCGACGAATTCGGCCTCGAAGCCGATCGGCGCGCGGTTGGCGATGATCTGGAGATAATGGTCGGTCAGTCGCGACAGCAGCGATCGACTCGGCACGTCCGAAATATTGTGGATGTCGTGATCGAGCCCGCATTCGCGGCGCAGCGCGGCGCCGAGGAAGGTGATAGCCGGATTCTCGACGCCGCCGGTGAAATCGAGCAGCACCGAATGCGGCCCGAAATCATCCGAATGTTCGGGATCGAGATCCTCGATGCACGGATAGGCCCGGCCACCGAGCATCGAAACCCAGAAATTATAGGCGCGGACATGCATCCGCCGCTCGTCGTTGCCGATCGCGGGCGCAGGCGGCCGCACGACGTCGAGCGCGGGTTCCTGTCCCTCGCTGGGATCGTGATCGATACCCCGCATGCCGTCCATTCGATGCTCTCCAGCGCTGCCATACGCGGCACGGGCCACGCGGTCGCCCGATCATGCGGGGGCTATGGTTGAAATAGCGTAAAGTCTCTGCACGCCAGCGCTTGCGAGCACCGCAGACCGCTGCTAGAGGCGCGCCACCGGCAGGCCGCTTTAGCTCAGCTGGTAGAGCATCGCATTCGTAATGCGGGGGTCACAGGTTCGAGTCCTGTAAGCGGCACCATTTCCGGTCAAAGATGGGCACCATGCCCATGAGGCCGGGTTCCGTCTTTCCGACGGCCCGTTCGAGCAGTCGGGTCGATCCGGAGATACGGATTTTCTCCTGGTCGATCACGACTTCCGAGACGAACAGCGCGACATAGGCCTTGCGGAGGGCGGGGTCGTCGCCGTGCAGGCGGTCGCGCACCAGCGCCGCGAAAGCATCCACCATCTCGGGCGTCACCCGCTTGCTGCGCTTGCCGATCTGCCGCTCGAGCGTCTCGATGCTCGCGGCGAGCGAGGCGACGCGCCCATTGGTTTCGGCGAGCATCGTCGTGAAGGTCGGATCCTTGAGCGATGCATGGCCGTCCGCGACGAGTTCGTAGAGATTGCGCAGGCGCGTTTCGGCCTGGGTCTTCTGGAGCCGTGCCTGGGTGAGATCCCGCGCGCGGCGTTCGTCGGCCTCGGCGGACGCCTCCAGCATCTCCGACAGCAGCATGCGCAGGCGCGCCGGCTCGAAGATCTGCGCATCGAGCGCGGCGAGGACGACACCGTCGAGCCGCTCCTCGCGGATATGCGGACAGCCGCAGCGCGCGGCCCCGGCGCTCACCTTGGCGTTGCAGGAATAATAGGAATAGCGACCGCCCTTGCCGGTGCGGATCGTCATGCCCTCGCCGCAGAGGCCGCACCGGGCGACCCTGGTGAGCAGCGTCGGCCCGTTGACGACGCGCGGTGGCGTGACGGTGGGCCGGCGGGTCGCGCGCAGCGCTGCGACCGCGTCCATCGTCTCGTCGGGAATGATCCGCGGGCAGTCGACGCGAACCCAGCTTTCCTCGGGCGCGCGTTCGCCCTGCTCGTCGAGCGTCATGTCGAAATAGTGACCGCGATAATGGGTGCGGCCGAGGATCCCGGCGACGTTCGAATTGCTGAACTTCGCGCCGCTCGCGAGCGTGTAGCCGCGCGCGTTGAGCCATTCTACAATCTCTATGCCGCCTTCGGTTTCGTCCTGGCTGAGCCGATCTCCTTCAATCCGGTCCCCGGCGCGTCGTTTCTTGCCCTTCGTCTGTGATCGGCTCGGCCGCTAACGACCCCTTATCGTCGTTCAGGCGCTCGATCAGCGCTCCCAATTGCTGACCTATCCTATCTCAACGCGTGCGTCCCTGCCGCAGCGACCGGCGGGACGTGGTGGGTTCCTTCCCAATCGGTTTCAGCGGCGTACAGGTCCAAGTGGACTATCTGCTCCGGTCATTTGCACCGTCGACTGCCCGCGTCGTTCGCACGAGCACGTCGCGCAGGATCGTCGTCAACCAACTCGACAAGTCCGTAACAATCGTGTCGAGAGTCGCGAACTGGCCAGCGGCGCTTGATACATGCCAACGTCAGGCAGAGCGCGACCGGCGCTACGGCACCGGCCATAACTATGCCCTTAGAGAGGAAATGAGGCGGCCGACAGCATCGCGGACTGGTTTTAAATCGAAGTCGTTCGACAGACCCTCTTCACCGAAATTTTTTGCGAGCGTATCGATTCCGAACAGCGCTCGCGGCAGCCGAGGATGAAGGAGATCCGCCAACAGCTGCTGCGCGGCACGTTCGCTCGGCTCGGTTTGCAGAGAGAAGCGTATTTGCAGGAAGGTCTGCACAAGAAGCTGCACCTGTTCGAACATCACGTCGAAATATTGCGCGGCCCCGTCAGGAAACCGGTCGATCTCGGCCATGCTGACGCGCATCGTCTGGATCGAAGGCTCGTACAGCAAAATCTCGAGGTAGCGGGCACAAAACAGGGTGAGCGCCTCCACGGGATCGTCTCCGTAGTCGGCGGGTGTCTTCAGACGCCCCAGAAACAGACCGCGGACCAGATCGATGACAGCCAGGAAAAGCCTCTCCTTGCTTTCGAAATGGGCATAGAGTGATCGCTTGGACGTCGATGCGCGCGCCGACACCTCATCCATCGACGTGCGTTCGAATCCCAGCTCGAGAAACGCATCCTTGGCGGTCCAGAGGATATGTTCACGAAGAGCTTCACCGCGTCGAGCCATTCCGCTTCATGCTCGCTAATTGCCCTGTTGACAACATATATACTCTACCGTACCGTTTACATCGTTGTCGCAGGAGATTGCGTTATGATCGTCGTTACCGCCCCCACCGGAAACATTGGCAGACAGCTTCTCGACCATCTCGTGAACGGCGACGAGCCCGTCCGTGTCATCGCGCGGGATCCGGCTCGTCTTCCCGAAAATATCCGTGAGAGCGTGGATGTGATCGTCGGCTCGCATGGCGACGCCGAGGTCGTGTCCGAGGCCTTCGATGGCGCCGACAGCGTTTTCTGGCTGGTGCCGCCCGATCCCAAGGCCGCCAGCCTCGATGAAGCCTATTCTGGATTCAGCCGGCCGGCCTGCGACGCGTTCGTCGCCCAGGGCGTGAAACGCGTCGTGTCGATTTCGGCACTGGGGCGCGGGACGTCTGTTGCAGGTCGGGCCGGACACGTCACGGCCTCGCTCGCCATGGACGATCTGATCGCCAGCACCGGCGTCGCTTTCCGTGCGCTGACGATGCCTTCGTTCATGGACAATCTGCTCGGTCAAGCGGGGGCGATCAAGGAGCGTGGCATGTTCTTCTCGCCGATGGTCCCCGATCGCAAATTCCCCACCTGCGCTACGGCGGACATCGCGGCAGCCGCTGCCAATCTGCTGCTGGATCATGGCTGGACTGGCCAGGGGCATATCGCGGTCCTGGGTCCTGAGGATCTGTCTTTCGACGAGATGGCTGTCATCCTGTCGGAGACGATCGGTCGGTCGGTGGCGTTTCAGCAGATCCCGATGGACGCCTTTGCGCAGAGGATCGCGGGCTTCGGCATGTCCGAGGTCATCGTGCAGGGTTATGTCGACATGATGACCGCCAAGAATGAGGGTCTGGACAACGCCGAACCGAGGACGGCGGGCGCGACTTCGCCGACCAGCTTTCGCACCTGGTGCGAGACGATTTTGAAACCGGCAATCCTGGGCTGACGAGCATCGCTGCGAGGACCGAGTATGGCTGACGCAATGAAAATTCTCGGTCCCGAGCCGGATCGGGCGATCGGCACGATGCCACGCACCGATAAGGGACCGGTGGCGCCGCCGCCGGTCCTCGCCCAGCCCTTCCAGGCGGTCGTCGATGCTGTCGCGGGGTGGCCCGGCGTCACTGCCACGATGCACTGGCATCTCTACCATCCGAACGACGTCGATGGCGTCGATCTGTATGTCGGCGAGGAGGAACTCGGCCATATCCACCTCGATGGGGCGATCCATCTCGCGACTGGCCCTGTGCTCGGTCGCCGTCTGGTCGCCGCAGCACTGGCGCGACCGTTTCGCCATGTCGGCGGGTGGGTCGAGGCGGACGTTTCCGTGATCGGGGCAGAGGCGGCAACGGCGCTTTTCAGACATAATTATGAGGCCATCCGCCCTCGGGAATGACGATCGCAAGGCTATGCTGAGCTTGCCGGTGACATTCGATGCGCCGAACCTTGTCGCAATTCGCTCGGGCCGAAAAACCGTGGTTCACCGGCTTGCCACATCGCCTCTCGCGCATTGCCAGCCGGGTGACGTCCTTTGGGTACGAGAGAGTTTCGGCGCCTTCGCTAGTGCTATGGGCAGAAACGCCCGCCTGTCCAAGGCCGACTATGTTCTCTTCCGGGACGGGGATTATCGCTGGCGGCATCCCAAACGCGAAAAGCCCGAACGCATTCGCGCTTTATCGCGAGCGGTATGGTTGCCCGGCACCATCATGCCGCATTGGGCTTGCCGCTTGAGCCTCGTGGTCACGAGCGCGGCTCTGCATCGGCTGCAAGACGTCTCACGCGACGATGCCATCCGGCATGGCTGTCGCCCGTTACCAACCTCGCGCGGGCCTTTCTGGGTGAGCCTCGGCCCACGACCCCGAATCTTCGCGTCACCGGAGGCGGCGTTTCGGCATCATTGGCAACTCACCCGACTGGAAGTGGGGGAGCGCTGGATCGACAATCCCGATGTCGTTACCATAGAGTTCGCAATGGCCTTGCCTTAAAAGCAGACATCAAAGACCGGAATGGATGGCGGCGATTTTTAAGCTGAAGTTCCGGAGCGGGAAAAGCGGAAAGCTCGACAAGTCGGCACTTAGGGCCGTTTTGATCAATCGATTCCGTGAGATAAGTACGTGCAATATCTTGGTTGCTGGCTCAGGCGCGACTGTACGCCTATTGGGCAACTGCCACTTGACTTGGCCGGCACCGTTCGCGAGCGACAGCTGTCGTTTTTCGGAGACAGAAAATGTCGCCTTTGTTCCCAGACCGCGACGATCGAAAAAGCGTGGAAGGTCGGCTGGGAATGACGGCTCCCGGGACTGCCCCGTTGCGCGGTCTATGGCGAGATCTGGGCGCTAGCTGACGTCGCCCTTGGGCTTCGACCGCCATAGAAGTGCAGAAAACATGGCAGCGGTGACAATGCAGGCCGCACCGAAGATCGCTGGAAAAGTCTCGTGGTCGGAACGCAGTGAGGTGAACAGCAATAGGCTGGCGATGCAGGCTAAGGCGGCTGACAATCCATGTCGCTGTGTCATGAGGTATGGAGACGCGAAAATGACGCCGGACCTCGCCGGCCACAAAGCGGCCGGCGATCGGATGATCGTCGTGCATGCCGTGCGGGCGAAACTCGCGCCTGCAGGGTATGATCTCGATGATGTCGAACTCCTCGTGAACGACGGCGGTGGATATGATTTCGACGCCGTCTACGATCTCGACCGCGGGGAGCTGATGCGCTTCGGAGTTCACCGTTTAGGCTGATCCCGCTTTGATTGGAGCGGACGGATCGCTGTAACCGTCTCGATTGCGAAAAGCCGACCGGGCAGAATGCCCTCATTTAGGCCGCTCCCAAGTGCGAAGGCGGGCGCCGGCGGACGATGTTCCCGTTGCAAATGCAGGTCATGTTGCTTGTACCTGGCTTTTCGATGGCACCGCTGCAGCAATCCCCCAGATCGCAATGCCAAGCAGCGAGAGCAGAGCCCCGGTCCAGCCGGCCCCCTTCCAGCCATAGCCTGCATCGATTGCCAGTCCTGCCAAAAAGGGCCCCAGGGCGTTGGCGAGATTGAAAGCGCTCTGATTAAGGGCGCTCGCCAAAGCCTGGGCCTCGCCGGCAACTTCCATGAGGCGGGTCTGGAGCACCGTCGCCAGCGCGCCGCCACACCCGATCAGAAAGGCGGTGATCAGGACTCCGCCGGTCGATCCGCAGAAAAGCGCAAAGAGCATGAGCGACACCGCGACGAAGGTCAGCAGCGCTCCGATCGCGAGCATGATCCGTCCTTCCGCGAGATGCGGAATGACATAGCTCCCGACAGTCATGCCAAAACCGAACAGGACCAGCGCGAGCGGCACCATCATTGGGCTGGCATGAACCCCTTCGATCAGGGTCGGGTGCCAGATAGGTATAGACGGCGAAGATCCCGCCAAACCCGATCGCCGTCGTCGCCAGCGTGAGCCAGACATGCAATTTGCAAAGCGCCCCCATTTCGGTCGTCAGCGCGACGGGCCGCGTGCGGATCGCCGGGACGATCATCGTGACGCTTGCGAGAGCTAGAAGCCCTATGGAGGCAATAACGCCAAAACTGCCGCGCCAGCCGATCGCCGTTCCCAGCCAGCTGGTCAGCGGCGCACCGACGATGGTAGCGCAAGTCAGCCCGAGCAGGACGCTGGCAACGGCGTGCGACCGCCCTTTGGCACCGCTCGCGGTTGCTGCCAGAATGATCGCCGACCCGAAATAGGCGCCATGCGGGATGCCGGCCACGAAGCGTGCCGCCAGCAGGCTGCCGTAGCTCGGGGCGATTGTGCTCGCCGCGTTTGCGAGGACGAACAGGATGAGCAGGCATTGGAGCAGCAGCTTGCGCGGCATTCTCGTGGTCGCCAAGGCGAGTATCGGCGCGCCTATCGTGACGCCCAGCGCATAGGCGCTGACGATATGAGCAGCGGTGGCGGCGTCGATCCTGAAATCCGCCTGGACGTCGGGCAACAGACCCATGGCGGAAAATTCGGTCGTGCCGAAGGCGAACGTGCCGGCGGCCAGCGCAGGCGGGATCCAGCGGCTGGAAGAAATGGGGGGCGGCGTCGTGCTGTCGTGAATGGCGCGTTGCTCCGGAAGAAGTCTGTCGAGAGGGTGACGGCGGCGCCGTTCGCTCGGGGCGCGGTGATGGCGCCCCGAGCGAACGGTCATTTCAGGCGAAATGCCGTGAAGACGTCGCCCAGCGCCGTTTGCATGGAGGAATTGCCGCCAGCTGCGATGACGACATACTGGTGTCCGTCTCGACCCATGTAGGTCATCGGGGTGGCGTATCCGCCGGCCGGCAATCTCGTCGCCCACAGCACCTTACCCGTGCGCTCGTCGATCGCCCGGAAATACTGGTCCTGCGTGGCGGCCATGAAGATCACGCCGCCGGCCGTCACGATGGAGCCACCGATATTGGGCGCGCCCAGCGGCAGCGGCAGGTGCGTAGCCATGCCGAAAGGCCCGCTGTTGGCCGCGTTGCCGATCGTGCGCTGCCACAGGATCTTGCGGCTCTTCAGATCGACGGCGGTAAGGAAGCCGTAAGGCGGCCGCTGGCACGGCACGCCGAGCCCGGTAAGGAAGGCGCCCCAGTGAACACCATAGGGCGTGCCGGCCTGCGCCGCGCCCGGCGCATTCTCGCCGCGCGGATCGGCCTTGGGCACGAGATGCTCTCGATTGGCCTCGGCGCGGGTGATCATCTCGTCATAGTCTGCCATGCGGTTGGAATTGACGATCATCACGCCATGTCCTTCGTCGACCGAGACGCTACCCCAGTCGATACCGCCGAGCTCACCCGGCGTGCGGATGCTCGGCCCAATACGCATCGGGGTGAAAGGGCCGTCGTAGCGCGCCTGGCGGAACTTGATCCGGCAATATTCCTGATCGAAGGGGGTGAGGCCCCACATATCAGCCTCGGTGAGGTTCGGCCCCACGAAGTCGGGCATCCCGACCGAGAAAGGTTGGGTGGGCGATGAGCGCTCCCCCGGCAGATCAGAGACAGGTACTGGCCGCTCCTCCACCTTGGTGAGCGGCTTGCCGGTACGGCGATCGAGGACGAACACCTGCCCCGACTTGGTGGCCTGGATCAGCGCCGGCACCGTGCCCTGGGCGGTCGGGAAGTTGGTCAGCACCGGCTGGGCGGCCAGATCATAGTCCCACAGATCGTGGTGTACCGCCTGGAACGTCCAGCGTACCGCCCCGGTCTGGCTGTCGAGCGCCACCACGGATGTCGAGAAATGATCGGTCGTGGGCGTGCGGTTGCCACCGAAATAATCGGGGCTGCCATTGCCCATCGGCACATAGACGAGGCCGAGCTTGTCATCGGCGCTGAACAGCGTCCAGCTGTTCGGCGTGGATGGGGTATAGTTCTTCCCGGGCGCCGGCGCGGCATGATCGTTGGGGCGGGCTGGATCGAACGCCCATTTCAGTTTGCCCGTGACGGCATCATAGCCGCGGATCACGCCCGGCGGCACATCGGTGGACTGGCCGTCGATCACGAACGCGCCGATCACCGCCGTGCCGTTGACGATCGTCGGCGGCGAGGTGGGGTAAGACCAGCCGATCGGGAACTTGCCCATGCGGTCGAGCAGGTTCACCTGGCCGTTTTCACCGAAGCTCCGGCAGACTGCCCCCGTCTTCGCATCGAGCGCGATCAGGTGGTTGTCGACCGTGCCGAGCAGCAGCCGGGTCGGGCATTCGGTGACACCCTGCGGCGCGCGATAGAAGGCCAAGCCACGGCATACCGGATGGGTGATGCCGGCATAGTCCATCTTCGGATCATGGCGCCAGAGCTGCTTGCCGGTGATCGGATCGAGCGCGAACACACTGCTGTAGGCCGTGCAGCCATAGACCGTTCCATCCACCATCAACGGCGTGACTTCCAGACCGCCCGGCTGGCTCGCACCATCGGGTTTCATGCCGGAATGATAGGTCCAGGCCTGCTCCAGTGTTTGGGCATTGTCGGCATTGATCTGCCGAAGCGGCGAATAGCGTGTGCCATGTTCGGAATTGCCGAAATGGGACCAGTCGCCATGGCCGACCAGCGCCGCATCCACGGGGCTGGGAGCCGAGAGCGAGCCGTGAGATGCGGGAATGATCGCGACCGGCATCGTCACGAAACCGAGCACCACCACCGCCAGCGCCGTCATGGGGGCGGCCCAGCCGATGTGCCGTGCGACACCTCCATCCCGCGAAAGCGAGCGCCGCACGGGCGGCAGGAGCAGCCACAGGCCGCCCACCGCCAGGAAGACGAGGCGAGGCATCAGCGCCCAGCCGTCCAGTCCCACTTCAGCAAGGCTCCAGATCACCGAAACGAGCAGCACCGCGTCATACAACAGCACGCCCGCGAAACGACGGCGCGCGATCAGATAGGCGGAGACGAGCACGGCCAGCCCAGCCAGCACATAATAGGGCGATCCGCCCAGCGTCGTGAGATAGGCGCCTGGAAGCGCCAGCGCCAAACCCGTCACGGCCAGCAACACGACGGTGAGATAGGGTGCCCGGCTGGGGGGGGACAAGCTCGGCGGCTCATTGCGCATGATTCAATCCTGTCTCGGGTGCGGGCTTCTGGCTCTCGCAACCCGCACCAATTTCCGATTTCGCTCGATCCATACCGTTAATGAATAGCTATGCAAACTTATTTGCATAGCTATTCGCAATGAGGTTGGTTCTGGTGCGGCTGGACGCGCTATACCCGTTGGCCCCGACAGCCTTCTGAGAGAGCCACCGTTGCCAGAGAAACCTCCTATTGCCACCGATCCACCATCGTCGATCGATGTGGCGCGCCTGGCAGGTGTCTCGCAATCGGCGGTCTCGCGCACCTTCACGCCGGGGGCCAGCGTGTCGCCTGTTATGCGCGAGAAAGTCGTCGCTGCTGCTGCTGCGCTGGGATACCAGCCCAACCTCATCCCCCGTATCATGGCGACGGGCCGCTCCGAAATCATCGCGGTTGCAGCGGGCGGCTTCTACAACCCTTATTTCACCGATATTCTGGAGGTGCTTGTCCAGATGCTCCGGGATGCCGGCAAGCAGATGATGCTGGTCCACACCGAGAGCGATCTGGCGCTGGACGGAGTCGTCAGCGAACTGGCCCGTTATCGGGTGGATGCCGTCGTCACGCCTCTTTCGATCCGCAGTCGATCCGTGGCGGATGCGCTCAACGCCCTGCGCATTCCGATCGTCACCCTGAACGCGGGGGTGACAGGCGGCCTGATCCGCGCCGTGATCTCGGACAGCGAAACCGCTTCCGCGCGGGCAGCTCAACTGCTCTGTCGGGCGGGCGGAACACGCTTCGGGTACATTGGTGGGCCGGAAAGTCCGCAACAAAACCTGCGCGAACAGGGGTTCGCGCGGCAATTGTCCATCCGTGGCGTCCATGAATATGCGCGCGCTATTGGGAACTTCGATTATGATGGCGGCTATCGGGCTGCGCTCCAACTGTTCGAGCAGGGCAGGCCCGATGCCATCTATTGCATGAATGATCTGGCGGCCCTCGGTGCGATGGATGCGATCCGCAGCCGGCTCGGTCTGCGCATACCCGAAGACGTTTTGATCATGGGCTATGACAATATCGCCATGAGCCAGTGGCCGACTTACGATCTGAGCACATTCGACCAGGACAAGCCCGCGATCGTTCGAGCCGTGCTGGCACAACTGGGCGAGACCGCGCCGCAACTGGCCCCTATCAGGATACCGGCTTCGTTGATCGAGCGGCGCACGACCAGCAGATCGACTGAAGTTGCGTGATGCGCGGCTTTGGCGTTTATCCCATGCTTGGCATCGGCGACATCTAAGCCCTGACGTCCGCTATGCACCTCCGCGTCGCCAGAAACCGGTTCGGGTGAAATCCACCAGGTTGAGCCCTTCCCCGACGTGTTGCGACATAGACATCTTTCGCGAGGGGGAGATCGGCAATGATGAAGACTTGGTCATTCCCTGCGCTGGCCGTTTTCGTGCCGCAAAACCTGAGCTAACCTCGCTCGTCGAAAGACAGGAGTGCAGGCGATGGCCCTTCGAAAAATCCCGATTCCAGCGTTCGCCCAACGCCGGGATCGTCCGACTCACTCGAATGAAGTCGGGTGCCGGCTCATGACGACTTTCCCGACCTCTGAACCGCTTTCAACCAGGCGATGGGCTTCTTTCAGAGTTTCCGCGTCAAAGGGGAAAAGCCTTCGCGTCATCGTGGAACGAAGCACGCCCGCATCGACCAGTGCGGCGATCTCGTTCAGGATGCGGTGCTGGCCGATCAGATCGGGCGTGCCGAACAGGGCGCGCGTGAACACCATTTCCCAATGCAGCGACACGCTCTTGGCCTTCAAAGGGGCGGCGTCGAGCGTATCGTGATCGTCGATCACGCCGATCTTGCCGTGCGGTGCAACGATCTCCACCAGCGCCGGCATGTGCCGTGCCGTATGAGTCAGCGACGCAACATAGCTGACCGGCGCCGCGCCGAGCGCCGCAACCTGCGACGGCATCGGCTGGCTGTGATCGATGACGTGATGCGCGCCCATCTCCAGACACCATTTGCGGCTTTCGGGTCGCGACGCGGTGGCGATGACTGTCAGCCCGGTCAGACGCCGCGCAAGCTGAATAAGGATCGAACCGACGCCCCCGGCACCTCCGACGACAAGCAGGGAAGGCGCCTCGGCCGGTTTGCCGGGCGCCACCCCCAAACGGTCGAACAGGAGTTGCCAGGCGGTCAGACTGGTCAGCGGAAGGGCTGCAGCCTCGGCGAAGGACAGCGTTGCGGGCATCATGCCCACCATCCGCTCGTCGACCAGGTGCAATTCTGCATTGGCGCCCGGCCGGGTGAAGGTGCCGGCATAGAATACGCGGTCGGCGGCCCTGAACAGGCTGGTCTCGGTGCCGCAGGCGACGACGGTGCCGGCGGCATCCCAACCAAGGGCATCAACCTCTTGCGGCACTGCGACGCTGCCGGAGCGGACCTTGGTATCGACGGGATTGATCGAGACGGCCTCGACACGGACCAGGAGATCGCGCGGGTCGGGCAGCGGGTCAGGGCGGTCAGTCTCGATGAAGCTGGCCGGCCCGGCGTGCTTTTGAAACAGGATGGCTTTCATGATTGTCCGTCAGGTCTGCGATGCGGGAAGCCAGTCGCGATGCCTGCCCGATTTGGCAAGTATGGCTATTTTCCGTACTGGCTTCCTGAAAGGGAAGTATCATGGCTGATCGACACTATCGCACCATCCCGGGTTGTCCGGTCGAAGTGACTCTGGATCTCATCGACGGGCGCTGGAAGGGCGTCGTCCTTCATCATCTGATGGCCGGGCAATGCCTGCGCTTCAGCGAACTGCATCGCCGCTTGCCCGGCATCACGCCCCGGCTGCTGACCAAGCAATTGCGCGATCTCGAAACCGACGGCTTTGTGTCGCGAACCGTTCATGCCGAGGTGCCGCCACGGGTCGAATACCGCATCACAGAAGAAGGAGAGAGCCTGCGCCCCCTGATCGAATTCGCCGAGACTTGGGGCAGGGCACGGATGGCAAGAGTGCAGGCGGCCCACGCCAGCCAACGTGTCGCATAAGGGTTGCCTTTCTCGGCGGCTGGGCCCGCTGAACGATATCAATTGGTGGGCTGTTGCAGAGGGCCATTGCGGAATGTCGGTTTCCCCTTGGGGGGCGTTCCGAAAACCTGTCCGAGCGGAACCCACCAGACCTCGCCATTCCCGAGTCGGAAAGCAGCGGACGGTCTGCAGTCGCCCACAGGCGGGCAATCCTGGCGGGTCACCGCGCCAAGTCGCGGACCACGCTTAAATGGTAATCCGCCGCCTCCTGCATCTCGGGGTTCCGGCCCGAGTCCGCCAAACACCAGACAACAACACACACACTTTTCAGAAGAGCATAGGCCGCGACAAGCTGCGGATCGGCATCAGGAAACATGGGCCATGCCTCGGCCGGTAGATTGGCAATGTCGTACTCGTGGGGGCCAAGACACGTATCCTCAAAATCCATCCAAAGAGGATTGCGACCGTCGTCGTCGAGTAAGAGGTTGCCGAGGTGCGAGTCTCCATGAAGCGCAACCCATCTGCCGTCGATCGCTTCGACTAGACGGCGCAGGCGCCGAAATTCCGTTTCCAACAAGTGCTTATCCGCCGCCGGAAGGACAGCGCCTAGATGATCGCCTGATAGGGTGTCCCAACATCGGTCCAAGGTTTCGGTGTAGGGCGGCAGCTTGCCGTCAAAATCCCTCAAGGCTTGGTGGACGGTAGCGAGCGACATCGCGGCCACTGACGCATCCGCTTCGCTCGCGGCCCTGCGATGCTCGGCATACGGCCAAAACGTCACGACGGTAGAAGCTCGAACATACGGCCCGGCAAACTCCGGGATCGGAGCCAGCGTAGGTGCGCCACGATCTGCGAGATAACGGGTAACGACTATTTCTCTGCCGGCGCACTCGCTCGCCGTGGCGATCGGCTCGCCAGACTGAACTCTGGCGACGATCTTGTGTGGTGCGATCAAAAGAGACGTGTGGTGCGCTGCCTTCAGGAGTGTCGGCACGACCTGACCGAACCCGATCTGCTGGCAGATCGACTTTACCGCCGACATCTCCTCAAAAACGCTCGAACGAGGCATGTACAGCAGACTGCGCAAGAAGCTGCCCTTCCGCAATCCACCATTTATGCCACTCGCTGGTAAAGCGGCGGCAGCGGTACGGAAATTTCCCAGTCCTCACAGTGCCCAGCTTTGGAGGCTTCCGGGCACCAGAACACCTGGGGAACGCGGCTGGAAAACCGCAGAAAACTGCGGTATATTGAGCTTTCGTTGGTCCCAAGTTTTCCCATCTGTTGCTCTTGCTGCGACCGTCGGACGCGGTTTCGGTGCCGCACATCTGGAATCGAGAACCAGCTCTTGCTCGGCCGGTTTCCCGACCTCTCGCTCCAGCAGGCGCGCCGGCTCGCCGGGGAGTCGGGCGTCGCGCGGTCATACCTCGGTAGGATCGGATCGCTGCCAAGCCAGAATTCACCGACTGGCTCAGTCGGCTGGTGCCGATGGCTTCGCGGCGGCGCGGCCTGTCCGCGCTGATGGGCGTCAACCGGGGCGCGGGGCGGTGTCGCCCGCATCGGCGACATCCTCTTCGCGTTCTCGTGAACGGCGGTTTCGCGCCTCGTCCGCCCGCGCCATCGCCGGCGTCGACAGCATGCCATGCAGAATGACCGACACAGTGATCGCCAGCGCCGAGATCGCCCATATCTGGTCCCGCTCGGCAAAGGCCTGGCGGTTGAAGGCATATTGCAGGTAGAACAAGGTGCCGATGCCGCGAATGCCGAAGAAGGCGATCAGCCCCCGCGGCCATCGCGTATGCCGCGATCCCAGGAAGCTGACCATGGCCGCGACCGGGCGGATGATGAAGATTAGCGCCACCGCCACGGCCGCGCCCATCGGGGTGATCGCCCGCAGCAGACCGGAGCCGAGGCCCCAGCCCAGGATCAGCAGGATGAGCATCACCAGCACTCGCTCGATCTGCGCGGCGAATTCGGCCATCGTGACATGGAAGCGATCTTCGGGCGCCGTCGAGCGGATCGCGATCGCCGACACGAACACGGCGACGAAACCATTGCCGTGCAGCATCGTGGTGATCGCATAGCATAAGAAGGTCGCGCCGATCGCGGCGAGCCCTTCGCCGGTGTCGGACAGCTTGATCGCCGGCAGCTTGAAGAGCAGCATCCCGACCGACTTGCCGACGGCAACCCCGATCGCGATCCCGACGACCAGTTCGCCGAGAAAATCGACGGCCAGCCAGCGTCCGTAGCCGGCTCCGCCCCCGGCGAGCATCAGGGCGAGCAGGATGAAGGGGAAGGCAAAGCCGTCGTTGAGACCGGCCTCGGCGGTCAGCGCGAACCGGGCCTCGCCGTCGTCGCCCGATCCCGGCGGCCCGGTCTGCACGTCGGCGGCGAGCACGGGATCGGTCGGCGACAGGGCGGCGGCGAGCAGCAGTGCCGCCGGCCAGCCGAACCCCAGGCCATAATGAGCGAGCAGCAGCAGTCCCGCGATCGAGATCGGCATGGTGAGCAGCAGCAATCGCCAGGCCGACTGCCATTGTCGCACGCCGAACTGCCGATCAAGGCGTAGTCCCGCGCCCATCAGCGCGATGACGACGATAATCTCGCTGATCTGCTCGCCGACAGTGCTGGCGCCGAGCGTCGTCGTGGTCGTCAGCCGGATCACCGACGTGAACGACAGCGCATAGCCGGCGGCGAGACACAGGATCGGCAGCGACAACGGGTATCCGCGCAGCATCATCGGTAGCCAGGTTGCGAGCAGGAGCAGCGCGCCGATCGCGAGCAGCAGGACGGGAGAGGAGATGGCGAGCATGGCCAGTCAACGACCGGCTCGCCAAGTTGCCCCGTCCGCTACAAAATTCAGCAATTGTTCGAGCACGCTGCGCCGTCACCAGCTTCCGCATCGCCGATAAAATGCTGGCCGATGCGCGACCGAGGGAACTCGCACGGCGTGCCTGCGTCTACCCGCCTCGATGGACAGTTGGCTGCCGTGACAACGGCTTGAGGTCGATCGCACACAATCTGATGATGGACCTTTGATGAGCAACGCCGCCGATGTTCGTACCTCTGCCAAACCCACAGATACCGAAACGCCCCGCGGGCTGTTGAACCGCGTCGCCTTCGTCGCGACGCTCGGCGGCCTCCTGTTCGGCTATGATACCGGCGTCATCAACGGCGCTTTGCTCTATATCCAGCAGGATCTGGGGCTGACCCCGCTCACCGAGGGCGTGGTGACGAGCGCGCTGCTGCTCGGCGCGGCGGTGGGGGCGCTGCTGTCGGGGCCGCTTTCGATGCGTCTTGGTCGCCGTCGCACCATCCGGCTGCTGTCGTTCGTCTTCATGATCGGCACGATCGCGTGCTGCCTTTCGCCCACAGTGCCCGTGCTGATCGCTGCGCGCGCCTTTCTGGGGCTCGCGGTCGGCGGCGCTTCGGTGGCGGTGCCGACCTATCTTGCGGAGATCGCGCCGCCGAACGGGCGCGGTCGGCTCGTCACCCGCAACGAACTGATGATCGTCTCGGGCCAGTTGCTTGCCTTCGCCTGCAACGCCGGGATCAGCATCGTCTGGGGGCAGGAGCCCGGTATCTGGCGGTGGATGCTCGCCGTCGCCCTGATCCCGGCGATCGGCCTGTTCGTCGGCATGATGACGGTGCCCGAAAGCCCGCGCTGGCTGGCCGCCCACCATCACCCGGAACGGGCCGAGAAGGCCTTGCGCCGGCTGCGCTCGCGCCAGGCAGCCGACGCCGAGATGGCCGAGATTCTCAAGGCGGGCGACGCATCGGGCCAGCGCAAGCCGCGCTTCGATATCGCCATCCTGCGGGAGGGCTGGATCCGCCGCATCCTGCTGATCGGCATCGGCATCGGCATCATCCAGCAGCTCACCGGCGTCAATTCGATCATGTATTACGGAACCCAGATCCTGACCCAATCGGGATTCGGACGTAATGGCGCGCTGCTCGCCAATATCGCCAATGGCGTGATCTCGGTGGCCGCGACCTTCCTGGGCATCTATCTGCTCCCAAAGGTAGCGCGGCGGACGATGTTGACGATCGGGCTGAGCGGCACGACCGGCACGCTGCTTGCGATCGGCATGATCTCGCGCATCCTCGGCCAGTCGACCGAACTGGCCTTCATCATCCTGCCGCTGATGGCGACGTTCCTGGCGTTCCAGCAGGCCTTCGTCTCGCCGGCGACCTGGGTGCTGCTGTCGGAGATATTCCCGCTCAAGGTCCGGGCGGTGGCGATCGGGCTGTCGGGTCTCGCCTTGTGGCTGGCGACATTCTCGGTCGGCTTCCTCTTCCCGCTGATGGTGGCGGGGCTCGGGCTCAGCCTCACCTATTTCCTGTTCGCCGCGGTCGGTATCGGCAATCTGGTCTTCACCCGGCTGTTCGTTCCGGAAACCCGGGGCAAGACGCTGGAGGCGATCGAAGACATGCTGCGGCATCACCACAGCACCGCCTGAGGTCACGCCGCCGCCTATAGCGGGTTCGGCTCCGGCGCGGTTCGGCTGCGTCTGGTCCGGTGGTTTCGGGATCGCCGATGCGATCGGCTGACAGAAAATCCGCTCTTCGGCGGCGATAGCATTTCCGTCTTCGATCGCTTGCCTCTAACTGGAGCCGTGTCCACCGCGCCGCTTCTCCGCCTCGTCGAACTGCGCAAGAGGGTGCCGGGGGGCCGGCTGCTCTTCGAGGGCCTTTCGATCGCGCTTCAGGCGGGCGAACTGATCGCGATCATGGGCGAGTCGGGGGTCGGCAAGTCGACGCTTCTCAATCTCGTCGCCGGGCTCGACTCTCCGGACGCGGGCTCGGTAATTCTCGGTGGCGTCGATCTCGCTGCTCTCGGGGAGGATGCGCGCGCCGCGCTTCGCCGGGAACGCATCGGTTTCGTCTTCCAGGCCTTCCATATCCTGCCGCACCTGACGCTCGGCCAGAATGTCGGGCTTCCGCTCGCCCTGCTGCGCGCGGCCCCGGCCGAGATCGATGCGAGGGCCGCGGATCTCTTGGCGGCGGTGGGGCTGGGGGGGCGCGAAGCCGACTATCCCAACCAACTTTCCGGCGGCGAGCTGCAGCGGGTCGCGATCGCACGGGCGCTCGCTCATCGCCCTGCGCTCCTTCTTGCCGACGAGCCGACCGGCAATCTCGATCCCGAGACGGCGGCGATGGTGCTGTCGCTGCTCATCGCTCAGCTTCGCCAGGCAGGGGCGGGCGGGCTGCTCGTCACCCACTCCGACGTCGCCGCCGCCAGCGCGGATCGCGTGGTCCGCCTCACCGCCGACGGTCTCGTGCCCGCGTGAGTGCGATGCCAGACTGGTCTGGCTCGGTCGTGCCGCGGTGGATGATCGTCGGCGAATGGCGGGCGCATCCGGTGCGGATCGTGACCGCCATCATCGCCATCGCGATCGGTGTCGCGCTCGGCTTCGCGGTCCATCTGGTCAACGCCTCCGCGCTGGATCGCTTCGCGCGCGGCGTCGCCATCGTGAATGGCGGCGCGGACCTTCGGATCGAAGCGGCGGGCGGGCAGGGCTTCGGCGACGATCTCTATGCCCGCGTGGCTCGGGTGCCCGGCGTTGCCGCCGTCAGCCCGGTCGTGCATCTGCATGCCCGGCTCGGCACCCTGGCGATCGACCTGCTGGGCACCGACGTGCTGCGCACCGCCATGGTCACCCCCATGCTGGTGCCGACAGCCGGACGCGGCGACGATCCGACCACGCTGTTCGATCCGGCTTCGCTGTTCCTGTCCCGTGCCGCTTTGGCCGGTCATCGCGTGGGAGAAGAGGTGACGGTGGTGGTCGACGGCCGGGCGCGGAACTTCTGGATCGCGGGCAGCGTCCCCGGCGGCGGCGACCGCGCGCTGGGCATTATCGACATCGCCGCGGCGCAGGACCGCTTCGACCGGCTCGGCAAGATCGATCGGCTCGATCTCAGGCTGAGCGAGGGCGCCGATGCCGCGAAGGCCCGCGCGGCGGTCGCGGCCATGCTTCCGGGTGACGCCCTGCTGGCCGGCTCGACCGACGACGACAGCCGTACCGATGCGCTGTCGCGCGCCTATCGCGTCAACCTGGACATGCTGGCGCTGGTGGCCCTGCTGACCGGGGCCTTCCTCGTCTATTCGGCACAGGTGCTGTCGATCACGCGGCGGCGACCGCAATTCGCGCTGCTCCGCGTGATGGGCGCATCGCAGCGCCTGATCCTGGGCCAGCTTATCGTCGAGGGACTCATCCTCGGCCTGATCGGCGCGGCGATCGGTATCCTTGCCGGTCTCGGTCTCGCCACGGCGGTGCTGCGCCTGGTCGGCGGTGATCTCGGCAGCGGGTATTTCGGTGGCGCGGGGCGGCCGCCTCTGCTGTTCGATCCCTGGGCAGCGCTGGGCTTCGCCGGCCTCGGGCTCGCCGCCGCTCTGGTGGGCAGCCTGATCCCCGCCCGCCAGGCCGCCGGGATCGCGCCGTCCGTATCGCTCAGGAACCTCGGTGATGCGGTCGATCCCCGCCGGCGCCCGGCGATCGTCCCCGCGCTGTTGCTGGCGCTGGCCGGCCTCGGCTTCGCGCTGATGCCCGCCGTCCACGGCATGTCGCTGTTCGGCTACGGCGCCATCGGGCTCCTGCTTGCGGCGGGCATCGGCGCCATGCCCTGGCTGGCGCGCATCCTGCTCGCCCCGCTTGCCCGACACCGCTTTGCATCCCCCGTGGCGGATCTCGCGATCGGCCGATTGTGGGGGGCGCCGTCTCAGGCGGCCGTGGCGCTATCCGGCATCGTCGCCAGCGTCGGGCTGATGATTGCGATGGCGGTGATGGTCGCCAGCTTCCGCGGTTCGGTCGATGACTGGCTCGGCCAGATCCTTTCGGCCGATCTGTATCTGAGTGCAGACGGCGGCACGCCGTTCGATCGGGTGGCGCAGGCGCGGATGGCGCGCGTGCCGGGCATCGATCGCATCGACTTCGGCGCCCAACACGGAATTTCGTTGGCGCCGGCGCGTCCGCCGGTGCTGCTCTTCACCCGCGACGGCGACACCATGCCGCCCGCGATCGGCGCGGAGGTCGCGGCGCCTCCGGGCGCCGTCGCTGTCCGGATTTCGGAGCCCGCCGCACGACTCTACCACCTCGCGCCCGGATCGACCGTGGCGTTGCCGCTCGGACCACATCCGGTGCGCGCGGTGGTCACGGCCATTTACCGCGACTATGCGCGGCAATCGGGCGCGATCACCATCGATGGCCGGACCTACGACCGGCTGACGGGCGATACGGCGCGCGGCGAGGCCGCGATCACGCTGGCACCGCACGCCACTATGGCCGCGACCATAGCGGGCCTGCGCCATGCCCTGCCGCCGACCGTCTCCGATGTCGTGCAAATCGTGCCGACGCGGGCGCTGAAGGCCCGCGCGCTCGCCATTTTCGATCGCAGCTTCGCGATTACCTATGGATTGGAGCTGGTGGCGGTCGTCGTCGGACTGGCGGGGGTGGCGGCGACCACGTCGGCGCAGACGATCGCGAGGACGCGCGAGTTCGGCATGCTCCGCCATCTCGGCGTCACGCGCCGCCAGATCGTCGCGATGCTTGGCCTGGAGGGCGCGCTGCTGGGCTCCGTCGGCGGGATTGCGGGCATCGCGCTCGGCTGCGTCCTCGCCCAGATCCTCATCCACGTGATCAACCCGCAATCCTTCAACTGGACGATGGAGACCCGGCTGCCGATCGGTCTCCTCGTCGGTGTCGGCCTGGCGCTGGTCGCCGCGTCCGCCCTGACCGCGATGCTGGCGGGCCGCCGCGCGGTTTCGGAGGATGCGGTGCGCGCCGTGCGGGAGGATTGGTGATGCGCCGGATGCTTGCCAGTCTGGTGTCGATCCTGCTGCTCGCCGCCGCGCCGGCGGGGCCGCGCTTCGCCGCTGCGCCGGCCGGGCCGCGCTTTGCCGACGTGCGACCCGGCGTCGCGCTGGCCTTCCCGCGCGATCACGGCGCGCATCCGGGCTACCGAACCGAGTGGTGGTATGTGACCGGCTGGCTCGATGGACCGGGCGGCAGCCATCGCGGCTTTCAGATCACCTTCTTTCGCACGGCGACGGGCCTCGGCGCCGATAGCCGCAGCGCATTTGCGCCGCGCCAGATATTGTTCGCCCATGCCGCGCTCTCCGATCCGGCGGTAGGCCACCTCCTCGTCGGCGCGCGCATCGCCCGCGAAGGCCTCGGGCTTGCCCATGCGTCGTCCGCCGACACCGATATCGCGATCGACGACTGGACCATGCGGCGTCTGCCCGATGGCCGCTTCGCCGCGCATGTCGCGGGCGACGGCTTTGCGCTCAATGTCACCTTCCGCCCCGATCAGCCGGTGCTGGCGGAAGGCGACCGTGGCTATAGCCGCAAGGGGCCGGACCCACGATCGGCCAGCCGCTACTATAGCCTTCCGCATCTTGGCGTGACGGGCTCCGTGACGCGTGCCGGCAAGACCGAGCCCGTGACCGGCACCGCCTGGCTCGATCGCGAATGGTCATCGAGTTACCTGCCGGCCGATGGCATCGGTTGGGACTGGACCGGCCTCAACATGGACGATGGCGCCGCGCTGATGGCCTTCCGTATCCGCCGCGCCGATGGGACGTCGCTCTGGGCCGGTGGCACCTGGCGCGGGGCCGACGGCCGCGTGACGACGCTAGGCCCCGGAGACATCCTGTTCGTCGTCCGCCATCGGTGGCGCTCGATCAGGACGGGCGGGGTCTATCCGGTCGATCCGGTGCTCCGCATCCGCCTGCCCGGCGGCGTTCGCAGCTTCCCGCTCCAACCGCTGTTTCCCGACCAGGAACTCGACGGGCGCACGGCAGGAAGCCCGGTCTATTGGGAGGGCGCGGTGACCACCCCCGGCGGAAGAGGCTATCTCGAACTCACCGGATATGCCGGGCACCTCCACCTCTGACCCCCCGATGCCGTCCCCCAGGCATGTGCGACGGATGATCCCTTGGCGCCATCACCAGGCGGTGGCCGCCGGATCAAAGGCGACGGTCTTCAACATGTCGATGAATGCGCGCAGCCCAGCCGGAACATGCCGGTTGCCTGGATAATAGAGGCACAGGCCGGCGATCGCGGGCGACCAGTCCTCCAGCACGATCGCCAAGATGTTGCTATCCAACGCGGCACGGGCGACATGTTCGGGGACGAACGCGATGCCGAGCCCGTCGATCGCCGCCTCCACCATCAGGCCGCTGTGATCGAGCGTCAGCACCCCCGGCACGTCGATCGCGATCTCCTGGCCATGTCTGGCGAACTCCCAGCGATAGGGCTTGCCGCTCGGCAATCGCTGCCGGATGCAGCGATGTTGACGCAGGTCGTCGGGATGGCGGGGCGTCGAGCTTGCCGCGAGATAAGCAGGCGACGACACCGCGACAAAGCGCACGTCGCCGCCCAGGCGCACCGCAATCATGTCGTGCGGCACCGACTCCGCCAGCCGTATGCCCGCATCGAAGCCTTGCTCGACGATATCGATCAAGCGCCCTTCGCTGACCAGATCGAGCGCCATTTGCGGATAGCGCGCGAGAAACGCCGGAACGACCGTTCGCAGCAGCAAACGCGTAGCGGCCTCGTTGCCGTTGATGCGGAGCGTGCCGCTCGGCTGACCCCGGTCGTCGGACACGGCGTCGAGCGCCTCGTCGAGGTCGCGAAGAACCGGCATCAGCCGCTTCAACAGACGTTCGCCCGCTTCGGTCGGTGCGACGCTGCGCGTGGTGCGATGAAGCAGCCTTACGTCGAGGGTCCGCTCGAGCGCCCGCATCAGGTGACTGAGCGACGATCGCGACACGCCCAGCGCATCGGCAGCGCGCCGGAAGCTGCGATGCTCGGCGATACTGGCGAACGCGGTGAGATCGGCCAGGCTTGGCTTGGGCATTGGTGTGGATCTTTCACTAGGGCATGCCGATTAGCCTCACTACTCCGATCAATCGCGTCGGCCTATCTCCGTCTGCGGTTGCTCAGGAGTGATGCAGATGCAGAAGACATGGTTCATTACAGGTGCCTCGGCCGGCCTCGGCCGCGTGATGACGGAGAAGTTGCTGGCGCGGGGCGACCGGGTGATCGGCACGTTGCGCCGCGTCGGGGCGCTCGACGATCTCGTGGGCCGCTACGGCAATCGCCTGCAGACGATGACGCTCGACGTGACCGACACGGCAGCGGTGCGCACCGCGATCGGCGACGCTTTCAAGACGATGGGACGGATCGACATTATCGTCAGCAACGCCGGCTATGGCTTGTTCGGGGCAGCAGAGGAGGTCAGCGACGCCCAGATCGACCGACAGATCGCCACCAATCTCACCGGCTCGATCCAGGTGATCCGCGCAAGCCTGCCGTACCTCAGGGATCAGGGCGGCGGCCGCATCATGCAAGTCTCTTCGGAAGGCGGCCAGATCGCCTATCCCAATTTCAGCCTCTATCATGCGACCAAATGGGGTATCGAGGGGTTCGTCGAAGCGGTCGCCCAGGAAGTGGCACCGTTCGGCATCGACTTCATCCTGGTCGAGCCGGGCCCGACTGCCACGGGCTTTGCCGCAGCCAAAGACGATGCCGTACCGATGCAGGTCTATGACGACACGCCGGCAGGTGTAGTCCGGCGCGGCGTGGCCGATGGCAGCTTCGCGATCAAGGGCGATGCCGCGAAATGCGCCGATGCGATGATAGCCGCCGCCGATGCTGAGCGACCGGCGCTCCGGCTGGCCTTGGGCAGCACCGCTTATCGGTCGATCACGGCGGCGCTTGCGGATCGCCTCGAAAAGATCGAGCAGCAGCGCGAGGTGGCGCTGTCCGCCGATCGAAGCTGAGCGCCTGCTTTCGGACATCCGGACCCGGAAATGCCGGAAGTGAACGGACAGCGGTCGCGGTGAAGAAGATTTGGGCGGGGAGCCGGATCCCTGGAATATCCGTGTTCTCCGCCAAGGTCAGGGCGCCCTCGATAACGGCGCCCGAAGGCCGGGGCCGCGTCTAGGTCTTGCCGTGGCCAAGCCAAATCTGGATCGTCCGCGGGTCTCCGGTCACCTTATAGCTGATCGCAATTGTTCGGATGCGATCGACCATGCTTCTGGTATCGCGGGGCAGGCGTTTCTCTGTTAGGATACAAGCGGATATCGTGCTTCCAGCGATAATGAGCGATTGTAGAAGTCGCGTGACCGCGCGTATTTCGCATGCTGTTCTTGTAAAGCGCATCACCAGCTTGCCTTCGTCGCCACATCGGGGTGCAGGGAGGGAATCATGAGTGGTCTCGTGACTGCGGTTCGCGTCGCTATCGCCTATGACGGCGGCGCTGCTACCATCGCCTCTGCGACCCTGATCGAGGCGGCAGATCCACAGATCGGCCTGCCAGTGCTGGCGGGGACCGACGGCGTGACGCTGCGGTTGCGCGACCCGGACGGAATGGTCGTGTTCAGCCGGACGTTGCCCGATCCTGGCACCGCGCTCGAAATTGCCGGCGACGGCGGCGCGCTCCAGCGTCTCTCCGGCGGGCGGCAGCGCTTCGTCGTGGTGGAGCTTCCCTGGCCGGGCCCTGGATCCACGATCGAGGTTCGCCTGACGAGGCCGGGAATCGAACGTGAACGTCCATCTGCACTGATGCGGCTGGCGCCGGTGCGCCCCATGGGACTGGAAGGGGCGGCGCCGCCGCTCGTCGTGCATCCGATCTGGGGGGCGGACAATCCCCAGGCGCTGACCTTGCTGTTCCTGCCCGACGGCTTCGTGGTCGACGAGATGCCCGCCTTCCACGCGGTAGTCGAACAATGTGTGCGCCTGTTCGGCGTGACCGAGCCGTTCGCGGGCCAGACTGCCGCCCTTCGCGTCGCGCATGTCGATATCGTGTCGAACGAAAGCGGCATTTCGGGCACGCAAGGCCGCGACACCGCTTTTGGCGCGCACTTCCAGCCCGATATCGACCGGGTCATCCTGGTCGATCAGGCGCGCGCACTGAAGGCGCTGAACAGCTACGTGCCGCATGGCAGCGGCGTGGCGATGGTCGTCGCCAACACGCCCCGATATGGCGGATCGGGAGGCGGGGCGATGGTCTTTTCATGCGATGTCCGATCGAGCGAGATCGCCCTTCACGAGCTGGGCCACAGCGCCTTCGGTCTCGCAGACGAATATGCCGATGCCGGGCAGAGTGCCACCGACGATCCGGTCGAGCCCAATGTCTGCGGATTTGGCGACCGGGCGCGTTTGAAATGGGCCGATCTGGTGCCGGCGACAACGCCTCTGCCCTCATTGAACGCGGACGATCCCGTTCCTTCGCCGCCGCCACGTGGGATCGGCGCCTATGAAGGGGCGAAATATCACAGCCGGGGCCGTTTCCGGCCGGCGTTTGACTGCAAGATGCGGACGCTCGGCCAGCCCTTCTGCGCGGTCTGCGCGCGGACGATCATCGGCATATTGTCCCGCCATCTCTCGAGCGCCTGATCGGCGAGATCAACTGCGTCGGTTTCGGATATTGTTGAGATAACTCGGGCCAGGCGCCGGGATGATCTGCCGGAATAGTGGCTTGGCTCCATCCAGTATTCGCCCATTCGAACGGGAGCTCGATCCGTGGCAAAACCGGGGCTGAACATGACGGCGACAGAGGCACAGGCAGCGGTGGATTATCGGCGTCGCGCCCGGCGCAGCCCATCGGCGATCGGGCGAGGGCTGGAGGGGCTGGAACTGGAGGGGCCACCCGGATCGGACGGACGCCCCCCCGTGACGCATGTCGATGCTCTGCCGGATGGTGGCAAGCGCGTGGTCGAGGGTGCCGCGGCGAAGCTCGATCGACCCGAGGCGATGACCGGCAGCGAACGCATCGCGCTCGAGGCGATCATCATCCCCGATCATCGCCCCGCGATCGCCATCCGGCAGGGCAGCTACACCGTCACCCATTCATCTCATTTTTCGGCCGCGACACGGCGGTGCCCGTCGAGTTCCCGCCGCAGTTTGACGAGGACTTCCTGCACCTGGGGCGATCGATCGTGCCGGTGCCTTCTGCGGCAGGGCTGGATCGGCTGGACCTGACGCATATGCGGCTGTTCTTCGACGGTGCGCGCCGGATGCCGGTGCTGGCGATCAGCGAAAGCGATCGGTCCCAGCCCCAATTGTCCGCCCGGATCAATGGCCTGTTCCGCTGGCCGGACCTGCGCGGCCAGCCGGACGAGCGTCGCCTGGCCGCGCAAGGCGTGATGCTGGCGCGGCTGGTTCCCCAGCGCAAGCTTGCTTGGGGGCCGCAGATGGCGGCAGGCGCGCGCGCCGCCAATCTCCTCGCAGCCATGATTCCGCTAGGCGGATCGGATTCGGACTTCGTTCATCTGGGGGCATGGTCCGCGCTCGGCGCCTGGCTGCGGGTCAATCACAATCCGCAGGCGACCCGCGTCGTCTATCTTTCCGGCGCGGTCCCCGCCGACGGCCCACCGGATGACGCGACCCCGCCCAGGGCCTTGTGGAAGATTGCCGTCTCGGTCGATGCCAGCGGGAGGGTGGTCGCCGACGCGGGGCTGCTGCCAGGCGCCATGTTGCCGGATGGGCTGCCGGGGCGGACGAGTATCGCCGCGATCGCGAAGGCGAGCGGGCTGGACTTCTCGGGCTTGCAACAGGCCCTCCAGAATAGCGGCGCCACGACGCCCCAAGCCGCGACACCGGCGCAACTGGTCGCGCGCGTCTATATCGAAATCCGGAATGTCGACACCGGCACGACGCAATCCATCCGCGACGCCTTGTCCGCACAGGGGTTCATCACGCCGCGGATCGAGCCGGTCGATCCCTGCATCGCCCCTGCGCAGCTGCGCTATTATTACCCCCAGGATTTGTCGGCAGCCCAGCTGGCCGCCCGGACCAGCACTGCGGCGGTGCAGGCCGCGGGGCTCGGCGGTCGCGCTGGTCAGGACGCCGGATCCGGTTGTTCGCCACATCGCGTTGTGGGTGATCGTCGCGGTGTGCTGCGGACTGACGATTCTCCTGCGGTATCGCGCAACGGTGGATCCTCAGAGTGGACGGCCCCAATGGACGGCGATTCTGGTCTCGGTCGTCTCGTTCCTGCTCTGGCTGACCGCGCTCGGCGCACCGACCACGCCGATCAGCATGCCCGACGCCCTCAGTTTTGTCGGCCCGCTCCTCGCCCTGCTCTGGGGAACCATCGTGCCGTATTTCTATCGGGGATGAGATTTTGGCCGCTTGCGCTGGATGAACGAGCAGATCCGGCGGTTCGGGTGGAAGCGGCGCCTTCGTGGCGCGGGAAGCGGCTTGGCGGTGACGGTCGAGGCGACATCCGGCCAGCTGTGCGCCTTGCCGTCCGCCGGAGATCAGTAAAGCGGGTTTGTGGAAGCGGGTGGAGCAGTGGGCGCCTCCCGGCGTGACCGGCGGGGCCACGCCTTGCGGCGTCGGCAAGTCCTCCGCCCCGCCCACAGGCGGCGACGATCGCAGGCGCAAGAGGGTTGGGGAGGGAGAAGGGGCGTGAACGGACGGAGGGGACGCGGTCTCTGCCGCCCGCCGACCGGTGCCGGTACGAGCCATGCTGGCCGATCAGACCGTGACCACCAGCTTCGATGCGGAGACGCCTCGACGTTGGCGTTCCAAAGCAGCCGGGATCGCCTCCAGACCATCGCCGACAATCTCGGCTCGCGGTGCCGCCTGATAGCGCCCTTCGGCCAGTGCCGTGGGGAGGAACGCCTCGAAGACCATCGGGCCGACCTCGTTTCCCACAGGCGAGCCGCCCCAGACGAATTTCGTTCGGACGCCCTTGCGGCGAGCCCGTATCGCCAGCCGGACATTCCCGATGACCATCGATACGAGCACCGGCAGCAATGTACGCCACCGTCCTCGTCCGGCGGGCACGGCGTCGAAAGACGTCGGTGGCGTGACCATGGCGACGAACCGCTCGCCCTCGCTGGCGGCAACGATATCGATGCACGCCCGTGTCGAGCCCGACCCGATCGCGATCGCACCGCACGTCCGTCGACCCTGTAGCGCTTTGATGATCGAGGCGACCGCATTCGGATCATTGCGGTCGAAGACCAGGCGCGCGCCCAGTTTCCCGAGATAGTCATGGTTGCGCGGCGACGCCGTGGCGATCACGTCGTAGCCCGCCGCGACCGCGAGCTGGATCGCGTTGCAACCGACGCTCGTCGAGCCGCCCCAGACGAGCAAGGTTGCGCCGGTTGGCGCTGCACCGTCGGACGGTGGGCGCATGGCGAGAAAATCCTGCTGAAACAGCGCGGCCGACGCCGTCGCGATCGCCAGGGGGAGGACGCATGCGGCTTCGAACGAGAGCGCATCCGGTATCCGGCTGGTCACATGCTCCTGCAACACCACGCGGGTCTGGTAGGCGCCTTCCGCGGCGCGATGCCCTCTCTCGCTGCCGGCCGCGAAGCCGAGCACGCGGTCGCCGACCTCGAAGCGCGACACGCCGGTTCCGATCGCGACCACCTCGCCGGCGACGTCGCTGCCCACGATCGCCGGATAGCCTATCCAGGGTGTGATGATGTCGCCGACCGCCCGGATCGCGCGATCGAAGGGATTGACCGCGATCGCCCGGGTGTGGATCGCGATCTCGCCGGCGCCGGGCTCGACCATCGGGGCCGGCCCGATGGCGAACGGGCCGCGCTTCCTGGTAAGCCAGAGCGCTGAATGTTGCGACGTCACTGCTTTGAAACTCCCGACATGGATCAGCTGTCGACGGATTAGGCTGGCGGTTTCGGACGGACCATGCTGAACCGTGCGGATATTCATCGCGATCGTTCAGGAATGCCCATGGATCCCATGTCTGAAATTCTCGGTCTGCTGCAACCGAGCGGCTATGGCTTTCGTGGCCTGGACGCAGGCGGCCAGTGGGCCATCGCGTTCGCCCCGGCGGCGGGCCTGAAATGCCACGCTCTGCATAGCGGCGCCTGCTGGCTGAGGCTGGAGGGCATGCCCAGCCCGGTCAGGCTGGAGGCCGGAGATCTCGTCTTGCTCTCCGGGCAACACGGGTTCAGCCTGTTCACCGCCCCCGATGTCGATCCGATCGATGGCTATGACTTCTTCCTCGCCACGCCGCCCGGCGAGACGGCGCTGCTCGGCGGCGGCGGTGAGGTTTCGGGCGTCGGCGGCTTCTTCAAGTTCGAGAGCGTGCATGCCGCCATGATGCTGGAGGCGCTGCCGCCCCTCATCCACATCCGTGCAGGCGCGACCGAGGGCGAGTTGATCTGGCCGATCACCAGGCTGATGCGTGAATTGCGGTCCCCGCAGCCCGGCGGCACATTGGTGGCCCGGCACCTCGCCCAAACCCTGCTGATCGAGGCGTTCCGCCTCCATCTGGCCGATGGAGCGACGGCTGGCGTCGGCTGGCTCTACGCGCTCGGCGAACCCCGGATACGATCCGCGATGGCGGCCATACACGCCGATCCCGCCCGGCGGTGGAGACTTGAAGACCTCGCGGCCACGGCCGGCATGTCGAGAACGAGCTTCGCCGTCCGCTTCCGGGAGATACTGGGCGAGCCGGCGATGGAATATCTCACCCGTTGGCGCATGGTGCTTGCGGCCCAGCGCCTGCGCGAGGGGCGTCAGTCCATCGCAGTCGTGGCTCCGGCCGTGGGCTATGAATCCGAAAGCGCGTTCGGCGCCGCTTTCAAGCGTGTCATCGGGCTTTCGCCGAGGAGCTTTGCCAACGCCGCTGGCCAGCTCTGATGGCGGTTGGGTCCGCGCTGCCGCAAAGACCCGGTCGGTATGCGCGATGGCCTTTTCGGTGGATGTCGGCGGCCGTGCATGCCACCAGACGCCGATGGTCGATCGCCCTTCATCCGTTCGCGTGCTGATGGTTTGCCTCGGCAATATCTGCCGCTCCCCGCTCGCCGAAGCCGCTCTGAGGGCGGAAGCCGGCCGCTTGTCGGTCGACATCGCGGTGGAGTCCGCCGGCACCGGTGGATGGCATGTCGGCCATCCGCCCGATCGCCGCGCGCAGGCCACGGCGCGGCGGCACGGCATCGACATTTCCGGCTATCGCGGCCGCCAGGTGGAGGCGGCGGACTTCCGTCACTTCACACATATCTTCGCGCTCGATGCCGACAATCTGTCGGATTTGCGGCGCATCGCACCGCCGGATGCGCTGGCCGAGATCGGCTTGCTGCTCGATCAGGTCGAGGGATGGCAGGGACGCTCGGTCGCCGATCCTTATTATGGCGACCAGAGCGACTTCGAAACGACATGGACCGAGGTCGATGCCGCCGCACGGGCGTTCGTCCGCTGGTGGTCGGTTGACGCTTCGCCCAATTAATTCACGTCGAGACACGCCGACTGGCCCTATCGAGTGACCTGTTTCGCGAAAGCGGCCATGTCTGCCAATATGGTGGCTCGTCCGCGTAGCGGCTTGGCAATGGCTGTGACGAGCCCAACATGGCCGATGTCCGGGTAGCGATGTCGGTCGACCTGCACGCCGGCGGTTCGCAGCTTCGACGCCAGCGAGTCGCTGTTGGCGGGCCGCACCGTTTCGTCCTTGTCCCCTGTCGCAAGAAACGCAGGCGGATCGCCGGGGCGGACATGGTGGACCGGCTGCGTTTCGATCGGATCGCCAATGCCCCCAAAGGTCTGCTGAACAACCGGGCCGTCGAGGGGCAGGAAATCATAAGGCCCGGCAAGACCGATCAGTCCGCGTACCGCCTTGCGGTCTGTCCCGAGGAAGCGCGGGTCCAGCGCCAGCATGGCCGCATCATAAGCTCCGGCGGAGTGGCCCGCGAGGACCAGCCGGTCGGCATCGCCACCGAACTCCCGTGCATGGCCGCGTACCCAGCGCACGGCGGCGGCATTATCCTCCAGAAAGGCCGGATAGCGGACCTGCGGGACCAGCCGGTAGTCCGGGACGGCGACGACGAAGCCCCGCGAGGCCAGCGCGCGGCCGACGAAGGAATAGCCGCTCTTTGTCCCCGAGTTCCAAGATCCGCCATAGAAGAACACGATGATCGGGCGCGGGCTAGCGGATGCGGCCTTCGGCACATAGATGTCGAGGCGCTGGCGCGGGTCCGGCCCGAAGGCGGCGTCCTGCATCGCCAGCCGCGCACCGCCGTCCTTCGGCATGACCGCGTTGAACATCTTGAGCGGCGAGCAGGCCGAAGCCAGCAGCCCCAGCAGAGCGCCAGCGACGCGCGCGCTACCGAGCTTCACGGAGCATCCCGTTGGTCTTGTGCGTCAAAGCCTTGGATTCCCTTGCCAGCCGCAGACGCTGCTTTAGTCTGCCTTGGTCGAGCTACGACGCTCGTCTCGCTATGGATGCGCATGGGCTCGAGAAGTTCCGATCACGACGCCGCCAGCCTCGCCGCAACGCTCCGCCGCGTCGCGGATGGCGATCGCGTCGCGTTCGAAGATGTCTACCGGCGCACCTCCGTGAAGCTATTCGGCGTCTGCCTGCGTATCTTGCCCGTGAGACAGGAAGCGGAAGAGGCGTTGCAGGAGGCCTATCTCTCGGTGTGGCGCCGGGCGACCACGTTCGATGCGGCGAAGGGCAGCGCGATGACATGGCTCATCACGCTGACGCGCAATCGTGCGGTCGATCGTCTGCGCAGCGGCGGCAAAGTGGTTACGGCGCCGATCGAACTCGCCGATGACGTGCCCGATCCCACACCGGCCGCCTTGGCCCTGCTGGAGATGGGTGAGGACCAGCAGCGTTTGGCCTATTGCATGGGCACGCTGGACGGCGGCGACGCAGGCCTGATCCGCACCGCCTTCTTCGAAGGATCAACCTATGCCGAGCTCGCCAGCCGCTCCGCGACGCCGCTCGGCACGATCAAGAGCAGAATCCGACGCGCTTTGCTGAAGCTCAAGGACTGCCTGTCATGAGTGCGGCCCTGTCCGAGGAGGACGAGTTGCTCGCCGCCGAGCTCGCCTTCGGTTTGCTCGATCCGCCGGAGCGGCAGGCGGCAGAAGCCCGGCTTGGCTCGGACGGCGCGTTCGCCGACGCCCATGCCCGCTGGCAAGACTATATGGCGGCCATGTTCGATCATCCCGGCGAAGCGCCCAGCGCATCGGTGTGGAGCGCGATCGAAGCGCGCCTGCCGGCAAACGATCCCGCGCCGGCCTTGCCCGCGACGCTGCGCTGGTGGAAGGCCGGGACGCTGGTCGCCAGCGCCGCTGCCGTGGTGCTGGGCGTGGTCGCGATCCAGAAGCCACAGACGATCGTCGAGCGCGTGCCCGTCGTACAGCAGGCTTCGGCGCCGATGGTGGCGGTGCTGACCGGCAAGAAGGGCTTCGTGACGGTCAGCGTCGATCCTGCCAGCGGCCACATGACCTCCGCCGCGACCGGTCTCGACATCGGCGAGCATTCGCCCGAGCTGTGGGTGATCCCGGCCGATGGCAGGCCGCGCTCGATGGGCGTGATGAACGCCTCGGCACCCGGCTGGGCCAAGCTGCCGGCCGTGGCGTCGTCGGTGATGACGGCGGGGGTGACGATCGCCGTCTCGATCGAGCCGGTGGGCGGTTCGCCGACCGGCGAGCCGACCGGCCCCGTCATTCTCAGTGGTAAGCTCGCGACGACATGAGCGGCACCGGCACCACCCGATGCGCGCGGCGTCATGGTGATCTGCACCCGACGGGTTATCGGGATAGCGGCTCCAGCACGTAAAGGCCGACGTCGATCGTGCCGGTGCGGAAGCCCGCCTCGCAATAGCTGAGATAATAATCCCAGAGCCGACGGAAATCGCCATCGAAGCCGAGCGCTGCGACCTTCGGCCAGGCCGCATCGAAACGGCGACGCCATTCGGCGAGCGTATCGGCATATCCCGCGCCGAACGTCTCGGATGCCGTGACGGCGAGCCCGGCTCGCTTCGCCTGATCCGCCAGGATAGCCTGCGTCGGCAGCATCCCGCCGGGGAAGACATGGCGCTGGATGAAATCGGGGCTGCGCTTGTAGGAGTCGAACCGATCCTCGCGGATCGTGATCGCCTGGAGCACGATCCTGCCACCGGGCTTGAGGCAGGCCCGGAGCTTTTCGAAATAGATCGGCCAATAGGCTTCGCCGACCGCCTCCAGCATCTCGATCGAGACGATGCGATCGTAGCGGGCCTGCTCCTCGCGATAGTCCTGAAGCCGCAGGTCGACTTTGTCCGACAGGTCGCCTGCGGCGATCTGCTCTCGCGCATAAGCGAGCTGCTCGGCCGACAGCGTGAGCCCGGTGACGCTGCGGCATGGCCTTGCCAGCCGCGCTGCCAGCGCGCCCCAGCCACAGCCGATTTCCAGCACATCATCCTCGTCGCCGAGCGACAGCAAAGCGGCGATGCGATCGAGCTTTTCGGCTTGCGCCGCTTCCAATGACTGGCCGGGTCCGATGCGGCGAGCCGACGAATAGGTCATGCTTTCGTCAAGCCACAGCCGATAGAAATCGTTGCCGAGATCATAATGGAAAGCGATGTTCCGGCGGCTGCCACTGGCCGAATTGCGCCGCAGGGCGTGGCCGAGCCGGCGCCACAGCCGAACCGGCCAGAACCCATCCATCGTCCGATCGAGGCGTGCGACATTCTCCGCCGCCATCGCGATCAGGGCGGTCAGATCGGGGCTGGACCAGTCTCCCGCGATATACCCTTCCGCGAAACCGACATCGCCGCGGGTCAGAAGGCGCCGAAGCGCGCGCAGGTTGCGCAATTCCATGACGCCGTGCGGCCCCGCCAGGCGGCCGACATGCGCGATCCGCTCACCAGATGGCAGGATCACCGTCAGCCGCCCGCATTCGAGATGACGCAGCACCCGCCGGACCAGCCACGGGCCGGCCTCGGGCGTCGCCTCCGGGAAGGACACGGCATCGACCTGCGTCTCGTGGCTCAGATACATGCGGCCTCCTGCGGCATTTTCACGATGGTGACGGGATGGAGCGGGGCCGCCGGCCGAGCCCGCACCGGCACCCGCTTGATCCAGAGCCTGAGCGCCTCCCACAGGATACCGCCGACCACCTTGAAGGTCAGCAGCGGGTGGGTGACGAAGGCCTTGAGCAGTTCGACATCGGTCAGCGGCCGGCGCGTCGCGCTGTGGACCGCGGTGATGACCGGTCCGATCCCGTCGGAAGCGGTGATCGCAAGCGACAGGCGCTCGTCCGGCGGCGCCAGCCGGAAGGCGTAGCGGATATCCATTCCCATGAAGGGCGAGACGTGGAAATCCTTGGCGCAGCCCTGCCGGATGATGCCGCCGGTCTGCTCGACCGGGAGGAGATAGCCGTGCCGCTGCCCGAAGGTGTTGTTCACCTCGTACAATGTGGCCCGCAGCGCGCCCTCGCGATCGTGGCAGAAATAGACGCTCAACGGGTTGAACGCGAAGCCCAATATGCGGGGCATGGTGAGCAGCCGGATGGCGCCTCCGCCCAGATCCATGCCCGCGGACGCGAGATGCCGCTCGACCTGTGCGCGCAGCGGCTCGCGCGTGCCGGCACCATAATCGCGATCATGGAAGGCGAAGAGGTTGAAGCGATTGCGCGAGAAGAGCGTCAGCCGCCCTGCCAGCACGTCGATCTCGTCGAGGTCGAGCAGCAGCGAGAAGAGGCGATAGCGCAGCCGGTGCTCCCGCGGTCGCGTGCGGCGATGCATGACATGGCCGACATAGAGGACGGACGCGACCGTCATGCCGCGACCGCCAGCCCGATTGGCGGCGTGATCTGGATGCGATCCGATTCACCGGCGACGATCCATGGCCGCCGAACGCCGCCGAGTTGCTCTGCCACCGCAAGGCCGGCCTGCAACCCGTCCTCATGGAAGCCGGCGCCGAAATAAGCGCCGCAGAACCAGCTGTTCCGCGTGCCCTGCAACGACCAGAGACGGGCCTGCGCGGCACCGGCCGCCGCATCGAAGACGGGATGATCATATGCGTCGCGGCGATGGACGAGCGCGGGATCGGGCGGGCGGATCGGATTGAGCGTCACGAACAGCGGCTGGTCGTCGGGCAGGCCCTGAAGGCGGTTCATCCAATAGGTGACGGACAATGCCGGCGCGGCTTCGCCGCCTTCCGAAGCATAGTTCCAGCTCGACCAGACGCGGCGACGCTTGGGCATCAGCGACGGATCGGCGTGCAGCACTGCCTCGTTGCGGCGATAACCGAAGGCGCCGAGGATAGCGCGCTCGTGCGCGTCGGCATCGTCCAGCATCGCCAGCGCCTGATCGGCGTGCGTGGCGATGACGACATGGTCGAAGCGCCGGATGCCGTCCCCGCCATCGACCTCGACGCCGGCGGCCGAGCGCCGGATATGCCGCACCGGCCGCCCCGCCGAGATCCGATCCGCGAAGGACCGGGTGAGCCGCGCGACATATTCCCGACTGCCGCCGTCGACCGTCCGCCAGGCGGGACGGCGGCCCAGCTTGAGCAGGCCATGATTTTCGCAGAAGCGGACGAAGGCGGCGGCCGGATAATCCGGGATATCGCCCACGGGGGTCGACCAGATCGCGGCGGCCATCGGATAGAGATGATCGTCGCGGAATGCCGCTCCGCACCCGATGCGATCGAGATAGGCTCCGAGCCCGAGCGATCCCATGCCCGGCAGATCCTGCGGCGCACGGCGGTAGAAGCGTTCGAGATCGCGCAGCATCGACCAGAAGCGAGGCGATGCGAGGTTGCGACGCTGCGCGAACAGACCGCCCAGATCGGTGCCCGCATATTCGAGCCGTCCGCGATCCAGCGAGACCGCGAAGCTCATCTCGGCGGGCTTGGTCGGCACGTCGAGATGGCGGAACAGCGCGGTCAGGTTCGGGTAGGTCTGCTCATTATAGACGATGAAGCCGGTATCGACGGGCGTCTCGCCCGCGATCACGGTATGGCTATGCCCGCCGATGCGACCATCGGCCTCGAACAGCGTGACGCGATGACGCTGCGACAGCAGCCAGGCCGCCGACAGGCCGGAAATGCCGCTGCCGACCACCGCGATATCGAGCATCCCGTCCGCCTGCATGATGGTGCGTGCCTCTCTCGATCCGGTTGTGAAGAAGCTACGGAGCGACGGCCGATTTGGATGAGCGCAAAATCGCCCGGCATCCGAAAATCGATGCGACCCGTATCTCCGCCATGGACCTCGTCGCCCTGTCCGCGCTGATCGCCTTCGCGCTATCGATCGCCATGACCGGCGCGTGGATCATCGCGCGCCAGCCCGGTCGATCGGGCTGGACCGACGTGATCTGGTCTTATGCGATCGGGGCGGCGGGTGTGGTGGCGGCGCTGGCGCCGGTCGATGGGCCGACGAGCTGGCGCCAGTGGCTTGTCGCAACACTGGCCGCCGGCTGGTCGCTGCGCCTTGGCACGCATATCGCCCTGCGGATCAAGAGCGGGCATGACGATCCACGCTATCTGGAGCTGCGCCGCGAATGGGGCGATGGCTTCGCGCGACGCCTTTTCGGATTCCTCCAGGTTCAGGCGGCGGCCGCGTGGCTGCTGTCCGTCTCGATCCTCGTCGCCGCCCGCAATCCGGCGCCCGGCCTGCGCTGGAGCGACGGCGCCGGCGCGCTGATCCTGCTCGTCGCCGCGATCGGCGAGGCCATCGCCGACGCCCAGCTTGGAAATTTCCGCCGCAATCCCGCCAACCGGCACCGCGTCTGCGATACGGGCCTCTGGGGCCTGTCGCGCCATCCCAATTATGTCTTCGAATGGTTCGGCTGGGTCGCCTATGCGGTGATCGCGATCGGGCCGGACGGCGGCTTCGGCCAGGATTGGGGCTGGGGCTGGCTCGCGCTCAGCGGGCCGATCTTCATGTACGGGCTGCTCGTTCATGTCTCCGGCATCCCGCCGCTCGAAGCGCATATGCTGCGTTCGCGCGGAGACGCGTTCCGAAGCACGCAGCGGCGCATCCGCGCCTTCTGGCCCATCCCCCAATCCCGCACCGAAAAGGATCGCGCATGAACCCGATCGCCGCCGCCATCCGTGCCGTCGAGGCGACCCCGCTGCCCGATGCGGTGACGCGCGCCGGCGTGGAATTTCTGGTCGGCACACGCAGGCGCAGCCTTGCATCGGCCAAGGACAACGATGCCGCCTTCGCCCGCGCCATGGTCGAGCATCCGATCGCGGAGCATACCGACGCCGCCAACGAGCAGCATTACGAGCTGCCGCCGCGCTTCTTCGAGCTGACGCTGGGGCCGTGCCGCAAATATAGCTGCGGCCTCTATCCGACCGGCCGCGAGACCCTCGCCGAAGCCGAGCTTCTCGCGTTGGAGGAAACGGTCGCCCATGCCGACCTCGCGGATGGGCAGACGATCCTCGAACTGGGCTGCGGCTGGGGCTCGCTGACCTTGTTCATGGCCAAGCGCTTCCCGGAATCCCGGATCGTCGCGGTATCGAACTCGGCCCCTCAGAGGCGCCACATCGAGACGCTCGCGGAGGCTGCCGGCCTGACAAACCTCCTCGTCGTGACGGCCGACATGAACGACTTCCAATCGACCGGCACCTTCGATCGGATCGTCTCGGTGGAGATGTTCGAGCATATGTCGAACTGGAAAGCGCTGCTCGACCGCGCGCGCTCCTGGCTCAATCCGGAGGGCCGGATGTTCCTCCACGTGTTCAGCCATAGGAGCCAGCCCTATCGGTTCGACAAGGCGGACCAGACCGATTGGATCGCGCAGCATTTCTTCACCGGCGGCATCATGCCGAGCCACGGCCTGATCGGGCATTTCCCGGAATGCTTCGAGATCGAGGAGCAATGGCGCTGGAACGGCCGGCACTATCGACAGACCGCCGAGCAATGGCTCGCCCGCTTCGATGCCAACCGTGCGGAGATCGATGCCGTGCTGCGCAATGTCTATGGCGATCAGGCGAAGCTTTGGCGTCGCCGCTGGCGTCTCTTCTATCTCGCGACCGCGGGCCTGTTCGGCCATGCCGACGGCGAGGAATGGGGCGTGAGCCATTATCGCCTGCGTCCCGCATCCGTGCCCGCGTGACGCTGCTCCGCCGCGTGCGTGACTATGCGGCGCATCCCGATCCGCTGACGGCGGCGTGCAACCGCGTGGCACTGCTGGTCGCCTCCAATCAGCCTTTCTATCCGCTCTATCTCTGGTGGATCGTCGGCGGCGACTGGCAGGTGGCGTGCTGGACCTTTCTTTCGACGCCCTTCTTCGCCGCCGTGCCGGCGATGGCGCGGCGAAACGCGCTGGCCGGCCGGGCGATGCTGCCGCTGACCGGTATCGCCAACGGCATCCTCAGCGCCAAGGCGTTCGGTGCGCCATCCGGGGTGGAGCTGTTCTTGATCCCGTGCGGCCTGATCGCGTGCCTCGCCTTTCGCTCGAGCGGACGGCGGATCGGCGCCGTGTTGCTGGCCGTGACCGCGCTGGCCGGCCTGCTGCACGGTCATTACGGAGCGCCGCTCGGGCATTTCGACGCGAGCGACTATGCCCACTTCCGGCGGCTGAACGCGATCAGCGTGGCGATGCTGTCGGCCATGATCGTCTGGAGCCTCAGCCGCGCGCGATCATCCAGCGTGCCACGCTGAAGCCGATCGTCGCGGCGGTCGCGGTCGCGAAGCTTCCCCAGCACAGGTCCGCGATGGTGACGGTCGCCGACCAGCCACGCAGCGTCGCCTGGTTGGTGAGGTCGTAGGTCGCATAGGCGACCAGGCCCAGCATCGCGCCGCGCACGAGCGCGGTCGTCCATCGACCCGTCGCGAGCGCCGGGGCGACCGCAAACACCAAGATGCCCGCCAGATAGATCAGGTAGAAGGCGGCGGCCGGCGCCGCATTGAAGCGTTCGAGCAGGAGCGATCCGAGCCGCGGACGATAGAGCCGGCTTGCGGCGAAACTGAGCCAGATCGAGTCCAACGCCAGAAAGCTGATCGCGGTCGCCAGCGCTGCCGATATCCATGTGCCGATCATGGCAGGCTCAGGACTGCGTACAGGCGTCGGCAACATGCTTGCCGGTGCCAGTCGTCTGGATATGGACCGGCTTGCCGTTCCGCGTGCCGGTGCTGGTCGTCGATATGCTGTAGGATGTCGGGGTGTAGGAGCCCCGGGACGAGACCAGCAGTCCATCCGGGAAGCGCTTGTTCGTGCAGAAGGTGTCGAACACCAGCTTTCCATTGGTCGCGGAGAATGTCCGCAGCTTGCAGACGGCCTCATCGTCCGCCGTCAGCAGCGTTTCGGGATGGCTGTTCAGCTGTGCTGCGCTGTTGCAGCTCTTGCGGCTGCCATGGCCCGCGAACATCCGGATCAGCCATTGCGGGATGCCGGGCACATCGGCCTGTATGAGCTGGGTTTCATGGCTCCATTGGCCCGCCGCGAAGTTGGGTGCGGCGATGGCGGGGGACGTCGCCCAGCCGAGGCACAGCGGCAGCAGACACCGTTTCGCGATAGTCATCGCTCTCATCTCCTCGTGGCCACGCAATCGATGCAGGCAGCGAAGATACGGAGTGACCGCCGCACCGGATGCACATCGATCGTTCGAGCCCGAGCGCGCCTTTCCGGCGCAGGAGGTCGCCTACGGCCAGCGTCCGCCAGCCAATGAAAGGCTGCCGGAACGACCGGGGATAGCGATAGGTTCAGCCGGGTCCGGTAGCCATCGGCAGATTGTAGATTTGCATGCTCGGCATTGATGCACGGCTTCCGCGGCCTTGCATTTGTATGAAGTCGAAGGGCGGCGAACTGGCATGGAAATCGATGGGCGGCGCGCACGCCATGCCTAACATTACAGTTGCATATCAAGCGGAACTCTGAATCAATAGGTCTCCATGGTAAGGAGGCCGTGGATGACGGGTGCATCGATAGAAGCGACACTGGAGTTGTGGGCGTCCTCGCTGCGGGACGTGAAGAGCCGTATGCGCGGGTTGTTCACGCAGGAGCGCGTTGCGGCGTCTGCGAACCTGTTTCTGGACGGCTTGCTGAGTGACGAGCGCCGCAAGACGGGTTGGATGCGCGCCGAGGCTGCAGGGGATCCGGGGCCTTGGCGGCAACAGGCTATTTTGGGCCGCGGGCGATGGGAGGCAGACGAGCTTCGCGACATCGTACGAGACTATGTTGTTGAGAGCCTTGCGACCGACGAGGCAGTCCTGGTCATCGACGAGACCGGTTTCCTCAAGCAAGGCAAGGCTTCCTGTGGCGTTGCGCGTCAATATACCGGATCGGCTGGCAAGATCACGAACTGCCAGATCGGTGTATTCGTGGCCTATGTATCGGCTCGCGGGCACGCGTTTATCGATCGCGCTTTGTATCTTCCAAAGAGCTGGACGGGTGATCCCGCACGACTTGCCGCAACCCATGTCCCTGAAGCGTTAGCCTTCGCCACCAAGCCGGCTTTGGCTGTTCAGATGATACAGCGGGCTTTGGCGGCCAAGGTCCCATTTTCATGGGTCGCGGCGGACGCCGTATATGGGGTCGGTGACGTCGAGCAGGCCCTGCGTCGAGCCTGCAAGGGCTACGTTCTCGGCGTGAAGTCGGATCACTATTTTGGCTCTTGGGGCGACAAGCCCCCGGTCGCAGGCAAGGCGGAGGAGATCGCACAAGACCTCGATGCAGACGCATGGAAACGCCTGTCCGCTGGTGAGGGCACAAAGGGCGCCCGTCTTCATGACTGGGCATATTGCGAGCTCGCCGATCTCGATGCCGATGAATATGACGAGACGAAATCAGGCGTGTGGACCCGGGGCCTGCTGATCCGCCGTAACATCAGCGACGGTGACCTGGCCTACTTCACGACCTGGTGCCCGGCCGGCACCAACATCCAGACACTCGTCGCTGTCGAAGGCCGTCGTTGGGCGATTGAAGATAGCTTCGAGACCACCAAAAACGAACTCGGCCTCGATCATAACGAAAGCCGTTCGTGGCATGGCTGGCATCGCCACGTCTCTCTGGTCATGCTCGCCTTCGCCATGATGGCGGTGATCCGATACCGCGCCAATGCCGTGACGCCCCCAAAAAGATCGAGGACGCGGACCGTCAGGATCTGATCCGCTGGTCGATCCAGGAAGTTCGGCGGATCGCCAACAAGCTCGCTCAGCGCCGCATACGGCCCGCGTACATCATCGCCTGGTCATGCTGGCGACGCGCGCACCAAGCCGCTGCCAGACGAGCTCATCTCAAAACTAGAATGCAACTGTAATGCTAGAGCCGATCGACATTCGGATGGGTAGGATATCGGGTGATCGTTTCGTTTCAAACCGTCACGTTGAACGTGTTTCAGCATCCCGCGTCCGGGCACTCAGCGCCAAGCTTTGCTGGGATCCTGAAACGCGTTCAGGATGACGATCGCTTCAGGCGCGGATCCTAGCCCGATCCGATGAATATAGATCCGCCCTAGGCTCAAGATCCGTTGTCCGAAACCATGTCTGCCGCCATCATGGCATCAAGAATGACCGAGCGGTGTTCCAGCCCCCAGTCCGCCATAGCCGCCATCACGGGTCGCAGCGTTCGTCCACGCGCCGTCAGCGCATAGTCCGTCCGTGGCGGAATGCTGGCATAGCTTGTTCGGGACACCAGCCCGCAACCTTCCAATTCCTTCAACTCTCGCGAAAGCATGCGGTCGCTGATTGGCGGGCAGGCGCGCCGAAGCTCGGCAAACCGTAATACGTCGTTGCGCGTGAGCGCCCACACGATCCGCGCCTTCCATTTGCCTCCCATGATCCTTGTCGTGAAGGCGACCGGGCATTGCGTAGGAAGCTTCATACCAAAAGCACTAACAAAAAAGACCGTACTTGTGAATGGTTAGTGTGCAGCTGAAAGAGCCTCCGACGGTTCGCCAACCCCTTGGCGTGGACCGAGGAGACCACCCATGAAAGCCGTTTGCGTAGAACCCGACCGTAGCCTGCAACTGCGCGAGATTCCCACGCCGATCGACCCGGCGGCCGGGCATTTGCTGATCGAAATCGAGGCGAGTGCGATCAATCCGGGCGACAAGGCCTTCCTGGCGCGGACGGCGCCGATGGCGCTGGCGACCGGGGCGAGAGAGGTCTGGGGCGCGTCGGCGGTCGGGCGCGTCGTCGCGCTCGGCGACGGGGTTTCGAGCGCCTATGCAGGCAGACAGGTGGCGATCTATCGCTCGCTGCATCCGACCCCCGAGATGATCGGCCTGTGGTGCGAGCGTGCGCATGTCCACCATTTGAGCTGTCTGATCCTGCCCGACGGCGTCCAGTCACACGACTATTGCGGGTCGCTCGTCAACGCGATCACCGCTTACGCGTTTCTCGAGCAGGCGTTGGCGGAGCGGCACAAAGCCATCGTGGTCACCGCCGGCGGTTCGGCAACCGGCAATGCGCTTGCGGTGCTGGCCTGTGATCGCAACGTGCCGGTCATCCATCTTGTGCGATCGGCCGCGAAACGCGACAGACTGCGCCGATCGGGCATGGAGCATGTGCTGGATACGACCGATCGGGATTTCGATCACGCGTTCCATGGGTTGGTCCAAGATCTCGACGCGACCGCCATATTCGATGGGGTCGGGGGCGACCTTGCCTCTCGGCTCGTCCCCAACCTGGCGGTGAATTCGACGCTCTCTTTCTATGGTTTCCTGGCAGGATCCGCCCCGTTCACGATCCAGACTCTGCAGGTCATAGCAAAGAATCTCACGATCAGGCGGTTCAGCAATTTCGAGAGCGCGACGGTGAAGGATCCGGACAATCTGGCGGCGGCGTTGCTCACGCTCCAGAATAGCATTGCCGGCGTTTCTTTTCGGACGGCGATCGGTCGGGAATTCGCCATCGAGGATATCCATGCCGCGATGGCTTTCAAAGACGCCTCGGGACGGCGCGCGGTGCTTCGTCTACGAGCGTAAGGCGCGCGGTGTCGATCGGCGTGCCAAGCGACGGGTCTTAGACCGCTCAACCCGACCATATGCCATGACGGGGCCACATCCCGGCCGGCATCCCGGACCCATGCCAGACGTGCCGGTTGGGACATGGCATACCCCGCGCGGTTAAGGCGAGATACCCGCCGCGTTGGCGATCAAGCGGTCAACGCGACGGATGGCTGAGCGGGTGGGGAAGACGATCCCGCCGGGTGATCCGTTCTTGCCGTCAGGCCCGCGGATCGACGTCGACGATCCAGATGACGCCGAAGCGGTCGCTCAGCATGCCGTAGAGCGGCGACCAGGCGGATGGGCCGATTGGCGCGAGGATCGTCGCGTCCTCGGCCAGCGCAGTCCAGCGTTGCCGCACGTCGTCCGCCGACGATCCGCGCAGAGAGACGAAGAAGGCGTTGGTGCCGGTGTCATAGTTGCGCCCGGCCTGGACGTCGAACGCCATGATCCGGAAGCCGTCATCGGCGACGACCTGGCCCCAGATGATGTGGTCGGGCGACGCGGCGAGGTCGGGCTGGCCCATGGCGGCATAGGTCATCAGCGTCTGTTCGCCGCCGAACACCCGCTGGTAGAAGTCGAGCGCGGCGCGCGCCTGGCCGCGGAAATTGAGATGGGTCGTGACGGCAAAGGTCATGTGGGGCTCCTGATGGTCCGGCGGCGCTCGCTTTCGCCGCCCGATTCCCGCATAGCGCGGCCTAACTGCCATTTTCCGTCAGTAGGTCATGCCGCGCTCTGCCCGTCTCCTTCGCCTGCTGCACGCGATCCGCACCCTGGCCGCGCCGATTACCGCGGCGCGTCTCGCCGAAGAGACGGGCGTGTCGACGCGATCGCTGTATCGCGACATCGATGCGCTCCGCAGTGCCGGCGCGCGGATCGAAGGCGAGCGCGGCTATGGCTATCGCCTGCTGGAAGACCCGGCGTTGCCGCCGCAGATGCTCGACCAGGACGAGATCGAGGTGCTTGCGCTCGGCTTGGCCGAAGTCCGCGCCTGGGGTGATCCGGCGCTGGCGCGTGCCGCGGATTCGGTTCTCGCCAAGATCGCCGCCACGCTGCCCGACGAGCGCGAGCGGCAACTGCTCCATGCCATCGCGCAGGTGTTCCGCCCGGCGCCGCGTTACGTCGCCACGCTCGATCTCGCGCCGCTGCGGGCAGCGTGCTGGCAGGAGAAGGCGGTCGATATCCGCTATGTCGATGGCGATGGCGTGCAGAGCGACCGGACGATCCTGCCGCTCGCGCTATTCTACGCCGAGACGTGTGTGACCGCGCTCAGCTGGTGTTGCCTGCGCGAGGATTTTCGGATGTTCCGGACCGATCGGATGGTGGAGATCCGGCCGAACGGCACCAGCTTCCGCCCGCGTCGCGTGCCGCTGCTTCGCGACTATCTGGCGCAGTTGCAGGCGCGACGCGGCGCACGGGGCAATGGTGCCTGAGGATATGACCCAGGGTGCGCCCGAGCGGGGCATATGGCCGGATATCCGCATTCGAGCGCTGCAGATTGCGTCATGGCTGGCCACGTAGGGATGCGTGTTCGGTCGTTTGGCATCGCAGCATCCACGCGCACTGCCGCTTCAGGAGCCAGAATGTCCGCGATCTCGGCCACTACCGGAGCAGCGACGGGCGTACCCTGTGCCGGGCCCTGCTGTGCCACTCGCGCTCGATGCAATGGCTGAGGACGGCGGATCGTGCCCATCGCGAAAAGCTCGGCATCCGCACTGTCGGTAATATCAAGCGCAGATCGATATAGCGCGCCGGGCAGCCGCTCCCAGCCGATAGGGTCAAAGCAATGGTTGCCGGCCTCTAGCGCTCGCCGGATCGGCGCATCGGCATCGCGTCGATCGTCCCCTGCAAGATGCCGGCGTCGATCGGCTTGGCCGAGCGCAGCGCGACATGCCCGTCTTTGCCGATCAGCAGGGCATGGAATGCACCCGGGGACAGCCGGTAGCGCCGAAAGAGTGCCGCTGCGCTGTCCGACGCACCCGACACACGCGCGCCCGCAATCTCCACCAGCGCGACATCGCGATCGGCCGCCTGCGCATGCCATTCGGCCAGAATGCGCCGTTGCGCCACGGCTTGCGGATCATCCGGCTGCGGCGTGACGAGCAGCAGGATGCGCTGGTGCCACCGCATCGATGCGACGGACGCGGGCGGCGAGGTGCCGGCGGGCAGGGCGTCGGCGGGGAGGGCGCCGCCTAGCGCCGCCAGCATCGCCAGGGCAGACAATAATTTCATCGGAATCTCCATGGATATGCCGGATGGGGATAGGCGCGGGTGGCACGCGCTCATGGGGCGGACGCGGTGCCTGCCGGACGCGCCGCGCGATGGATCGCGCCCATCGGCCGCTGACCCTGCACGCTGCTCGCCGATCTTTTCCACCTCCCCGACGCGCCGGGTGATCGCTTCCGGAATCCGCGAAACCGATCGGGAGCGTCGTTAAGCGCGTTTGGCGGCGCCTGAATTCACGCCCTGCATGGGCCAATCCGGCCGGCGCGGCCTGCCTTCCGATCCGTCCGGAGGCAGGTTCGACCGACATGTTGACGCGTTGCGCCGGCACGATAGGGCTCTGCCTCAGCCGACGACCTCCTCCAGCGCCCGCGGCTCGTGCATGGGGCAGCCATTGAATTTTGCGCGATAGCCGGCCGAAAATTGATAGGATTCCCGGCGGGCGCGATTGACGCCACCGAGCGGCTGGTGCGCCGCGACGCCATGCCATGGGGAAAATGCCAGTTGATCCTCGGTCTTCTGGCTGACGCCATCCTGCCAGGAGATCTGCGGCGAGACATCGAGCGTAGCGACGGTCACGAAAGGGCTCGCGTCCTCGTCCCATATCACGGTTGCATCCTCGATCGGCATCGTCTCGAGATCGGTGCAGAGCTGAACGCGGAATTCCCAAGTGCCACCCTGTTCGATCAGCGCCTGACGGACATTCTCGCGGATGGCATCGGGTCGGCCATGGGCGTTGATCGTCGCATCCTCCAGATCCTTGAGGACCGGGGAGACCGGAACCAGCGCGAACTTGGCGATATGATCGCCGTAGCGGAAAGGCGTCTGGCTGTAATAGGTCGCGCCGAGCGGGTGGACGGGCTTCGCACCACCCAGCGTCGTCAGCATGGAGGACTCGCCGCCGACCGCTTCGACGACGGTCTCGGCCGCGCGCAAGAGGCTCGACAGCAGCTTCTTGCCGCCCTCTGCCTTGTCGGTCGTCTTGGCGAGCATCTTGAGGTTGGCGAGGAACGCCTTCGGCGTCGGCGCGGCGAAGGCAGGCCCGTTGACCATGACGAAATCCTGCGTGGTGTCGCCGTCCGAACCCGTCAGCCGCGGACCATCGACACCGAGGATTTTGAGGGCCAGCCCACGGGGCAGATCGATCGCGTCGTCGAGGATGTCGCCGGCGTTGGTGGACAGGCGGAAGATCGCTTCATGCTCGCCCGGCGTGGCGAAAATTCCCTGCGCCAGCGCAGGCGGGAGACCGTCATGGATGATGAAGGTGCCCCGTGCGATGCCGTGGCCCTTGGCATGGACCGATCGCACGGCATGGCCATAATCCTTCGATGTCGTATCGAGGATAATCTTGAACTGCTCTTCGAGGCCCCGAACGGTTTCCGCCTCATCCGGCACGACCCGTTCGACGGAGGGCTCATAGCGCACGGCGTGGGTCATGATATCTTCCTTCGCAACATGTCGGCAGTGTCGTGGAGTGAACCTCCGGCACGGCATGGCGTTCCGCCGAAAGCGGCCATTGCACGAATAAATCAATAAATTCAGCGACGTGATGCCTTGCGGGGCATCGCGTCCGATCGCGAAGCTGCTGCGTTAGCGAGCAAAAACCCGATGACGCCGCTCTGATCCGGCAGGTGGCTGGGGTTCGATCCGGTCGCCGGCCAGGATCCTGCCACGTAAACGCATGGCGTCCGGAGAGCTCCATGAGCTTGCGCGCCGGAACAAGCCGGACGTCTCCGTTGTCGTGGTCAGTTCCTCTCGCTTAAGGCGGTGCGGTTCCGCCTGCCCAGGTTCTACAGCGACGATATAATCAAGATTTCGCGGTCCCTCACAATGGTAGGCCCATGATTTCTCCAGCCCATCCGTTATAGGGTGTAAGTAAGACAGCTGATAAAATGGTCGTGCGCATGGGAAGCAATCTGCTCGCCGCCTAATCGTCCAAGGCGGCTGCTATGAGTTCGCGCAGACCGAACTTGCCGTCCTTCATGAGCGACGCATCGGGCTTCCAGCGCGGATCTTGGACAAGGAAGGAGCTGGAGTCGGCGAGCAACAACCCGACCATCGTTTCCGCGACGATCCGTCCGCCGACTTCGCCAAGCTGGCGTGTATCGATCACCTGATCTCCCTGCGTGGTCGCGATCGTCATCGTCGTCTGCACCGTTTCCGCCAGGACATATGTCCATAGCGGGCAATTGCCGGCAAAGGCCGCACCGAAATCGGTAATCGGCCGCTGCGCCGATTGGTCGTCAGCAACAACAGTGAATTTGCCGATTTTGATCTGACTGTCGTCGAGCGGGACTACGCCCATCGCGCGCGCGACGTCCTGGCCACTCGGCAGCCGCATCCGCCAACCCCGCTCAAGATTGCGCAGTGCGAGGATATGCGGGTTCTCGGCAACATCTTTCGGCAGATGACCGAGCGGATTCACCAGAGAGGTGTCGATTTTGTAGGCGAGCTGGACCCGGTTTTTGTTCCGGGGATCAGGCAGGTTGTCGGGATCTCCATAGTCGATCACCTCGAGATCGATGAAGAAGCGCCAATCGATTGCCCACTGCGCGGGGAATTCGTGAAAGCCCCGCAAATTTGGTTGATTGGTATTGCCGGCGAAGATCGAATGCGGCTTTTGCAGCGTTTCGTTGAGCTGATATTCCGGCCGGACCATCGAATGGCCGAAGCGATACGCGGCGGCCGAGAATTCCAGCGGCATGAACGCCTCGTCCCTGGCATGGTAGAATTTCAGCTTGGGCGGGTCGCCGACAAGGTCGCCACTCGCCAGATGCGGTAGGATTTCCGCCAAAACGGCCGGTGCGACGATCTTCGGCAGGAAATCGTTGAGGACCACCCACTGATAATGCCAACGCACGGCTTTCTGCGCCGCGCTGAAATCGCCGAGCTTGGTCGCAAAGCTGTTGTGTAGGCGCAGGAACAGCCCCTGAAGCTGTGAGACGATGACATTTTCGTCGTTGCGCGGATCGCCGATGATCGCTCGCTTGGTAGGATGCGGATGGGCTGCCGTTGGGACAGGGTTGCTTCGCGGCAGATCCTGCGCTTTGGGATTGTGCGCCGCTCCCGTCAGTGCGCGTCCCAGGTTGAAATGCAGCCCATCGGAATAGAGATAGGGTTGGTCGTCCGGGCCGCGGCCATAGACATTATCGAGATCGAAGCGTGGGGTGCGATAATCGACCAAAGCGTCGAGATCATTCTGCTTCTGCAGGCTGCTCGCCGGATCGAAGGTCAGGTCGTGATCGATGAACTGACCGAAATAGGTATAAGCGGCGGGGATTCCGCCCTCCTCGGCATCGGGTCCGTCAAACGGCGGATCGTGTTTGGCGAGCATGCCTGCGGCGAGCGCCGTCAGCGCAACGATCGTCGCCTCATCATCGGATCCGAATTCTGCTGCGGGCAGGGCGCGAAACATCCGACCGAAGGGGCCGCCGAACAGGAGGGACGAACGCGACAGATTTGCACCGCGAACGCCGCCGTGCGGGCGGACGATAGGTGGGCTAGCCATGATCTATTCCCCCAGAGGATCACATATCGATAGAACTCCTGCTATTGCACAAGATAACATATGAATCGATGAGCGGCATATCAAATAATAATGTTACGGGTTATTTGAGAATCCTATTATAATAGCGAGACTTAAGATAGTCAGGCGCGGCTGTGCCGCGACGGGTTCAAGGTGCGTGTGGAAATATATTTGCACCGCCGCGCCACGACTCGGCCGGACGGGAATTGCTGGCCAGACCCTGCGCTGCTGGACAATCCAGATCGGACAGGTCTTCCTCGGCAATCGAACCGTTTTTGAAGCCTGATCTGATCGGATGAGATTGCGGAAAAGACGCCGCTGCTCACCCGCGATGCAGGCGACCGGCCGCGTCAGATGGAGCGTTCACGGCCGCCGAAGCCGCGATCATGGCTGTCGAGCGCGTCCAGCATGAACTCGTCGAAGGGCGCGACGCTGCGAATGTTCACGCAGCGGCCGGAGCGCGGGGCATGGTTGGAGATCGCGCGCGCATCTGGGCTTCGTGGTATTTGGCAACTTGAACCGCCATTGCCGACGATCGCCGACCAAATCCATTTTCACGACCGGAATATTATCTGCGATTTGTTGCGTATTGATTGGAGCGGCAACTCTAAAAACGTTGTCGAACCGTAATGATATTGCGAGGATTTTTGCAGCGAAGGCTTAATGAACTATTGTTCATTATGGCTGCGCTGGTCTGTGCGAATGTCAACTATGTCAGCTGATTTTCCGATGCTGTTACAGGTGGATAGGATCGATAGCCGGATTGTCGCCCGATATTACCGATTATTCAAATTGCAGCCCTGAAATATCAAATTTGATCGCCGCAGCGAAGGTCACTCTAGGCCGCGAGTATAGCAGCCGTGTGACAAGGGGTTTCAGTATGAACCAGAGTAGCTTCCGCGTATATCTTTTGGCGAGCACGCTCGTCGGAGCGTTTGGCCTGCAGGCCGCCCAAGCCCAGGATACGGCACCCGCCGCGATTCCGGCAGCCGATCCAGCGGCCGCGAATGCGAGTGCTGCTAAGCCGGCAACGCCGCCTGCAACGGCTCCCAATCTCAACCAGGAAATCGTCGTGACGGGATCGGTATTCCGTCGCAAGGATCTCGATACGCCATCGCCCGTGACCGTCCTCACCTCCACCCAGATGCAGCAGCGTGGCATCACCACCGCGGCAGACGCGGTGATGTCGCTGGCCGCAGCCGGCGGCGGTGGCTTGCCCAGCTCGTTCAGCGCCAATGGCGCGTTCGCGGCAGGGGCCACCGGCGTGTCTCTGCGCGGCCTGACCACCGACTCCACGCTCGTCCTGCAGGACGGCATGCGGCTGGCCGATTTCCCGCTGGCCGACGATGGTGCCCGGAGCTTCGTTGATCTCAACACCATTCCCAGCGCGGTGATCGATCGGGTCGAGGTGCTGAAGGATGGTGCTTCCGCCACCTATGGCGCGGATGCGATCGCCGGCGTCGTCAACTACATCATGAAGAAGCAGATCACCGGCATCTCCGGCACGGCCGAGGGGGGCATCTCGCAGCACAAGGATGATGGGCACCAGCGCTTCACGCTGACCGGCGGCTATGGCGATCTCGCCAGCCAGGGCTTCAATTTCTACGTCAGCGGCGAATATCAGCATGATGCGATCCTCTACAATCGCGATCGCGGCTTCCCGTACAACACCAGCAACCTGAGCTCGAAGCTCGCCGACGACGGCAAGTCTCCGGACGTCAACGGCAACGTCAACGGCGGTGGCTTCGACGTGCTGAGCGGCGCCACCACCAGTGCCGTCGTGGTGCCGGCGACGATGGCGACCCCCGGTGATGTGTTGAGTGGCCAGCAGATCAGCGGCACCAACCCGATGATCCTCAATCCGGCTGGCTGCGGTGCGGGCACCAACTTCTCGAATGCCGGTGGCGGCACCTATTGCACGCAGGATATCACCAACCAGTATCGCGCGATCCAGCCGAGCCAGACGCGGATCGGCGGCACCGCCCGGTTGACCGTGAATGTCGGCGACCGTGCCCAGGCCTACATCATGGGCACCTATTACCAGAATCGCGAGTTCATCCCGAGCTACGGCGGCCCGGCCGGCACCTCGATCATCAATCCGATCTCGATCCAGAATCTCGTGCTTCCGGCCATTCTGGCCAATGGCTCCGTCAATCCGCAGGATCCCTACGCCAACATCATCGATCCGGCGACCGGGCAGCGTGAATCCGCGTTGGTCAAATATGCGTTCGGCGGCATTCCGAACAACGAAACCGAGACGAGCCGCACGGCGCATGTCGCGGCCGGGATCAACGGCACGTTCGGCGACGGCTGGCATTATGACGTGGCCGGCACCTACATGCACAGTCAGGTCGACAGCACGCTGCGCGGCAATCTGAACTATGCGGCGCTGATCAACGCGGTCGAGACGGGTTCGTACAATTTCATCGATCCGTCGCAGAATTCCCAGGCCGAACTGAATGCCTTGGCACCCAATATCCACGCCAAGGCGACGTCCGAGCTGTGGCAGATCCAGGGCACGATCACCAAGAGCCTCTATGATCTGCCGGGCGGCCCGCTTCAGCTCGCGGTCAGCGGCCAGGTGCATTATGAAGGGATCAACGATCCTAACGAGGATCCGACCGGTGCGGGTGAAGCAGCCGGCATCAATTCCTTCAATGCGGCCGGACATCGTTATAACGAGTCCGGTGCCTTCGAACTCGATGCGCCGATCCTGAAGCAACTCGATGTCAATGCGTCGGGCCGCTACGACCATTATTCGGAAGGGTTCAGCCATTTCTCGCCGAAGGTCGGCGTCAAGATCACGCCTGTTCATTCCGTGATCCTTCGGGGCACCTTCTCCAAGGGGTTCCGTGCGCCGAGCATTCCCGAAACGCAGGGCTCCGTGCTGGGCTTCACCACCGCGACCCCGCCGGCCAGCGTGATCGCCGAACATGGCAATAACGGCTATGTGCAGCCTTATTCGCTGGGTCTCAACACCGCGGGCAATCCGAACCTGAAGCCTGAGACCTCGACGAGCTTCACCGGCGGCGTCGTGCTGGAGCCGACGCGCTGGTTGAGCCTGAGTGCCGACTATTATCGCATCAAGAAGAACAATGTGATCGTCGCCGGTCCGCTCTCCGGCGAAGCCATGGACGATTATTATAATGGCACGGCTTTGCCGGCCGGCTATAGCATCGTCCAGAATTCGGTCGATCCGGCCAATCCCAACGCCACCCGCACGATCGAGATCATCAACAGCCCTTATGAGAACGCCAATTCTCTGGTGACGTCGGGTCTCGATCTGGCGGCGAGCGTCAACTACCGGATCGCGCCGAATATCCGCTTCTTCAGTTCGCTGGATGCGACCTGGATCCAGAAATATAATATCCGCACGGCAGATGGCGTGCAGCATTTCGCCGGCACCGTCGGGCCATATGACACGACTTCGGCATCCGGCACGCCGCGCTGGCGTGCCAACTGGCAGAACACCCTGTCGGTGAACAAGTGGACGCTGACGGCGACGGCCTATTACACGAGCGGCTATCGCGGTACGGCGGACGATTATCAGACGATCGAACCGGGCGCTTCTGCCTGCTCCGCCGCCATCGCGACGACGACCGATGCGGACGGCAATTCCGTGTCGGAACAGTGCCATGTCAAGCATTTCATCGACGTGGACATGGTCGTCTCCTACGCGGTCACCGACAAGTTCTCGCTGTTCGGCGACGTCTACAATGTCGGCAATGCCAAGGCGCCGTTCGACCCCAACACCTATGGTGGGGTGAACTATAACCCGGCATGGTCGAATGCCGGCGTTATCGGGCGTTATTTCAAGATCGGGGCTAATTTCGGCTTCTGATCGCTTATAGTCGCCGGTGGCTCTTATCAGAGCCGCCGGCGTTACTTAGGCCGCGATCGGTGGCCGTGCTGGTCACGGCCGGCGGGGGCGGCCGCTTCATGTCGGAGGGCGTGCCGGCGCTCGTCACCAACATGAAGGGCATCAAGCTTTCGGTGAAGGAAGCGCAGCTTGCCGGGCAGGTAACGGATCGTGTGCTTCAGAGTCGGTTGGCCAGCCTCGTCGAGCTAGGCGACCCGTACCGCTCGGGCACGATGGTCGAGAAGTGGCTTCAGCAGGACACGCGCGTTGCCTCGAAGCTCAACGGGATATCGCTCTTCACTGACGTCTCGAAGAGCATCGCCAGCGTCATGTCGCAAAATGGAGCGAGTGGCCGATGCCTTGCAGCGCCGCCATAGCCCTGATGAGTTGCACTATCTTTTCGATCCGCACGATGTGCCATCGATCGAAGAGGTGGTCGCTCTACTACGTGTCCTGAACATCACGGCTTTAAGTCGCGATTATCTCACCATGGCGCCTTCACTCCGCCGGCATTTCCGCCCGGTTGATTCACCGGGCTAACGATTTAGCCTTGCTCACAGGGAGAGCATGGCATGAGCGATTCGGATTTCGACCGGCTAGCCGGAGCGTTGGAGAAGATTGCGGCGGCTATCGAGGCGAACCCCGCTCCGATCATCGGACAAAAGATCTGTGTCACGAACGTGGCAGGCGGCGGCCCAGTGATCGGTATGAAGGTAAGCGTTACCAATGCCGGAGGCGGGAGCGGGCCGGTCTATGGCAACTATGTGAGTGTGACCAATGCCGGCGGTCGCAGTGACGACGAGATGCAAATGATAAAGGAGCTTCGCAATGCGGCCAGCGCCGTGCGCGGCGGCGGCGCGCCAAAATCGTGGGTGACGGGACTATTAAGCCGCGCTGGCGGATTTGTCGGAAAGGCACTTTCGGCGGCAACGGTCGCGGGCGCAGAGGAATTGGCAAAGCACGCCCTCACCTAAGTTGCTTCGCCAAAAGCTCCTGCCGGCACGATGCTTTTTCCATCCCACGACTTTACGCTGTCGCCGTCGGGCTGAAATGCGAAACGCGTGTAGGCGTCGCGGTCGTGATGATCGCGATAGCGGATGTACCCGATGAAGTAGAACGTGCCGGCTCTCGCTTTTTCGATAGGCGGGGCAAATGGTGCGGGACCGCCCCATCCGAAGCTTAGGCCCACCGGTGTATTCGGCGCGAGCGTAACGCCCAGCGGCCAAGGCATCTTATGCGCTTCATAGCGCGCCATGCTCTTTTCAGGATGCTGATCCCAAAACTCTTCCATATTCCCGCCATTCTCCATGATGTCGACCATGGTCATGACGCTCTTCGCGAGGGCAGATCCCGTATTGCGGATCACCACCTTGCCGTTCATTTCGTAACGATCGCCGAGCCCCTCTATGTGTCGAAAGACGATTGGTCCATCCAACACGATTTCATCACAAACGACCCATGCTCGGGTGGCGTTCGCGGCGATATCTGCCGATCGCTTCGCCTCGTCTGCTCCCGTTTTCGCGTGTTCAGCCGCCTCGCCGGCGTAGCGAGCCGCTTGCCCGGTATATAGCGCGGCAATGACGGCGGCGAGGAGGGTCATGAAACCTACGACTGAGCCGAATAGGGCGAGCCAAAAGCTCGACGCGCTCCAGCTTGCAGATTGCTCAGCGGCCAATGTGGATCGCCACTGCGCGCATAATTCTGAGCGATCGTGATCCTGAGGCCCGGCACAGGGTTTTGTCTCGATTACGGGCCCGCTCGCTGTCGCCGCCCGCGATTCGAACGTCGGCATGGTGCTAGCTCGTTCGGGCAATGCGCGGTCGATCACTATGCCCGCGCTGAACGATAACGCGATGCCGCCAGCAAGAAGAGCAATGCCGCGATGTTGCCTCATGATGGAATTGGGGACTGCTTTTCCATGAGGACAGGTTGCCGCCTCCCACGATCAGCGCAAGCCCGGCGCGCCATTGTATCGTGGAACCTATGCGGACCCTATAAGATCGAGCTAGGTTCCGGCGCTTTCGCTGCCGTCACCTAACTCACAGATTTTATTGAAGATTTTGGTGGACGCACTTGGGCTCGAACCAAGGACCCGCTGATTAAGAGGCTGAGCAACGGCCAGTAATATTATTAATTATCAATAACCTAAATGCATCCGTGTACAAGACGTTATAGCGTCAGCTGCTCTCTTATCGCGTCCTCTATCGTACTCTTGGTCACAAATTCACCTACATCACACGGCCGGTTCAGGAGATAGGCCGCGCGGAGCTTAACGAATCAAAGATTATTCGAGGCGTGTAAATTTCGGGTCCGGTTGGCGCGCCGCGGTCAGTCATTGCGCTCGCGAATATTGGTCGGGGGAACTCGCCTCTCACCTAGTCGATGATAAGGCGGCATCTATTTCGGCGATCGGATGTTTCAGCAAGTTGTAAACCTCTGCCGCGATGATGGCGGATGCAGAGATGCCGGCCACAGCGATGAGGGCGAACTGGATCGCCGACGACAACTGCCGGCTGCGTTCTAGGCGTCGCGCGACGTTCTGGTCCGTGTCTGCACGAGATTTGCTCCTGCGTTCGGGATTGGCGGTGGTTTCGAGTTTTGCTGCCGGTCGGGCAAGCCGCGGCTCTTTGATGAGCGCGTCGATCTCGATGCGATCCTGGGCCCGGACCCCGAACAGGCGATCATTTCGCCACACCACCCGTCCGATCACGATCTGCGATCCGCGCCGTAGATCCACGTAGGTGCCTGGTGCCGGCGGGCTCTCGGATTCGACGAGAAGTCCCCGCGACGAGACATTGCGGATACACACGTCCATCCATTCGGCGCCAGACCGCATCCGCGATGGGATATGCACCGGTCTTCGCGTTTCGCGCGGTCGGAATTTCGTTTGAAAGATTTCCAGCACGGTTCGAAACCTCTTATCGACGACACATCTAGACCGCGACGGTTCGAGTAGGCCGTCGGCGAACTGTCATTCATTTCGCAGCATCAACGCACGAACGGAAAAAGCGTACTGCCGACTGGCGGTCGGGCAGGGCGGCGAGAAGGCAAATCGTGTGCCGCCCCACATCAGCGTCAGAACTGGTAGCCGAAGCCAGCCGCGGCACCGGCGCGCGCAGCGCCGGCTCCTCGCGCACGGTCTGCGTTGCACTCGGGGATGGGACGGTGAGCCTCGCCGCCATCATGTCGGCGTAGATCGCCTCATAGGCGTTCACCATGCGCTCGGCATCGCAGCTCGTCTCGGCGCGTCTCCGGCACGATGCACGGTCTAGATGGATCGCCCGGCCGATCGCGCGGCCCAGCGCGGCACCATCGTCGGGTTCGACCAGAATGCCGCAACGCTCATTGAGGATGCTAGGGATGCCGCCAAGCCGGATGGCGACCACCGGCGTGCCGCAAGCCAGCGCCTCTGCCACCATCAGGCCATAGGGTTCGTCCCATCGCGGCGTGCAGAGCGCGGCTTGTGCGCCGCCCACGAGCGTTGCGAGGCGCGCATGGGAAAGATGGCCGACATGCGTCACGTCCGGGCCGAGGCGCGGGGCGATCGTAGCCTCATAATAATCCGGGTTCGAGATCGGGCCCGCGATCCTGAGCGGCATCCCGGCGATCCGCGCCGCGTCGATCGCGAGGTCGAGCCCCTTTTCCGGAACGATCCGGCCGTACCAGACGAGATAGGGCTCCGGGTCCGCCTCGTTACGGAATGGAAATTGGCCGAGGTCGATCCCGTTGGGAACGATGTCGTCGATCGTCGCGACGTGCGACCACATGCGCGCGGTCGCGGCGGAGACCGCGCAATAGCGCGAAGGGCCGTGTCTCAGGCGCACGGCGCTCTCCAACCAGCAGAAGGGCGGCGTGTGCAGCGTGGTCAGGATCGGCGTCGCGATCGTCTCGGCCATGCTGACCGGCAGATAATGCAGCGAATTGTTGTGGATCACGTTGAAGGGGCGCTTCCGGAGCTCGGTCATCAGCTTCAGATAGGCATGATGCTCCCGAAAGAAGGCGACGTCGTTCGCTTCGGCGATCCCGGTTTCCAGCAGCGAAGTCTCATCACAGAGCGCTTCGACACCCAGGCTCGGATCGGATCGCGTCGCTGCAAACAAAACGATCTCGTGGCCCCGGCGACGCAAGCTCTTCGCCAGCATATGCGTGTGCATTTCAAGACCACCGGCGAAAGGCTCGCTGATCGCATATTTGAGATGTGCGATGATCGCGATGCGCATTCGGGTTCCCCGATAGAGAGCCCTCGGCATCCAGGCTTCTTCTTTCAACGCCCCGCACACAAATATTATCCGTTGATGTAGATTAGGTCAGCGTATTGCTCATGGGGTTAGCAGAAAAATTTTGCGTGAAAGCCGGTAAGGCTGCTTCACGCCACGAAGCTGTCGTATGAGACCACGTCTGCAACAGGGTATCAACTGACCATGTATCACGAATGCGTCGGCATAACAGCGTACGCCGATGGCGCCTTCGCTGAAGCCCTCGATCGGCATGCGCGGTCGCTCAAGTGCTATGCACGGCGTCTGGCTGGAAACGCCGCTGATGCAGAAGATCTCGTCCAGGAGACCATGCTGCGATGCTGGTCGGCCCGGCATCGCTTTCGACCAGGCAGCAACTTCGGAGCCTGGAGCCGGGTGGTCATGCGCAACAGCTTCCTGTCGAGTCGCCGCCGGGACCGCTTCCATGCCGATCTGCCCGAGGAGGCCTTCGATCGCATGCCGGGCGCCGAGGGCGGCCATCATTTCGCGCTGGATCTGCGCGACATCGATTGGGCTCTCGGCCGGTTGAGTCCCGACCACCGTGACGCGGTGATGCTCGCGGCGAAGGGTGTGCCGATCGAAGATGCCGCGATGGAGCTTGCGATCCCGGAAGGGACATTCAAGAGCCGGATCGCCAGGGGACGGGTGCATCTCCGCGAGCTGGTTGCCGATCCCGATGCGCAACCCTACCGAGCGCCAAAGGCAAAGCTGCCGCCGGCCCGGAAGTCCCGGAGCTGGAAAGGCGTGCTGATCGGATAACCCTCTTCCTCAGATGGTATGCCGGACATAGCCGCCCCGTTTTTGAGACTATTCCTGTCCGGAAACGTTGGGCCGATCCAGAGAGGAAGAAATCATGAAGATGTATATGACGGCGGCGGTGGCCGCGATGCTCGCAACCACGGGCGCCCATGCGGGATCGCACAATCCGGCGGTGAAAGATCCAACGGTAACCACGACGCAGCCCGCAGCCAAAGGCCACAATTCGTTCACCGAATCCCAGGCGCAGGGTCGTATTGCAAAGGCGGGCTATTCCAACGTGAGCAAACTCGCGAAGAACGAGAATGGCGTGTGGCAGGGTACGGCTATCAAGGACGGCGAAAAGGTCAACGTTGCGCTCGACTACAAGGGCAACGTCACCACCCATTGATCCTGTCGCTCACGGAGAATACTAATGTCCAAGACCATTACACGCCTGTTCGACAATTATTCCGACGCAACCGGGGCCGTACGCGAGCTGGAAGCACTCGGCATCCCGCACAGCGATATCAGCATCGTCGCGAATAACGTCCACGGCGAGCATCGCGGAGTCGACCATGATGGCGTCAACGACCATGGTGATGTTAGCCGTGGCACCTCGGCGGGCGCCGTCCTCGGTGGTGCTGGCGGCCTGCTTGCCGGGCTCGGGCTGCTCGCCATCCCTGGTCTTGGTCCGATCGTGGCGGCAGGCTGGCTCGCAGCCACAGCCGTAGGTGCGGGCATCGGTGCCGTGGGCGGTGCCGCCACCGGGAGCATAGTAGGCGCGCTTAAAAACGCCGGTCATACTGACGAGGAAGCCGACGTCTATTCCGAAGGCGTTCGTCGTGGCGGGACGCTGGTGAGCGCCAAGGTCGCAGACGAAGACATCGCCCGGGCCGAGGCAGTTCTCGATCGCAGCAACTCCGTGGATGCCGCCACCCGCGGCGCTGCCTATCGCAAGACGGGCTGGAGCCGTTTCGACGAAACGGCTCCGGCGTACACCGCTGATGAAATCGAGCGTGAACGCTCGGGATACGGCGTGACCACTCGCTATTGACGATATGGGCGGTATGCACGTGCACGCCGCCCCTCGCGCTTCGGTTCGCCGCCGTTCGAGCTTGATAATCAGCGGCGATCACCGTTCAGGACGCCGCGGTTGTTGCGACGATAATCATTATACATGTTATAGCGACTATGGCGGTCAAATCCGCAGCTGGGTCAGCCTGCAGTTCCGTCCCCGTGAAGGCGTCTGCATCAATTGCTAGCGGCATGGGCAAGGCGATAGCGGGCACTCTGGCGAACCCGCCGCGCTGCGTTCGAGCGGCCCACCGCTTTCGGGAAAGTCTGCGAGAACCCCGCTATCATCGAGGCTCCAAGTGGCTCGCTGAACAGAAAGCCCTGGAAATGGGTGCATCCCAGACGAACGAGCTCTTCCATCTGCTCGCGCGTCTCGACACCTTCGGCGACGATTCCCATTCCAAGATCGCGCCCCAGGCCAATTACGGCCTTGATGATCGCTTTCGAGGATTGAGATGGCGAGAGATTGGACACGAAGGATTTGTCGATCTTGACCTTGTCGAACCTGAAACGTTCGAAGTAGCTCAGTGACGAGTAGCCGACACCAAAGTCGTCCATGAGAATCTGTATTCCAAGTGCCCGTAGCCGCTCGAGTTCGATGAAGGTTCGTTCAACGTCGCGGATGACGAGACCTTCGGTCACCTCGAGTTGCAGTCGGTCAGCGGGCAGGCCCGTCTGATCCAGAACCTCGCGGATCGTCGCAGAGAGCCGGCCGGCCTGGATTTGGAGGGGCGACAGGTTGACGGCGACGCGAATGTGGGATGGCCACCCAAGCGCATCCGTGCATGCCCGGTGAAGCAGTTGCTCGCCCAATTGGGTGATAAAGCCGCATTCCTCTGCGAGAGGAATGAACACGTCTGGCCCGATCTGCCCTCGGGTTGGATGTGCCCAGCGTGCAAGGGCCTCCACGCTGGTGATCTGGCCGTTTTCGGCAGCGAGGATGGGTTGATAGACGAGATAGATCTCGTTGGCGGACATCGCCGCGCGCAGGTCGGCTTCGAGCGCCTGTCGGTCACGTGCCTGCGCGTCCATGTCGCGGCTGAAGGTGCACACAGTGCCGCGACCCTCCGCCTTGGCGCGATACAGCGCCAGATCAACGCAATGGCGAAGCTCGCGCAACGTGGTGGCGTCATCGGGGGCCAGCGCCATTCCGACGCTACCACCGATATAAGCCGTGGCGCGGTCGGTGACGAAGGGTTGGGCGAGGCTGGCAACGACGGCCTGTGCTACAGATCCGGCCCGAAGTTCGGGGTTTTTGGTCATGAGGATGACGGCGAATTCGTCTCCTCCGACCCGTGCCACGATGTCGCTCGGCTCCACCAGGGCTCGCAGGCGATCACCGACCTGGGCAAGCACCTCGTCTCCCAGCAGATGCCCGAACTGGTCATTGACCGTCTTGAAGCGGTCGAGGTCGATGCCGAGGAGGACGATCGGCACGCCAGCTTCGATCAACCGCTCGAGCCGGTCCATGAAGTTGCCGCGGTTGAGCAGGCCGGTGACCGTGTCAAAATGCGCCAACCGCATGACCTCGGCTTCGGCCTTGCGGACCTGCGTCATGTCTTCCGACATGCCGAGGATGTACTGCCGGCTGCGGGTAGGGCCATCCACGACGATCCTGCGGGTGCGGAGATGAACCGCGGTTCCGTCATCGCGAACGAAAATGCTTTCGAAGCTGCGTGGGGTCGCGGCGCTGAACGCTTCGGTGTCGCGACGTTCGTAGCCGTCGCCATATTCGGGGAAGAGCTCCTTGTCGGTATGGCCGACGATCTCGTCTGCCGTCAGCCCGATGAGATTCTCGCCGGCGCGGTTGACCAGAAGATATTCGCGGGTGACGGCATCCTTGACGAAGAGCATCGCAGGCAGGTTTGTGATGATCGCATCGAGGAACTCTCGTTCGTGCCTCCGTTCGCGCTCCATCTGCCGCCGTTGACTGACGTCGCGGACGATGGCGGCGAAGTCGCCGGCCGGTTTCCCGTCTCTCCACCGGGTAAGCGACAGTTCGACGGGAAACTCCTCTCCGTCTGCACCGACCGCACCGAGCTCGACGGTGCTGCCGGCCAACGCCTCGAACACGGAGAGAACGGAGGCCCCTGATCCATCGTCGCCTGGCGGCTGCGGCACGATCTTCCTGAAGGAGCGGCCGAGCATGACGTCGGCACCATAGCCGAACATCGTTTCCGCGCCGCGCGACCAGAAGGTGACAAGACCTTCGTCATTGACGCACAGCACGGCATCGGCGGTCGTCTGCACCACCCGGGCTGCGATCTGTCCCATGCGCCGTTCCGCGTGGCTCTCCAGCAGACGTGTGGCAATCTTCGCGAGATCGATCAGAAGAGCGCGCTGGTCTTCGGTGAGACCAAAACGGGGCGAGGGGTCAAATGCGCATAGGGTTCCAGCGCAATGTCCGGATGCAAGAATCAGGGGAAAGCCTGCGTAGAAGCGGATTCCGCCTTCACATGTCACGAGCGGATTGGCGCTGAACCGTTCGTCCTTCGATGCATCAGGTACGATGAGCACCTCAGATGCAGCCGCTGCGTGAATGCAGAACGATATCTCGCGCGGAGTTTCGGCAAAGGGAATGCCGTGTCGCGCCTTGAACCATTGCCGATTATCATCGAGCAATGTGACTGCGGTACTTTCGACGTCAAGCACCATGGCCGCCAGGCGGGCGATGTCGTCAAACTCGGCGTCCGGCGGCGTGTCGAATATGCCGAGCTTCGCGAGCGCGATGCTTCGCTCGCGTTCGGCAGCGGCATCGAAAGGCGAAGCGGGATCGGACATCGGCCAAGCGTAAGGGAGGACTATTGCGAAAGGGTTGACACTGCAGCCTCGTCGGAAGCAAGCGGATCGCTGATGAAGCGGAGACGGAAGCAAATGTCACCTGCTATCGTTACCGTCCTGCACCAATCGAGGCCAGTCCTACAAACCTTATCTGTCGGCGGCCCGCCATCATTACATCTTCGCGCGCACGTCTGAAGCCGCCGATGCATTTGATACCATCCATGCTGGCCGTCGGGCTGAGTGTGTCAAAGAGGAGCATTCTTTCCCGCGACCGATATCGCCCATCACCAGGTTGCGAACATGCCGATCGCCGCCAGCGCCATCACCAATGTTGCCGCCCATCCGACGATCTTGAGCCCGCCATGAAGCTGGAACTCGCCCATCGCATCGCCGCGGGTGGTGAGAAGCATCATCATGACCATGACGGGAACCGCGGCGACGCCGTTTACAACCGCGCTCCAGAACAGTGCCTTGATCGGATCGATCGGGGTGAAGTTCAGGATTGCGCCGACGAGGGGCGCCAGGGCGAGGGTGGCGTAGAAGGCCTTGGCGCGCTTCACCTTGCGGGCGAGGCCGACATGCCATCCGGCGAGTTCGCCGACTGCATAGGCGGCTGAGCTGCCGAGCACCGGCAAGGCGAGCACGCCGGTGCCGATGATGCCCAAGCCGAATATCAAAAAAACGAACGGGCCTGCGATCGGGCGCAACGCCTGTGCGGCCTGCGAAGAGGTCTGGATGTCGGTCACGCCATGCGCGTTCAGCGTTGCGGCGGTGGTGAGCACGATGAACAAGGCGACCGTATTGGAGATCGCCATGCCGATCCGCGTGTCCCAGCCGATCCGGCGAAACTCGGCCACCGCCTGCTCGGGGGCGCGCGCAAGCGGGCGGGCATGCGCGCGCTCCTTGACCTCCTCGACCTCTTCCTCCGCCTGCCAGAAGAAAAGATATGGGCTGATCGTGGTGCCGAGGATCGCGACGACGGCTGTCAGGTAACCGGCGTTTCACTGGACGCGCGGGATGATTAGGTGATGCGCGACCGTGCCCCACGGCATATGCACGACGAAGGCCACGGCGACGTAGGCAAGCAAAGTCAGCGCGAGCCATTTGAGCACCGAGACATAGCGAGAATAGCGAACGAATGCCTCGAGCAGGACCGAGACGATCGCAAACAGCGCCACATCAGGCAGCATCGGGCCGCCGATCAGCAGCTGGAGCGACGCTGCCATGGCGCCGAGGTCGGCGCCCAGATTGATCACGTTGGCGATGACAAGCAGGCCGATGACGGCATAGACCAGCGGCGCCGGGAAGTGCCGCTTGAAGTTGCCGGCGATGCCGCGTCCCGTCACGCGGCCGATACGCGCGCTGATCTCCTGAATGGCGCACATCAGCGGCCAGCTGAACAGCAGGGTCCAGCCGAGATCGTAGCCGAATTGCGCGCCGATCTGGGAATAGGTGGCGATCCCGCTGGGATCGTCGTCCGAGGCGCCGGTGATGAGGCCTGGGCCCAGTACCTCAAGGAGCTTCGGCCGCTCGGGCTGCTTTACGTCCTCGGGGCGGTTGGGCGCCAAATCACCGTTCAATTCAGGTCTCCAGCATGCGGCCGCGGGCTATGTGGGTCTACGACGCTAATGGGACCGATAGAGCGGTGGGTGCCGCAAAGCCATTGCGATGATGAGTTACCGGATAATCGCTACCGTCAGTGCGCGAGAAAGAGGGGAACGGGACTGTTGGTCAACATGTGGCGCGTAACGCCGCCGAAGATCGCCTCGCGCAGCCGGCTGTGCCCGAAACCACCCATCACGAGATAATCGGCTTTCAAGAGCTCGGCCAGCTTGAGGATCTCGCGTCCCGCGCTCGGCACGTTTGGGTGCTTGGGATGGATGGACGCGTGGACAGCGTGACGCGACAGGTAAGCGGCCGCCGCCTCCGACGGCACCTTCACCGATCCGTCGACGATTTCCACGATCGTCACCCGCTGCGCGAGGCGAAGAAGCGGGACCGCCGCCTGGAGAGCGCTGATCGCCTCTTCCGAACCATCCCAGGCGATCATGGCATGGCCCGTCAGCGCGACACCGCACATCGTCTCCGGGACGGCTAGGATCGGCTTTCCACCCTTGAGCACGACTTCGCTGGCGATGCCGCGCATGTCCGGGCCCGATCCGGAATCAAGTTTGAGGTTGACCACGATGAGATCAGCGAGCCCAGCCCCTTCTGTCAGCCGGAGCGCGATGTCGCCACTCGCGTCGATCCAATTCCATGGCAAACCTTCCACGCCGAGCCGGCGTTCGAGACCCTCACGGTTTCCGACTTCGCGCTGCCTTTCGTCGTCGAGTAGCAACTCCGCCGTGCCATAGCCATCGTCGATCAGCGATGAGAAAACGGCGACGTCGAGGCAGGTCAGATGGCCCTCGATGGATCGCACGACATCGAGCGCCGCCTGGAAGCGCGCTTCCTGGCCCGCATCATCATGCACCAGCAGCAGCACATTCTTCATAGATTGCCCCTCGACTCAGTTCGATCGCACTATTGGGCAGCGCCATCTGGCGACATCGGTAATGATACAGACGTTCGGCAGGGCGTCCGGATTATCTCTCAGGTCTTGTTAATATCAGACTGGCCCCATGTGATCTCGACAATCCGCCGGTTAGGCAGAATTATTCTGGCCGCATTTCGCCGGGGGCGGCGAGACCTCCCGATGTCCCCGCGCCGCGACGATCAGCCGAAACGACCCGATTCCTTCCAGTCTGCTTCGCGGCATACAATGCCCCATCCGCAGCCGCCACGAGTTCATTGGCCTTCGTGGCGTTGTCTGGCATGCTGGCAACGCCGAACGAGGCGGTCACGCGACATTGATGGTTGTCGGAGAGACTTTCGATCCGAGCTCTCAGGACGTTCGCTTTGGTCACCGCATCATCGAGCGAACAATCCGGCAAGATGACGAGAAGCTCCTCTCCACCATATCGGCAAGCGACATCGCAGGGACGGATCGCGCCGACGATGGCGCCGGCCACTTCGCGAAGTACCGCATCGCCAAGCGCATGGCCGTGTTCGTCATTGAGCAGCTTGAAATGATCGAGATCGATCATCACGACGGAAACGGGACTGCCATTACGCTCCGAGAGATTGACGCATCGCTCGAGGACATCCTCCATGTAGCGGCGATTATAGAGACCGGTTAGCGGATCCCGCAGAGCCTGGGTCCGGAGTTTTTCGCGCAAGGATATGTTTGATAGCGCAAGCGACATCGCATCGGCGACGGCTGCGGCCAGAGGCATGATCTCGTCGAGACGCGCCTCGCCTTCCTCGCCTCCGGATTGAACGCAAAGGAGGCCATAGACCTCGCCGCGCGCCATCATCGGAATTTCCAGGACCAGAATGCCAGCGGCCAGATGCTCACACCGCAGCGCGGCCGCGCCGACATGATTGACGTGCGGCTTTCCGCGCTTGAGGGCCCAACAATGCGAAGGCGACACCGTATCCGGTGGAAGATGATCCTCCGGCCACGCCCAGCATGTCGAGAGATCTAGCCGATCCCGCGAATTGTTGAATACATAGAGCGCGCCGCCAAATCCGGCTAGCAATTGCGAGGCGGTGGCGCGAAGCACCGCATTGGCATCATCATATCCGAGCGCGCTTTGCAGCATGTCGGTCATCTGGAACAGATTCTCGATGCGTCGGCGGGATTCCAGCGCGCTCGCAGCGTAGCGGCGCCGCTCCCCCATTTCCCGGATAGCCAGGGGCGCGCCCCGCGCCAAAGCAATCAGGCTGACCGCCAATGCGGCAATATCGATCCAGGAAAGCGCGTCGCCATACGAGCGCATGCCCCCGACATGGCCGAGGATGGTACAAACGAGACCGAGAACCAAGGCGAACAGAAGAATGATGGCCGCCCGGAAAACCCGACGATCTGATGCGGTGGTTTCGATACGGACTTCAGCTAGCTTCACGTCCTGATCCAGTACAGATACGGGTAGCGTTTTGTACCTTTGGTCCGTTAACCGTTCCTTCAAAGCCACTCCGATAAGACCAAAGTCTTATCGGAAGATTCCAGATTAATCGGTCGTTGGTTTTTTGGAGCAGATCCGGGCGTCTATCATATGCTCACGTAGCGTGATCAAGCCGCTTGCGCGCTTATTCTGCGAATCCCATCGAGGCTGGCGTCATGCAAAGCGGATAATCTTTCATCCATCTCTATGGTGGTGAGCGGTTTGCTGAAGAGGTAGCCTTGCAAATGTGTGCAGCCTGCTGCGACCAGGGCATGCATCTGCTCTTCCGTTTCGACGCCCTCGGCGACAATCCCCATGCCGAGTTGCTCGCCCAGGCCGACCACGGCCTGAACGATCGCGCGCGACGCGCGCGACGTCGTGATGTGATCGACAAACGATTTGTCGATCTTCACCTTGTCGAACGGGAAGCGCTGAAAGTAGCTCAGCGAAGAATAGCCGACGCCGAAATCATCCATGAGGATCTGGATGCCCAGTGCCCTCAGACGTTCGAGTTCCATGAATGTTCGCTCGACATCGCGGATCACGAGACCTTCGGTTACCTCGAGCTGGAGGCGATTGGCGGCTAGCCCCGTATCCTGGAGCACGCTCTCCACCGTTTGGGAGAGATCGCCGGACTGAAACTGCAGCGGTGACAGATTGACCGCCACACGAACGCTGGACGGCCACCATACGGCGTCGGAACAGGCGAGCCGCAGGAGCGCTTCGCCAAGCGTCCTGATCAGCCCACATTCCTCAGCCAGCGGAATGAAAACGTCAGGTGGTATCGGACCCTTTTTGGGGTGCGACCATCGAGCAAGTGCCTCCACACTCGTGATCTCGCCGGTCAGCGCCGATAGAACGGGCTGATAGACAAGCTTGATGTCGCCATCGGCGACAGCAGTCCGGAGATCGGCTTCGAGCGTACGTCGATCGCGTGACGCCTCATCCATCTCCGGATCGAAACAGCATACGCTGCCGCGACCTCGCTCCTTGGCGCGGTATAGCGCGAGGTCGGCGCATTGGCGTAGCTCACTAGTGGTCGTCGCGTCGGTGGGAGCCAGGACGATACCCACCGTCGCCCCGCAATATGCAACCACGGACCCGGCGGCGAAAGGCTGGCCGAGACGCTCGGTGACCTGCCGAGCAACATTGTCGGCCCGCTGCGCTGCTGTTTCCCCGATCAATATGATACCGAACTCGTCACCGCCGACGCGAGCGACAAAGTCATCGGGTCCTGCGATCGAGCGCAAGCGCTCCGCGACCTGGTTCAGCACTTCGTCGCCGACCAAATGTCCGAACTGGTCATTTACAGCTTTGAAGCGATCCAGATCAATGCTCAGCAAGGCGAGAGGCGTGCCTTCATCTGTGAGATGGCGCAAGCGATCGACATAGCTGCCGCGGTTCAACAGCCCGGTAAGCGAATCGTTGAACGCAAGCTTGCGGATTTTAGCCTCGGTGCGAAGACGTTCACGCTGATCTCGCACCGCGATCACGGTCTGGATCTTGTGGCCAAGGGCCAGTTCGCATCGCAGGACGCGGACCGGTACGATCCGGCCCGACAGCATGACGAGCCCGACTTCACGCTCTTCGCGCTCGGGAAGCCTCGAGAAATCGACATCGGGAAACAGGGCATCCACGCTGGTCCCAGCCAGTGTGCCCGATCCGTAGCCCGCGAGCTGTTCGACGCTGTCGTTGGCGGCTACGATCGCATTGCCCTGACAGATGAGCAGCCCTTCCAGGGCGACGTCGGCCAGTTCGCGAAGACGGCGCCGGTCTTGGCGGAGCCGGGCAACTGCTGCGAGGTCGAAGCGCCATCCGGTCAAAGCCAGGGCGATCAGAGCCAGCGACACACCGGCTACCACAGGCGTGATCGCCGCCGGCGAGACTGCGTCCGAGGGAAATGTCTTCGACGGATCGAACCGCAGGCGCATTGCCGCCATCCCGCAGAAGTGCAGCACGGCTATCGAGAACAGCAGCAGCGGGGCGGCGGTCCGTCTGACAGAGCGGGATCGGCTTCCAGCCGCGACCATGCCCAAACCGGACAGGGGCAGGCTGATCATGATCGAAGGGATCACCAGCCCTAGATTCCAGTAAACCTGTCCCTGAACGAGATAAGCGGCCTGACCGATATAGTGGAGCGCGGTGATGCCCAGACCCAATACGAGGCCGGCTAGAAAATGCATTTGCACACGACGGGTGCGTATCGAGATCGAGACGCCAACGCCAATCCCGGCAATTGCAGACGCCAACGAGGCAGCCGTCAGAAGCGGTTCGAAAGCCGAGGGCATCCCGGGCTTGAACGCGAGCAGCACGATGAAATGCGTCGCCCATGCCGTACATCCACTGGAGAGTACGCTGACGAGCCCCCATCGCATGCGCACTTTTCCCGTAGCGCGTGCGGCATGATGAGCGATTGCAAACGACGCGTAGATGCCGATCGCACAGACGACACCCGCCGCCGCAATGAGGCGGGGATCGTGCATGTTCTCCATGCAATCGAAGACGGATGCCAATAGGCCGATCATGTGGCGTAACTAGCCGAGGATTCTTAACAATGTGCGGTCTTGCGTGGGTTATCGCGCTTACCCACAGGCAGACTTTGCACCCATCAAACGGCGAGGCGCGGCCATCAAGACGCCCGCTGCTCGCCCGGGAAACGAAAGCTGCGAACCCAAAGGACGATTGATCTCGGTATCGACGATCGTGCTGGATAACTAAAAAATGACGAGCCGGACCGTTCGATCCTATTTCTTGTCGTTCTCGCGGCGGCGCAACTCGTTATCGATCGCCTCTCGGATGAAAAGCGCGATCTGGCGCTGCTTCCCTTGTAGCGCCTCGATTCGTTTGACCCAAGCGAAAGTGCGCTCGACGACCCACCGTCGCGGATGGACCGCGAAGCCGGTCTGGTCGGCGAACTTGCGGACGATCTCGATGGTGATGGAGGTGGCGCCGGCGACGCGCGCGCTGTTGTAGGCGCTGTCGGCGAAGGCGCGCTCGACAAAGGGATGTCGCCGCCGAGACTGCCGGAGGAGCGGCACCGCGCCGTCGCGATCCTGAACGTCGGCAGGGTGAACGAGCAGGTCGAGAGCGCGGCCATCGGTATCGACCATGGCGTGGCGCTTGCGCCCCACGATCTTTTTGCCGGCATCGTAGCCTTTCGGGCCGCCCGCACACGGAAATCCTGACAGCCCCTTTTCACGCTTTGGTTGTCAATAACGGTGGCTGATGGGCAAGGCGCTCGGCCGAGGCGGGCACAATCGCGCTGGACCAGATGGTGGTTTAGGCTCTCGAACACGCATGCATCGCGCAGTTCTGAGAACCATCCATAAACGGTGCCCCACGGCGGAAAGCTGTCGGGCAGGAGAGGCCATGGACAGTCCGACCGCAGCACATAGAGGATCGCCTCGATGATCCGGTGCATCGACCACCGCCGCCGCCGTCCGCATGGTCGAGGTAATGGCAGATGCGGCTCGATCAGTCGCGACTCGGCATCAGTGAGATCGCTTCCATAGCGCAGGCCCCCTCGGCTATGCTGCGCGCGGGCGGTCGGATTCCACATCGGTCACTCAAGAACAGGTGTCGCAATCCTCTGAAATCACACCGAAGCCCGATCATCCAACCTCATTCCGCCGCCGTTCCCAAACAGCCTCTTCGGTAGGCTTTCGCTCGCCAGCACGACTCAGGCAGTGCGAGAATATATAACTTGATATTTGTTGGATGTTGGCCTTCAGTCTGACGGACTTCCTAAATATATACTGGTTTACACGGGGGGCGTGAGACTGTGGGGAATTGCAAAGTTACGGTATTAAGTAATCACAACTTTCAAGAAAATAGCAGGAAGGCCAGTATACATTTCCTATCGGAGGGAATATCTCGCCTTGGATGCGACGTTACAGCTGTAACGGTTGGACTAAGTCTGCTACGCATCATCAAGCAGCCTCACCGCTATAAAGGCATTTTGCGAAATTGGCTTCGCAGCCCGCCTCGTCGTCGGAGCAACATTGCAGCATTCTCCGAGATGTCGTTAATTCATCCTATGCATTTTCGATATGAATGGCTCAACAAGATACTCGGCCGCCTAGCTATCCGGCTATCTGCGAAGCTTTCAAAGCGTATTACCGATGCCCTGTCGAAAACCGATATCTTCATTATCGATAGTGGATCATCTGTAACATATTTTCCGGAACTCAAACGACAATTCCCGGCAGCGAAATTTATATACAATGCAGCTGATTCACTTCGGGCAGTTGGAGCGCCGAGTTACCTCCTTCCTATGGAGAGAATTGCGATAATGAACAGTGACTTAGTCAGATGTCCCAGTTCGCTTCTCGCAAAAATTCTGCTTGGTGGATCTAATATTCTAGTTATACCGCAAGGGGTGCTAGTCGATCAGTTCAACATATGCCACACATCACCTTACCCGTCGGGAACGATAAATATTGTATCAATCGGAAGTACACTGATTGACCTTGTCGCAATCGCAGATCTAGCCCGGTCGCATCCGCAAATTCAGGTGCATGTGCTGGGCCTTACACAACAAGATAATATGCCGACAAATGCTATATTTCATGGAGAAGTTTCTTTTCGAGAAACAATTCCATTCGTCAAGTTCGCAAATGCTGGCTTGGCAGCTTATAAGCTTGACGAAGGGTCGGCCTATATAGCCGAATCCAGTCTTAAATTGCTTCAATACAGATTTTGCAATCTACCGATTATCGCGCCTGAGATGATACCTGACGGCGAGGATGTGTTCACATACATTGAGGGAGACGAAGGGAGCATCGCGCGGGCAACGACGCGCGCTTTGGGGCACTTCGATAGCAAGTCACCGCGGAACGTGTCGATACTTTCATGGGACGATGTTGCGGGCCGGCTCCTACGCGCGATCGGTGAATTGGGTGCAGGGCCATTCCGAAATCGTTGCGGCGAGCCCGACCGACGCTGATTGATAGCAATGGGATTGCTGACATAGTGTCGGCGGCCTCGCGGCGCCCGTTGGCGGCGCTCACGACACCATAGCCGATCGAGTGGCCCATGCGCGGCTCGCCGATGACGTCGATTACCAGCTGCTGCGCAACATTCCGGGCATCGATCCGATCAACGCGCTGATCATTCTGGCCGAGGCAGGTGATCTGAGCCGCTTCGGTCACCATCGCCAGTTTTTGAAGTTTTGCGGCCTCGATCTCGCAACCTGCCCGTCGGGCACGTTCCGCGGCCGCACCAAGCTGTCCAAATACGGCAACGCGCGCTTGCGCCGCACCTTCTGGATGGCTGCCCAGGTCGCCGCGCGTCAGCGCGACAGCAGCTTCCGCGACAAGCTCGGACGATACACCGCCGGGCACGCGGACGATGCCGACCGTCGCCGCAAGGCGATGACGGCGCTCACCGCCAAGATGGCGCGCGTGGCTCGCGCCGTCGTCAAGACGGGGACGGAGTACCGACCGTTCCTTGAACGGTCGGATGCCAGGTGGAAGGACCCCTCTCTGCAAGTGCCGTGAGGGCGCTCGTCGAGCGACCCTGTAGATAATGTTCGGGCCTTCCACCTAGCTAGATGCCGTAATGGGCCGGCGTCTTAAAAGTAGCCATGTTGGGTGGCTGTCCCTCAGAATGATGGTGTTGGAAACGAGGTCCGAGCGATCGGCCTCAGCATCATGAGAGGAACAGCCGTGGAGCATTATGCAGGAATCGATGTCTCTCTGAAAGAGAGCAGTGTGTGCGTCGTCGATGCGACGGGAAAAGTGGTTCGCGAGGTGAAGATCGTCAGCTAGCCGGAGGCGCTGGTTGGGTATTTCGAAATGCTCGGGCTGCCGGTTACCCGGATCGGCCTTGAAGCCGGCCCGCTATCGCAGTGGCTGCATGCAGCGCTCTTTGCTGCCGGCCGTGACGTGGTTTTGCTGGAAACGCGCCACGTAAAGGCGGCGCTTTCGGCGATGACGGTGAAGACCGATCGGAAGGATGCGCGGGGCATCGCGCAGCTGCTGCGAATGGGATGGTATCGGCCGGTCCATGCGAAGTCATCGGCGGCCCAGGACACACGAGCGTTGCTCGTTGGTCGCAAGCTCATCCAAGGCAAGCTGCTTGATGTCGAGCTCAGCATCCGCGGCATCTTGCGGGGCTACGGATTGAAGGTCGGCGAGGTCAGCCGGGGGCGGTTCGAGGCGCGTATCCATGACATGATCGAGGGACACGCCACACTCTCGACGGTGATCGGCGGAATGTTGGCGGCGCGGGCGACGCTGTGGAGTGAGGCGTAGGCAATCATCGTCATCAAGCTGTGTCGGTGCAGCCCCGTCCATGACCGGCCTTCGAAGTGGTCGAGGCCAAGTTCCTCTTTAAGCTGCTGATGGGCCTGCTCGCATAGCCGCATCTGTTCGATAGCAAGTTTGGGCGACTGCTCGGCCAGCGGCCTGACGATGCTCTCGCGGGATTGATGCACTGCGCGCGCCAGCGGTCGCACCTTGTCTCAGTCGAGGAAGCGGTCGAACGACGAATGGTTTTGAGCCGCTTGTTGATCGACGAGACGTTGTCCTTTGCCGCCAGCGCCATGCGGCCGGCGCGGGCGAACAGCGGGTCAGCCTCTGCCTCCGTCAGGACTTAGAGGCGTGCGCGATCGATCCTGGTCGACAGATAGGGGCGGGGCTTTTGCAGTGTCGTCCTCGTATGTAGCAGCGGCGATCATGGCGACCAGCGTGTCCTCCGCTCGTCCACGGAGCATCGGATCCGCCGAGGACAGGTCCACGCGCAGCCATTTCGGGATGCGCTCGACCGTCCGACGGATTTTCGTCGAACTCTCTTCCTGCATGCTACTATCAGAGCATGGTTGGGAGGGCGTTACAAACGGATGATAACTTCGGCCTGCTCTTCGCTAACCCGAACTGCCCGACCACGTCGCCATCGCGAACGAGACGATGCCCGCGCCGCCCGCGCAGGAGTTTTCGGTCGTCGAGGACGAGCCGGAGGATGCGGCACGGCAGGCCGCGATGCGGCGTCAGCAGATGCGCGGGCTAGCGCGGCAGGCATCGCTCGACCATGATGACGGCCTTCAACTGTGAGGAAGGGCTATGCGTACCCGGTTGAATGTCTATTTCCCGCCCGAACTGGCGAAGCAGGTCGGCGAACTCGCTATCCGCCGGCGCATATCGCGCTCGGCGATCGTCGAGGCCGCCGTGGCATCTTACCTGTCGCCGGATGGTGTCGACCGTCGCATTGTTCGTGCGCTTCTGGTTGCCGGTGACGCCGCCGTTGCCCGACGAAGACCAGGCCGCGGCACAGGTCAAAGGCCGCAAACGCTATGAAGGGTTCGTGCAGACACTCGGGCGGCGCTACGCGAGCAGGAAGAGCTTGCTGAATGAAATTTCGGAGGAAGTCGCCGAAGGTACCCCTTCGGCGAAACCGACGGCATCGCCACGATGTCGGTCAGATCGGGGCAAGCTCCGTGAAAGTCGCCATCAGCAGCCGATCCTGGATCGGCTTGGTTAGGACGATCATTGGTGCGGTTCGTGGATGGCAGGCATCGGGTGTCCCGGTAACGAAGATGACCGGAACCTCTCCATGCTCGGCCAGGATGGCTTGCACGGCGCACGGGCCGGTCCCTTCCGCAAGCCGTACGTCCGATACGATGACAGCTGGCGGGTGCGCCCTTGCGGCCGCAATCGCTTCTCCTTCGGTCGCAGCCTGATCGATCGAGGTTGCGCCAGCAAGTTCCATCAGCTGGCATATGTGATCGGCAATCAGGAAATCATCTTCAATCACAAGGACGTGGCACATGCAGCATTCCAATCTGAATGCCCAACCCCGGAAGAGCTATAATCTATCCCTTGATCCATATTAAAATTAAGCATGTTGCGGGTGCGCTACGTGCGTAAGCGATATTCTCATACGGTGGCGGTGACGCAGAATTGCACGCCTTGCGGGCGATATGCGATCTCGGCCTTCCCCTTGACGTGCTGCGCGAGGACGCGCTCGATCATCCGCGTGCCGAACCCGGTTCGCTCCGGTGGCCTAACGGGCGGTCCCCCGCTCTCGATCCAGGAGAAGGTGAACCGATGGCACGCTGTGCCGTCCACGAGGGCCCATCGGATTTCGACATGTCCACCAGCGACCGAGAGGGCGCCATATTTTGCGGCATTGGTCGCGAGCTCATGGACGGCCATCGAAAGTGCCAGGGTGATGGCAGGAGAGAGACGGACATCCGGCCCCTCGATCGAGAAGAGCTTGCCGTCACGATCGGCGAACGGCGCAAGCACACGGGACACGAGGTCGTCGATCGATGCCCCTTCCATCTCATCGCGCACCAGTAATTCGTGCGCTGTCGCAAGGCTGGCGATGCGGCCGGCGATGATCTCATCGGCATCGGCGATGGACGTGGCGTTGCGGAGCGTCTGACCGACAATGGCTCCAACCGTGGCGAGTGTATTCTTGACCCGGTGGGTCAGCTCGTCGGCCAATACGCCACGCTGTTCCTCGGCAAATTTTCTCCTGGTGATATCGGCGGAGTATCCGGTGATGGCGAGCGGCGTGCCGTCGGAATGCATCATCATTTCGCCGCGGATGTGGACCCAGCGTTGCTCGCCTGTGGGCGTGAGCAGTCGATATTCGATATCATATTCGCATCCGGTCGCGATGACCTGGGCGACCGCGGCTTCCATGCCGGGGCGATCCTCGGGGTGGATGGATGTCAGCAGGTCCGCATAGGTGAACGGATCATCGACTTCGCGACCGAAGATGGCCTTGCAGCTTGCCGAGGCTACGAGGGTGTGCGTCGCAATCTCGTAGCTCCAGGAGCCGAGGCCGCCTGCCCGCAGCGCGAACTGAAGGCGGGCGTCGCGTTCGACGAGTGCTGCGTCGCGCGCCACCACCTCGCTCTCAAGAGCGTCGCGATCCGCCTGCAGGCGCACCAGCCGATGTCGCTCGAGCGTAGCGTCGAATTGAGAGCCGACAAAATAGGACAAGGCGCCGTGAGCGTCGAAGACCGGTGTCACCGTCAGGCGGTTCCAGAAGGGTGTTCCGTCCCGCCGATGATTGAGCAGATCAATCTCGATTGCCTCGCGTTGGGAAATGGCATTGCGTAAACGGTCGACATCGTCTGACCGAGTCAGCGGTCCCTGGAGAAACCGGCAGTTGTGACCGAGGATTTCGCTGGGTGGAAAACCCGTCAATCGCTCGAAGGCGGCGTTGGCATAGATAATCGGATTGTCGGGAAGGGTCGCATCGCTAACCGTCATTGGCAGGATTGCGTCCTGAAAGCCGATGACGATCGGGTCGCCCTGGTCCATCCGGTTGCGAAATGCGTCGATCGCCGCCTGTACGTCTGCGGCAGGAATGAACGGCGCTGAGGCGCCATGGGGAAGGGGCTTTCGGTCCAAAACAGGAACGCTATTAGCGACCAACTTCGCGTGCGGCAATCCGAAGCATCGCCGGGCAGGATACTCTCGCCGTTGGCAGGAAGCAGAGATGATCGACGGCATCATGTCTACGTGCCGCGCTGGTATAACTCTATCGGTGCCGAGGCAGTGGTGATCGCGGCGCCCCAGACCTCGAACGGCGCGACCTCCGGCAGGGCCACGTGCAGGTTTGTCGTCAACGGGATCCAGGCCGGATCGATCTCGCCGACAAGGAACAGATGTTCCCGGTTCGACAGTCGCACCTCGAGGGCGAGAACGAGAATCCGGTGCTCGCTCGTGCGATCAGGCCTGGCCCGGCCAGCGCTGATGCCCGTCACCGTCTCCCAGGACACCATGGTTTCGCGGCCCGCGACCCGGATGGTGAGGCCGCGATCGGTCGCACCGATGATCCTGTTGCGCAGCTCATGCTCCATGCTCGTCCTTCCGGTCAGCACAATGGCACACCGCGTATCGTGGTTTCACCCACCAGGATCTTCGGTGCCGGGGCCTACGATCGTGTTGACCGGGCCAAGCGCGGTCGTCTCGACCCTGTCTCCGGGAAAGACGATCTCTACGGCGTGGGAATTCGCGACAAGCAGCCCATCGGCATCGACAGAGGTGGCTCGGTTTGTCTGTACAGCCTCGCAGGCTCGTTAAGTGGATCGCCGGCCGGTTGATCATGCCGCTGCGAGAAGCGGCTGGTTGTAGTATATCTGGTCGGGCGTCCTGCAGCCAAGGCTCGAGTGCGGCCTCACGGCATTGTAGAAGCCGAGATATCGACCGATGCCGCTGCGAGCTTCGGGCACCGACGTGTAAGCGTGGAGATACACCTCCTCGTATTTTACCGACCGCCAAAGGCGCTCCACGATGACGTTGTCGCGCCAGCAGCCTTTGCCATCCATGCTGATCGCGATCTTCTCCCGCTGAAGTACGCTCGTGAACTCGGTGCTGGTGAATTGGCTTCCCTGATCGGTGTTGAAAGATCTCGGGTTTTCCGAAGCGCGGCAGCGCTTCCTCCAATGCCTCGACGCAGAAGTCGGTCGCCAGCGTGATCGACACACGCCATGCCAACACCCGTCTGCTGAACCAATCGACGATGGCGACAAGGTAGACGAAGCCGCGCGCCATTGGGACGTAGGTGATGTCGGTCGCCCAGACCTGGTTCGGCCGCGTGACCGCCAGCTTGCGGAGCAGATACGGGAAAATCCGGTGTCCCGGCGCTGGTTTCGAGGTGTTGGGTCGGCGGTAGATCAGCGCAATGCCCATCTTCTTCATGAGCGTCGCGACGTGCAACCGCCCGACCTTCACGCCTTCGCCGCCGAGCAAATCCCGAAGCATCCTGCTGCCGGCAAACGGGTACGCCATGTGCAGTTCGTCGATCCGGCGCATCATCGCGAGATCGGCGGACGATACCGCACGAGGCAAATAATAGATGCTGCCGCGACTGGTACCGAGTTGCCGCGCCTGCTGTGAGACCGGCAGATCGTGAGAACGGTCGATCATCGCTTTGCGCTCGGCAACAGTCCGGCTTTTCCGAGCGCACCGGACAAAAAATCGTTCGCCAGCGTCAGCTCGCCAATCTTCGCGTGCAACGCCGTCACATCGACCGCGGGCTCGGCTGGAGCCTGCTCCGAGCCGAACACGTCCGCCGCGCTGTCCAGCAGCTTCGCCCGCCATTGGTTGATCAGATTGGGATGGACGTCGAACTGCTGTGCGAACTCCGCCAGCGTCTTCTCGCCCTTCACCGCGGCCAACGCCACCTTCGCCTTGAATGCCGGACTGTGATTCCGGCGCGGTCGCTTGCTCATCATGCCTCCTGTGCGTCAGCCATTCTGGCTGCCCTCAGGCCGACAATCCACTTATCCCGCTGTGCAGTTTCTCCGAGCCATCTCTTTCATCGCCGGGTCTTGGCGCATTCAGCGTAACTTATCAATAGACTTTCGTCGCGAATCCTGCTCCGACAGATCACGTTGGGATTCGCGACGTAGACAGGGTGGTGATGAGCGTTCAGACAGTTTGAAAATGAGTGACATCAACCGATCTGGCAAAAAAATTCTACTCCAAACGTTTGTGACAGCGTTGATTAATGTATTCGGTTCGCAAGCGTCGGCTGTTGCCCAACGACAGATAGAACTAGCCGAGCAAGCTGATGCGGAATGCGCTTCAACCTGGCGCGCGATCGGCTCCGAGATCGGTATCCAAATACAACGCACTTCAAGGGAGTGAACCATTGCCAGTCCATTGGACACGAGGTTAAGCTACCTGCGTTTCGCTATCGACCCCCATGAGGTTGTGATGCCCCCCAGTTTCTCCTGTGTAGGGGGGTGACAAATCCGGCCACGGTAGCGCCGGCAAAGGTGTCGGTGCGGGGGAGAGAAATCCTGCCAGTGGCGAGCTGCTCGTTTTGGGGGCGGCGAGGATGTTGGCCTTGGAGAGCTAAGAGTCGGTTTTGAAATTCAGGGATAAGCGTTTCTGCGAATGAGATCGCTACCCATAGCCACAAGGATCATGGCCTGGGAGACGTCGATGCGCTTCTCGTAGTCACGAACAAGGCGTCTCCATTGGGTCATCCATCCAAAGCTGAGGTGGTGCCAGTTTTCTGGACAGGAGGCTAAGCTACTCCCGACGTGAGGAACGGACGGGAATGAAGACGACGAGAAAGCGCTCCAGCGCGGAATTCAAGGCGGTATCGCTGGAGGCGATCCGTGGGGATCTGACGCTGGCGGAACTGGCCGCGAAGCATGGCATCCATCACACGATGATCGCGGCGTGGAAGAAGCAGGCGATCGAGGGGATGGCGACGACATTCTCCGGCGCTGGCGAGGCAACGAAGGCCGCCGGCGAAGCGGAGTTGGATCGGCTCCATGCCAAGATCGGGCAATTGGTCGTCGAACGCGATTTTTTAGCGAAAGCCTCCGGTCGATGAGCGTGGCGCGGAGGCGGGAGCTGATCGAGCCCGCTCACCATCGGCTGTCGATTTCGGCGCAGTGCCGGCTGCTGTCGATCAGCCGGTCGTCCTATTACTATGCGCCGGTGCCCGAGACCGAGGAGACGCTATCGCTGATGCGGGTGATCGACGCGACGTTCCTGGACATGCCGTGGTATGGCAGCCGCCAGATGGTCCGCCACCTGCAGCGCACCGGCCATGATGCCGGTCGCCGCCGTGTCCGCCGCCTGATGGCGAAGATGGGGTTGTCGCCGATCTACCAGCGGCCCCGGACCAGTGATCCGCACCCGCAGTATCGGATCTACCCCTATTTGCTGCGCAAGCTGGAGATTGACCGTCCGAACCAAGTCTGGTGCGCCGACGTGACCTATATCCCCATGCGGCGCGGCTTCCTGTATCTCGTCGCTATCATGGACTGGGCTACACGCAAGGTGCTGGCGTGGCGGCTGTCGAACACGATGGACGCGGGCTTCTGCGTGACCGCTCTGGAAGATGCTCTGGCGCGATTTGGCAAACCGGAGATCTTCAACACCGACCAAGGGAGCCAATTCACCAGTTTCGCCTTCACCAGCGTCCTGCGCGAGGCCGAGGTGCGGATCAGCATGGATGGACGCGGCCGCTGGATGGACAATGTCTTCATCGAGCGTCTGTGGCGTTCGCTTAAATATGAATGCGTCTATCTCAACGCCTTTGAGACCGGTTCGGAGCTGAGGGCCGGCCTTACCCGATGGATTTCCTATTATAACACCCAGCGCCCGCACTCGGCAGTGGCTGGGCGAACCCCGGCCGAGGCCTATGGCAGGGACGACGCTTCTGACCATGGGGGTCATGACCCCCATGGTCAGATCACCCAATTGGCGGCATGAGAAACATCTGGGAGTAGCTTAGCAAAGCCGCCAAACTGTCCAAGTAGGCGGGACCACCTCATAGCGCTCGACCGGCAGCGCCTTCAACGCGGGCTTGTCCAGCGCTTCGAACAGCTGCCGCCGGGTCTGGTTGAGGCAGCGCAGTACACGATTGTCGTTGAGGTCGGCCATGAGCGTACGGATGGCGGCGTTGAGCTCTGACAGGCTGTAGAACGTCCGGCGCCGCAGGCGCCCGAACAACCATCGCTCGACGATGAGCACCGCACGCTCGACCTTGGCCTTGTCACGCGGCTTCCTGGGGCGTGCGGGAAGAACGGCGCTGCCGTAATGCTCCGCCATCTCGGCATAGCTGCGATTGACCCACGGGTCGTAGAGGCAGGCCTTGATGACCGCGACCTTGGCATTGTCGGGTACGAACAGCGCCGGCGCGCCGTCAAACGCTTCGAGCGCGTTGACGTTGACCGAGATCCAGTCGGGCAGCGTCTCCGTCCATGTCGCTTCCGCGTAGGACAGGCTGGAGGCCCCGAGCACAGCCACGAAGATATGCGCGTCGCGCAATTCGCCGGTCAGTCGGTCGACGACGACCGCCACCTTGTCGCCGGCATAGTCCACGAACAACTTGTCGCCAGGCGTGTGGTTCTGCCGCATCGTTACGTGCAGCTTGAGCGCACAGCCGCGGTACACGTCGCAGAAGCGGCTATAGCGATAGCCGTCCGGATACTCCGCAATGTACTCGTCCCACAGGATTTGCAGCGTCACATGCTTGCGCTGCATCTCGCGGTGCAGATGGGCCCAGTCCGGCTCGGGGCACCGCCGGTAGCCGGTTTTGTTGCCCGGTTCCCGATACAGCGCCGCTTCCAGCGCGCCGTCGCTCATGTCCTCGGGCAACGGCCATTCCAGACCGGCCGCCGCGACGCGCTTGAGCGTTTCGCGCACCGTCGACGGCACCGCGCCGACCCGCAACGATATCGCCTTGTACCCCAGTCCATGCTCGAACCGGTATCTCAACATCTCGCGGACACGCCGCATGCTCACCCTTTCCGCCGGCATCAGACGCTCCTTCGGATATGCCCAAAGCAGCGACCCTAGCCCCGCCGACGGACCCCGTTCGACACCACTCCCAAGGGGGCAACATCATTTCGGAATCCGGGGGAGACTATTCCTCGGAACAGGGGGGCGGCATCATTTCGGAATTGGGGGGCGGCTTCCCTCGGAATCTACATGGAAGGTCACAGCCGCCGGGAGGCGGCGAAGGCGTTCGGTCTGAGCCGGGCACGGTGCCGAAGATGTGCGTGTTCTCGCTGCCGCCGGGCTACCGGCACGCGAAGCCGCCGGAGAAGCCGAAGCCGGTTCCGCTTTTGCCGGTCATCGACACTATCCTGCGCGAGGATCGCCTGTCGCCTGCCAAGCAGCAGCACGCCGCCAAGCGGATCTTCGAGCGGTTGCGCGAAGAGCATGGCTATAGCGGGGGCTATACGGTGGTGAACGACTATGTGCGGCAGAGCCGGGCCCGCAGTCGTGAGACGTTCGTGCCGCTGGCACACACGCCGGGCCATGCTCAGATCTCTCAGCGAGGCGTGGGCAGAGATTGGTGGCGTGCGGCAGAAGGTCTATTATTTCTGCATGGACCTGCCGCATTCGGATGCGTGTTTCGTAAAGGCCTATCCGCGCGAGACCACCGATGCGTTCCTAGACGGCCATGTTTCGGCCTTTGCCTTTTTCAGCGGCGCGCGCCACCGCTCGTGTCCTCGGGCAACGGCCATTTCAGGCCGGCTGCCGCGATCCGCTCGCCTTTGAGAACGATCTCAACGGTGCGCGCCGTCAGGCGCACCTCGACCTGCGCGTGGGCATGACGATACGGCACCAAGTAAAAATGCTTCGAAGCTTCAACATGATGATCGATGCCGACTTTGCGGCGGCGCCATCCTGCCAGGACGCATGCTTCAGACGGAAGCGGCTTCCGCCAGGGACAGTCGATCTCCTCAAGCAGCTGACGCCTTCCGGCCTAACCGCCGCATGATCCGGTCGTTGAGCGTGACCCTCATCTCACCGACGGAGCCACGCAGTTCGTCCATGCCGTCCCGGTTCCGGTTGCGCAGGTGCCCGAGCAACAGCGCTCAACCGTGTTGACGCAATTCTCAACTTTTGCCTTATTGCGTGTACGATAGCGCCGTGCTTCGAGGACTGACGTTCCTCTTTCGGATAGCTTCCAGTTGCCGGCCGACAGCTTTTCAAGGACATCTGCAGCCGCCGCTCGCACGGAATAGCCTTGGTTGAGACTTCAAGTCTTCAAGCTGTCTTCCCGAAACCTGCCGCCTCGTTACCCCTCGGCTTGATGCAACATGTGAAGGACGCGTCGGCAACGCCTACGCCGCCGACGCGAGACTGGTCGCTGTTGGGCGGGTCTGCGAGAAAGTTGCTATCATCGCGGAATCGAGCGGCCGGCTGAACAAGAACCCTTGGAGATGCGTGCACCCAAGGCCGATGAGCTGCTCCATCTGTTCGGTCGTTTCGACCCCTTCAGCAACCACACTCATGCCCAGATCGCGGCCTAGCCCGATCACCGCCTTGATGATTGCCCTAGAGGAACGAGAAGACGCGATGTCGGTCACGAACGACTTGTCGATCTTGACCTTGTCGAACCTGAAGCGCTCGAAATAGCTCAACGATGAGTAGCCGACGCCGAAGTCGTCCATCAGAATTTGTATCCCGAGCGCCCGCAGCCGCTCCAACTCAATAAACGTTCGCTCGACGTCGCGTATGACGAGTCCCTCCGTCACTTCGAGCTGAAGGCGGTCTGCCGGCAAACCGGTTTGATCGAGAATGCCGCTAATGGTCGCGGTAAGCCGCCCAGCATGGATCTGAAGCGGAGAGAGATTCACAGCGACGCGAATGTGGGGCGGCCAAGAAATGGCGTCTGTGCAGGCGCGGCGGAGAAGATGTTCACCCAGTTGCCCTATGAAGCCGCATTCCTCCGCAAGAGGGATGAAGACGTCCGGCCCGATCTGTCCTCGCAGCCGGTGCGTCCAACGAGCGAGCGCCTCCACGCTGGTGACCTGCCCGCTTTCGATGGAAAGTATCGGCTGATAGAGGAGGCTGATCTCATCGGCGGCCATCGCTTCGCGCAGATCAGCTTCGAGCATCTGACGGTCGCGGACTTCAGCGTCCATGTCCTGGCTAAAGGCGCACACCGTTCCTCGCCCTGCCGCCTTCGCACGGTAAAGAGCGAGATCGACGCAGTTGCGCAGCTCTCGCAAGGTTACTCCGTCCTCCGGAGTGGTCGCTATGCCGACGCTGGCGCCGATGTAGGCGGTCGCGCGCTCGGTAACGAAAGGTCGCGCCAGACTGGCGACAATAGACCTTGCCACATGATCGGCGCGAAGATGGGGATCTTCCGCGATGAGAATGATCGCGAACTCGTCACCACCGACGCGCGCTACGATGTCGCCTGGGCTGGCGAGGGCACGCAGACGTTCGCCGACATGGGATAGGACCTCGTCGCCAAGAAGATGACCGAATTGATCGTTAACCGATTTAAAGCGGTCCAGATCGATGCCGAGCAGGGCAATCGGCATTTTGGCATCGATTAACCTTTGGAGTCGATCCATGAAGTGCCCGCGGTTGGTAAGGCCGGTCACGGTGTCAAAATGGGCGAGGCGCGTGATCTCGGCTTCGGCCTTCCGGATTTCGGTCAGGTCCTCAGACATGCCAAGGATGTACTGCCGGTCGCGGGTAGGACCGTCGATGACGATTCTGCGCGTGCGCAGATGCACCTCGCCGCCGTCATCGCGAACGAACACGCTTTCGAAGATGCGCGGCGAAGGTGCCTCGAACGCCTCGGTATCGCGGCGGTCGTAGGCATCGCCAAACTCGGGAAAGAGTTCCTTGTCGGTATGGCCGACGATCTCGTCAGCGGTCCGGCCGATGAGGTTCTCGCCGGCTCGATTGACGAGAAGATATTTGCGCGTGATCGAGTCTTTGACGAAGAGCATGGCCGGTAGGTTCGCGACGACGGCGTCGAGAAATTCTCGTTCATGCCTTCGCTCGCGCTCCATTTGGCGGCGTTGACTGACGTCACGGACGATCGCGGCAAAGTCGCCGACCGCTTCCCCTTCGCGCCAGCGGGTAAGCGACAGTTCGACGGGAAACTCTTCTCCGTCTGCCCGAATAGCGCAAAGTTCGACCGTGCTGCCGGCGAGCGCTGCGAACGTAGCGAGGATGGACGCCCTTGAGGCGTATTTTGCTAAGGGCGGTCGCACGATCTTTCTGAAGTAGCGGCCGAGGATGGCGTCGGCGTCATACCCGAACATTGCCTCTGCGCCCTGTGACCAGAAAGTGATACGGCCCTCGTCGTTGACGCAGAGCACCGCATCCGACGTCGTCTGCACCACACGCGACGCAATCTGCCCGACGCGCCGGGCGGCCTGGCTTTCCAGAAGACGCGTAGCGATAGCAGCGAGATCGGCTAGCAGCGCATGTTGGGCGACAGTGATCCCGGACCGGGGAGAGGGCGCGAAGGCACACAGCGTGCCGGCAAAGTGTCCGGACGATAGAATGAGCGGAAAGCCGGCATAGAAGCGTATCCCGCCATCGCGTGTCACTAGCGGATTGGCTTTGAAGCGTTCGTCCTGCGATGCGTCGGGTACTATCAGCGGTTCGGATGCGGCCGCCACGTGGATGCAGAACGATATGTCTCGCGCGGTCTCCGAGAAAACGATGCCGTGACTAGCCTTGAACCACTGCCTCTCGCCGCCGAGTAAGGTGACGGCGGCACTTTCGGCCCCGAGCACCATCGCGGCGAGGCGAGCGATGTCGTCGAACTCGCCGTCCGGTGGCGAGTCAAATATGCCGAGCTTTGCGAGCGTGGTCATGCGCTCGCATTCGGTTTCCTCGTCGAGGGGCAAAGCGGGGTCTGGCACTAGGGAAGCATAGAGGCAGATCCTTTCGAAAAGGTTGACTTGGCCCCTGCGACTATTGTGCGCGTCCCGCGTGTTGATTCTCTCTATCATCGCTTCAGGGAGCACTCTCGCATAATGCGAGAGGCGACTTGGTGTCTTTTAGCCGCTCCTTGACGGATATTTAAGCCCCGCGCCCTATCCCGGCGTTATGAAGATACAGAAAATATGCGGCGGCTGTCGGGACGGGACGGAGTTCGACATTCCGTTCACCATGGCATTCCAGCCGATCGTCGATAGCATGACTGGGCGGGTTTTCGCGCACGAGGCGCTCGTGCGGGGTCTCGATGGATCCGGGGCGCAGGCGGTGCTTTCACGCGTCACCGATGCGAACCGCTATGCCTTTGATCAGGCCTGCCGCGTCAAGGCGATCGAAGTGGCGATGGCGGCGGGCCTGATGGACTCGGACGCGAGGCTTTCGATTAACTTCCTGCCCAACGCCGTCTACTCGCCAATGGCCTGCATACAACTTACGCTTCAGACGGCGAGGACCTGCGGCATGCCGACCGACCGGCTCATCTTTGAGTTCACCGAGAACGAACAGATGGGATCGCCCGAGCACGTCACGTCGATCATCCAGAGCTACAAGCAAGTCGGCTTCTCCGTGGCAATCGACGATTTCGGCGCCGGTCATTCCGGGCTTGACATGTTCGCGCGGTTCGCACCCGACGAGATCAAGCTCGACATGGAACTCATACGTGGCATAGACGGCGATCCGCGCCGGCAGGCCATCGTCCGGGCCATCTCTTCGATGTGCGCGGAACTCGATACGCTTTTGGTGGGAGAGGGCGTCGAGACGGCGTCGGAGGCTAGGGCGCTACGTGCACTTGGCGTCCGCTACCAGCAGGGCTACTGGTATGCGCGGCCGGCGTTTGAAGAGCTGCCGAGACTGACTTCGGGGAGCGTTCTGGCCTGATGGTCCTGCCCAAGAAAGTGGGTTCTCTTGAAAAAGACCGAATCGGGTTGGGACGGGCTGCGGTCTTTCAGTCGATCTTTTGACTCGACGCCTCTGCCGAAGGGAATCGATGAGGCAGATGTTCGCCTTTCGGCTGCATCGAGGGGGTGTGGCACTTTCCGTCGATCGCGTGATCGACGGACTTCAGCACGATGACCGGCAGCGATACGGTCCTTTTGAGGAGGTGCCTCGTGCAAACGACGGCCCCGTTGGACATGCCAGCTTTTGGCAGTCACGGCCGCTTCCAAGCGTACCGCCAAATGTCTCGTACCGGTCGAGCGCGGCCAGCAGCTCGTGGGACACTGCGTAATTGATTTAGCCCCCCTCTTGAATGGTACGAAGTCGTCAAGGCGTTTAAATGCAGGAGGGTGACCGATGTCGATCTATCCAGGGTTGGACGTGAGTGACGAGACGACGCATATCTGCAAGGTCGATACCGCCGATAAAAGTCCGTCTCGGATCTCATGCGTAACGAGCCAGGCGTTGGATGGGCAGCATGGCTGAGGCGGCGTAGAGGAAGGCGGTCGCGGATCGGATGGTCTGCTCGAAGTCCTTCGCTAGGCGACGGTTCCTGTTGAGCCAGGCAAAGGTTTTCTCGACGACCCACCGGCGCGGATGGACGACGAAGCCGGCCTGATCGGCGAATTTGCGCACGATCTCGATGGCGATCGACGTCGCCATGGCGACGCGCGGGCTGGCATAGGCGCTATCGGCAAAGGCGAGCTTCACGAAAGGGTGGCGGCCATGGGACATCTTGAGCAGGGGCACGGCGCCATCGCGGTCCTGCACGTCGGCAGGATGCACCAGCAGTTCGAGTGCCCGGCCATCGGTGTCGATCATGGCGTGGCGCTTGCGCCCTTTCACCTTCTTGCCGGCGTCGAAGCCGCGCGGATCGCCGGCTTCGGTGGCTTTCACGCTCTGGCTGTCGATCACCGCTGCTGACGGCATTGGCCCGCGCCCGACGCGTATGCGATCCATCTGCACGAGATGATGGTTCAAACCCTCGAAGCCGCCACTGTCGCGCAGCTCACCAAACCACCGATAAACGGTGCGCCAAGGCGGAAAACTGTCGGGTAGGAGGCGCCACGGGCAGCCTGCTCGCAGCACATAAAGATCGCGTCGAGTACCTCGCGCCAGCGCCAACGGCGATCCCGCCCTCGATTGCACGGCTTCGGCAGAAACGGCGTGACTATCGCCCATTCCGCATCGGTCAGATCGCTTCCATAGCGTAGCCCCGCGCGGCTATGCAGCGCACGGGCGGTCGGGTTCCACATGATGTCTTCCAGGGCTGGTCTCGCAACCCCCCGGAATCACATCAAGACCCGATCGTCCACGATTACACTACCGTTCTGACACAGCCTCTAATGTGAGTGGTGTCAGTGGGTTAGCTTGACAGCTGCACAGGCCGTTGATTCAGAGGTTTCGCGAAAAACTACCCTGGATCAACGATGTGGACCGATACCGCTCGCGCACAGCATGCGCGAAGCGACCTGGCCTTGCCAAGCGATTTGACCGACGGGGAATGGGCGATAGTCACGCCGTTTCTCCCTCCGCCGTCTGTTATGGGGCGTTCTCGGAAGTGGCCGCTTCGGGGCATCCTCGAGGCGATCCTGTACCTACTGCGCGGCGGTTTGCCGTGGCGAATGCTACCGCCCTGCTTTCCGCCAGTCTCGACCGTGCGGCGCTGGTTCTATCGGCAGATCCGCGACGCGACGTTGGTAGTGGCTGTGAATTTGCCGGCTACCTAATCCGCAGGAGGGACATCGGCTCGATTTCGCCGTGCTCCGCATGACGATGGTTGTACTCAGACCTTCATTTTCCGTGCCGATGACGACAAAACCGGGCGGAACAAGAGACGACGCGCGAAGGGCTTTCTGCATGGCGAACTCCATCAGGAAGCCGCATTCAACCGCACAACTGCATCAAAATTGAGTCAGAGCCCTTTTTCCACGCCGATCCAGACATCGCAGGTTACGCGTGTGATGATTCTCAGCTACATGATTAGTTCGCAATGCGACGGCAGGCTGCTCTCCGTTTCACGCCAACTCCCCCATCGGCGCGAAAAGATCATTGCCGTCGATATCGATGCGCACAGTGGCTTCTTGCCATGCCGACCAACGCGCTGGCCCCCGTCCACGGTCGCGCGACGGCCAATTCCCGCCGGCTCGGCCGAACCTGACAAATCGGGCTTAGACGGTCAGCGAGGCGCGATCCGCATCGGTCAGTTTGCCTGAGAGCCCCGGCACTCCGTCGAGCTGGCGGAGCGCAGAGAAACCGCCGCGTTCCGCACGGTAGCGCACGATCTCGAACCCATGTCCACACAGCGCAGCTACCGAGTCCAGTTCCTCGGCAGTCGCTTCATTGACGTTGATGGCTACCGCCGATTGCTGATCCGTCACTTCTTGATGACCGCGTCGGCCTTCTTATCGATCTTGGCCTCCTCGGCTTTCGACATGCGTCCGGCCTTTACCGCCTGGCTTGCGCGCGCCTTCACGTTCTTGGCGTGCGCCTCGTTCTCGATCGGATAGGCACGCTTTTCAGGCTTGGCGAATTTGCTCTTCGGAAGAGCATCGCGATCGGATTTGGATAGCTTGGCCATGACACGCTCCTTCGGAGCGCAAAATGCGACAGCATCATTTAAGTTCTTGCGGACGAAGTGGTCCTGGCAATGGAAAGCCAAGGCTCCAAAAAAGCAATCAGGCTGCCTCGTCGCCGCCGATGAGTGAAAGCGTCAGCGCATCGCGCTCGCCCCCGAACCAGCGATCTAGCGCGGCGGCGAACAGGGCCTGAGGGCGCGCGGCCTCGCACAAGGTGAGCGAGGATCGCAGCTTTGTCGCATCGATGCCGCCAAACACCGCGACCGGATCGCTGATCGTCAGATCCTGCAGCGCTTGCACACATTCGATATAGCGCGGGCCAAGAATAGGGTGATCGAGATAGGCGCGCGCCTCTTCGAGCGAGCGGATCGCGAAGTGGCGCGCCGTCGCGCTCTGCCCAAGCCCGGCGATCTGCGGAAAGATGAACCACATCCAATGTGAGCGCTTAGCGCCGCGGTGGATTTCGGCAAACGCCGTGGGATAGGCGAGCGTCTGCGCCTCGACGAAGCGATCGAGCGAATGGAGGTCGGGCATCAGACCAACGTTCCTTGCGCTGCCTCCGGCGGAAACACCCGCGTGGCCGGCAAGCTGCCTTTGGGCAGGACGCCGAGCACGTCCTGCGCCGGCACGGTCGCATCGAGCCAGTCTGCCCAGCGATCGCGCGGCAGCGGGATGATCTGGCGGTGGTGATAGGGTGCGACATCTTGGCCGGGTTCGGTCGTCAGCATCGTGAAGGCTTCGCCGAACTCGGGGTCGGCGCGCCAGATGCCGGCAATGCAGAACCAATCGTGATCCTTCATCGTGAATAGCCACTTCGTCTTGCGCTTCTGTCCCGGCAGCGGATCGGTAAATTCGTAGAAGCCGTCGGCCAGGATCAGGCAGCGCCCGCTAGCGAACTCGCGCCCGTCCGAGCGGAAATTATAGACTGGCTTACCACCTTGGCCCGGCCAGCTCCATTTGCGGTTGACCAGCTCGCCCGCTCCGCGCTCGCCATCGATGCTTCGCACGATCGGCGCGGTGTCGCTGATCTTGATGTCGGCGCACGCGGGCACGTTGGGCGTACCCTCGTGCGTCCTGATCTTGATCTTGAGGTCGGAGAAGTCCTCGACGATCGAGGCGATCTCGACTTCGAGTCGATAGTCATTGCACATGATACACCGGCCTTCGATCCCTTGCGACTCAGCGTCGTTCTTGCTATGTTCTTTTCGCCATGAGAGCGACTCCAAAGCCTTTTGACCCCGAAGCACCCGACGGCGCGATGCGTGCCATCATCCGGTACGATTCCGACATGCCGCAAGCAAAAGAGATGGTCGAGGCGACCTGGGGATCCGACCCGCGTTTCAGTTCCGGCGTCTCCTATCGGTTTGTACGCTCGGAAGGGCAGAGCTTCCCGAGAAACCGGTGCCTCGTCCCAGCGTCCGCTTTCGAGATGCAGGTCGAAGGCAAGCGTTATCGCGTCAGCCTTGAGGACGGCAATTTCTTCTATCTGGCGGGTGTGTGGGAGTCAGCTATGGCGGGCTGGCCTTTGGCCTTCCGCATCATCACCGTCGAGGCCAGCCGGGACGTGCTGCGCTATCAGGAGCGGCACGGCGCGATCATTCAGCGCCGCGACGTCTTGCACTGGCTCGACGGCACGCTTCCCGAAAGCAATCTGCTGGTAACGCCGCCGTCGCGGATCTTCGACATTCGCGAAGTCGGCAAGAATGGCGCGCCCTCGGGATCTGACGGCGCTGCACATGTTCGATTTGTTTGACGTACCCATTATCCCCGGCCTTACAGCGGCGCCCGACGCGATCACCGAAATCGAGGAGTCCGCACTGATCGCGCGGATCGATGCGGTGGATCTTAGCCCTTTCCGCTTCCAACAATGGACCGGCAAGCGCCTGACGCGCTCGTTCGGCTGGAGCTATGATTTCGAGACCGGGCGCTTTGCGCCGACCGACCCGATCCCCGATTGGCTGATCCCTGTCCGCGCGAACGCTGCGCGCTTCGCGGGCCTCGAACCTGAAGCCTTGGTTCAGGCGCTCGTCATCCGGTACGACCCTGGTGCCGGCATCGGCTGGCATAAGGATCGGCCGGTATTCGAGCATGTCATCGGCATCTCGCTCGGGAACGCCGCGGCGATGCGATTCCGGCGTCGAACTGAACGTGGATTTGAGCGCCGTTCAGTGCCGCTCGCCCCGCGGTCGGTCTATCACCTTGCCGATGAAGTACGCCACGGCTGGGAGCACAGCATCGCTGCGATGCACGTGCCACGCTGGTCGATCACCTTTCGAAGCCTGTCACAAAGCGACTATCTCGGGGCGGAGCTCCGCAATCTCCGAAGTCCGCGCTCGCCTCAGACACGCAACCGGAGCAAATCCGCACGGTTTGAATTCATTGCCGGAAAACACGCCGCAGGAGAGTGATATGGCCACCGCCCCAGCAGATGCGCTGATCGTCACATGCCCCAATTGTGCCGCGCCCAACTGGGTGCCACAGAATAGGGTGGGCTCGGGCGGCACCTGCGGCCGCTGCAAGAATGCCCTGTTCGCGGCGGCGCCGATCACAATCACCAGTGCGAACTTCGACGCACACGCGTCGCGCTCGGACCTGCCGCTATTGGTCGACTTCTGGGCGCCCTGGTGCGGTCCATGCCGACAGATGGCGCCAGCTTTCGCGGCGGCGGCCAGGCAACTGGAGCCTTGGGTCCGGCTGGGCAAGCTCGACACGGAAGCCGAGCAAGCAATAGCCGCACGCTACCGCGTCCAGTCAATCCCGACGATGATCATGTTCCGCAAAGGCCGCGAGATCGCGCGCCAATCAGGCGCGATCACGTTGAAGTCGCCCAGCAGCACGACGGGAGCGCCGCTGGCCAGCAACCCGGCCGCATGCTCGATCAATCGTTCGAACCACGCCAATTTATAGTCGAACTTCGGTCCCGGGCGTGGGTTGCCGTTCGGCAGATAGAGACCGGCGATCAGGGTGCCATTCACGGCGGCCTCGATGTATCGGCTCTGCGATGGATCAGGATCGCCTGGAAGCCCGCGTCTGGTCTCGTGGATCTCGCCGACCCGGCTCAGCATCGCAACGCCGTTCCAGCTTTTCTGACCATGCCAGATCACGTCATAGCCAAGGTCGCGGATCGCCCTTTCCGGGAACTTCTCCTGCGGCGCCTTCAACTCCTGCAAGACGATGACGTCTGGCTGCTCCTCCTCGAGCCAACGCAGGAGCACGGGAAGCCGGCCATTGACGCCGTTGACGTTATAGGTGGCGATCTTCATCGCGATCCAATCCGCGAAACAGGCTGGCCGTTCCGCGACGGCGGCCGCGACGCGATCGTTCGCGATATCACAGCCGCGTTATCAGCTCGAGGGCATTGGCGGTAGCAGCACCCATGGCAGTGTTGTCGAAGATGCACCAGACGTCCGCCGCGTGCGCCCCGTTTTCAAGGTCGTCACGCAGGATGTCGATCGCGTGCGGTTCGTAGCGGGAATAATAGATCCGAGGCGCGCCGTGGAGGCGATGGTAACGCAGGCCCGGCCAGCCGCCGGGAGCCTCCGCGCCATCCGCGGGCGGCGGATCGGCTGCGACGCGCGCGACATGAAGATCTGCAAGTAGCGTCTCGGCAGGCGGCGCGAACCAGCTCGCATGGCGGGGTTCGCATGCCAGTGGACATGGCAGGCTTGAGCTGAGCGACGCAAACAGGGTTTCCACCTCGCACCGCTGGAAGACGCGGCTGGGTGGAAATTGCACGAGAACGACCCCGAGTTTCCCGCCGAGGCCCGCAATCTCGTTGGCGAAGCGCTCGATATCGGCTTCCGTATGTTCGCCACGACGCGCGTGCGAGATCGTCTTGGGAAGCTTGACCGAGAAGAGGAAGTCGTCGCCGACGCTTGCTGCCCACCGCTCGTAGGTCATGCGGCGATGTGGCCGGTAGAAGGACGAGTTGACCTCGACGGCGTTGAAGCGTGTCGCATAGCGTTCGAGATGGGAGCCTTCCAATGGAAACGCCTCTTGCTCGGCAGCGGGGATGCTCCAGCCGGCTGTTCCGATCCTACAGGACAGGGAGCACCTGATCCGCGCGACCCCATCCGACCAGATCCTTCGACGCAGCACGCTTCAACAGCTCGGCGGCATCGCCGACATGCCAGTGCGCGGCCCCTTCGAGCGTTCGCAGCTCCTCCCAGGTGATCGGCACGGCGACCGGGGCATAGTCACGGGCCCGCGCGCTATACGGCATCACCGCGGTCGCGCCGCGCTGGTTGCGCAGGTAATCGACGAAGATGCGACCCGTCCGCTTCGCCTTGGCGAGCGCCGCCGTGAACCGGTTCGGCTCAGCCTGTGCGAGTACCAGCGCGAAGCGGTGCGCGAAGTCCTTGACCGCCGGCCACTCGGCCTGGGGCGTCAGCGGCGCGATGACATGGATACCCTTGCCGCCGGTCACCATCGGGAAGGTCGCCAGACCCATCTGTCCGAGCAGTTCCTGGACGTGGAACGCAGCCGACACGACATCTTTGAAATCGAGACCCTCGTCGGGATCGAGGTCGAACACCAGCCGATCGGCCTTCTCGACATCCTCGATCCGGGCGCCCCACCCGTGAAACTCGATCGTGCCCATCTGGACGCAGGTGACCAGGCCCTCGGCATCGTCGATGAAGAGATAAGGCTCGTCATGGCCGTCCTTCTCAGCGATGCCGACATGGTGGACATGGTCGCCGAAGCTGCCGGCGTCATGCTTCTGAAAGAAGCATTTTTTGCCGCGTCCCTGCGGGCATCGGACGAGGCTGATCGGGCGGCTGCCGGCCCAAGGCAGCATGATCGCCGCCACGGCCTGATAGTAATCGGCGAGTTCACCCTTGGTGATCTTGCCCTCCGGGAAGATCACGCGCTCGCGGTTCGTCACCCGAACCAACGCCGGTGCCGGCGTCGCGACCTGCGCGACTGGTGCCTCCTTCTCGAAGACGACCGCCTCGGGCTTCTTGTCGAGCCGCAATCCCAGATAGCTGGAATGGCGCAGGACGCCGTCGCCGGTCACCTCCATGAACGCGATCTCGGCGACGAGCTTCGGCTTGATCCAGTGGGCGCCGCGCACCGCCGCGCGCGGCGCCTCAACCGTCGGAGACTCGACCTCGAGCGGCGTCATCAGACCCATCAGCTTTTCGATCTGGTCTGCATTGAAGCCGGTTCCAACCTTGCCGGCATAGCGAAGCTTTCCGTCCTCGTTGACGCCGAGCAGCAGCGCGCGAAACCCGCGCTGCTTGTCCGACGGCGTCCAGCCGACGATGACGAACTCCTGGCGCTTGATGCACTTGGTCTTGACCCAGCTGCCGGAGCGCGAGCCGATATATTTGGCGTCGGCCCGCTTTGAGATCACGCCTTCGAGACCCGCCTCGCAGAAGGTCTCGAACAACTCCTCGCCGCGACCGACGATGTGATCGGAATAGCGGATCTTCTCGGTTCCAGCGCCGATCAGGGCGGCAAGCTTCTCCTTGCGCTGGACCAGCGGCAAGCCCGTCAGATCGTCGCCGTCAAGCTCCAGCAGATCGAAGGCGTAATAGAGGATCGAACCCGGATCGTCCTTGAGCGCGCCTTGCAGTTGCTGGAAGCTCGTCCGGCCCTCGGCGTCCAGGACGACCGCTTCGCCGTCGAGCAGAGCCGATGAGACGTCCAGCGTCGCCGCATCGGCGACGATGGCGGCGAACTTGTCGGTCCAGTCGAGTCCGGAGCGCGTATAGGCACGGCCATCTCCCCCTCCAACCGAGATCAGAGTGCGGTAGCCATCATATTTCATCTCGTGGAGCCAGCTGCTCCCGGCAGGGACATGATCGACGAGCGTCGCGAGCTGGACGGCACGGAAGGGCGGGGGCGTGCCTGCCGTTTTCGCCTTGCGCGGCCGGGTCGCACTGGTCGCGCCCTTCGCAGCCGGCTTGGGCGTAGACGCCTTCGACGCGCGTTTCTTGGGTGCGGTCTTACCGGCCGCGATCTCGGCCATGGTCAGGCCGCTTTCTATTCCGGTCAGGTGGGTCGTCACCAAGTCGTCGGAACCGCCGGCATATTCGTCAGCGATCTTGCGCAGCAGCCAGTTCTCGCCCTTCTCCCGTCCTCTTGGTTTTAGACGGATCATGATCCACTCGCCTTTCATCCGGTGGCCGTGGAGAATGAAGTGGAGATGGCCCTCGGGGATCGTCTTGCGCGGATCCTTGCTGGCGATCGACTCCCAGGTGCCGTTGTCCCACAGCATCACCGTCCCGCCACCATATTGGCCCTTGGGGATGGTGCCCTCGAACGTCGCATAGTCGAGCGGGTGATCCTCGGTCCTGACGGCGAGACGCTTGTCGTCGGGGTCGAGGCTCGGACCGCGTGTCACCGCCCAGCTCAGCAGCACGCCGTCGAGCTCGAGGCGGAAATCATAATGGAGGCGCGTCGCCTCGTGCTTCTGGACGAGGAAGCCGTTGCCCGTTGTCGGTTTGGTCGCGCCGGACGGCTCCGCCGTCTTCGCGAAATCGCGCTTCGCCCGATAGGACGCCAGACTGTCCGCTGCCGATGTCGTCTTGGTCGGGGAACGCGCCATGGTGGGTGCCTTGTGACTGTGTGGCTTTGGTGATCAACGATCGAGCGTGGCGAGTTCGGCGGGACGCAGTTCATAGACGAGCTGGTCCATCGTGCATTGCGCGGGCGCCTTGTCCGGTCGCCACCGCAGGAGACCCGTACCATGGTGGAAGCGCTCGCCGGTGACTTGGTCGTAGGTCACCTCCACGACGAGTTCGGGACGGAGCGGCTCCCACTCGCTCTCCCGACCGTCGTTCCAACGACTTGGGCCGCCCGGCGCCTTGCCGGTGAAGCCGGGTGCTTCGATCAAGGGCGCGAGCTTTGCCGTCAGCGCATCACGCTCGGACGCGGCGATGGCCGAGGTGAAGCCGACATGGTTCAACCGGCCCGTCTCGTCATAGAGCCCGAGCAGCAACGAGGCGACGCCGCCGCTCCCATCCTTGGTGCGGCGGAAGCCGCCGACAACGCAGTCGGCCGTTCGGTGCTGTTTCACCTTCAGCATGGCGCGCTCGCCGGGACGGTAAGGGTCCTCGATCCGCTTGGCGACGACACCGTCGAGCGCCCCACCGCTTTGCGCCAGCCATGATCGCGCGGCCTCGATATCCCCGCAGGGCGACAGCAGAAGCGACGGACCATGATGTTTGGCATGGAAGGCCTCAAGCGCGACGCGGCGCTCGGCGAGCGGCTTCGCCATGAGATCGCTGCCGTCGAGACCGAGGCAGTCGAACAACATCAGTTGCGCCGGCGTTTCGCGCGACAGTTTCGTGATCCGGCTTTCCGCGGGATGGAGCCGCGCCTGGAGCGCGTCGAAGGACAGGACATCTCCGATCGGCAGGATGAGCTCACCGTCGAGCACGAATTGCCGTGCCGATATGTCGGCGATCAGCGCGACGATCTCGGGGAAGTAGCGCGCGAGCGACTTGCCGGATTTCGACAGGATCTCGATCCCGCCGCCATCGCGAAACACCAGGGCGCGGAAGCCATCCCATTTGGGTTCGAATTGCCAGCCGGGTTCGTCCGGCAGCTCGGCGACGAGCTTGGCTTCCATCGGCGCCAGAGCCGCGGTCATGATACGCTGGAGGCCATTGCGATCTCTCCTAAACCCGTCGCGAGTTATCAAATCCTGACGGAGAGTTTCGGTCCCTCCCGCGTTGTCGCCTCATGCCTTCGAGTGTGATTCAGACCTTCGACTATGACGACGGCGAACAGCGGTTGATCGTCCGGTTCGTGAGCGGGCTGGTCTACGCTTACGCAGGCGTGCCCGCGGAGATTGCGGCCGGACTTCGCGAGGCGTCGTCCAAAGGGCACTATTTTACCGAAAGCATCCGGGATCACTTCCCCTTTACACGCTTGCGTGGCGGGGTGGACCGTCGGGCATTAGGGCGCGGTGACGCCACACTTCACGAGGAGCGATAACATGGCGGCACGTCCCTATTGGCGAGGCCAAATCCGCCTCGCCCTCGTCTCGATCCCGGTCGAGATCTATTCGGCGACGAAGAGCGGCGCTGCGGTCGCCTTCCACCAGATCTATGAGCCCACCGGCCAGCGCATCAAATATGAGAAGACGGTCCCAGGCATCGGTCCGGTCGACGTCGAGAAGATCATCAAGGGTTTCGAATATGAGAAGGGCGAATATGTCCTCCTCGACGAGAAGGAGATCGAGGGGGTCAAGCTGGAGAGCAAGAAGACGCTGGAGCTGACCCAATTCGTTGACAGCCACGACATCGATCCGATCTACTTCGAGAAGCCATACTATGTCGTGCCGGCCGACGATCTCGCCGAGGAGGCGTTCGTCGTGCTGCGCGAGGCCTTGAAGCGCAGCCACAAGATCGGGCTCGGCCAGCTGGCAATGAGAGGCCGAGAATATGTCGTCAGCATCAAGGGCTGCGGTCGCGGCATGATCATGGAGACGCTGCGCTACGCCGACGAGGTCCACAAGGCGGCGAGCTATTTCCGCGACATTGGCGACACCAAGCCCGATGAGGATCTGCTCGATCTCGCCCAGACGCTGATCGACAAGAAGACCGGCAAGTTCGACGCGAGCGAGTTTCACGACCGCTACGTCGATGCGCTGAAGGATCTGATCGAGAGAAAGAAGAAGGGCAAGACGATCACCATCGAGGATGATAAGGGCAGCGATCCGCGCGGCAGTAATGTCGTCGACCTGATGGCGGCGCTCAAGAAGTCGCTTGGAACCGGCGGAGGGAGCGGAGCGGGCGGAGGCGAGAAGGCGCCCGCGAAGAAGCCTGCGGCAAAGAAGGCAGCTCCCGCCAGGAAGGAAGCCGCCAAGCCAGCAACCAAGGCGCCGGCGCGCAAGCGTGCCTGACCGCGGTGCGCTATTCGGGGACGGGGCCCCAGCCGATGAAGATGCCATTGCATTCGGAGAGGGCGCGATTACGCTCTGGGCCAATCTGCTGACGCTCATGGCGACCCATCTATGCGAGCAGGGTACGCCGAAGGCCGAGGTCCTGGATATGCTCACCTTGCTGCAGGACACGAACGAGGCGACGATCCGCTCACCTCGCGCCAAGGCTTCGGCGGCGAGCCATCTGATGGCGGTCTATACGGCGCTCGAAATCAGCTAGACGGCGGAGCAGGAATGGCGCTCACCGACGAAGACCTGCGCGAAGCCGCCAGTCACCGCGGGCTGAAGCTCATCAAATCGCGCAGGCGCAAACCGGGCGTTGGCGACTTTGGTTTGTTCGGCCTGGCCGATGCATCCGGGAAATCGCTCTTCGGGGTTGGCGATGACGGCCTGACCGCTACGGCCGACCAGATCGCCGAGTTTCTTCGCAAGGGCGAGGCGTCGACATGGGCGGCGTCCGCCAAAAGCACGCCAGCGCGTTCGAAGCCGGGGCCATCACGGGATGCCACGCCGGAGGACGAGGATGCAGCGTCGGCTATTCGCCCCCGTCGGCGTACGTCGTCGCGCGCATCGACTGGGCAAGAGACGCCGCAACGAACGGCTTCGGCAGACGTCGAGCCCGCCGCACCGGCACGTACCAAGCGGCCGTTTTCTGAAAAGCACCCCACACGCGAGCGCACTGCCGAACCGAAGCGCGAGCCCAAAGCCGAGTCTGAGCCCGAGCTAGTGATCAGGGTCGCACGGCCGGCCGATGCAGATGCTCTTCGAAATCTACTCGAACCCGCTGGTTTCGACGGCAGCGCGCCGGATATGGAACGTGCCATCACGGCAGCGGCGGCGCGCAAGGAGCCGATATGGATCGCTGATCGCGGCGGTGTCGTGGGATGCCTGGCTTGGCACATCGTCCCGACCATTCGGGGCGACGGAATGGCGCGCATCACGCTGATCACCGTGGATGAGGGCAATCGCAGGCGCGGGATCGGTCGCGCGCTTTACGAAATGGCAATGTCGGAATTCAGAAAGCGAAAGGTTCAAGTTGTCGAAGCGATGAGCGATATCAAGGTTCGCAACGCTAATGGCTTTTATCGCGCGCTCGGCCTCAAGCAGGCCAGCTACCGCTTCGCCATCGATATTTGATGCTGCCCAAGTCTTCACATCGGCGCGGGCAGGCCCATATTGCCTGTGAGTTCAACAGCATTAAAGGAGTGGTCGAATGTTTCATCGTCTTATGCCGCTCGACCGGCACATCACGGGTTTCGACAGCTCCATCGGAGTGATCGGCGCCTGAGGTGCCACTGGCGACTGGTTCGTCGATGCGAGCCAGAAATAGGTCGTCCGCGACGCTTGTCGAAGCGGCTGACAATGGAAGGGCCGCCCACCGGGGCGGCCTTTTTTATGGAAGCCGGCCCATTTCGGGCGTGGTTCTCGCAACTATCCCGAGCGGGCTGTCCGCCGGAGGGGATCAAAGGCCTCGTCCTGCGCGCGGAGTTCGTCCACAAACGCTAATGGCCCGCCGGAAGCTGTCCCTACCGCTCGCAAATAAGATCCGGGAGCTTGCCGACGGGCATTGACTATTGGTCGACCCAAAGCAGCTATCTCGCGCCGCTAGTTCGCAGGGCCCTTGACCGGCAGGATTGATACCCGACAGTGCGGTTTGACGGCGCTCCGACCTTGATCACGGGCATCAGTGGAACGGGTCTCTCGCCATTTTGCTCGCGGGGGCATAGACGGCAGGCATGAAGGATCAGGATGAAGCGCGCGTCGACCGTTTGCTCGACACACCCGATTTAGCCGACGCGCTGGAGAGCGACCGGTTCAAGCAGTTTCTTGATCAGGTGCCGATCGCGATTGCGGTCGCGGAGCTCAAACCGCGCGAGCACATCGTCTACGTCAATCTCGAATGCGAACGGCTGACCGGCAGAAGTGCACCGGATCTGGAAGGACAGCACTGGCGCGAACTGTCCGGCGAGGCGGTTGGTGCCGACGATGGCCGCCAGCTGAGTGACGCTATCGTCGACGATCACGAATATGTCGGCATCTTCGCACTCGATCGGGCGGAAGGCGGTTGCGAGGCGCACGTCTGGTCGAATGTCATCGAGGATGATCAGGGCGAGCCGGTTTTCCGCCTGATTGCGCTGGCCGACGCCTCGCAGCACAGCGGCGACCGCGAAGCGCTCGAACGCCGTGTCGAAGAGCGGGATTTCCTGCTGCGCGAGCTGCAGCACCGCGTGAAGAACAACCTGCAGATGATCACCGCGCTGATCCGGCTCGAGGCACGTAACCTGCCTGAGGACGGGGAGCAGGACAGGCGGTTTGATCGCCTCGCGGGCAGGGTCCAGGCGCTTGCGCTGCTCTATGACGCGATGTTGGTGGAGCATGCAGTCGACGGCATCGACCTCGGCATCTACCTTAGCCAGATCGCATCGGCGGTGATGCGCGCGCATGGTGTCGAGGGGATCCGTCTGGATCTTAAGGTCGACACCTGGCCGGTTTCGGTCAATGTCGCGATGCCAACCGGGCTCGTCGTCAACGAGCTCCTGACCAATGCCCTCAAACACGCCTTTCCGGAGGGCCGCGGTGGTACGGTCACGCTCCACAGTCTCGTTGACGACAAGGGCTGCCGGGTGGTCGTCGCCGATGATGGCGTTGGTCTGGCGGAGGGCGCGCAATGGCCGAAGCCCGGCAAGCTTGGCGCGATGATCGTCCAGTCGCTTCGCCAGAATGCCCGCGCTGAGCTCGACGTGGAATCGCAGCCTGGCGAGGGGATGCGCGTGGCGATCACCTTCAGGCGCGCCGACGCGGCTCCCCCTTCGGCCGAATGATCCTGATGCAGCGATCGCTCGTCGATACGCTCGAACTGCGATTTATTCCGCATGGTTCGGTCAGGGGCCGAGGACGTACACCGCGCTATCGTCACGGGCTGTATCCGGGCCGGTGCCGGGCGGGCGGAACAGTTTGCTTCGCATGTCGTTGTGCCCGCCACGGCGTGGCACAGGGCAGGACATGACACAATCCGGGCAGTCGCTGGGCCGCAGCAGTCGATTTGAGCTGCTGGTTCAAAGTGTTACCGATTATGCCATCTATATGCTGGATCCGTATGGCAGGGTGACGAGCTGGAACCCGGGCGCTCGCCGTTTCATGGGATATGAGCCAAGCGAAATATTCGGCGAGCATTTTTCCCGTTTCTACACGCCCGAGGAGCGCGAGCATGACATACCCAGGATCGCACTGGAAACCGCCGGGCGCGAGGGGCGTTACGAAGCCGATGGCTGGCGCGTGCGCAAGGACGGCAGTCAGTTCTGGGCGAACGTGGTTATCGACCCCATTCGCGATCCTAACGATGCAGTGCTGGGTTTTGCGAAAATCACCCGCGATCTGACGGACCGCCGGGCGGCGGAAGAGGAGCTTCGCCGGAGCGAAGAGCGCTTCCGTCTGCTCGTTCAGAGCGTCACCGACTATGCGATCTACATGCTGGATCCGGATGGACGGATAAGCAGCTGGAACGCGGGAGCGGAGCGTTTCAAGGGCTACACTACTGAAGAGATTCTGGGCGAGCACTTTTCGCGCTTCTATTCCGAGAAGGATCGGCAGGCCGGCATCCCGCGTATCGCTCTGGAGACGGCCGAGCGGGAAGGGCGCTTCGAAGCCGAAGGATGGCGGGTGCGCAAGGATGGCTCGCGGTTCTGGGCAAGTGTGATCATCGACCCTATCCGCAATGAGAATGGTCAGTTGCTCGGCTACGCCAAGGTCACGCGCGATCTCACCGAGAAACGTGCGATCGAAGATCAGCTTCGCCAGTCGCAGAAGATGGAAGCCGTAGGCCAGCTGACCGGCGGTCTGAACCGCCCCGGGTTTACCGGAGGCGTTGGGTTGTGAGTCACGCTGCCATATCGATGGTGTCTGCGGCAGCATAATATTGATCTTCGGCTTCGGCAGGCGGGATGTTGCCGATAGGCTCCAGCAGCCGACGATGGTTGAACCAGTCGACCCATTCGAGCGTGGCGTATTCGACGGCTTCGAAACTGCGCCACGGCCCACGCCTATGGATCACTTCGGCCTTGTAGAGGCCGTTGATCGTCTCGGCCAAAGCGTTGTCGTAGCTGTCTCCGACACTGCCGACCGACGGCTCGATCCCGGCTTCGGCAAGGCGCTCGGTGTACTTGATGGACACGTATTGCGACCCGCGGTCGCTATGATGGATGAGGCCGCCCCGATGAGCCGGCCGGCGATCATGAAGCGCCTGCTCCAAGGCATCGAGAACGAAGCTGGCATGCGCCGTCCTGCTGGCCCGCCAGCCGACGATCCGCCTGGCATAGGTGTCGATGACGAAGGCGACGTAGACGAACCCCGCCCAGGTCGCGACATAGGTGAAGTCCGACACCCACAGCATGTTCGGCGCCGGCGCGTAGAACCGGCGGTTGACGTGATCGAGTGGGCACGGCGCCGCTTTGTCGCTGATGGTCGTGCGCACCGGCTTGCCCCGGATCACTCCTGCCAAGCCCATCTCTCGCATCAACCGCGCGACAGTACAGCGGGCGACCGGAAAGCCTTCCCGCATCATCTGCCGCCAGACCTTGCGCACGCCGTAGACCGCGAAGTTCTCGGCGAACACGCGCGCGATCTCCGGCTTCAGGGCGACATCCCGCTGCGCCCGCGCCGATAGGCGTGTTGGATCCTGTCGCTGCGCGACGCGCTCGTGATAGGTGGATGGGGCGATCGGCAGAACGCGGCAGATCGGCTCGACCCCATAGGCATCGCGGTGATCGTCAATGAAGGCGATCATCGCCGGAACGGGCGGTCGAGCTCCGCCTGAGCAAAATACGCTGACGCCTTGCGCAGGATCTCGTTGGCCTGTCGCAGTTCGCGGACCTCGCGCTCCAACGCCTTCACCTTGTCGGCAACCTCTGTCGGGACGCCCGCCCGCTTGCCGCTGTCGACCTCGGCCTTCTTCACCCACTCATGAAGCGTCTGCGGAACGCAGCCGATCTTTCCCGCGATCGAAACCACCGCCGCCCAGCGAGAGGGATAATCGCGCTCGTGATCGACAACCATCCGCACCGCCCGCTCGCGGACCTCAGGCGCAAATTTGTTCGTCGTCTTGCTCATACAGGCTCCACCTTCTCAGGAGTTGGAGCCTCCGGCAAACCCGGCGCGGTTCAGTCTGGCCCACGACTTCAACAACCTCCTGACCGGCATCAGTGGCAGCCTGGAGATGATGCAGGTTCGGATGGCGCAGGGACGCACTGCCGAGTTCGATCGGTATTTCATGGCAGCACAGGGCGCGGTCAAGCGGGCCGCGGCGCTGACGCGTCGCCTTCTCGCCTTCTCCAGACGTCAGACGCTCGATCCCAAACCGACCAACGTCAACCGGCTCCTGAGCGGTCTCGAGGAAGTCGTCCGTCGCACGATGGGGCCAGGCATCGAAGTGGAGGTGGTCGGCGCAAGCGGTTTATGGCCGACCTTGATCGACCCGAACCAGCTCGAAAGCGCTGTGCTGAACCTGTGCATCAACGCGCGTGACGCGATGCCGGATGGCGGCAAGCTGACGATCGAGACGGCGAACAAGTGGTTCGACGAACGGGCCGCGCGCAAGCAGGATCTGCCCGTCGGGCAATATGTGTCGGTTTGCGTGACCGATACGGGCACCGGGATGTCACCCGATATCATCGCCAAGGTTTTCGACCCCTTCTTTACGATCAAGCCGCTGGGCGAGGGCACCGGCCTCGGGCTCTCGATGATCTATGGGTTCGCCCGTCAGTCGGGCGGACAGGTGCGGATCTATTCGGAGGTGGGGCAGGGGACGACGATGTGCCTCTACCTGCCCCGGCATACCGAGGACGCCGTTCCCGACGACGAAGCTTTGCTGCCGACGCAGGCAGCGCCCACCGGTGACGGCGAGGTCGTCCTCGTCATCGACGACGAACCTACGATCCGGATGCTGGTCGCCGAGGTGCTGGCGGAATCGGGCTATGCCGTCATCGAGGCACCCGATGGTCCCGCAGGATTGCGAGTGCTCGATTCGAACGCGCGAATCGACCTGCTGATCACCGACGTCGGCCTGCCGGCAGGATTGAACGGCAGGCAGTTCGCCGACGCCGCGCGGGTGAGCCGGCCGGATCTCAAGGTTCTGTTTATCACGGGCTATGCGGAGAATGCCGTCATCGGCCGCGGCAGGCTCGATAACGGCATGTTCGTTTTGACGAAGCCGTTCCAGATGGAGGTTCTGGCCGACCGCATTCGCGAAATCATCGAAAGCTAGCGTGGCGGTCTCTGGTGCCAGCTGTTGGGCGGCTGAGAGAGAAAACCGCCGCGGCGATGATAAGCAGCCCTTGATTAATGCCATCGGGTCCGACCGTTAAAAGCCGGTTGGCCATGGCAGAGTCGTCAAACGAGCTTTGAGTCAGAGCGGTGCCAGCTGCCGGAAGACGCTGGCGAGCGTATCGGACCGGAACGGCTTTTGCAGGATGACATCCGGCGGATCGCACGGCTCGCATTCGTCCGGCGTGCCCGTGATGAAGATAACCGGAATATCGCCATGCTCGTCACGGATCCGTCGCACCGCGTGCGGACCGGTTCCCTGCAGGAGCTTCACGTCCGAAGTTATGAACCCCGGCCTGTGCATCCGTGCCGCCGCGATCGCCTCGGCTTCGCTCGCGGCAATGTCGATCGATGTCGCGCCCTCCGCTTCGAGGAGCATCTGGAGATCCATGGCGACCACAGGCTCGTCTTCGATGATAAGAACATGGCACATGCTTGACGCCTCCGGTTTGCCTAATGTAATTCAACAATTTCAACGGCGAACGGGTCCCGGGTAAAAAGAGCGATTGCCTGCCATGACGCGATATTCCGGCGCACGCGTCACGCTGGTAACAAGTTCGCCTCGGCAAACGCGGCTGTGTGAGTGGGGCGTAACGACAAGGCTTGGCCTGGGACAGAGCCGCCATTCACGGTGATCCGTGGCAACGGCTGCTTCTGCTGGAAGCGGTCGTTGCCACCTGCATCGATCATCACCGCGCAACGCGAAACTGTGGTGGGGTCCTTCCAGACAGGTATCGGCGATGCAAAGGTCCTTAGCGGACCGTCCGGTTCGGCCGCGCTCGCTGTCGCAGTCGACTCCATGAAGACATTCGTCTTAGCTCGCCCGAATGTCCGGTGGCGGCAACAGCAGCCGTTCGGGTCTGTCGCGTTTGACGGCCGCAGAATGTTATTCGCCGCAGAAGCATAGTCTGGTCACGCACGTCTCGATGACATCGTGGCAAGCATCGCCGCTGGCGACAGAGCAACAAAACTGGAGTCAGCGTAGGCTGATAGGCGTGGTACAGATCAGGCGATCCAGAAAAAATGGGCGATGAGGGACGGCTTTTGTCATCTAATTTCCTAAGTTAGTAGGAAACTTCCGCATCTCCCCCCGCACGGACCGGGAGATGAACGCCATCGCCCAAAGTTTCGATCACTCCTGCCTGGACGCGGTCGATGCGGGCATGGACGGTGAAGTCACCCACCCGTTTGTCCGCGATCGCGCGCCTGATCTTGACGAGGAGCTTCTGCAAATCCGACGTGAGGTTCTGTCCGATCGCCGATGCAAGCAAATCCGAGATGCCGGGACTGTTGCCCAATGCGACGAGAAGGTCGCTGCGTACGCTATCGGTCGATCCATGGACCGAAAGATCGCTGAAGCTGATCACCGCCGAGCCCGGTTGGTTGACGGGTATTGCGACCAGCCACAGCCGGCCGTGCGAAACCTTTTCGGGCGAGCCGGCGGGCCATGCCGCAAGATCGATACCGACAGCCATCTTCCGGCCGGTCGTGCCATAGGCCGTGACGTGGTCGAAGCGTGCGATGACCGGGCCGATCCCTGGCAGGTCCAAGGGACGCTGCGATCGCTTCACCAACGCGCGCAAGATGACTGGCTCGAGCTGGGAATAGTCTGCGGTGACGGGCACGAAAAGATTAAAGCGTCCGTTCGTCCTGCCCTGTGAGATGTTCGGTAGAGGCATCGGAACCGGATCGGCAGAGCGTTGTCCGACGAAGGTCTCGGTCAATGTTCGGATGCCCGCGTCGAGCCGGATCCGTCCGTTGGCGATGCGATAGCCACTGTAATAAATCTGTTTTGGGGTGAGGCGCATCCAGACAGGAGGATTGTCCCTGTTCAGAAGAACCGAGGTGAAGCCCGATCGCCACGAACGGGCTGCTTTATCGCGCAGTTGCAGCTTCGCAAGCTCGGTCGGGAGCTTCCGCTCGAGATCATGGATGACAGGCTTCAGCTTTTCATCGGCTTTTTCCGTGAAGGTGATCCGCTGGCCAAGGAGATCGATGCCCGGAGGCGTGGTCCAGTCATAGTGAATCTTCACGGTCCCACCCGGCGTCCAGTCAGGTGCGATCGTGATCTTGATACGGGCTTCGGCATCGGCCGACCCGGTCGCCGTTTCGCCCTTCAGACGCGCCTTAGCATCCCGGGCGGTAATGCGCGCCGTGATCGGGATGGTGGCGATCAGATCCTGGCCGTTGCCCCGCAATGTGATGGCGCCCCTGTCCGCTTGTCCAGAAACCGAGCAGGGAATGGCACCCAGCACCTTGATCCGCGCGCCTAGAATGTGGACTTTTTGGGGTGGAATGCACCGATCCAGTTTTTTGTCTATCGTCCACAATGTGCGCGGAAGCGCGGCGTCGAGGCCCCGCGCCAGATCGTCTAGTCGGGCCTCGACGGGGACCGAGATCATCGACGTCTGCGGAGACGGTGCGAGGCTATCATGGCTTCGCGGCGGGGGCTGCACCTTCTGTCCTGACCGATGACATCCGGTCATGATAAAGGCGGGAAGCAGCCCGCAGATCACTGCCCGTGCAGAAAAGCTGGAAAGAGAAGGCTTTGCCACTATCGGGCCGTGAGCATTTTCTCGGCGCTCGTCCTGACGAAATCACCGATTGGCTTCGACATCATTCGCAGCATCGTCGGGACGACCACTTCCCCGGCTATGACGGCTTCGCCGACACCCAATGAAACCGGGATGGTCTGGGCCATCGCGCTGATCTCCAGCTCGAGCTGGTACTCCGACGACCAGCGGCTGGTCATCGTTCCTCCGCTGGGCAGATGCTTTTCAAGCTTGGGCAGGCCAGCCTCGACTCGGCGCCTGGCCCCGTCCTGCCCAAGTTCGTGCGGAATTTCGAATTTCATTGTCGATGGCTCCATCTGAATCAAGCGTGGTGAGGAATGATCCGTGCCTGAGCCTCGCTTAGCCATGCGGCGACCAGATCTGGTTGTGTGACCGGCAACATATGCCCCCCGGAAACGATCAAGAGTCGCGCGCCCGGCATTTGCTCGGCCGTGCATCGACCGTGAAGCGCAGGATCGAGAATGGCATCCCTGTCGCCGAACAAGATATCGACCGGCACGTTCAGATTGCCATAACGGGTAACCAGTGACGGCAGCTCGTCTGTCAATCCTGCGGCATCCCCCAGCGCGGCTGCCAGAGTATCGGGCGCAAGGGTGAGTTCCCCTCCGCCCTCGATGGTGAAATTGCCCGGCATCACTTCTGGTGCGAAGGCTCGCTGGGCGAAGCCGGCACCCTGGAGCGCGAGCAGGAGCGGCGGCGTTGCGCGAGCAAGAAGGCGATGCGCCCAGCGCGAGCGCAGTGGCGGCGATGCCAGCCATGCTGGTACATCGGGCGTCTGCGTGAGCGGCGCGATCAGTGCCAGACCGCCTGCGATACCGGGATTATCGAGCGCGATCGCAAGAGCGACCGCGCCGCCCAACGAATGACCCACGATAAGCGGCCTTACGATACCCAGCGTGCGGATTGCTTGCGCGATAATGCGGGCCTGGACGCGCAGTTCGGACCCGTCGCGAGCGGCTTGGGAATAGCCCGCGCCAGGTCGGTCGATCAGGATGATCCGATGACGGTCCTGCAACCGGTCGGTGAGCGCGTAGCTGAAGTTGCGCATCTGTCCGCCCAGGCCGTGAATCATGACGATGGGTGGGCCTTGGCCCCAATCGCGGACATGCAGACGTCGTCCTTCGATCTCGACCAGTTCTCCGTCCTGCGGAACATGCGAGCGGGCACGCAGGGCAAACACCGTAGGCCCCAACATCAGCGCACCGGCTGCCAGTGCCATGCCGGCCAATATTGCGCCGGATCGGAAACCATCACTGTTGTCGCACGGGTCACGTCGGTCATCCATGGGATATCTCCGATTGCCTGAGTGATATGCGCAGAGCGCTCAGCAAGCCGTAAAGGGCGGCGGTCCCGATCAATGCGACAAGGGGCATCGCAACCTCATCGAGGTTTGCGCCCATCTGGTTGAGCCGGACGAACAGATGCACGCCGGCGGTAGCCGGCGACAAATACGCGCAGACGGCGACCCAGTGCGGCATGGATTCCAGCGGCCATGCCGACCCGGTGAGGAAGAAGAGTGGCACGGAGGTCGGCACTAGGATCTGCATGGCGCGATATCCGCGCTCCATCAGACTTCCCAGCAGAAGCCCGAGCGCCGATACCGCGGCGGCAAAGATTGGCGCGGCCAGGACCGCAATGGCGATATTGCCTCCGCGAGGGACGTCCTGGATCCAGAAGATCAGGCCGAAGTAGAGCAGGGCCGCGAGCGTCCCGATCGTTGTAAAGGCCAGCCACATGCCGGCGAAGCCAGGGCCGTCGATCTGCCAGGCGCCCCGCTCGCGGCGTTGCGCCATGAACGCCGCCGAACCAAATAGCAGGGTCTGTTGCAGGATGATGATACCGACCGCCGGGAAGACATAGTCCTTATAGCCCTCGCGCGTGTTGAACAGCGGCCGGACTACGATCTCGAAGGGGAGCGCAATGCCCAGCGAGCGGGCGGAAGGACCGAGCCTGTCCTTGGCGACGCCTGCAATCGAGGCCGTGACCGCCACGCCGATGTCCCGCGCGCGCAGAAGATAGGCGCCATCTACCCAGACACCCACACCCCCGCCCGAAGCCCCCGTCAGCAGGCTGCGGGTGAAGCCGTCCGGAAAAAGGAGGATGCCGTCCGCCCGCCGCTCCCGAACGGCCATCTCTGCGGCGTGGAAGTTCGGGACTATGGCGATCAACCGAACTTCGCGGGTCGCGGTCAGGTCGCGGATGACCGATCGGGTAAGGACGCTATCCTCTTCGTCGACGATGACGATCGGCAGACCCTGCACGGTTTGATGGGCGTAGGGGGCGGGATAGTAGAAGCCGTAAAGCAGGACTGCGAGAATGATGGTGCTGAGCAGTTCGCGCGAGCGTACCACCGCGAGCATTGTCTGCTCGAACCCGAGGCGAAATCGCATCATGCCTTCGCCACCCGGACGCGCAAGAGCAGGACCGAAACGCCGCCGCACATTAGAGCGTAGAGCAGGAGCAAACCCAGTTCGGGGAGCGCCGTCCGCAGCGGAGCATCGAGATACTGCCCCATTTGCATGCGGATATAATGGGTAAGTGGCAGCATCTGGCTCCATATCCGGGCGAAACCGTTCCCGCCCTGGAGAGGCAATGTCGCACCCGAATAGGCCAGGGCAGACCCGGCGTAGATCGCGCTCGCCGAAAGGCCCGTGCCGATGTCGCCGGTTGCTACAACGAGGAGCGATGAGATGCCGGCGGTGCCGGCGAACAGTAACGCCTGACCCAGCACGAGCAGCATCAGGCTGCCATTGACCGGCCACGACCGAAACCATGTGATCCAGATCAGCCAGAGCGTACCCCAGATCGTTGCGACAAGCACATAGGGCAACATCTTGCCGACGAGAGCTGCACCCACATTGCCACTCCGCACCGCCCATCCGGCCAGTGATTTGTTCTCGATCTCGCGGCCGAGCGCGACGACGGTCATGCAGGCGACCAGAAGGTGCAGAACCGCCGGATCGATCAGCACGGTCAGATACCATTCGAAGCTGGTCGACGGGTTTTTGAGGATGGTGGCCTGGACGGTCGGTGGATGCAGTCGAATGCCGGGAAGTCCGTGGCTGGACGGGGTAACGGGCAGATGGGCAATGAGGGACGCCGTCACCGCCGCTTCGATCGCTCGAGACACGACCGACCCCATCGAGAGGAAACTCCCCTGGTAGAAGATCTGGATGGCCGGGGGAGGGCGATGCTCGAGGCCATCCTCGAGGCCGTGCGGAATGCGCAACACCGCCCAGGCATCCTCCTTGCGCACCCGATGGAAGGCTGGCGCGATCTGGCCGCCCATCCAGGTGACCCTGACCGTGGGCGAGGCTTCGACGTCGCGGATAATCGCGCGGCTGAGCGATGACCCATCTTCATCGACGATGGCGATCGGAAGCTGGCGCGGTACGCCCTGGATCAGCATTGCGGACACAAGGATCACAAGGACTGCGGGAAGCGCCGTCAGCACACCAAGATCCCAACGATCTCGGCCGAGGTGGCGCATCTCCGCGAAAAGGGCGCGCATGAAGGCGCTCATTGCGGCCAGTCGAACAGCACGCTCATGCCCGGACGGAGCCCAGATACGGAAGATTCCGGCCTTAGCCTTACCTCGAAGGCGTGCACGTCGTAGCCGGCCGACTGGCGCGTCGCGCGCCATGTCGCAAAGTCCCCCTGCGGATTGATGTAATAGACCTTGAAGCGCGCCTGCGCGCCGAGCGCAGGGATCGTGCCTGTGACCACCCGGCCGATCGAAAGGCCCTTATAGTCATCTTCTCTGATATTCAGCGACACCCAAGGGTGATCGATATCGATGATCTGGTAGGCCGGGACGACCGGGCTCACGATCTCGCCCGGCTGCACCAGCTTGCGGGAAATCTCGCCCGCGATCGGCGAGACGAGGCGGGTCTCGTTGCCGAGCGACCGCGCGGTCGCAAGACCGGCCTGGGCTATCTCGACCTGTGCGGCGGCAACCTGCTTGTCCTCGGGACGCGTGCCGCTGAGCGCCTTAACATATTGCTGGCGCGCGGCTTCGGCCGTGCGGGCGCTGCTGTCCCGTGCAGCATTGGCCTCGTCGCGACGTTGTGCTGCAATGACACCCTGCGCATAGAGAGAGTCGGCGCGACGGCTGCTCACCGCTGCAAGGTTCGACGCAGCCTGTGCCGCGAGCCACGTTTCCTTCAACGACGCCACATCCTCGCGGCGAGCGCCCGTTTCGGCGACATGCTGGAGTGCGCGCGCGCTATCGAGCGCGCCCTGGGCCTGGCGTTCGCTTCCCGCGATCTCCGGACTCGACAAGGTTGCCAGCAGCTGTCCGGGCTTCACCCGGTCGCCTTCCGTGCCGATCAGTCTGTCGACGCGGGCGAGGGCCTTCGTCGCGACATTGATCTCGTCGGCGTCGACCATGCCCTGAAGCTGGTCCGGGGCCGGGCGGCTGGCTAGCCAAAGGCCAGCCGTGACGACCAGCACGACCAAGAGAATCCCGCCATAGAGCAGCAGTCGCGCCCTGCGCGATGGAAAGCGAGGTGTGGCGTCAGATATCTCGGTCATGGGCGGGGCAAGGCCAATCGATGGTCGGCTCGGGAGAGGAAGTCGGAAAATTCATCTAGGCGACCGCTTGCGGCGAGCAGGCCGGCGAGCGCCAGATCATACTCATAGGCGGTCGCGATGCGCTGGGTTTCCGCCGTCTGCAGCGCCGCGATCGCGTCGGTCACCGCAGCACCGCTGGCTTCGCCTTCGCGGAACGAAATCTGCTGAACGCGCAGATTCTCCTGTGCGGCCGCGATATTGCTGTCGAGCAGCAGGAAGGAGCGCCGCGCCGTCTCGACCAGATCATAGGCGCGGACTGTCTCCGTCGTGAGCGTCTTGCGGACATCGGCTGCCGCGTCGGCTGCGGCCCTTGCATGCTCACGTGCGGCATCGAGTGTCTTGCGCCGGTCGATGTTGGACAGAAGAGTGTAGCGGACACCCACACCAACGACCCAGTCCGGTTCGATCGGGAGCGCCTGCTTATGGTCGAAATTATATTCGCCGAAAGCATAGGCCTGGGGCAGGAAGCGGGATTTGGCGAGTGCGGTGCCCGCATCGGCGAGCTTGCGAGTGGCATCGGCCTCTCGCGCGCGCGGCAGGTCGCTGCCGCCAAGGAAGTCGCCAACAGGCGGGAGCGGGCGGGCGTCGACGAACAACGCCGTCGTCGGCGTGACGCCGCCGTCGGCGTCGAGCAGGCGCCCCAGTTCGTCGCTGGCCGTGCGTGCGTCGAGTTCGGCCCGGAGACGCGACCGTTCCGCGGCATCGCGCGCCACCTGGACCTGAAGCGTGGTCGCGTGCGGGATAACTCCCTGCTGTTCGAGCTTCTGCGCGTCGGAGAGATGCCGATCGAAGGCGTCGCGGACATCGGTTGCGCTGACCAGCAACTGGCTCGCGACCTGCTGACCGAAATAGACGCGCACGAGATTTACGGTCGAAAGCTCGCGCGCTTGCGCCTGTTTTGCTCGCGCGATGTCGGCTCCAGCAAGGGCGCCATGCTGGATGGCCGGGATGGCGCCCCCGGTGTAGAGCGGCATCACGGCCTGGACTGTCGGCCGAAACACGTCATCACGATATTGGTAGCGCAGCGTGTCCGGTATCGCTGAGAGAAGCCCGGGCAGCGCTTGCTCGACGCGGCCGGCAACCTCGCCGACGATCTGCTGGAAGGCAGGCGGAAATTGTGAGGGCAGGCCGCTCAGGAAGCTGTCGGTCGCCGAGGCCGCATCGGATTTTGCACCCGACAGATCGAGCGAGAGGGTCTTTTGATATTCTAGATATTGCGCCGAGGCGGTGATGACGGGGCGGTTGAGCGCCTTCAGCGCATCCGCGGTATCCTCCGCCGCCTTGACCTCGTGCCCAGCGCCGCTGAGCGCGTGGGATACACTATCCAACCGGGAAGCGGCGGCATCGAAGCTTATTGCGACACTCTGGTCTCCGGGCGCGCCTGTTTCCTCCGCTGTTTGTCCTGATGCCGCGGACGGACAGGCGATCAGCAGCGCAAATGTCAGAGCATGGCGATGGGATCGGGCAGTTCGCAGTTCTGGCGGCAATCTACGACCTTACCCCACCATGATTCATCGAAGGCATCTTACCAAGATGCATCGCCTCCGGGAACCCATCAGTTTCCCGTTCGTCCGTGGGGGTTGCGGCGGCGCCCAGTTGCGTATCGCGGCGCTGCTCCGTCCGAAGGGGGTGAGGCGGCTCGCGTCTTGCGGGCCGCCTTGTTGGGAATTCCTGCCATTGATCCCACCTAACGTATAGGTAAGACGCCTGCCCTATGGGTTGCAATCTTCGCAATTGCAGCATTGTACGTCGCAGTGCACAACACTCAGGCCTTTCAGGCATCCTCTCCTAACACTAGGGCTGGCTCACGCCGGCCTTTTTTTGGTTGCCACCGCCGTGCCGGGGCCGAGATATCGATCGAGCCTTTCTGTGATTGCCAATCGCGGCATAAGGCAGGTATCGGCAAAGCATGGAGATTTTCGACACGCGGGAGCGATTGCTCGAGGCTGCGGCTGCCGAGTTTCTTCGCCATGGCTTCGCCGGTGCCAATGTCGGCAAGATCGCAGGGGCTGCCGGCGTCTCCAAAAAGACGGTTTACGTTCATTTCGCCTCGAAAGAGGCGCTCTGCAGCGTAAAGATATTTGTTCATGACGATCTCCTCCTTTTTTAACGAGGTCACGCATCGAGCGACCTTCGTGCGTGAGAGCCGGCAGAACCACCAGAAAACCAACGGGTTCCATGATATTGGCCGAATATCAATTGAAAACCACGAAGATGTCACAGGAACCACCTAGTTTCCTGCATGTTCGAAATGGCTGCTACATCAAAAGGAAGACCTTGTGCCCAGACTCCCGTCGACTGCTATCGCCGCGATGCTGGCTCTGTGTTCCGTGACACCTGCCCTGGCGGCCGCGACGAGCCGGATCATGATGCACAAGGTGCAGCTATATAATTTTGACGACGCCGCTGTTGCGGTCACCGATCTGGACGGCGTCCTCATGCCCGTGGGGTCGGGAGGCGCCGTCGATCTCAACGACGTCTCCTCCTACCGGATCGCGCTCAGGTCGGGAAACGTGACGATCCCGGCCAGGACTCTGACGATCCTGATGAACCGCTATATTCTGCCGCGCGCTCAAAGTCCGCTCAGCGACATGTCGATGGTCTTCGGCAATGGTGTCATTCGCCTCCACGGCAAAATTAGGATGATGAGCATCAAACTTGGTTTTTCTGCCAACGCCTATCCGTTCGTGATGCCGAACGGGGACATGGGTATGCGTATTGATCACCTGAAAACCGCCGGCTTTATTCCGGGATCGGTATCTAATGCTCTCGGCATGACGCTCGAGCGCATGGCAAAGCCGGGTAAGCCCGGTGTGATGTCCGTCAAGGGCAATGTGATGTCGATGTCGGTCGGTGCCACCTTTCCGGCCCCCGCGCTGGAAGGCACCTTGAGCAATGTTAACGTGACGCCCACAGGGCTGACGACCCGGATTGGAGCAACTCGGGGGATATCAGGTGCCCCCTTCATCACGATCAGCGGCGGCGCGGTTAAGTTCGCGCATCTTTTGATGCCTGAGGCCAAGCTGGTCATTCGGCCGATAGTGAAGCAGGCCGATTTTGGATTTTCACCACGCCGCTATTACCGGCAGATGGTGGCCGGAACGAGCAAAGCGACCCCAGATTTTGGATTGACTGGGTATTTTGGCGATTTTCGTAAGCTTAAATATTAATACAAGATATATATTGGCAAATCCTACGACATAAATATTAGCACGCGAATTTTGTATTATCTGTGACATTTGCGAACTGAAAGTCCTGTCCGCCATTGCCAAGGGACTGGACGTGACTTTTTGCATCGGCGCCGCGGAGATAGCATGATTCTCGTGTACGCACTAAATAGCGCGATCTAATGAACTGCCGGGTGTCTTTTTCTAATGCTCAGCGTGGGTTCCGTGCGGCTCAGAACGCCGGCAACGTCGGCTTTTGGCGGAAGCCGATACTACGCCATCTATACCTGTTTGCCGGCTTTGTCCCAGCTCAAGGCTTCGCGTTAGTGCTCAATCTGACCGGCCGAATGTCAGCTCTTGGAGCCAGTGAAATTCGATCGCAAGGGCAAGAGGTGGTCGCCCTTGGGCGGGCAGATTCGTGAGCGTCGAATAGCTGCTCCCGCCGAAACTGGCCGTTTGGGCGCGCTCGGCCGAACGTCTTGGTGTGGTCGACTGCTCCCGGAAGGTCGTGGGATTTTCCCGACGGGAAGCTTTGTCAGCGGGGAAACGAAAACGGCCGTTCAGTGGCGTGGAATGCCGACATCCAGTGCCGCCGTCGGACCAGCTTCAAGGCGCTCGGCGCTCCTGTTGACATGAATCAGCAGGTCAAACCGAACGAGAAGCGTTCGCGGATGGCGAGCCGCATCATCTCTGCAAGCCGCTCCGCCGGCGTGGCAAGGCGTTTCCTTCGGTAGAGCGAAAGGGCTACCGAAGGGAGTGACGGCAGACCGCTGGCGGTCTCGTTCAGGACTGCCAGCGAAGATGGCATGCCGATCGGCGTGCGGACCGTGAGGCCAAGGCCGGCATCGAGCGCAGCCCACAAACCTGCAAGGCTGGAACTGTTGAACGCAACACGGGCGGAGATCCCGGCATCGTCAAGCGCCTGCTGTCCCGCCGCCCGAAAGAGACAGGGCAAATCGAATGCCACCAGGGTGAGCGACCTGTCGGCTGTTCGACGCCAATCCGGATGCGCGATCCATCTGGCCGGAATATCGGCAAGATGTTCACCGCCGGAGGCTTCCTGACCATTCCCCCAGGCCAGCACGAGATCGAGCTTGTGACTGGCAAGCGCGGCTCGGAGTTGGCCGCTGCCCTCAGCCTGTACCTCGATTTCCACATCCGGATAGGTCTGCGCAAAATTTCTCAGCAAGTCGGTCAACCATGTGTCCGCAAAGTCGGCCACCAACCCGAACCTGACGCTGCCGGCCAATCGCGACGATCGTGCTGCAACGACGGCCTGGTCATTAAGGTCGAGCAGCCGACGTGCGGACGCAAGCAATTGGCTGCCAGCCTCCGTGAGCACCAGACCGCGTCCGGACTTCTGGACCAGCGGCGCGCCGATCTGGCGTTCGAGCTTCCGCAGGTGGTTGCTGACAGCGGATTGTGAACGGCCGACAGCCTCCGCCGCGCGTGCAAAGCTCCCGAGTTCGACCCCCATGACAAGAGACCGCAGCGCATCCATGTCCAGATTCGGCATCATAGTTTCGATTAGGCGAACGATCGATCCTGAACAATCTGATTATCGGGCGTATCGCTTTGAAGTAGCTGGTCGGGGTCGCTAACGGGCCACAGCGAGCAGCGAGCAGCGAGCAGCGAGCGACCGCCTCAAGTCACCGCGACGAGATCGCCCATTCTTGCGCACCATCGGATACCATCATGCGAATTTTAATTGCCTCGACATTGCTGTTGGCCGCCGTCGCTCCTGCGTCAGCGCGAGACATTCCCGTCCCCAGAGACTTTTCGAGCCGGGACGCCGATCGCGCGGCAATCTCGGCCCTCCTCGCCACCTACACACGGGCGGTATCTTCCCGGAATCAGGTCTTGTTCGAGACTTTGCTGCTGAATAAGGACATTCCCTTTTCCGATCCCGCCTGGGTGGCACGTCCGAAGTCGTCGGAGAACCCGACGCAGAATTACGAGGCGTTCCGCAAGGCCGTTTTCGAGGGAGAGCCTTTCCGGCAGCGTTTCCGGGACGTGCACATCTTGCAGAATGGCGGACTGGCGGATGTCACGCTCGTATTCGTCAATTCCACGGCCAAAGACTCGTCCTGGGGCTGGAAGACGCTCCAGTTGATCAAGGTCGCCGGCCACTGGAAGATCGCGAGCGAGTTCTTCACGCAGCAGCAATGAGAGGTGTTAAGAAAATTATCGCGGTGCCTGCGATGGTCCTATGCAAGCATTAGTAGGGGGCGATCGATGAAGCTCGGAAGCGGCAGCTTTCGGTCGCCACCAATATAATCCTGGAACGGCGATATCTGGTCGACTGCCGCCGGGGGCAATCGACCGGCCATGGGACATTTCTGCCATTCAAGGCTCGCGATACAATGTCGGCTCTCGCCAAAACCAGCCGTCGGTTGTGCGTTGACAGGTCTGCGCCATCAGCGAAGATAGAATTCGACGGGCACCGACAGTTCGATTTCGTCGGGGCGATCGGCAGGAATCTTGGGCAGCGGATCGGCACGGCGGAGCGTGTCGAGCGCTGCCTGGTCGAGATCGGCGAAGCCCGAGCTGCGCACCAGCGACGAGGACAACACATGACCGTCGCGGCTCATCCGGAACCGGATATAGGCGACGCCTTGCTGGCGGGCGCTCTTCGCCTCGCCGGGATAGCGCTGGTACTTCTGCAAGCGGGCGAGAACGCGGCCCTCCCACGTATCGGGCGTGTTGCTCGATACCTGTGGCGCTGGCGGCGCCGCCGCCGTCTTGGGCGCGGCTGTCTCCGGTTGCGGGGGCGCGGGATCGACCGGCTTGGTCTCGGGCGTTGGCGGCAACGCCGGGGTGGTGGCGATCGGGATGAGCGGATGCACGACCGGATCGACCTTTTGCGGCGTGTGCTGGCGCAGGTGCTTCTCGACCGGCTTGGGCGCCTCTTTCGGTTTGGGCGGCGTCTCGGGTGGCGAGGCGAGCGGGACCAGGCTCACCACGAGCGGCGCCGAGGGCGGCGGGGGGTTGAAATGATGCTCGAACGTCAGGAGCAGCCCGGCGAACGCCACGGCAAAGACCAGGCATGTGCCGAGAAAGCCGAATATCTTGTGTTCGGGCGGCGGGGCATAGGGATGCCGCTCGACCGGGAGTCGCAGCATTACAGGCAGCGTTTCGGCATCGTCGCGCACCTGGTGCGCATCGTCGCCGTTAGGGCGCACGGTGGCGAGCATGATGCGGCCTCCCTGTCGGGCGCAGGACGTGGCACGCGATGACAAGCAGCGGGATCGCCAGCGCCGCCCACGACAGCCACCACCAGATGCCGCCTTCGCCGAGCAGCGCCGAGAGCAGGCCGAACACGGTCAGCGCCGCGAGGCAGATCGGCCAGGACCATCGACGGCGAAAGGTGGAGCGATGACGTTTCATTCCGCTGCCTCTAGCAGATCGAGGGGCGGCGCGGGCGCGTGCGGATCGCGTTGCGTCACGGCCAGCGTGCGCTTGCGCTTAGCCGCCCATAGATAGAGGCCGCTTGCCAGCACCACGATTGTCACCAGATCGAGCAGCGCCCAGATGACCTTGAGCGGAGTTCCGCCATAATCGCCGAAATGGAGCGGGCGGGAGACTTCCAGCGTACGCAGATTCCACGGCATCCGCACAATGGCGGTGAGCTTGCCGGTGCGGGCATCGATCAGGACAGGGCTGAACAGACGGCTGGTGAGCGGTGTGCTGCCATGCGCCCAAAGCAGGTAGTGATAGGGCGTGCCATCATCGTCGCCGGGGAACACGATGCTGGTAACCACAGTACCAGGCAGCGCTTTCGAAGCGAGGTCTAGCGCGGCCTGGGCCGAGAATAATTGATCGGGGCGCGGCGGGGGCTTCCCCTGCCAAGGAGCGAGCATCGCGGCGACATCGGTCTGCTGCCACAGGGCAAACAACGGCGTGGACAACTCGTTCACCGTGCCGGTAACGCCAACGATCACCGTCCATGCCAGTGTGACCACGCCGAGCAAGTTGTGCAGGTCGAGCCAGCGTAGCCGGCGGGAGCGACCGGTCCGCACTATGCCGAAGTCGAGGCGGCGCGTGAAGGGACCGTAAAGGACTACGCCCGACACAATGGCGGTCACAAACAGCAAGCCCATCGTGCCTAGGAGCAATTCGCCCGGCAGACCCGCGAAAAGATCGCTATGAAGCCGGAATAGGAAGCCGGTTAAGGTCTGATCGCGCTGTCCTGGTCCGGACCGCTCGATGATGTGGCCGGAGTGCGCATCGAAGCGGACGAAATGCGCGAGCCCAGGGTTCGCCTTCACGGATGCGAAGGATGGCGCCATCCAAATGTATACTTCCGGTTCATCATCGTCGGCAAAGATCGAGGTAATGATCTCACCGGGATATACATGCTTCGCCTTATCAATGAGCCTATCAAGGCTCTCGTTCGGCGTTCCGGGCGGAACGGCAGCATACTCCATCGTCGGATTGGCCAGATCGTTGATCTGCTCGGCGAAGATCAACGGTAGGCCGGTCAGGCAAATGATGAGCAGGAATAATGTGCAGACCAAGCTGGTCCACATATGTATTCCTGCCCAGAATCGGACCAAATTCCGACTATGCAGAATGCCCCTGTTCACGGATTACCATTTCGTCCGTACGCTGAACATGACGCTGCGCGGCTTGCCGTAATAGTTTCCAGACCATATTGCCGTGCCGCTCGACTGGGTACGAATGTAGCGGCGATCACCGATATTGTTGATCGTTAAGGACGCTTGCCAGTGGTCGTTGACGTCGTATCCCAATTGTCCGGAAAAGATCACATAGCCCGGAACACGCACAGGATCGTTATAGAGCGAGGAAGTTCCAAGAGCGCCGCCGCCGATACTCAAGCGATTCAAGGGCCCTGCTGCGAAACGATATTTCGTCCACAGCTTGAAATTCTGATGCGGCGTCGCTCCTGCGTTGAACGGCTGCCCTTGGTAGGTCGCATCTTTCACATATTTGGAATGCAGATATGTATAGCCTGCCGACAAGTCCCAGCCCGGCATCGGACTGCCGCTGATCTCAACCTCGGCACCCTTCGTTTCCACTTCACCGGAAGCGATATAGAATGCCGTCCCGGACGGATAGTTATAAGCGCGATTGCGGTCCTTAAGGTCGAACAGTGCTGCCGACAGGTTGAGCTTGCCGTCAAATTGCGTGCTCTTCACCCCGACCTCATACTGGTGGCCGGTTTCGGGCGGCAGCGCTCCGCCTGCCTGCGTCTCCACAGCGTTGGGAATGAAGATGTCGGAAAAGCTGGCATAGAGCGAAACCGTTCGGGTCACATCGTAGACCAACCCTGCGTAAGGCGTGAGCTTGTGATCCACGTTGCTCAGCGGCTCACTGACATATACCGGCGCATCGCCGTAATTACCCGATGCGTAAGACGTACGATAGTGCGTAACGCGGCCGCCGAGGAGGAGATTTAATCCGTCCGCCAGGTTCGCCTTGATTTGGCCATACACGCCAAACTGCTCGATCTTTGTCCGGTAGTCGCCCGTGGGATCGTCGTGCGGATTAGGCACGACGGGATCGAAGATGTTCGTCCCTATAATATCGGGCCCGTTGCCATATTGATCCATGGTGTTGGCCTGATCGTAGTTGGCACCGACCAGGATTTGATGGGTGCGACCGAAAAGCTCGAACGAGCCGGTGGCATTTACGTCTGCCGCGAACCAGCGGAAGCGTGTGAAATCGACGGATGTGAAGTAATCGACGATGTCGGTTTCCGGATCCACCCCGCTGTCGGTCGATGCATAGCGGGCATCTCCGGAACTTTCCCTGTAGCGAAGGCTCGCTTTAACCTGCCAGTCGCCGCCCAATTTCTGCGTCAGCGCGCCGAAGACCTCCTTGGTGGTTTGCTTCATGAAGCTCCAGTCCGGATCGGGGTTATAGGATCGCGAAACGTTGAGCAGGCTCCCATCGGTATAAGCAGGCAAACCTTGGAAAATACCGTGATGGACGTCGCGTTGTATCGTGCCCGACAGTGACAGGAGCGTGTCGGGCGTCAGATCGGCCTCGATAATGCCGTAAGCCATGCCCGAACGAGCATGCGAATTGTCATAGTAGAAATCTTGATTGGTGCCTGCCAGCACCGCCCTGCCGCGCACTGTCCCGGCCGCATTCAATGGCCCGGTCACATCGACGTCAGCGTGGAAGTCGTTCCATGATCCGACGGAAAAGTCCCCTGAGGCCTGAAAGCTGTCCAGCGGCCGCTTGCGTACGAAGTTCACAACGCCGCCCGGAGCGCCCGATCCCTGAAGGAGACCAGCCGAGCCCTTCAGGACTTCGATCCGATCATACATGGCCAGATCGAATTGAGGCGAACCAAGATTGAGTGAAGAACTGGATGGAATACCGTCCTGCTCGGTGGTCAACGCGTATCCCCGAGCGTAGTATGTCGCGCCGAGATAGGGGTTCGCGCTGCCGCCCACCGTGACACCGGGGACATAGCGCAGGGCATCTTCGATCGTGAACAAATTCTGATCGTCAAGCCGCTGGCGCGTCAGCACGGACACGGACTGAGGAATTTCCTTGAGCGGCGTCGGTGTTTTTCCGGCCACAGTGGCGGCGCGCGCTGCGTAGCTATGGGTGCCTTCCGAGATTGCGGGATCGGATGCAGCATTAAGCGGATTGCTGGAGGACTGCCCTTGTCCCTCGACGCGAACCGGCCCGAGTTGGACTGCGCCTGCCTCGGCCGTGGGGGCCGGTTCGAGCGTGATGGCGTTGGGGCCGGTGAACCGATAGGTCAGCCCGGTGCCGGACAGAAGCCGCGAGAGAGCTTCGGTTGGGGAGTAGGAGCCTGAAATCCCCTGCGTGCGGATGCCGTCGCCCAGCGCCGTCGTATAGCCAACCTGGATGCCGGACTGCTCGGTAAACTGCTGGAGCGCCGAAAGGAGTGGTTGCGCCCGGATGTTGAAGCTCGTGGTAGCGACAGCCGATTGCGCGTGTGCTGGCGTCGTGCCTGCAACCACCAGCGTCAGGGCACTGGTGCCGAGAACCAGCGCGCGCAGCGCACATAGAAATGGAAGGCGGCATAGCGGCGCAGCGTGCATATCAATCCCTATCGCTCGGGCATCGCACCGCGCGACAGCCCCCGCATGCCCGAGCCAACGTGATTCTCATTAGCAACAAGCCGCCTAAGACGTTTGCCAACGCCTTCGCCCTAACCCCCCAGCGCAAATATTTTTGAATAGCGGCGATCAGCGCCTGATGATCGCCACGCCTGCGGGCAGTGTCGCGACACGAAGCCTGGCCATATGCGCAAGGGTTTGCAGCGCTACGTCGGGGGCATCCGTGCGGAACACGCCGCTGACCTTGGGCTGGCCCGACGTATCGGCGAGCGTCAAGGTAAGACCGGGCCGATAACGCGCGACCTCCGCGATGGCGTCGCTGACCGAGCGGCCGTCGATGACGATCAGCCCGCGCCGCCAAGCGGCGATGTTGTCCGCCGTGGCCGGTGTCAGACGTTCGACGTGGCCGCTGCTCGCATAGCGGACCCGGCCGAGCGCGTGGACCAGCAGCCCATCACCGCTCTCGGATGCGGCAACCCGCACTACGCCCTTGGTGACGCCGACCGTTACGTCATCATCGTCCCGGCTGACCTCGAAGGCGGTGCCAACGTCCTGCGTCACGCCGCCCAGGGCCGCGACCCGGAACGGCCGCGCGTCATCGTGCTTCACATCGAACCATGCGCGCCCCCGCAACAGCTTGATGCGGCGTTCGTCGGGCCCGAAGCGGATCGCTATCGCTGCATCGGTGTCGAGCATTGCAGTCGAGCCATCCGGGAGCGCGATGGTCCGGACTTCGCCCGTCACGGCCATCTGATCGGCTTGCAGATGCACGACAGCGTTGGGTGTCGCCAGAACGATCGCGGCAGCAGCGACCGCCGCTGCCAGGGTCCGGCGAGGCGTGATCGCGTGGACCCATGCGGGCCGTGTCGATCGCCGGGGCGGGGGCGGTGTGCTTGCGAACGCGGCTTCTTTGCCTTCGAGGCTTTGCCAAAGAGCGCGCTCGCGATCGAACGCGGCGCGATGTTCCGGCGCTGCCGCCAGCCATGCCTTGAACGCGGACATTTCCTTAGCCTCTATCTCGCCCGAGGCGAGGCGCGCCACCCAATGTTCGGCCTGCTCGGCCAAACGGACATCCAGCGACGGTTTTGTCATCAGCCCCTTTCTTGGCGCGTAGGGTGAATGGCTTGGTCGCCTAAGACGTTTGCCGATGATGCTGCCCTAACCCCCCTTGCAAAATAAATCGCTATCACTCTCCGTCACGCGCTCTTCGTAGGATCGCCAGCGCGCGGCGGACATGCTTTTCGACCGTGGTGACGGAAACCCCTTGGTGGGCCGCGACCTCGCTCTGGCGCAGCCCTTCAAAGCGATGCAGCCGAAAAATGCTCTTCGTCGGTTCAGGCAGTGTGGCGGCCGCCTTAAGCACGCGCGCCAGTTCGATATTCAGGCTGGCCGCCTGCTCCGGGTCGGGCGGCGCAAGTTCACTCCATAAGAGCGCCTGCGCTTCCGCCTGCATCCTGGCGCGGCTCTGTTCGGCGCGGACGTGATCCACCGCCAGGTTGGAAGCGAGCCGGAACAGGAACGATCGCTTGTTGTTAATTGGCGGATCATCCTCGACCCGCTGGACGCGCAGATAGAGGCTTTGCGCGACATCCTCCGCCACCGGCTCGCTACCGACGATCCGGGCGAGCCGGCGCACGAGCATCGGGCGCTCGGCGATCAGCATACGGGACAGGGCAACGGCGTTCGTCGGCATAGCGTGGGCCTTAGCCCAGGTTGCGAATTATTCGCAACAATGACTCGGATGGGCTAAGAAGGGCGTCGCAGCCCTGCAATCCCGCCCGGCGTACTACGCTAATTCCGCAATCCCCCGCCGCTTCCCGCCGTGCCTACGATTTCGAAAATGGCGCGCCCGGAAAGATTCGAACTATTTGCTGGTCGTGAAGATACCTGAGTGAGTTTCGTCCGCTTAGAGGTAGCGCCGATCCGCGACTGAGCGTCCCACTTTGAGGCGGAAAGCCAACCGGCTGGTTTGCGCGACACGAAGGGCGGGGTTCAGCAAGAGCCGCCGCTCACGTTAACAACGCTGAATGTCTTGAGCTGGTCGGCGCCGGCCGGTTAACGCCCCTCCTGCACAAGCCAGTCGACGAACTCCGATAACTTGCCTTGTCGATCGGCATGATCGGGTACGACTGCCACATAGCCGGTGCGTCGAACCTGGATTTGCGGAAGCGGCGTTGCGAGCTTGCCGGCTGCAACATCGATCGCGAGCATCGGGAGCGGGCCAATGCCGATTCCAAGTCCGTCTTCGACCGCCTGCCGGGTGACGAAGAAATGATCGAAGGTCTGCCGCGGATGAGAGGCCAGGTGTGACAGCCCGGCCGCGTCTAACCAGTTGATCCAGTCGTCAGCGCGCGTCTCGCTCGCCAGCAGCGTATGCCCTTCGATGTCGGCAGGAGACCGGATCGGCCGTCGCTCCAACAACGCAGGGCTGGCAATGAGCGTATCAACGTCGTCGAGTATCGGGACGGCGCGGTGGTGCGGCCATGCGTTATCGCGCGATTGCCCGCGCCGTATCGCGACATCGAACCCGCCCCGCAAATCATCGAGCACGGTCGAAACGGTGCTCACAACCACCTCGACATGAGGCTGGTCTATATGGAAGCGATCGAGCCGGGGGATGAGCCAGCGCATCGCGAAGCTGGTCGGCGCGCTGACGCGTAAGATGCGCCGCGCGGTGGGACGCCCGCACGCCTCCGCCGCTCGCGCGACGCGATCAAAGGCATGGCCGACCTCATCTGCGAACATGCTGGCGATCGGCGTTGCCACCATCCGCCGACCATCGCGACGAAACAGCGACTGCCCGAGCCACGCCTCCAGCGTCGCGACATGTCGGCTGACTGCGCCGTGAGTGAGGCCCAGCTCGGTCGCGGCGGCCGAGTAGCTGCCCGTTCGCGCGGCGACCTCGAATACGCGCAAGGCATTGAGAGGCGGAAGCGAACGCATGACATGTGATTAAAGCTGACGGGTATCGTGATCAACCACCGGCTATTCCCAAAAATGGCGCGGGTTTAAAGCCCGACGCCGGAGGTTCGCTTGGATACAGCCCGCACATTGCCAACCCGCCTCGGCCGGGAAACGTTCGACCGCACCAAGTCGCGTAACCTGCTGGCGGCCTGCATCGTCCAGCCTCGACAATATGCCGGCGACTGATCCGTCAGGCTATGCCGGCCTGCAGGACAAGGTCGACTTCCATACCTGGCAGTTGCTCAAGGGCGTGGCGATCTCCACGCTGCTCGGGATCGGCTCGGATTTGCAGTTCAGAGGCAACGGTGGTCTCGTTGAAGCGATCCGACAATCGGCCACGCAGAATGTCTCGCGCGCCGGCGACGCTTTGACCGCCAAGGCTCTAGACATTCAGCCGACCCTGACGATCCGGTCCGGCGCGCCGGTCCGGCTGGTGGTCGACAAGGACCTGATCCTCACACCCTGGCATGGATAGGAGGCCGCATTGGAAAAGATCAAACTACCCAAATTGCCCGAACGGACCCCTTCGAAGCTGACGATCAACGTCATGCCCGACCTGGCCGACGCCCTTGCGGACTACGCGATCTTCTATCGCGCGTCTTACGGTCTGGAGGAGCCCGTCAGCGAGATCATACCGGCCATGCTACGGGCTTTCGTGGACGGTGACCGTAGCTTTCAAAAGGCTCGCAACGGGCTTCGTCAGCGCGACGGGGAGATAGCCAGGTGACACCCGCGCAAAAACGTCGTGGAGACTCGCCTCCGCATGAACGGCTCGCAGTGCGAATTCCTCAAGCTGCTCAACTGATCGGGGTTGGCCGGACCACGCTGTACGAGCTCATCGCCTGCGGCGACCTGGAAACGATCAGGATCGGTCGATCGAGGTTGATCCCAATGGTTGCGCTCCGTGCCCTTATCGAACGTCGGCGCGCTAGCGGTCCACCGTCGTAGTTGAAGATCACGATGTCTGGTCGGACCGATGCAGGTCGGTTGCTGGGACAGACCACATCCGTGAGATGGGCCTGTCTTCCTGGCTATAGGGTCGTCCGCCCTCGTGCGGGTTCGTCCGCCCATTACCAGGCAACGGGTGGAACCTATACGGAACCTATAGTGCAAGCTAGGTTCCAGCGCTTACGCGCCGGATCCATAACCTGCTGCTTTTGTTTGAGAATTTGGTGGACGCACTTGGGCTCGAACCAAGGACCCGCTGATTAAGAGTCAGCCGTTACATCAACGTTTTCAACGGCCTTTCCGACATTTTCACCGTTCGTTGCCTGATACTATATCAATGGCTTACCGGCAATGTCGGAATGGTAAGCTAGCGCAACGTTGGTCAGCTGCTCGCCCCGAATCGAGCGCGAAGCGGAAGGTTGGTTCATGGCTGCTTCAAACCCACGAGCGAGGCCTGCGCGGAAACGGCTGGGAGTCATCCGGCCAGACGGCAAACGGGCAGAGCAGGGCGGGCTGCTCAATTTCTCTCAGGTGGTCATCCTCACTTCCATTCAATGGGGAGAGGTGGAGCGCCTCGAGGGCATGGGGCTCTTTCCTAAGCGAAAGCGGGTCAACCCCGTCCCACTTTGGTCGGCCGATGATATCAACGATTGGCTTGATGATCGAGATCTCAATCCCGTTTGGGTTGGCCGGCCTCAGCTCGATGCGATACTCGCTGGCAGGTACATCGATGAAGCGACACTCGTCTCGCAGGCTCCAGCATTCAGCGGCCAGATCCTTTCCGCGGCGGAACTTGCCGAGCACGCCGTCCCTGTCGATCGCCTCGCGCACTCGACCTCTGGAATATACTTCCTCTGGCGAAGAGGCTCACTGGTCTACATCGGCCAAACTCGCACCGGGTTATCCCGAGTTCTCAGCCACGGGGTCGACAAAGATTACGACAGCTTCAGCTTCGTCCGGTGCTCGACAGAGCAGTTGGATGCGGCAGAGCGCTCGTACATCAATACATTCCTACCAGAGTACAACAAGGACTGGATATCAAGGCAGAGGAGGGCGGCAAAATCCGCCAAAGCACTCGATTAACAGTCGAATGGAAAGTGTGATTTATCAGGCGATTTTTACACTTTTTCTCCGTCTGTTCACCCACGCATATCTGCGCCGTTCCAATACTAGTCTAAATGCCAAAGCCCCAAATCGGGGCTGGTTACGTTCTACACCCGTACCGGCTTCGTGTCATCGAAAACGTCGACTGGCCGCTGGCTCAGGTATCGGTCTGCGGAGCCGATTCGCATGACCCCGATATCCCCAGCCCGGCTCCGCGAGATGGTGGGGGAGGCGACGGCGTTGCCTTGGTGCACCGATCCATTCCAGCCTGATTATCCTGGTGATGGCGTCCCGATAATCGGCCTGCGCTTGGACGGCGACGGAAAGCCTCTTGTGACGCCCACCAATGGGATCGTCGCCGCTGCCTGCCTCCTCCCGACAGAGATCGATGCGCTCGACGCTTCTCGCGCTGAGGCCAACGCTGCCCTCATCGTCGCCGCGGTAAACTCGTTGCCGCGCCTGCTCGACGAGATCGAGGGGCTGAAGACTGAAGCCGAGCTATTCGACGCCGACCACGCTGATCAGAATCGTATGGTTGATCGCATCGCAGACTTGATCGGCATCCCGCACGATCAGGAATTGGATACGACCGCCTTTGAGCTTTGGTTCAGCGCGCAGGCCGGGCGCATCGCCGAGCTGGAACGCGAGCGGGATCGGTTGCAAGCGAAGGTCGACGCTTTCACCAACGGTGAGACGTTTTTGGTTCTGCGGGAGGAAGATCGAGCCAAGGCCGCCGCCGAGTTGTCCGACGCGGACTTAGTGAAGTGGGTGCGGTGGGCGCTCGTATCCTCCGCCCAGCATTTTGAGAGCGATGATAGGTCGGCGATGGAAGTGCTGACGATGCGCAGCGTCATCAATCTGGCGGCGCTGGTTCATGCTTCCAATGCGACAAAGGCCACATTCTCGGTCGATGGCGTAAGCTGGAAGGGTGTGCCGGACGGCGGCGACTGGACCGTCACCATCACCCGGTCAGATGCTCCGCCCGTCGCCCGCGCTGCCCTGGAGCGGCGGTCGTGAGTCTCTACGTCGATGTGCCGTGGACGCCGGCCGTCCTTGATGCCTGCCAAGAGCGATGCGCGATGTTCGGCGATCCGGCCTGCCAAGAGGTCGAGCCTGGATGCAAACCATGCGTCGCCTGCGCCCTCGATGCCGGTTTCGAAATTCCACCCGAAATTGACCCCAACGCTGTTGTGAGGCTGCTGCTATGACCTGCGAATGTATCGATCGCGTCGGCAAGATGCTCGCCGAACGGAAAACTCGTTTCACTCTGCCCATAATGATTGGCGAGGACGCCACGCCGCGCCTGATGATCCGCACCGAGAAGTTGGAAAGCGGCCAGCGCGTTCAACCTGTCGCGATGTTCGCCAGCTTCTGCCCGCTGTGCGGCGTCTCTTATGCGGAGCGTGACAAATGACCGCCCCCACCAAAACCCCCGATCTGCTGCCGACGAGGGAGGATCGCTCTCACTACGTCCGCCAGTGCTATGTGCAAGGACGCTTCTTCACTGTAGCCGGGCAAAAGGCAGTCAACGAAGGTCATTACGACAACGACCCTGAGATGCAGGAGATTGTTCAGCGGCGAATTGCCGAGGAAACCCGGAAGATCAAGGCGGCTAATTACCGTCTCCGCCACAGCCCAGCGCCGGCCAAGGGGGAGGGGCTGAGGGCGGCGCTGACAAAGTGCTTGGCCTTCATCGAGAAGTTTCGAGACAATGGCGTCGAGCTACTCGCCGAAGGTGTTCATGCCGGGCTCCGTAAAGGGACGGATGCCATCGACGCTGGGCAACTCCACAGCGCGATCAGTCGGAGCAGCACGTCTGCATGGGGAGACGCGGTGCAGTTCGCCCATGATCCGTTCTTTTCGATGTGGGGCGGAGATGAAGCGATCCGCGAGGCCCGCGCCGCCCTCGCAACCGCAACCCCGCCCGAGAATAGCGGTGTCCCCGCCGGCATGAAGCCTTGGAACGGCGGCAAAACCTCACCTAGCGACTGGGATGGCGGCCCTGTCTTATTCCGCAGCGGTAAATTGTTCGGAGCACCGGCAGATTATGTCTGGAAACTCGGATGGCAGCACCACTACGGAAGCGGCGATGTGATCGCCTACACCCCGAAACCTTCCGCAACCCCGCCCGAGGCGATCGATGGGGGAGAGGGGTGAGATGCCCCAAACATTTCAGTCTCTGTGTCTTGGCGCAGGAGTAACTCCCGATGAGCAGGATCAGCTTGCTTGGCACCTCGCCCAATATCGGGCGCGTCGGACATACGAGGAGTTGAAAGCATGTCCATTATCCGAGCCGACCGCTGCACATGTCCTGGTGGAGAAGCGGCGCAATATATCTTCGCCGCCACAGGACACATTGCCACGGATTGCCCATTCTACGGCGGAGACCCACGCATGACGCACGCCGAGAAGCGCGAGAGAATCGCAGATGCCCTGATGGACAGCCAGTATCTTGCCGGCGCCAAGGCGGGGTGGAACGCTGCGCAGGACAAAAATCCTGAGGTAGCTTTCGCCTCTTTGTTGGCTAGCCGTGATGGGCACTTAGCCGGTTTCAAGGAGGCCCGCTCATCCCTCCCACCCGCGACCAGCGAGATCGGGGCGGACATGGTGCTGCCCGATATGCCCGACCCCACTGTCTGCTTCGCGGATCACTCTTATCCGGCGTTCAGCCGAAAGCAGATGGAGGAGTATGCCCGCGCCGCAATTCGCTCGCTTGCTGCGGACTACCGGCGCGGGCTGGAAGATGCGGCGAAGGTGGCGGAGAACTGTAACGTCTTTTTTGGCGCGAACGACTCCGCGATTACGGTTGCGACTACCGTTCGCATATCGATCACCGCCGCCATCCGATCGCTCGCCGCATCGCCTTCCGCCCTCTCGGCGGGGGAACCCCACGTCTTCCTCGACTGTGATGGCGTACTGGCGGACTTCGATACCTACGCGGAAGCTTACTTCGGGATGCCGCCAAGGGCCTATGAGGCGAAGGTTGGCTCCGATCGCTTCTGGAAAGAGCTTGAGGCGAAGGGCGACTTCTATCGCAACCTGCCGCTGATGCCGGATGCGAACGCGCTGGTTGATGCCGTGCGGCATCTCAAGCCGACGATCTTAACCGGGTGCCCTCGCGGTAATTGGGCGGAGGCGCAGAAGATCGC